>CAVUPD010000010.1:0-384599 GCA_963743255.1 uncultured Chloroflexia bacterium
GGCCGTAGTCCGGCGCACATACGATGTCGTAGTAAGCCAGCTCGTTGGCTTTGTTGGCTTCGGCAAGGGCGGCAGCTTCTTTGCCCATCAGGCGGATGTTATCGACTTCGCCGCTTACCTGGCTGGGCCAGTAGCGCGGCAGGGTCAGAAGGGGGTCACCAGCCGGGCCTTCAGGGAGATAGACCGGGCGCATGGGGTCGCGTGCTTGGGCCTGGGGAATCCAATTGAACATGAGTGGCCCGCGCGGATTGATCGTGAACCCTACCCGGTAGCCGGCCACGCGGGCAGCTTCCACCGGTCGTCTGGCAAATCCGCCCCCCGGCCAGATGATTGCGACCGGGCGGCGGCCAAAGTGGGCTTCCAACTCGACCATCGACTGTACCAGTTCCTGGCGCAGGTAGTCGTCGGTCGAGTCGTTGCTCATAGGGAAGTTGTGATAATAGCCGTGCAACTCGACTTCAAAATAGCCGCTTTCGTAGTAATGCTCAATTTGCGCCCACAGGTTGGCGTAGGTGCCAGCCATGGGGTCGCTGTCTACATAGGTCGCGGGCTTCTTGTCCGTGCTGTCATCACCGTAGCCGATGGGCCAGGCCAGGCTCATGCGCCATTTGTTGGCTTCCAGCACGGGCAGGAAGGTGGCAAAGGCCGTGCCTGGGCGGCGATCATCCAGGATCATGACGAAGGAGCGCGGGGGGATTTTGGCGTTGGTTTCGAGGAAGTCGGCCAGTTGGCTGATGGTGATGGCCTCGAAGCCCTGTTCTTGCAGGTCGGCAATCAGTTTCTCAAATTGGAGCTGGTTGATTTCGTTCGGGTCGGTGGTTTGATTAGCGGGAATGCCGTGGAACATGATGGGGATGACGATGGTGCCGGGGACGGCGTTCTCGGGGTCCCATTTCATTCGCAGGTACTGGCACGAATCCTCTAGGTAGGTGGCCGGCTGGTCGATCGGGTTGAGCCGGGCGGTCCGGTAGGGGCCGGGCAGTGCGGGAGGTGTGCGGATCGGCGTCGGGGACGGGATGGGGGTAGACGAAGGGGTGAGCGTCGGCGTCGCGGTCGGGCGCTGTGCGGACGTTGGCGTTACGGTCGCCGTCGCGGGCTGCATCGTCGAACATCCGGCTAACGCCGATGCGCACCCCAGCATCAGGGCGGCGCGCAGCGCCGAACGGGCTAGCGGATGGGAGGTTCCTGGGACAGGGCGCATCCGCCAATCATACTGCACCCGGCCCGGTCCCCAGGTGCCCTGAACCGCGCCCAGCCGGCGCCGAGATCAGTGTTTCATCGCACGACCTACAGCGCGGACGGTTCTGACGGGCGGCGGCAAACTACCCGGTGGCTGTCGGCGTCGGTGAAGGCCCAGGCGTCGGGGACGGGCCGGGGGTCACGGTCCGCGTCGGGGTGCGCGAGGGGGTCAGGACGCCGAAGAAGGTCGGCGAGGGGGTCCACGTCGCTCCCTGCGTCGGCACCCGGCCGGTCAACGCCTGCAAATGCTGCTCGGCGAGGGCCCGGGCCTCGGGCGAGGCACCGCCCATCTCGAGGACGTAATTCCAGCTGACGATGGCATCCTCCCGCAGAGGCGGATTGGTCGCTTCGTAGACCAGCCCCAGGAGGACGTAGACGTCGCCCTTGCGCCGCTCGCGGTTGCCGATCTTCCGCTCTTCATTCGCCAGCTTGAGTGCTTCGTTGAGCTGCAGCATCGCCTCCCGGTTGCGCCCGAGCATGTAGTACGCGCGGGCGAAACCGACATACAGCTCATAGTTGTCCGAGCCGAAGCGTCGCGCCTGGTTGAATTGCTCCAGGGCCGAGGCAGCATCCTTCTGGATCAGGTAGTAGTAGCCTCGCCCCGTGTAGGCGGGCGAATGCCGGTCGTTGAGGGTCAGGGAGCGATCGACCGCTACCAACGCCTCCTCGGTCTCGCCGGTCAGCAGCAGGGCGCGGCCGAGGTAGCTCCAGCCGAGGGGATCGTCGCTGGCATACAGCGTGTAGGTACGCAAGGGCCAGACCGCGTCGTTGTACAGGCCCAGTTCATAGTAGCCGGATCCGATCGCCAGGTAGCCCTCGACGATCGTCGGGTCGTTGGCGCTCCCCTCGATGGCATTCTTGACGGCGTCGTCGTAGTTCGTTCGTCCGAACTGCGCCTGGCTCAGACGGATCAGGATGAGCGGGGTCACCACGCCGCGATCGACGGCGCGCTGCAGATACTCCTCCGCCTTGTCATACAGGCGCTTGCCGTTGTAGTACTCCGCCAGCTCGAGATAGGCCTGCTCGAGGAACGGGTCGAGTTTGTACGCTTCCTCGAAGTCCCCCAGGGCACGCGGGTCATCGATCGCCTGGAAAGCCCGGCCTCGCCCGAGATAGCCGGGGGCATACTCTTTGTCCAGCAGGATGGCGGCGTCATACGCGGCAAAGGATTGGCGCGGTTGCCCGCCCAGCCGGATCGCCTCGCCTCGTAAGTACTGCACATCGGGCAGCCGGGGGGCCAGCTTGGCCACTTGATCGAAATACCCCAGCGCTTCCTCGTACCGCCCTGTATCGAGCGCCTCGAGCCCGGAGGCGTAGGCTTCGAACTGGCTGTGAGGCGTAGCCCCGACGACCGGCGTCGGGGTCATTGTGAACGGGACGAGCTGCGAAAGGGGTGTGCCGGCCATCTCGGGTGGTACCGGAGTGCGCAGGACGCGCGTAGCGGCCGGCAACGGGGTGTTCGTCGGGGTCGAGATCAGCGCCGTCTCGGTGGGGGTGGGGCTGATCGGCGCCAGTGCCGGCGGGGGCGCCAGGATCCGGCGGCTAAAGATGCCCAGGGCGGAGAACACCGGCCCGCCGTACACGAATAGGATCGCCACGGCGACGATCGCAAGCGCGCTTAGCGTAACGAAGCCCCAATTCATCCGCCGGCCGCCGGACACCGGCGTGATAGCCGATACCGCCGCCACCTGCCGACGAGGGATGCGCAAGGAAGCCGCCAGCTCGGCATCCGCCGGCTTTCGGGCACCCAGGATGACTAACCCACGGATCGCGGCGCGGTTGGTGGGATCGAGCTTCAGGGCCAATTCGAGGCAGTAGACGCGCTCGCGGTCGGTGTCCACGACGGAGCTCATCCAGACCCAGTACTCGGCGTTGGCTGAGTCAGTGCGAAGCAACCGCGAGAATAGGTCCCGCGCCCGTGCCCGGTCTCCGGCGCGTGCGGCGGCGATGGCCTCAGTGATCATCGACTGCGAAGGGGTGACCATATGGACCTGGGTTCGGAGTCTAGCATAGCCGGCCCGCACGGACAACGCCACCCCCCCTTTGGTATAATCCGCCGACATGGACGGCTGGGTCCGCGCCTTGCTCGCCGCTGCGGTTTCCGGAGTCCTGGCCGGGTGCGCATCCAATGGGGCGGCGACCGCCCTGCCTGCCACCTCCACCCTGCTGCCCTATCGCTCGACCGTGGCGCCCACTAAGGCGGGTGGGTCCGACGCCACCCTCGCGCTCCTGCCGACGGCGGGACCTTCGCCAACCCCACAAGCCTACACCGTCCGCGCCAATGACACCTTCCTGGGGATCGCCCTGGCATATGGCCTGACCCGCGAAGAGCTGTTGGAGGCGAACCCTGGGCTGAACCCGGACTTCCTCAGCATCGGGCAGCAGCTGCTGATCCCCGCTCCTGGGGGCAAGGGGACAGCCACTCCCATCCCGACGCCCACGCCGCTCCCGCTGCAGACTTCAGACCCGCGCTGCTATCCCAGCGCTTCCGGCGGATTGTGGTGTCTGGTGAGTGTCACCAACACAACCGCCAGCCTCGTCGAAGGGTTGAGCGGACTTCTGACGCTCGTCGGATCGAATGGCGAGCCGATGATCACCGTCCCCGTGTACCCTCCGCTCAACCTGCTGCCTGAGAATGAAGTTATGGTGCTGGCGGTCTATCTCTCCCCGCCGGTGCCGGAATTCTCCCGGGCGGTCGCGGCGCTGACGATGGCTGTTCCCGTCCAAGAGGCCGCAGCGCGGTATGCGTCCCTGGATTGGTCGATCACTCGCACACAACCGAGCGCGGATCAGGTGAGTTGGGAGGTCGCGGTCAGCGTCAAGGTGCCGGCCAACTCCGCCACTCTATGGCAGCTGGCCATCGGCCTGCTCGCCCTGGACGATCAAGGGCAGGTGATCGGATTCGCAAAATGGGAGCCGATCGATGCTTTGCGCCCGGGGGAGCAGGTGGAGGGCAACCTGACCGTCTTCAGCCTCGGCCCGACGATCGATCGGGTGGAGGTATTGGCCGAGGCGCTGGCAGCGCCGTGAGCTGGCGCTGGCGCAAGCTACAGACCGCCGGCGAACTGACCGATCGCGTAGCCCGTGCACAGCTCGGCGGCTACGACCACCTCGTAGTTGACGATCTCCCCGGTCCTTAGATCCTCAAGGCTGAGCGCGGCAGCCGTCTGTCCATCGCCGTCCGTCGGCGTGATAACCGGATACACGTCGCCGCCGGGTGCATGCACGACGACGATTGGCGTCACGCCCGACCAGGGCGATCCATCTGGACGGCGCACCTGGACGCGAATCTGCTGTAGGCCGCCCGCGGGCAGGATGGCGAGTTCCGGGAGGGTCGTGACCAATGCCACACCCTCACATACCGCCGCCGGAGGCGTGGCGGTCGCCACCGGCGCCGGTGTCCCGCCGGGCTGCGCGCCGGATGGGGGAGCGTAGTCCACGCCGAGCGGGGCGAGTTGGACGGCCAGGTGCGGAGGCAGTTCGGGCCGGTATTCGAGGACCACGTTCTCGAATCGCTGACGCAAGATGCCCTCGTGGGCCTTGCCCTCCTCGAGGGGCAGGCCGAGCACCGCCTCCGCCCCGTGACCCCGGTAGAAGTTGACGAATGCCCACAAGACGTAGTGACCGGATTGAGGCATGTACAGCCCGATGGTGTCGCTCGGGCCGGTGACTGGCGGGTCGGCCGCGCCGAGCGCCGCACCCACCGCTCGCAAGCGGACGGAACCCGGGGCATCGCTGGGGGCATACAGGACCGCGTTCGCGAACACCTGCTCGAGCGCGCCGTCGGCAGCGGCGTACGCGCCGGTCAACGCGCGGCCGAACACCGCCTCGCCGCCGTAGGGGTCGAGGAAGAGGGCAAACGGGCGGGCCCGCGCGTCCGGAGGCAGCACGGTGCCCGCCGGGGGCCGAATCGCCTCACGCGCCGCGTAACCGTAGGCCAGGAACTCGACCGCGTCCGTCGGTCCACCTTGCGGCAGACGTATCCCCACGGCTTCGAAGTACTGCACCACGAAGCCGTCGCGCAGGACCGCCTCAGCGATCGGCGCACCGGCCACAGGTTCGCCGCCGATCAGGTCATAGCCGGCTTGCAAGCTTGGGTCGAGCGCGTGGCCCGTCGCTTCGAAGTAGACCGCGTCGGGCTGCGGAGGCGCCACCGCCGGCGTGGCCAGGCCAAGGGTGTAGCCGAGCACGCTCAGCGAGACGCGCTCGCCGTCGGGCCGCGCCGGATCGTAAACCAACTCGGCGTTGGCGAACGCTTGCCGCACCCGGTGGCCGTCCTCACCGCGCGGCTCGATCGCCGACCCAAACGCGCGGAGGCCGCCGTGGGAGGCCACGAATGCTTCGAACTCGGGAGCGGTGGGGAAAAGTGCGTCGCCGCGCGGCGTCGACGAGGTGCACGCCGTGACAAGGGCAGCCGCAGCTGTGATCAGGAGTCCGATACGGAATGCACGCGACACGACGCTGATTGCCTCGGACCAACTATAGTCACAATCGGAGGGCCGGGCAAGGTCGCTCCACAAGCTTTCCATGGAAAGGCCGAAGGTCCACGGAGAACGACGCCCGCCCCCCCTTATCTCATCCCAATGCTCACTGACACCGTGGAGGTTGAAACACCGCGCGCCAGGGTGAGAACGACCCGACTGGTGGCCAAGGCACATTGCCGATTCGCGGGTTGCCGCGATCTCTGGACGGGATACAATCGGCCCGGTATGGCTGAAGTCCTGCGCATCGCCCCGACCGAACGCTACCGGCTGGCGCCGCTCCTGGATCCGCGACTGCCGCAAGATGCGATGGTTGCCTACTATGGGCTGCAGCATCCGGCCGATCGAGTCGTGGTCTACGGCTACTATCAAGTCCCCCATGCTCCGAGCGGGTTCCTTGCCTTGGCCCAGACGGGCTACGATCTCTTCCGACCGCTAGCGGTTCCGTTTGTGGGAACCCCGGCGGCACTCCAGGCACTGCTGAACGTCTCGCTGCAGCGCGGTCGCCCGGTGATGCTCCATCTGCCGGTCGAGCAGCGTGCCTGGGCGGAAGAGGTCGTGGACTTGAGCGAACCGCGCGTCGTTGAGCTCCACCGCCTGGACACAAAGGCGTTCCGTCCGGAGATCAACGTCCTGGTCGTGCCGTGCCAATCCCCCTCGGGGCTGCCGCGCTTTGAGGTCCGATCAGGGGATGTGGTGCGCGCCGGCGCGGGGGTCAACTGGAAGGGCGATATGTTTGCCGAGGTGTACGTCGAGTCGCAGCCGGAAGCCGCCAGCCAGGGCCACCGGCGATCGGCGCTGGCGGCCATCGCCGGTCAACTCTTGTCGGAGGGCCGGTTGCCGGTCTACCAGGTGAGTGAGGGAGATGTCGCCGCACAGGCCGAGGCTCACTGGGTGGGCTTCCGCCGGACCGGTGAGCGCAGTCTGCTGGCGCAGGCGCTGTTGCGCGATCCGGGCGGGACGACAAGTGAGGTGAGGTGACGATGATCCGTGCGACGTGCTCGTTCCCACCCGGCTTTCTATGGGGCGCCGCCACCGCCGCGCATCAGGTGGAAGGCGACAACACCAACAACGATTGGTGGGACTGGGAGCAGCAGACCGGGCACATCCTCGGCGGCCATCGCTCCGGCAAGGCCTGCGATTGGTGGGGCGGGCGCTGGGCGGAAGACTTCGATCGAGCGGCGGAGACTGGCCAGAACGCGCACCGGCTGTCCGTCGAGTGGTCACGCATCGAGCCTTCGCCGGCAATGTGGGATGACTCGGCGCTCGACGCGTACCGCCAGATGCTGCGCGGGGCACTTGCGCGCGGGCTGATGCCGATGGTCACCCTGCACCACTTCAGCACTCCGCGATGGCTGGCCGAGCGCGGGGGCTGGCTGTCGGACGACATCGTGGCGCGCTTCGAGCGCTTCGCCCGCAAGGTCGTCGCCGCTCTGCACGATCTCACCGGGCTGTGGGTGACGATCAACGAACCCAATATCCTGGCCTACTCAGGCTACGCCGGCCACGAGTTCCCGCCTGGAGCCGGCAGCATGCCCAAGGCCATCCGGGCGCTGCGCAACGCTGCCCGGGCGCATGCAGCCGCCTACCGTGCCATCCATGAGCTCCAGCCCGGTGCGCTCGTCGGGCTCGCCCATCACTATCGCGGCTTCACGCCCGCCCGGCCGGGAAACCTGCTGGATGAACAGGTCGCCCGATTGCGATCGCGTGTGTTCAACGAGACCATCCCGCGCGTCGCAGCCGACGGTCGCTTTCACGTGCTCGGGAGGACCGAACGGCTGACCGGTGTAGCCGGGACGCAGGACTTCATCGGGCTCAACTATTACACCGTCGAGCGCTGCTCCTTCGATTTGCGCCGGCCGGATCAGCTTTTCACCCACGGCTTCTTCCCCGCCGGCGCCGATCTCAGCCCGACGGGCTTCATCGCCAATGAGCCCGACGGATTCACCGCGTGCCCTCCAGTGGGCTCGACGCTACGGGCTGCCGATCTACATCACCGAGAACGGCGTCGAGGACGCCGACGATCGAATGCGCCCGCGCTACATGGCAGCCCACATTCATCGGGTGTGGAAGGCCGTCAACATCGGGACACCGATCCGCGGCTACTACCATTGGTCGCTGGTCGACAACTTCGAGTGGGAACGCGGCTGGACCCAACAATTCGGCCTTTGGGGGCTGGATCCGGAGACGCAGGCTCGCTCGCGCCGGCCGAGCGTCGACTTCTACGCCGAGATCTGCAAGGCGAATGCGCTCTCGTCGGACATGGTCGCCGCGTTCGCGCCGGAAGCCCTCGAGCGATTGTTTCCCTCGCACGGTCCGGAAGGGCTGGAGATCGAGCGTGGCTGAAGGTGGAGTCGAACGGCAGGGACGGGCAGTGTTACTCGGACGCCGAGTCCGGCGCCTGGGAACTGCGGCCGCGCTCCTGGCGCTGGCCATCGTGCTCCCTCTGCCCTCGTCACCTCCGGCGGAACTGCCTCCCTTCCGGCTGCCGTTCGCCGAGCCGCCGGGGCCGGATACATGGTTGCTCGGCCAGCTTTACGGCAACACGATCTTCGCCTACCGGGCCCGTGCAGCGACCTACTGGGCGGGGCAGGGAATCCACTTTGGCGTCGACTTCGACGCAGCCTGCGGCACGCCGGTGCTGGCCATCGGGGACGGCACGGTCGTCGCCGTCGACAATCCCTACCACGGCGCCGGCCCGCACAACCTGATCATCGACCACCCCAACGGATACGGCTCGCTCTACGGACATCTGCGCCAGCGTTCGCACCTGCGGATCGGCGACAAGGTCAGGGCGGGCGACCCCATCGGGGTGGTGGGCGACCCCGACCTGACCTGCGCCTCGCGGCCGCACCTGCATCTCGAGATTCGCAGTGCACCGCGCCACGATCACGCGTACAACCCGATCGCGCTGATTCAGGCCGACTGGGAGAGGATCGCGCTGGCAGGGGGCCTTCCGCAGGCGTTTCAGATCGACGGCGACCAGCCGAACCGTTGGACCAACATGGCCGACCAGCCCACGATCAAATTCGGGCAGCCGCTGCTCAACAACTATGCGACGACCTGGCCGCCTGACTGGTGAGCTCCGGCTCCGCGCGATTGCCCTGACCGCCGGCGCCGCTGCCCTCGGCCTGCTGGCGATCCTTGCCTCGGCGCGCCACCCTCTTGCGACGGCGATCGGCGCCGAGGCCGCTGCGCGAGGCGGCCTCCTGCGCTCCACCGAGATCGGCAGCGGCGGTCCGACCCCGACGCCGCTTGGGACACTCGGGCTGTCGCGCCTGACCGACCCGGACTGTTGCATCCCCATCGGCTGGACGACGGATTCGAGGTCGCTCCTGGTGCTCGCACAGCCCTCGGCGGAGCGTTCGGCCCACGTGCTCGCCGTTCCCGTCGAGGGAGGAGCGAGTGTGGTTGCGTGGGAGCGGCCGGCAGCCTTCTCTCCGGACGGCTCGCTTGCGGTCGAGGCGGAGGGAACGCGGGTGCGCGTGACACGTCGGGCGAATGGCGAGAGCTGGACAATCGACAATGACGGCCGAGAACTTCGGTTCGACTCGGGCGGGGGCCAGGTGGCTTGGGACGTCACCTCCAAGGGCATCGCACATCCCGACGTGCGCGAGCACGCCCTGTGGGTGGGGGAGGTCACGGGCGCCGGGGCGCGAATGCTGGCGACGACTGTCGGCGGCGGCCTGGTGGGCTGGGCGCAGGGCGGCCAGGCGCTGGTCGCTACCGGCCGAATCGGCGCCAGCGGGCAGGAGGGCATCTGGTCGATCCCGCTGGACGGCTCCGACCCGATCCTGATCCACCAGGTTTTCCGGCCCCGTGACGTACTCCTCTCGCCAGGCGGCGGTTGGGTGGCATTCTACGCCGCCTTCACCGGCGATCCGGGTCAGAACGGGCTCTGGGTCTTGCGGGTCGATGGGAGTTCGATCTCCAAGGTCACTCCCTTCGGCGCGTACCGCTGGCGAGACGAAGGGCACTTGCTGCTGATCCCGCTGACCGATGCACAGCCGCCTTCGCTCTTCGAGGTCGACCCGGCTGCCGGACGCGCCGTTCAGCTAACCGACCCGATGCTCACTTCGCTCCCGATCGCCAATGCAGACTGGCTCGTCTCCCCCGACGGAACCCGAATGGCGTTCACGTCCTGGGCGGACCGTGCCGTATGGGTGCTCAAGCTGCCTGGCTAGACCGTGCGAGGCTTCCGCCCGCTGCGGGTTGCTCCGGCTCGTCGGACTGTGAAGCGCGGCCTGCTCGGTCGCGCCGGCGGCGCTCCCACAACCTGCACTTGAGCCGACCGCCACAGACGTCCTGCCTCCCGATGAAATCGACCCTCTAGCAGACTGGATCGAGATCGACCTTGCGCGCCAGGTTGTCGTTCTTCACTCGGAGGGCGGTATCGTCTCGAGCCATGCCGCCGCCAGCGGACGAACCGATGTCGCCGGTGCGGCCACTCCGCCCGGTTTGTATCGGGTTCAGATCCTGCAGCAGGGTCCGATCGAGAACGTCCCCGGCGTATTCGTCAGCGATATCGTCATCTACGATGCCTGGAACGGGATCGGCCTGCATTCGAGGCCGATGGACGCCGCCGGTAACTTGTTCGATGCGACGCTCGGCGAACCGGCCACGGCCGGTTGCGTAAGGGTGGACGATTCGACCGTAGTCCATGATTTCGCCCGGTTGGGCATGTGGGTCTGGGTCCATTAAGGCGATGGCCTTCGAACCCACCTGTCAGGCGGGGTGCTACGTGTCTGGCGGCGCAGAGCCGAGGGCCCGCATGCTATAATCCCGACGCCGGCCCCGGAGAGGGCCGGCGAAACGTGGAGAGGTAGCGTAGTCTGGTCTAACGCGCGCGCTTGGAAAGCGCGTGAGCCGCAAGGCTCCGTGGGTTCGAATCCCACCCTCTCCGCCAGCCGACACCGCGCGAGCGGTGTCGATTTCTAGACGGCAGGAAACGACGTCGCTCCGCCGGTCACACCGTCGCGGTTTGTGGGTTGACAGTCTCGAGGGCAGGGCGGTATGCTGGCCGCGAGCGCTCGGGCGGGTCCGGCGCGGCGGAGCCCTTCGAACCCCGTCAGGTCCGAGAGGAAGCAGCGGTAAGGGGGTGTCTCCGGGTGCCGCCGGGTGCCGGCCCGGGCGCTCAACTCCATCATCGCCTGCCCGAACCCCGCCTGCTAGCTCGTCGGCAGCAGATCCGCCCAGCGGCATTCCCGGACTTTAGCACCTCGAATCAATGGGCCGGGGACATCGCCCCGGCCCGTCTGCGTTGATTGCCGGCTCACGGCCGGCTAGCGGCTCACCCCTCAGGTGCTGGTCGTGCACGCGGCGGAGGCAGATGGACTTTCCGCGCTCCTGCTCCCTGGCGCGGCGATCAGCGAAAGCCGTTTGCTCACCTGCCCGCTGCTGCACTCCGGGCAGACGACAGGTTTCGGCTGCGAAGTGAGGAACACCAGCTTCTCGAACCTCGCCCCGCAGGCTCCGCAGTCGTATTCGTAGATCGGCATCCGCGCCTCTCGGGAAATCGGGTTCGGTCCAAGTATTAGACGCACTTGGGCGGCGAAGGTTACATGCGGGTTGAGCGCGAGACCTGGGTGGTATACTCGCCGCCAGCCATGAATGTGCTCGGCTGGGTCCGGAATCGTCCACTGGGGCAGGTGATCGCAGGGGCGGTCGTGTTGGCGGCGCTGGGCGCGGCGATCACGGTCCTTGGGACCGCCCGCCGCGTGACGCTGGTCACCGGCGGCGTGGAGCGAACGATCTACACTCACGCCGCAACCGTCGGCGGCGCGCTGCAGTCCGCCGGCGAGACGGTGACCTCATCCGACTTCCTCCAGCCGGCCGCCGATACACCCCTCCGGCAGGTCGATCGGATCGATTACCGGCGGGCAGCCACCATCCTCGTGCAGTCTCCCGAAGGCACGGAGTGGGTGACCACAGCGGCATCGACGCCGGCGGATATCCTGGCCGCCGCCGGCTTGCGAAGCTTCCCATCCGACCGGATGTGGGCCGATGGGGTTCCCATCTCCGATCCGACGCTGCCTCTCGGGCCCGCGCCGCTACGGCTACGGCTTGATCGCGGCCGGGCACTGACCCTCAGCCAGGCCTCCGGCACAACCGTGGTGTGGTCCTCCTCCAGCACCCTGGGCGAAGCACTGATTGACGCCGGCTTCCGCCTGCGGCAGGGCGACTCAATTGCCCCGCACCGCGCAGGCTCGGCTGACGGACCTGAGCTCGGCGGCCTACCTGGCGTCGCGCCCGATCGAGATCTCCGTCGACGGAATCACGCTGCAGGCGATGGCGGCCGGGCCGACCGTCGGGCAGGCGCTGGCACAGGCCGGGGTCACGCTCGCCGGGCTGGATCGATCGAGCCCGTCCGCCTCCGAGCCCGTCCCGACGAGCGGGGAAGTAGCGCGTCGTCCGCGTGCGCGAGGACGTGCTTGTCGAGCAGGTCCCGGTCGCGCCGACGACGACGCCCGAGTACAGCGCGGAACTCGAGCTCGATTCGCGGGAGGTCATCGATCCCGGTGCGTACGGCATGCAGGCGAAGCGCGTCCGGGTTCGGTTCGAAGACGGGGCGGAGGTTAGCCGTACGGCCGAAGGCGAATGGCTGGCCGTCGAGCCCCGCCCGCGAGTCGTCGCCTACGGGACGAAGATCGTCCTCAAGACGCTCGAGACCGAGTATCGGCCCGTGCAGTACTACCGCGCCGTGCCGGTGTATGCCACGTCGTACTCGCCGTGCCGTTCGGGATCGACGAACTGCCTGTACTACACCTCGAGCCGAAAGCCCGTCGAGCAGGGCGTGATCGCCGTGCGCTACGCGTGGTATCTGACGCTCGGTTTCGGCATTCCAGTCTACATCCCGGGGTATGGCACGGCGACGATCGAGGATGTAGGCGGTGGCCAGCAGACCAACTGGATCGACCTGGGCTACTCGGATGATGACTGGGTGACGTGGGGAGGCTACACGACGCTGTACTTCATTGCCCCAATCCCGCCCGACGTGCCCGTGATCTTCCCGTGAGCGCCGAGGCGCTGCACGTCCCCTCAACATCGAATGACTTCGTAGATGCACGCGCCGTCCTGCGCCGGCACGGGCTGCGTCCGGACAAGCGTCTGGGGCAGAACTTCCTGGTAGACCCGGCGGGCCTTGAACGCATCCTCCAGGCGGCAGACCTGGGGCAGGGCGACACGGTGCTCGAGATCGGTGCCGGGGTAGGGACGCTCACAGTCCGCCTGGCGCGCCTGGTTCGCCAGGTCTGGGCCGTGGAGCTCGACGCGCGGTTGATCCCGCCGCTGACCGAGGTCGTCGGCGGCCTGGCGAACGTCCGCGTGATCCAGGCCGACATCCTGCGCCTCGACTTCGCTCCGCTGACCATGGACAAGCCCTTCCGCGTCGTCGCCAACATCCCGTATCAGATCACCTCGCACCTGCTTCGCCGGCTGATGGAGATGCCGTACGGGCCGGATCGCATCGTCCTGACGCTGCAGGCGGAAGTGGTCGATCGCATCGTGGCCACGGCGGGTGAGATGAGTCTGCTGGCGCTAAGCGTCCAGGTGTATGGCGCGGCGCGGCGCATGGCAGGTATCCCGGCCGATGCGTTCTTCCCCGCTCCGCAGGTCGACTCGGCCGTCCTGCGAATTGACCGCCACCAGCAGCCGGCGATCCCGGGGGAACTCCTCCCGGCGTTCTTCCGTCTGGCGCGCGCCGGCTTCCAGCAGCGACGCAAGCAGCTGCGCAATTCACTTGCCCCCGCGGTCGGCCAGCCGACGACGGGGGTCACGCGCTTGCTGGACCATGCCTCGATTCGGCCGGAGGCACGCCCGCAGGAGCTGACGCCTGGCGGACTGGGAGCGGCTGGCGCGAATTCTGGTGGCCGAGCAGGGGGAAGGATCGACGTCAGACAGTGCGGGCGTCTGAGGCGCGGCTGCCGGGCCGTCGAGCAGGTGTCAGCTTCCGGTGCATGAGGAGCACTTGCCACACGCGCAGCGCGGCCTCGATCTGGATCCGGAACGACATCTTCGATTGTCCGATGCGGCGGTCCTCGAAGTAGATCGGCGCCTCAGCCAGCTCATACCCGAGGCGCTGCGCCACGTACGCCATCTCGACCTGGAAGACGTAGCCGTTGGATCGTATGCGCTCGAGCGGCATGCCGAGCAGCGCCTCGCGTCGCCATACCCGGAAGCCGCCCGTGCCGTCGCGCACCTGAAGGTTGAGGATCAGACGGGCATACGTATTGCCAAAGGTGGACAGCAGCTTGCGCCCCGCGCCCCAGCGCCGGTCGACGCCGCCCCCGGGGACATAGCGCGACCCGAGTACCACATCCGCCAATTCGAGCATGTCGAGGAAACCTGGCAGGTAGTGGGGGGCGTGGGAGAAGTCGGCATCCATCTGCCCGATGGCCTCGGCACCCGCGTCGAGCGCGGCGCGGAAACCGGCGATATAGGCAGAGCCAAGCCCGAGTTTTCCCGGGCGATGGATGACACTCAATTGGCCGGGGTGTTGGCGGGCCAGGTCCTCCGCCAGATCGCCGGTGCCGTCCGGCGAGCCGTCGTCGACAATCAGCAGGCGTGTTCCAGGAAGCGGAAGGTCCCACACGGCGCGGGCGAGGGCGGGGAGGTTGTCTGCCTCGTTGTAGGTGGGTATGACGATGGTCAGGGCGCGCATGGGAGCTCAGTCGGCGGGCTTGGGGAGGCGGAAGGAGCAGGCTGTCCCTCCTTGGGCGATACACTCGGTTTCCTCAAGGCGGGTCGGCTCCCCGCCGAAGAGCCAGTGGACGCATTCGTCGAGCAATCCGGCGAGCGCGGCGCACGCCGGTCCATCTTCCGCCTTCCTGCCCCAGCACGCCGGGCAGCGCTGAATATGGAAGGAGAATGCATCCCCGTCTTCGGAGACCGAGCACAGCTGGTCGCTGGCCTGCGAGAACGCCTCCGCCAGGGATTGCAGGGCAAGTTGGAGCTTCTCGGTGGGGGTGATCCCCCGCGTCGGCAAATCGACCAGCGGTTGGAGCGCCTCCAGGCGGGTCATCATTTGCGGGAAGGCTGCCCATCCGGCGCGGCGCGCCAGCCCACGGCCGCCCCGCGGGCCGTAGAGATCGTCGAGCGCGGCCAACAGGGCGGAGAACTCGGCAAAGTCCACGCCGCGCTCGGTGTCGTCGGCCGGCAGCGCCGTAATCCAGGCTTCCAGCCCGGCGCGATTCAGTAAGGCACTCACGCCGTTCTTGCCCATCAAGTTCTCGAACTCGAGCAGGAAGATGCGCGCGGCGAGGTTCGGGTAGCCGTAGCCGCTTTTCGGGATGGACGTCACCGGATCGACCCTCGTCCTCGCCTACAGCAGCGCGGCCAGATCTTCAGCCGTGCGGCGCATGTCGAGGAACAGCAGGCCAAGTTTGGTCTGCGGACGGGCCAGCACCGTCAGCACGGCCTCTGTGCCGACGGCCATCAGGATTACGAATCCTGTCTGGCCCTTGATGTAGACCTGATCGAGCTTGCCGCGTCCGAGCTCCGAGGAGATGCGCTCGCCCAGAGACAGCATGGCGGCCGACATGGCCGCCACACGGTCTTCTTCGACCGAGGCCGGAAGCGCGGAGGCCATCGTCAGACCGTCGACGCTGACGACCGCCGAGGCTTCCACATCGGGCGTGGAGGCCTGCAGGTCGCGCAGGCGATCGACCATCTGATCGGTGCGGGTCTTGGGCAAGGAGCAATCCTGCGGCAGGCTGGCGAGGAATGTAGCACAGGCGCAGCGGTAGGTCAAGAAAGCCCACCGGGATACGCTCCCGCGCACGGTGACCCGGCGGGAGTCAAGAGGCACGAAAGCGAACCCGGCGCCGAGACGCCGGGCCCAATTAGGTTTCCGGGAAGGGTGCTGCGCCCGAGGGGCGCGGCATTCAGGCAGTCATCAGGGGGAGGGCGGCTCGTTGCGCGGCTCAGGGGCGGACGCCTCGCGCCCGAGGCGGCGGCGGACGAAGGCCCAGGCTTCGTGGCGGTATTCGCGCCACACGTGGATCATGCTGGGCAGGGCCGAGATCAAGACCACGACGACGATGATGATCAGGAAGTAGCGGTCGATCCCCGGGATAGATTCCCCCAGGAAGTAGCCGGCCAGCGTCAGCCCTGTCGCCCACAGGACCCCGCCGGCGATGTTCCAGGTGGCGAATCGCATGTAGGGCATCTCGACCGCCCCGGCGACGATGGGAGCGAAGGTGCGGATGAAGGGCATGAAACGCGCCAACACGATCGTCTTGCCGCCGTGTTGCTCGTAGAACGCCTTGGCTGCCAGCAGGTTCTTGCGCCGGAATAAGAGTGAGTTCTCACGGCTGAAGATCGGTGGACCGACCTTCTTGCCGAACCAGTACCCGACGTTGTCGCCCAGGATCGCCGCCGGCGCCAGCGTCACGAGCAGGACCCATAACTTCAGGTCGCCGTGTGAGGCGAGCAGCCCCGCCGTTAGCAGCAGGCTGTCGCCCGGCAGGAAGAAACCGAAGAACAGTCCCGAACTCGGCGAAGATGATGGCGATCAGGCCGAAGTAGCCGACCGTCTCGATGAGTTGGATGAGATCGAAGCCCATGCATCACACCCTGTGGTTGGAGATGAGGGGTCAGGCAACCTCGCCATTCTACCCCGGGAGTGGTCCGCCCGTCGCCGATCTGCTCCGTGCGATCTCCGCCCGCCGGAGCCGGATGGCGCCGAGCGGGAGGCCGACGAGCGCCGTCAGGCTGAGGGTAGTCAACAGGATCGGCGCGCCGCGCACGATGAGCATCTCCAATCCGCCGGGCAGCTCGAGGGCGCCGATCTCCATGTTGACCTGCACGATCCCAAGCCCGATGGCGGTGGCGTTCCATGCCGCGTGCATCCCCACCGACACCAGGTAGGCCAGCGCCATGCGCCCCCACCGCCGGCGGCCCGCGGCCACCTGAGAAATGCCCCAGCAGGTGATCGCCGCCGTGAAAGCGTGCATCAACGATGCCCCGCCGCGCCCGATCATCGTCGTCAACCACGAAGGATCCGGCTGAGTCAGGAAGAGCGCCTCGAAGAGCGCATAGCCCGCGCCACCCACGGCGCCCCCCACGAATGCTTCGGAGGGTGACAGCCGCCGGGCGATCGGGAGTACGGAGAGGCTCTTGACCGCCTCTTCGATCAGCGGCACCAGTCCCGAGACGTATCCGAACAGGCTTACGAGCACCCAGGGATGCAGGAACAGCCGCAGGACCGTCTCGTCCATGGTGACGCCCGGGCTTGGCGTTCCCTGCAGCAGCGGCTCGGCCATCCGCCGGATGTCCGCCGAAGAAGCCAACCCGGCGACGGTGATCGCGACCACCGGCAGCAGGGTCGCGACTTCCAAGATGATGGCGACGATCGGCATGCCCCACAGCCCAACCAGGAACTGCGACCACAGGCGGCGCATGGTCAAGGCTGCGCCGCTGCTATGCACGAGCAGGACGGCGAGGGCCACAGGCAGGACAGCCGTGGCGATGTGGACCGGGATGGCGATCAGCATCAGATCAGGGCGCGCCAAGATCCAGGCGCCGGCCAAGAGTGCGAGGGGGAACGCCAAACCGACGGCGGCCGGAAGCCAGGCCGCCGCCTGGCGCATCGGCGGATTGGGCGGACGGCCGAAGACCCCACGCAGCCCCAGGACGATCGCCGGGAGGCCGGCCAAGGCCATCGCCAATAGACTGCCCGAGGCCCAGGTCCCGAGCGAGGCCGCTTGCGAATCGCCTTGGGAGTACGCCATCAGTGTCACTGCCAGTGTCCCAAGGGCGCCGGACAGATTGAGGCCGGTACCTGCCAGTCCGACGACCAGCAGCGCGAGATCGAGGCGTGGGACGGGAACCGTGGACTTGGTCACCGGACCTCGATGATCACGTCAAGAATGACAGCCTGCGGTTCGATCAGCAGATCGGTGAGGGGATCGCGTGCCAGGAGCGCGTCGAACAGGTCGAGTCCGGACACCACTTGCCCGAGGACGGTGCGCGCGCCGTCGTACATGGGAAGGGCCGTCAGCGCAACGAAGAACCGGCAGCCGTTGGTCGATGGATCGTCGCTCGCCACTCCGACCATGCCCGGTCGATCGAACGCAAGCGCCGGAGCGTACTCGAGCTGGTAGGAGTAGCCAGGGGATCCGAAGCCCGTGCCGCTCGGGTCGCCGAGCTCGACGTACTGTCCACGCACGACACGGAAGGCGGGGGTGTCGTCATACCATCCGTTTCGCGCCAGGTAGACGAAGCTGTTGACTGCCTGCGGCGCGCTGTCCTCATACAGGTCGATGAGCACGTCGCCCACGTTGAGGTGCAGGCGCGCATAGTAGTCCGCCGCGGGATCGAGCGTCAGAGGGGGCGGGGAGGCGAATTGCCGTCCGGTCAACAGCGTCAGGCGGACATTGGCCTCCAGGTTTTCGAGCGTCGGCGGCAGCAGGAACAGGTCGCGATTGAAGAACAGGAACGGTGTGCCGGGGATCCCTGAGGCGACGGCCTGGTTGTAGGCCTCGGCGACGTCCGGCTCAAAGCGGCGGGAGCGGAGATCTTCCAGGAGCTGAGTGGCATGCACGCCGGCGCCTGTCGCAGCCCGGCCGAGCCAACTCGTAAACTGCTCCGGGGTGAGCGCCGCCCATTCGTCGTAGCGGGTGAAGAGCAGATCATGCATCTCCCAGAAGCGGCCCTGCTCGCCGGCCGCTGCGGCGGCTTGCGCTGCCAGCGACGATTTCTCGCGGATCGTGAGCAGCGGGAAATCGCGGAAGACGAGGCGGATGTCGTCCGGGTGCATGGCCAGCAGGTCGGAGATCACTCCCGCAAGGCCGGCGCACGTCGAGCAGTCGAAGTCGGAGTACAGCAGCAGCGTGATGGGGGCGTCCGCCGGGCCGCGCACCCAATCGGAGTCCGAGATGGGAGCGATGGGCGCCAGGGTTGGTAAGGGCGTGATCGGGACCGGCGAGATGGTCGGCGTGCCCGGTGTTGCATCCGGATTGAGCGGGATCGGCACCCAGGCGGTCGGCACCGAAGTTGGCGTCGACACGGCCGGTGCACAGCCGCCCAGCACGAGCGCGACGAGGACGAGCCACGAGCCTCGGGCGCGTTGGTGGGTGATGCGTGGGCGGGCGTGAGGCAGATCAGGCGTCGTCATGCGCTTCCATCCGCGGACCGGCGTCCCTGATTGTACCCTTGGCATGCGACCCGCCGTCCTGGTTCCCTTGTCACCCCTCCGGCGCAGGAGTATCCTTGCCCGTGGGGGTGGTTGGGTCCCGGTGGGCTCCCCGGTCTTCAAAACCGGCGGCGGGCCGTTCAACGGGCCGCGGTGGGTTCGAACTCCCATCCACTCCCGCCTTTGGTTTGTGGTGGTGACCATGCAGACTGAGACGGTTGCGAGTGAGACCCTTGCCGAGCGGCTATTGCCCGCTGTCCGGCGTGTGATGCAGGTGACCGACTACACGCCGGGCGGAGCGGGGCTGAGCTACGCGGCGCGTTATCGCGGCCGGCTGGTGGTCGGCTCGCAGCAGGCCTATGACCAGCTGGCCCCTGCCTTCCGCCAGGAGGGGATGACGCTGTTCTTCCGGCTCGAAGAAGGGCAGCACGTCGTGCTGGCGCGACAAGGCGTCCCGGTCGGCAGGACGGCGAGCCCGCGCGTCAATGTCTTGATGTTCCTGTTGACCGTGCTGAGTGTCCTGCTGGCGGGCGAACTCTACGGCACCAGCGGCCCCTTGACGCTGCGGGGATTGATCCTGAACCTTCCCTCGGGCCTGCCGTTCGCCGCCAGTCTGCTGGCGATCCTGACGGCCCACGAATTCGGGCACTACCTGATGGCGCGCCACCATAAGACCGAGGTCACGCTGCCTTTCTTCATCCCGTTCCCCGGCAGCGTGTTCGGCACGATGGGTGCCTTCATCCAGATGAAGGAGCCCCCGCGCAACCGGCGAACGATGATGGACATCGCGTTGGCCGGCCCGGTCGCCGGGTTGGTGGTGACGATCCCCGTGCTGTTGCTCGGCCTGTGGCTCTCGAAGGTGCAGGCGCTGCCCAGCGTTCCGAGTGAGATCGGCGTGCTCGAGGGCAACTCGCTGCTCTACCTGCTTGCCAAGTGGGTGGTCAAAGGCGAGTGGCTGCCGTCGCCGGCGACGTTTGGCGGCGTGGCGCCGGCAATCTACTGGCTGCGCTATATGCTGACCGGCCTGCCGGCGCCTTTGGGCGGCCGCGATGTCTTCCTGAGCCCGGTGGCATGGGCGGGGTGGGCCGGGCTGCTGGTGACGGCGATGAACCTGATCCCTGCCGGACAGCTCGACGGCGGGCACCTGATGTACGTGCTGCTCGGATCGCGCGTGCGGAGGCTCTGGCCGTTCCTGGTGGGTGCGCTGGCCCTGATGGGGTTCCTATGGCAGGGGTGGTGGATCTGGGCGGCGCTGCTGTTCGTGCTCGGGCGCGTACACGCGGAGCCGCTCGATCAGATCACGCCGCTCGATCCTCGCAGACAAGTCCTCGCCTTCGCCGGTCTGGTGCTGTTCCTGCTGGTCTTCGCCCCGGTCCCTCTGCGGACGTTCTAGCGCCCGGTAACCGGCGTGCCACGTCACGGAAAAGGGCTACTTCAGACACCTGAGGAGCAAGCCTAGGGAGGAAAAGAGAACCGGTCCCTTGCGGGACCGGTTGGTTAGTGCTCGTATGCGCGCCGGCCCTCGAGCAGCAGCGCCTGAACCTGGCGCGTGACTTCATGGACAGGCACCTCGTCGACCGCCGCCCATTCTTCGTCCAGCGCCTCGTGGGCCAGGCGGAGCAGCGCGGCGCTCGACTGGCAAAGTGGTTTATGCCAGGCGTGGGCGGTGAGATCCCGAATGACCTCACACCGGGCGCGCAGCGTGCCCGCCTTCAGGCGCGCCGACACCTCGAGCTGCCGTTGCCGATGGTCGGCGGCAAGGGGCGCCGGCCGGCTGCTGAGCAAACTGCGATAGCGCGACAGCTCGCCTCTGGCCGTCAG
Source organism: uncultured Chloroflexia bacterium (assembly GCA_963743255.1). Taxonomy (GTDB): domain Bacteria; phylum Chloroflexota; class Anaerolineae; order Anaerolineales; family E44-bin32; genus DYJB01. The sequence goes on from CAVUPD010000010.1 coordinate 20,674, forward strand.
CGGGCGAAGCCCGCCGGCGCTCCCCTCGACCGGAACCCAGATCGTGCCCTTGGTGAGCGTGATCTCGTAGTACAGGCGTGTGGACCCCGCGTCGAATTGACGGGTTGCCAGACGGACGACCCTTCCAACTCCATGCAGGGGATGTACGACCCGGTCGTTGACCGCGAATGGCATACGCTGCCTCTAGCGACGATGCTTGCCGCCGCCGCGTGAATCACCGAACCCGCCACGTGAGCCGCCAAAGCCGCCGCCCCCGCCACCACCACCGCCACCGCCACCGAAGCCGCCGCGCTCTTCGCGTGGGCGAGCCATGTTCACCGTAAGGTCGCGGCCGTTCAGCGCCTTGCCGTGGAACAGGGTGATGCCCTTCTGGGCCTCTGCCTGCGTGCTCATCTCGACGAAGGCGAACCCCTTGGATTGACCCGTGTCGCGGTCCTTGATCAGGGCCACCGAAGTCACGGTGCCGGCCTGGGCGAACATCGTGCGCAGTTCGTCCTCGGTCGTCGAGTACGTCAGGTTCCCAACATACAGCTTGACATCCATGCGATCGGCTCCTCAGTGTCCGGCGGAGAGCAACAATGCCGTCGTTCCCATATGTGGGTCTGACGGCATTGGAGCCCGAAAAACCGGCAATACGATTACGGATATGTTACCACGGATTCGGATCTGCGCGCGGACGGGGTGGGGGCCTCGCCGGCACGCCCCGTCGTGGGCTCCATGGTATGCTGGAGCCGCAAGGGTGACTCAGCATGCAGGCCTTCCTGATCGCCAACGACTCCGACGAGCGCGAGGTGTTGACCTTCGTCCTGCGGCATGCCGGGCTGGCCGTCTCTCCGGGCACCGATCTTCCGCGAATCCTCACCAATTGGTCCGAACTCCCCGCCGACCTGATCGTCCTGGCTCTCGACGCGCCAGGCCCGGCGCTCGAGCAGGTGAACGCCATTCGGGCCGTCACCGAGATCCCGGTCATCATTCTCTCCGAACCGGCCACTGAAGAACAACTGCTCGGGCTGCTGCGCGCCGGTGCCGATCTCGTCCTTGCCCGTCCGGCGGCGCCGCGCCTCGTCGCCGAGTACGCGCGCGTTGTGCTGCGCCGCAGCGGCGCCATTCCGGCCTTCATGCTGCCGCGGCTCGACTTGCAGGAGATCTCGCTCGATCCGGCGACGCGCACGGTCATCGTTGCCGGACGCGATGCCTGCCGTCTCACGCAGCTTGAATTCCGTCTGCTCTACAGCCTGATGACCAATCGCGACCAGGTCGTTCCCACCGAAGTGATAGTCGAACGTGTGTGGGGCTACGCGGGCGAGGGCGATCGCGACCTGGTGCGCGGTCTGGTCTCGCGGCTGCGCCACAAGATCGAGCCTGATCCCGATAAGCCGCGCTTCATCGAGACGATCCCCGGCATCGGCTACCGCTTCTGCCTCGAACAGCAGTAAGCCACTCCCTAAGCCACGGCTCCGAAATTTGCCCGGCCCATGTCCATCCACGATCCCACCCGGAGTCTGGTGACGAATCCCAGCCGACGTCTGAATCGTCGTCTTAAGGCACTGCCTGGATGGAATGTAGACCAGTCGGCCGAAGGCGGGAGGCGGTGGCCCTCTGTCAAGAGACGGTGAGGACCATGACCGCCAGCCGTATCCCCTGCCCGGGCGCGTCCGCCACGGGTTGTACAAAGATGGTATGATATGGGGGCTGTTTGTACGGACTTTACACATTTGAACAATACCGTTTGCGCAGGAAGGCGATAAGGTTTCTCCTGTACGAGCATGCGAAGGCGAATCGCCAGGAGGAACATGCTGCAAGCCGCCTGCCCGGAGTGCCATAGCCAAGTGGACTTCGAAACCGCTCCCGAACTTGGAGAGCGTACGAAGTGCATAGCATGCCGGGCGGCGCTCGAAGTCGTCAAGCTGAGGCCCCTCGAGCTCGATTGGGCCTTCGAGGAGCCGCTGCCGAAACCGGGTCGTCTGGAGGAGTCCGTAGCCTGAGATGCGATGGGCCGACAATGCCGCGCTGCAGAGAAGTGCAGCGTTTCCGTGGAGGGCCATCTGCGGAAGCGGAATGGCTCTCCCTTTGTAACTCGAAACCCACACCTAGGTGAGATGAGGTCAATCCGATGAGAACGTACGAGAGCACGCGAGCGCACAACAAGAAGCCTCCCAGTCCCAGCCGCCTTCGGCCGCCGTGGCGCATTGCGTTGGTGGCCAACCTCAAGGATGAGATCGACTGGGGTCCGGACGCGCCTTCCGATGCCGGCTCAGAGTTTGACCGACGCGACACGATCGAGGCCCTGGCCGCGGCCATGGAGGAGGACGGGCACTGGGTGACGTTCTGCCGTGCCGATCAGACCCTCCCTGAAGCGCTGGTCAACCTGAGGCCGCACATCGTTTTCAACATCGCCGAGGGACTGGGCGGCGACGGCCGCGAGGCCCAGACGCCGGCCCTGTGTGAACTCCTCGGCATCCCCTACACCGCCTCGCGAGTCCAGGCCAACGCCATCTCGCTTGACAAGACGCAGACCAAGCGAATCTGGCAGCAGGCCGGCCTGCCGACGCCGCGATTCTTCGAGGCGCGTTCGGCGGCCGACGTCGATGACGCCGGGATGTCCTACCCGTTGTTCGTCAAGCCGGTGCGCGAGGGCACGGGGATGGGCATCGACATGGGGGCCATCGTCCGCACGCCCAAGGCGCTGGCCGAACGTGTCGCCCGGACGGTGGAGGCCTACAAGCAGCCGGCGCTGGTCGAGGAATACCTCCCCGGGCGCGAGTTCACCGTCGGCTACATCGGCAATCCGGGCTTCCCGGCGGTCCGCCGGCGGCCGTGGCTGTATGACAATGATGGCTACCACTTCTTCCCGATCATGGAGATCGACTCCGGCGTGAGCGTCTCTCCCGGTGTCTACGGACATGATGCCAAGGGATACGACATCGGTGCGCCGGGTGCACCGGGCTACATCTGTCCGACGAACATCCCGCGGTCACTGCGGGCGCGTTTGATCGAGTTGACGCGCAAGGCGGCCGAGGTCCTCGGCGCGTGCGATGTGTCCCGCGTCGATTTGCGGCTGGATGCCCACGGTGAGCCCAGCCTGATGGAGATCAACACGCTACCGGGTCTCAATCCGGAAGTGAGTGACCTGTGCATCGTGGCGGCAGCGGAAGGCATGCCGTATCAGGACCTGATCACCGAGATCCTGTACCTGGCGGCCGAGCGCAATGCGCTCCCCTTCGAACTCGCTGATGTATGCCGACGTCGGCCCGCACGCGCTGGCGCAGCCTGTCCCGCGCGGCCCGATCGTCTGGGGTCTGGCGGAAGACGAGTAAGGCATCGGACCGGACCACCGCGGCCGCATGCTTCGGGACGGGCAGCGCCGAAGCATGCGGCCTTGCGATTCCCCATTCGGCGCGTATGGAGCACCGCATGCCGCGCCCGGTCCCGATCGAGTGTCGACGAGGCCTCCGACCCTGGGCAGTGATTGGCATTTGATGGCCCGAGATCGAAGGGCAAGGAAAGGCGCGACCAGTCTCGGCGGCTATTTCGGTACTCCGACTGCGCATAGCCCATCCGAAGTGACGGTGAGGCGGCCACAGGAACCCGCCAGCCGGCGGTTTGGCACGCGAGCGGCAATGCGAGCCGGAACTCGAAATCGGCCGGCTGTGCCTCGCGGACCCAGCCTCCGTGCTATCCTTAACCCCTGCCCGCAGGGAGACCGGCCTGCGGATCTCGAGGAGGCAACACATGGCGAAGCGAGTCTTTCCTTCCAAGCGCGCCCCGGCCTACGCTGACGTCCCCGACGATCAGTGGAACTCGTGGCGCTGGCAGCTCAGCCACCGGTTGAACAGCGTGGAGGATCTGGAACGGATCCTTCCGCTGAGCGAGAGCGAACGCAAGGCGCTGAGTACCCCCGGGCTGTTCCGGGTGGACATCACGCCGTACTTCGTGTCTCTGATCGACCCCGACGACCCGGCGGACCCCGTCCGGCAGCAGGTCCTCCCGACCGACTGCCGAGATGGTCCCGTTCACCGGCATGATGGAGGACTCGCTGTCCGAGGACGCAGCATTCGCCGGTCCCCGGCCTGGTGCACCGCTATCCGGACCGCGTGCTGATGCTGGTGACGACGCAGTGCGCCTCCTACTGCCGCTACTGCACGCGCTCGCGCATCGTCGGCGACCCGAAGGAGCAGTTCTCGCGGGCCGAGTTCGAGCAGCAGATCGACTACCTGCGCCGCACGCCGCAGGTGCGCGACGTGCTGCTCTCCGGGGGAGACCCGCTGACGCTGGCGCCCAAGCTGCTCGAGGAGCTGACTCGGCCGCCTGCGCGAGATCGAGCACATCGAGATCATCCGCATCGGCTCGCGCGTCCCGGTCTTTCTGCCGATGCGCGTCGACGCCGAGCTGACGGCGATGCTGGAGAAGTTCCACCCGCTGTGGCTGAACATCCACGTCAATCACCCGAACGAGATCACCTCCGAGCTGGCGGAGGCCTGCGACAAACTCTCGAAGGCCGGCATCCCGCTGGGCAACCAGTCGGTCCTTCTGGCCGGGATCAACGATTGCGTCCACATCCAGCGTCAGTTGGTGCAGGATCTGGTGCGGATGCGCGTCCGCCCCTACTACCTGTATCAGTGCGACATGGTCGAAGGCGCCGGGCACTTCCGCACGCCGGTGGCCAAGGGCATCGAGATCATCGAAGGGCTGCGCGGCCACACCTCGGGATACGCCGTACCGACGTTCGTCGTCGACGCCCCGGCCGGCGGGGGCAAGATCCCGCTGATGCCCAACTACGCGCTCAGTCAGAGCGACTCTCGCGTGGTGCTGCGCAACTTCGAAGGTCTGATCACCACTTACCAGGAGCCGGCCGAGTACAAGCCGCACGATGCCAGCACGTGCGCCTATTGCCGCTCACGGCGACCCGAGCCGGGGCAGGCCGGGGTGACCAGCCTGCTGGATGGCGAGCAGCTTGTTCATCAAGCCCGAGGGCTTTGACGCCGTCCACAGCCGCGGCGGCGTCGACGCACCGGTTGCGCGCCGATGCCTCCAAGTGGCAGCCGCACGGGATCGGCGCGCCCCCGCCGTCCGATGAGCCGCCGTCGGTTCCGGTCCGCAAGCCGATCGAGGAGAAGGCCGGAGACTAACCGGCGGCGCGGCCACATATGAAATGGAAGACGGTGCGGGCATTGCCCGCACCGTTTCGTTGCCGATCCTTGACGCGGCCCGCAACGGGGTGCGAGATTGCATGCTTCGCCCCTACGTCATCCGGAGGTGACCCCGGCCCGCGGTTGGGCCTTCGTTTCCAGACGTATCCGTACGCGCAGAAGCCGGGCGTCGCGATCGTGGCACCCGATGCCGGAGGCGGAAGCTCTGCCGTGTGCCCGAGCTCAGGCTGCCATCCGGGCGCGGCGCATGTGCGCGACGGATCCTGACGTCAGGCGCGGCCGTGAGCGCCGCGATTTGGGCCGAGCCTCAGCCGGCGATGATGCGGCCCATCGGTTCGAGGGAGTACCCTGGAAGAGCGGCCACGGACCGGCGAAACTCCTGGTCGTCGAGCAGGTCGAGCAGCGGGCGCAGGAAGGGGCCGTCGTAGTGTTCGCGTGGAATCACCAGGTCGTAGCGTTCGCTGAACAGCGGCACGAAGCCAAGCGAGAGCGCCTCGGCCGCGGCGCGGATCCCGAGACCGCACGCCGCGCGCCCCGAGGCCACCGACGCCGCCACGGCCAGGTGGGTGTACTCCTCGTGTTCGTAGCCGCGGAATCGAGGCGGCGTCGATGCCGGCTTTTTCCAGGTGGAAATCGAGCAACACTCGCGTCCCGGCGCCTCGCTGCCGGTTGACGAACGGCACACCCGCCGCGGCCAGATCGGCCAGCCCGGTCAGCCCATGCGGGTTGCCGGGAGCCACGATCAGCCCCTGCTCGCGCCCGACGAGGCCGATGACGACCACCGGTGTCTCGGGCAGATACTCACCGATGTAGCGCAGGTTGTACTCGCCTGACTCGGGGTCGAGCAGGTGACTGCCGGCGAGGTGGGCTTCGCCCCTGCGCAGTGCAACCAGCCCGCCGAGGCTGCCGACGTTGGCCGAGGCCAGGCGGCGACCGCGCCCGGCCAGGAACTGCGCCATCAGGTCGAGGGTCAGGTCGTGCGAGCCGAGGGCGACGATCGTGCGCTCAATCTCGTCCGGGCGCCGGTACAGTTGGACGCGCACCAACTGCCCGGCCTCAAGGCCTTGCGCGCCAGCCGGGATGCGCACGATGCCATCGGCGCGGACCATCGACGTCAGCACCCCGGCGCCGCGCGCCAGCGGCGCGGCGATCAATCGACGGCCGACCCGGCCCACGGTGACGCGCAGGAATTCCTCGTCCCCGATGGACGAGTGCACCTTGCGGGTCATGACCGCCTCGATCTCCGCCGGCGGGGACGGGGTGCGGCCCAGCCACCGCTCGATCAGCGGCTGGACGAAGATCTCGCCCGTCAACGCGGCGGACACCGGGTAGCCGGGAACGCCGATCGCGGGCAAGCTCCGTCCTTCGACTTCGATCATTCCCAGGATCACCGGATGACCGGGGCGTACGGCGACGCCATGGACCAGTACTTTGCCCAGGGAGGCGACGACCGAGGCGGAGAAATCCTCCGAGCCGGCGGATGATCCGGCGTTGATCAGGATCAGGTCCGCGCCGTCGGCGGCGGCGCGCCGCACTGCGCTGGTGATCTGCACCAGGTCATCCGGCACAATCGTCAGGCGTCGCGGCTCGCCCCCCCAGTCGCGCACCTGCGCTCCCAGTACCAGCGAATTGAACTCGATGATCTGACCGGCGATCGCCGGGCTGCCCGGGGCGACGAGCTCGCTGCCGGTTGGCAGGATCGCGACCCGCGGGCGGCGGCGGACCAGGACGTCCGCGTATCCGCTCCCGGCGAGCGCTCCGAGATCGACCGGACGCAGGATGTGTCCGGCGGGAAGGACAAGTTCGCTGGCGACGATGTCTTCGCCCATGGGGCGGATATGCGACCAGGGGACGACAGCGGCCCGCAAGCGGATCGACTGGAGTGTGGCGCGCTGTCCATCGCCGATCGGCTCGGCGTCCTCGATCGGAACGACTGCATCGGCCCACCCAGGCAGGGGGTCTCCGGTGTCGACGTAGACGGCCTGGTCTCCGAGGCGAAGCTCCACCGGCGAGCGGTCATTGGCGCCGCGGGTGGACTCCGCCGACAGCGCGTAGCCATCCATCGCCGACGCATGGTAGTTCGGCGATGACTGGCGGGCCCAGATCGGCTCGGCCGTCACACGCCCCAGAGCCTCCTCGAGCGGGATTGATTTCTCCCGGGAGCGGGCCGGAGAGCCCGGCTGCCGTCAGCGCCATCATCAGCCGATCCCAGGCCTGGGCGAGCGGGACGTCGTGGAGGAAGACGTTGTCAGTCATCGGGGCGGCGCCTAGAAAAGCAGGACCTCCACCATTTCACCGGCGGCCAGCCCGTTGGCGTCCGTGGGGACGCGCACCAGGCCATCCGCGCGCACGAGGGTGAAGATCAGATTCGACTTGCCGAAGACCGGCTCGGCGTCGAAGGAGCCCTCCTCTCCCGTCACCCGCACCGGGACGTAGTCCTCGCGGCCGGCCTCGGAGGGGATGTTCATCGTCAGCCGCGCGTGGACTCGCGGGGAGAGGCGCGGCGCCCGCAGCCCAAGCATCCTGCGCAGCAGCGGGGCGACGAACAAACCGGCGACGACCAGCGCGCTCACCGGGTTCCCCGGGAGGCCGATGACCGGCTTGCCGGAACAGACCGCCAGGATGGTTGGTTTGCCCGGTTTGAGCGCCACGCCGTGAGCAAGGACGCCCGGAGGGCCGAGGGTGGCGATGATCTCGGAGGTGATATCGCGGGAGCTGACCGACGAGCCGGCGGTGATCAGAACGACATCGCACGCGGCGTGAGCCTGGCGCGCCGCAAGCTCGAGCGCTTCGCGCTGGTCCGGCAGGATACCGTACAGCACCGGCTCTCCGCCGGCCTGGGTGACGACCGCCGCCAGCGTGTACGTATTGACGTCGCGCACCTGACCCGGCAGCGGATCGGCCTCCGGCGCAACGACTTCGTCGCCGGTGGAGAGGATGCCGACAAGCGGGGGGCGGACGACGCGGACGCGAGTGAAGCCAAGCGCCATCAATCCGCCGATCTCCTGTGCCCGAAGCCGAGAACCGCGCAGTAGGACGGTCTCCCCGGGCTGGACATCCTCCCCGACCTGCAGGACGTTCATCCCCGGTGCGGCCGGGCGCAGGATCTCGATCTCGCCCGGTCGCGAGACTCTGTGTGTCCTCGACCATCACCACCGCGTCCGCGCCGGCGGGGACCATGCCTCCGGTGTGGACCAGCGCCGCCTTGCCGCGTGTGAGCTCGAGCGTGGTCAGCGCGCCCATCGGCACCTCGCCGGCCAGGCTCAGGTATGCCGGCAGGCTGGCGGAGGCGCCGTAGGTGTCGGGCGCGTACGGCGTAACCATCGACCGACGAGCGTGGGAAGGGCGGTAGCGTGTGGGGGGCGTGCAGGTCTTCGGCCAGGACGCGCCCGAGTGACTCCTGGGTCGGGATGCTTTGGTCCCCGAGGCCCGTGTCTTGCGGCAGCGCGTCCAGCAGGTGAGCGAGGGCATCGGCCGGGGTTTGAAGTCGCAGGAATTCTGGCATGTTCAGCTCAACAGAAACCCAGTCAAGATGAAGTAGGCGGTTAGGACAAGCAGGGCGGTGGCAATCGAGACCAGGGTGCGCCAGTGAGGCGGGTAGCCATGGCGGATGCGCTGCATCTGCCAGATCTGCGCCGCGGCCAACGGGAGGACGATCGCGCCGCCGATTTCGATTCTCGAAGGCAGGCCGCTGACGAGGCCCGCCGTCAGAAGCACGGCGGCCGCCAGGACGGCAGCGTCGTGAAGCCGCATCCCGGTCTCCCAACCGACGCGCACGAGCATCGAGCGCCGTTCGCGCAGCAAGTCGCCGGCGTATTCGGGAAGCCGCCGCGTGATCAACATGGCAAAGGTCAAGGCCATCAGCGGCGCCGTAGCGAGCCACACCAGGCGATGCAACTCGCCGGTTTGAAGTGCAAAGGCATACGACGGCACGAGTTCGGCCAGGCCGATCGACGCTGCGAGCTCACCGTAGCCGCTGGTGGCAAGACGCAGCGGCGGGACGCCGTAGGCGAAGGCGAGCATGATCCCGATCCCGAGGAGCAGCCACGAACCGAGGGGAGCCCCACGCTGCACGGCCAGGCCGCTGAGCACGATTGCCAGCAGTCCGGCGACGATGATCGCGGCGTAGAGCGGCACCTTGCGGAGGTGCTGGCTGGCCGGGCGGCATCGGCCTGAGAAATGCCCACCGGTTCGGAAAGCACGCAGAAATAGACCTGCAGGTATTGGCCCACAAGCAAGACGGCGGTGACCACTAACCAACCAAGGACAACCCGGGCCCGATCGATGGGCAACCCGAGGTAGTCCGCCGCGGCGGCGCCGATGGAGTAGCACAAGGTCCCGATGGCCAGCCAGCCCGGGTTCGAAAGGCGCATAAAGGAGAACAGAGCGGAGCGAGTCATAGCATTCACGGATGGACGCGTCACCAAGCCCGGCGGAAGGGCCGAGCAGCGACCCGCCTGGCCCTCAGGATAGCGCGAGGCCTGCTTTCCTTCAAGGGAAGATCCGGGTCGACTTCCGAAGGCCAACGGACTTCGGAAGTCAAGCGCGGTCAGAGCGAGACGAACTGATTGCCCCCGTCGACGAGCAGTGCTTCGCCGGTGACAAAATCGTTCTCAAGCAGGAACCGCACGCTGCGAGCAACATCGCCGGGCGTCCCGCTACGTCGCAGGGGCAGGGAGTCCCCCAGCGTTCGCCACCGGTCGTCCGTCATCCGATCGGGCTTGAGCACCGGGCCGGGGACGACGGCGTTCACCCGGATTTCCGGCGCCAGGGCCAGCGCCGCGACTTGAGTGAGAGCGAGCACACCGGCCTTGCTGATCGAGTGGAGAGGGAAGCGCGGCCACGGTTGCAGGCCGGCGATGTCGGCGAGGTTGACGATCACACCGCCGCCGGCGCGTCGGATCCGGATCGCAGCCTGCTGTAGCACGAAGAATGCAGCCTTGAGGTTCAGATCCATCGTCGCCTGCCAATCGCTTTCCGAAGCGGTGAGGAGATCGCCTGGGAGCATGACGGCGGCGCTGTTGATCAGCGCGTGCAAGGGCCCGGCTCCGTCGAGTTCTTCGAACAGGCTCAAGATCTGGTCGTGGACCCGCAGGTCGGCGCGCAGCGCGAGGGCCTGGGAGCCGAGGCGCCGGATGGCGTCACACGTCTCGGCGGCTTCGACATCGGACGCGTGGTGGTGCACGATCAAGTGCGCCCCGGCACCGGCGAGCTCAAGGGCAATGGCCCGGCCGAGGCGCCGCGCCGCTGCCGGTCACCAGGATCGTTTTCCCCGAAAGATCCATCGGCCGCTGCGGTCAGGGAGCCGGAGGGGTCGGCGCGCCCGGGGCCTCGACTTCGGCACGCAGCCGCTCGGAATACGCCCGGACCAGGTCCAGCAAATCGAATCTGGGCTGCGCCCCGCGCGGCACCAGGAGGGCGATGTAGGCCGCACTTGACCCCTGACGCAGGAGGACGACCTGCGTGCTGTAGCGGGAATCGTGGTACAGGATCGTGCCCTCAGCGGCAGCACTTGCGGTGCCGATGTCGCCGAAGCCATCCAGCGCCTGCGCCGAGCCCTCCAGCCGCCCGAGGACGCCGGCCAGGACTTCGATCAACGTCGTCGGCGTTTCAATCCATCGTGCGAATCCTTCTTCTTCGGAGGACGTTCCGAGCAGGGCGGCGACGGAAATCACCAGGGTGCCGCCGGAGGGATCCTCAAACATGGCGATAGCTTGCGGCTGGAGGACGCCGGCGGCAAGGATCGCCGGGGACAGGCCGTACGAAATCGGCTGGCTGGGGGCATAGCCCACCGGCAAATCGGACAGTCGAAGCGCGGGGACCTCCTTCTTCGGTGTTTCCGTTGCGGCCTGCTCCGGTCGGCTGGTCGGCTTGGCCGTGGGCTGGGATCCCGACGGCGGAGTCGGGGTCCAGACCGGGGGCAAAGCGACTCCGATGGGTGTGAGCGTCGCGGCGGGCGCGTCCGCCGTCGGCGCCGCGCCGAAGGGGAGCGTGCAGGCGGTGAGCAACAAAATCCAGGGGAACAGGCTCAGGCGTTTCATAACACCTCGCAAGTCAGACTAACGCCGGAAGAAGTTCGAGACAAAGAACCACACGTTGGCCGGGCGCTCGGCCAGCCGGCGCATGAAGTATGGATACCACTCGGTTCCGTAAGGGACATAGACGCGCACCGGGTAGCCTGCCGAGGCGAGCTCCCGCTGCAGGTCGGAGCGAATGCCATGCAGCATCTGGAATTCGAGGGCCTGCTTCGGGAATCCAATGTGCTCGGCGTACGCCCGGGCGGCGGAGATGCGCTTCGCGTCGTGGGTTGCCACGGCGGTCACGGGTGGAACGCGCCCGTCGGTCGAGACGGTCTCAGCGCCGCCTGTACGCGCGGAATCGATCATCAGGCGCACCAGGCGATCGTAGGACGAGTCGACATCCGCCTTCCGCGGGTATGCCAGATTGGCCGGTTCCTTGTAGGCGCCTTTGCACAAGCGGATTCGGCAGCCTTCGGCCAGCACGGCGTCCATGTCTTTTTCCGTCCGGTACAGGTAGGACTGAAAGACCAGGCCGACGTTGAGCAAGCCTTCCTTCCGCAGTGTACGCCACAGCTCGATCGTCCGGTCAACGGTCGAGGTATCCTCCATGTCGACGCGGATGAACAGGCTGCACTCCGCCGCCCGCCGGACGACGCGCCGGACGTTCTCGAGGCACAGCTCATAGGAAACATTCAGGCCGAGTTGCGAAAGCTTGAGCGAGGCGTTGGAACGAATGCCGCTCTCGCAAATCCGGGAGATGATGGCCAGGTAGTCGTCGGCAGACCGCACCGCCTCCGCCTGCGTCGTGACCGACTCGCCGAGATGATCAAGGGTGGCATTCAATCCGGTGGCATTCAGCTTGCGCACAGCCTGGATAGCTTCGTCCAGTGTCTCGCCGGCGACGAATCGCCGCGCCACCGTGCGCGACAGGCTCCATGCGACGATCAAGCGGCGTGCCCAGCGGGCCTTGGAGAGGTACAGGAAGATGGATCGCAACACAGGCACGCTCCCATTCGATGGGGCCAGGCGGGGCACCGTACCGGAGGAGGTCTCGATCCGCTTCCGGGGGAAGGTGGCACGCCGGCGGTCGAGTGCGGACGGGGGCGAATTGTAGCAGGAAATCTGGAAGCGCCAAGTCGGGTGGTAGAATGCCTGCCCGATGGACGCCACCCAACCGCACGTCGTTGACGCAAGCCCGCGCGCCGCATTGGAGGCCGCAGACACCACTGCGCCCCACCGCACCTCGGCTCCCATCCCGCCGCTCGGGCCGCCGGAGGGGAGGGAGACGGATCGAAAACCGCGCCGATCTCGGCGCGGCGCCGTCCTTCTCGGGTTGGCCTTGGGCGTGTGCACTGCGCTCTACCTGATGGGCCCCTGGCGAACCACCGTACTCTTGCTGGGGATCGACCGCGCGCCCGAAGGGACGGAGGTTGCGCGGAGCGACACCATGATGTTGCTGACCATCGTGCCGCCGGCCGGGTACACCGGGATCCTTTCGCTCCCGCGTGATTTGTGGGTGACGGTCCCCGGGGTGGGCGTGAATCGAATCAACACGGCGCACTTCTTCGGCGAATCGCAGGCTGCCGGATCGGGACCCCGGCTTGCCGTTGACACCGTCCGCCAGAATTTCGGGCTGGACGTCGACGGATACGCACGACTGACTCTTCGACGGGATCGTGGAGTCGGTTGATGCACTTGGGGGCCTCGTCGTCGATCTCCCCGCGCCGATGTCCGGCTACAGTGCCGGGCGACACCGGCTGAATGGCACGCAGGCGCTGGCCTTCGTTCGCGACCGGGCGGGCAGCGACGACTTCTTTCGCATGGGGAGGGCCCAGCTCTTCTTGCGTGCTGCACTGCGCCAGATGGCCAACCCGCTGACCTGGCCGCGCCTGCCGCTCGCCGCAGCCGCGCTGATGCGATCGCTGGACACGGACCTCCCGCCTTGGGAGTGGCCGCGCCTCACTTTCGCCCTGGTGCGTTCGGGCGCGGACGGGATCGATGGCCGGACGATCACTCGCGAGATGGTCTTTCCCTTCCAGACCGACCAGGGGGCACAGGTGCTCGAGCCGAACTGGGACCGGATCAATCCGGTGTTGAGGGAGATGTTCGGCCAGTAGACCTCGGTACCCGCTACCGGGCCAGTAATACCGCGAAGCTCGCAATGTGGGCTGGCAGCAAGGCGGAGGTCTTCCTGAGAATCAGCCGAGTTACATCGATGGCAGGGGCATGGCATGCCGTGCCCCTACGTCTGATTGTGTAGCACTGGCCTTCCTCCGGAACGACATCGCAACGGGCGGGCTGTGGTCCCAATCGACTTGAGGCGCTGCGTCGCCTCTTGTGCGGAGTAAGGCAGTCAAACGGCTGCGGCTACTTGCGCCTTGAGCCGCGGTGTCGGATGCCGCTGACGTCGACTGCGGGCGGGTGGCCGCAGGTTTCGGCCTGCGTGACCCGGAGCCAAAACAAGGACCGTCCAGTGCAACGCCGTATCTGGATCGAAGCGAGGGGACGGCATGCCGTGCCCCTGCGGTAGCCTGAACATTTCTGGCCTGCGTCCGATGGGCGGTCTGTTTACCCGCTTTTTGCAGTGCGGTTGCACGCCCATGGCCCGGCCGTGACAAGGTGAGTCTGTCGGAAGGACAAGGATGATGATCGCTGCCAGGTTGAGGGGTGGACTCATGGTCCTGGTTGTCGTGTCCGGGCTGGCGACGGGCTGTGCGCGTGGAACGCAGCTCCGCATCCCGGATCCGACGCAATCACCCGCACCGGACGAGGGATCGCCGGCAGTCGAACTCGTCGCCGCGCTTGTTGTGAATGGGCGCCAACGGTCGTACCGGCTGCACATCCCTCCCGGGCTGGTGCCTTCGGCACCGTCGGCGTTGGTGGTAGGGCTGCATGGAGGCGGTGGAAACGGCGCCAACTTGCAGGCCAAGGTCGGGCTGGATGCCATCGCCGACCGAGAGGGCTTCCTGGTTGCCTATCCAGATGGCAGCGGCAGGCTCGACGATTACCTACTCACCTGGAACGCGGGCAACTGCTGCGGCTACGCGCTCGATGAACAGATAGCCGACACCGCGTTTCTGAGGGCGATGGTCGCTGACATCGCGCGGACCCATTCGATCGACCCCCGCCGAGTCTACGCTACGGGGATGTCGAACGGCGGGATGATGTCGTACCGACTGGCGTGTGAGGCGGCGGACCTGTTTGCCGCCGTAGCACCCGTGGCCGGGGCACTGAACCTGGAGTCGTGTGAGCCGATCGAACCAGTCTCGGTGCTTGCCATCCACGGGACCGCCGACCAGCATGTCCTCTTCGAAGGCGGCGCGCCGGCGGTCAAAGTCGATTCACATCCGCGAATCAACTCATCGGTGCATTACGCCATGACCTACTGGGCGGTGCGCAATGGGTGCTCGCTCGAACCGAGGCGAAGCCAGGCGGGCGTCGTCGTTCATGAGGTCTACACGGGATGTGAGGCCGGCTTGGCCGTCGAGTTGATTGCCGTCGAGGGCGGCGAGCATGCCTGGCCAGGGGCGGTCCAATTCTCCCCGCAGGGAGACGAGCCATCCCAAGCCTTGAATGCCAGCGAGGCGATCTGGGATTTCTTCGAGGCACATCCGAAGCCCCTGGCGCCCTGAACGATGAGTTCAGGGTCCACCGCGGCGCCCGCCCCGCGTGGGGCGGCCACGATCCGACCCGTCTTCCAAACTCCGTCCGCCGGCTTCCAGGTGGCCCCGCAAGGCGTGTCTGAGCGGCGGCGCATCCCTCGCAGCTCGTTGATCGGACGGAATCAGTCCAAACGGCACATTGCCCCGACCCTGCCGTAACGCCTAAAATCTCCACGGACACGCGTCCCGTGTCGGAGGTGGTTTCTGGTATGCGGCAAACCATGGGAAGGTTCCTGATCGGATTGACGATACTGGGGGTCAGTCTCCTGTCGGCCGCCTGCCAGCCCCTGGCGGCGCTGCTGGCGACGCCGACCCCCACGCCAACCGAGACCCCAACGGCGACGCTGACCCCTACGCGCACGGCGACGCCGACGGTCACACTTACGCCGA
Source organism: uncultured Chloroflexia bacterium (assembly GCA_963743255.1). Lineage (GTDB taxonomy): Bacteria > Chloroflexota > Anaerolineae > Anaerolineales > E44-bin32 > DYJB01. The sequence continues at coordinate 35,896 of CAVUPD010000010.1, forward strand.
CGATCACCCAGACGGCAACCATCACGCCGACGCCCACGATCACTGAGACGCCGACGCCGACCCTCACCCCGACATTCGACTTCCCGGGTGTGACCGTCAGCCAACAGGCGCACTGCCGCTATGGCCCGAACAAGGCCTACTTGCATGCCGGGGACTTGTATGAGGGAGACCACGGCCTGCTGTGGAACCGCAACTACGACGGCTCCTGGCTGTGGGTGCGCTTCGACAAGCTGTGGTACGCGTGCTGGGTTTCCGCCTCCGTCGTCCAGGTCGACGGAGACATCATGTCCGTGGTTACCTACATGAATCCGCTGCCGAAATCAACCCTGTACGGACCGCCGGAGTGGGTGAACGCCGAACGGCAGGGCGATGAGGTCGTCGTCACCTGGGCCAAGGTGAATATGACCGAGGATGACGACCGCGGGTACTTCCTGAAAGTGCACGTGTGCCAGAACGGCTACCAGATCGATGTCCTGGCCGCCACCATGGGGACGAGCTACACGTTCACGGACCAGGGGGGGTGCGATAACGAGTTCGGGCGGGCAAGTGTATACCGTCGAGAAGCACGGTTACACTGGGCACGCAGAGATTCCATGGCCGGACTGAGACGGGAAGCCTGGCAGGTCGAGGCACATGGCGGGCACGCGAGGCGGTCGTCTTGACACCTCCGTTCGCTGCGGTAAAATGACGCTGCTGGCCCACTAGCTCAATTGGCGGAGCAGCTGACTCCCAACCTAATGCGGCTCGTTCTAGAGCATGAGCAGATGGGCACACCACACAACGCGGGCCACTAGCTCAATTGGCAGAGCAAGCGCCTCTTAAGCGTTAGGTTCTGGGTTCGAGTCCCAGGTGGCTCACCACACCGCGACGCCCGTTCGGGCGTCGATGTGTTTCTAACGCCGGGACGGATCCATAAGCCGGGACCGTGCGTTTCCCGAGACCGAAATCGGAAGCGGGAAGCGACCGGGATCACTGCGCGCCGCCCGCTGCCGCGACAGGGTAGCTCAAGGCCTTGGTGACCAGCCCGCAGCCTCGGTCCGCTCCGTCGGGCGTCCCGACGGAAGTGCCCGTGGCCATGCGGCCTCGGCCCGCACAACGAGCCGCAAGGGCAAAGCATGCCGCGCTACTCTCCGACCAACTCCGGCGACCTGATCGCTCAGGCTGGCACCTGCGGCTGCGGGCCACCCAATCAGAGGGTGCACCCCATCGCGGGCATGCACCGGCCCCTTGACCGTGCGCATGTCGAGAACCGTTTCGCGTAGAATCTGCTGAGGCAGCGCACGATCACTCAGTCAACCCGGCAGACACGCGCCTCAAGTTCCTATCGAATCGCCGCCTGCTGGCGGCGCCGTCCGGAGTGGTCGAAGACATGGACCACCTGGGAGGAGCCAGACCATGACCACCCAGACCCTGACCCTGGACAAACCCCGCTACACGATCAAGGCCCCCAGCCATCTCTCGCCGCGAATAGCCTGGCTGCGCGACTACTATTTCCAGGGATTGGGGCGCTCCTGGAACAACGAGTACACCTCCTGGACCACGGGAACGCCGTGGGATTTCCAGTTCAACGAACTCACTTTCTACATCGTCCCCGAGACCTATGCCTTCCTTCAAACCTTCCGGTCGGCATTCCAGCAGGTGGCTCGGCGCGTCGAGCTTCATCCGGAGTTCTGGACGTGGACGCTCCCTGAACGACGGGCGTGGTTCAACCGCGAGGTTATGGTCCGCCGCCTCCCCCGGGAGGTCCTGCCGGGAGACCTGGTGGCCGGAGGTCGGTTTAACATTCAGACGTCGGCTTGCCTGACGCGCGCGGAGACGCGAGCGCGGGATCGGCGCGTCTACGGATCGCGGGGCAGCCGGGCGGCTATGTTGTGGTTCCACAACCACGGGTACGGCAATGCCGGAGCGACGTCCGGCCACTTGATCCCCGACTACGGACGCATCGTCCAGCATGGGTGGAAGGCGGTCTTTGCTGAGCTCGAGGCGGAGCTGGCGGCACTCCCCGATGCGGAGAGACGCGGCATCCGTGGCGGGCAGCTGCGGGCGATGATGACCGCGGCGACGATGCCGCGCGATCTTGCGGCGGAGTACAGCCGGGAGTGCACGCGCCTGGCCCGGGACGAGGGCGACCTGCTGCGGCGTCAGGAACTAGAGAACATGGCCGACAACTTGCGGCGCGTGCCGTGGGAGCCGGCGCGCACCTTCTGGGAGGCGATCCAATCCCTATGGCTGACGCACATGCTGGTCATGGCCGACGAGAACTACCCTGGGCCGGGCGATTCGTTTGGCCGCATCGACCAGTATTTGCTCCCGGCTTGGGAAGCGTCCCTGGCCGAGGGCATGGACCGGGAGTTCGGGAAGGAGATCCTCAAGTGCTTCTGGCTGCACTGCAACACGGCGTACGACGGGATGATCCGCACCGGCGGCCATCAGGGGATCACCGCCGGCTACGGGCAGCTGTTGACGCTTTCCGGACTGGGGCCCGGCGGCCGAGACATGACGAATGACCTGACCGGGGCCATCCTCGACGTGATCGACGAAATGTCGCCCATCCTGGAGCCCAAGCCCAACGTCCGGTTGCACCGCGGCTCGCCGGACCCTTTGCTAGACCGCCTTGTCGACATGATCGCCTCCAGCCAGGGCTCGCCGTTCCTGCTCAATTTCGATGAGCGATCGATGGCCGGGATGATGCTGCAGGCCCGGCGTTCGGGCGCCGGGGCGCTGATCCACGCGGGCAACGTCCATGAGTACGCACCGGTGGGCTGCCTGGAAAACACAATGGTGGGCAACGACCGATCCGGCACGGTGGATGCCAACCTGAACCTGCTCAAGGCAGTCGAGCTGGCGCTGACCGGCGGGTACGACCTGGTTCCGTACACCGATCCGATGACCGGCAAGACCGAAGCGCGTCGGCGCTGGGGGGCGGGGACAGGCGATCCGACGCGATTCCAGACGTGGGATGAATTCTGGGGGGCCTACGCGGCCCAGACGCGCGAGATCGTTCGACGCATCGTCGCGCTGTACGAGCAATCGGAAAGCCTGCGGGCGGAATACGCGCCCACGCCCTACGTGTCTTGCCTCGTACGGGGCTGCGCGGCAGAAGGGGCTGGACATCACACAGGGTGGGGCGGAGCTGGGGTATGTGACGATCGAAGCGGTGACCTACGCCACGACCGTCGACTCGCTGCTGGCAGTGAAGTACCTGGTGTTCGATGAGAAGGCGTGCACGATGGCGGAGCTGATCCAGGCACTGCGCGGCAACTGGGTGGGACACGAAGTGCTCCAGGCACGGGCCGTGCACAGGGCCCCGAAGTACGGCCGGGATGACGACGAGGCCGACGCGCTCGCCCACCGCGTGATGGAGCTGTGGACGGACGAAACCTGGCGTTATCGAACGCGCTCGACCGGCCGGCAGTTCCGGCCCGGGATGCTGAGCTGGAACTACTGGGTTTCCGACAGCTCCATCCTCCCGGCCAGCCCGGACGGTCGGCCCCGGGGCAAGTTCCTCTCGAACGCATTGTGCCCCTCCAACGGGGCGGACATCCATGGCCCGACGGCGAATGCCAACTCGGTGGGGAAGGTGCTGGGAGGCAAAGCGGCGGACGGGCGCGGCGACTGGGAAGGCTACCTGAACTTGCTGCCGAATGGCGGCAGTCACACGATGACCTTCAACCCCTCGATGCTCCGTGACGCCGAGCACCGCCAGAAGTTCAAGGCCTTCCTGAGGGGCTACGCCGAGAACGGCGGCAGCGCGCTTCAGATCAACCTGCTGAATTCCGAGATGCTGCGCGAGGCACAGCAGCATCCGGAGGAGTACCGACACCTGCTCGTGCGCGTGACCGGCTACAACGCCTACTTCACGACCATCGGCCGCGAGCTGCAGAACGAGATCATTGCTCGCGAGAGCCACCAGATGCGATGATTCGCGGACGCGTCCTCGAGCTTCAACGCCTTTCGACTGAAGACGGCCCGGGGATCCGTACGACGGTGTTCTTCAAAAGGCTGTCCGCTCTCGTGCGCCTGGTGCCACAATCCGGAGGCGATCTCCGGGGGACTTCAAACCCAGTGGTTCGCCGAGCGCTGTCTGGGATGCCGATCGTGCGTGGACGCCTGCCGCAATGGCTGTCTTCGGATGACGGACACCGGACTGATCGTCGATCGCGCCCGCTGCCAGGCATGCGGCGATTGTGCGCGGGCATGCCCGGGTGGCGCGCTCGGAAGCGATGGGGAGAATGTTCTCGCCAGACGCACTGGTGACGGAACTGCTGAAGGATCGCGCATACTTCGACGCCTCCGGGGGAGGGGTGACGCTGTCGGGCGGCGAGCCGACGCTGCAGCCCGATTTCGCCGAGGCCGTGCTGCTGGGTCTGCGCACCGCCGGCATCCACACAGCTCTCGATACCTGCGGGTTCTGCCCCCCAGATACACTGGAGCGCCTGCTCCCCGCGACCGATCTGGTCCTCTTCGATCTCAAACTGCTCGACCCGGAGACCCACCGGCTGCTGACTGGAGCGCCGAATGCTCGCATCCTTGAGAACCTGGCGCGGGTGCGGGACTTTCGCGACGCCTCGGGACGGGCGATCGAGGTTTGGATCCGCACGCCGCTGATCCCCGGCGCGACCGCCGGGGACGAGAACCTGTCTGCCATCGGTCGCCATCTGGCCGACCACCTGCCAGGCCGCGTCACGCGCTGGGAGCTGTGCGCATTCAACAACCTGTGCCGGGATCAGTACCGTCGGTTGGGGGTGGAATGGGCGTACGCCGACACCCCGTTGATGACGTCGTCCGAAGTCGCCGCCTGCCTGGCGACGGCGCGCGCCAGCGGGCTCCACGCCGAGATCCTCGCCACCGGAGCCGTCCTCGGCACGCAAGTGCCCCAGGAGTGAATCATGAAGCCCATGACCGTTCGCTCTTTCTCCGACGAGGACCTCCAAGCTACCCGGCCGGCGCTCAAGATCGGCCTGCTGGCAACGATCACACCCGAGGGCCTGCCGCATGTGACGATGCTCTCCACGCTGATGGCGTGCGGGGCGAAGCAGCTGTCGTTCGGACAGTTCACGGAAGGACATTCGAAGCACAACCTGCGGACCAACCCGCGCGCCGGGTTCATGATCATGGGGCTGGATCGAAGGCTGTGGCGCGGGACGGCATCTTTCACGCATGCGCAGCGTCATGGGGCGGAGTTCGACTACTACAACAACGTCCCGATGTTCCGCTACAACGCCTACTTCGGAGTGCACACCGTCTACTACCTGGACCTGGTCGGGCACACCGGCCGTCTGCCGCTGCCCATGAATCGGATCGTTCTCGCCGCCGTGCAGACGATGATGGCTCGGACGCTGGCGCGTCGCTCGGAGGGCGCCGAGATCTTCAACGCGTGGACGCGCGCATTCCTCAACAAGCTCGACAACCTGAAATTTCTGGCCTATGTGGGCGAAGACGGCTACCCGGTGATCATCCCAGCCGTCCAGACGCAGTGCCTCAACGCCTGGCAACTGGCTTTCTCGACTTCGGTTTACTCCGAAGAACTTGAAGTCATTCCCGAAGGGACAAGCCTGGCCGCATTCGGGTTGGCGCTGACCATGGAAGATGTCCTGCTGCGGGGTGTGTACCGCGGGATCCAGCGGCGTGGAGGGGTGCGCGTCGGCCTTCTGGACGTGGACTGGGTGTACAACCCGATGCCACCGGTTCCCGGACAGGTGTACCCGGCTACGGCCTTGGAGGCCGTGACCCAGTTCTAGGCCTCGCGCCTGCTGCCCTTGGTTCCGGTGCATGGCTGGTCCGGCCCCGATCTCGCCCTGTTGCCCGTCTGTGGAAGCCCCTGCTAGCGAGTCGACGGGGACGTGTGAGACGACATCAACCGTTCGGAAGTGGGAGAGATGACGACGGACTCAGCCAACGAACTTCGAGAAGTCCTGGGCCACTATGACCTCGGGACCCTGCTCAAGAGCGAGCGGGACGAGCGCGGCACGGTCAACACCTCGTTCGTCATCGACCTGGAGAAGGGTGGGGCTCCGAAGCGGTTCTTCCTTCGGCGCTATAAAGCCGGCATTCGGCCGGAGGAGATCGTCTTCGAGCACGCACTCATCGATCACCTGACGGCGCGCGGCTCCTGCCCGGTGGCGCGCGTGCACCGGACGCGAAGCGGTGCCAGCTATCTCCGGGTCGGCTCCCCGTCCGGCGAGGGTACGTTCTACGCCGTCTTCGATTACCTTCCGGGAGAGGATCGCTACACCTGGGTTGATCCGCGCTGCACAGCTCACGAGCTGCGCGGCGCAGGGAGGCTGCTGGCGCAGTTCCATAGCGACGTCGCATCCCTGAAGGCACCCGGTCGAAGGGCCGAACCCAAGATCACGGAGCTGTTGACCTGTGATCGGAGGCGCCTGGGCGGAGTGCCTCGCTCGGTCGGGCACTACGACCTTCGATCGGTTCGCCGCGCTCCACGACGGGACCATACGCGTAAGGTCTTGAGGAAGTTGCGCGCGTCCTGGCTCGTGCCGCCGGTCGGCTGCCGGAAGTGATCGTCCACTCGGACTACCACCCGGGCAACCTCAAATTCATGGGGAACGAGATCTCCGGTCTGGTGGACTTCGACTGGGCTAAAGTCGATCTGCGCGCCTTCGATGTCGGGCTGGCCGTGTGGTACTTCTGTGTGTCCTGGCAAAGGGGGACGGATGGCCGCGTGCGGCTTGGAGCCACACGTGCCTTCCTCGAGGGGTACCAGCGACGCCTGATCGAAAGGGCGGAGATCACACCGTTGTCCGCCGCCGAACTCGAAATCCTCCCGCACCTGATCAGTGCCGGGAACCTTTACGTCCTATACTGGGGGCTCAGGGACTACCTCAGGAAACCCGTCGATCCACAGGAGTACCTGATCTACCTGCGCCACAGCATCGCCTTCGCACACTGGTTCGAGGAGCCCGCCCACCGTGCAAGCTTGACCGATGCGCTGCGCGCTTTGCCAGCGTCGGGCGGTGAGCTCCGGACAATTGGCAGGAGGGTGTGATGGGATAGGATCGGCATGGCGATTGATGCGGCCTGATGGGCCCGGATATCCTGCCGGGGGGGCGAACGAGCGGAGCGGGAAACCAACGAAGTCCTGCACCGGGTGCCGGTGCTACAGGCAGAACGAACAGGAGGGAACATGACCGGTTACGTTGGCCCGATCGAGAAAGAAACGGAGAAGAACAAGTATTTCCGGAAGGTGCTGTTCACCGGTAAGCACGCGCAGTTGGTTGTGATGTGCTTGCAGGGCGGGGAGGAGATTGGCAATGAAGTCCACCCCGACGTCGATCAGTTCTTCCGCATCGAACTGGGTTCGGCGACGTTCGTCTTCAACGGCACCGAGAAGCACACCGTTGAAGCAGGCGAGGCGGTCCTCGTCCCGGCCGGGACGCACCACAACGTAATCAACGCATCCTCCGCCAAGCCGCTGCAGCTGTACACCATCTACAGCCCGCCGAATCATCCCGACGGAACGATCCACAAGACCAAGGCGGAGGCCCAGGCAGCCGAGCACCATTAGTCCTACGACCGACTTCCGAAGCCGAGCGGGCTTCGGAAGTCGGGATACTGAGCATCCCCGATCTCGGCATTCGCACCCTCGCGGGCAGGACTCTGCCTGTTCATGGCAGGTGGGGAAGCGCGCGGAGTACCGACGTTCGACCCCGATGCCCGCAATTGCACAAGTGTCGCAAAGCGATTGACAATCCGGCCTAGTCGGAGTAGAATGTTACCCAATCTACTGGATCGGGCGGCACCGCTCCTTGGGGAGCGGTGTTTTCGTGCCGATCGAAGGAACAAGGTTCAATACGATATGCAGTTCACCGATTTCAACGTAAGCGCGCCGCTTGCCCGCGCGATCGCAGAGCTCGATTTCGAAGCTCCCACCCCCATCCAAACTCAGGCCATCCCCCCCGCAATGGAGGGGCGAGACGTGCTCGGCACGGCACAGACCGGGACAGGCAAGACCGTCGCCTTCCTGCTACCGGCCTTGGACCGCCTGCTCAAGGGCACGGCACGCCGCGACCCGCGAGTGGTTGTGCTGGCACCGACGCGCGAGCTGGCGATTCAGATCGCCGGAGAGGCCGACCGCGTCGCCCGGTTTACGACGCTGCGCACGCTCGTCGTCTACGGGGGCTCACCGCTGGGCAAGCAGGTCGATGTGTTGCGCAAGGGCGTCGACGTCCTGATCGCCACACCCGGACGACTCCTGGATCTGGCGAACCGCCGGGCAGTCAGCTTCGAGGCGGTCGAGGTGCTGGTGCTCGACGAAGCCGACCGCATGCTGGACATGGGATTCCTGCCCGACATCGACGATCTGATCCGGCGGATGCCTGCCGATCGACAGACGCTGCTCTTCTCGGCTACCATGCCGCCGACGATCCAGGGCATGGGCTACCGCTACATGAAGAACCCGGTGCGCATCGAGGTCGACACGACCTCCCGCCCTCCGGTGACCATCGCCCAGCGCCTCTACCCGGTCCCGCTCCACCTCAAGACATCCCTGTTGGCGGCGCTGCTCAAGGGCGAGGGCGTCGACAGCGCGCTCGGTATTCACACGCACCAAGCAGGAAGCCGACGTCGTGACGCGCAGGCTCGATGAGGCCGGCTTCGCCGTGGTCGAGATGCACGGCGATTTCAATCAGAAGGAAAGGCTGCTGGCGCTGGAGCAGTTCCGCTCGGGCAAGGCCGCGGTGCTGGTGGCGACCAACATCGCCGCCCGCGGTCTGGACATCGACGGCATTTCGCACGTGGTCAACTTCGATGTTCCCGACGAAGCCGACGACTACGTCCACCGCGTCGGACGGACGGCGCGCCAGGATGCCGATGGGATCGCCTGGACGCTCGTGACGCCCGAGGATGAGCCGCTGGTCGCGCGCATCGAATTCCGTCTGGGGAGGCCGGTGGAACGTGTCCGGCTGGCGGGCTTCGACTACGATGTGCCGTCGCCGGATTGGGCCAAGCCATCGGCGCGAGCGTTGATCAAGAACGCCAGCCGCGGCCAGTCCTCCCTCGCCCGCTGGAAGGCGATCACGCGCTGATCGTTGAGACCCAGGAATAGACAGGGCGGCCCGATCCTCGGGCCGCCCTTTGTGTTCCCCCGGCCGCGACGCTTTCCCAACCGCGCGCCCGAGGTTGACGCCGCAGAGGCTGCGTCACCGGCTGCGCGAGACGCAGGTAGGCCGTCATCCTACTCCAGCGAAAGGCGGCGGGCAGCACCCGCCCTTGCGCATCGGCGTTAGATCGGCGAGGCGGACGCCTAGGGGAGGCTAGCGTCCGCTCAGCAGGTTGCCCAGGATATCCCCGCCCACACCGGCGACGCCCTTGCGTTCGTCGGTCCGGCCGAAGCGCGCCGCGGCCAGGATCCGGTCGGCCAGGCGCGAAAACGGAAGGCTCTGCAGGTAGACCTTGCCCGGGCCGGTCATCTTGGCAAAGAACAATCCTTCGCCGCCGAAGAGCACATTCTTGAACCCGCCGATGAACTGGATGTCGTAGTCGACCGTCGGGGCGAAGGCCACCAGGCAGCCGGTATCGACTCGAAGCGTCTCATTGGCGGCCAGCGTCCTCTCCAGGATCGTTCCGCCGGCGTGGAGGAAGACCAACCCATCGCCCTTCAGCCGCTGCAGGATGAATCCCTCGCCGCCGAAGATCCCGGCGCCGAGACGCTTGGTGAAGGCGATCTCGACCTCGATCCCGCTCGCCGCGCACAGGAAGGCATCCTTCTGGCACAGGAACGTGCCACCGACCGCCGTCAGATCGAGCGGGATGATCTTCCCGGGGTAGGGGGCGGCGAAGGCCGCATGGCGCTTGACGCCGGCGTTGTTGGTGAAGGAGGTAATGAAGAACGACTTGCCGGTGAAGGCGCGCGAAAGGCCTTTCAGCAGTCCGCCTCCGGTGGACGTGGCCATCTCGATCCCGTCTTCGAGATAGGTCATGGTGCCGACCTCGGCGCGAACGGCCTCGCCGGGATCCAGCTCAATCTCCACCATCTGCAGATCGTCGCCGTAGATCTTGTAGTCGATTACGTCCGCCATCCTCTCACCTCCATGTGGGTCTGTGGTTCCTGCAAGCATAGCACGCCCCTGTTGCTCGGAGCGCCACAATCGGATTTGGCCCGGTACCGAGGTCCCCCCTCGAATGTCTTGCGCCGAGCATGGATCGCGTGAAGAATCGGAGGCATGCGGCGTACACTCCTCGCACTTCCCGTGGTGGGTCTCGCCTGTCTGGCAGCCGGCTTCGGGTTGGGCATCGTCTGGGCGGGCAGACCGACTCCGACCCCCGCGCCGACTTCAACTCCCACGATCACGCTGACGGCCACGGCTTCCCCGACGAGTACGCCTTCTCGGACGCCGAGCCAGACACCGACCGCGGCGCCGACGGAGACGCCGACTCCCGAGTACACGCCGACGATCACGCAGACGCCTGCGAATACGCCGACACCGACGGCAACTCCCGAGATCCGCGGGCGGGTGCTCGAGCAGGCCAACTGCCGCTATGGTCCGGGCGCCGCCTACCTGTACGAGTGGGGACTGTATCCAGCGAACCGGGTGACGGTCCTCGGACGCAACCAGGACGGTTCGTGGGTGTACGTCGACCCGTGGACCTACGTCGACTACTGCTGGGTGAAGACCTCCTTGCTCGAACTGACCGGCGATGTGCTTCAGCCTGCCGCAGGTCTAGGACGCTGCTGCCGTACACCGAGTTCTACTACCCGCCGCAGAACGTGAGCGCCTCGCGAAGCGGCGACGAGGTCACCGTCTGGTGGGACCTGATCTCCATGAGCCTCGATGACAACCGCGGCTACCTGATCGAGGCGGAAGTGTGCCAGGACGGGCAGATGATCTCCTTGGCCATCAACCCGTGGGAGCCCCCGGCGGTGCTCCAGGATGAGGCGGGGTGCATGCAGCCTCCAGCGGGCGGATCTACACCGCCGAGAAGCACGGCTACACGGAGTGGATCCTGATCCGCTGGCCGCCCACACCCCGAGCGACGTCGACACCGGCTCCCCCGTAGGATTGCACTCCCGCGTTCTGGCCGTGCGTACGGAGCAGCCGACCAGGCGAGAGCTCGGACGCGATTGGCCTGGGATGATACCGCTCGAAGCTGCGTCGCCGTCATCTCGGCCGCCCGACGCACCGCCTCGTCTATCGTGCACCGCTCCATCGCCGGGGATTGTCGCACTGCAGAGTCGCACGGCTTGGCGGCATAACAGAAGACGCCCCCGAAGGGGCGTCTTTGGCGGACAAGGACGCGAAGGGTTCGGCTACTCGTCGGCCGATGTCCAGGTGACCTCGAACGTCATCCCCCAGCGCCAACGCGGGTCGATCCCTGCCGGCAGAATGCGCACTGTGTAGAGTACGTCACCGCCCTGCAGCCTGGGTGCAGCACCGATCTCCATCACCGTCCCGGCGAAGACCTCGCCGGGCAGCGCATCGGCTCGAAGGATCACGGCGTCGCCCACGGCGATCTTGACTACCTCGAGTTCCGTCAGGTCGGTCGTGTCAATCGTCCAGGCGCCGGTATCGGCCAGCAAAGCGACTGACGTCTCTGGGCCAACGCTCTGCTGGAGCTCGGCCGGCAGGTCAACCACCACACCATCGAAGGGCGCCCTCAAGTCGAACCGATCCGAGCGCCGCCTGGGCGGCGGCGAGTTGGGCATCGGCATTCGCCAGCCGGGCTGCTGCCAGGGCGGCCTGATCCTTGTCGGCGCCGTCCTGGCTGTTCTCGAAGGCGTGGCGCGCTTCGGCTTCCTGAGCCTGGGCGAGATCAAGCGCCGCCCGGACGCCGTCGCGGTCGCCCGCGCGTGTCTCATCGAGCCGGCGAGATGCCTCGTTGAGATCCTCCCCTGCCTGCTCCAGGCGGTCTTCGGCATTGGTGCGCGAGGCGTTGTCCTCCGCCAGATCCTTGTACTTGTCGAACTCCTGCTGCGCGTCCTTCAGGTCCTCCCGGCGGTCCTCGAGCCTGGCCTGCGCATCCTCGATTTCACGATCGAGGGCATCGAGGTCGAGCTGTTCCCACGCACGCTGAGCCTGGGCGCGCTTCTTCTGCGCGGCCAGGTAAGCCTGCCAGGCCTGCGCGTGCGCCAGGGGGGCCGTGCGGTCGAGCGCTTCGGCGCCCTGCCGGGCGGCGGTGAGTTCCAGTTCCGCGGCGGCGACGGCGGCTTCGGCAGGCTGCCGGTCACCGAGACGCATCAGGACCTGGCCCTGGGTCACCGGGTCACCTTCTTCCACCAGGATCTCGTCGATCCGGCCGCGGGACGGGAAGGCAAGTGCCTCGGACCGGGCCGGGACGAGGTTGCCTTCGGCGATGACGATCGCCTCCGGTGTGGGCGGCAGAGTGTCGGCCGACGGGGTGGGGGTGGCGGCGCCGCAGCCTGCGAGCAGGGCGGCTCCCAGCAGTGGAAGAAGTAGTCGGAAGCAGGTCTTCATCGGGAACTCCATAGCCGCGCAGCTCGGGACACGGCTGCGCTACTCATAGGCGAGCACTTCGCGGATGGTCAACCGCGCCGCGCTGCGCGGCAGGCAGGACGCTTGCCACGCCGGAGAGCGCCAGGACGATGAGCAGCCACAACCCAAAGCCCTCCAGCGTGAACTTGACGTCGATCGGCGAGCGAAAGATCGCCAGGCTGAGGATCGATGAGAGCAGAACCGTGATCGGGAAAGAGAGCAGGACGGCCAGGATCCAGGACAGGCCGCCGATGACCACGCCTTCGACGACGACCAGGCGAAGGATCTCGCGGTCGGTGGCGCCGATGGAGCGCATGATCCCGATCTCGCGCGTCCGCTCGAGCACATTCATGCCCATGGCGCCGGCCAGCCCCATGCTGCCCACCGAGGCGGTGAGCAGCGCCATGATCAACAGGAAGGTCACCAGGATATCCAGGCTTTCCGAGGCCGTCCGCAAGGTGGACAGACCGGTGCGCGTCTCCCGGACCTTGTAGCCTTGCGCGCGGAAGTGCGCATCGAGCAGCTCGCTCATCGCCTCCTGCCGGGCGGGGGCGTGGTCCAGGTCACCACGCGGTACGACGACGAACGATTGGGGATGCCGGTCAGCACGGAGATGGATTCGTACGTCCCGTACGCGAACGTTCCTTCCTGGTCGGTGAACTTGAACAGGCCGACGACTTCCCAGGGCTCGATTTCGCCGTTGATCTTCAGGCGGAGGCTGTCTCCCGGGCTGAGTCCGGGGAACTGCTCGAGGATCGATTCGCTGACGGCGATGCCGCGACGATCGCCGGGCTTCAGCCACCGGCCGGCAACGAGGATGGGGGAGACCAGCTTCGAGTTCGGCGGGGGGCGCCAGGATGGTCAAGTTCTCGGCGACGGAGTCGTCCGGGAAGAGCACCTCGGCGCCGGCGAAGGCCCAGCCCTCGACATCCGCCACGCCCGGCACCTGGCGCGCGACCATCTCGATCTCGCTCAACCGGTAAGCACGGTCGAAGTCGATGGTCACGTCGGCCAGAAAGTACTTGCCGATCTCGCCGATGTACTCATGCAAGCTGACGCGCACGTTGAACACGGCGATGAAGATGGCGCCGCCCATGGTGAGGGTGAACAGCGTCAGCGCCAGCCGCCGCTTGCGCCGGAAAGTATTGCGAATGGACATCAGCAGCGGGCGTGGGAGATGGATGCCGCGGCGGGCGAGGGCTCCGGCGAGACGTGCCTGAAGGGTGGGCCGGGCCGAGACGGGGGACGGCTTCGCGGTCGCAGGGTCGAGCGTGAGGTCGTTGGACAGGGCGCGCTGGACGGAGATGCGTGAACCATTGAGAACCGGCGCCAGCCCGACGAGGATCGGTACGGCCAGCCCGACGATAACCTGGATCCCAAGCGCCAGCGGCACGAGCCGGTAACCGAGCAGGTTGAAGTTCATCTTGCCGGCGATGAAGGCGGCCAGCGCGTAGGCGCCCTGGGCACCGAGCGGGATAGCGATCGCCAGTGCGATCAGACAATAGGCCAGGATGAGGACGATGTAGAGGGTAAAGATCTGCTGGCGGCGGCCGCCGACCAGCTTCATGACCCCGATCGGCCGCAGGTGCTGGCTGAGCAGGGCGCTGAGCGTGTTGGCGATCAAAGAGCTGCTCAGGAACAGGATCAGGACCCCCAGCGCGCCGAGAATGCCGAGGATGGCCTGGACCGTCGAGGACATCGGATGCTCGTGACTGAACGCCGTGCGCGTGCGGACCACGGTGACGCCGTTGGCCTGCATGCGGTCCTTGAGCTCACCCGTGCTCTGGCGCAGGTGGGCCTCATCGTCGCCCCCTTCGACCAGTGTAATGTACAGGCGGTTGAAGGCCTGCGGCTGGCGAAGGTAGGGGAGGCTGTCGGTGTGAATGAATGCGAAGGGTGGAGAAAGGAAGTCCCCGGCGCCGGTGGTCTGGTCCTGAACGATGCCCGCGATGTGCAGCGATCGGACGCCGCCATCCTGAAGCTGAACCTCGAGTTCGCTGCCGACGCTGACCCCGAGTTCCCCGAGTGCCTTGCGCTCCAGCAGGATCTCCTTCTTGACGGCAGCGCCGGCGCCCTCGAGGACCGTGAGGCGATTGATGCGCTGCGCCTCGAAGTCGTCGACTGCGACCAGGTCGAGGACCTTCCATACGGACGTTCCGGGCAGGCGGACGCGTGCGCTGAATACGCGGCGTCCCTCGGCCTGGCGCACGCCGTCCGCCCCGGCCAGGTTGTCGACCACGGTGGAGTTGAAATCTGAAGCGCGAAGCTCGATGTTCATCGGGTTGTTGGCGGAGTACGAAGCGCTCATGTCCTGAGAGATGATGACGTACGTGCCGGCGATCACGCCGATCGACAACACGCCCACGGCGATCGATACGACGACCAGCGCGGTGCGCAGCCGGCTATCGACCAGGTCATGCAGGACCTTCCGCCAGCGGGGGCGAAGGTTCATCGCCGACCCTCGGGCCGCCGGACGCGCCGCCGATCGACGGCCCTGTTCTCGCTCAGGCGCGCCTCGACCGTGTCTGCCAGCGAGTCCGCCGTGAGCGGTGAATTGGCCAGCAATTGGTGGAAGGGCTCAGGGCGCAGGGTGAGCAGGTCGACGGGGCCATCGGGTGCGGCGCGGATGCTGGCGATCGATTTCCCGCCGCGCAGCAGCTCGATCTCGCCGAAGTAGTCTCCCGGGCAAAGCCGGGCAATGGTGACATCGCCCCGGCGCCGTCCGATCAGGACCACTTCGACACAGCCGCGCTCGATCACGAACAGGGATCCGATGCTGTCGCCCTGACGCACGATCGTGGCATTCGGCTGGTAGGAAAGCCGCTCGACCTTACGGGTGACTTCCAGCATCTGGCGGTGGCCGAGGTGGGGGAAGGCGCGGGCGATCGTCTCGTTCACCAGCTCGCCATCGGAGATGATGACCGTGCGCGACGTGCGCTCGGTGAGCGACGGATCGTGGGTCACCATGGCGATGGTCTTGCCCTGGGAAGCCAGGCCGTCGAACAGGTCGATGATCACCGCTGCGGAACGCGAATCCAGGTTCCCGGTCGGTTCGTCGGCGACGAGGAGGGGAGGGTCGGTCGCCAGTGCTCGGGCGATGGCGGCACATTGCTGCTGGCCAATCGAGACCGCCGCCGGCAGGCTGTGGACGTGGCCGTGCAAGCCGACGCTCTCGAGCAGACTTCGGGCGCGCACCGGGCGCTCGTCAAACGCATAGGCGCCGACGTAGTCCATGGGCAGCATGACGTTCTCGAGCAGGGTCAGCATCGGCAGCAGCTGGAAGAACTGGAAGACGATGCCGACGTTGCGCCCGCGCCACAAGGCGCGCTGGCTTTCGCTCAGGCGATAGATTTCGGCCCCGCCCACGAGCACATCGCCGGAGGTGGGGAAGTCGATGCCGGTGATCATGTTCAGCAGGGTGGACTTGCCGCTGCCCGATCGACCGACGATGGACACGAACTCGCCGGGCATGAGCCTCAGGTCGATGCCGCGCAGCGCGTCGAATGAGCCGGCGGCATTGGAGAAGGTCTTGACCACCCGACGCAGCTCGATCATCGGGGTGAGGGCAGAAGTCTCCGGGAGCGTCATCGGCGGGCTTTGCGGCGGGATGGAGTTGCAGGTGCGAGGACGGGGGGCGTCCCGGGGACGAATTCCCCATCCGCCAGGTACAACCGGCGGCTGAAGCGCGGCGCCAACCCGTGATCGTGCGTGACCATCACGATCGTCCGCCCCTGGGCGACCAGGCTCTCGAACAGGTCGAAGACGGTCTCGGCGGTGACCGAGTCCAGGCTGCCGGTCGGCTCGTCGGCAACCAGCAGCGGTGGGTCGTTGGCCAGGGACCGGGCGATGGCGACGCGCTGCTGTTGACCCCCCGAGATGGAGCTCGGGAGCTTGTGCGCGTGCTCTTCGAGTTCGACAAGCCGCAGCAGCTCGAACGCCTGCTCCCGGCTCTGCCGGCGCTGGTAGCGCCCGGTCAGGTCCATCGGGAGCATGACGTTCTCGAGCAGCGTCAGCATCGACAGGAGTTGGAAGGATTGGTGAACGACGCCGATGGTGCGCCCGCGGAACAACGCCAGGTCGCTCTCGCTCAGGTCGTGGATGGAGACGGCGTGGCCGTTGGCCTGGACGACGACCTGGCCGGAGGTCAGGTGATCGACGCCGGTGATCATGTTGAGCAGGGTGGACTTGCCCGCGCCCGACTTGCCGATGACGCCGACGAACTCACCCGGGAAGACTTCGGCGCTGACGCCGCGCAGCGCCGGGAAGCCGCCGTCCGGAGTGGGATAGACCTTGGCTACGTCGCGGAGTGCGACCAGCGGCTGCCGGTCGGGCGCCGCTGTGGCAAGCCGTTCTCGTTTGTTCTCGGGGCGGGATGTCAAAATCGGAGCGCTCTGACGATTGGCAAGGGGTCCAAAGCCAATGCTACCACACCCAGCCTGTCGTTCTGAGAGGGAGATAAGTCACACGAGATAATCGCCGAACGATGATCCCGATCCGTGGGGATAGGCCGGGGATTCGACAGGGCAAGTCTCATGCCGGTTTCCTCGAGCGGGGAGGGGGCCGCACTTCCGCGTGGCGTGGACCCTGGAATACAGCGGCCGGCTCATCCGAGCCGGCCGTGAAAAACAGCGGAGCACAAAGTGGGACGAGCCTGGGTCTAGGCCGCCGCACCTGCGGGCCGAAGCGGAAGCTCCACGGAGAAGGTCGATCCCTCTGCCGAGCGTGCTCTCGACGCGGATCGAGCCGCCCATCAGCCGGACGAGGTGACGGGTGATCGCCAGGCCGAGTCCGGTGCCTTTGACTTTGGACGACGATGCGGTCCCGTTGAGTTGCCTGTAGGCCTCAAAGATCGACTCGAACTGATCCTCAGGGATGCCCGGCCCCGTGTCCCGTACGGCCATCCGCCAGCGGTTGTCGGCGACCCGTTCGATCCCGACATCGACCGAACCGGCCTCGGTGAACTTCACTGCATTCCCGGCGAGGTTCACGAGGATCTGCGCCAACCGACTGGAGTCACCGCGGAGCGCGGAGGGCATCTCCGGAGAGATGTGGATCGACCAGTGTAGGCCCTTCTCCTTGGCGATTTCCTCGGCGCCGGCCTTGACGGTCTCTACTAGCTGGGGCAAAGAAACTTCCTCGTCGGCGATCTCAATCTGGCCGGCCTCGATCTTCGACAGGTCGAGCAGGTCGTTGATGATGTCCTTCAGATGGCGGGACCCGTTGAAGACATAGGTGAGTGCGTCACGGAGCTTGGGTGTAAGCGGGCCGTAGGAATCGCGCAACGCCAGATCCGAGAAGGCGATGATGGAGCTCAGGGGCGTGCGGAGTTCATGGCTCGTGCGCGCGGTGAACTGCGACTTCATCTCGCTTGCCCGGGCCAACTTCGTGTTCGCTTCCATCAAGTCGTGGGTGGCATCGTCCAGGGCGCGTCTGAGGTCACCCGTGATGAGCTGATTCAGGAATGCGACGAAGATAAAGGCCAGCACAACGATCGATACGAGAAACGTCTCTGAGTTGGCAGGATCCAGTTCGGCGCCCACCCAGATCCGCGCACGCAAAACCTCAGAGAGCAGATAGAGCCCGGAGGCGGCGATGGCAATGGCATACGGGTAGGGCGGTGCCAGGAAAAGGTTGGCAGCGATGATGAGGAGAAAGAAGCCAGGCACCAGGAGCGAGTGCAGGCCGCGCACCAGAAGAGTGTTCAGGAAGACGATCAGAAGGAACCAGATGATGAAGTACCAGGCTGCCATGTCGATGGACCCGCGGCCGCCAGATAACGCGTCAGCCAGCACGCCGGGAAGATCGCCAGGCAGAGCACGGTCAGGATAACCATCTGCGGCGAGTAGCGCCACGACCAGCATAACCAGCACGACGATGTTCAGCGGGATGCGAGATGATCATCGCCATCCTGGTGACCGCGGCGATCATGCGCGCACGACGGGTGCGTTCGGCGGTCAGGTATGGAGATTGGGCATTGAAGGGGTTGTCGAATTTCATCGGTGCTTACTCCCCTGACGCCGGGACTTGGCGAGCGTCCTTGCAATTCCGGGCGCACATGAAGCCCGCCGGTGTCACGAGTTCGATCTCCACCCCCTGCTTCCCGGAACCAGCGGCGGTACTCCTCGCGCCAGAAGAAGCCAAACGAGTTGCGGTGCCCGCGGATGACGAGGTTGAAGTACGGATTGGCATAGGGCTTGAACGACTGCGCGCCCAGGATCAGGCCGCCGGGTCGTACCACACGCGAACAGCCTCCCGCACCGCCAGGCTTGGGTCGGAAGTCCAATGCAGAACGTGGAGCCAGAAGGAGGCGTCGAAGATGTTGTCCTCGAAGGGCAGCTGCGTGGCGCTCGCCAGCTCGGAAGGTCGGGCGATTGTCGCGGGTGACCGGCGGGTGATTGGGCCCGATCTCGTCGAGGAGCGCCTCGAAGTACTGCTCCGCATGCTCGATCATGCCGGGTACGGGATCAATGGCCGTGATGTGGATGTCCCCTCCGAACTTGAGCCAGAGCTCGGCCGTTTCCCGGCCGTTACCGCAACCGATGTCCAGCAGGCGTTTGCCGTGCAGCGAGGCCAGTTCCGCCCGACTGGCGACGGCGAATACGCCCTGCCGCATCTTGGAATAGATGCCTGTCCCAAGAAGCACATTGAAGCGGTCGACCAGCGAGAACTCGCCGCGCTCGAAGAGCTCGGCCATCGCCGACCCGTTCCTCGTGCAGGCGATCGAGGATGTTGTCCTTCATCCCTCCGGCCAGCGAGGCGAAGGGCCGGAATGTCGGGGATCGACTTTGCGCAAGACCTCATCGAGCGACGGGAAGTGCACCTGGGGGTGGACGTAGCGCTCCGTCAGCGGCCGAAGCATCCTTCGCGGTCGTTCACCAGGTGTCTCCAAGACCTCGCGGGTATACTCGCTATCGGTCAGGCCGAAGTCGGCCAGGATCTCACCGTAGGCCCTGGAGTCGGCGAGGAACTCGAAGACGCCGATGTCGTCCAGGGCCTTGATGAGGTAGAACCGGAAGAGCAGGTCGCCCTGGCGGCCTGCCCGGCGCGCCGGTCCAATGCTGGTGACGATCTTCCACCAGGCTGAGAGTATCCCCATCCCTCGCCCCCGGCGCGCAGCATGGTCTCACCGCGCAACCAGGTATGGTCGCATGAAACGTATGAATTCGTCAACCTCGATCGGCTTCGGAAAGTAGTCGTCGCAGCCCGCCGCCAACGCCTTCTCGCGGTCGCCGACCATGGCATGAGCGGAGACGGCAAGGATCGGGATACGCTTGAATCGCGGATTGCTGCGGAGCGACCGGGTGACCTCCCAGCCGTCGAGCTTGGGTAGAGCCAGGTCCATCAGGATCACATCCGGCGCGTGTTCGTACGCAAGTCGGATCCCTTCGTGACCATCCTGCGCCACCCAAACATCACGCTGCCCGAGCATCAGTTCCAGGATGCTCTTCAGCGCAGCGACGGTGTAGGCGTCGTCCTCTACAATCAGGATCCGCTGCCGCGGTCCCGCCCGGGCAGTCACCCGGGGGCGTGGGCTGTCCTTCACGCTTTTTTGGACCATCTCGCCACCCTCTCCCGGCCACAGGGGCGCCCGTTCTTGCCCCGCTGGGCCTGTGTCGCGAACTGCTCGATTGCAGGAAACATGCCAGGGTGGCCAGTTCGCAGACGCTCAGGATGCACACGGGATGTGTCTGGCGCAGGCACTCAGCTCAGGCAAACGACCCATTGAACTCGGCCCACTGATGGGGCCCGGGCCGCGGTCCAAGCCAGATAAGGAAAGGCAGACAAGCAGCTCAGGGCTCTTGCGCCACCGCAGGAGTGGAAAGCCGAGTCCCAGGGGTCGTGTTCCGTCGCGCTTTCGAAAGGTCATGCGGGGCGATCATGGCCCACGCCCGAAGGTGCATGGCAGCCAAGCGGGCACTTGGCCCGACACCTCCGTCTCGGCCGTGACAGACCGCAGACGCGGGGATAGAATCATTCCATCGCGAAGGGTGGAGGCAGGGATGGTACGCCGGCTGGTTGTGCGCGGGAGTTGCCTGCTGATCATCGTAAGCATGCTGGCGGCGTGCAGGGCCCAGCCCAGCCTGCCCGAGCCGACGGGGACGTCTCGTCCGCCTACCGCTGCCCCGAAAGATACGCCGACCGAAACCATCGAGCCGACACCGGTTGAGCCGCAAGCACCGACCCCCGACTTCCCGACACCTGCGGCCGCGCCGATGGTGCATTTGCACGCGGGCGAGCCGCTGACCATCCAGTCGATCAAGATGGTCAGCCTGTCGGCCGGATGGGCGATCGGTCGTGCCGGCGACGACCTCGACCGGGTTCTCCGAACCTCCGACGGCGGCGTGACCTGGGTCGACGTCACGATTCCGGAGGCCGTGGCGGACCCGGAGCAGCCGCGACGCGGCCTCGGCTATTTCGTAGACGAGCTGAATGCCTGGGTGGTCTACACGGGGGTGTTCGGCGATCAGGGCTACGCGCCGGCCGTTGTGTGGCGCACACAGGATGGCGGCAGGAACTGGCAACCCAGCCGCGGGGCTGAGCCTCCAGGCGCGGCGGAGTTCTTTGAGCCGATTGCCCTCGGATTCAACGCGCAGGGTTTCGGCTGGCTGTTGATGGGTCTCGGGGCCGGCATGAATCATCAGTACGTGGCGCTGTACACCAGCCAGGACGACGGCGTCAATTGGACACGGGTGCTCGATCCCTTCTCGGACCAGCCCGTCCAGAGCTGCCCAAAGACCGGCCTCGAGTTCGCCGGCTCGTCCGTCGGCTGGATGGCGAGGGATTGCGCCGGCCTGATCGACCGGATCACCCTCGAATTCACGCTGGATGGCGGCCTCACGTGGGCGCCGCTCGACGTCCCGGCCCCGGAACTCGCTGCCGGAGGGGTTCGCCTATCCTTACCTGTGCACGGCGCACTCCCTTCAACTGCCGACCGCGAGCGAAGGCAGCTTCGCCGTCTCCTGCCGTCAGTATCTGGAAACCCCGACGCCTGCCGGTGAGGACGTGGCCGATGGGCCGCATACACTCTACCGAACGGACGATGGGGGCAAGACCTGGAGCCTGCAGGACTACCCCGGGGGCGAGCTCCTCTGGCAGGATGACCAGCGCGGGTGGGCTCTCGGGCGCGACATCTATCGGACCGTGGATGGGGGCGCGACCTGGTCGTTCGTCCACGCCGTGACGTGGGATGGGCAGTTCAGCTTCGTCGATGATCAGCACGGGTGGGCAGTGGCGCGGAATGAACAGGAGATTGCGCTGGTCCGAACGGAGAACGGCGGGGTCCGTTGGTCGATCCTGAAGCCCGTCACGGCACCGTAGTCCGGCAAGAGGCGAGGGGGATGAACCGAGCCGAAGGTCCCTGGATCCGGGATGCCCACGGACGACGTCTGATCCTCCGCGGGGTCAACCTGGGTGGCAGCTCGAAGGTGCCGCTCGTCCCCGACGGCGCCACGTATCGCCGTGATGGATTGTTGAGCCACCGGGAGGCGTCTTTCATCGGGCGGCCATTCCCGTTGGAGGAGGCGGAGGAGCACTTTCGCCGCCTCAAGCGTTGGGGCCTTACCTTCCTTCGATTGCTCACCACCTGGGAGGCCATCGAACACGCCGGTCCGGGTCACTACGATCATGACTACCTCGAGTATCTGGTCGCCATCGTGCGCAAGGCTGGCGAGCACGGCCTGTCCCTTTTCATCGACCCACACCAGGACGTATGGAGCCGCTTCAGCGGCGGGGATGGCGCTCCGGGCTGGACCCTGGAGGCTGTCGGCTTCGAATTGCAGAACCTGCATGCGTCTGGCGCGGCGTTCCTGCATCAGGAGAACGGCGACCCTCTGCCCCGCATGATCTGGCCGACGAACAGCAATCGGCTGGCGGCGGCGACGATGTTCACGTTGTTCTTCGGCGGCAACGATTTCGCTCCCCGCACGCTGGTCGATGGCGAACCCGTTCAAGAGTTCCTGCAGCGTCACTACCTGGACGCGGTCGCGCAGGTTGCGCTGCGTCTGCGCGGGCTCTCTCACGTCCTCGGCTACGACACACTGAACGAGCCCTCGGCGGGCTACATCGGGGTGCGTGATCTGGCGGCGGTGCCGGGCCCGTTGCGATTGGGCACCGCCCCCAGTCCGTTCGAGTCGATGCAGCTGGGAGAGGGCGCCACGCTCGACCTCGAGACGTGGGGCATCCGGATGCTGGGCATTCGGCACACCGGACACCAGGTCGTCAACCCGCGTGGCGTGCGCGCCTGGCGCGAGGGGTCGGAGTGTGTGTGGCGCGAGAACGGTGTTTGGACGAAGGCCGCAGGGGGCGGGCCGGCAGCTGCTCCGGCCGGACCACTTCCGGTGCATGCGGGGCCGTGAGGTGGACTTCACCACGGACTACTACAAGCCGTTCGCCGTGCGGTTTGCGAACCGAATTCGGCGTGCGGATCCTGACGCCCTCATCTTCCTGGAATCGGAGCCCGGTCAGCTTCCGCCGCGTTGGAGCGCAGACGATCCATCCGGAATCGTCTGGGCGCCTCACTGGTACGACGGGCTGACCCTCGTCCGCAAGCGGTACTCGCCCTGGCTGGGATTGGACTTCGGCGACACGCGGCTTGTGTTCGGCAAGGATCGCGTTCGCCGTTCTTTCACCCACCAGCTGGGCGCCCAGCGCCGCGGCGCCGCGGAGCGCCTCGGCGGTGTGCCGACGTTGATCGGTGAGACCGGCATTCCTTTCGACCTCGACGAGAAACTAGCCTATCGAACCGGCGATTTCCGCAACCAGGCGCGCGCGCTCGACCGCAGCTTGCAGGCCGTCGAGGCCAATCAGCTCTCGGCGACCCTTTGGGATTACACCTCCGACAACACCAATGCCCGCGGTGACCAGTGGAATGACGAAGACTTCTCGGTCTTCAGCAGGGATCAGCAAGTCAACCCGGAGGATCCAGAACTCCGGGGGCCGGGCCTTGAACGCACTGGTCCGTCCGTACCCCGAGGCCGTGGCCGGGGATCCGATGGAGATGAGAATTCGATGTGCGGACGGGCGAGTTTCTCTTCACCTTCGAGCATGACCCGGACGTCGCCGCGCCTACGGTCGTCTTCGCCCCGCGGTGGCAGTATCCACAGGGCTGCAGTGTGATCGTCTCCGATGGTGAGGCCGAGGCGCAGCCGGACGAGCAACGCGTCATCTACCGGCACAGCCGCGATCGCCTGAACCACACCCTGCGCCTATCTCGCCTTCGTTGACCCCAGAACCGCAAGGAACGTTCCGGGGGTGGCGAGCCGGTTCGGTTGTTGCCGGAGAACCGGCCCTCGGCATGGGGCTGACGGAGTACGCCCGTTCCCGGGCGCGCGCGAGGCGTGATCGGCGACGGGTTCCCGCGGTCGGAGAGGGAGGTGGGCATGGCGACCCTGTTGACTTGCTACGGGGGTGTGGAGGAGATCGGCGGGAACAAGATCCTGCTCGAGAGCGCCGGCCTGCGTGTGCTGTTCGATTTCGGCAAGGCCTTTGGGCGATACGGGGCGTACTTCGACGGCGTCTTCGTCAAGGAGCGCGTGACCCGGGGCTTGCTGGATCCGCTGGCGCTCGGCTTGGTGCCTGCGCTGCGCGGGTTGCTGCGCGAGGATCTGGTCCCCGTGCTCGACCCCGGACTGTTGAATGTCACCGAAATCCCACCGGAAGGTCGTCGCCGGTTGACACGCCACGCGGTCGACGCCCGACCCGAAGCGTCTGAATCGTTTTGGCGATTCTTCGAGCACTCCGGTAAACATGCCTACCGTGATCTGCGGCGCGACGGCGCACCGCCGATCGACCTGATCGTCCTCTCGCATGCGCACCAGGATCACATCAGCGATCTGGAGTACGTCTCCGCGGGCGTGCCGGCCGCCTCGTCGCGCATGACGGCCTTCATCAGCAAGGTGCTGCTCGATACCGGGCCGGCGGGCGTGGGCGGCGCACCCTTCATCTTGCCCAGGGTCCCGGACACGCGCGGCCGACTTGTGGCGGAACGTGAAGCCGCCACGGCGCGGCCGTGGTGGTTTCTGGACGGCGACCCACAGGGAGAATCCGGCGAAGACCCCCTTGAGACCGCGGCGGCCTTCTGGTCCGCGGCGCCTGGACGTCGGCTGAGCACGCAGTCCGCCTCCCCGATTGGCGGCCTGCACCTGCGTTCGTTCCCGGTCGACCATTCGCTGTACGGAGCGGTCGCGGTCGCAGTGGAAACGGAAGTGGGCTGGATCGGCTACACCGGCGATCTGCGATTCCATGGCGCCGCGGGAGCGCGCACCCAGGCGTTTGCGGACGCGCTTGCCGGCCTGAGACCGGCCGCGTCTGCTGTGCGAGGGGACGCGCCTGCCGGGCGGAGGTCACACGACGGAAGACGAGGTGGAAGGGCGCTGCCTGCAGGTCGTCCGTCAGGCTCCCGGCCAATTGGTCGTCGCCGACTTCGCCCCGCGCAACGTCGAACGGTTGATGGCATTTGCGCGCATCGCCGAGTTCCACCGGCCGCCGGCTCCTTCTCCAACCCAAGGATGCCTACTTGCTCCGTGCGATTCAACTGGCGGACCCGAGCGCGGCTGACACTCTGGGCATGCCGCACCTCGGTGTCTACGATGATCCGAAGGCCACGGAACAGAAATGGGAGCGGTTGGTGCGCGATCGATTTCAGGGATCCATTTGCGGCCCGAGGGATGTGACCACCCACCCGGGGGAGTACCTGCTCGCCTTCTCCTTGACGGATGTGGCGGACATGCTCGACCTGCAGTTGCTCCTCGGCTCGCGCCCGGAGGCATCTACCTGTTCTCGAACAGCCAGGCATATGACGAAGAGCAGATGGTCGATCTGGTTCGCCTGTGGAATTGGACCACCCATCTGGGCCTGGAACTCGTTGGGCTTGAACCGGCAGCCAAAGGCGTGCGCGGCGAGGTCACCCAGGTAACCCCGGTCAGCGGATTCCACGCCTCCGGCCACGCCGGCCAGGCGGAGCTCGTGCAATTCGTGCGCGACGTCCGGCCAAAGGTGCTGATCCCCATCCACACCGAGGCCCCCCGCATGTGGCCGGAACTCCTGCACGGGCTGGACGTGCAGATTCGGTACCCTGCTTACGCGACGCCGCTCATGCTCGGGTAGCGCTGCGTTGGGTCTACGCGCAACTCTCGATCCGACCGCGAAGCCATAGCGAAGACAGCTGTACCAGGAGCAGGCTCCCGGGGCGTCGCATCCGCCCGCAGCCTTACGTGCCTGAGGGTTCTGCGGCCGCCGTCGTTGCGGCCAACCGGGCGCGGGAGGGCGGGGTGCAGGAGCAGGAACCCGAGGACGGCGGCGAAGGAGAGCAGACCCGCCGCGTACCACACCAGGTTCGGGTTGTAATGATCCAGGATCACCCCGGCGGCCAGCGGGCCGATGGCGGACGGGATTCCCCACGACAACCCGGCAATCGCGATGTAGCGGCCGCGGATTTCCGCCGGCGCGAAGCGCGCTACCAGTGCCTGCGAGACCGGGATGACGATCATTTCCCCGACGGTGATCACCAACATCGCCGCCACGAAGGCCGGGTAGGTGGACACGAACCCGTAGGCGCTGAACCCGACCATGTAGAGGGCCGTCCCGGCCGCCATCATGATCATCGGAGGGTAGGGCCGGACCCGGCGCGTCACCCAGAACTGCATCAGGACGACGAGAAGGGCGTTGGCGCTCATCATGAACCCGTAGCCCTGCGTCGGGACTTCGTGGACATCGCGCAGGAACACGGACAGCGTCGAGTACATCTGAAGGTAAACCAGGTTCATCAGTGCCGCCATGAGCACGAAGGCCACGAAGGCTCCGTCCCCGAGCACGCGGAAGTACCCGGCGAATGTCGCGCCGACCGACTTCGCGCCGGTGCCGTCTGACGAGCCTCCGGGCGGGTTTCGGGCAACTTGCGGAAGACGATCGCCGCAGTGATCAAGCTGCAAACGGCGTCGAGGGAGAACAGGAGCAGGAACGATCGGGAGGCGAGAAGTCCGCCGATGGTCGGGCCGACGATCCAGGCGAGATTCCCGACTACCCTCAGAATCCCGAACCCCTCGGCGCGCTGGTGTTCGGGCAGCAGGTCGGCAACCATCGCCGCGTGCGCCGGCCCGGCAACGTCGGAGAGCAGGCCCACGACGACCGCCAACACGTAGAACGTGGTCAGCCGGCCGACGAAACCCATCGTCAGACTGCTCAGGGCGCTGAAGATCAGGCCGAACAGGACGATTCCTTTGCGGCCGAAGCGATCGGTCAATGCGCCGCCCAGCATGCTGCCGGCGAAACCCGAGACGGAGAAGATCGAAAACAGCAGCCCGGCTTCGGTCATGCCGACGCCGAATTGATGTGTGACGTACAGCGCGAAGAACGGGTTGAGGATTGTCCGTCCTACGCCGTCGACAAACGACGCGCCTACCAGAATCCAAAACCGGCTGGGGTACTCGTGGTAGGTGGACTTCAGGCGACTGAGCATCGGGCCGTCCGGTGAATTGGTCTGTCACGTGCGGGTATCGTCCGGCACAAGGGGGATATTCTACCTGCTGTCGCTCCTCCGACGGTGGTGCCGGCCAGGATGCGGCTGCCCGGTGATCTGGTGTGTGCATCCGCCGGGATCGGAGTGACCCTGGTCTTGGTTCCACCAAGACCCAACAGCTCGTCCGGAGGGGGATCCTGCGGACGACTCGACCACTTGAGCGTACGTGCGCGGCGAGCTTGAGCGATCGAAGTGTTCGGAGGGCATACGAATCAATCGGGCCCTGCCATCCGGCAGGGCCCGTGGAAGGTGCCGGCTCCCTCAAGGCGCGGGTTGGAGGCGAGTGATGGACCCGAAAGCGTTGACCTGCAAGATCCAGCGACTCCCAGTCGAGAAGTCGGAGTACTCCGAAGCGCTCGACGGCGAATACGTGTAGCGGCCGTTATCCGTCTCGAATACGACGGAGTAGCTCTCGGTCTGCTCGCCCTGCCGTTCACCGACGGCCAAGGACATCGACGGCCAGGCAGGACTCCCGCTGGCACCGTTCGAGACGACCGTGGCGACGACCGTCCAATCCTCGATGGTATAGGAGCACAACTCGTCGTAGACCTCATACACGCAATCCTGGACCACCTCGCCGTATCCACTCCCGGTATCCAGCGTATAGGGTGTCCCGCACACTTCGGTGGAGTTGGCGACCGGGTCTTGAGAGGTAGATCGGTGCGCCTCGCGGCAAGAGCCCAGATCGGCGGAGGCCGGTATCTCGTCCCGCCAAGCCTCGCGTTCCACAGCGCGCAGTGCTTCGACGGCCACACTCCGTTCCCACGTGACGGAGTCGACCACGCCAGTCACCTCGGTCTTTCGTCCGGCTAGGAGCAGGGCGGCAAGGGCCGCAAGGCCGCACAGGCCGGCCAGGATCAGAATCAGGACCACCGGTAGGCGGCGCGCAGGGCGCGGGGAAGAGGTCAGCGAAGCGGCCCTGGCCGGAACGGCATCGGGTGCGAGGCTTGCGCCGCAATTCGAGCACTTGAGCGACGAGGCCGGGTTGCTGGTCCCGCAGCGAGCGCAGGCGATGGGCGCGGCGGGCTGCGAACGAAAGGCGCCGGCGACCACGCCGGCCTCGCGCGCTTTCGCTCCCGCCAGATCGCCTCCGCATGCGCCGCAGAACTTGGCGTTCCCCGCGTTGCGCCCATTGCAGTAGGGACAATGAACGTCCGGCCCCGCCTTGGCGCGGGCGATCTCCGCCGCATCTGTCAGCAGTTTCTCCTCCGGAGCCTGCTCGAAGGGAACGTCCGCCGGCTGCGGTGCTCCGCAGCCGTTGCAGAACTTCTGCGGGCCCTGGTTGCGCGTCGCGCAGCGCGGGCAGCTCCAGAGCATGTCGACGTAGCCGACCGTCTTCTTGGTCATCGCGGTTTGGCTCCCTGAGGGCTGCGGCGTTGCGGCTGGCCCGGCGACCCATGTTGCGCCTGCCGGGGGCTTCGCCGCGCCGGGCTTCTTCGCGCCCGTCAGCCGTCGAACCATATTGTAGACCAGCGGGCGCCGGACGTGAATAGCAGAGCGCTCGGATGGGCGGAGCACAGTTCGGTGGCCCGGCGCGTACAGCTGCGTCGGAGACGTCTGGGCGAATTCGCGGTGGCCGACCCCGCATCGCCGGTGGGCGCGCCGCGTGTGATGTGAGTCATGTGCATCGATGGCAGGCGCGGGGCTAACCGGACGGTCCATCCAGGGGAACTATTCCAGCCCCGGGGCCGTGTGCGCGCAGGATTGGGCACGAGTTCCGCCGAGAGCTGGGGTCCCGGCCATCCGCCCGGTGCGCCGTCCCACTCCGACGATGTTCGCTCAACAGGTTCGGGCGATGCGTTGGGGGTTCGCATGGCGCAGCGCGCCATCCGGACTCAAGCGCGATTGGCGCGGCCGCAGTTCTCCTGGCGTGCAAAGATTGAGCGACGAACGCAGATGACGCGTCGAACAAAGCGCGTACGCGGCAAACGGCGACGGACGCGCGCTTCCGCGCACGTGCAGCGCCCGAGCGAGAGCACTCGGTCGGCGCCGACTCGCCACGCGCATGCGAGCGGCGGTCCGAGCAACGCGCTTTCGCATTCATCCGGCTGCGAATGCGCGCGCGAGTATCTGCGCTGCGTTGCGCGCCCTCGAATCCGACCGCGCGGCAGCGCGACGACACGCGTCCCCGGCCCGAAATTGGTGGTCCTTTACCCTTGCGCACTTGACAGAGTCCGTTACACTAGCGAAGGACGAACGCGTGAACGCGAATGTTGAATGATGATGCGCGATGATGATGCAGGCGATGCAATCCAGATGGGGAGGCAAGACCCGCGCATGACGCGCGCCGTGTGCGCGCTGCGCGCGTATCCTCGGAGAGCACGCGCCGTGAAACGCGTGGATGCCCGAGGCGGACGCGCAGGAGAGGCACAAAGATGACCGCCGACGATCGCACGGATCTGCCGGTGCTCTTGATCCACAACATCGATCCGGAGTGGCCCGAGCCGGATGCCACCGACGCACGTAGGCAGGCGTTGGATGTCATCAAGGCTTTGCGCCGCATCGGGCATCCGGTCACCTCCGTCACGGTCCGCCAACCGGACTTGCGGCGACTGCTGCGCCGCTATGCGCCGGAAGACTTCGTGGTCTTCAATTGGTGCGAGGCCCTCCCGGGTGTCGAGCACTCTGAGCCGCTGGTCGCCCGACAGCTGGAGGAGCTGGGGTTCACCTTCAGCGGAGCATCGTCGCGCGTGCTGGAGCTAAGCTGCGACAAGGCCCGCTCGCGCGAGGCGATGATCCGCGGCCACGTGCCCGTGCCTGCGGGACGGATCTTCGAGAAACTGGATGGCGCCAAGTGGGATAAGTTCCCGGCGATCGTCAAGCCGGTCTTCGAGCACAGCAGCATCGGGATCTCTCCCGAGTCGGTCGTCAAGAATCGGACCCAGCTGCGTGCGCAGCTCCAGTCGGTGTTGGAGGATTTCGGTCCGGCGCTGGTCGAGGAGTTCATCGACGGTCGTGAGTTTCGAATCGGGGTGTGGGGGAGCCGCAAGCCTGCGGCCCTGCCGCCCGGGGAGATGGACTTCCAGGAGTTCCCGGAGGTGCAGGATCGATTGTGCACCTACGATGCGAAGTTCTCGCCGGGGTCGGAGCACTACGAGCGAATCATCTTCCGGCTCCCGGCGCCGCTGACCAGAATCGAAGCCCGCGTGCTTGAGCGCGCCGCCATCGCCGCTCATCGTGCGATCGGCTCGCCGGACTACACGCGGATCGACCTGCGGCTGCGGGAAGGTGTGGCGTACGTCTTGGACGTCAACCCGAATGCCGATATCGGCGCAGACGCCAGTATGGCGCTTTGTTCCCAGGCGGCTGGGATGCCGTACGGGGCGATGCTCTCGCGCTTCGTGAACCTGGCCGCCACCCGCCACCCGCGATTCGCGCATCAGCGCCGGGCGCCCGCCCGGCCTGATCGAAACCCGGTGCAGCTGCCTCTCGGTTTGAGGGACGCGGCCCCGGCGGCCATCCTCAGCGACTGAGCCTTCTGCGCTTCGCCTCGCTGGGGGCGCCGCAGGCACGCGCCGCACCCTTCGAAGCCCCTGATGGATCGTCCGAGGCGCCGCGCGAACACCGCAAGCGCATGCCGTGACGCACCGCCGCGCCCCTCAGCCTGGCTGACCCAGGCAGGCCCTACCTGATCAACTGGTGTTGTGACGCGATCGGGCTGACGCGTCCGGGTTCAGGCGGCGATGGGCCGCCGATGTCCCGGGGGTTTCTCCCAGCGCGAGGTGTGTTCGTCGATCTGGCGCCGGGCGGCGCTGAGCAGCTGTGCCATGCGCGTCTCGCGCGGCTCGTCAGCCGGGAGGCGCGTGAAGGTCACCCGCGGCGCCAGTCCCAGGGGAGTACGCAGCAGCATCTGCAGTCCGAACTGGACGATTTCGGCCACCTTCTGCCGGTCGCGCCCCGTCCGCAAGAACGGGGACAGCGGGTTGCGCAGCGCGGCTCGCGTCAGGACACCACTCACGATCGAGACCACGACCTGCGCCTGGGGAACCCGCCGCAGGACCACATCCAGACTGTTGGACCACGAGCTAAGGGCGTCCGGCGCGCCGGGAAGAACGGCCGGGTCCGGCTCGATGTTTCCGCCAGGGAAGATCAAGATCGCGCCGCCATCCGCCAGATGGTGGATCACGGACCGCACCACGCCCATCCGGCCCTGGGTGTCATAGCGCGGCACATAGATCAGGTGGCGGCTGAGTTCCGGAAGATGGCGGAGGAATCCGAGCCCACTGGCCACGACCTTCAGATCCTGCCGGGGGATCTGCGAGGTGATGGCCAGGACATCGACCGATCCGGGGTGGTTGGCGGCGACGATCAGCGGACCGTTCGCCGGGATCGCCTCCTCGCCATCGACCTCGACTTCGCTGGCAAACATGGCGACGGCCCAGCGCGCAGCGCCGTCCAGCCCCCACTGAGCGACCTTCTGGTCGAACGCCGCGCCGAAGGCAGCGAAGCTCCTGGCCGTCCGTTGAAACAGGGACTCAAGGAGACCGCGCCAGTGCGCTTCGGGAGGCAACCCGAACACCCCGCAGATCTCGTCCAGGGCGAGGCGGGTCAGGCTCTCCTGAGGGTTTGGGGTGCTGTTCACGGAGCAGCCTCGAAGGAGCGGCGATCTCCTTCATTATACGGTCACATACCCGGCTCCGTCTACTCCGAGGCTTTCGGTCACCTGGCCGGTCGAACACGGCTTGTCGCGGGTGCCCACTAAGCCTAGAATCGAAGCGACTGGTGGCGCGTGCGGCCCGCCAGGCGGGAGGAGTCTCGGATGACGATCGTGCTGGAAGGCGCCGGATTGACCCTCGAGCAATTGATGCGGATCGCCCGCAACCGGGAGAAAGTGGGGTTGCAGCCGCAGGCGCTGGAACGGATCCGCGCTTGCCGCAGGATGCTGGAGGCGAAGATCGAGGCGCACGAAATCATGTACGGCGTGAACACCGGCATTGGGGAGTTCTCCGAGATCGTCTTGAACGATGAGCAGGTGCGTGAGTTCCAGCGTTACCTGATCTACAACCATGCCGCCGGCATCGGGGACCCGGCGCCCGAAGAGCACGTCCGGGCGGCGATGGCCAGCCGGATCAACGTCCATGCACACGGCAATTCCGGTTGCCGCCCCGAGATCACGCTGACCCTGGTCGAGATGCTCAACAAGGGCGTGACGCCCGTCGTCTGCCAGAAGGGGTCGGTGGGCGCCTCCGGCGATCTGGCGCCGATGGCGCAGATGGCGCTGCTGCTCATGGGGGAGGGGGAGGCCTTCTACCAGGGAGAACGCCTCCCTGGGCGCACGGCGATGGAGCGGGCCGGCATCCGCATTCCCGATCTTCAGGCGCGGGACGGCCTGGCGACGATCAACGGCTCCAACTTGCTGACCGGCATGAGCGCGCTGCACTTGGTCGACATGCAGCGGTGGCTGAAGCAAGCCGAGATCGCCTGCGCCATTTCGCTCGAAGCTCTGCTGGCCAACATGAAACCCTATGACCTCCGCCTCCATCAGGTGCGTGGGTTCCCCGGTGCGATGCGGTCTTCGCAAGCGATCCTGAAGTGCATCCAGGGGTCGGATCTGGTGACCGGCAAGCTGAAGAGCAAGGTACAGGACGCGTACTCCATGCGTTCCACGCCCCAGGTGATCGGGGCGGCGCACGACGCGCTGGCCTTTGCCAGGACCCAGGTGGAGATCGAGCTCAACGGTGTGGGGGACAACCCGATCTTCTTTCCCGACGACGGTCTGACTCTCACCGGCGCCAACTTCCAGGGGACTCCGGTGTCGCTGCCGATGGACATGGCCGGCGTGGCCATCACCATGGTATGCGTCCTGTCGGAACGCCGCCTGAATCGGCTGACCAACCCGGCGCTCAGCGTGGGCCTGCCCGCCTTCCTGACCAAAGGCGCGGGCATGTTCTCCGGGCTAATGCTCAGTCAGTACACGGCCGACATGTTGATCGTCGAGCAGCGGCTGCTCTCCGCTCCTGCCTCGGTTGGCTCGATTCCTGCAGCCGCCGATCAGGAGGACTTCGTCTCGATGGGCATGAACACCGCCCTGAAGAATGGTCAGATTCTAGATAACGCCTGCGGCGTGCTCGGGATCGAGTTCATGGCGGCGGCTCAGGCGCTCGACTTCCGAAGCCATACGCCGGGCAAGGGAGTCGAAGTCGCACGCGAGATCATTCGCAAACACGTCGCCCATCTGGACGAGGATCGGCCGCTGTATCCGGACCACATGGCGATGAAGGAACTCGTCCAGAGCGGTGAGATTCTGGAAGCGGTCGAGCAGGCGATCGGCTCACTGGGGTAGCGGCACCGAACGGATCGTCGAAGGGAGACTGGGGGACCCATGGCGAAGAGCATCGCAACGCTTGAGCAGCTTGCCGCGGCGCTGGAATCGGATCCCGCCCTTGCGGCCCGAGTCAAGGAAGACCCGGCCAAGGCGATTGCCGGCCTGGCGGCGCCTCTGCAGTCCGATGTATGGATCTACCGCATCGTCGTGGGAGCATTGGCGCTGGCGATCCTGGGAGCGGTGGGCGGGGGGATCGTGCTGGCGATGAACGGTCGGCCGGTCCCCGAGGTCTTGTTGGCGATCGGGTCCGGCGCGGTGGGAGCGCTGGCCGGCCTGCTGGCGCCGAGCCCGGCAGGGCGCACGGGATGAGCGGGAGTTTCGCCGCAGGTGTCGACTGCAAGCCAGGTGTAAGCCTGCCACCTGTGGGAGTGTGTTAGCGTGATAGCGAATGCGGTCGCCGACGGGCGCGCGGGACGTGCGGGGACGCGGGAACGGCCTTTCCGGCGGGAGGGAGCTGAAGCATAATGGACGCGGCAACGATGCGCGGGGTTCGCGAGGATGCAACGCAGCCCCACGTTCGACAGGACCGGGGACCGAGCATGCTGCGGGCGCCGGCGCGCGATTGGAATGAGCTGCTCACTTTGCGTACGATTGCCGTAGCCAACCACAAGAGCGGGGTCGGCAAGACCGCCACCGTGCACGCGCTCGGTGCCGCGCTCGCCGAGCGCGGCCGCCGTGTCCTGTTGGTCGACCTCGACCCTCAGGCTACGCTGACTGCGTTCTGCGGCGTCGAGAGCGCCGCCGGCACCAGCATGGCCGAGGTCTTCGGCGGCGCGCTTCCGGGCGTCGTGCCCCTGTGGGACACACTGCGGGAGGTCGTTCCCGGCCTGTATCTTTTCCTGGCGCCGTCGGATCTGGCGTTGGCCGCGGCCGAGCTGGGGTTGATCTCGCGCATGGGCCGCGAGGACGTGCTGCGAAAGATCCTCAGCACGGTGGCCGACGATTTCGACGTGGCGATTCTCGATTGCCCCTCGAGCCTCGGACCGCTCAGCGTCAATGCGCTGACGGCGGCCCAGGCGGTCCTGGTCCCCACGCAGCCGCATATTGCCGATCTGCGGGCACTGTGGTTCTTCCTGGCCACCCTCGAACAGATCAAACATGAACTCAATCGCAACATCGAGACGCTCGGAATTCTGGTGACCCAGTACGACTGGCGGCTCCCGCATCATCGCGCCGCGGTGGACGCCATGCATGCCGCGCGGCTCCCGGTGCTTCAGGTCGGCCTGGGCCAGCCGGGGGCGCCAGCTGCCGGCAGCGCGAGCGGTTCGGCGGACCAGACGCCGACCTACCTGGCCTCCAACCGTGAGGCCCAGGCGGAACTGGCCGACATGGTCGAGCGCTGGCTCGATTTCGAGAAGCCCCTCGGGAGCCCCTGATCGCAGCCTGCCTCATGCAGAAACAGCCGGCCCGGTGGCCTAGACCCGCCGGGCCGTTCCGTTTCAACGGCCGTCCAGGCCGCGTGAGGTGACGAATCTCCCCGGATTGGGACCTGCGGTTTGTTGCGCGCCCGGTTGCGCTGGGTGTAGACTTAACCTGCCCGGTGGGGATAGGCCTGAGGGACTTCATGCCGTCTGACCAGAAGCGCGTCGTCTGCATCGAAGACGAACCCGAGATGATCGACCTCGTCCGCCTGATTCTCGGCCGGAAGGGGTTCAACGTCATCGGGGCCAACGGCGGCATCGAGGGCCTTGAGACGGTGCGCCGGCTGCGACCGGACCTGATCCTGCTCGACCTGATGATGCCCGATATGGACGGCTGGGAGGTCTATCAGCAGATCAAGGCTGATCCGGCGTTGCGCGAGATCCCGGTTGTCGTGGTGACGGCCAAGGCGCAGTCGATCGACAAAGTCCTCGGCCTGCATATCGCCAAAGTCGACGACTACATCACCAAGCCCTTCGGGCCGCAAGAACTGCTGGAAAGCGTCGAGAAGATCCTCGGGCCCGGCCAGTAGGGGCCTAGTCTGGAGCGGGTGCATCGGCGGCGCGGGGCTAGCTCCCGCGCCGCTTTCGATTGCCGTGCTCCTGCACATGTGGCGCCCGGAGGCGCAGGCAGATGGCACGCTGGGTGGAGATCCACAATCGCACGCAGGGCAGGGCGGTGATCCGGGCGCGCTGGTGCGCCTCGTTCGCCTGCCGCCTCCGAGGGCTGACGTTCCGTCGCCGGCTCGCAATCGGCGAAGGCCTGTTGCTGGTCGAAAAGAGCGCGGGACGATCCCAGACCGCGATCCACATGGCGATGGTCTTCCTCCCTTTGGGCGTCGTCTGGCTGGACGAACATCGGCGGGTGGTCGACGCGCGCCTGGCACTGCCGTGGCGCATCTACGTGCCCACGACAGCCGCACGCTATGTCCTGGAAGCGGACCCCGGGGTGTTAGAATTGGTCGCTCTCGGGGATGTACTGGAGTTCGTAGATGCGCCCGGCGGGTAGGACCTTCCTGGTCTTCGTCCTGCTAATCCTTTGGCTTGCGCCCATGCCCGCTGCGGCTCAGGCGTCGGGGCCGGTTTACGTTGTACAGGCAGGGGATACGTTGTGGGGCATCGCCATGATGTTCGGGTTGGACGCCCCGCAGCTCGCCGAAGCCAATGCGATGACGCTGAGTGACCCCCTGGTCGTCGGCCGGGAACTCGTGGTTCCCGGTTTCGAAGGCATTAGCGGCGTACTGACCACTCGCCCGGTGGACTTCGGGGAAACCGTGCGCAGCCTCAGCCTCCGACACGGCCTGACGATGGAGACGGTCATGCGGCTCAACCGCGTGGTCAACCCGGGGCGGCTGTTCGTGGGCCAGGACGTGATCTTCCCTCAGGGTGAGGGCGACGGGCTCCTGATCCCCGAATCGGCAACGCTCCAGGTTGAAGGAGGGGAGACGGACCTCGAGATCTCGATGCGAGCCGGCTTCAGTTCCTGGGCGCTGCGCACGATCAACGCGCGGACCATGCGGATGTGGAGTGTGCCCGGCGAGCAGCTCTCGGTACCGGCGCCTGGGCGCCCATCCACCGGGCTCGATCTCCATGTGGAGAGCGTGACCGTTCACCCGCTGCCCGCGCGTCAGGGACGGACGAGCGAAATCGAAGTGCGCATGCAAGGCGCGGATGCGCCGCAAGGTTCGCTCGGTGAGTGGACGCTGGGTTTCCACGCCCTGGAGCCCGGCCGGTGGATCGCACTCCAGGGCGTGTACGCGCTGGCCGATCCCGGGATGATCGACCTTCACCTGAGGCTGGGCGGGGCAGCCGGCCCCCTGGCGCAGGAGTTCGTCCAACCGGTCTACCTGGCGAGCGGCGATTACGGCTTCGATCCGATTCTGAATGTCCCCGACGAGACGATCGATCCGGAGAAGACCCGGCCCGAAGACGAGCAAGTGGCGGCGCTGGTGGCTCCATTCACGTCCGAGCGCATGTGGGAAGGTCTGTTCCTCTACCCGGCGGCTTACACCGAGAGTTTCCCGTCGCGCTTCGGCTCCCGACGCAACTACAACGGGACCGGGTACAACTACTACCACGCCGGGCTGGATTTCTACGGCGGGACAGGGGCGGAGATCACCGCACCGGCTCGCGGGCGGGTGGTCTTCGCCGATGCACTCACCGTGCGCGGCAACACGACGATCCTCGACCATGGCTGGGGTGTCTATACCGCCTATCTCCACCAATCGGAGATCAGGGTCTCACCCGGCGATATCGTCGAGGCGGGACAGATCATCGGCCTGGTCGGTGCCACCGGCCGCGTAACCGGACCGCACTTGCACTGGGAAGTCTGGGTGGGAGGCGTGCCGGTCGATCCGCTGGAGTGGATTGAGACAACCTACCCGTAGTGTGGGGAGTTCGTGGGTGTGCTGGGTCAAGCTGGTGGGTCGGGGGTATCCAGCACGCCTGAGTTGTACTCGGCGATGACCTGGCGAGCGAGGGTCTCCTGCTCTGCACGGACCATGAGCTCCACCCGCGCCAGACGGCCGACACTGAGGGAATAGGCGGACAGGGCAGCCTCGTGAGACAGCTCAACCTTGACACCCGCTGCCTCCAGCAGCCCGCGCAGGATCTCAGCCTCGATCAGACCGGAGACCGTCTCGACGCAGACCAACTCGTTCGGCACGTGGACCCTCGTCTACAGGCGCATGTAGTATAATCCGTCTACCTTTCCCCTGGATTGCTTCCCCCGACATGCTCTCTGCTTCTGCAAGCGCCGCCGACACCATCTGGCCCGACCTCAGCCTGTCACCCAAGGACCTCGAGTTTATCGACAACCTGCTGCTCGACCGGGAGGTCCCGCTGACGACCCGCGAGATGGCCCTGGCGCTCGTGGCGCATCGGATGGAGCGGCGGGCGCGCGAGGCGGACCAGGCGCGTTCCATGGAAATGCCCGTCTATTCCCCGGCGGCTGCCTTTGAGGTGGGCCAGGAAATTCGCTTCGCCCAACTGGACAACCTGCGTGGCAAGGTTCTCTCCGTTCGATCCGGGGCCAATCCCGATCTGGGGCAGTTCGAGGTCATGCAGGTCGAGCTCGAAGGAAGCGCAGCCCGGCGCGAGTTCGCCATGCGGTTGCCGA
The DNA here is from genome assembly GCA_963743255.1 of uncultured Chloroflexia bacterium. Taxonomy (GTDB): domain Bacteria; phylum Chloroflexota; class Anaerolineae; order Anaerolineales; family E44-bin32; genus DYJB01. The sequence continues at coordinate 73,721 of CAVUPD010000010.1, forward strand.
ACCACGCCCTCGACCACCAGCCCTCGGAGTCGGATGCTGCGGATGAGGCGGAAACGCCGGAGTCCGTGCTCAGCAAGTACGGCCCCCGGATCGAGAAGCGGCTGCAGGACCAGCTGGCCCAGGCGCCGGACATCGTCCGGATCGCGGGGCGCTGGTTCCCGCGAGCGCTGCTGGCCGAGATCCACAGCGGCCACCTCAACCTGGCCGAGGCGGTGCTCGATGTGGCCGGCGGCGGTCCGCTGCCGACCGAGGATCTGCTCAAGGAACTCGGCATGCCGCCAGGGCTGGATCCGCTGCTCGCTCGATTCTCGCTGGACTACGCGTTGCAGACCGACGAGCGCTTCGACGAAGTCGGCCCGGCGGGTGAGGTGCTTTGGTATCTGCGGCGGCTCGAGCCGCCGGAGGTGCTGTATACGCCTCCGCGCCTCGAGCCGGCGCCCTTCACGCCGCAGCCGATCCCTCTGACCGAGTCGCTGCGCCAGCTCGAGCGCGATTTAGATGACGAGCTCAGTCCCCTCAACTCGCCCGAGGGCGAGTCGGAGGCGGTCACACTCCCGCTGTTGTTCTCTCACTGGCGAGTGGGGACGCTCCCGCTCTCCTCCCGCCTTCGCCCGCTGTTTCCGACGGCGTATGAAGCGCCGCGCATTCGCTTCATCCTGGTGGACGGCCACACGGGTGACAAGTTTCCCGGGTGGGTCGTGCGCCAACCTCGCTATGTCATCGGTCTGGAACAGTGGTACCGACGGTATGATGTACCCGCCGGCGGACTGGTGCGCGTTCGCAAGGGCCAGGCCCCGGGCGAGGTGGTGGTGGAAACGATCGACCGCCGCCGGCGAAACGATTGGATCCGGACGGTCCGGGTGGACTCCGATGGGCACATCGGGTTCAGCATGCTCAAGCAGGCGGTGGGGACCTCGTTCGACGAGCTAATGGTGATCGGGCTCTCCGATCCCAAGGCTCTCGACCAGGCCTGGCTGCAGGGTTCCGAGCGGCGCATGACCCTCGACCGCCTGGTAGCGCAGGTGTTTCGCGAGCTGTCCAGGCTCAATCCGCAGAGCGCGGTGCATGCCCAGGCCCTCTACTCCGGGGTGAACGTGATCCAGCGCCTCCCGCCGGAGCCGATCTTCCAGGAGCTGCTGACACGCAAGTACTATGCCCACGTCGGCGACTTGTACTGGCGATTTGATGACTCTGCCTGGAGCGCGGCATGAGCCCCATCGATGCGGAACACGCCCGGCTGCTGGTGCGGCCGACCGTCGACACACGGTTCCACATCGATTTCGGTTGGTGGGAGAAGGCGGAGCGCGACTGGGAAGTCTACCTGCGCAGCCACCTGTGCGAGCAGCACCAGGCGGCGTATGCGGAGCTCGAGACCAGCTCGATGGTCAATTCGGTCGAACTCGGTGACCGCCGAGGTGACGCGCGTCCCCGGCATCCAACACATCGTGATCAGTCACTGCTCGCGCCTTCCGGATTACATCTCGCCCCAGACGACGCTGGTGCATGCCGTCTTTCGGGTGTTCCTGGCGAACGGGAACACGCCGCTGTCGGCAGCGGAGCTGGGGGCACGCCTCGGCCGCCCGGCGGTGACGATCCTGAAGACGCTTCAAGGTCCGCGCGTGTACAAAGGCATTCGCCCCTACACGGCGGATTGACCCGCTCCCAGCTTAAGTCTAGAATGCGGGGGAGCCCCTGTAGCTCAATGGACAGAGCAGCGGTCTTCTAAACCGTTGGTTGTGGGTTCGATTCCCGCCAGGGGCGCTGGCGGCCAACTCCGGGCGTCGTGTGACGCCCGGTCTCGTTCCTGCGAGTGCGGAAAGCGACCGGCAGCATGCCGTCGGGCCTGCTCGGCGTGTACGTGGGGCGGGGCTAGCCGGCCAGTTCGCCGCCGGGCGCTTCCTCGCTCGGCGCGGCCGGCGCGGTGGGAAGCTCGAGGACCTCGGCCACTTCGACCAGGGCGACTTCGAGGCAGAACTTGGCGCTGTTCAGCCTGCGCAGCGCGTGGGCGAGCTTCTTCTCGCTCTCCACGACGCCGCCACGTTTGAGGCCCTTTCCGGCGATCTCGAATTGAGCGCGCACCTCATTCACGCGCAGGTACAGCTCGGGGAACTCTCCGACGACAATGCGCCGCATGCGCGTAGCCAGCATCTCGAGATTCTGCCGCTGCGCCTCATCCAGACTCGCACGCCCATGCATATCTGCCGACGTACCGCCTCTTCCAAACATGGCATCACCCCGAAACCGTCTGTGATCGGCCACCATCATAGCATCTGGGGCAGACAGTCCGGCAGTTGACCCGTCCTACGGGCATGAGCTGTTCCCAGCAGACTCGGCTCCCGAGGCATCCGGCGCTTCGTCGCGCGACGGGGCGAGCACGGTGGGGCCACTGGCATCGGCCGCCGGCGGCGGGCGCAGCGTGTCTCCTTGCGCACCGTCACCCTCGTCGGGCAGACGGCGGACGGGGGCGGATCTCATGGCAACCACGTCCACGTGGTAGATCCCAAGTGCCTCTCGAACGGCCCGATACTCACCTTCGCGGCGAAGGACTTCCTCGGTCTTCATGCTTCGTTCTCCCCGGCTGACTGGCGAGCGTTCGTGTCCCCTGGATAGTAAGCGCGCACCCCCTACGCCCGCATCCCTAGAGAGGGGGAGCCCGAGGTGGGAGTATTGCGCGCCCAGAAGGGGACCAACTGCCTGACAGGTTGCGGTTCGCCCCGACCCTGAGACCGAGCCTGTGGCGACTCCGAGCAATGCCTTCAACGCCTACTTCGTGCCTGCGTCTCTGCGGTTCACCCTATTCCTTAGGTCTCTTCACGGGTCCTTCACAACTAGCCGGTATGGTGGAGACCGGCGCGATGTTGCCATCCGATCGATAGCCGGTCCCACCGCACCGCAAGCGCCCACTTACAGTTGGGTCCCCCTCAGCACTGGGATTGGCGCCCGGGGCGGAAGTAGAATCGAAGCTGGTCCCAGCCCCGGCCAGACCGTGAGCCCGCGGTCAAGCGTTGCGTTGCAGGGTTCTGGTTCAGGGCGATCGCGCGGCAGAGACACGCAGGCACGGCGGCACGCCAGGTGAAGAGATGGCCTCCACGATCCTGATCGTCGAAGACGAAGTCGAGCTGGCGCAGGTGTTGCGAGATTATCTCGTGAAGGCCGGCTTCCGGGTGCAGCTCGCCACCAGCGGCGCAGCAGCCGTCTCGACCTTCCGCCATTCGCCGGCGGACCTTGTGGTGTTGGACTTGAACCTGCCGGGGCTCGATGGGCTGGATGTCGCCCGCGAGCTGAGGCGGACCTCGCAGGTGCCGATCATTATGGCGACTGCACGCGTCGAGGAGTCCGATCGCCTGGTGGGGCTCGAGCTGGGTGCCGACGACTATGTGATCAAGCCCTACAGCCCGCGTGAGATCGTCGCCCGCGTTCGGGCCGTCCTGCGCCGGGCCCAGGGGGCGCCGACGCCGCCGGATGTCGTGCGCGCTCGAGACGTTGCCGTCGATCGGATTCGCCATCAGGTCACCGTCGGCGAGAAGAGCGTCGAGCTGACCCCGATGGAATTCGAACTCCTGGCGGCGCTGGCTGCCCAACCGGGGCGAGTGTTTACGCGGGCCCAGCTGCTCGAGGCAACGCAGGGGAACGCGTTCGAGGGCTATGAGCGAACGATCGACGCGCACATCAAGAACCTGCGGGCGAAACTCGAGCCCGATCCGCGCTCGCCACGCTATGTGCTGACCGTCTTCGGGGTTGGCTATCGTTTCGCCGAGGGGTAGGAGTCGACCATGCGTCTCAGCCTGGCCTGGAAGCTGCTGCTCGGCTACATGCTGGTGGTGGCCGTCAGCATTTCCACCTTTGCGCTGCTCGCCAACCGATCGACGGAGCGCGAATTGCGTCTGATGATGGGCCAGGCGCCCGAGGGCACCGCCCTGGCGGCTGAGCGTCTGGCAGCCTACTACCGGGGCCGCGGCTCGTGGGAGGGCGTGCAGAGCCTGTACCCGGCGATCCCTCACGCAGGTGGTATGGGGAGGGGCATGCAGGCCGCCATGGGTGTGCCGGCGGTCGTAGATTCACGCGGCTTGCCACTCCTGGGTGGGCTGGTAGGTCCGCAGGACGTCGTCGGCGCGACACCCATCCTGGTCGACGGGACCGTTGTCGGCTACATCTTCCCCCCCGCGGCGTCCGGAGCCACGCTGGCCGAACGCGAACTGGTCGCCCGGGTCAACCGCGCGATTCTGCTGGCGGCGTTGCTGTCCGTCGGCACGGCGCTGGCGGGAGCGGCGCTGTTGACGACCGGAATGCTCAAGCCGGTGCGAGAACTAACCGGAGCGGCACGTGCCCTGGCTGGAGGCGACCTGGCGCGGCGCGTCCAGGTGCGTACGCGTGACGAGGTCGGTGAGCTCTCGGAAGCCTTCAACCACATGGCGCAGAGCCTGCAGCAGGCGGAGGCCCTGCGGCGCGATATGACCGCCGACGTCGCCCACGAGCTGCGCAACCCGCTCGCAGTGATGCAAGCGCGGGTCGAGGCGGTCATCGACGGAGTGTACGAGCCCACGGCTGCCAACCTCCAGCCGGTGCTGGAGCAGACACGCCTCCTTAGCCGTCTGGTGGAGGATCTGCGAACGTTGGCGCTGGCGGATGCCGGACAACTACCACTCGAACGCACCGAGATCGGACTGCGGGGGCTCCTCGAGCGGACTGTGGACGGCTATCGCGTCCAGGCGCAGGCGGCCGGCGTCGAGCTCCGCCTGACGATGCCCGAGGCATCCGAAGTGCGAACGCAGGGCGATCCGGGCCGGATCGAACAGGTGGTGGGGAACCTGCTGGCCAACGCATTGCGGCATGCGCCGGGAGGCACCACGATCAACGTCCGGCTCGAGGTTCAGGCGGGCAAGGCCAGGATCGAAATCGCCGATCAGGGTGAGGGCATCTCAAGCGAGGCGTTGCCGTTTGTCTTCGAGCGCTTCTATCGGGCCGATCGCGCCCGCTCCCGCGAGCACGGCGGAACCGGACTCGGGCTGGCGATCTCACGCCAGATTGTGCAGGCGCACGGGGGGACGATCGTCGCCGCCAATCGTCCCGAAGGTGGCGCGGCGTTCACCGTCGAGCTACTTGCCTCGCGCACTGGCGGGACGCCCGATGCTCCGTAGACAATCGCCAAGGAATCAATGGTCCTGACGATCACGCAGTAGGGGTAGCCCCTCTACTGCCCGATCGCGCCGCAATGGTTGTCTGGAAATCTCTGCCTGGTCACCGGAGAGGTACACGGCTTCCGGTCGTGGTTGACGAACCAAAGTCGTGGAACAAGGCTTGCGCGGGTGGCCCCTTGAGTCAGGGGCTGAGTCTATGGCGGGTCAGGATTCCCCGGCCAGGGCGTGTGCCCGCCGCCACGGCGGCAGGTTCTCCTTGTCGGCCAATGCCTCGCGCAACTCGAAGATCTGATCGCGCAGGTTGGCGGCCTTCTCAAATTCGAGTGCCTCGGCAGCGGCCCGCATCTCCCGCTCGAGGTCCTTGATCAACCGGGCGAGCTCGTCGCGCGGGACGGACGCCGGCGTGAAGGCCCGATACTCGCCGCGCGGCTCGGCGGCCACGCGAGCGGCGACCTGATCGGTCAGATCGCGGACGGCCTTGACGATGCTGAGCGGCTCGATGCCGTGGGCCAGGTTGTAGGCCACCTGCTTGGCCCGGCGCCGCGAAGTCTCATCCAACGCCTTGCGCATCGAGTCGGTCATCGTGCCGGCGTACATCAGCACCCGGCCTTCGACGTGGCGAGCCGCCCGTCCGATGGTCTGGATCAGCGCCGTATCCGAGCGCAGAAACCCCTCTTTGTCGGCGTCGAGAATCGCCACCAGCGACACTTCGGGCAGGTCGAGCCCCTCACGCAGTAGGTTGATGCCGACGACGACGTCGTACACTCCCAGGCGCAGATCGCGCAGGATGCTGACCCGTTCCAGCGTGTCGATCTCGGAGTGCAGGTAATGGACCTTGATCCCGAGCTCACGCAGGTAGTCCGATAGGTCCTCAGCCATGCGCTTGGTGAGTGTGGTCACCAGGGTCCGCTGCCCGTGCTCCAACCGCTTGCGGATCTCGCCCACCAGGTTGTCGACCTGCCCCTCGACCGGGCGAACTTCGACCTCGGGATCGACCAGTCCCGTCGGGCGGATGATCTGCTCCACCACTTGCGAGGCGATCCCGAGTTCGTAGGCCGCCGGGGTGGCCGAGGTGTAGATGACCTGGCCGGTGCGGGCATCGAACTCCTGAAACGACAACGGCCGATTGTCGAGCGCCGATGGGAGCCGGAACCCGAAGTCGACCAGAGTCTCCTTGCGCGATCGATCGCCTCCAACATCCCGTGCACCTGCGGGATGGTCATGTGGCTCTCGTCGATCACCAACAGATAGTCGGGCGGGAAGTAGTCGACCAGCGTCCAGGGTGGTGACCCGGTCGGGCGACGGTCGAGGTGCCGGCTGTAGTTCTCAATTCCAGCGCAGTAGCCGACCTCGCGCAGCATTTCCAGGTCGTAGCGCGTGCGCTGGTCCAGCCGCTGTGCCTCGAGGCAGCTTGTCCTGGGAGCGCAGGTGGGCGAGCCGGGCTGCCAGCTCGGCCTCGATGTCGACCATCGCCGCATCGAGTTTCTCGCGTTCGGTAATGAAATGCTTGGCCGGATAGATCGAGACCTCGTCCAGCCGGGCCAGGATTTCGCCGGTCACGCGGTCGAACTGCACGATGCGCTCGATCTCGTCGCCGAAGAAACTGATGCGCAGCCCGAGCTCATCGTAGGCCGGGATCACCTCGAGCGTATCGCCGCGCACGCGGAAGGCCCCGGTGTGCAGGTCCATGTCGTTGCGCTCGTACTGAGATTCGACCAGTTGACGCAGGACGGCGTTGCGCCGAACCTGCCCGCCGACCTTCAGCTCGACGACCACGCTGCCGTACGCATCCGGGTTGCCGATGCCGTAGATGCATGAGACCGAGGCGACGACGATGACATCGCGGCGCGAGATGACGGACGTCGTGGCCGAGAGCCGCAGCCGCTCGATCTCCTCGTTGACCTCCGTCTCCTTTTCGATGTACAGGTCGTGTCGCGGGACGTAGGCCTCGGGCTGATAGTAGTCGTAGTACGAGACGAAGTACTCGACGGCGTTCTCGGGAAAGAAGTCCTTGAATTCGGCGTAGAGCTGGGCGGCCAGCGTCTTGTTGTGCGCCAGAATCAGCGCCGGCCTCTGCGCTGCGGGCGATGACGTTGGCGATGGCGAACGTCTTGCCGGTCCCGGTCGCGCCGAGCAGCACCTGGTGCTTGAAGCCTTGCTGCAATCCGGCCACCAGCGATTCAATCGCCTCCGGCTGATCGCCGGTGGGTTGGTAGTAGGAACGCAGCTTGAACTCGGCCATCTCCGCCTCGAACAAATGGGCGAGCATTCTATCACGACTGCGGGGGACTGAGGCGCCGGACTAGGTCGCCAGAAGGTAGATCGGATTGCTGAGGATCCACGTGCGAAGCCGGCCGCGAAACGGTCGTCGGACCTCGACGCGGTAGGCGCCGGGCTCGCTGACCGTGTGAATGGCGGCTTCAGCCGACGGCCAGCGCCGGACCAGCGCGCCATGGCGGATCAGCCGGATCTCCGCCGGGTCGGGCAGGTGGATCTGGAAGGTCGCACCGAAGCGGCACGCAAGGGCGTCCCCCATCGAGGCCTCCCCCTGATCGGCGCTGGCGGTGAACCGAAAGCCGCGCGTCGATCCCGGCCGGTCATACCCGACGAAACTTCGACCCTTGCGTCAGCGCGTCCGCCAGACGCCTCCGGTCGGCCTCGGCATCGCCGGTCAGGGGCTCCTCGCACAGGATGTGAGTGTTGACCGCCCGGAAGAGGAACTCATAGGGGAGGATGATCCGGCGGAGGGGACCGAGCCGGACAAGCGTCCCGTGCGCATCAGCACCCCCGATGGCTGAGACTCGGCGGCCGGCTGCCAGGAGCGCGTCCCAGCGCGCCAGCGCCTCCGGATACGGACCGATGGGGCTGAGGTCCGGCAGGTAAGCGTGCCACACGGCCGACAGGATCGACTTCAGATGCCCCTTGAACTCGCTCATCGTGTTCCAGATCTCGACCCCGAAGGTGCCCTCCAGATCCTGTTCCACCCACGAGAGATCGGGCTCGTCGAATCGCGCCGCCTCCGGATCGACGATGTGGGCGAGATAGCACAGGCCGCCGGCGTCGCGCACGGCGTCGAGGAGGCGTTGAGGCCGCGAGGCCAGCGGCGCGAGCTCGCGCCGCGCTTCGAGGACAATCATGTGGTTCTTCTGCGGCACACGAATCTGGTCGTGTATCTCTTCGCCGGCCAGCAGCAGCACTCGCCGTCCATGTCGGTATCGGTAACCGTCAAGCCCTTGCGTGTAGACGTTGTGATCGGTGATCCACACGACGTCGAGTCCGGCGTCGAGGGCCGCCGCCGCGACCTCATCATGCGTGGCCTCACCATCGGAGTAGACCGTGTGGGCGTGCGGGTTGCCGATGTATTCGTACATGGCAGGTTAGGTCGCGGTCGGGAAAGTCAGTCGCTTGCCGCTGGAGGACTGGAGGGGCGGTTGCGCCCGGCATCGCCGGGGGTGATCAGTTGGGCGCCGGTCTGCGCGCAGACACCGATCAACTGTTGGCGCTGCGCCGAGGAAAGGGGGGCCAGGTGAGTTACGACGGCCACGACCCGCTCTTCGAGCAGCGAGCTCAGTAGTTTGCGCCACGCCGGGCCGGCCGGTTGCTCATCGACCAGGATCTCGAAGTCTTCTGCCCGGAAGGGCGAGCCGAGAAGGCCCTCGAGGGAGCGGCGGTAGCCGTTGTCCTGATGAAGCCAACGGAAGGAAGTGGGCACGTCGGGACGGTCCAGCGGATGGTGCTGGATGACGTAGACCAGGACGGTAGGCGAATTCGATTTGGAGGCCATGATCCATTGCCGGCGCAGGCGTCAGGATAGCATACGTCCCCAGAGCCTGCAATCGGGATCCACGCCCCACCTGTCAGATCGTGGGTCGGGGTGGGTGTAGGATTGGGGGCGCGTGGCTCGCCGAAACCCGCTGAGCCGCCCATGGAGCTAGGCCCGTGAGGCATCGGAGATTCATCCTGGCACTGACACTCGCGCTCGCCGGCTGCAACCTACGCGGCGCGGACGCTGGCCCGGGAAATGAGCCGACGGACGATCTGGAGGCGACGCGTCAGTCGCTGGCCCCCATCGGGGAGATCTTGCTTGTGCGCGTCAACCATGACCGCGATGTGCTTGGCCTTCCGGCGCTCACGCCGTCGCAGGCGTTGGACATGGCCGCCGGGCTGAGGGCCGAGGACATGCTGACCCGCGAGCTACCTTGGCCCGATCGGCCCGGGGGACACCTCGGTCCCCGCACAGGACCTGATGGCTGTCGCCGGATACCGCGGACGATTGGGTGAGCTGACTTATGAACACCTTGGCCCATTGGACTCACTCGTCGACGCCACCCTCGGGGCGTGGGTCGCCAGCGACGCACATCGGGCGCTGCTGCTGGACACGGGCTATCAGTACACGGGAGCGGGCGTGATCGGCGAGGCCGAGCGGTGGATCGTGGTACTGGTATTCGCCGAGCAAGGGCCGTAGCGCGCCGGGGAGGGTGTGATGGACAATCGGGAACTTGCCGAGACCTTCGAGGCGATCGGGGACCTGCTCGAGATCAAGGGCGAGGTGGTCTACAAGGTCCTGGCTTACCGCAAGGCGGCGGAGTCGATTCGCAGCCAGAGCCGGGCGGTCCAGGATCTATGGCGCGAGGGTGAGCTCCGGTCGATCCCCGGGGTGGGAGAGGCGCTGGCGACCAAGATCGATGAACTGCTGCGCACCGGAAAACTCAAGTTCTTCGAGGAGTTGAAGCGCGAAGTCCCGGTCACGCTCGTCGAGGTGCTGCGGGTCGGCGATGTGGGGCCGAAGAAAGCGGCGCGATTCTGGAAGGAATTGGGGGTCAAAGACCTCCCCGGGCTCGAGGCCGCCGCCCGCGCCGGCCGGCTGCAGGGTCTGCCGGGGATGGGGGCGCGTTCGGAGGCTCGGATCCTGGAGAGCATCGAGGCGCTCCGTGCCCGCCAGACCGGTCGAGTGTCGATCGCCAGGGCGTTGCCGGTGGCGGAACGACTGCTCGAGGCACTGCGCGCCGTCCCCGGGGTCGTGGCAGCCGAGATGGCGGGCAGTCTGCGCCGCCGGCGTGAAACAGTGGGCGACATCGACCTGCTGGTAGGCGCCCAACGGCCGCGAGAGGTGATCGGCGCCTTCCTGGCGCTGCCGGAAATCGGACGCGTTCGGGGCCAGGGCGATACCAAGGTCAGCGTTGAGTTAGCCAATGGACTGGCCGTTCAATTGTGGGTCCACCCGCCGCAGCACTTCGGGACCGCGCTCCAGTACGCCACCGGATCCCAGGCGCACAACGTTCGCCTGCGAGAGCTTGCCCAATCGAAGGGGCTGTCGCTCTCCGAGCACGGCTTCAAGGCGTCAAGCGGCAAGATGCGTGAGTGCGCCGACGAGGCCGAAGTGTATGCGGTCCTCGGCCTGCCGTGGATCGCGCCCGAGCTGCGCGAGGACCGCGGCGAGGTACAGGCGGCCATCGAGGGGCGCCTGCCGGAGCTGCTCACCTTGGCCGACATACGCGGGGAGCTGCACGCGCACACCGATTGGTCCGACGGCTCCAACACCCTTGAGGAGATGGCCGAGGCGGCGGTCGCTGCCGGGCTCGAGTATCTGGTGATCACGGACCATTCGAAGAGCCTGGGGGTCGCCAACGGGCTGACGCCCGAGCGCGTTCGACAGCAGCGCCGAAAGATCGACGCGCTGCAGAAGCAGCTCGGCGACAAGCTGCGACTGCTGCACGGTACGGAGGTCGAAGTGCTGGCGGACGGCCAGCTCGACTTCACCGACGAAGTCCTGGCGGCGTTCGATCTGGTCGACCGCCTCGGTGCACTCTTCGTTGCGCCAATCGCGTGAGCGGGTGACGGCTCGCATGCTGGCCGCGATCCGGAACCCGCACGTCGACATCATCGGCCACCTCACCGGACGGATGATCGGCACGCGCGATGCCGCGGACCTGGATCTGGAGGCGGTGTTCCTGGCGGCCGCGGAGCAGGGCGTGGCGCTCGAGATCAATTCCCATCCCGAGAGGCTCGACCTTAACGACGTGCATGCCCGCCGGGCGACCGAGGTCGGCTGCCTGCTGGCGGTCAACACCGACGCACATCGGCCCGAGCACTTCGACCTGCGGCCCTACGGCATCGGCATCGCCCGCCGGGCATGGGTGACCCGTGCCAACGTGGTCAACGCGTGGGAGGTCGAGCAGGTCTTGCGCTGGGCGGCTGGACACGCCCGCTGACTCCGCGGACGCCTTCACGCAACTTCCTTCCTGCCGGGGGGTTGTAGCCCTCGGGGAATCCCCCACGTCATCATGATCGCAGGGAGGAGCCCACGTGTCCGCAATCGCCATCGTCACCGACAGCACGGCCTATATCCCCAACGACCTTGTTCGCAAGTACGGGATCCACGTTGCCCCGCAGATCCTGATCTGGGGGGAAGAGACGATCCGCGACGGGGTCGACATCATGCCCGAAGCGTTCTATGAACGGTTGAAGACGGCGACGGTCATGCCGACGACTTCGCAGGTGACCATCGCGTACTTCCACGAGCTGTTCCAGAAACTCGCCGCCGAAGGCAAGCAGATCCTGGCCGTCCTCGTGTCCTCGAAGCTGTCCGGCACGATCTCCTCGGCGGTGCAGGCCAAGGAGATGCTGCCACAGGCGCAGATCGAGATCGTCGAATTCCTTGAGTACGGCCATGGCGCTGGGTTTCCAGGTGCTGGCGGCGGCGCGTGCCGACGAGGCCGGGAAGAACTTCGCCCAGGTGGCGGAGGTCGCTCGCAGTGGAGCGGCGCACACCGGGATCGTCATCGCCGTCGAGACGCTCGAGTTTCTGCATCGCGGCGGGCGGATCGGCGGTGCGGCGCGGCTCCTGGGCACGGCGCTGAACCTCAAGCCGGTCCTCGAACTGGTCGACGGCCGGATCGAGCCGGTGGAGCGTATTCGCACCAAGGCCAAGGCACGCGCCCGGCTCCTCGAAATCGTCGAGGGACGGGTCAAGGGCAGGCCGAACGTGCGGGTGGCGACGATCCACGCCGCCGCACATCAAGAGGCTAAGGAGCTGCTCCAGCTTGCCATCGAACGCATGAACCCGGTGGAGGCGATCATCGCCGAAGCCAGCCCCGTCGTCGGGAACCACGCCGGCCCCGGGACCGTCGGCCTGGCTTACTGCACTGACCTGTAGGCCATCGAGTGTGATCTGGGGTAACCAGGAGGGGCGGCGCCCGCGCCGCCCCTTTGCGTTGTCAGGGTTGACAAGCGGGTCGGCTTTGGGCTAGAATACGGACATAGTAGGTCGGGCTTGACTAATTACGCCTGACTAGGTGGCCGGTGGACCGAGAACTGCTCCTTTTGGGCATCTTGCGGCGAGAAGCGATGCACGGCTACCGCCTGGTCGAGATCGTCGAGACCGGGCTGCGCTCGTGCACCGACCTCAAGAAGCCGACCGCCTATTTCCTGCTGGGCAAGCTGGCGCGCGCCGGCATGGTGACGCGCACGCGGACGCGGGAGGGGAAGCGGCCGCCCAAGTGGGTGTACCGCCTAACGCCCAAGGGCGAGGAAAGCTTCCAGTCCATGTTGCGCAAGAACCTCGCCGAATTCATCGCCCCGAAGAATCCCGGCAGCGCCGGGTTGGCTTTCGTCGATGCCCTGCCTCTGGAGGAGGCGCGTCAGCTCCTCGCGCAGCGCATGGCGGCCCTGGAGGCTTACGCCGCCATCCCCGCCGCGGCAGCACCCGAAGCGGCACATGGGCTGGTGACCTCGCTCGAACGAGCCCATTTGCAGGCGGAGCTCGCCTGGTTGCATGACTTGCTGCGCAATGGCCCTGGGCCCGGGGGCAGCGGCTGGTGATCGGCCGATCGCACCAGGCGAGGGCGCGGGGGATGGTGCCGCGCCGTGAGTTCTTGGATCGGGGGAGCCGCGCGTCGGTGCCGGCCACTCGGAGCCATGGATCGTGGTTGACGGCGCGTGGTCCTGCCTGCGTCGCCGGGGGTCAACCCATATCGGCAGGAGCGGCATTCAGCGAGGTGTGCGCCAAGTGAAGGAACGTACCGTCTTCGCGATTGCAGTCATCACGGTCGCCTTGCTGGCGGCCGGTTTCTGGGTGGCCCAGAACGTCAACCTCATGCCGGCCGAGGCTTCGACCCGCGCTGCGTTGGTCGATCAACTGTTCCGCGCAATGCTCGGCATGGCGGCAGTGATCTTCCTGCTGGTAGAGGGGGTGCTGCTCTACTCGGTGCTGCGCTTCCGGCGGGCGAAGGACGACGAAGCCGACGCCGTTCCCGTGCACGGCAATCGGGCGCTGGAGATCGTGTGGACGCTGATCCCGGCGCTCATCGTGGTCGTCATCGGCTTCTATTCATTCCGAGTCCTGGCCGCCAGCGAAACGCGCGACGCTGACCCGCTGGTGGTCAACGTGCACTCGCGCCAGTTCTCATGGTCGTTCGAGTACCCCGCCTCAGGGGTGACAGCCCCCGATCTGCACGTGCCGGTGGGACGTCAGGTTCGATTCCTGATCACCTCCGACGACGTCATCCACTCCTTCTGGGTGCCGGAATTCCGCGTCAAGCGCGATGCCACGCCGGGACAGCTGGCCGAGTTGCTGGTGACGCCGACGCTGCTGGGGAAGTTCCCTGTACGCTGCGCGGAATTGTGCGGGGTGGGCCACGCCTCGATGGGGCTGACCTCGCTCGTCTACGTTCAAACCGAGGCGGACTTCCAGACCTGGCTCGGGGAACAGTCGGCGCTCCCCTCGGATCCGATTGCCGCCGGGCGCCTGTTGATGGGCCGCTATGGCTGCATCGGATGCCACACTCTTGCCGATGCCGGCGCAGTGGGCGTCGTCGGCCCAGGCCTGGATGCCCTGTCTGACCCCACCGTGCAAGCCGGACTGCACGGCGGCGACCTGCGAGCCTATGTCGAGCAATCGATCGTAGATCCATCGGCCGTCGTGGTCGCGGGATTCACCGATGGCCTGATGCCGAAGGACTTCGCCACCCGCATTCCCGCCGGCGAGCTGACGATCCTGGTCGATTATCTGATCGCGCAGAAGTAGGGGTGGCTGCGTGATGGCAGGGAGACAAGACACGATGACGGCAACTGCTTCGACGACAGCCGCCCCCGCGTGGCGCCGCTATTTCGGCTGGAGCACCGACCACAAGGTGATCGGCGTTCAGTACATGGTGACCAGCTTTTTCTTCTTCCTGGTCGGCGGGTCGATGGCGGGCATGATCCGCACACAGCTCCTGACCCCGGACAGCACGTTGGTCTCGGCCGAAGCGTACAACCGCCTGACCACCAACCACGGCTCGATCATGCTCTTCCTGTGGATCCTGCCCGTGCTGGCCGGGCTGTCCAACTACCTGATCCCGCTGCAGATCGGGGCGCGCGACATGGCCTTCCCGCGCTTGAACGCACTGTCGTTCTGGGTGCTGGTCCCCGGCGGGCTGCTGATGCTGGCAAGCTTCTTCGTCGGTGCGGCGGAGGCCGGCTGGACCGCCTACGTTCCCTTGTCGGTTTCCGGGCCGGACGGACAGACGTTGTGGGCGATCAGCGTCATCCTGCTCGGCGCCTCGTCCATGATGGGGGCCGTCAACTTCGTCACGACGGTCTTCACCATGCGCGCCCCCGGCATGCCCTTCTGGCGGCTGCCACTGTTCACCTGGTCGGTCCTGGCCACGGCGATCTTGACCCTGACGGCTACGCCGGTGCTGACCGCCGGGCTGATCCTGATCGCGCTCGACCGCGTGGTGGGCACTCTGTTCTTCAGCGTGCCCGCGGGCGGCGACCCGATTCTGTGGCAGAACCTGTTCTGGTTCTACTCGCACCCGGCGGTGTACATCATGGTCCTGCCGGCGATGGGCGCCATCTCCGAGATCTTCCCGGTCTTCGCCCGCAAGCCGATCTTCGGCTACCGGATGATCGCCCTCTCCAGCCTGGCCATCAGCCTGCTCGGGCTGACGGTCTGGGCGCACCACATGTTCACCAGCGGGATGGACCCGCGGCTGCGCGTCCCGTACATGATCAGCACGATGATCATCGCCGTGCCGACCGGCGTGAAGATCTTCTCCTGGCTGGCGACGATCTGGGGTGGCAAGATCAGGTTGGACACGCCGATGCTCTTCGCCCTGGGCTTCATCTCGATGTTTCTGATCGGCGGCATCACGGGCGTCTTCCTGGCCGCCATCCCGGTCGATCTGCACGTCCACGACACCTACTTCGTCGTGGCCCACTTGCACTTCGTCCTGTTCGGGGGCAGCGTCTCCGGCGCGTATGCCGCGCTGTACTACTGGTACCCGAAGATCACCGGCCGCAAGTACGACGAGCGTCTAGGCAAAGTGCACTTCGTCGCCAACTTCATCGGCACCAACTTGGCGTACTTGCCGATGTTCCTGGCCGGGTTGCTGGGCATGCCCCGCCGGGTGGTCAATTACGATCCGCGCTTCACCACGCTCAACCAACTCGCTTCGCTCGGCGCCTTGATCCTGGCGGCCTCGGTCCTGCCGCTGCTCTACAACTTCATCGTGAGCTGGGCGACCGGCCCGCGCGCGGGGGACAACCCGTGGCGCGCCAAGACGCTTGAGTGGAGCGTCAGTTCGCCGCCGCCGCCACACAACTTCGACACGCCTCCGGTTGTCACCGGTGGGCCGTACGATTTCGGCGAGCCGGCCCACGGATTGCCCGCCATGTCTTCCGCCGCGGCGGCTGACTGAAGCTTCAGGAGACTCAGACTTATGACGACGCACAGCGGGCTGCACGCGGAGGACTTCCGCTCCGGGCACGAGCTCTCGCTCGATCACCGCAAACTTGGCATGTGGCTCTTCCTGGCTTCCGAGGTGATGTTCTTCGGCGGCTTGATCGGAACCTACCTGCACTACAAGGCGACCCTCGCGTCGCCGGAGGCCGCCGCGCTCAATCCTCTCCTGGTGGGAGTCAATACCTTCGTCTTGCTCACCTCGAGCCTGATGGTGGTCCTCGGACTTGAGTCCATCCGCCAGGGCAACCGCCGCCGGTTGGTGACCTTCCTGGGAGCCACGGCGCTGCTGGGCGCCTTGTTCCTCGCCGGACAGGCCTACGAGTTCGCCAGCCTGGCGGCCGGCGGGATTACGCTCACCAGCTCGGTGTTCGGCTCGAGCTTCTTCACCCTCACCGGGTTCCACGGCCTGCACGTCTTGATCGGTGTGGCCTGGGCGCTGTTGACGCTGGGCAAGGCGGCTCGCGGGCAGTACTCGGCCGAAGACAACATGGGGGTCGAGGCCTTCGGGCTGTACTGGCACTTCGTCGATGTCGTCTGGATCGTGCTGTTCACGATCATCTACCTGATCTGAGGCGCAGGCATGACAACCCTCTCGACCGAAACCGCTCGACCCGTTCACGCCACGCGGCGGTACGTCGTCGTCTTCGCCGCGCTGGCGGCCATCACGTTGATCGAGATCGGAATGAGCCAGGCATCGCTTGTCGCTTCCCTGGCGACCGGCCTGTTCCTGGCTTTCTCACTGACCAAGGCGGCGCTCGTGGTGATGTTCTTCATGCACCTGCGGGATGAACTCGCGCATTTACACCGCGATCTTCCTCCTGCCGGTCGTCCTCGTCCTCGCCTTCTCGACACTGATGCTGATCAGCGCCGGAGGGCATTGATGGCGGTTGCCGGAGCTGCCGGGCCGGGCCGCATGAATCTGGCTCGAAGCGCGCCGATCCTGGCGGTGGCGAGCGCGGCGGGCGTGGCGCTGGCGCTGACGCCCTGGCTCCACCTCTCGCCCGTCGCCCTGACCGTGGGCATGCTTACACAGGCAGTGCTGCTCCTGGCCGTCGTGCGGCGCCAGACGGTCCGCCATTCATCGACGCTGCGCACGTGGCCCAGCTTCGCCGCCGTCCTGCTCTCGCTCCTCGGCTTGAGCCTCTCGACCAGTGGCTCAACTGCAGTCCTCGAGCGCGCGGGGCTGTGGCTCTCGCTCTTGCCTCTCGCTTCCACTTCACTTCTAGCCATGACTGCCTGGCGCGAACGGCGCGCGCACCCTGCGGCGGCGGTCGTCGCGACCTCCGGAATAGCACTCGCGACGGCTTTCCTGGCGGTGCGACTGACCGGTGAATCCATGGCACTCCTCAGCGTGAGCGCCGGGCTGACCTGGGGGGTGATGCTTGCGGCGATCCTGCTCAGGATCTCGGAGCCGGCGGCGGTTGCGCAGATCGACGCCACATCCGCAACGTGGCGCGACTACCTGGCGCTGACCAAGCCGGTGATCGTCGTACTGCTGCTGGTCACCACACTGGCCGGGATGGTCGTCGGAGCGGGCGAGTGGCCGGGGGCGAGCCTGATCGCCTGGACGATGCTGGGCGGCGCCCTCTCAGCCGGAGGCGCCAGCGCCCTGAACCAGTATGTCGATCGCGATCTCGATCGCCGCATGCAGCGTACGCAGCGCCGCCCGTTTCCCTCCGGCCGTCTCGGGGAGGTCGAAGGACTTGCCTTCGCAATCGTCCTGTGCGTCGCCGGCTTCTATACGCTGGCACTGGCCGTCAACCTGCTCAGTGCACTGCTTTCGCTGGCGGGGATGCTGTACTACGTGGTCCTGTACAGCCTGGTGCTCAAGAAGACGACCACACAGAACATCGTTGTCGGGGGCGGCGCCGGCGCCATCCCACCGCTCGTTGGCTGGGCGGCGACGACCGGTTCGCTCAGCATGGCGGCTTTCTTCCTCTTCGCCGTGATCTTCTTCTGGACGCCGCCCCACTTCTGGGCGCTGGCTTTGCTGCGCCGCAAGGATTACGCGCGGGCAGGGATCCCGATGTTGCCCGCCGTCGAAAGCGAACGGGCGAGCGCGTGGCAGATCCTGCTCTACTCCATCCAGCTCGTCGCCCTGACGCTGCTCCTTCCGCTGGCCGGTGCGGGCGGCGCCCTGTTCCTGGTCTCGGCGGCCGTGTTCGGCGTGGGCTTTGTCGCCTTCGCCTGGCGGCTGTGGGCCCACGGCGGAAATCGCCTGGCCCATGGACTGTACCGCTACTCGAGCATGTACCTGGCGCTGATCTTCGCCGCACTGGTCGTCGACACCCTCTTGCGAGCCTGACCGCCTCAGCCTAACGCCGAATTCATTGGATTGGCTCCCACGATCCGGCCAACTTTGGGGATGGAGGATTCACCCGGTGGGGGACACTTGGCGAGGCAGCGGCATGCGGGCCTCGGCCCCCACCGCCGGGGACCGGACGACGTCGGTTTGGGGCGGCCGACGGCCGGTGCAGGTAGGCGCCTGCCGGGTTCGGGCTTGCATGGGCGTTGGCCGTGTTTAGGGAGCAGGGCGATCAGCCCGGCTCCTGTTCTTCTTAAGAAGGGAGTGCGCCCGGAGATGTAGACCGGCTAGTGTGCGGGCGTGGAGCCTCTGTCCTCGGATTGCTGCTCGCTTACGGGGAAAGTCGCAGGGTTAAGGGCCGGCCGCACGCCGTGGAGCGCGCCCGGCGGTTCGCACGTAGACCAAACCGAAAAGCAAAGCGATCGCCAGCGGCACGCCGGCCAGCACCCACATGGCTATGTTGGCCGTCCCGCCGACCCGCTCGCCGAACTCGGCGATGCCCGAGCCCAGCGGGCCGTCAATCGTAAGCGTCACATTCCAGAAACCCGCAGCGGAGACCGGCAAGTGGATCGCGTAATTCCCCGGCACCTGTGCGCGCTCACTGGTCGCCACACCTCCGACGGCGGGACCTTTTCCGTCTTCCGCCGGCGCCGCCTCAACTCGAACTAAGAGGGCCTCCCTGCACGGCGCCGGCCAGGTTGCGCGCGCCTACCTCCACGAACAGGTCGCCGACCTCCGTCGGGCCGGTGAAGGCTTGGACGACATACGGCCCGGCCTGCACGCCGGTCAGTCTCACGCGGTACATGCCTTGGTACGCCATTCCATCCGCATGTGCGGCTGCGTGGGCCGGCGTCGGGCTCGATCCGCCGGCCCCGGGCCGTGGGGTAAGGGCGCGAACTGGGAGAGCCGCCGCCCCGTACCAGCCAAGGGTAAGCAGCAATCCAGTCCCGAGGGCCAGGCCGGTGATGCCAAGAGGTTTGCGGTAGTCCGTGATCGGCGCCGCAGCGGTTGGGCGGGTTAGCAGGTAGGCCGTCAGCGCCATGGCCGTCAGGCTGAGGATTAACCTAAGCACGTGCCCGGCGCCCGGGCCGGTGGAGGCGGATGCTGCATCGAGACAGGCAATGGCGGCTGCCCCCGCGCTGACGCCCACGCCGATCCACTCGATCCGCGGGTTAGGACCGAGCATCAGCGCAGTTCCCCACAGAACCTGGGCCAATCCGAACAACCCCACCAGAATGACGGATGCGTTCCCATGGCTAGCTGCATCCGGAACGCTTCCGAGGGTGAGGACGCCGGCAGCGACCCCGGCGTACCCGGAGAGCCACGTAGCGAGGGCAAGGTTTCTGGTCTTCATCTGACGGTAAGGAAGGCCGGCCCTGACCCGAGGAGCGGAAGCGAATCGCCCTCGCATGGGATGTGGGTCACGCGGCAGACTCCAGAATACTCTTCAGGTCCGTGAGGATGTCCTCTTTGGGAACAGACATGTCATAGCTGGTGACCAAACGGCCGTCCGGGTGGATCAGATACAGTCGCGCGCCGTGGATGATGTCGGAGTTCTCATCACCGCTTTCGGGTGAGGCGGCCAGCACGCCATACGCCGTCCGCGCTTGGGCGAGCTGCTCATCCGATCCGGTCAGCCCATAGAAGCGCGGGCTGAACTTATCCAGGTACTCCCGGAGAACGGCAGGCGTGTCATAGTCGGGATCAACGGTGACCAGAACGAGATCCACCCTTTCGCCAAGCGTGCCAAGCTGGTCGATCGCCCATCTCGAGTTAGCCAGCGTCAAAGGACACTCGTCTGGACACCGCGTGTAGCCGAAGTAGACAAGCACGGCGTGCCCTTCCAGGGTGGAAATGTCAAAGGGCGCGTCTTCGGTGTCGATAAGTGCGAGCGCGGGTGCGAGTGTCGGGGAGGGGTATGGGCTGCCGTGCAAGCCCCGGATGGGCTGTGTGCAAGCGCCAAGGAGGAGTGCGAGGGCAAGGGCTGTCCGGATTCGGGAATTGGCCGTTCGGCTGTCCATAATCTTGATTCTAACATTGCCGGCGCCGCCCCCCGGTTGTTTCTTGAGGCTGATGGATTGTGCACTGTCCAAGTGGGAGCCGGTCAGGAAGCGCACGGCCGGCAGGAATATCGTCGGGTTTGACCGACACTCACACCCGCTCACCCCGTTTCTTGATCATCACCGACGACAGGAGGCCGGCTTCGCGTCCGTGAGAATTGTGATGCGGCTTGAGGTGTGATGGCTTCTGGGGCGCAAGTCCGGAACTTGCCTGTCGTCCCCTCACCGCCCGGCCTCATCCCCCACACCCCGGGGGACCTCCGGCCCTACGGGGGAGGGAGCCGACCGTGTCTCTCGTTGGGGCAAACGTCCCCTGTAGTTGAGGGGAAGAGGGTTGGGGTGAGGGGGCGAAGGCGGATCCGCGGTTCGTAATCCTGTCACCGTATCCTCCATCAGCCAGCGGAGCCCCGGATTGCGCCGGCCCGTGTGAGACAGCACGGGGGGCATCATCGCTCGCGGGTGTGTGGGTTGTGAGCCCCAGCCGCGTTCGGTGTACGCTAAGATATTGACTTAAGGGCGACGAGCGCGGCGAGTAGGCAGAGGTGCAGCTCTAGAGCGAACCACACGGAGGTCATGGTGGATTACCGCAGGCTGGGCAAGGCCGGACTCAAGGTCTCGGAGTTGTGCCTGGGCACGATGCAGTTTGGCTGGACGGCGGATGAGGCGACGTCGTTCGCCGTATTGGATTCGGCGTTCGAGGCCGGCGTCAACTTCATCGACACCGCGGACATCTACTCGCGCTGGGCAGCAGGCAACCCCGGGGGCGTCGCGGAGGAAATCCTTGGGCGCTGGTTGGCGGCGAACCCCGGACGGCGTGCCGACCTGGTTCTGGCAACCAAAGTGCGCGGGCCGATGGGCGACGGGCCGAACGACGCCGGGCTGTCCAGAGTCCATATCCTGAACTCGGTCGAAGCCTCCTTGCGCCGCCTGGGCACGGAGATGATCGATCTGTACCAAACCCATTGGCCCGACGATGACACACCGATCGAGGAGACGCTGGAGGCGATGGACTCGCTCGTCAGGCGGGGGTTGGTGCGCTATATCGGCTGCTCGAACTACCCGGCGGCGAAGCTCGTGCAGGCATTGTGGGCCGCCGACCGATCGGGTCTGGCGCGCTTCGACTGCCTGCAGCCGCACTACAACCTGATGCACCGATCTGAGTTTGAGCGGGAGCTGGAGTCCGTCTGCCGTGAATACAGTCTGGGGGTGATCCCCTATAGCCCTCTGGCTGGGGGGTTTCTGACCGGCAAATACGTGCCCGCGGAGGAGATCCCGGCTGGAAGCCGCGGGGCGTCGAGCCGGAGGATCCAGGGGTACGTTCGGTCGCCCAGGGGATCCGGTGTGTTGCAGGCGCTCTCACAGGTGGCGAAGGAGCGGGGAAAGACCGTCTCGCAGGTGGCACTCGGCTGGTTGCTCACCCGTCCCTCGGTGACCAGCCCAATCATCGGCCCTCGATCGGTCGAGCAACTTTCAGACAACCTGGGAGCGGCAGGCCTGCGGCTCGATGAGCGGGAGTGCCGGGCGCTGGAAGAGGCCTCGGCCTGGAGCCTGGAGGTCGAGTAGGGAAGGCCCGCCTGCCCGCGGGGTGGAATGTGGAGCTGATCCCCTGAAGCTCCGATTTCAGAATCGTCGTCCTCGCGGTGAGGCCGGGCTCCCACTTGCGCTTTTGCACTTATGACAAGTGTTGGGCTATAATTGGGTCCACGAGCGGTGAACAACGGGGCGGGCGCCGTGGACGAAGCGATCGAATCCTTCCTCCGTCATCTCCAATCTGACCAGGGCCGGGCCAACAACACGGTCCTGGCGTACCGCGCTGATCTCAAGCAGTTCGCGGCGGCCCTGGATGAGCTGGCCGGGCGGAAGGTCATCTTGAGTGAGATCAATGGGGAGATGCTCGCCAGGTACGCCGGCTGGCTTGGCGAGCGCGGCTACCGTCCGGCCACGCTGTCGCGCAAGATGGCGGCGGTGCGTTCCTTCCTCGAATCACATGATGTCGCCGGCTCCGAGTCGGTGCCTGAGTTGGCCGACGCGCTCCGCCCGCCTCCGGCGCCCCGCCGGCAGCCGCGGCTGCTCTCGTTGGAGGAGGTTTCCGTACTCCTGGCCGCACCCTTGCGGAACGGGAACCCCCGGAGCGTCCGCGACGCGGCGCTGCTGGCGGTGCTGTACGCGACGGGTTTGCGAGCCGCCGACGCCGTCAGTCTCTCGATGGGAGACATCGATTTTCCGGAGGGACTGCTCCGTCGGCCGTCGAATGCCGGTGGCTGGATGCCTCTGGGCGCAGCGCTTCCCGTCTTGCAGCGATACATCGAAGAAGCACGGCCCCAACTCGTCCACGAGAACGACGTTCGCGCCGTATTTGTCAACCAGCGGGGCAAGCCGCTCAGCCGCCAGGGACTTTGGCTGATCGTCAAGCATTGGGCAGGCGCCACCGGGCTGGGCGAGAAAGTCTCTCCGCACAGCCTCAGGCATGCCTTGATCCAGCACCTGCTGGCCGAAGGCAAGTCCAGACGCGAAATCCAGCATGTGCTGGGCCTACGCAGCCCGAACGCGATTCGAGCCTCGATCAAGGAGCCGGCGGCATGAGCCAGGATCCGAGCGTCGGCGAGGCCCTCACTCAAGCGATGATCGACCGGGCTGCGGCCGCCGTGCGAGCCCGCTCAGACGCACGACCTCGCATCGGCCTGATCCTTGGCTCTGGGCTTGGCGGTCTGGCAGATGCCGTGGACCAGTCCGTGGTCCTTCCCTATCAGGAGATCCCCGGTTGGCCGATGCCCACCGTCGAAGGCCATGCCGGCCGACTTGTCCTGGGGTCCCTCGAGGGGGTGCCGGTAGCTGTGATGCAGGGCCGAGTCCACTACTACGAAGGCGTCCCGATGCCCCTCGTCGGCCTGCCGGTGCGCGTGCTTCAGACGCTGGGGATCGACATTCTGGTCGTGACCAATGCCGCCGGCGCGGTCAACCCGGCCTTCGTCCCGGGCGAGTTGATGCTGATCACCGACCATATCAACTTGCTCGGGATGGCCGGCGTCAGCCCGTTGCGCGGTCCCAATCTCGATGCCTTCGGGCCGCGCTTTCCGGACATGAGTCAAGCCTATGACCGTGAGCTTCTGGACCTGGCACGTTCGGTCGGCGCCGCGGATGGGCTGCCCGTGCGCGAGGGTGTGTACATCTGCCTGGCCGGACCGGCGTTCGAATCGCCGGCCGACCTACGCTTCCTGCGCGCTATCGGTGTCGACGCCGTGGGCATGTCGACCGTCCCCGAAGTCGTCGTGGCGCGTCATGGCGGGACGCGCGTGCTGGGCGTCTCCGGCATCAGCAACAAGGCCAACCTCGACGGCGCGACGACCACGACGCACGCCGAGGTCCTGGCAGCCGGGCAGGTGATCGTGCCGCGGCTGACGGCCCTGCTGCGCGGAATTCTGCGGCGCCTGTGATCGGGTGGGTGAATGGCTGAGGCGCTCCTCTTCCTGGAGGAGTATCAGGGCTGGATCTATCTGGCACTCGGGCTGGCGGCGCTGATCTACCTGCGCGTGACCTGGCGCTGGTATCAGTCCAGGCGTTCGACGATCTTCTCCCTGGAGCGCGAGCAGGCAACGGAACGCCTGACCCGGTCGGCCACCCTGCTCGGCCTGGCGATCGCGCTCCTCCTGGCGACCTTCGCCGCCACGACCTTCCTCGGACCTGCCATTCCGGCCGGTGAGCGCCCCACGCCCCTGCCGACGGTTTCGTTGCTGGGTACGCCGACCTTCGTCCCGGCCGGTGACGAACCGCTGATGACCTCGACGCCCCTCCCCCCCGTTACGGTTGACAGTGCAGGTTGCGCCAACCCGCAGGCGACGATCCTCACCCCCACAACCGGGGAGTCACTGACCGGGATCGTCGACATCACCGGGACAGCCGACATCCCGAACTTCGCCTTCTACAAGTACGAGTACATCAGCCTCACCCCCGGCGCAGTCTGGAGAGCCATCCAGGCCGGGACAGCACCGATCCAGCAGGGCGTCCTGGGGACGTGGGATACGCAGCTCGTGATCCCGGGTGAGTATGCCCTGCGGCTGGTGGTCACCGACACGGTGGGCAACGCCCCCCAGCCGTGCGTTATTCTGGTGCGCGTGCTGCCATCGACGGAAGCCTGAGGGAGCGATGGACCAACTGACGGTGCGGCAAGCCATTTCGAGTGACATCCCGGAGCTGGCCAAGCTCGATCATGACTACAGTTCAGA
The DNA here is from genome assembly GCA_963743255.1 of uncultured Chloroflexia bacterium. Taxonomy (GTDB): domain Bacteria; phylum Chloroflexota; class Anaerolineae; order Anaerolineales; family E44-bin32; genus DYJB01. The sequence goes on from CAVUPD010000010.1 coordinate 98,173, forward strand.
CCACGTCTGGCAGATGAGCGTCAGTCGCGGGCCCGAGGAGGTGGGGGTCGTGTTCCGCGAAGTGCGTCTCCCACGGCCGATGCGCGTCGGCTACCCGCGCGACCCTGCGCGGCTGCCGGATGAGTGGACGCGATGGCCGGCGCTGCTCGTCGCCGAGGCAGGCGAATCGCGTCTCGGATACCTGGCGATGACGCTGGGCCCGGCGGCCGGCGCCGGCTGGGTGACCGACCTGGCCGTCGGATCGCTGCACCGCCGGCAAGGCGTCGGCACGCAGCTGCTGACCTACGCTCGCGACTGGTGCCGCCAACGCGGACTGTCGTCGATGTTCCTCGAGATGCAGAGCAAGAACTTCCCGGCCATTTCGCTGGCCCGCAAGTTGGGCTTCGTCTACGCCGGTTACAGTGACCGATACTATGCCGACCAGGATATCGCCCTGTTCTTCTGCCTGGGAGTCTGAGATGGCGCGGGCCGTGCTTGGGCCTGCCGCCGAGTTGCCATGAGCGTCGTCTTCTTCTCCGCCCTGCTGGTCTTCGGCCAGATCCTGAGCGCCGGCAACTCGATCACGGCGTTCTCGCTGCTGCTTTACGCGCTGACCTTCAACCTGCGAGAGCGCGTCGCCCGTACGTTCGCCCTGGTGCTGGCCTGCATGACGCTGGTGTATTTCGGCGACGTGCTCGCCGGGCTGGCCACCCATGACGTCGACCTGGAGCTGTGGCTCCGGCTGCAGTGGGTCGGCATCAGCTTCCTGCCGACGACCGCCCTGCATCTTTCGGACGCCATCCTGTCCTCGACCGGCCGTCCCTCGCGCGGCCGACGTCAGTGGCTCATCCGGCTGAGCTACCTGGCGAGCGGCGGCGGTGCTGATTCTGGCGGGCACAACGCCGCTGCTGGCCGGAAGCCTGCAGCGCACCGATCGGGCCGGGATGCTGGAACCCGGACCGCTCTTCCCGCTGTTCCTGCTGTTCTTCGCCGGCGCGATGGCGATCACGGCGACCAACTACATCCGTGCCTACCGGCGTTGTCTCACCGCCGACAGCCGGCGGCGCATGGGTTACCTGGCGGCGGGGTCGCTGGCGCCCATCCTGGGCGGCTTTCCCTTCCTGATGCTCGGCGGTCCCGCACTGGCCTCGATCCCGTTTGTCTTCTGGGGCGGGTTGGCGATCGTCAACATCGGCGTGGCGATCCTGCTCGTGCTGATGGCGTACGCGATCGCGTACTTCGGCGTCAGCTTCCCCGACCGGGTGGTCAAGGCACGGCTGTTCCAGTGGATCATGCGCGGTCCCGTCGTCGCTTCGTCGGTGTTGGCGGTGACGGTCGTTGTCAACCGGACGATGCAGCTCCTCGGGCTCGGGTACAGCGGCGTGGTTCCGTTTGCCATGGTCGCCAGCCTGCTCCTGCTCCAATTCGTGATCACCTTGATCCGCCCGCCGGTCGAACGCTGGCTGTTCTACGGCGAAGACCGCGAGGATGTGGCCCGGCTGCATTTGTTGGAGGAACGCCTGCTGACGACGGGAGATCTGCGGCAGTTCCTGGAATCCGTCTTGAACGCCGCGTGCGATGTCACCGGTGTGCCAGGAGCGTTTGTCGCCGCGCTCGGCCCGACCGGGCTCGACCTGGAGGTCGCCGTCGGCCCTCAGCCCACGCTGCAGCGAGGGGAAGACGTACCGTCGATGCTCCGCCCCGAGCAGCGGCGGGAGATCCCGCCGCTCGGCGCGGTCTTCACATGGGAGGGCTGCTGGCTGATCCCGCTGCATGCCCGGGAATCGATGGAGATGATCGGGCTGCTCGGGTTGTGGGCGACCGACCCGGCGCAGGTCTTCCCCGAGGCGCAGGCGGAGGAGCTTTCCGTGCTCGCGGAACGGGCGTCGGTGTCTCTGACCGACCGCTTGCTGCAGCGGGAAGTCTTCACCACCATGGACCGCCTGGTGCCGCAGGTGGAAGCGATCCAGCGCATGCGGGTCGCGGCCCGGTATGCCGGCGTCCAGGCGCTGACCGCGCCGGAGGCCGAGCTGCCCCCGGAAGCTGACCTGGTCAACATGGTGCGCGAGGCACTCGGGCACTACTGGGGCGGCCCGCGCCTGACCGCCAGCCCCTTGCTGGCCTTGCGCGTGGTGCGGAACGCGCTCGACGAGCACGAGGGCAACACAGTCAACGCCCTGCGCTCCATCCTGCGGCGCGGGATTGAACGGACACGCCCGGACGGTGAACGGCGCTTCACGGGCGAGTGGATGCTGTACAACATCCTGGAGATGAAGTTCCTCGAGGGCCGCAAGGTGCGGGATGTCGCCCTGCGGTTGGCGATGTCGGAGGCCGACCTGTACCGCAAGCAGCGCCTGGCCATCGAAGCTGTCGCCCAGGCAATCGCCGAAATGGAGCGTGAGGCGGCTTCCCGGAAGCCGGGGCGTCCCGGCAGGCGATGAAGCCGCATAGCAGCCGCTTGCGTCGGCTGTCGAATGGAGTATTCTGGTTCGTTGGCTAACGGTACGAGAAGTCAACATGTGAAGAGAGGGTAGGGGCCATGGGGATGGGGAATGAGCGGGGGGGACCATGGGAGGAGGGCCCGCCTCCCATGGATGAGGGTTGGTGGGCATCCGTTCTGGGGGAACAGGAAGCTCAGGCGCCGCCAACGCGACCGCGCCCTGGCGAGCTCGGGGTCGACCGCAGCAACTGTCCGGGTTCGGCCGAGGACTGGTCGTGGGCGCGGGAGCTGTACGAGTTGGACGACACGGTCGAACTGCCGGCCATCGGCTTCAACCGTGGCGGGCTGCTGGTCCAGGCCCGCGGGCTGCGAGGGTTCGTCCCGGTCTCGCACCTCGTGGATCTGCCTCCGGCGGGGGAGGGGCAGACCGATCCGAACAGCTGGCGCGCTTGGTAGGGTCCACGTTGTGCCTCAAGGTGATCGAATTCGATCCGGAGCGCGGCCGCCTGGTGCTATCGCAGCGTGCGGCGCAAGCCGGCCCGGGCTGCCGGACGGCGCTCCTCGCCCAGTTGCAGCCCGGCAACCGGGTTTCCGGCGTTGTCACCAACATCACGCGCTTCGGCGTATTCGTCGAGCTGGGGGGCGTCGAGGGCTTGATCCATGTATCCGAGCTCTCGTGGGGCAGGGTGCGGCATCCCTCGGATGCCGTCTGCTGCGGCCAGTCTGTAGAGGTGAAAGTCCTCTCCGTGGATCGCGAACAGGGGCGCGTCGCTCTCAGCTTGAAGGATCTATTGCCCGATCCCTGGCAGACGGTCGAAGACCGATACCAGGTAGGCGAGATTGTGGAAGGCGTGGTGACGAATGTCGTGCGCTTCGGCGCCTTCGTCGGGCTGGAGCAGGGGCTGGAGGGGCTGATCCACGTTTCGGAGTTTGGGGAAGGGAGCTTCCAGCACACCCGCAACATCGTCCAGGAAGGCGAGCACGTGCGGGCGCGCGTCGTTCATATCGACGGCTCCGAACGCCGGTTGGGGCTGAGCCTGCGCTTGAACGCGCAGGACGAACCGGGCGCTCCCGAGGCGCCCGACGCCGCCTCCGAGCGGGAGGCAGTGGCATCGCATTGATCTCAATCGCGAGACACCGCGTGCCGGGCGCGGCCGCCTCGCGCCCGGCCTTCGTTTGTGGGGTCGCTTGATGACTGGACGCCCGGGGGACCTCCCCTCTTCGAAGCTTAAGCGCAACCCCGTCCCCGTCGACGACGGGCGCGATTATGTGGAGCGCCTGCGCGATCCCGCCGCGGACCTGGGCGCGCTAGGCCTGGGAGCGGCAGGGTTGTTGGTGCTCCTTGCCCTCCTGGGCGCGACGCGCGGCTCGCTGGCCGTCGACCTGTCAACCGAGCTCAAGCGTTGGCTCGGATGGGCCGCCTGGCTGGTTCCGGTTGCGCTCATCCTCGTCGCCATCTACCTTATCCGCCACCGGATGGGCGTGGGCACGCCAGTCGCCTGGCGCACGATCATTGCCGCCGAGGTGGCGCTGGCGGGCGTGCTCGGCTTGTTCGGGTTGACCAGCGGGACTAATCTGCCGGCCGCCGAAGCCGGGGGCTGGGGGGGAGTGGTTGGCTGGGGGATCGCCAAACTGCTGACCGACGCGGTCGGGCCGATCGCCTCGGCCGTCGTGCTTCTCCTGATCACGGTCCTTGCCGGCCTGCCGCTGGCGCGCGCTGTGCGGGCCTCGCTTCTTGCCTCTCGGCCGAGCGGCGACTTCCCCGCGGCCGGCATACCGGCCTCCGAAGCGCCGGTCGCTGCCGAGGCCGTGGCGGAGGCAAGTGCGAAGCCGGCCCGGCTGCCGCGGGAGTTCCGCAAGACTTTCACCGTCTCGGACACGCTCACCGAGAAGCCCGTTCGGCCGGCGTCCCGCGACGAGCGCCTGCCGCCGATGGATTTGCTGGAGAGTGGCGACACGGCGCGGGTGACCTCGAGAGAGATCAATCTGACAGCCGGGTTGATCGAGAAGACGCTGGCCGATTTCGGGTTGCCGGCCAAGGTGGTCGACTTCCGCTCCGGCCCGGCGGTGACGCAGTTCGCCGTCGAGCCGGGCTTCATCGAGCACCCGGGAGATGAAGAGGGTGCGCGCAAGCAGAAGGTCCGCGTGTCGCAGATCTCCGCCCTGGCGAGCGACCTGGCCCTGGCGCTCTCCTCGCCGACGATTCGGATCGAAGCTCCCGTCCCGGGGCAGGCTTACGTCGGGATTGAGGTGCCGAACCGTCGGGCGGCCATGGTGCGCCTGCGGCCAATTCTCGAGTCGGACGCCTTCCAGTCGATCGCTTCGCCGCTGGCGATCGGGCTGGGGCGCAATGTCGCCGGCGAGGCTGTCGCCGCCGACCTGGCGGGCATGCCCCACATGTTGATCGCCGGGACGACCGGCTCGGGCAAGTCGGTGTGCATCACGGCCGTCACGGCCTGCCTGGTGATGAACAACACGCCGGAAGATCTGCGTCTGGTGATGATCGACCCCAAGATGGTTGAGCTGGTCCGTTTCAACGGGCTGCCGCACCTGTACGGCAAAGTGGAAACCGATCTGGAGCGAATCGTCGGCGTGCTGCGCTGGTGCACGGCCGAGATGGACCGGCGTTACAAGCTCCTGGAGGAGGCCCGGGCGCGCGACCTGGACTCGTATAACAAGAAAGCCGGGCGGCGGCCGGGGGCGGAGAAGCTGCCGCGGATCGTCGTGCTCCTCGACGAACTGGCCGACCTGATGATGATGGCGCCCGATCAGACCGAGCGCACGCTGGTGCGTCTGGCGCAGATGGCGCGCGCCACCGGGATCCACCTGGTGGTGGCGACCCAGCGCCCGAGCACGGACATCGTCACCGGCCTGATCAAAGCCAACTTCCCGGCGCGCATTTCGTTCGCCGTCGCCTCCGGAGTCGATTCGCGAGTCATCCTCGACACGCAGGGAGCGGAGACGCTGCTGGGCCGCGGTGACATGCTCTTCCTCTCGGCCGATGCCGCCGCTCCCCAGCGGCTGCAGGGCGCATTCGTCAGCGACACGGAGATCCAGCGCCTGGTCGATCACTGGAAGGGCGAGGCTGCAGCTCAGTCGGAGGGTGCTCCGGCGCGGCCGGCGGAAGTCCGTCCGCCATGGGAGGAGATCCTCTCGCGCCCGGCGACGTCCGATGAATCGGACGACGTCTTGCAGCGGGCGATCGAGCTGGTCAAGCAGACCGGGAACGCCAGTGCCTCGATGCTCCAGCGCCGGCTTCGGATCGGCTACCCCCGCGCGGCGCGCCTGATGGACGAGCTGGAGGAGCTTGGAATCGTGGGGCGGTCACAGAGCGGAGGGCGCACGCGCGAGGTCCTGCAAGGCGAGGATGACTCGGAGGACGAGTAAGCATGCGGCTTTCTTGACGCTCGTTTGCATGCGGGTTACGATAGCCGCAAGTTGGCGTGGAAGGTGGTGGGATGCAGACAGAAGAGACGGTGCGCACGCCCCCGCTGACGCTTTCGGACGCGCTGCGCATTCGGTTCAAGGGACTGTTGGACGGCGTCGCCGGATTCCTCAACCGCCTGGGTCTGATGCCGAACACGGTGACACTCGCCGCACTGCTCGGCAATCTGGTGGCCGGTGTGATGCTCGGCTACGGGTGGTTCCTGGGCGGCGGGCTCCTCGTTCTGGTCATGGGCGCGCTGGACTCGATCGATGGGTCGATGGCGCGCCTGCGGGGCGAGCGCTCGGATTTTGGCGCCTTCGCCAACTCGGTGTCGGACCGCTATTCGGAACTGGCCATCTTCGGCGGGTTGTTGGCGTACTACTTGAACCGCGGCGACGACCTGATGGTGATGGCCACCTTCCTGGCGACCGCCGGCTCTGTGCTCGTCCCCTACGTCCGGGCGCGGGCCGAGTTGGTCGGCTTTCATGCCAAGGGCGGATTGATGGGCCGCTTTGAGCGCTACCTGGTGTTGGCGCCGACCTTGATCCTCGGTGCGCCCTGGCTGGGCATCGGGTTGATCGCACTGCTGGCGAACCTCACCGCCGTCCAACGCATCTACTCCGTCCGCCGACAGGCGCGAGGGCAGAATGTTTGACGCGTACGGCATCCATCTTGGCCCGCTGTACTTCCGCTACTACGGGATGATCATCATGTCCGGCGCCGTGGTCGGCGCGTTCATCGCTCGACGCATTCTGTCCAAGCGCGAGAAGGACCCCGATCTGGTGTGGGATGCCTTGATCTGGGTGCTGATCTTCGGCGTCATCGGCGCCCGCCTGTATCACGTCTTCACGCCTTCCCAGAGCCTGCTCGACGCCGGCATCGACACGCACTACTACCTGACGCACCCACTCGATATCCTGATCACCTGGAACGGCGGCCTGGGGATGCCGGGCGCGCTGATCGGCGGCGTGTTCGGCATGTATCTCTTCGCCCGGCGACGCAAGCTGGTGTTCTCGCACCTACTGGACGCCGCCGCGCCTGCGGTCGCCATCGGTCAGGCGATCGGCCGCTGGGGGAACTTCGTCAACCAGGAGCTGTACGGCCCGCCGACGGACCTGCCCTGGGGCATCCCGATCAAACCGGCGAATCGACTGGCCGGCTACGAGAGCTTCGAACGCTTCCATCCGCTCTTCCTGTATGAATCCCTGTGGAACCTGCTCAATGCAGTCGTGCTGTACTTCCTCTGGAAACGGTACGGCGACCGCCTGAAGCCGGGCGACCTGTTCCTTGTCTACTTGATCGGCTACCCGGTGGGCCGCTTCCTGCTTGAATTCCTGCGCCTGGACTACGTGCCGATGGCCGGCATTAACCTCAATCAAGCGATCATGCTGATCACGGCGTTGGTGAGTGGCGGCGTCCTGCTTTGGCGGCACCGCAGGTCTGCTTCTCCTCCGACAGGTGCGAGCGCCTAAGTCTTGACTGCATAAAGATGACGTGGCCCGGCCGCCTCCGGCCGGGCCTTTCTATTCCCACGCCCGGGATGGCTGGGAGAGGGGTCCGATTGTTGTCGACCAACCCGACTGCTATAATCTGGAAACGGCCATGGAATACGTCATCGAAACCCTCGGGCTGACGAAGCAATTCGGCGACTTCACCGCCGTATCCGACGTCACGCTGCGGGTGCGGCCCGGCGAGGTCCTGGTACTCCTGGGGCCCAACGGGGCGGGCAAGACCACAACGACACGCATGTTGGCCTCGATCCTGCCTCCAACCGAAGGTCAAGCGCGCATCGCCGGCTTCGAGGTCACCACGCATGCGGCGGATGTCCGGCGTAACATCGGCCTGCTGACCGAGCACCACGGCCTGTACACCCGCATGCGGGCCGGCGAGTATCTGGCCTTCTTTGGCGGCATCTACGGCCTCTCGGTCGCTGACTCCCGGCGCCGCGCCCAGGACCTGCTCGACCAGGTTGGGATGCCCGGCGTGGTCGACCAGCGGCTGGGCGAGTTCTCCAAAGGGATGCGCCAGAAGCTGGCGCTCGTACGGGCGCTGCTGCACGACCCGCCGGTTCTGCTGCTGGATGAGCCGACCTCGGCGATGGACCCAGCCAGCGCTCGTCTGGTGCGCGACAGCATTCTGAAACTCCGCTCATCGCACCGGGCGCTGGTCGTCACAACCCACAATCTGGCGGAAGCCGAACAGCTCGCTGACCGGATCGCCATCATTCGTCAGGGCGCAATCGCCACGCAGGGGACGGTTCAGGAGCTCAAGCTGGCCCACGTAGGCCCGCCGATCATGGAGCTCCGGGCTGCGCGTCCGCTGGACGGGGCGGTACGTTTGCTCCCCGCTGATTTGCAGTTGGTGGCCAGCGGAGACGACTGGCTGCGCTATCAGGCGCCCGTGCCAGCCGAGGCCAACCCGCGCGTCCTGGCAGCGGCAGCGTCAGCCGGTGTGCCCGTGATGATGCTGACCGAGGTGGGCCGAAGCCTGGAGGACGTCTACTTGCGTGTCGTCGGCGCGCCGGCCCGACGAGGCGAGGAGTAGCGTGCAGGCAACGCTGGGCCCGCCGCGCCGGTCTGCTCCCGGGCGCCTGGATCATCGCCCGCCGCGAGATCCGTGACCAACTGCGCGACTGGCGCATCCTGGCCCCGATCGTCGCGCTGACCCTCTTCTTCCCGGCCCTGATGAATTTCACCGCTCGCCAGGCGGTGGATTTCGTCGCCCGCTACGATGCCCCGATCATCGGCGAGCGGCTGATCCCCTTCCTGTTGATGGTTGTTGGCTTCTTCCCGATCTCGATCTCGCTGGTGATCGCGCTGGAGAGCTTTGCCGGCGAACGCGAACGGTTGTCGTTGGAACCCCTGCTCGCCACACCACTCTCGGACGCACAGCTCTACCTGGGCAAGGTTGCCGCTTCCCTGGTTCCGCCCCTTGGGGCCGCCTACCTAGGGATCGGGGTCTACCTCTTCGGGTTGTGGCGCGGGATCGGCTGGACGGCGCCTGCGCCGCTGCTGATCCAGATCCTGATGCTGACCACGGCGCAGGCGGTGGTCATGGTTTGCGGGGCGGTCGTGATCTCGTCGCAGACCACCTCGGTGCGCGCCGCCAACCTGCTGGCGTCGTTCATCATCGTCCCTGTCTCCCAGCTGATCATCGTCGAGAGCATGATCATGTTCTGGGGGCGGTACACGGTGCTGTGGTTCATCGTCGCCGCGCTGCTGCTGGTGGCCGTGGTCCTGACACGCATGGGATTGCACCTGTTCAACCGGGAGGAGCTGCTGGCGCGGGAGATCGACGTGCTCGATCTGCGCTGGGTCGGGCGCACGCTGTGGACCGCGTTCCGCGGCGGTGCGAATTCAGTCTGGGAATGGTATGGCGGTGTCGTGCGGCGCTCTCTGCCACCGCTCATTCCGGCCCTATTCCTGATGGCGGTGGCGCTCACTACGGCGTTCGTCGTCGGGGTTCGCCTGGCGCCGCATTACGTCCTGCCCTTCCAATCATCGACGTTCGAGGCACTCCCGGACAACATCGGAGAGCAGCTGCAGAAGTTCGGCATGATGAGCGCCGAGGGGTGGTGGTGGATCCTGCGCAATAACCTGACGGCGCTGGCGATCGCCGCGTTGCTGGGGATGTTCACCTTCGGGGTAGCGTCAGTCATCTTGCTGATGGCCCCGATTGGAATCGTCGGCTACCTCGCTGGGAACCTGGCCCTCGCCGGACAGAATGCCGGCCTGTACCTGGCGGGCCTCGTCCTGCCGCACGCAACGTTGGAAGTCCCGGCTGCGCTCCTGGCAGGCGCCGCCGTTCTGCGCCTCGGATTGGCGGCGGTCAGTCTGCCGCAGGGGACCTCGCTGGGCGAGAGCTGGCTCAAGGCTCTGGCGGAGTGGGCCCGGATAGGGCTTGGCCTGGTCCTCCCGCTGTTGATGGGCGCAGCAATGCTCGAGGTGTTCGTGACCCCGCGCGTCGCCGCCTGGCTCCTCGGAGGCTGACCCGGATGGCCCGCCTGGTGATCCTCGGCACGGCACACGCCATCCCTGACCCCGATCACGACAACACCCATCTGGCCGTGGTTGGGGTCGACGGCGTCACGCTGGTTGATTGTGGAGGTTCGCCGACGCTGCGCCTGCGCCAGGCCGGGCTCGATATGGCGTCGGTCACCGATCTGATCGCCACTCACTTCCATCCCGATCATGTGTCAGGCATTCCTCTGCTCTTGATGGGCATGTGGCTCTCGGGCCGCAAGACCCCGCTCCGCATCTACGGTTTGCACCACTGCCTCGAGCGGCTCGAAGACATGATGGGCTTCTACCAGTGGCACAACTGGCCCGACTTCTTCCCGGTGGCGTTCCATCGCCTCCCCGAACAGGAGGGCGTAGTGGTGCTGGAACGCAGCGACCACCGCGTGCTGTCATCGCCAGTCCGCCACATGGTCCCGACGATCGGCTTGCGATTCGAAGGTCTTCCCGCCGGCCGATCGGTGTGTTATTCCTCCGACACGCAGCCCTGTCCGGCCCTCACCCGGCTGGCCGCCGGAGTCGATGTCCTGCTGCATGAGTCGTCCGGGGATGGCCTGGGGCACTCGTCCGCAGCACAGGCCGGCGAGACGGCCCAGCAGGCCGAAGTGGGGCGCTTGCTGCTGATCCACTACCCACCCGATCGCAGGCAAGGGCTGGTCGAGCAGGCGAGTGCGACGTTCCCTGGCGAGGTCCAGCTGGCGCAAGACCTGATGGAGCTGCCACTGTAGGGATGGCCAAGCCCAATGAAAGCGGGGGCGGCCCTAAGGCCGCCCCCGCCGCGTGTTTGTGTGACCGGTGTCCGAGGGTCAGGCGGGGGTGGGGCGAAGCGTGGCGTGCAGGAAGTGAAACTCGCCGCGGGCCGGCATCAGGTCGACGATCTCCAGCACGATAAACTCGCGCCCACCAAGCGTAATGTGATCCCCAACCGCCGGCTTGTGCTCGGTATTCAAGATCGCGCCCGGGTGCGTCTCGCCGACCACGACGTAGCTGACCTTGTAGATGGCGGTCATCGGGCTCCTCAGCGGCCGGTCAGGTGATAGTGGCGAAGCTTGAACGACAGGTCGGCGGCCATGTTGCGCATCACGATGAAGCCCAGGTGATGATTGGCCTCGCACAGCCGGTTGAAATCGTCCCGGTCGATCGCCTGGATCAACGTGTGATCGGCGATCGACTTGACGGTCGCCGAACGCGGGCCGTAGTCCACCAATGCCATTTCGCCGAAGAGCTGCCCGCGGCCGAGGTGCACCACGGTGCGCGGGGCGGGGTTCTGGCCGGAGGGATTGACGACGACCTCGACGAACCCGTCGCAGATCACGAACAGCTCGCCCCCGGGCTCGCCCTGGGTCGTGATCACCTGCCCGGTGCGGTATTCACGCTGCGTGCAGATTCGGGCAACGTCCGTGAGCTCAGGGGGCGTCAGTCCCTCGAAGAGCTCGACCTTGCTCAGCACCGGCCACAGGTCCATGGGCTCACCCTCCCGCGACGTTCCCGTCCGGATGAATTGTAGTGCAGGCGCGGCCTGGAGCAACCGGCCGCCGGAGCCGAGGGCTGCCGTTCGCCGAACGGCGTTGTGGTAAGATATGATATCCGCCAACCCTCGCAAGGCCCCCGAAGATGAAGACCGTGACCCTGCAGACCGTCGAGCCGTTGCGCCTGCTGGGCGACGACGAGTCCTGGCCGCGCCACTCCGGGCTGCCTGCCGGATGGCACCTCACCCGGCGCTCCCACCTGTGGCGGCCCCCCACGGATGCCTATGAGACGGAGGACGCCTTCATCGTGGTGGTCGAGGCGGCAGGTATGCGAGGGGCGGAGTTCTCGGTGACCTTCGAACGTCAGATCCTGTGGATCCACGGTTCGCGCGGCGATGCCGGCGGATCGAAGGCCTACCACCAGATGGAGATTGCCTACGGCGAGTTTGAGACCGGCGTGCACGTGCACGCTCCGGTCGACGAGTCCGCCATCGAGGCGTCCTACAACGATGGATTCCTGCGTGTCATCCTACCCAAAACTCATCCCCGCCGCATCCCGCTTGAGCCGGCTTCCTGATCCGGCAGCGCCGGATCCTGCGAGCCCGGAGGGCCCTGGCCCGGCTGCCGCTTCTCTGTTCCCGCTCGGACAACTCGGAATGCAAGCTCCTGACGAACCTGAAACCCCGGCGCCGCTGATTATCGTCCAGGAGGGTGGCCCGTTGCGGGAGCCTTCCGGACTGGGTCCGGATCTGACGCAGCTCCCGGAGGAGCTTCCGATCCTGCCCCTACGCGGGCTGGTGGTCTATCCGCATACGGCAGTCCCCTTGACCATCGGGCAACCGAGGTCGATCAAGCTGATCGACGACGTCGCCGGCGAGAAGCGGTTGATTGGGCTGGTCGCGTCGCGTAACCCGGAGCTCGAACAACCCTCCCCGGAAGACCTGTATCGCTACGGGACGGTCGGATCGATTCAACGGCTGTTCCGTGCGCCGGATGGAACGATCCGCATGATCGTCCATGGGTTGGCGCGCTTCGAGCTGGGGGAGTTCACCAGCCTCGAGCCGTATCTGGTCGCCCGGATCCACCTGCGGCCGGAGGTGGTCGAGGAAGGCCTCGAGATCGAGGCCCAGGTGCGCGCCGCCAAAGACCAGTTCCAGAAGGCCGCCGAACTCGCCCCGACGCTTCCCCGCGAGATCGTGGCCAGCGTGGTTCTGCTGGAGGACCCGGTCCACGTCGCCTACACGATCACCAACTATCAGCGGATGGATCTGGAGGAGGCAGAAGCCATCCTGGAGGAAGACAGCGTCCAGGCCAAGCTGCGCAGGCTGAACACATTGCTGGGCCGCGAGATCGAGGTGCTGTCGCTCGGGCAGCAGATCCAACAGGAGGCACGCACCGAGATCGAGAAGGTCCAGCGCGAGTATTTCCTGCGGGAGCAGCTGAAAGCGATCCAGCGCGAGCTGGGCGAATCCGACGAGCAGGCAGTCGAGGTGGAAGAGTTCCGCAAGCGTATCGCCTCGGCGGCGATGCCCGAGGAGGCGGAGAAGCAGGCGCGCCGGGAGTTGGACCGCCTGGCGCGGTTGCCGACCGCCGCCGCGGAATACGGCGTCATCCGGACGTACCTGGACTGGCTGGCGGCGCTGCCGTGGGGGAAGGTCTCCCCGGACAATCTGGATCTGACCCACGCGCGCCAGGTGCTGGACGCCGACCACTACGGGCTGCAGGACATCAAGCAGCGCATCCTCGAGTACCTGGCGGTGCGCAAGCTGCGCGTCGAGCGTCCGTCGACGGACGAGGCGCCGGAGCAGGACGTCATCCGCCGGGAGCGCGAGGGCGTGATCCTGTGCTTCGTCGGGCCACCGGGAGTGGGGAAGACCTCGCTCGGACGTTCCATCGCTCGGGCCATGGGCCGCGAGTTCGTCCGCATCTCGCTGGGCGGCGTGCACGACGAGGCGGAGATCCGGGGCCATCGCCGGACGTATATCGGCGCGATGCCCGGGCGAATCTTGCAGGCCTTACGGCGGATCGAATCGCGTAACCCGGTCTTCATGCTGGATGAGGTGGATAAGCTGGGGAGCGATTTCCGCGGCGATCCCTCCTCGGCGCTGCTCGAAGTCCTCGATCCGGAGCAGAACCGCGAATTTCGCGATCACTACCTCGAAGTGGCCTTCGATCTCTCGCAGGTGATGTTCATTACCACGGCCAACTGGCTCGAGACGATCCCCGGCCCGCTGCTCGACCGGATGGAGGTCATCCAGCTTTCGGGATACACCGAGCTGGAGAAGCTGGCGATTGCCCGCAAGTACCTTCTGCCGCGGCAGATCCGGGAGAACGGCCTGAAGGAAGGCGAGGTTACGATCCTGGACGAGGCGTTCCACAAGGTCATCCGCGCCTACACCCGTGAAGCCGGCGTGCGCAACCTGGAGCGCGAGATTGGGAAGCTGTGCCGTAAGGCTGCCACCCGGATCGCCGAAGGAACGCAGACCGCCGTCGAGGTCAACGCCGAGGTAGCCGCCGAGTACCTGGGCAAGCCCCGCTTCCTGGGCGCCGAGGAGACGGCCGAACGGACTTCGCTGCCGGGCGTCGCCGCCGGCCTGGCGTGGACCCCGACAGGTGGCGAGGTCTTGTTCATCGAGGCCGCTGCCATGCCGGGCGGCAAGCAGTTCCTGCTCACCGGCTCCCTCGGCCAGGTGATGCAGGAGTCCGCGCGTGCCGGCCTATCGTACGTGCGTTCGATCTCCGGCCAGCTCGGGATCGCCGAGAAGTACTGGGCGTCGCACGATATCCATCTGCACATTCCGGCTGGCGCGGTCCCGAAGGATGGGCCTTCGGCCGGTGTGACGATGGCCGTGGCTCTGGCTTCGATGGCCACCGGCCGCCCGGTGCGGCACGATGTGGGCATGACCGGAGAGATCACGTTGCGCGGCAAGGTGCTCCCGATTGGCGGCCTGAAGGAGAAAGTCCTTGCCGCCCACCGCGTGGGCCTGCGGCGCGTCATCCTTCCCCGGCGCAACGAACCCGATCTGGACGACGTGCCGTCGGAGGTCAAGGATCAGATGGACTTTGTCCTGGCGGATACGGTGGCGGATGTGCTGGCGGCCAGCCTCGAGCCGAAACGCGTGGAGCGGGCACGCCCATCCCGCCGCAAGCCTGCAGCGGGCACCGCCGCGCGACGTCGCACCCCCCGGACGAGAGGCTAGAGCGCACTTGGCGCCTGAACCGGCTCCCCGCGCTCGGATCCTGGTCGTGGACGACGATCAGATCATGGTCTCCCTCCTGCACACGCTCCTGCAGCTGGACGGCTTCGAGGTCCTCGGCGGACTGCCCGATCAGCCGTTCCTCGAGGCGGCGCGCGTCAGCCGGCCGGACCTGATCCTGATGGATGTCTTCCTGCGCGGGACCGACGGCTTGGACCTGCTGACCCAGCTGAAGGCAGACCCGGAGATGTCCGGGACGCCGGTGGTGATGTGTTCCGGCATGGACGTCGGCGAACAATGTACGACCCGGGGAGCGCAGGCGTTCTTACTCAAGCCTTACTCCCCGGATCATCTTCTGACAACGATTCGGGCGTGCCTGGCAGAGCCGGGTTCGCCCAAAGGACAATCCTAGAGTGACCAAACGAACAGAGCGCGGGTCCGAACGACGCTGGTGCGTCGGAGACCTGCACCTCCATACCCCTGCCTCGAGCGACTACCAGGAACCCGGGGTGACCTACATGGATATCCTGCGGCGGGCCGAGGCCCGCGGCCTGGACATCATTGGCTTCACCGACCACAACACGACCGCCGGCTATCGGACGATGCTGGAGGAAATCCAGAAGCTCGAGCTCCTCGAGGGGCTCGGGCGCCTGACGCCGGATGAGCGCGAGCGGCTGGGCGAGTACCGCAGGCTGCGCAGCAAGGTCCTGGTCCTGCCTGGCTTCGAGTTCACCGCAACTTTCGGCTTCCATATTTCGGCCATCTTCCCCCCCGACAAATCGATGCGTGAGCTCGACCACCTGCTGCTCAGCCTGCGCATCCCCTCCGACCAGCTCGACGACGGCTCGTCGACCGTGGGCGCTACTTCGGATGTGCTGACGGCATACCGGATGATCAACGAGGCCGGGGGCCTGGTGATCGCCGCCCATGTCAACTCCGCCAACGGCGTCGCCATGCGCGGCTTCTCCTTCGGCGGTCAGACCAAGATCGCCTACACGCAGGACCCGAACCTGCATGCGCTCGAGGTGACGGACCTGACCCTGGGAGGCCGACGATCGACTGCTGGCTTCTTCCTGGGGACCAAACCGGAATACCCGCGGCGGATGCATACCATCCAGGGATCCGACTCCCATCGCCTGCGCACCGATCCGGAGAACAAGAAGAACCTGGGCATCGGCGACCGGGCCACGGAGTTCCTGCTGCCGACGGTGAGCTTCGAGGCGCTGAAGGAGCTCTTCCTGAGTAACGACTTCGCCCGCACGCGACCGCATAAGGCCGCCGCCGATGAGGCCTTCGACTTCATCCTGCAGGCGCGTGAGGAAGGTCCGAGCATCGTCCAGGGCTTCCACGACAGCATGGCCCAGCGCGGCGGTGCGCGGTACGCCATCATCGCCGACGTGTGCGCCCTGGCGAACACCAACGGCGGCACGCTGTACATCGGCGTTGGCGCCGACCCGATGCAGCCGCCGGTCGGGGTCCAGAATGCCGCCTCGCAGGCGGCGCAACTCGAGAAGGAGATCAAGAGCCGCATCTCTCCCGTGCTGACCTGCGACGTCGACACTCAGGAGACGGGGGGCAAGTCGATCCTGCGCGTTCTGGTGCCGCGCGGCGACGACCCGCCCTACGCCGTGGATGACAACAAGGTTTACGTGCGCGAGGAAGCGGAGACCGGGCTGGCAATTCGCGACGAGATCGTGCTCCTCGTTCAGCGCGGGCTCAAGCTCGCCGGTCTGCCGGCCCCAGTGCCCGTCGCCTCGGCGGCCGAGCCGGAGGCTGGGCCGCCGGCCGAGCCGCGTGCGCCTCTGCGCGTGACCGAGGGGGCTTCGGAGGCCCCTCGAACCGGGGTGGAGGTGGTCGGGGTGGAAGAGCGTGATGGCACGCGCTATTACGCCATGCGCGACCTGCGCAATGGGAACCTGGTCAAGAATGTCACGCGGTCCTCGGCCCGCCGGCTATGGCACTACGCCATTACCCAATTTGAGCAGCTGCCGGCAGACCTGAACAGCGCGCGCCTGGCCTGGCAGGCCGATATGGCGATCCTGTCCGAGCAGAAGCGCGGCAAGGGAAGGCGCTTCGACCTCGGCCAGCGCACGGCGGAGGGCACCCGGGTCTACTTCGGGGTGACCGAGGACGGGATCCACGGCGAATGGAAGCGGCTGGTGGGCGGCGAGGCCGAGTAGCCGCCGCTCGACTGCACGGGACCGCCAAGCATGAGCTCGTCTCCTCAGAGCGCGACCGATGGCGTTCGACTCCGGACCTTCTCCTTGGAGGGAGATTGGGATGCGGTCCGGGCGCTGTGGGCGCGCTGCGGCCCCGGCGTCCAGTTCTCGCGATCGGATGAGCCTGCGGAGATCCAGAAGAAGCTCCAACGAGACCCGGATTTGTTCCTGGTTGCCGAACGTGAGGGGCACGTGATCGGCGCGGTGATGGGCGGATTCGACGGCCGGCGTGGGCTTGTCTACCACCTCGCCGTGGCGCCTGAAGCCCGCCAACATGGGACCGGAGCGGCGCTCATGGCTGAGCTCGAAGCTCGACTGAAAGCGAAGGGCTGCCTGAAGTGCTATCTTCTGGTCACCCGCGAGAACGCCGACGTCCTGGCCTTCTATAGCGCGCGCGGGTGGGATGTGATGGACCTGTATCTGATGGGGAAGGCGCTCGAATGAAGGTCGCCATTCTGACGATTTCCGATCGTTCGGCGCGCCAGGAACGCCCGGATGCCTCCGGGCCGGCGCTGCGCGAGCGCATCGAGCGTGGCGGCCACGCGGTGGTGCAGACGGCCGTGCTCCCGGACGAACAGCCGCAGATCGAGTCTCGGCTGCGTGATTGGGCGGATAACCATGCGGCCGACCTGATCCTGACCACGGGGGGGACGGGCGTGGCGGCGCGAGATCGGACGCCGGAGGCGACGCTGGCGGTGTGCGAGCGAATCGTCCCGGGCATCGCCGAGGTCATGCGCCAGGCGGGTCTGTCGAAGACTCCGCACGCGATGCTGTCGCGCGGAGTTGCCGGCGTTCGCGGCAAGGGCGCTGATTGTCAACCTTCCGGGCAACCCGCGAGCGGCCGTGGAATGCCTGGAGGCGGTGCTGCCGGCGCTGCCACATGCGGTGGAGCTGCTCTCCGGGTCGGCCGATGCCGAGCACGGGCATCGCAAACCGCCGGGCGCCATCGCCATCTGAGCCGCATGGGTAGGGTCAATGCGGACGCGGGCCCGAAGGCCCGCTTGTGATTCCCGCCGCCATCTCCCGGCGCCTGCGAGCGTCCCGAACCCCGCCCCGACTTCGTCTGAGCCCCGAGGGCGAGATTTCCAAGCGTCTCCAGGTCTCTCCGGCCGCGCAACCCGCCCACCGCAGGGAGGGGTTGGTGCTCGAAGGTACCTGGCTGTCTGCACTCCCTGCTAGTAGACCGTCTCGCGGGAGAGGATGAGCAGGGTCAGGAGCGCACTCCGACCGAGCTTCTCGAGCTTGGCCGGATCGATCATGTCCGAAGTGTCCTGCGGCGTGTGTGCCGTCTGGTCCGCTCCGTCCCACGACAGGTTGAGCGTCATGGCCGAGCGCTCTCCGAAGCCGGCGCCGACCGGCATGCCGAAATGCGGGCCGCGCCCGCGGGTGGTGGACTTCAAACCGAATTCATCGGCCGCGTCTTGGAAGAGTTGGACGAGGCGGAAGCTGCTTCCCGTGCCGATGGCCGCCTGGTTGAGCGTCCCGGCACCCACGCCGCTCAGCTCGATGACCGCCTCGACCGTCAGCGTGTTGAACCCGATCTTGGCGTTCATGACCTCTACCAGCGACAGCCCCTCGTACCTTTCGCCGCCTGCCCAGGCAATGAACAGCACCGTCTTCTCCGGCTGATAGGGACTGGCCACCATCTGGCGGGCCATCTCCAGCATCATCGCCACACCGCTGGCATTGTCATTGGCGCCGGGATAGAGCTGTCCGTCTGGAAGGATCCCAAGGCCATCGTAGTAGGCGCTGACGATGATCACCTGCTGGTCGAGGCCGCGGCCTCCCGCCTGCCTGATCTCGGCGCCCGTGCCGGGGAGGACCCCAACGACGTTGATGTATTCCCCGCTCTCGCGTGTTCCTTCGGCGCCGTTGATCTTGATCCGCACTTGTGCGCCCCGGCCCGTGGTGCCCAGCGTGGCCCGGGGAAGGGTCTCCCGCATGGCCTCCAACTCGGCGAGGCTGCTTCCCGCCGTAGCCAGCAGCACGTCGGCCGTCTCTCGAGAGATGAGAAGCACCGGCTGGGAGGAGGCATCGACGTTTCTGCCCATCAGGTTGGTGGCCGGAAAGAGATGCTTGCGCTCCACCCGCTCCGGGTCCTTGGGCACGACCAGGGCAACCAGATCGTTGCGCGAGGAGACCGGGCACCCGCTGCCTTCGAGAATGATGGCGATGCCCGTCTCGTCCTGGAGCGGGCTGACTTTCTCCTGGGTCAGGTCGGTGCCGCTGCCGAGCGTACAGCCGAACACCGGACCGCTGAAAGTCGTGCCCCACTGCTCGTCGATCCCCATGTAACGCGACGTCGGGCTTTCGGAAAAATCCTGCCGGTAGATGAAACCCTGGGCGACAGCGTCCTGGGAGTCCAGGACCTCGAGCGTAGGGATTTCGGTGACATGGAATCGGGGGCGGACGAGGGATTGGAGGAAGGTGTTGCCCACCCCGGCCGGGAACAAGCCGACGGATTCCATCCGTTCGGCGATGTACTCGGCGGCGATCCGCGCGCCGGGCCTGCCCGTTTCGCGGCCTTCCGCGGCAGGCGAGGCTAAAGCAGCAATATCGGCCTGCACGCCGGCGGCATCGAACTGCGCGGCGGCATCGCGGTACTGGGCGCGCGGGGAGGCGGCGCTGACGATCATGCCCACCATCAGCGCGGCGGCGCCGGCGAGCAAGAGCATGTTGCGGTTGAGCAACCGGCTGAGGTTGATGCGTGTGTCGTCGAGAAAACGCCGCAGGCCCTCGCCCCACAGGTTGAAGGCGATAATCGCCAGGAAGAATGCCAGACCGGGGTACCAGCCAAGCCATGGGTAGGCCCGCCACCAGTTGCGGATGTTGGCCAGCAAGGCCGCCCATTCGGGGACATCGGAGAAGTAGTAGTACACCGGCGACATGTTGGCGGCCTCGGCAATCGTCGCCCGGAAGCCGCCGCCCATGAAGACGTTCAGGAAACCGAGCTCGGCCAGCAGCATGAGCACACCGGCCGTCTCGAGCGACGCCGCCACGACCAGCGGCCCAGTCATGTTGGGCAGGATCTGGGTGAGCAAGATCTGATCGGCGCGCGCCCCGATCGACCGGGCGCCTTCAACAAACGGCTGAGCCTTGAGACGGATGACCAGGCCGCGAGTGAACTGGGCGATTTCACCCCAGCCGACCGCACATAACGCGATCACGAAGATCCAAAAACCCTGCTGGATACCCATCCCGTAGATCAACAGCAGCGCAAACAGCGTCACAGGGAACGCGGCCCAGATTGCCACGCCGGCGGAAAGCAAACGGTCCAGCCAGCTGCGCTGCCACCAACCGGCGATCACGCCCAGGGTCGTCCCCAGGAGCAGCCGCGCCAGTGTGGCGATGATCGCCAGCGACATCGTCCGACGCGCACCCTCGAGCACCAGGGCCTGGATGTCGCGGCCGATTGCATCCGAGCCCCAGGGGTAAGTGGACGACGGCGCGAAGGGCGGGGAGGCCAGTTCGCCCTCGATCATGATGATGCTGTGGGTCTCGTAGGCACTGGCCGGCGACCACGATCCACCCCACACGGCAAGCGCCAGCATGCCAGCCAGGAGCAGGGATCCCAGCAGGAACGCAGGGTTGGTTGCGACGAGGCTTAGCGCCCGCCACCGTCGACCGGCGCCAGGCGCCAGCGCGGGGGCTTCGGCGGCGACGATAGCCTGAGGGGCTAACGCGCCGGGGACGGCTTGCCTGCGCTTCCAGGCGGGAAGCCGCAGCCGCAGGCGCAGGCCGCGGGCGATGTCCTTCAGCGTGTCGATGGTTTCGGTCAGTCGTTCGCCTGGCGTCGCCCGTTCGAGACGCTCCTCCTGGATTGCGTCTTGCCGCAGCCGGGGATCGAGCAGCGGGTAGACGACGTCGAGCAGAGAATTCAGGACCAGGAAGAGAAGTCCGAGCGCCAGCAGCAGGTCCAGGATCAGTGTATCCATCCCGAGGTCGAGTGCCGTCAGAAGCGTCATCCCCAGGCCCGGCCACAGGAAGAATGACTCAACCACCGGAAGGCTGGCCAGCGAGAAGCGCAGGCTGGTGCCGATCGCGGTCAGCACCGGGATCCAGATGTTGCGCATGGCGTGGCGCCAGACCGCGCCTCCCCGGCTCAGTCCCTTGCCGAGCGCAGTTCGCACGTAGTCCTGACCAAGCACATCGCTGAGCGAGACATACGTGACCTGAGCCACCTGGGCCAGAGGCCGCATGGCCAACACCAACACCGGCATGACCATGTGCAGATCCCATCCGAAACCGGTCGGCGGTAGGGGAGCGGTGCCGGTCAGACGGTACATGCGGAAATCGGCGACCCATAGCAGCATCGCCAGCAGGAAGCTAGGAGTGGAGACGCCGAGGATTGCCAGGGTTAGGATAAGCGCCGAGCCGATACGCCGGCGCCGGGTTGCAGCCCAGACACCCAAAGGTACTCCAACGGCCGTCGCCACAAGCATGGATAGGAAGAGAAGTGCCGCGCTGCGCAGGAATGCCGTGCCGGCATAGGCCCACCACGCTTGGGTCACCTTGTGCATGTAGTAGGTGGCCGGGTGGCGTAGCAGGTACTCCACGACCAGGCGGAAGGCCTCAACCAGGGCGGTGAGCGGCTCGGCCGGCATTCCGGCATACCCGCGTTGGGCCATCAGCAGGGCAAAGGAGGCCAGGTAAGCGATTCCAAGCAGGATCAGAAGCGAGGTCAGGATTCGCTGGTAGGCGATCCGGCCCGCCACGCGCCAGGCTCGCTGGGGGCCAGGTTGTTCACCGGCCGCCGCGCCGAAGACTCGCGGCAGGCATCTGAGTGAGCGGTTCCTTCCCGCCCACCGGGGGCAGGCGCGCCTGCCCAACGGCGGCCGTCAGCGTTGTGGTGAGCGCTTTCCGCAGCCGCGGGCTGGTTGGTGCGAGGGTGAGTGCGTGCTCGAGGTAGGAGCGGCGCCTGGCCGGCGGAGAGAGCGCGGCCAGGACGAGCCAGGCCACATCACAGGACGGATCGCGGCCTAAGGCTTCGAATGCCAGCCGGCGGGAGGCGGCGCGGTCCCCATGAAGGAGCGCCTCGCGTGCCTGGGCGGCTACCAGTCCGGCAGCGGCGGGTGAAGTGGGGAGCGTCATGGGCTGACCGGTATCCTGGAAGGCCCTGCCGGAGACCGAGGAACCTGGGGGCGTGAGACGCAGGCCGCCGAAGTCCTCTACCGCCAATTGCGGGCGGGAAGTCGGTCTCTCTGCGGAAGGATACCACTGGGAGGTTCGTTTCGCCTGACCCAAGTGGCCTAAGCGCCGCATACCTTGACATGAACGGTCGAAAAGGGTATGATATGTCGTGACCCCCCCCAGGGGGGCGGGGATAGGGATGATGGATAAGACAGACACGCTGCGACGCTTGCGGAACGTGGAAGGACACCTGCGCGGGATCGAGCGGATGGTTGACGAAGATGCGTACTGCATCGACATCATCCGCCAGATCTCGGCCGCCCAGGCGGCTCTCAGCCGCTTGAACAGCCGTGTGCTCAATGAGCATCTGCATTCGTGCCTGATTACGGCAGTCCGGGGGGAAGATCCCGGCGAACGTGAGCGGGTCTTGAAGGAGATCGGCGAGGTCTACGAAATGGCCTCGAAAGTCTAGCGGCCACAGGCCGGGAGGAATCTCATGTCGACGGTGACGTATTCGGTTCCGAACATCCATTGCGGGCATTGCGTTCACACAATCACAACCGAGCTCAAGGAGCTGGCAGGCGTGCAGGACGTGAAAGCCGCCGCCGACACCCGGCAGGTTGAGGTGCGGTTCGATGCTCCGGCGACGGAGGCAGCGATCGAGTCGCTCTTGGCCGAAATCAACTACCCGGTTTCGAAGTAACCCCCGGGAGCTGGAGGCACGACTTGGCGGAGTCAACCCGCACGGTCACGCTGCCGATCACCGGCATGACGTGCGCCAATTGCGTTGGGACCATCGAGCGCGGGCTGCGCAAGCTTGACGGCGTCGAGGTGGCGAACGTCAACCTGGCGTCCGAGCGCGCCAGCATCGCATTCGACCCGACGCGCCTCGCGCCGCAGGCATTGGTGGAACGGATTCGGCGCGCCGGCTACGACGTCGCGCTGGGCGAAGCGACGCTGGTGTTGGCGCGCGTCGGCGACAGCGCAGATGCCCAGCGAACTCGAGCGCGCCCTGCAGGCACGCGAGGGCGTCGAGTTGGCCGGCGTGAATCTGGCCACCGAGACGCTGCGTGTACGCTACATCCCGACCTTGGTCAGCCAGGCCGATCTGCGGGAGGCGGTCCGCGCGGCGGGCTTCGATCCGCTGGAGTCGGACGGCGACCTGGTGGATGTGGAGCAGAAGGCGCGACAGGAGGAGATCGAACGGCAGCAACGGCTGCTGCTGGTCGGCCTGAGCCTGACCGTGCCGCTGTTCCTGATGGGCATGGGGCGCGACCTGGGGCTGGTCCCGCACGACCTGGCGCACGCAGGTTGGTACAACTGGGTGATGTTCGCGCTGGCGACTCCAGTGCAGTTCGTGGTGGGGGCACAGTACTACGTCGGGGCCTTCAAGGCGCTGCGCAATGGCTCGGCGAACATGGACGTGCTGATCGCCATGGGCTCGTCCTCGGCTTACGTGTACTCTCTGGCAATCCTCTTCGGGTTGATCGCCGGCCACCTGTACTTCGAGACGGCGGCGGTCATCATCACCTTGATACTGCTGGGTAAGTTTCTCGAGGCGCGAGCTCGCGGCCGCACCAGCGAAGCCATTCGGCGTCTGCTGGGGCTGCAGGCGAAGACGGCTCGCGTCGAGCGTCTGGGCGTCGAGCAGGATGTCCCCATCGATGAGGTGCTGCGGGGCGACATCGTCCTGGTTCGTCCGGGAGAGCGTGTCCCGGTCGACGGCACGGTCATCGAGGGGCGGACGGCCGTCGACGAATCGATGATCACCGGTGAGTCGCTCCCGGTCGAGAAAGCTCCGGGCGACGAAGTCATCGGCGCCACGCTCAACAAGATGGGCGCCATCCGCTTCGAGGCAACCCGAGTGGGCAAGGACACGGCCCTGGCGCAGATCGTTCGGCTGGTTCAGGAAGCCCAGGGCAGCAAGGCGCCAATCCAGCGGCTGGCGGATCGCGTCTCAGCCGTGTTCGTGCCTGCGGTCATCGGTCTGGCATTGCTGACTTTCGCCGGCTGGTTGCTGCTGGCGCCGCCTCCAACGGGCGAGACCTCGGCCTTCACCCGGGCGCTGATCAACATGGTCGCCGTGCTGGTGATTGCCTGCCCGTGCGCGCTCGGCCTGGCGACGCCTACTGCCGTGATGGTCGGGACGGGGAAGGGCGCAACTCTGGGAATCCTCTTCCGCTCGGGGGAGGCACTCGAACGGGCCGGCGCCCTGACGACGGCCGTGCTCGATAAGACAGGGACGATTACCCGGGGTGAACCGGTGGTGACCGACATCGTGACCGTCGACCCCGGTTGGACAGACGACGAAGTGCTGCGCATGGCGGCCTCCGCCGAGCGCGGCTCGGAGCACCCATTGGGGCAGGCGGTTGTTGCCGCCGCCGCGGAGCGGGGGGTTGCGACCGAACTTCCGGAGCGATTCGAAGCGGTCGCCGGCCAGGGAATCGTCGCTCAGGTGGGAGGGCGGCAGGTGCTTCTGGGGAGCGCACGCATCCTTGAAGCGCGCGGCGTCGCGGTCGACGCGGCGGCCGGGGCGATGCGCCGTCTCAACGCCGAGGCCAAGACGGCGGTGGCGGTTGCCGTGGATGGGCGGGCCGTAGGTCTGCTGGGCATTGCCGATACGGTGAAGCAGGGATCGGCGGAGGCCATCGGCGAGCTTCAGGTCCTTGGGCTGCGTGTGTTGATGGTCACCGGCGACAACCGGTCGACGGCCGAGGCGATCGGCGGCCGCGTCGGGCTGGCGCCCGAACTCAGTGCGCGGCGGAGGTCTTGCCGGGCGACAAGGCGGCCGTGGTCAAGGCGCTGCAAGCGGAGGGACAGGTCGTGGTGATGGTCGGCGACGGAATCAACGACGCCCCGGCGCTGGCGCAGGCCGACGTGGGAATCGCCATCGGGACCGGCACGGACGTGGCCATTGCCGCCGCGCCGGTAACCTTGATCAGTGGAGACCTGCGCGGCGTCGCTCGGGCGGTCCAGCTCTCCCGTGGTACCATGCGCACGATTCGCCAGAACCTGTTCTGGGCGTTCTTCTACAACATCATCTTGATCCCGGCGGCCGCGCTTGGCTATCTGAATCCGATGCTGGCGGCGGGGGCGATGGCCTTCAGTTCGGTCTTCGTCGTCACCAACAGCTTGCGGCTGCGGGGTCTGCGGCTCGCGGGCGAGGGACGATGAGACGAGCGTGTCGTCCGGACTGATCGTCCCGGTGAGGGACGCGGAGCGTGGATAAGTCCTGAGAACGTGACCCTTGGGCTGGCGTTCCTGGCGGGCCTGGCTTCCTTTCTCTCCCCCTGTGTGCTGGCGCTGGTGCCGGCGTACGTCGGGTATCTGAGTGGGCGGTCGGTCGGTCCCGGTGGCGTGACAGTCGAGAATCGCTGGGTGACCTTCACGCATGGGGTGGCGTTCGTCCTCGGCTTCTCGATTGTGTTCGTCATCCTGGGCGCCGCCGCCTCGGCGCTCGGCGCCTTTCTCTTTGATGCCCGGCAGTGGCTGGCCCAAATCGGCGGCGTGGTCGTCATCTTGTTCGGCCTGCACATGCTGGGTGTGATCCACATTCCCTTTCTCGATTTCGATACGCGCCGCCAGGTCCGGCCGGATCCAAGGCTCGGGTACCTGTCGTCGATGCTGATGGGCATATTCTTCTCTGCCGGCTGGTCGCCTTGTGTCGGGCCGGTGCTGGGCGCCGTGCTGACGCTGGCGCTCAATAATGCCAAGGTGACCCAGGGGGCGGTGCTGCTGGTGGCTTACTCCGCCGGGCTGGCGATCCCATTCTTGCTCGCGGCCCTGGGAATCGGCCGTGTAGCGGAGCTCATGCGGCGTCACGCACGCCTGCTCAAGGGGATCTCGACGGCGACGGGGGTGATCATGATCATTCTGGGGATCATGCTGCTCACCGGTACGCTCGCCCGGCTTACTCGCTTCGGCCTGTTCGTCGACTTCGGCCTTTAGGAGGCTCCGTGCCGGATAGGCGGGCCTGGTCCTTTCTGGCGATTGGCGCGCTGCTGGGGCTGTCGGCTGGCCTCGTCGCCTGGGGAGGCTTTCCCGAACCTCCGGCCGCGGCAATTCCTTCCGGGGCGACCGCACTGACGCCGGTCGTCGCGCCGGTCGTAGGGGGCCTCGCTCCGGACTTCGAGGCGGTGGAGATCTCCGGCGGAGAGTTTCGCCTGCGTCAGGCGCGCGGGCGGATCGTCGTCCTCAACTTCTGGGCGACCTGGTGTGAACCCTGCCGGGCGGAGATGCCATTGCTCGAGGCCCGTTCCCGCGCACATGAGTCGGAGGGGCTGATCGTTGTCGGCGTCAATTTCGATGAGCCGGCCGATCTGGTGAGTGCCTTCCAGGCCGAGTTGGGAATGACGTTCCCGCTCGTGCTGGATCCTGGCGCCCGCATCCAGGCCCTGTACCAGGTGCTGGGTTACCCGACGACGTTCTTCGTCGATGGGTCGGGCGTGATCCAGTTCATGCACATTGGGAGCATGGACGAAGCGCAGCTGGACGGTTACCTTCGGGAGATGGGGCTGGGGTGAGATGCGAGTGACGCTGTATGGCCGGCCGGGTTGTCTGCTGTGCGATGAGGTGCGCGACGAATTGCGTGCCCTGCAGGCGCAAGTGCCGCACGAGGTCGTGGAAGTCAACATCGAATCTGGATGCCGCGCTGCTCTCCCGATACATGGAGCAGATCCCGGTGGTCGTGATCGGGCCGTACACGCTGCGCGCTCCGATCTCCCGCGGCCGACTCTGCGCGTGGCGCTGCAGGCTTACGCTTCGGCGCCCTCGCCGACCGCCTCCGGCTCACAGAGTCCGCAGGCCCGCCCGGCTGCGGTCCGCACCAACCGCAGCGTGCTCTTCATCTCGCGCCACTGGTTGGCACTGTTCAACCTGATGGTCCTGTTGTATGTCGGCCTGCCGTTCATGGCGCCGGTCCTGATGAAGGTCGGAGCCGAGCGGCCGGCGCGTTGGATCTACAAGGCCTACTCGCCTCTCTGCCATCAGTGGGCGTTTCGCAGTTGGTTCCTCTTCGGCCCGCAGGCGGCTTACCCACGCGCCCTGGCTGGAACCGCGTTGGTCCCACTGAGCACGGCGACGGGCCTGGATGAGAACGACCTGGTAGCGGCGCGGGCGTTCGTGGGGAACGAGCAGGTCGGCTACAAGGTTGCGTTCTGCGAGCGAGATGTGGCCATCTACGGCGGGCTGCTGCTCGGTGGGCTGCTGTTCGCCGGTGTCCGACGGCGCTTGCGGCCTCTTCCGATTTGGGCCTGGGTGCTGTTCGGTGTTTTGCCCATCGCGCTGGACGGCGGCAGCCAGCTCCTCGGTGCGTTCCCCTTCCTCTCCTTGCCCGTCCGCGAAAGCACGCCGCTGTTGCGCACGTTGACCGGGCTGGCCTTCGGGCTGGCGAATGTCTGGCTGGCCTACCCGTATGTCGAAGAAAGCATGGACGAGTCGCGTGCGCTCTCGGCGGCGCGGCTGGCCGGGGTTCGGTCCCCCTGAGGCGCGAGCCCCGTCGGCGCAGCCTCACATGGTAGACTCCGCGCATGCCGTTCCGTACTGCGAGTGACCTGCGCCTCTTCTCCTTCGAGACCCTGAATCTGCCCGGCCTCAATCACGCGGTCTTCACGCGGCGCGGCGGTGTCAGCCCCTCGCCCTGGTCGTCACTCAACCTCGGCGGTACGGTGGGGGACGAAGTCCCGAGGGTGCTCGAGAACAAGCGCCGGGTGCTCGACACCTTCGGGCGCGCGGCGGAAAGCCTGCACGAGGTCTGGCAGGTGCATTCGGCCGACGTCGTGGATGCCCGCGAACCGCGAGGGCAGGCTGCCTTGCGTCAGGCGGACGCGATGATCACTTCTAATCCCAGTGTGACGTTGCTGATGCGATTCGCCGATTGTGTTCCGGTCCTCCTGTATGACCCGGGGAAGCAGGTGATCGGTCTGGTGCACGCCGGCTGGCTTGGTACAGTCCGCAAGGCTGTTGTGCACGCCGTGCAAGCCCTGCGAGCGAGTTACGGCTCCCACCCGGCCGACCTCCTCGCAGCGCTGGGGCCATCGATCGGGCCCGATCACTATGCCGTAGGCGAGGATGTCGTAGGGGCCATGCGCGACGCGCTCGGTCGATCGGCCGAAGACGCCTTGACGGTGCGCGAGGGCCGCGTCCACCTGGATCTGTGGCTGGCCAATCGTCGCCTGCTGGAGGGCGAGGGCGTGAGTTCGATCGAAGAATCGGGATTGTGCACCGCCTGCCACCCGCAGGACTGGTACAGCCATCGAGGAGAAGGCGGGAAGACGGGGCGGTTCGGAGCGCTGATGGCGCTGTCCGTCTAGCGGGCTGAGGCACGAGGATGATCTCAGAGTCCGACCTGGGGGCGAATTTGCGGGCGGTTCGAGCACGGATCGAGGCGGCCTCCCGACGAGCGGGACGCTCGCCGGGAGAAGTGCGCTTGATCGCGGTCACCAAGAGCCATCCGGCGGAGCTCGTCCGGCTCGCCTATCGTGCGGGGTTGAGGGACTTCGGCGAGAACCGGGTGGAGGAGGCGCGCGAAAAACAGGCCGCCTTGGCGGACCTGGTCGATGCACGCTGGCACATGATCGGGCATGTCCAGAGCCGGAAGGCCCGCGAGGTGGTCGGGTCGTTCTCTCTGGTACACTCGCTCGATCGTCCGAAGATCGCCACGTTGCTCGATCATCTGGCATCAGAACGCGGGCTTCGCTTGCCGGTGCTGCTCGAGTGCAACATTTCGGGGGAAGCGTCCAAGGACGGCTGGGATACCTCGGCACCAGGATGGGCGGCCGGATTTGCTGGCCAGCATGCTGGCGGCGTCGCAGCTCCCGCGGCTGGAGGTGCGAGGCTTGATGACCATGGCGCCATGGACGACGGATGAGGCGGTGCTCCGACGGGTCTTCCTCGGGCTGGCGCGGCTGCGGGAGGATCTGACGGCCGCCGGCGCGGGGGCGCTCCCCGAGCTGTCGATGGGGATGACCGATGACTTTGAGATCGCCATCGAAGAAGGTGCTACTATGGTGCGCATCGGGCGGGCCCTGTTCGGGGATCGCCCGACGGGAGCGGCCTAGTCTGCCCCGGACCGGCTGGAGGGTGGCCCTACCGTGAACGGTTTCGTCTCCGCGATCCAATTGATTGTGAACGGCCTGACGCTGGTTGTGTTCGTCGACGTGTTGTTGAGCTTCGTGCTCAGCCCGTTCCATCCGCTGAGGAGCGCCCTCGACTCGTTTGTCGATCCCATGCTGGCGCCCATCCGTCGGGTCGTGCCGCCGGCAGGAGGACTGGACTTCAGCCCGGCGATCCTGCTCATCGTCCTTCAGATCCTGGGCCGAGTGCTTGTGACCTTGCTTGTCTCGCTCGGGGTAGAACCATGCGAACCTTCAAGCTTCACAGTGGGAAGTCGGGTGCGGCGCTCACCTTGAGGGTCACACCGCGGGCACGGAAGACCGGGTTCGCCGGCATCCTCGAGGATGGCATTCTGCGCGTGCGTGTGGCGGCGCCGCCGGTGGAAGGCAAGGCCAATACCGAACTGCTCACCTTCCTGGCGAAGGTGCTGGGCGTGCGCAAGAATCGGCTCGAGATCATCGCCGGCCAGCGCGGGCTGGACAAGATCGTCTCGGTCCTGGATCTCTCGGCCGAAGAAGTCCAGACCCGGATTCATACCTGGATCGGCGCGCAGGAACAAGAGTAGGCCAGCGTATCGCGGCACCCAGAGTGGAAATCACCGCCGCCGGCCATGGCCGGCGATGCTCGTTCCACGAGGGCGAGCCTGGTTTGGACCTGAGGCGCGTGAGGCGATCGTGATGGGGAGCGCCGCCGACGGCGCGGTCAGCCGCCACAGCGCCTCATAGCCGGCATCACGCATCTGCGGGTCTTCGGAGCGCAGCGCCGCCGCCAACTCGAGGTTGAACTCCTCGCTGCCCGTGCCGGCAATGGCTTCGAGGGCCGCCAGCCTCTCTTCGGGGGTTCCGTTGGAGAGGACCTGGCGTGTCATCTCCAGGGCCGGCCTGCCCGGCGCGACTCCCAGCCCTTCCCGCGCGGCGTAGGCGACCAGCCACGGGACCTCGGCCAATTCATGCACCGGCGGATGGATCGTCCACGGCGGGTTGTTGCGCCTCTCGGCCGCTTCGGCCGCCGCGCCGCGCACGACCCATTGCCCATCCTCGACCTGAACCTTCTCGAGGACTTCTAACGCCCAGGCCTCGGGGACGCGGCTCAGACCGAAGACCGCCGCGCGGCGAGTGAGCAGGTTGTCGACTTCGAGGGCATCCTTGAGCATGTTGTAGCCCTCGTCAGGGTGACAGGCGAGCGCCTCGCCGGCCGCCAAACGCACGCCTTCATCCCCCTTCAACAGTGCGTGTCCGAGACCTTCGAGCGCCGGCTGCGTCCCGACCGCCCCCAGACGCCAGGCAGGCCGCCTGGCGGCACAGGAGGTGAGTATCGCTCTCTACAAGTTTCAACAGCGGCTCGACGAATTCCTCGTCTCGCAATCCCCCCAGGCCGAGCGCACCCAGGATCCGGCTGCTGGGTGCATCGGAAGCGAGCAGTCGACGGAAGAGAATCCCCACGCTTGCCTCGCGCGACAGAACCAGCGCGTGCGCGGTTCGCAGGCGCAACCCGTACGGTCGTTGGACATCGTTCAACACGGTAGCCAGCGCGCGTAGGACATAAGGCTTCCACGGCGCCTTGGCCGGCGCATCCTTGAGCCAGCGCGCGCAGAGCAGCAGATGCTGCGCCAGCGGGTCATCGGAGGCGCGCAAGTGGCGCTCAGCCTCCGAGGTAACGTCGCCCAACGCCGCGATCCAGTGAGTGCACGTGTCCGCCGGCGGCCAGGCTTCCAGGAGCGCTGAATCCGGCAGGCTGGCCTGCACGAACCCGCGCGCCGCCAGGTAGGAGCCGAGCGCCGGCTGGGCGAAAGTCAACACGCGCGCCGAAGCGACGCGCCAGGACCCCGGCGTCGATCAGATCGGAGACCGGGGTGCCGCGTGCCAGGAGACGCTCAGGGAGACAGCCGGAGCGTTCCTTGATCCAGGTCATGCCGACGACCTCGGTGACCTGTCGTTCGTCGGGCGAGAGGAACCGAGCCAGGTAGGCCTCGATGCAATCGGCTGTCGCGCCGCCACGGGCATCCCCGGCGTACGCGGCCCAGACGCGCAACGTCGCCTCCAGCGGTGTCAGCGTGCGGATCGATCCCAGCAGCCAGCCGCTAATCAGCGCCGGGTCGAGCTCCCCAATCCGGTTCTTCGGAAGGCCGGGCAGGACGTACTTCTGCCAGCCCGCGCCCCAGCGACCGAGGAACAGACGATGCTCATGCTCGGACCAGGGCGCAAGCGGGACGGGCGCCAGGCCGGCCTCCACCATACCGTCGTATCCACGCGCGGGACCTGCAGCCACCACCCGGTTTCCAGCATGGGCAGCGATCAGAGTCTTGACCCATGTCGCAACAGGGACGATCTCCTCGGTTGTGAGTTCATCGAGGCCGTCCAGGAGGAGGAGCAGCCGCCCTTGGCGTGCATGGTTTCGCAGATAGCCAGGAAGGCGAGCGGCCAGTCCACCCGAGACGGTCAACTGTGCAGCCTCGATCAGAGGATCGAGCGGGTCCCGTATTTGCCGGTCGAGGCGCAGGTCTCCGGCGTGTACCAGCACGGGGAGCATTTCGGCGCCGAGGCCGGCCTCGGGGTGGTGCTGGGCCGAGCGCAAGGCGAGGTAGGCCAGGGCGGTCGACTTGCCGCTGCCGATGTCGCCGGTGAGCAGGATATGCGAGCCGTCGGCGAGCGCTTCCGCCAGCGACAATGTGGGGGCACGGTAGATGCCGGAGAGCACGTTGGCGTCCGGCAAGCTGGGCAGAACGGTCAACGATCCTTCCGGCAGCGGATCCGCTCGCTGGGGATCGGCGGGCGCGGGGGGTGCGAGCAGGCGAGGAGGGACGGCGATCTCCTCCAGGGCCAGGATCGCCCGCGCCAGGTGAAGCGATTCGACCCGACGGATCAGTTCCTCGCGGTAGCGGTCCTTGGCTCCCGCCGTGAAGCCCTCCCCGACGGTTCGGGCACGCTGCTGGGTCCAGTTCGAGGCGGCCAGCAGCGACGGAAGGGAGCGGCGAGCGCCCCAGGCGATCAGCAAGCCGAACAGTATTCCGAGGACGAACTCGGGCCAGTCAAACCGCCAACCGAAAAGCTGAGCAAGCATCGCGCCTCACCCTGCGTACAGGATCCGACCGCACTGAGGGCAGCGGAAGAGCTCTGCGCTGTTGCGGACCGTCTGGCTTTCCGACGCCGAAATCCCCACGCCGCACGCGCTGCAACTGCCGTCCTTGAGGATGGCCAGCGCATTACCCCCCATACTGTCCCTTAATCGAGCGTACAGCGCAAGGTCCTTTTCGGCTACCCCGGACATGGCGGCTTCGCGCTCGATCGCCAGCGTATCCAACCGGGTCAGGATATGGGCGCGTTCCTCCGTCCAGGAAGCCTGCTCCGCCAGGAGCGCGGCCTCCGACAGGGACAGGGCGTCAGCCGCACGGCCGGCTTTCTTCTCCTCCTCCTCAAGCACCAGCATGGCTTCCAGGAGACGTTCTTCGA
Organism: uncultured Chloroflexia bacterium; assembly: GCA_963743255.1. Lineage (GTDB taxonomy): Bacteria > Chloroflexota > Anaerolineae > Anaerolineales > E44-bin32 > DYJB01. The sequence goes on from CAVUPD010000010.1 coordinate 130,612, forward strand.
GCGTCGCCAGGTGCCGCTTCAAGGATTCGACGTCGGCCTGCAAGTCCTGGAGTTCCTTGGGATTGTGGACCCCGCCGCCATAGAGCGAAGCCTCGGCATGCTCCACCTTGGAGCGTTGCGAGCCGAGCGTTGCCTCGGCATCCTTGACGCCCGCCAGGGCCACGCGCAGGGCCGCCCGAGCGTCTTCGTCGGCCGCAGCGGGCTGCCCGGACCAAATCGGAGGTACCCAGGAGCTTTTCGATTTCGGCCAGCCTCGCCTGTCCGCGGTCGATCGACTGGTCGATGTCTTGAAGGCGGTGCAGGCTCGAGACCCGGCTCATGCGGTCATTATAGACTGCCGCCCCCCGGCCGCCAACCAACCCCCCGCCTGGTCCCCAGCCGCAAGGGCCGCCGCCCTCCGTTCCCCATCATCGGCCGCCCGCATACACCAGAGTTGGTGCCGGGACTTGCCAGTCTCGTCCTAGGTTGTCTCGATCCTCCTGCCTATGCCCCGCGTTTTATGCCGTGACCTCAGGAGGCCCCGGCCAACTCCAAGCATTCGATGAATGCAGCCCCGATCGGGTCAGGCCAAGACGGATCGGGAAGGGGCTTACAACGGTCCTGTCCCGCTTCAGGGCGGCATAGCGAGCGGACCGGCGGCGACGTACAATTCGCTCATGAACCAGCGTGACCGATGGGTGGCAATCGGGCTGGCGGCGGGCGTCGCCCTGGCAACGCTCCTGCCGACGTGGATCGCCCACCAGATGGCCCCTCCGGGTCACACGTTCGCCGGCTTCCTGCTCAACCCGGTCGACGGCTTCAGCTACCTGGCCAAGATGCGTCAGGGATTCGACGGCGGGTGGCAGTTCCGCCTCCCGTATGCCGCGGAGCCAGGCGCCGGAGCATTTCTCTTCACGTACTACCTGGTGTTGGGCCACATCGCGCGATTTCTTGGTGCCGACCTCCTTCTGGTCCTGCACGCTGCGCGCGTTGCGGCCGCCGCCTTGATGTTCGCTGCCATCTATCGTTTTCTGGAGGAGTTCGTCGCCGAGCGAGGCGAGCGGTGGTTCGCCTATGCGCTCTGTCTGGTCGGCGCCGGCTGGGGTTGGATGGGGATCGCCTTCGGATTCGTGGCCAGCGATCTGTCGATCCCGGAGAGCACGCCATTCCTGTCGGCCTACGCCAACGCCCATTTCCCCATGGCGGTGGCAGCCTTTATGGGCGCCGCTGTGGGGGTTCTCGGCGGGCACGCCGGAAAGCCACGCTGGGTCATGATCGCGCTGGCTTGCGGCGCCGGCATGGCGCTCGTCCTCCCGTTCGTCCTCCTCCCTGCGGTGGCGGCGATGCTGGCCGGGATCGTGGTGCTTGCACTCCAGGAGCGCCGGTCGGGCGCCCCGAGCTCGGTGCGGCGGCGGCTGGTGGCACTCGGGGCGTTTCTGCTCGGAGCAGCACCTTGGGCGGCGTACGACCTGTGGTTGCTTCGGACACGCCCTGATCTGGCGGCGTGGAATGCTCAGAACCAGACCCCGTCCCCGTCGCCCGGCGCCTACCTGCTCGGCTTCGCACCGTTACTGCTGCTGGCCGCGGTTGCAGTCGTGGCCGACCGTCGCCTCAAGAGGAATTCCGCCGATCCTTCTCGCCTGGGCGATCGTTCAGGCGATCCTTTTGTATGCGCCGCTGGCCCTCCAACGCCGACTCTCGCTGGGTCTATTCGTCCCGCTTGCCGCCCTGGCAGCGATCGGGATGTCGATCGTGGCGCGGCGCGGCGCCTGGCGCCGGCCCCTGGCGACGCTTGTGCTGGCCTCCGTCATCCCGACCAACCTGATCGTCATCGCCGCCGGACTGGGTGGGGTCCTTCGGGCCGAGCCGCTCCTGGTTCAGTCGAAGCGACGAGGCATGTGCGCTGCACTGGCTGGCCGAGAACGCCGCGCCGGGGTCCCTTGTGTTGGCCGGGGAGACCGTGGGCAACCGGATCCCTGCCTTTGCAGACGCTCGCGTCGTCTACGGTCACCCCTTCGAGACACCCAACGCCTCTGCCGAGCATGCGTTGGTCGAGTCGCTCTTTGCCGAGACGACCGACCTCGATGCAGCGATGGCGGTACTCAAGGCGCGCGCAGTTGACTTTGTGTACTTTGGTCCTGAGGAGCAGGCGCTCGGGCCTGCGTCATGGCCGAGTCAGCTGCCATCGGCAGTGGTGTGCGGTCGTGTAACCCTGGCGACCGTACCCGCACCATGAAGGATCGAAGCTCGCGGTGGACGGCGCTGGCGCTGGCCGCCATTCCCGCACTCGGGCTGGCGGCGCTGGTGTTCGACCCGACTGGGTTCCCCTTCTGGCGTGGCGGGGTCTACTCCGACCTGCTCGTCTCGCATTGGCCGATCTCGGCGTTCATTCGCTACTCGATCGTCACCTGGCGACAGATCCCTTTGTGGAACCCACTGATTCTGAGCGGCATGCCTCTGGCCGCGGATCCGCTGGCAGGGCTGTGGTACCTTCCGAATGTCGCTGGGCTGGGCCCTGCCTGGAGCGCTCGGGTTCAATCTGCTGTTCTGGGCGCATGTCGCGCTCGCTGCGTGGGGCGGGATGCAGCTGCTGCGCTCGGAAGGAGCTTCGGCGCCGGCGGCAGTCCTCGGTGGCGCGGTGTTCGCCGCGACGCCCAAGCTAATCGGTCATATTGGACTGGGGCACCTCACGCTGGTCGAGGCGGTTTGCTGGACACCCTGGACCCTGTATGCAGTCAGACAGGCAATTGAACGCACGCACGAGCCCTCCGGCCGTGTGGGGCGCTATGCGCTCGCGGGTGCCTTGCTGGGGATGATTGCCTTGATCGACCCACGGTGGATCATTCCTTCCGGGCTGCTGTGCCTGGCATACGCCGGCAAGTGCTTTGCGCATAGCCATGATTGGCGAGTACGAGTGGGCCTGGGTTGGAGAGCAGGGGTGGTTGCCGCTGCCATCGGCCTCGGTGTGGCTGCACCGGTCCTGATCCCGCTGGCGGAGCTACTCCCCAGGACGACCCGATCGACCATGACTTCCGAAGCGGCTTTCGATGTCTCGCTGCCACCGGCGCGGATGCTCGGAACGATCCTGCTCCAGGCAGGGGGATGGCCGGAGACCCAGACGTACCTCGGGGCGACCGTCGTTGTCCTGATCGCCTGCGGTGCGGCCCTCAGCCTGCGCAAAGGCCAATTCTGGACGGTGGTCCTGCTGGTCGGGATGCTTCTGGCGCTTGGCGCGTACACCCCGATCTATGGATGGGTGATGAGGGTCATTCCAGGGATGGGGACGATGCGCGTTCCGGCGCGCTTTCTGTTTGTCGTCGCCCTGGCTGCAGCCATGTTGGCCGGTCACGCGGTCGATCGAATTCGCGAGGCCGCGGAGGATACACGCCTCGTCCGACGCGTCCGGCTTGTTGGGGTGGGCGTCGGAGGACTGGCATTGGCGCTACCCCTTGCCGTAGTCGTCCTTCGGCCTCGGCGACCCCGGCGCGGGTGGGTCGGAGCTCGCCTGGGCGAGCATGGTGGGTGGGCTTCTCAGCTGCGCCGTGGCTGCGAGCGTCGGCGTAGGGCTGGGAAGGCCGTCGGCCGCGCGCTTCTCCGGGGCCGTTGTCATGGCCCTGGTCGCCCTGGATCTCGGCTGGGCGAATATCTTCACCCTCGAGGTCCGGCCGGCTGACTCGGAGCTCTCGACCGCCGCCTGCGGCCTCGCCAGCCGGACCGACGCATTCGGAGAACACCGGATCTTCTCGCCCTCCTACAGCCTGCCTCAGCAGGCAGCGGAGCGCTGCCACCTCGAGCTCGCCGATGGCGTCAGCCCACTCCAGCTCACGGCCTATCGTGAGGCGATGGCCGCGGCGACAGGGTTCTCGATCGAGCCTTACAGTGTGACACTGCCCCCGTTCCCGGACGGCGAGACGCGTTCGGATTGGGGGCCGACGATCGATGCCGGCGCACTGGGGATGCTGAACGTTGATCGCCTGGTCTCGGCCTTCCCCTCGAGGCCTCCGGCCTGTCGCTCTTGGCGCACGAGGATGGCCAGTGGGTGTATGGCAACACGCTTGCCCGGCCGCGCGCCTGGGTCGAGACGGCTGGTGACGAAGCCGCGTGGCGACCCGTGGAAGAGTCTCGAGTGGACGCCGAATCGGATCCGCCTCCACGCGGTGGGGCCGGGCCGGCTGGTGCTGAGCGAGATAGTCTACCCAGGCTGGCGGGCCCAAGTCGACGGTGTGCGAGTGCCGATTGGGACGACCGCCGGGATCCTGCGATCCGTGGATCTGCCCGCGGGCGAGCATCAGGTGATCCTGACCTTCGTCCCCGCCAGCGTGTTCGTCGGGCTGGGATTGGCAATCGTCGCCATTCTGGCGCTCGCCCTGTTGAAGGTGCGCCGATGACCCGCGGGGAGAAGCTCTGGTCGCTGGCGGTCAGCATCGTGCTGGCTTTGGTGACGACGCTCCCCTTCCTCCTGGCGTACGAGCGCCAAGGGACCGACTTGCGGTTCACCGGATCGCTGTTCGCCGTCGAGGATGGCAATTCGTATATCGCCAAGATGCTTCGCGGCGCCGAAGGGGACTGGCTGTTTCGCTCCCCGTACACCGCCGTCGAGCAGGCAGGCGTGCCCGCCTTCCTCGGCTATGTGTTGCTTGGGAAGTTGGCGTCGGGCACGGGGTCTCACGAACAACTCGTCGCCCTCTTCCAGCTTGCCCGCATCCTGGCCATCCCGCTCATGGTCTTCGCCACCTATCGGTTCGTGTCGAGATTCGTGCTCGAAGTGCGCTGGCGAAGGTGGGCGACGATTCTGGCGATCGCAGGCGGTGGCCTGGGCTGGCTGGTGCTCCTCTCCGGAAGCAGTTCATGGCTGGGGAGCCAGCCGCTTGAGCTGTATTCGCCTGAGACCTTCGGATTCCTGGCGGCGTTGACCTTCCCGCACCTGTTGCTGGCGCGCGCGTTCCTGTTGCTCGGCCTGGATGCCTACCTCGAATCGGCGGCCCGGCCGCGTGCGGCGTGGTCCGCCGCCGGATGGCTGGTGCTGCTGACGGTGATGCAGCCGCTTTCGATCGGGGCAGCGACCGCGGCCATTGGAGCGCATCAGCTCCTGCTGTTCGCCCGCGCCGCCGCCAGGCATCAGAGACCCGGGATCCTCCACACCATGCAGCCGGCCGCCATCGCCCTTGCGGCCCCCATTCTCTTGTTGGGAGGCTATGGGCTGCTCCTGCGGCGGGACATCTTCCTGCAGACGTGGGCGGCGCAGAATATACTGAAATCGCCGCACCCGGCGCACTACTTGCTTGCCTACGGCCTGCTCCTGCCATTCGTGTTTCTCGGTCTCAGGGGCGCGTGGAGGAAGGAACGTGGCGACGGTCTGATGCTGCTGGGTTGGGCGGTTCTCCTTCCAGTTCTGGCCTACGCGCCGACGGTGATCCAGCGCAGGTTGCCGGAAGGCGGCTGGGTGGTGTTGGCGATCCTGGCGGCGATCGGATTGGGGGGAGCGCACCTAAGTGACTCAGGCCGCTGGCGTCTCGCGGGCATAACCCTCGCGCTCAGTATGGTTTCACCCGCGCTGCTGCTCTTCGGCGCCTTCCGTGTGGCGGCGGGAGGCCTGACGCCAGCGTTTCGGCCTGCGAACCAAGTGGCGGCATTCGAATGGCTGGCCGAGAACGCCGAATCCGGGACCGTTGTGCTGACCGCCTTTCAGACCGGGAACGCGCTGCCTGCGTGGGCACCCGATTTCGTCGTGATCGGACATGGACCGGAGAGCGCCGGCCTCCAGACCCTCAGGCCGCGGGTCGAGTCCTACTTCGCCGACTTCGGGTTCCGGCACGCAGGCTGTTGCCTTGCTGCAGGAATTCGATGTCGGCTATGTCTTCGTCGGTGATGCGGAGCGCGCCCTCGGATTCGACTTCGCTCACCTCCCCCCGAATCTGACCGAGGTGTACTCGGAGGGCGAGGTCGATGTCTACAAGGTCGGATTGGATCCGTCTGAAGGAGGGTGCGCGCCTTTCACAGAAGCCTCTGTGCCAGTCACTGCCGCCGATTCATTCATTCGGGTCGAGGTGCCGGTGGTGTGGTGAGGCGGATCGCCGATCGCGTCTTGTGGTTTGTCGCCCTTGGCCCAATGCTCCTGCTGGGTCCGGGCCTCCTGCAAGGGCGGGTGCTCTTCTGGGGGACCCCGCTGCTTCAATTCGTTCCCTGGCGGATGTACGCCCTGTCTGTCTTGCGGCAAGGCTACCTGCCGCTCTGGAACCCGCTGATTGGCATGGGCGCGCCATTGCTCGCCAACTACCAGTCCGCCCTGGTTTACCCACCTCACCTGCTGCTGCTCATCGTCGACCCGGCCTGGGGCTCGGGACTGCTGGTCTTGCTGCACCTCGTGTGGGCCGGGGTTGGCATGGCGCTGCTGGCTCGCAGGCTGGGGATGGACCGGCTCGGGCAGTGCACAGCCGGCCTGGCCTTTGGCCTTTCCGGTTATCTCGTCGCCCGCTCCGGCTTCTTCAGCATCAACGCCACGGCGGCGTGGGTGCCATGGATCATCCTGGCGGCGGATCGCATGACCGATGCACTTCCAGGCTCAATGGATTGGCGTGCGCGCATCCGCTCGTGCGCACCGCTGGCGGTGGTCCTCGCATTCCAGTGGACGGCAGGGCATGCGCAGACAGCCTGGTATACGCTGGTCCTGCTGTTGGCATGGGTTGTTTGGCGGTCGATCGGGAGGGACGGCTGGCGCCGGCTGGCGATCAACGGTGCGGGACTGGCGGCCGCGGGCACCGCTGCCTTCGCGCTGGCGGCTCCGCAGCTCCTGCCGACGCTCGAGTACCTCGCCCAGTCCTACCGGGCACAAGCACTCGACGCCGAGATGGCCCTCACTTACTCCTTCTGGCCGTGGCGCTTCCTCGGCCTTCTGGCGCCGTCCATCTTCGGGAGTCCGGCGTCGGGCGACTACTGGGGCTACGGTAACTTCTGGGAAGACGCGATCTACATCGGTGTCCTCCCGTTGCTCCTGGCCCTATTCGCACTCGCACGCGCATTCCGGCGCCGTGGTCCCCACGTCGGACTGACGATCTTCCTGGCCGGCGTGGGAGCAGTTGCGATCGTCCTGGCGTTGGGGAGCCATACGCCCGTGTTCCCCTGGCTGTTTCGCACGATCCCGACATTCAGCCTGTTTCAAGCTCCGTCCCGTTGGATGCTGCTGTTCGTATTCGGGCTGGCGCTGCTGGCGGGGGTGGGAGCGTCCGCCTGGAGAAAGGTGGAGGGACGCGCGCTGTACTGGTCGAGGCTGGGCACGGCCGGTGCGGGAGCGGTTGCAGGAGCTGCCTGGCTCACCCGGCTGATTCTGCCTGCCGTCGAACCGACGTTGATCCGGGCCATGTCGATCGCCGGAGGATGGTTGTTCCTGGCCGGTGTGCTCGTGCTGATGCGCCGCGAGCAAGCAAGTGCCCGGTGGACGGCCGCCGTGGCCCTGGTCGTATTGGCAGACGTGGTCATCGCCGGCATCGGGCTCAACCCGATGGCCCCCTCCGACCTCTACCGAGGGATGAGCAACCTGACCGAACGAGTCGACAATGGCCACCGGATCTACTTCCCGGCGGAGCTCGAGCAGAAAGTGAAGTTCGATTGGGCATTCCAGTTCGACCGCTTCGATACGCTCGGCGATTGGCGGACGGTCCGGGAGTCCGGACTTCCAAACGTCACGATGCTCGACTCCATTCCCTCCGCCTCCAACTTCGACCCGCTGCAGCCGGAGCGCTGGGTCGAATGGATGAAGATGCTCCAGCGGAGCGGATACCCCGAGCCGCTCCTACGACTGATGGACGTCGGCTGGTTGGCCGAATCCAAGCCGTCGGACGACCTCCCCGTCGAATACCGTAGCGTGGCAGGCGGGACACGCGTTCGGCTTGTGCCTCGAAGCGCGGTTCGTGGAGTTCTGGTGAGGCGGCGATCTCCGCGGTCAGCGATGGCAGCTTCGACCCGGAGGCGGTTGTCATCGTGGAATCCCGGAACGGCGAACCGTCGCCGACCTCGGGGGGCGGCGGGACTGCGCAGGCAGCTCCGTCCCGGGATCCGAACCGTATGACAGTCCAGGTCGACGCACAGGGTCCGTCCTGGTTGCTCGTCTCAGACGTCTGGTATCCAGGGTGGGAGGCGCGGTTGGATGGGGAGGCGATTGCCATCCGGCGCGGGGACTACCTGTTCCGGGCAGTCCCGGTTCCTTCCGGCAAGCACGTGGTCGAGTTCTCCTATCGACCGCGGTCCTTCCAGCTCGGGTTAATCCTGGCCGCGGCGGGACTCATGGCCCTGGTGGTGGCAGGCCTCTGGACCCGGGCGCGCCCAAGAGACCGGGAAGGCTGAGCCTCAGCCCCAGCCGCGCGTTGATGCCCGGGCGCGGTAAACTTGATCTCCGGACCACTCCAGGCACAAGGAAACGCCAAGGGAGCGACGATGCAGCTTGTTCAGGGAATCAGCGAGCGTCTCCTCGCCAACGTTGAGCAGGTGATCGTGGGGAAGACGGAGGTCATCCGTCTGACCATCATCGGCCTGCTCTGCCAGGGCCACCTGTTGATCGAGGACGTGCCGGGCACGGGTAAGACCATGCTGGCCAAGAGCCTCGCTCGTTCGATCGGTGGGACTTTCAATCGGATCCAGTTCACGCCGGACATGCTGCCCAGCGATGTGACCGGCGTCTCGATGTTCAACCAGAAGACGGGGGAGTTCGAGTACCGCCCCGGGCCGGTGATGGCGAACATCGTACTGACCGATGAAGTCAACCGCGCCACGCCCAAGACGCAGTCGGCGCTCCTGGAGGCAATGGAGGAGCGGCAGGTCACCGTCGACGGGGTGACGCATCCAGCTCCGTCGCCCTTCATGGTGCTGGCCACACAGAATCCGATCGAGTACGAGGGCACGTTCCCGCTGCCCGAGGCCCAGCTTGACCGGTTTCTTCTTCGGATCAGCCTCGGCTATCCGTCGCCGGCAGAAGAGATCCGGATGATCGAGGCACAACAGCTTGCCCACCCGGTCGACAGCCTGCGGCTGGCCGTTTCGATCGATGAGCTTCAGCAGGCGCAGGCGGCCGTACGTCACGTCACGGTCGCTTCGGAGTTGAAGCGCTACATCCTGGAGATCGTGACCGCCACGCGGCGCCACGAGGACGTGTACGTTGGCGCCAGCCCGCGGGGCAGCCTGGCCTTGTTCCGCGCCGCCCAGGCGCGAGCGGCGGTCCTGGGCCGAGAGTTTGCCGTCCCGGACGACGTCAAGGCCGCGGCTGTCCCGGCCCTGGCGCACCGGCTGATCGTCGGTTCGGCCGCCCGGGTGCGCGACGTCGACACGCGTGCCGTCATCCAGGAAATCCTGCGCTCACTTCCCGTCCCGGGAGGCGAGATCGGCCGATGACCGACCGCGCCCGCGGGGTGGTTCTCGTCTTTGGCGCCTGCGGGATCGCCGGCCTGATCAGCGGCCGGGCGGTCTTCTTCAACCTGGCCTATGTTTGCCTCGGCCTGCTCCTGGTCTCCTTCCTGTGGTCGCGTACGGCGCTGCGCGGCGTGTCGGTGACCCGGCGGCCGGGCGGATCGCGCTCGCAGGTCGGGCGGGCCTTTGAAGAGGCGATCACGCTGGTCAATCGCAGCCGGGTTCCAAAGCTGTGGGTCGAATTGCGCGACGAGTTGGAGCTGCCAGACCACCGCGCCTCGGTCGTGATGGTCGGGATCGGGGGGGGCCGCGAACGTTCGCAGCTGGTCCGCACCTACTGCACGCTGCGCGGCAGGTTCCGTCTGGGGCCGGCGCGGCTGTACGCCGGCGACCCCTTCGGCCTGTTCCCGGTCTCGCGTCCCATCCCGCAAGTGCATCAGCTGGTCGTGCTGCCGCTGGTATCTCCGCTCCCGTCGTTCCCGCTGCCGTCGGGCAGGCTCCCCGGAGGAGTGGCCGTCACCGAGCCCACGCACCAGATCACGCCCAATGCCGCCGGAGTGCGCGACTACCTGCCGGGAGACGGTTTCAACCGAATCCATTGGATGTCGACCGCACGGCGCCGGCGGTTGATCGTCAAGGAATTCGAGCTGGATCCGCTGGGCGATGTGTGGCTGGTTCTGGATACGAGCGCCTCCGCCCGATGGGAGCTCCCGAAGCAGGAGCGCCCCGTACGCGAGAGCCCGCTGCTGCCGCGCCGAATCAGCCTCCCGCCGTCGACCATAGAATACGGGGTCTCCTGTGCGGCATCGCTGATCCATCATTTCCTGCGACAGGACCGGTCGGTGGGCCTCCTCGCTTACGATCGCATGCGTCACAGCATCCAGCCCGACCGGGGCGCCCCGCAGCTTATCCGTGCCCTGGAAACGCTGGCGGTGCTCGATGGGGCAGGTGAGACGGCGGTCGAGGATGTGCTTCGGATTGAGGACACACACCTGACCCGCGGGGCGATGATCCTGGTCGTCACAGCATCGACCAGCTCGCGGCTTGTGCCGGCCCTGCGCGGGCTGCGTATGCGCTCGCTGACGCCGGTTCTGGTGCTGATGGCCTCCGTTTCTTTTGGCGCTCCGGAGGACAATGCCTCGCACATTCAGGAAGCGGGGCGCGCCGGGATCCCCGCTCGCCTGATCCGTTGCGGCGACTCGCTCGAAGCCGCTCTGTCCAGGCCGGCGACAGCCGCGGGCTTGCGCCCAGCCGCCTGAGTTCCGTGGAGCGACGATGAATCGACGTGCCCTGCTCTTGACCGCGTTCACCGCCGGCATGACGAGCCTTGGGATCGAGCTGGCAGCCGCGCGGCTGCTCGGGAACGTGTTCGGGACCAGCAACCTGGTGTGGGCCAACATCATCGGGTTGATTCTGGTCTACCTGACGGCGGGCTACTTCCTCGGCGGCCGCTGGGCCGATCGATCGCCCCATGCGACGACGTTCTACCGCCTGGTGGTATGGGCGGCGTTTACGGCGGGGCTCATTCCGATCGTGGCACAGCCTGTCCTGCGCTGGGCGGCCGGCGCCGTCGAGGAGTTGAACGCGGCGGTCATGGCGGGGTCGTTCCTTGCCGTCCTGATCCTCTTCTGTATCCCGGTCACGCTCCTGGGGTGCGTCTCGCCCTTCGTGATCCGGCTCCTGATGGAGGATCCGACTCGGGCCGGGCAGGTCTCGGGGCAGGTGTATGCCGTCTCGACACTGGGGTCGATTCTGGGGACGTTCCTCCCGGTCCTGTGGCTGATCCCGGAGATCGGCACGGCGCGCACCTTCCTGGCACTCAGTGGAAGCCTGCTCCTGGTGGGGCTGCTCGGGATGTTCGCGGTCGATCGCCGCCAAGCCCTGGCGCATGGTTGGATGCCGATCGTGCTTCTCGGGCTTGCGGCATGGGCGCTGAGCGGCCCGATCAAGGCCAGCACCGGTCAGCTCTTCGAGGCCGAGTCCGCCTACAACTACATTCAGGTGCGGGAAGTCGGTGGCGTTCGGTATCTGCTGCTCAACGAGGGGCAGGCGGTTCACTCGGTTTACGACCCGACGGGAGCCCCTACCTACGGCACCTGGGACTACTTCCTGGCTGCACCCTTCCTCAATCCGGCGCCGTACACGCCGGATCGCGTCGAGCGGCTGGGGATCGTCGGGCTGGCCGCCGGGACGATTGCCAAGCAGTACACGCAGGTCTTCGGTGCCGTCCCGATCGACGGCTGGGATATCGATCCGGAGGTCATGCAGGTCGGCCGAGAGTACTTCGACATGACCGAGCCGAACCTGCAGACCTTTGCGCAGGACGGCCGGTGGGGTCTCGAACACAGTGGGCAGGTCTACAGCGTGATCGGCGTCGATGCCTATCGTCCGCCCTACATTCCATGGCAGTTGACGACGCGTGAGTTCTTCCAGATGGTGCGGGAGCACCTGAAGGCCGATGGCGTGCTGGTCATCAACGTCGGGCGCACGCCGGACGACCGCCGCTTGATCGAGGCCCTGGTTGGGACCATCGGGTCCGTGTTCCCGAGCGTGCACGTCGTCGATGTCCCGGGCACGTTCAACACGATGGTCTATGCCACCGTGCAGCCGACGGCGGCTGAGAATCTCGGGCTCAATTTGCAGGTGCTGCAGGATCTCGGCGCGCCTCCTCTGCTGCTGGACGTGGTGGCGCGCGCCGTAGACAACCTGACCGAGACACCTGCCTCCCATATCGTCTTTACCGACGATCGGGCTCCGGTGGAGACGCTGGTGAACTCGATCGTGATTCGATTCGTCCTGGCCGGCCAACTCGATACCCTGTCGGTGGAATGAGGTGGATATGGTTGAACGACGGAGCTCGGGGCTGTGGGAGCGGGCCGCTCGCGCGTTGCTGTTGCTGACCCTGCCAGTCGCGCTGTTGTTGACCAGTGTGCGGCTGCTCCTCACGCCGGCATTTGTGCGGTTGGATTACGCCGTGCCCGGCTTCCCGCAAGATGCCTACGGGTTCAGCACGCCGGACCGGATCTTCTGGGCCGACGTTGCCCTCGACTACTTGCTGAATGACGAGCCGATTGCTTTCCTGGGGGACTTGAAGTTCGAGGACGGGGAGGCAGTCTACAACGAGCGCGAGTTGAAGCACATGCTGGACGTCAAGATCCTGGTTCAGCAGGCGATGAGCGTCTGGTTGGCGGCGCTTGCGGCAAGCCTGGTGCTTCTACTGCTGATCGGACAATTTGCCGGCTGGGAGCGGGCCTTGCAGGCTGTCCGGACCGGGCGCGCGCGACTTCTGGTGGTGATGGGCGTACTTCTGGTGCTGATTGCCGCCGCCTTCCAGTTCGTCTTCGTCGGATTCCATCGGGTGTTCTTTCAGGGCGACACCTGGCTGTTCTTGTACAGCGACACGCTGATTCGACTGTTCCCAGAACGTTTCTGGCTGACCGCTTTCGTCGGCATCGTCGTGGGGACGGTGGGGCTGGCATGCGTGTTGTGGTTCGTCAGCCGGGGCAGGCTCCGCCGTCGGGCTGTCGCGCCGTGATTGTGAGGGCTCTCCCGAACGAACGGGGAATACAGCGCCCGGTCGGAACGGCCGGGCGCTGCTCTTGAGGATGTGTGCCGTGGCGCTGTTTAGCCCCCGCGACAGGGGCGGATCTAGGCGCCGAACTTCTCCAGCCGTTGCGCATGTGCCAGCATCAATGGCATGGCGTCGGTAGCCAGGAACGTCCCCAGGCCACCGTGGGTGCAGGCGGTCTCACCGAATTGTCGTCTGGTCGTCGGTGCGGGCCGTGGCTGGGGCCCAGAGCAAGAAGGGCACCGGGTGCCATGAGTGGGCCTTGAGTTTGGCGGGTGTGGAGTGGTCTCCGGCGACGGCGAGCACGGCCGGCCCGAGCTTGAGCAGACCGGGGAGCGCGGCGTCGACGCCTTCAATCACGGCCGACTTGGCGGCGAAGTCTCCGTCCTCGCCGCGGCTGTCCGTCTTCTTGATGTGGACGAAGAAGAAATCGAAGTCGGCCCACGCACGGGCGACCGCGGCGAACTCGTCCTCCGGCTTGTCGCCCTCGAACTTGAGCACCGTCATGCCGACCAGATCGGCAACCCCCTTGTACATCGGATAGGCTGCGACGCAGGCCGAGCGCACCCCGAAGGTATCGGGGAAGGATGGCAGGCCGGGATCAGTGCTGAAGCCGCGCAATGTCAGGGCGTTCGCCTTGGGCTGGTCGGCGATTGTCTTCCGCGCTTCAGCGATCCAGGCATTGAACAATTCGGCCGTCTTCTCGGATCCGGCCTTGATCGGGCGCGCCTCCAGCGGCGCCACGCCGGTGCGCTGAGGATCGGTGTCGGCGATGTCGGGCTCCAGGCCGGGTCCGCGCATCACGACGGCGAAGCGGTATTCCTGCACGTGCCGCACTTCGACCTGCACGCCGGGGATGCGGACCATCGCCAGCCTCTCGACCAGCGGAATCGCCTCGCCGGAGGAGATCCGTCCCGCCCGGCGATCGGTGATCATTCCCTGGGCGTCGACGGTGCAGAAGTTGCCTCGCGCCGCCACCTCGCCCTTGCGTACGGCGACCCCGACGCCGACGGCTTCGAGCACGCCGCGTCCGACGACGAACGTCAACGGGTCGTATCCGAACAGCCCCAGATGGGCGGGTCCCGACCCGGGGGTCAGGCCGGGGCGGATGGGGATCGTCTGTCCCAGGGTGCCCTCAGCCGCCAGACGGTCGAGGTTGGGCGTCTGCGCCGCCTCGAGCTCTGTGGGGCCGCCGGGCTCGAGCGGCAATCCTCCCAAGCCGTCGAGGACGAGCAAGATGATCTTGCCCGGAGCCTCGCGGCGAAGCTCGCGAATCAGATTGAAATCTGTCATGCGAAGGTCCTTTCCGGCACAGGGGCAGGCCGATTCATGAGAAAGCCCCCACGCCCGGAGGGCAGGGGGCCCCTCAGGTTCAGGTCCGAGATTAGACGATAGCGCTCTGATCGCCGTCGGGCGCGAACAAGTGCATGTTGTCCATATTGAACACGATCTGCGTTTGCATGCCGGCACGGGCGTTGGTGCGGGGGTCGACGCGCCCGACGAAGCTCGACGTGCCGGCCAGCAGGTGCAGGAAGATCTCGTTCCCCATCAGCTCGGTAACATCCACCTGGACGCCGGCGGGAGCAGCGTGGATCCCCGGCGGCGCGAATTGAGGATCGTGGATGTCCTCCGGTCGGATGCCAAAGACCGTCGGCTTGCCCGCGTAAGGGGCGAAGCGGGCCACCTTGTCCGGCGGGACGGGGACCTGGAAGGCGCCGGCATCGACGACCAGGCCGCCATCGACTTTCTCAAGCCGGGCGTTGAAGAAGTTCATCGCCGGAGACCCGATGAAGCCGGCCACGAACACATTCGCCGGGTGATCGTAGAGTTGCTGCGGCGTGTCGAGCTGCTGGAGCAGGCCGCTCTTGATCACGGCGATCCGCGTCGCCATGGTCATCGCCTCGACCTGGTCGTGGGTGACGTAGATGAACGTCGTCTGCAGGCGCTGATGCAGTTTGCTGATGTTGGCGCGCGTCTCGACACGCAGCTTGGCATCCAGGTTCGAGAGCGGCTCATCGAACAGGAAGACCTTCGGTTCGCGGACGATGGCCCGCCCGACCGCCACGCGCTGCTTCTGGCCGCCGGATAGCTGGCGCGGCTTCCGGTCGAGCAGGCTTTCGATGCCCAGGATCTCGGCCGCTTCATTGACCCGGCGCTTGATCTCGGCTTTGGGCGTCTTGCGCAGCTTGAGGCCGAAGGCCATGTTGTCGAACACGGTCATGTGTGGATAGAGGGCGTAGGACTGGAACACCATGGCGATATCGCGGTCCTTGGGGGCGACGTCGTTCACCATCCGGTCGCCGATCAGAATGCGGCCGTCTGAGATCTCCTCCAGGCCCGCCAGGAGACGCAACGCCGTGGTCTTGCCGCACCCGGACGGGCCGACCAGGACGAGGAACTCACGGTCCTGCACGGCCAGATTGAGATCGTTGACCGCGATGACGTCCCCGAAGCGCTTCGATACATGTTCGAATGTTACGCTTGCCATGGCGCTGCCTCCTATCGTTATGTATGGTGACGCCATTATACATGTGACATCGAGACGACCCAAGTGCTGAATGTTCGTTGACTGAGCTATTTAAGTCTGATATAGTCCGCTTCGTGGCTGAGTCCGTTCCGGCTGGCCCCCGACCGGATCGGGGGCCAAACCATGTATGGCGCCAGTGGCGCCGTTGGCTTGAGCCCGGGATAGGAGTCAAACGCTGGCTCCTGCTGATGGTCCTGGGGACCGCCCTGATCGGTTTGGGGCTGGCCTACATCCTCCTGGACATCTACCGGGCCAATCCTGATTCGAACCTTCTGGCGACGATCAGCCTGACCGCACTGCCTCGCTGGGCGAGGGCGATCCTGCTCGGCGCAGCCGGCGTGGCCTTCCTGATGCTGGGCGTCTTCCGCCTGAACCGCACGCTGTTGGCGCCGTACATCCGCCCCGGAAAGCCCGTGGTCGACGCGATCGCCGAGCACCGCCGTCTGGGACGGGGCCCGAAAGTCGTTGCGCTGGGTGGCGGCAATGGCTTGGCGACGCTGCTGCGCGGCCTG
The DNA here is from genome assembly GCA_963743255.1 of uncultured Chloroflexia bacterium. Lineage (GTDB taxonomy): Bacteria > Chloroflexota > Anaerolineae > Anaerolineales > E44-bin32 > DYJB01. The sequence continues at coordinate 146,594 of CAVUPD010000010.1, forward strand.
AAGGAACACACGACCAACCTGACCGCCATCGTGACGGTCGCCGATGACGGCGGTTCGTCCGGGCGACTGCGTCGCGACCTCGGCCTCCCGCCTCCGGGAGACGTGCGCAACTGTCTGGCCGCCCTCTCGGATGACGAGGACCTGCTCACGCAGCTCTTCCAGTATCGATTTATGGATGGCGGCGATCTGGAGGGGCACTCCTTCGGCAACCTGTTCATCGCCGCCCTGGCCGGCGTGACCGGAAGCTTCGACCGCGGCGTGCTCGAGGCCGGGCGCGTGCTGCGGATCCGCGGCCAGGTCCTCCCCGCCACCCTGTCGGACGTGGCCCTGGTAGCCGACAAGGCCACGTCAGTGGATGCGCACGAGGTTCGCGTCCAGGGCGAGAGCCGCATCCCGACCTTCCCCGGACGGATCTCGCGCGTGCATCTCGAACCGGGCGAGCCGCCGGCGTATCCGGAGGCCATCCGGGCGGTGCTCGGGGCCGACATGATCGTCATCGGCCCGGGCTCGCTCTACACCAGCATCCTGCCCAATCTCCTGGTGCCGGATCTGGCCGGGGCGATCCGAGCCAGCCGGGCCTTCAAGGTCTATGTCTGCAACGTCGCCTGCCCAGCCCGGCGAGACCGAGGGCTATGACTCCGGCCAGCACCTGGCGGCGCTTGAATCCCACATCGGCCTCGGCCTGGTGGATGGCATCCTGGTTAACAACTGCATCCTGCCCAATCTCCCGGAACGGGTTCATCCCCGTGCCTCTGGCGAAGGAATTGAGTCTGACAGTCCCAACCTTCCCGGCCGACGTCGTCGACCCGGAGCGCCCCTGGAGGCATGATTCGGAGAAACTGGCCCACGTGCTGCTGAGACTGCTCGAGGAACGAACGGGGCCGCTCGACATGCCCCCGATCGACCGCGCGCAGTCGCCGACGCATCTCAATTGATCTCACTCTCCACAGGAGAATTGCAATGACTACCCGAGTAGGAATCAATGGGTTCGGACGCATCGGCCGGCAGGTGCTCAAGGCCATCCGGGACTACTATCCCGACAGCCTGGAGGTCGTGGCCTTCAACGACATCGGCGATCTGCCGACCATGGCGCACTTGCTCAAGTACGACTCGAACTACGGCCGCTTCGACGGCACGGTCGAGGTGGGCGAGCGACGGCCTGATCATCGACGGCAAGACGATCAAGGTCTTCAAGGAAACCGATCCCGGCAAGCTGCCGTGGGGCGACCTGGGCGTTGAGATCGTGATCGAGTGCACCGGCCTCTTCACGATCAAGAAGGACGGCGTCAACAAGAAGGGCAAGGACGTGCAAGGGCGCCGAGAACCACATCACCAAGGGCGGGGCCAAGAAGGTCATCATCTCCGCCCCGGCCGAGGGCGAGGACATGACCATCGTCCTGGGCGTCAACGAGGACAAGTACGACCCGCAAGCGCACCACGTCATCTCGAACGCCTCGTGCACCACCAACTGCCTGGCGCCGGCGGCCAAGGTCGTGCACGACAAGTTCAAGATCATGCGCGGCTTCATGACCACCATCCACGCCTACACCAACGATCAGAAGATCCTGGACCTGCCGCACAGCGACCTGCGCCGGGCCCGCGCCGCGGCGATGAGCATCATCCCGACCACCACCGGCGCGGCCAAGGCCATCTCGCTGGTCATCCCCGACCTGAAGGGCAAGTTCGACGGCTATTCGCTGCGCGTGCCGACGCCCACCGTCTCGGTCGTGGACTTCACCGCCCAGATCGAGACTCCGACGACCACCGACGAGCTGCGCCAGGCGTTCCGCGACGCCGCCGCCGGCCCGCTGAAGGGCATCCTGGCCGCCATCGACGAGCCGCTGGTCAGCATCGACTTCAAGGGCGATCCGCACAGCTCATCCGTCGACCTGCCGTTCACCTCGGTGCTGGGCAAGGAAAAGGGCGACTTCATCAAGGTCGTGACCTGGTACGACAACGAGTGGGGCTACTCGGTCCGCACGGCCGATCTGGCCAACCTGGTTGCCAAGAAGCTCTAGCCCGACGGCTGCCCCTCCCGTCCCCCCGTCCGTGCTCGGGCGGGGGGACGGTTCGCGGGAGGACCCCATGAACAAGAAGACCGTACGCGACATCGATCTCAAGGGGAAGCGCGTCCTGATGCGCGTCGATTTCAACGTCCCGATGAAGGACGGCGCCGTCACCGACGACAAGCGCATCCGCGCCTCGCTTCCCACGATCCAGTACGTCCTGGAGCAGGGAGCTTCCCTGATCCTGATGAGCCACCTCGGCCGCCCGAAGGGCGGCCCGGATCCGGAGTTCAGCCTGAAGGCGGCGGCCGAGGCGCTGGGGAAGCTGCTCGAGCGACCGGTCCGGATGGCCCCCGATTGCGTCGGGCCTGAGGTCGAGAGCATGGCCAAGGCGCTCAAGCCCGGCGAGGTCCTGATGCTCGAGAACGTGCGCTTTCACAAGGAAGAGGAGAAGAACGACCCGGACTTCGCCGCGCCAGCTGGCGGCGCTGGGCGAGGTCTACGTGAACGACGCCTTCGGCTCTGCGCACCGCGCGCATGCCAGCACGGAGGGCGTTGCCCGATACCTGCCGGCCGTCTCCGGCTTCCTGATGGAACAGGAGCTGGAGTACCTGAGCAAGGCGACCGACAACCCGCAGCATCCGTACATCGCCATCCTGGGCGGCGCCAAGATCAGCGACAAGATCGCGGTGATCGAGAACCTGCTCGACGAAGTGCGACCGGCTGATCATCGGCGGCGGGATGGCGAACACGTTCCTGGCGGCCAAGGGCTACGCCATGGCGGACAGCCTGGTGGAGGCCGATGCCGTCGAGACCGCCCAGTCAGATCCTGGCCAAGGCGGGGGACAGGCTGCTCCTGCCCGTGGACGCGGTGATCGGCGACAAGTTCGACGCCGAGGCCGCCACGCAGGTGGTAAGCGTCGACAAGGTGCCAGCGGGCTGGCGGGTCATGGATATCGGCCCGAAGTCACTGGAGGCCTTCCAGGCCGCCCTCAAGGGCGCCAAGCTGGTGGTCTGGAATGGGCCGATGGGTGTGTTCGAGTTCCCCAAGTTCGCCGAAGGGACATTCGCTCTGGCGAAGTACCTGGCCGAGGTCGGAGCGATCACGGTCATCGGCGGAGGCGACAGCGCCAGCGCCGTGAAGAAGGCCGGCGTGGCCAAGAAGATGACGCATGTCTCGACGGGCGGCGGCGCCTCGCTCGAGTTCCTGGAGGGCAAGGTCCTTCCGGGGGTTGCGGCGCTCAACCCCAAGTAGACCTCGCTCGGATGACGATCGCAGTCCCCGCCAAGGGCGGGGACTGCTCGCGACTCGTGGCGGCAGGCTTTCAGTCTACCTGCAGTTTGCGGATGGTTGTTGTCCGGGTCACTTCGATTGTCTATAATGGGCGCGCCTGAGGACGGGAGCGTATGCCATTCTCACCCGGTGAGAACGTCGGTCCGTATCGCATCATCGAACAGCTGGGCCAGGGTGGTATGGCCACGGTCTTCAAGGCCTACCACCCCGGCCTGGACCGGTTCGTGGCGATCAAGGTCATGCACCCCGCCTTCAAGCAAGACCCGACGTTCCTGGCACGCTTCCAGCGCGAGGCCCGCGTCGTCGCCAAGCTCGATCATCCCCATATCGTCCCGATCTACGATTACGCCGAGCACAACACCAATCCTTACCTGGTGATGAAGTTTGTCGAGGGGGAGACGCTCAAGGCGCGGTTGAGCCGGGGCCCGTTGACGCGCGAAGAGGGTTTGCGCATCGTCGATGCCATGGGAAAAGCGCTGGGCTATGCCCACAGCCGGGGGATCCTGCACCGCGATATCAAGCCATCGAACATCCTGCTGTGCCCCGACGGCTCCGTCTACCTGGCGGACTTCGGGCTGGCGCGAATCGCCCAGGCCGGCGAATCGACTCTCTCGAGCGAGATGCTGCTGGGGACACCGCACTACATCTCCCCGGAGCAGGCGCGTGGGGAGCGCAATCTCGACGCCGGGACCGACATCTACTCCTTCGGCGTCGTGCTGTACGAGATGGTCGTCGGTCGGGTGCCGTTCAATGCCGACACCCCGTTCTCGATCATCCACGACCACATTTACACCCCGCTGCCCCTGCCTCAGAAGATCAACCCGCGCGTCCCGGACAGCGTACAACGCGTCCTGCTCAAGGCGCTGGCCAAGGAGCGCGCCGACCGATACGCGACGGTCGAGGAATTGGCTGCGGCCTTCTTGAAGGCCGTTTCCGCACCGGCGCCAGGCGCGCCGTCCGCGGATGGGGTCGAGACACTTGTCGGGCCGCCGATCCCGGCGCAGGCAGCTGGCGGCGGCATGACGAAGTCGGGAGGCACGCCTCCTCCTGCACCCGTGCCTGCGGAGCGAGCCCCCACCGCGGCCACGCCTCCTGCCGGTCCGAGGTCGGGCCGCAGGTGGTTGTGGATCGGCGCCGGCCTCGGGCTGGTGATCCTGTGTCTGCTGCTCTTTCTCGCCATCGCCAGCAATCAAGGCGCAGGGGATGCGGGACTGTCGCCCACGGAGACCGCCCCCGCCTCGGCACAGACCGACGAGGCGCGCGATCCAGGGATGCTGGCTGCACGCGCCACCCTCGCTTCCAGCCCGGATGACCCGGCGGCGCGTCTTGCGTTGGCGGAAGCCGAAGCCCGCGCCGGCTTCCCGCTTGCGGCGTCGCGTGAGTATCGCAAAGCCGGTGACCTATTCATGCGAACACGGACCAGCCTGCCGGCGGCAGAGGCATACATGAGGGCCATCCAGTATGCCGGAGGCCCGGAGAAGGCCGATGCGGACCTGATGGATTCAGCGCGCCACGCCACCTTCCTGGCGGGGAGCGAAGATCCACCTGCCACGCTCGTCCTCCTGGAGAAGGCGGTTGCGGAGTATCCCGAGTGGCCTCCGCTTCCTTCGCTCGAGGCACATGCCCACATGGCTCAGGGGGACATGGGCCGGGCGCGGGAGCTGATCGACAAAGCTCTGAAGCGCGATCCGAAAGATGCCATGGCGCTGGCCGTCCAGGCTGAATGGTTGAAAGCAACGGGAGACGATGCCGGAGCCCGCCAGTCTGTAGAAGACGCCAAGGCGACCGGGACCCTGCCTGAGTGGATGCTTACGGCGCTCACCAACGCGCTTGCCCAACCGCCAGACACGGAGTTGATTGCGATCGGCGGCGAAGGGATCGGCCCAGGATTGTTCACCGACGCACGGAGCCTGGGGATCGACGATGCTGGCCGGATCTACGTGGGTGAGTACGAAGGCGGGCGAGTGCAGGTCTTCGACGCCCGGGGCAAGTTCCTTACGCAGTGGTTCGCTGACCGTGAGTTTCCGCTCCGAGGTATGGCCGTGCGGCGCGATGGCGCTGTCTACACGGTGCAGGCGGGGGAGATCGCCCTGCGCGAGGGCATGACGGGCAGTGCGGTCAGCAAGGTCGCCTACGCGTCGGGGAGTCACTTCGACGATATCGCCCTCGTCCCCGACGGTCGTGTGCTGACCGCCTGGTACGGGAACCGGGACGATTTGGTCGTCTTCAGCGCTGCGGGGGAAGCAATCCTGTCGATCCCCGAAGCGGTCAGCAAACAGACCGGAGAGCCGGAACTCAGCCTGCGCGTCGCGGCGGATGGCCAGGGAAACCTGTGGGCGTTGGGCGTCTTCAGCACGGCGGTCTTCCACTTCGACGAAAGGGGCGGGTTCGTCAATCGCTTCGGAAGCCCGGGGGATGAGCCCGGCCAGCTGCGCGCGCCCATGTCGATCGCCGTCGATGGAAAGGGTCGCGTGTACGTGGGCGACATGTCGGGCGTACAGGTTTTCAGGAGCGATGGCCGCTTCGTCGGGCGGATCGAGGTCGAGGGCCCGCCCTATGGCGTCTTGATTGACCCTGGAGGGCGACTCTGGGTAGCAAATGGGACTGCCGTCCGCCAGTACGAGGTCACCCTGCCCTGAAACGAGTGGGGCACCCCGTTCGAGACTCGGGCGGTTCCTTCCTTGATGACGGGCGCGCCACAGCCAGCGCTGCCCAGGTATCCATGGCCGAGGGTGCTCCCCGGCATTCCTGACGGGCTCCCCAGGCCGTCTGATGCGTCTCCCGAGGTGCAAGCATGGCTTCCCGAATTCCGATTGTGGCCGGCAACTGGAAGATGAACACCACCGTGGTCGAGTCCCTGGCGCTGCTCGAGGGGTTGCTGCCCGGGCTAGTATCGATTCCCGAGGTCGAGCGGGTCCTGTGTCCACCCTTCGTGTCGCTGGCGGTCATGGCGCCTCGGATGGCCGGCACAGGCATCGGCCTGGGTGCGCAGACGATGCATTGGGAAGATGCCGGCGCGTACACCGGTGAGATCTCGCCTCTGATGATCAAGGCGCTTTGCGGCTATGTCATCCTGGGGCATTCGGAGCGGCGAGCGTATTTTGGTGAGACCGATGGGACGGTCAACCAGCGCGTTCAAGCCGCCTTCCGCCACGGTCTGACGCCGATCGTGTGTGTCGGTGAGACGCTGGCCCAGTATGAGGCGGGCGAGACCGCGGAGCTCGTGCGACGCCAGGTGCGGGAAGGCCTGGCAGGCCTCACCGCGGCGCAGGGTGGCCGGTTAGTGGTTGCCTACGAGCCAGTCTGGGCGATTGGCACAGGGCGCGCCGCCACGCCAGAGGGGGCGAATGCTGTAGCGGGCGGCGTCATCCGGGGTGCCTTGGGTGAGTTGTTCGGCGCTGAGACGGCGTCTGCGATTCGGATCCAGTATGGTGGAAGTGTTACTGCCGCCAACGCGGCGACGTTCTTCTCCCAGCCCGACATCGACGGGGCCCTCGTGGGCGGGGCAAGCCTGAAGTCCAAGGAGTTCCTGCAAATCGTGGCGGCCGCCAGGGCGTGAACATCGACCTGCCGGCGCTCGCCGCTTGGTTTGCGGCTTCGCTGGTTGTGTTGATCGCCATGCAGCGCTGGATGACCGGGTCCCTGCAGCGGCTCCTCGTCCGGCTGCTGGGGAGCCCACGCCGTGCGCTGATGGTCTACGCCTTTCTCCTGCTTCCGGGTGTCACATTGCACGAAGCCAGTCACTGGCTCTCCGCGCGGCTGCTCGGTGTGCGCGCGACTTCCTTTTCCCTGCTCCCCCGGCTCACTCGCGACGGCAACCTTCGCCTCGGCTACGTCCAGGTCGAAGCGGTGGATCCCGTGCGGGCATCGCTCATTGGCGCCGCGCCCTTGGTGGCGGGCACGGCGGTCCTGTGGCTCTTGGGCCCGCGGGTCTTAAGCTGGGACGTGCTCGGGCAGGCCGCCGTCCAGGGACACGCCGGGGAGCTCCTGGATGGCCTGAAGGCGGTCACGCGGATACCAGCATGGGGGTTGTGGCTCTACCTGGCGGTGGTGGTCAGCAACACGATGCTGCCTTCACGTGCCGATCGTGCTGCCTGGGGATGGGTGGCTATCGCTGCGCTCCTGACCGGCGGCAGCCTGCTGCTGTTCGGCTGGGGGGACGCCGCGGCTAACCTGGCACACGCGCCGGTGCGAGCGATCCTGACCTACCTGGCGGCCGCCTTCACGCTGACGGCAGTGCTCGACATGATCGTGGGCCTCCCGCTATGGATGCTGGAGGTTGCGCTTCGGCGAAGGGGCTAGGCCGTTCCAAACTGCCGGTCGCCGGCATCCCCCAGCCCGGGAACGATGTAGCCGATTTCGTTCAAGTGACTGTCGACAGCGGCGACGTGGATCGGAACGTCCGGGTGGTGGCGGTGGAGGTTCTCGATGCCCTCCGGTGCGGCGATCAGCCCGACGAACTTAATCTTGGTCACCCCCCAACGTTTGAGGATATCGATGGCGGCCACCGCCGAGCCCCCGGTAGCAAGCATGGGATCGAGCACCAGGCAGACGGAGACCGTGGGGTCGACGGGCAGCTTGTTGTAGTACTCAACGGGTTTAAGTGTTCGTTCGTCCCGATACAGCCCGATGTGCCAAACCTCCGACGACGGCATGAGCTCCCAGATCCCGTCCACCATTCCCAGGCCGGCGCGCAGGATGGGCACCAGCCCGATCTTCTCGCGCAACACGGCGCCCGATGCCTCACCCATCGGCGTCATGACGCTGGCCGGGACGGTCGCCAGGTCCTGGGTCGCCTCGTAGACGATCAAGGCGGCAATCTCCCGGATCAACTCGCGGAACTTCTTCGGGTTGGTCTCGCGGTTGCGAAGCTTCGTGAGTTTGTGGGCCACCAGAGGGTGCGGCGAGGCGAAGACATTGCTGGGCATGGGTCTCTCCATTGTCGGGCGAGTTCGGTCGGGCGGCCTCAGTCCAGTCGCCTGACGACCAGGGCGGTTAGGTCGTCGCGCAAATACGGTTCGTCGGTGAAATCGGAAACGCGGCTGGCGATGCGCTCCGCCAGGGCAGGCGCGTCCCAGTCGCTGGAGCCGAGAACCAACGCCTCCAGCCGCTGGGCCCCGAAGAACTCGCCCCGCGCATTGGACGCCTCGGTCACTCCGTCCGTATACAGGACGAGCAGCGATCCCGCGTCGAGCGTGAGCGAGTGGGTCTGGTACTCAACGCCGGCCTCGATCCCGAGCACCATCTGGTGCTCCTCGAGAAAGCAGCAGCGCTTCCCGGGTTCGAAGACCATCGGCGGATTGTGCCCACCGTTGGCGTATGTCACGTTGCCTGTCGCCGGCTCCCAGACCGCATAGAAGACCGACACGAACATGTTGGCCTGGGCGTCATTGAAGATCAGGTTGTTCAGGCGGGTCAGGGTCAACCCCGGGTCGATGCGGTTGATGGCGACCGAGCGCAGGAGCGTACGAGACAAGGCCATGAACAACGCGGCCGGGACGCCCTTATCGGCCACGTCGGCGATGGCGATCCCCCAGCGCGGCCCATCCGCTCCCGGCTCCAGGGGCACGAAGTCGTAGAAATCCCCTCCGACCTCGCGCGCCAGCCGCCACGTGATCCCTATCTCCCAACCGTCCGCCGTCGGCGGGTATTTTGGAAGGAAGCTCTCCTGGATGCTGCGCGCCATGGCCATCTCACGTTCGAAGCTGCGCTGCAAGGCGACGGCTTCGACCAGGCGAGCATTTTCGAGCCGGAGGGAGATCTGATGGGCGATGCCGGCCAGCAGCGCCGGCCTCCGTCCGCTGAGTTCCTGCCCTTCCATCAACAAGGCGCCGAGGAGCTGCCTTCCGTCGCTGAGGGCCAGGGCGATAGCGTCCCTGGTTTCGAAGTGCTCGGCCAGGTGGGGGGGCAGCGTCGTGGTGTAGGGCGTCTCTGATTGGAGTTGCGGGGCATCCAGGCCGATTTCCGAAGGCGCGATGCGCAGGTCCTCGTGCTCTTCCTTGAGCTGGCGCTGGAGGCCGGCGGCCGGGCCGACGCGCATGTTGCCGTCAGGGTCGGGGAGAAGCAGTATGGCCCACGAGACGCCGGCCAGGAGAGTCGCCAGCCGCAACACGGCCTGCAGCGCCACATCGGTGTCGCCGGTCTGGGCAGCATACCGGGCGACCTCGAGCAGCACCGTCGTCACCCAGGCCTCTTCCTGCTGCTGCGCGAAGTTGCGCGATTCGAGCATCGCCAGCGCCAGTTGGGCGCCGATCGTCTCGGCCAGCTCGATCAGCTCTGGCGGGATCGGCTCGCCTGAGACCTGGTTCAGGTCCAGTGTGCCAAGGAAGTGATCCTCGGCACGCAGCGGGACGACCAGATGGCCGGAGGCCCCCGGCGACTCCCCGGGGACGGACCCTTCCGCCCATGCGGCATCGATGGATCGGGAGTGGGACTCGGAGAGCCAGGCCCGTAGAGGGATCTCCAGCGTTTCGGCGACCTCCTCTTCCACCGATGACGCGCGGAGCCTGAGTCGATCGACGGCCCGTTCGTACACTCGGACCGTGGTTCCCTCGAGCGCCTCCGCCGTCAGGTTGACGATTCCCATCACGAGCTCGCGGATGGGCTTGCGGGCGGTGACCAGACGGGAGATCTCGCGGAGGAGCGCCATGTGCAGCGTGCGGTAGCGGACCTCCGCGTGCATACTGGTCAGCGCCAGGCGGATGGTCAGGGCGGCGGCAAGGACCTGCAGCAAGCGCAGATCGCGGGCGCCGAATGCCTTGCGTCGCCGGCTCTGGATCGAGAGGACGCCCAGCACCTGGCCTTCAATCGCCAGCGGGACAAACACGCCGGAGCGGGGCGGGTCGGCGGCGTCGTAGCCGGGGCGCGCCGGCAGCGCCTCGCGTTCGGCGGCAAAGTCCTCCACCAGGAGCGGCTGCGCGGTGTCGCGAACCCACCCGACAATCCCCTGGCTCTCATCGCGCAGGTCGAAGACCTGGTTGTCCTGCCGTTCATAATCCCGGATCCAGATCAATGTCCGGTAGGACCTTTCCTCGAACACCCCGAGTTGGAAGAAGTCCGTCTCCAGGAAGCGGGCGGCTTCTTCGTAGGCGACTTCGGCAAGCTCCTCCGGGTCGAAATGAGTCTGCCCCAGGCGCGCCGAGAGTTCCCCCAGGCGCGAGAGTTGCTGCTCGTGTTCGCGTTCCAGACGGATGTGCTTGCGAGTCACCAGCCAGGCATAGGCCGCCAGGGCCACCAGGAGGATCAACGCCGGCAGCAGAATGTACGCCAGGTCGATCGGGGAGGCTGGCGTGGGTGTCATGGCGGTGCTAACCCGGCGCGCGCGGCACGCGCTTGCGCATCGTGAGTTTGTTGACGCCCGCACGCCTGAGGTAGGAGACGCGGTCCATCACTCGATGGATGATCAGCAAGCCCAGTCCGCCGACGGGCGGGTCATCCTCGTCCCAGGGCTGCTGCCGCGGGCGGCGGGCCGGGTTGAACGGCGGGCCCGAGTTTTCGAGGCGGACGGTCAGCTCGCCAGGGGAGTCGGTAACCGCGATGCGGATTTCGCCGGGCTCGAGGGCGCCGTAGCCGTGCTTGACGATGTTCTCGCAGGCCTCGGCCACCGCCAGCTGGCATGCGTAGCTGGTGGAGTCGTCGAAGCCGGCGTCCCGCGCCCCGGCCTCAACGCAGTCGCAGGCAGCTTCAATCTGGTCGAGTCGACCCGGGATCGTCAAGCGGCGAATAGGCACGGCAGCGTCAGAAGGAGGCGACCGCCGCCTCGCGTGTGGCGTGGACCTTGAACAAGGTGTCGACGCCGGCGATGGCCAGCGACGAGGCGGCGCGTTCCGACGGCTGTGCGACACACAACTCGCCGGTCCCCTTACAGGCCTTGTAGGCATTCACCATGACGCGCAGCCCGCTCGACGAGAGGAACTCGACCCCGGCCATATCCAGCACCAGGTTCCGCTTGCCCTTGTCGATCAGCGCTTGCAGCGCGGTCTCGAGATCTGCCGAGGTGGAGGAATCGATCCGGCCGGTCAGGGTCACGACGGCGGCGCGCTTGTACTCCAGGATCTGCATCTCCATGACGTTCCTCCTATAGCGTGCGTTGGACGATGTAGGCGGCGAGCTCGGACAGGGCATCGCGCTCCCGACAAGCCGGCAGAGAGGCCAGCGAGTTCCTGGGCGCGGCGCACGTAGGCGCGGGCTTCGTCGAGCGAGCGGGCGATGGCATCCGAGGTCCGCACCTGCCAGATCAGGTCTTCCAGGACAGAGGGATCGAGACGCCGCTGCAGGATGGCGTCGATGAAATCGTCATCCACCGGCCGGCTGTCGATGGCCAGCAGCGCCGGCAGGGTCAGCAGCCCCTGGCGCAGGTCGCTGGCGACCGGCTTGCCGACCTCCTCCTGATTGCCGACGAAGTCAAGCACGTCATCCACAATCTGAAAGCCGACTCCCAGGTTGTACCCGACGGTCTTGGCCAGGGCGACCTGAGACGCAGGGGCGCCGCTCAGCACGGCCGCCGCCTCGGTGGAGACCTCGAACAGCGAAGCGGTCTTGGCATAGATCCGCTCGAAGTAATCCCGGCGCAGATCGCCGCTGCGGCTGCGAAACAGTTGGTTGATCTCGCCGCCGACGATGGTCATCAGCGTCTCGGCGAACATCTCCATCACCATCAGGGAACCGGTCTGGGCGGCCAGGTGTGCGGCGCGGGCAAAGATGTAGTCGCCGGTCAACACCGTCGCCCCCGGCGTCCACTGCGCGTTGAGCGTCGGTGTGCCGCGCCGGAGCAGGGCGCCGTCGATCAGATCGTCATGGACGAGCGTGGCGGTGTGGAGCATCTCGATGGCGGCGGCCAACGTGACGGCCCGAGTGCGGTCGCCCCCGAACAACGCAGCCGTCAGCAGCACGACGGTCGGCCGAACGCGCTTGCCTCCGGAGGAGAGCAGATGATCGATGGCGCTGTCGAGCGCCGCGTGGTGCGCACCGATGCGGGCGCGCATCCGCTCCTCGACCTCTTCCAGCGAGGGGCGCACCAAATCAAAGAAGGTCGCGGTTCGTGTGGTCATGCATCCAGCCAAACAGTCGGGCCGCATTGCCCGAGGTGATGGACGCGACAGCGGACGCGTCCAGGTCGAGGGCGGCGGCCAGTCCACGGGCAACCAGGGCGACGTGCGCCGGCTCATTCCGGCGCCCTCGGTGGGGCACGGGCGAGAGATAGGGCGCGTCGGTCTCGACCATCAGCCGCTCGGTGGGAACACCGCTCAACGTCCGGCGCAGATCATCGGCCTTTGGGTAGGTCACCGGACCGGCAACGCCCAGCAGGAAGCCGAGGTCGACGGCGCGCTGCGCATGCTCCAGGTCTCCGGAGAAGGCGTGCAGCACGCCCAAGGAGCCCCCGTCCGGGTGCCCGGCGCGCGCCTTCCACGCTGCGAGTTCGGCGAGAATCTCCGCCGTCGCCGAGCGGCTGTGGACGATCACCGGCAGACCGTGCTCTGCTGCCAGATCGAGCTGAGCGCGGAATGCATCCGTCTGCGCCTCCCGGCTCGCCAGATTGCGATAGAAGTCCAGGCCGGTCTCCCCGATGGCGACCACGCGCGGCGATTGCGCCAAGGCGTGGATCTCCGCCCGGGTTTGCGCTGACCAACTCTCAGCGTGGTGTGGGTGCACACCGACGGCGGCGTACACGCTCGGCCAGTGCTCAGCCAGTTCAACCGCCCGGCGGCTGGTTGCCAGGTCGATGCCCGGGACGACGATCGTGAGAACCCCCGCTTCACCGGCGCGCTGCATGACCGCCGGCAAGTCCGCCTCCACCTCCGGCAGGTTCAAGTGGCAGTGCGAGTTGACCAGGCGCAAGCCGTTCATCGCAGCCCGAGGATCCGCAGCCCGTCTTGGAGAATCGGTTGGACCCGATCCTCGAGCGTGGTCTCGCAGTACACGCGCACGATCGGCTCCGTGCCTGAGAAACGGATCAGGAGCCAGCCGCCGTCCTCCAGACCGAATTTGTACCCGTCGAGCGTATTGTGCCCGGTGACCCGCAGCCCCCCAATGGTCTTCGGATCGGCCTGTCGGACGGCCTGTTCGCGCGGCGCGCGCTCCTCCGATGGCAGGGGGGAATCGATGCGGTCGTAGTAATGCGCGCCGACCTTGGCGAAGAGCTCCGCCACCAGTTCCGAAGGACGGCGACCCGTGCGGACCATCATATCCAGCAGGTAGAGGCCGGCCAGGATCCCGTCGCGCTCCGGGACATGCCCGCGGAACGCGTATCCCCCGGACTCCTCGCCGCCGATGAGCGCGTCGACCTCCAGCATCTTGGGGGCGACATACTTGAAACCGACCCCGGTCTCATAGACAGGAACGTTGTACGCCTGTCCGAGCTTGTCCAGCATCGAGGTGGTCGACAGGGTTTTGACGATCGGGCCGCGCAGCCCCAGGTGTTCCAGCATGTAGTAGGCCAGCAGGGCGAACACTCGCAGCTGGTTGATGAACTGCCCGTGCTCGTCGCCGGCGCCGATGCGATCCGCGTCTCCATCGGTGATCAGGAGCGCATCGGCGTGTCGCTCCAGGGTGGTCTGCAGGCCGACGTTGATGTTGGGCGGAATCGGCTCGGGTCGGCTCATCTCCGGGAAGGAAGGATTGCGCGTGTTGTGGATCTCGGAGATCTGGATCCGGCCGCCGCCCAGAAGCCGGGGAAACCAGCCGGCGCCGTTCCCCCACATCGTATCGACGACGACGTGCAGGCCGGAGCGGCGGAGGGGTTCCAGGTCGACCATGCGGCCGAGCTGCTCGGCATAGGCAGGAGCGGCGTCGAAGCGCTCGACCTTGCCCTGAGAGATCGCCTGGGCGATCGGGATTCGAGGCGTCGAGGACCCTTCCGGCGGGATGAGCGCTTCGATGCGTTTGAGCCCGGCGGGATCGATCGCTCCCCCGAGGCGATTGCGCACCTTGAAACCGTTGTCGTCCGGTGGGTTGTGGGATGCCGTGATGTTGACTGCCCCGGCGGCCTGATGGTGGCGGACCGCGAAGGAGATGGCTGGGGTGGGGGTGGCGCCGTCGGTCAACAACACGTGCAGGCCATTCCCGGCCAGCACCTCGGCCGCCGCGGCGGCGAAATGCTCGGAGGCGAAGCGCAGGTCGTGGCCGACAACGACCGGCCGGGTCTCGCCCTCGGTCTCCAGCACGTAGGCGGCGAAGCCGTGCGCGCAACGCCGCACGCTGGCGTAGGTGTAGTCGTCGGCGATCCGCCCGCGCCAGCCGTCGGTGCCGAAGGTAATGCTGGTTGCCGACATCGTGTCCCCGCAAGGAAGTCGCCCGCCGCCCGGACGTGGGCTGTGGAGGCACGGCGCTGCGAAGACGGCAGGCAGCTCCGCCTCCGGCCGGGGGCCGACTGTCCGCCATTATACCGTGATTGGCCCGGCCGCCGCGCTTCCGCCCGCCGCCTTGTCCCTCGCCGGCGCGTGTGGTATGATCTTCCCGTTGCCACGCCCCCTGCGGGGGGCGTGCTTTCCGCTCCCGGCCCATGCTGCCCGGCATGTGGATCGGGGGCAATCCCGAGGAAAGGAGGGTGTCCCATGCGCAACTACGAGCTCGCCTACATCGCCGACCCGGATCTGGACGAGAGTTCCCTGACCGCACTGGAAGAGAAGGTCAAGGGCTGGATTGATTCAGCCGGCGGAAGCGTCATTCAGGTGGACCGGTGGGGGAAACGCCGGCTCGCCTACACGATCAAGAAGCGCCACGATGGCCACTATTTCTTCGTCCAAGCCGCCATGCCAAACGAGGCCGGCGCGATCGTGGAGCGCAACCTGCGCCTCACGGAGCAGGTCCTGCGTTTCATGATCACGCTGCAAGAAGCGGCCTGACCGATCGCGCTGTTCCTCCGTCCGTCACGGGGAGCAGGAGGCTGGGATGAGCCGAGGCTTGAACAAGGTCATGGTCATCGGCCACCTGGGCAGGGATCCGGAGATGCGCTACACACCCTCCGGCCGTCCGGTGACAACGTTCTCGGTGGCGACGACCCGCGCCTGGCACTCCTCGGATGGCGAACGGCACGAGGAAACCGAGTGGTTCAACGTCGTCGCCTGGGGCAGTCTGGCCGAGATCTGCAACCAGCACCTGCGGCGGGGCCAGCAGGCCTACGTCGAAGGCCGGCTTCAGACCCGTCATTGGGATGACGCCGAGGGGAAGAAGCACTACGCCACCGAGCTGGTGGCCAAGGAAATCATCATGCTGGGAGACCGCAAGGAAGGCACGACGACGGCGTTCGTCGCTGCTCCCGGCGAAGACGAAGGGTACCCCTTCTAGATTCACAGTGCAGGCCGCGGGCATGGCCCACGGCGGCAGGAGAGTGAGTGTTGAGCGACGAGATGGAGATGGAGAGCGATGAGGGGCAAGGCGGAGGAGAACGCGGTGGCCCACGCCGCCGGTTCATCCGCCGACCGCACGTCTGCCAGTTCTGCACCGAGCGGACCAAGGCGATCGACTACAAGCAGACCGAGCTTCTGAAGCGCTTTGTCACGGAGCAGGGGCGCATGCGCAGCCGACGCGAGACGGGGACATGCGCGAGGCACCAGCGCATGTTGGCTCATGCCGTCAAGCGCGCCAGGCACATTGCCCTGCTGCCATTCCAGGCGGAACGCTTCCGCTAAGCTGTCCGTCCTTGCGGGCCGGGGGAGAGAGCCTCCCGGCCCGCTTTGCATGGCGAGGAGTTGACCGTGGCGAACGATCGGCGGGGCATACCCCGCGTGACGAAGAAGCACCTGGCGCGCGCACAGCGCGAGCGCATCATGCGCAATTGGATCCTGGCCGCTGCGGCGCTGGTCGTGGCGCTGGTCGGGGGCTTGCTGGTCTACGGCTGGGCGGAGGAATCGATCCTCAACCCACGGCGGGCGGTGGCGGTGGTGAATGGGGAGAAGATCTCCAGCGCCTACCTGCAGGCGCGCTACCTCCTCGGTCGCGAAAGCCTCGCTTGGCCAGGCAAACCAGATCCAGCAGCTGAAGCAGATTTTCGGCACCGACCCGTCCTTCACGGCCAGCCTCGACCAGCAGCTGAGCCAGATCGAGAACATGCTTGCCGATGTCCCAAGCCTGCGCCGATCGGTGTTGGATTCCGTAGTTGACGAGACGCTGATCCGGCAGGAGGCGACGCGGCGAGGCATCGTCGTTTCCCCGGAGGAAGTGGATGCGGCCGTGCAGGAAGCCTTCGGCTTCTACCCGAACGGCACACCCACACCTGCACCCACCTCCACGCCCGGGGCGACGAATACACCCGCGCCGACGCTCTCGCCGACCGTCGGGCCGAGCCCGACCCTCACACCCACCCGGGCACCCTCCGCCACGCCGACCGCCGGGCCAAGCCCGACACCCCTGCCGACGGCTACGCCATACACCCAGCAGGCTTTCACGCAGGACCTGGCGACGTATGTCGATAACTTGAAGGCTGCCGGTGTAACCGAAGCCGAGTTCCGATCCCAGTTCGAGGCGCGCCTGTATCAGGACCGGCTCGAGCAGGCGCTCCAGGCCGAGGTGACCCACGAGCAGGAGCAGGTGAACGCCCGCCACATTCTGGTGGCGGATGAAGCTGCGGCGCAGGCGATCCTCGGCCAACTCCAATCCGGGATGGACTGGGAAGTGTTGGCGGCCGAGCTGTCGCTCGATACCTCGAACAAGGACAAGGGCGGCGACCTGGGCTGGTTCGGGCGCGGTGCCATGGTTCAGCCGTTCGAAGACGCGGCCTTTGCCGCCGCGGTCGGCGAGACCGTCGGCCCGGTGAAGTCCGAGTTCGGCTGGCATGTGATCCAGGTCCTGGGCCATGAGATGCGCCCCCTGGACGATGCCTCGTACCAGAGCGCAAGGGCGAACGCCCTGGGAATGTGGCTGGCCGACGTGCGCACCGGCGAGGGGGTCGTGATCCCCGACAACTGGTTGGATTTCCTGCCGGCTGGGTAATCCACTCGAACCCCACCGTCCATGTCTCCGGGAGGCCCGATCAGTCGGGCCTCCCGGTATTTTCGCCGGTGCCCCCGGCGGAATCCGGCGGGAGATGTCCCCTTGATGGGCAGGTGGGGCAGCGGCTATACTGAGCGCGGTGCACACCGTATGAAGCTCGAAGGCCTCCTGCGCTCGCTCTCCCCCGATCTCATCCCGGCCGACCGCGAGCTCATCAAGCGGGCGTACCACGCGGCGGAGCAGGCCCATGCCGGCCAAACCCGGGCCTCGGGCGAAGCGTACGTCACCCACTGCGTCGCGGTCGCCGGGATCCTCGCCGGGCTCGACGCCCCGGTCCCGGTGATCGTCGCCGGCCTGCTGCATGACACCGTCGAGGATACCTCCCTGACGCTGCCCCAGCTGCGGGAGGACTTCGGGGCGGAAGTGGCCTCCCTCGTCGACGGCGTCACCAAGCTCACCCAGCTTCCCCGGGTGAGCGCGCACGACGGCCGACCGAAACGCGAACGCCCTACGAAGAGCGAGCTGGCCAAAGAGACGCTGCGCAAGACCTTCCTGGCGATGGGGGATGACGTGCGGGTCGTGGTCATCAAGCTCGCCGACCGCCTGCACAACATGCGCACCCTGTCCCACCTCCCGCCAGAGAAGCGTCAACGCATCGCCCGGGAAACGCTCGAGATCTTCGCCCCGCTTGCCAACCGCCTGGGGATCTGGCAGATGAAGTGGGAGCTCGAGGACTTGAGCTTTCGCTACGTCTACCCGGAGAAGTACAAGGAGATCGCCGATCGGGTGGCCCCGCGGCGGGTCGACCGCGAATCGGAGCTGGGCGCCATCAGCAAACGGGTGCGCAAGGTGCTGAAGGACGGCGGCCTGGAATCGGAGGCCGATGGCCGTCCCAAACACCTGTATTCGATCTTCCGCAAGATGGAGCGCAAAGACATCCCGTTCGAGGGCGTGTTCGACGTGCGCGGCGTGCGGGTGGTGGTGCCCACGGAGACCGACTGCTACCATGCCCTGGGGCTGATCCACGCCACCTGGAGGCCCGTGCCGGGCACCTTCGACGACTACATCGCAACGCCCAAGGACAACTTCTACCAGTCCCTGCACACGGCCGTCATTTACGATGACGGCCGCACGCTGGAGGTGCAGATCCGGACGCCTGAGATGCATCAGAACGCCGAGTTCGGGATCGCCGCGCACTGGCGCTACAAGGAGGGCCGCAAGCGGGACGAGGCGTTCGAGCAGCGGGTCACCTGGCTCCGGCGGCTGATGGAATGGCGCCATGACGTCGAAGACGCCGGCGACTTCGTCGACGCCATGAAGTCCGACGTCTTCGAGGAGCGCGCCTACGTCTTCACCCCCAAGGGCGACATCATCGACCTGCCGGCCAACTCGACGCCCATCGATTTCGCCTATCACGTGCACACCGACATCGGGCACCGCTGCCGGGGCGCCAAGGTCAACGGCAAGCTGGTGACGCTCGACTACCGGCTGCAGACCGGGGACTCGGTGGAGATCCTGACCGCCAAGCGCGGCGGGCCCAGCCGGGACTGGCTGACCCCAACTCTCGAGATGGTACGCAGCGAACGGGCGCGGGGCAAGATCCGCCAGTGGTTCAAGCGTCAGAACCGTGAGCAGAACATCTCGCACGGTCGGCAGCTGCTGGACAAGGAACTGCACCGCCTGGGTCTGGAGTCGGTCTCGTTCGAACAGTTGGCGCGCGACCTGGGCTTCAGCGCCGTCGATGATCTGCTGGCCGCCGTTGGCTGCGGGGACTTGCACCTGGGCAGGGTGCTGGCCGGGATCGTCGAGCGCGATATCGAGTCGCTGGGCCTGCCTCGGCCGCTGCCACCGTCCGAGGATCGGACGACACGCGATGGCGTAACCATCCTCGGCCTCACCAGCGTCCTGACGAGCATGGGGCGCTGCTGCAACCCGGTGCCTGGAGACCCGATCATCGGCTATATCACCCGCGGTCGCGGGGCAACCATCCACCGGCGTGATTGTCCGAACATGCTGCGCATCAAGGATCGCGAGCGGCTGGTCCAGGTCGGCTGGGGGAGCGCGCGCCAGACCTACCCGGTCAGCGTACGCATCCAGGCCTATGACCGCGATGGCCTGATGCGGGACGTGTCCACGCTGGTCACCAACGAAGGCATCAGCATGTCGGCGGTCAACGTGGCGACCAAGAACAGCTTGGCGACCTTCGACCTGGTGATGGGGATCGCCGACCTGTCGCAGCTCAGCCGGGTGCTCAACCGGCTGGAGGCCCTTCCCAATGTGCTGGAGGCACGGCGGCTCCGGCCGGGGTAACGAATGGCGAGGTGGTATAATCCGCCGCTGCCCACGGGGACAGGGGACTGCATCTGGGGGGACGTCATGGAGAGACCGGGGGGCAACCGGCCGTCGACCATGCCGACCCTCCCGCCCCAACCTTCCTCCCGCCGAGTAAACCATGACCCGTTCATCCATCCCATCTGACCCCGCCAGCCGGCGCCCGAGTGTCAACTGGTGGCTGAGCCTCGGCCTGACGCTGCTCGGGCTGGGAGTCTCCGCCTACCTGACGTGGGTTAAGCTGACCGGCAACACGGCGTCCTGCGGGACCGTGGGAGACTGCGAGTCGGTCAACAACAGCCGCTACGCCGCGATCGGCGGTGTGCCGATCGCACTCTTAGGCGCGCTGAGTTACCTGGCCCTCCTGGCGCTCCTTCTGATCGAGCACCGGCGTCCGCACGCGGCGGAGACTGCCCGCCTGATGGTGTTCGGCGTCAGCCTGATCGGGACGCTGTACTCCGCCTATCTGAGTTACCTCGAAGTGGCCGTGCTCAAGGCGATCTGCCCGTACTGCGTGGCCTCGGCCATCGCGGTGACCGCCGTCCTGATCCTGTGTGTCCTGCGGCTGCGCTCGGCGGACGCCGACGCTTAGAAGGAGACTGCAACCATGCCCCGGATTCGTTGTCGCTATGTGGATTGCGTCTTCCTCGAGAACGGGTACTGCGGCGCGGCAGCAGTCGAGATCGATCCGGACGAGGGATGCCTGACGTACTCCCATGTCGACGATGTTCCGGCGGATGAAGAGTGGGACGAAGAGGACATGGAGGAGCTGTGGGAGGAGGAGGACGAGGAGCTCTACTCGGAGGAGGAAGAGGAAGAGGACACCTACGACGACGAAGACGTGTGAGCCGTCTTCCTCTCGCCAGCGGCCGGCAAAACAAGCAGCGGCGCTTCCTTCAGGAAGCGCCGCTGTCTTTTCTTTCGAGTGCCGGCTTACTTGATGCGGTGCTGGAGCGTGCGGGCCAGGATGTCTTCCTGGTCGCGTCGGGCCGGCTTGCGCTTGGGCGGAGCGGGCTTCGGCGCCTCGGGAGCAGGGGGCTCAGCCGCAAGCTCGGAACCCTCCATCGCCCGCCGCAGCGCGAATTCCATCGCCGACGGAATGGCCTCTGCCGGCTCTTCTGGCTCGGCCTCGATCGCCTCGGGTGCCTGCTTCATCGTCAGCCGGATTTGGCGCTTGGTGCGGTCGACCTCCAGGACGGTCACGGCACACCGTGTCGCCTTCCTTGGCAATCTGCGCCGGATTGGTGACGTACTCGTTGCTCATCTCGCTGACGTGCACCAGGCCCGGGCGCTCGGCGCCGATATCGACGAATGCGCCGAACTTCTCGATCTTGACCACCGTGCCCTGCGTTCGCAGCCCGCTCTTGATCTCCGCCCACTTGAGCAGCACCGGGCGGACCATGGTCAGCTCAACCCGCCCGCTGGCAGGGTCGACCTTCGAGACCCAGACCGCGACCGATTGGCCGGGGCTGACCACGTCTTCGACCCGGTTAACGCGTTCCTTGCGCAGGTTCGAGATGTGGACCAGGCCGTCGCGTTCGGCGCCAACATCCACGAATGCGCCGAACAGCTCGACTTTGGTCACCGTGCCCTGGAGCTCTTGACCTACCTGTAGCTCGGCGAGGGGGCGGCGAGATGCCGGGTCAACGGACCGATCCACTTGACACCTTCCTGAATTCGATTTGCGCCTGGGGGAACAAGCAGGCGAGATTATACCACGGCTGCGAGGCTACCCGTCCTGGTCGCCCTCAGATCCCTTCGGTGCGGGCGCGTCGGGCCAGGACGTACCAGCGCTCGATCCCGCCGAAACGATCGCTCGGGTCGACCATGGGGCCGAGGGTCACCCCCTGCATCTGCGCCGAGACGGCGGTGGTGTACACCGGATGATAAAGGAACAGCGAGGGCATCTGGTCCTGGAACCGGTACTGGAAGCTGCGGTACAGCTCGGCGCGTGTCCCCAGGTCGGGCGTCGTGCGAGCCTGCTCCAACCAGATGCTCGTGTTCCGGTCGTTGAAGCCGCTGTAGTTCTGTCCGGCCTTCCGCCTGCGAGTCGTGCCAGAACGGGTAGGGGTCCGGATCCGGATAGCGCGACAAGTCGAGATCGATCAACGCGGCCTCGAAGGCGCGCGGCTCCAGGTACTCGGTAAGGATCGTCGGAGCAGGCGCGGCCGTGAGCGTGACGACAACCCCTATGCGTCGCCAGTACTCCTGGAGCGCCTGTGCCACCACCTGATGAGCGGCGTCGTCGGGGTAGACCAGCGTGAATGCCAGCGGCAGATCTTCGCTGGAGCGGACATACTCCGGCGACCCCTCCGCCGCGCCGACGGGCGTCTCCCACCCGGCTGCGTCCAGCAGCGACGCGGCGCGCTCCGGGTCGAAGGGCAGGGGGGCGAGCGACTGCGAGAACGCCCACGTGCCAGGCAGCACCGGTCCATTGGCGATCACCGCCTGGCCGCCAAAGGCACGGTCGATGATTGACTGCCTGTTTACGGCCAGGAGCAGCGCCTGGCGTACGCGTTTGTCGCCCAGGAAGGTCTTCTCGGGATGCCGCGTGTTGAGGAATACGACCCCGGCGCTCGGGAGCCGGGCGGAGTAGATATTCGTCTCGGGATCGGCGAGGAGAGTCCGAAGCGTGTCGGCGGACGGCGCAGCGACTCCCTGCACGTCGCCGGACTCGTAGGCTTGCAGCGCCTCGGCTTGGGAGGCGAAGAAGTGCAGGTCGATGCGCTCGAGGTACGGCGGCTGACCGTAGTAGTCCTCAAACGCGGCCAGGCTCACGCGCCGGATCGTACCATCTTCGACCTCGAAGCCGACAAAGCGGAAAGGTCCCGTGCCGATCGGCTGCAGGTTGATCGGGTGGTCGACCAGATCGCTGGACGATACACCGCGCAGCAGGTGATCGGGGAGCAAGCCGAGGGAGAGATAGTCCAGGAAGGGAGCGAACGGCTCCGGCAGCTTGAACTGGACCGTGCGGTCATCGATCTTCGTCAGCTCGATCTGCTCCCACATCGCATGCAGATCGGCCGGTCCCGGATAGTCCGCATCCTGGAGCTTCGAGAAGGTGTAGATCACGTCGTCCGAGGACACGGGAACACCGTCGTGCCACTTGGCGTCGGGCCGCAGGGTGACCGTGTAGTTCATGCCGTCGGCCGAGATGGCCCAGTTCTCAGCCAGGTCGGGCTGCGGGGCTCCCTGGGCGTCGAACCGCACCAGCCCGGTGTAGAGCAGCCGGTCGATGTCGCGATCGACCTGGTTGTACTCGTCGAGGACGGGGTTAAGGCGGACGGGAGAACCGACGATGGCTTCGGCGTAGGTGCCGCCGCGCACCGGCTCCGGCGCCACCTGGTCGGGGCCCGGCACCTGGGTCAGCAGCAGTCCGGCGATCAGGACTAGGCCGCCCAGGGCGATGATCAGCTGCCAGCGCAGTTTTCCCATGGATGGGGGCGCAGGGGAGGGCCGGCGCCTAACTCACCAGGACGACGCTCACCAGCGTGATGGCGAAGAAGACGAAGCTCAGCACGATGGTCAGGTTGAAGAGCAGGCGCTCGATGCCCCGGCGCGCGTGGTAGCCGTAGCCACCGTAGTCGCCGCCGCCCAGGCCGCCCAGGCCGGCGCCGCGGCTCTGCAGCACGATGATCACCACCAGCGTGATCGACAGGACGATGATTGCCAGATCCAGGTAAGTCCGCACGGTTCCTCCCGCAAATTCCCCAACCTTTGAATTATACCAACCTTCGGGCAACCCCTCAATCGACGGCCTTCCTGCCCGGACCGGGCGACGGGCACTCCTCCGGCCGACAAACCCAGCTCGGGCTGCACTAGACGGATGTGGACGGGGTCTCCAGACCGGCGTGAAGGTACGCCTCGATGAACCCGTCCAGGTCGCCGTCGAGCACGGCAGCCGTGTTGCCGCTCTCATGTCCGGTCCGGTGATCCTTGACCATCTGGTAGGGATGCAGGACGTAGGATCGGATCTGGCTGCCCCACTCGTTCTTGACGTGATCGCCCTTGAGCTTGGCGATCTCGTCCTCCTGCTTCTGCCGCTGGACGTCCAGCAGCCGGGCTCGGAGAACTCTCAAGGCGTTCTCACGATTCTGAGTCTGGGAGCGTTCGTTCTGGCAGGTCACGACGATGCCGGTCGGGAGGTGGGTGATGCGGATGGCGGTCTCGTTCTTCTGGACATTTTGCCCGCCGGCGCCGGCCGACCGGTACGTGTCGATCTTCAGGTCGGCGGGGTTGATCAAGACTTCCTCCGCGGCGTGCACCTGGGGATAGACCTCGACCAGGGCAAAGGAGGTGTGCCGACGGTGGGCGGAGTTCGAACGGGGAGAGACGAACCAGGCGGTGGACGCCGCGCTCGGCGCGCAGGTAGCCAAAGGCGTACTCGCCGTCGACGGCCAGGGTGACGCTCTTGACGCCCGCCTCCTCGCCTTCGCTGCTATCGAGCAGCTCGGTGGCATAGCGATGGGTCTCCGACCAGCGCAGATACATGCGCAGGAGCATCGCGGCCCAATCCTGTGAGTCGGTCCCGCCGGCGCCGGCGTGGATGGAGACGATGGCGTCGTCCGAATCATAGGGCCCGGAGAGCATGGCGTTGAACTCGCGCCGATCCAAGTCGGCGCGCAGCGAGGCAGTCTCGGCGGTCAGGTCGGCGAGCAGGCTCTCATCGCCCAGGGAGGCGAGCTCGAGCGCCTCCGCCAGGCGCTTCTCCATCCCGCGCCACGCATCCACCTCGCCGCGCAGCTGCGCCATGCGGCGCATGATCTTCTGGGCCTGCTCGGGGTCATCCCAAAGTGTGGGGGATTCGGAGTCGCGTTCGAGCCGCGTGAGTTCGTCCTGGCGTTTGGCCAGGTCAAAGACGCACCAGGAGACCCTGGAGGCGATCCTCCAGGAGATGCAGTTCGGCGATCAAATCATCCATGGCGTAGGTCCCGGGCCCTGGCCGAGTTTGGCGGGGGCAGGCCTCTATTCTACCCGCCCCCGGCGGGCTTGTCAGCCGCCCGGGAGCAGCGCTTCTACGTACGCCTCGGCATCGAACGGTTCCAGATCGTCTGTCCCTTCGCCCAGCCCGACATACGAGATCGGGAGGCCCAGGCTGCGGTGGACGGCAATCGCGATCCCGCCTTTGGCTGATCCATCGAGCTTGGTGAGCAGAATCTCTGTGACCCCCACGGCCTGGGTGAAGGCATGCGCCTGCGCCAAGGCGTTCTGGCCGGTGGTCGCATCGAGAACCAGGACCACGTGATGGGGTGCGCCGGGGACGACCTTACCCGTCACGCGGCAGACCTTCTGCAGTTCGGCCATCAGGTTGTGGCTGGTGTGCATCCGACCCGAGGTGTCGACCAGCAGGGCGTCCACCTGCCGAGCGAGGGCCGCTTGCGCCGCTTCGTAAGCCACGGCGGCCGGGTCACTCCCGGGCTTGCCGGAGATCACATCGACGGTCAGCCTCTCCGCCCAGCGTTGAAGCTGTTCGTCTGCCGCCGCGCGGTAGGTGTCGGCCGCGGCAAACAGGACACGCTGCCCTTGCCGCTGGAGAACAGCGGCGAGTTTGGCGGCCGATGTGGTCTTGCCGGATCCGTTCACGCCAACCATGACGTAGACGAGCGGACGGGTGACCGCCGGGGGGCCTCGGCCGGGAAGGCCTCGGCTGGCGCTGCAAACTGCTCCACAAGGGACGTGCGTAACGCGGAGCGCAGCTGCTCGTTGTGCGTCAGGCCTTGGGACACGGCGATGGCGCGGAGCGCATGCACGATCTCGGCGGTCAGCGCCGCACCGACGTCCGCCTGGATCAAGCCCGACTCGAGCTCCTCCCATGTTTCCGTGTCGATCTCGCTCGTTCCGAGGAGCTGCGACAGGCGCCCCAGCGCTGCGCGGCGCGTTCGCTCGAGGGCACTGCGCCAGGCGCGTTCGGACATGTCGGGTATTCTACCCTCTCGGTGTCTTGCGGCAGCATTGCAGGTGTCGCTCCACGCCCGCTCGGAGCCGAGTTCGGCATGCCTTCGCTTTCCACAGGGCTCAGTAGCGACCCTGCTCCTCCAGGAGATGAGGCACCTTCGCCGCGATGTCATCGCGCACCCGGCGGAAAGTGGCCAGCATTTCCGCCTCCGATCCGCCGGCTTGAGCCGGATCCGGGAAGCCGAGGTGAACGCGATGGCCATGCCCCAGCCACACCGGGCACTCTTCCGCGGCCGAGTTGCAGACGGTCACCACCAGATCAAAGGGCACATCCCTCATCTCGTCGACACCTTTCGACCGTCCGCTGTGCTCGATCCCGATCTCCCTCAACACTCGAAGGGCATCCGGGTTGACCGAGCCAGCCGGCCGGGTTCCGGCGCTGGACGCCTCCCATAAGTCGCCGAAACGTGCATTGACGATCGCCTCCGCCATCTGAGAACGGGCTGAGTTGCCTGTGCACAGGAAGAGAACCTTTCGCTTCACAGCCTCACCTCCGCCGCAGCACCTGAATGCCCCTTCTCCTCCGACAACGATCCGGTGTGCCGGTTTGGCAGTCCGTCGCTCTGACTCGAGCAGGACCACTCCTCCCCGCCACGCGTATCAGCGATGTGGCCCGCACCAGGAAGGCCAACACCCTTAGCCTAACATCGCCTGAAGGGCAGTCCGGCGATCGGCGAACCCTTCATCCCGCACAAGGATATCGCATGCACCCAAGGCGCGCTGCTGCTGGAGAAGGCTGAAGGCGAAGGCCATGCACGTCAGCTCTCCACATCCACCACAGTTTGTCTGGGGCAGGTGTGCCCAGACGTCTAGCGGGCGCGGCGCTTGACGCCGGAGGGCGACCGGCACAAGTTCTGCCCTATGCTCCCACGTCGCGTTGACGGCCTCCGCCAGGGCGGCCAGCAGCTCCAACCCTTCGTCCGTGTCCGTCGCCTGAGTGATACTCACCCGCTCCGGCCCGATCGTGATCAGTCCGGGGTGCCTGCGCAGCGTAAGTGTCCTTGCCTGCGGGTTGAAGGCGATCACGTTGGGCAGCGTCGCCAGGTAGGGCAGGACATCATCGAGGGGCCGGGAGGGCTTGCCGACTACGATGATCTTGCCTGGCTCGGCGAGACAGGGAAGCGTCCTCACTAGTGCGATCGACCGAAGGAAGGCCACGCTCACTTCCGCAGCAGATCGCTGTGAACCGGATGGATGCCCGCACCGGGCACCTCAATCATCACCTTTCAACCACCCTCGAGCAGTTCCTTGGCCCTGCCCTTGAAGTGACGCTTGAGAAAGGCCAGGGCGGCCTCGCCGTCATCATCCATCAGAATGCGCGCCAACTCGATGACTTCGGTGTCCTCGAGTACGGCCGAGAGGGCCCTCTTCGACTCGAACATACAGTCACCTTCCCCTGGAGCAGGCCGGCGCCTGGCGGGACATCAAGTGCCGCCAGTGTCCCTCCCTCTAACCGTGAAGCCTGTCGCAGCTACTCGCACTGGACGCACACGTCCGTGGTTCGGTTGGTCCAATAGACCAGGCCGCACTTTGGGCAGGTTACCCGGCGCAATCCGTCGTTCTTCGCCGCGGGCTTGGGCCGCAGCTCGGCCGGCAGGCTGGCGTAAGGATCCTCACAAGAACAGCCACCCGGCCTGACGTCTGCTTCAGCATCGGGCCTTGCTTCGTCAGGCTTGTTCATCCAGATCGTTACCTATCCCATTCTCGGCGTGTCGATCAACATCGACCGCAATGCCTCCAGGGCGTGTGCCTGCCCCGGCTCGAACAAAGCCGGGCAGCCCTCAACCTGGAGCTGCGACGCCGCAAGCCGCAGGGCGAATGTAAAGCAGGTTGCCTCCCCACAAGCCTTGCAGCTGGTCCTCGGGAGCAGCTTGTAGATTGCCATGGGAGTTGGCCGCTGGTGGGTCTCAAGGTCCGGGGTGATCTCAGCCCGGTGCTCCCAGGTGCGGTTGACCATGTCCACCAGCCCGCGGAGCTCCTTGACCGCCGCCTCCCGGTCCTCGACATTGCTTGTGGCAACCACATAGGGATGGAAGGCGATATTGTGGCCGGCCTTCTTCCACGTGAGCGCACCGGCCCCCGGGTTGTAGACCGCGCCGCGCAGCGTGGCGTTGAGATATGGCAGGACTTCGTCGATGGGCGCTTTGAGCCTGGCGCGCGCCGCGAAGCGCTCGGCGCCTGGATCGCAAGGCGGAGTGAATACTTCGAGGTCGAAGTCGTCGATCAACACTGCAAGTTCCCCTACCCCAATCGCGAAGCTTACTTTCCTCCACCTGAGTCCGGAAGGAACTGGTCGATCGCGTCCAGCGTGTGCGCAGCGTAGACCGACGCCGGACCGCCTCCCATCAGGATCGCTACTCCGATGGTTTCGAGCAGCTCAGGGCGCGTCGCCCCAGCTGCCACCGCCGCATGGACGTGATAGGCGATACATCCTTCGCAGTGCACGGCAATGCTGATGGCCACCGCCATGAGCTCCTTGGCCTTGCCGCTCAGGGCGCCATCCTCCACCGCCTTCTTGTGAAGCCGGGCAAAGCCGGACATGGGTCCGGGCAGCTCACGACCAAGCTGCACGAGGCGCTCTTCCAAGTGCTCATGAAGCTCAACGTAGTTGGTCGTCACGTGTTCCTTTCAAGCCACTGGCGGCTTCGGCATTGTGCGATCGGAGGGATGCCCCCTCCACTGTGCAGGGGGCACCCGTCACAGATTAGCCCGCCTCCGCGCCAGCCGGCTTGGCGAAGGACCTCTTCTGCAGCCAGAAGGCCACGTTCACCAGCCCGATCATGACCGGCACCTCCACCAGCGGCCCGACGACCGCAGCGAATGCCTCGCCGGATGAGATGCCGAACACAGCCACGGCAACGGCGATGGCCAGCTCGAAGTTGTTGCTGGCAGCCGTGAAGGCCAGCGTAGTCGTCTTCGAGTAGTCGGCACCCACGGCCTTGCCCATGAAGAAGCTGACCAGGAACATGATCACGAAGTAGATCAGAAGCGGGATGGCAATCCGCACCACATCGAGCGGGATGGTGACGATCAGGTTGCCCTTCAGGCTGAACATGACAACGATGGTAAAGAGTAGTGCGATCAGTGTGATCGGGCTGATCCGCGGGATGAACTCTTTGTGGTACCAGTCCTTGCCTTTGGCCCGCACCAGAACCAGGCGCGTCAGGAAGCCGGCGATGAAGGGAATGCCCAGGTAGATGAAGACGCTGCGGGCAATCTCGCCGATGGTGATGTCCACGACGTTGCCCTGCAGCCCAAGCTTGGCCGGCAGGACTGTAATGAAGACGTAGGCGTACACGCTGTAGAAGAGCACCTGGAACACGCTGTTGAAGGCGACCAGGCCGGCTGCGTACTCCGTATCGCCCTTGGCAAGCTCGTTCCAGACGATGACCATGGCGATGCAGCGCGCCAGGCCGATGAGGATCAAGCCAGTCATGTACTCGGGATAGCCGCGCAGGAAGATGATCGCCAGGGCGAACATCAGAATCGGGCCGATCACCCAGTTTTGGATAAGGGATAACCCCAGGATCTTCCAGTTGCGGAAGACGTCGCCCAGCTCCTCATAGCGCACCTTGGCCAAAGGCGGATACATCATAAGGATCAACCCGATGGCGATCGGGATGTTCGTGGTCCCGACCGAGAACCGGTTGATGAACGCCTCCACGCCGGGCACGAAATACCCGAGCCCCACGCCGATGGCCATGGCCAGGAAGATCCACACGGTCAGGTAGCGATCCAGGGTGGACAGCTGCTTGGTGACGCCCACCGCCGCGGGTGGTCTTGAGGTGGTGGTTGCCGGGCTGGCCATGTCAGTTCGCCTCCGTCGACAGCGCTGTCGTGAGCCAGGAGGTGACTTCGGCCTCGTTGGGGATTCGGCCGGCGCACACCAGGTTCTCGTTGATGACCAGGCCTGGCGTCGCCAGGATGGGGTACTTCATGATCTCGGGGGTTGCCGTCACCTTCGAGATCTCGGCCTCCAACCCTAGATTGCCTGCAGCCTGTCGGGCGACGGCCTCAACCTTCTTGCAGTTCTCACAACCGGGGCCCAGTACTTTGATGGTTAGCATGATTCTTCTCCTCGTCCTCTCAAAGGTTGTTCGAAAGCGGTGGACGTGATCGGGGCAGACGATCCTGTCATCGCACGACTTCGATCTGCGGCTCGATGATGATGTTGGACTTGACCGAATTGGCCACCAGGCTGTACTTCTGGGCAGCCTGGAGGGCGCGCCGCGTGCGCGCCTCGACCAGTGACGGAGGCTCCGCGCCCGCGGCCACGCGGATGACCGGCCAGAAGCGAAGGTCGGTGAAGGTCTCGGTGCGATCGAGCTCGATCAGCTTCGTGCCCTCCGCCCGGCACTCGTACGACTGGAGCTTGAAGCTTGAACCGCTCGGTCGCCCAGATGAACATCATCATGATGCAGGTGTTGGCTGCGGCCACGAAGGCGTCTTCCGGCGTCAGGACACCGGGATGCCCCTGCGCGTCGGGAGGCGCCGAGAACTTCATCTCCGGCCCGTTGCCCATCTGGATCTGTCCCCAGTGTTCCCCGGTCCATGAAACGGTGGTGTGATAGGACGCCGTTCGGCTCACGGGCGCACCCCCTGATCCGCGCAGTAGGCCGCGTACTCGCGGAGCAGCGCACTTGAATAGTCGGCCTCGGCGTCGGATGGAATCGGGTTGTAGATCTTCACCGTCTCGAGCAGATCGCGGCTGACGCTCTCCTCGGGCCGGCGACCCGCCTCGTGGAACTGCTGAAAGATCAGCGGCAGCCCGACCAGCGTGACCCCTCGGCCTTGAACATCCACCGTCTGAACCGGGATCCCGGACCCGCAGCTGCAAGCTGCGCCGACTGGCGTCTGCGCCCCATCCGGCGCGGGGGATTCACTCGTGAAGGCGCCCGTCCGCCGATCCCACGTGCGATCGAAGAGCGAATCCACCATCTCAGCCACGCGTGAGGAGGTGATGATCGACGGCCCGTAGACCGGCATCGTTCAGGCGGCGAAGGCCCAGCGGCGGGTCGAGTCCGGCCTCGGCGACGAGCTCGGTCACCACGATGGAGGCTGCCGGCTTGGCGGAGTACATCTCGGTGGCGCGGGCGGCGCAGCGTTTGTCGCATCCGTCGATCGCCACCGTCGGGTAGAAGCGGGCGAAAGCACGATCGCCTTCACCGCCAGCCAGGAAGAGCGGCAGGCAGATGGTGACGGTATCGGCAGGCCGGAGTTGCTCCAGGACCTTCAGCGCCGCCAGGCGAGTGACCGTTCCCTCGGCCAGCTCTTCGCCGGAGCAGGCCACGATGCCAACCTTCTTCTTCGGCAGCTCAGGCATCGGCCGTACCCCCTTCCTGCTCTCAGTAGGCTATCGACTGTGGCGGCGATTTCCTCGGCCATGGCATGCGCCAGCTGCTGCCCGCCTTCATTCAGTTCGGCGATGCCCTGCGGTTTGAACTGCTTGTAGCGGCGATAGACATCCAGAACGGCAACCTCCTGCGCCACAGTCCCGCCGCTCTCCTTGACCATCTTGGTGGCACAGGCCAGCTTGCAGCCGTCGATGGTGACCGCCGGGTTGCCGGCCACGGCCGCACGCGCCGCTTCATCGCCCAGGACGAGCAGCGAGAGCGCCACAAGCTGCGAGTCGGCCGGGCGCAGATCCAGGGTTACGGCGTAGGCCGCTTCGCGGCTCACCGTCCCGTAGGTCTTTCCGATTCCGCTGCACGGCACAATGACAACTCTGCGATCATCCTTCATAGCTTCTTTGCCTCCTCTTCGGCCTGGCCCTTCATCAGGCGGAAGTAGGCTTCGGCATCCAACAGCCGCAGGCGATCGGCCTCCCAATCCGTGGCCTCAACATCGGCCAGCCAACCTGCGCCGTATGGATCCTGGTTGATCGCCTCGGGCGCCGTGCTCATGGCCGGGTTGGTTTCCGCGACCACGCCTTGCACCGGCGAGACCAGGCTGATGTTCACCTTGATGGTCTCGATGACGGCGACCTCGTCTCCAAAGCCGACAGCCGTCCCCGTTGCCCTCACCTCAGCGAACGCGACATCGCCGCTCCTCTGCTGCAGGAAGTCGGACAGTCCGATGCGAACCCGTGTCCCCTCAGGCTTGGCCCACACGCCCTGATCTGAGTAGTACCGATCCGTCGCGACCTTGAAAGTGAATTTGTCGACCGTGGTAGACAGGATTTCGGGCATGACTTGACTCCTTCCAGGTCACGAACCCCGCGCGCGATTCGAGATGCTTAGCCTCTGTGAAGGACCGGGTTCTTTCCGCCGGGCCGCCCCATCATAGAGACCTTGGATCGCCTCAATGGCTCCCGGCAGAGCGTCGGGTGCGATGATAGGTCGCCTCCGCCAGCGGTTGAGCCAGGACGACGCATCGAGGGCAGGCACAGGCCGCGGCGTTTGGTTGCGGGAGGCCGAGATCGCCTGAACCGGTAAACGTGCGCATGGCCTTGATCATTTCGACCACCTGCGGCCGCCGGGCACGGTAGTAGACGTATGTACCCATGCGCCGCTCGGCGACCAGTCCGGCCTCGCGCAGTACGGCCAGCTGCTGCGAGAGATACGCCTGGCGCATCTTCAGCCGCGCCTCCAGGTGGCAGACGCAGGCTTCTTCCTGCGCCAGCACCGACAGGATTTGGAGGCGGACGGGGTGGCCCAGGACCTTGAACAATTCGGCCTCGCGGACCGGCAAGCGGCGGGTCGTCATATGCACACTCCTGCATATATGGTCTCACAAAGCGGAATGCCCTGCAGGGGGAATCCGTCACCCGTGGCGCATGTGTTCTGGCACTCAGCTCGGGTCGGCGGGGGGCTCAGGCAGTCGCGGAAAACGAAAAGGCCCCGGGAACCGGGGCCTCAGGCTGGGGGTCGAGGATTCGAACCTCGGCATACGGATTCAGAGTTCGCTGTCCTACCACTAGACGAACCCCCAAGGCAGCCGCGATTCTTCCCATAGGCCCACGCGCGGTCAGCCGGCCATGGCCTCCAGCCGAGTGGCGACGCCGGCGATGCGCGCCATGACGATTGGCTTTCCGATTAGGGCCATGCTCTCCAGGAGTGGGGGGCTGACGGGTTGGCCGGTGACTGCGAGCCGGAGCAGCCCGAAGAGCGCTCCGGCTGAGAGGCCCAGCTCGACAGCCAACGCGCGGAGCGAGGCCTCAAGGGACTCGTCGAAGGCCGGCGCGGCCTCGATGACCTTCAAGGCGCGCCGCGTCCGCGGCGGCACCCTGTGCCAGCTCGAGATCCTTCCCGGGCAACATCTCGTCCGCCGGTCGGACGTCGTCACGGAAGAAGAAGCCGGCGACCTCGACCGACTCCTCGAGGGTGCGGATCCGCTCGCGGATCAACGGCGCGATCCGCTCCAGCATCCCAGGCGCCGGCGTGAGTCCTGCCTGCTCCAGGAACGGAAGCAGGCGCCGCGCCAACTCGTCGTTGGGCAGCGCTCGAATGTACAGGCCGTTGAAGTGGTCGAGCTTGCCGAAATTCACGGCCGCCGGGCTGGGCGTGAGCTTGGCGAGCGAGAATTGGTCGATCAGATCGGACATGCTGAACAGCTCGGTGTGGTCGTCGTAGGACCATCCCATCAGCGCCAGCCAGTTCACGACCGCCTCGGGCAGGTAACCCAGGTCGCGCATGTCGAGCGGAAAGATCGAGCTCACGCCGCCCTTCGGATCGACGGCGTGGCGCTTGCTCATCTTACCCTTGCCCGACGGGTTGAGGAAAACGGACAGGTGCACCCAGACCGGCTGCTCCCATTCGAAGGCCTGGTAGATCAGCACGTGTAGTGGAAACGTGGGCAGCCATTCCGAGCTGCGCAGGACGTGCGTGATGTTCATCTCGCGGTCGTCCACCATCGCCGCCAGGTGATAGACGGGCAGGCCGTCGGACTTCATCAGGATGAAATCGTCGAGGTCGGCGTTCTCGACCGTAATCGGGCCGCGGATGCTGTCGACGGCCGTCGTCTGGCCCTGGCGCGGAGTCTTCAAGCGGATGACGTATGGTTCGCCGGCATCGATGCGCGCCTGCGCCGCGCTCGGTGCAAGGCCGCGGCACAGTCCGTCATAGCGCGGCAGGCTGCTTGTGCTTCTGCTGCTCCTGACGCATCTGGGCCAGCCGCTCGGAGGAGCAGAAGCACACATAGCCGTGCCCGCGCCGCACCAGGTCGTCGGCATAACGCTTGTAGATCGCCTTGCGCTCCGACTGCCGGTAGGGGCCGTAGGGACCCCCCACATCCGGACCCTCGTCCCACTCCAGCCCCAGCCACTTCAAGCTGTCCATCAGCTCGCGCTCGGCCTTCGGGTCGAAGCGCTTCTGGTCCGTGTCCTCGATGCGCAGGATGAACTGCCCGCCGGTCTGGCGCGCCAGGAGATAGTCATACAGCGCGGTGCGTGCCCCGCCGATGTGGAACCGGCCGGTGGGGGAGGGTGCGAATCGGGCGCGGGCGGGAGGGCTGGAAGGCATTCCGAATCTCCGGTGGACGAGCTTAGAGCTCGATACGTTTGTGTCGCAGGATCACGCTCTCCACCATGCCGATCCCCAGCAGACTGGCGACAAGCGAGGATCCGCCGTACGAGAAGAAGGGCAGCGGCAAGCCGGAAACCGGCAGCAGCTGCAAGTTCATGCCGATATTGATTGCCGACTGGAACATCAGCAGGATGGCGACCCCGTAGCAGATCAACGCGCCGAACTGATCGCGCGCCAGCCGGGCGGCGCGCAGGCAGCGCAGGATGATGAACATCAGCAGGGCCAGCAGAGTGGTGGCGCCTACGAAGCCGAACTCCTCCGAGAGCGCCGAGAAGATGAAGTCGGTGTGGCGCACTTTGAGGAATCGTAATTGCGTCTGCGTGCCGTGGCCGTACCCCTGCCCGAACCAGCCTCCGGATCCGATCGAGATCAGCGCCTGGTTGACGTTGTAGCTCTCGCCGAAATGGGCCTCGGGATCCGGCAGGATGAAAGAGACGATGCGCTGCATCTGGTAGCGCTGAACGAACAAGAAGTCCTCACCGGCCACGTAGCCCGTGGTGAAGTAATTGACCAACAGAGGCGAGAGCAGCAGGAGCACAAGCCCGGCGATGGCCAGCAGCACCAGGAAATGCCTCAGCCGCGCGCCGGAGGCGAACACCAGCGCCACCCAGATGACTCCCAGAACGATCGCCGTGCTCAGGTCGGGCTGCAAGAAGACCAGCACCACCGGGACGCCGGTGAGCACCAGGCTGCGGAAGAAAACGCGGAACTGGCCGATCTCGTGCTGGTTCCGGGCGAGATAGTCCGCGACAACGATCACCATCAGCATCTTCGAGAGTTCGGACGGCTGGATTAGGACGATGCCGACATCGAACCAGCGCGCCGCACCGAAGCCGACGAAACCGGCCGCCAGGATCAGCCCTAACAACACGAGCACGACGACGTAAATCGGGCGGGCGACCGCCGACCAGAAGCGGTAGTCGACGGCGGCCACGAGCAGGATGACGACCAGGCCGAGCAGGGCATAGATCATCTGGCGCGGGACGAGCCCGGCCAGGGTCTCGTTCCCAGCGATGGCCGACTGGATCATGGCGACGCTGGCGATCGTCAGGGCGGCGACCGCCGCCAGTAGCCAGACGTCGAAGTGGCGCCAGACGCGCGAAGAAACCTGCACGCCTAGTGTGACTCCCTGCGGCGGGCGCGAGGCGGCGCCAGGGGAATGTCGGCGACCAGCCGCTGCTGATGGCGATCCTGCGTCAAGGTGATGTTCACACGCCGCACGTCGATCTCGATGTGGCGCGACAGGGTGGCGATCAGGTCATCCCGGAGCGCTTCGAGCTTGCCCGGGGGAAAATCGGCCCGATCGTGGATCAGCACCAACTGGAGCCGCTCCTTGGCCGCCTGGGCGCTGCGGCGGTCGCCGCGTAGCCGATCGAAGAAGCTCATCATGCGCCTCCTGGTCGGACGATGCGCGACAGGCGGCCGAAGAATCCGTCCTTGGCCTCCAAGCTTTCGAACGGGACTTCTTCGCCGTTCATCCGACGGGCGATGTCGCGGAAGGCCTTGCCGGCGCGGCTCTTGGGGTCCAGGACCGCCGGCGTGCCCTGATTGGTTGCCACGGTGACCGACTCGTCCTCGGGAACGATGCCGATCAGGTCGATCGCCAGCACGTCCAGAATGTCGCCGGTGGAGAGCATGTCGCCGCGCTTGACCATCTCGGGCTTCACTCGGTTGACGATCAACTTGGGAGGGTTCTTCTCCTCTGCCTCCACCAGTCCGATGATCCGGTCGGCGTCGCGCACCGCGGAGACCTCCGGGTTGGTGACAATCAGGATGAGGTCCGCCGGAGCGATGGCGTTGCGGAAACCGCGCTCGATCCCGGCCGGCGAGTCGATCAACACCCAGTCGAAGTCGCCTCGCAGGTCCTTGACCAGGCGCACCATGTCTGCAGGCGACACGGCCGTCTTGTCGCGCGTTTGTGCGGCGGGGATCAGATAGAGATCGGCCAGGCGCTTGTCCTTGATCAGCGCCTGACGCAGTTTGCAGCGACCTTCGACCACATCGACCAAGTCGTAGACGATGCGGTTCTCGAGGCCCATGACCACGTCGAGGTTGCGCAACCCGATATCGCCGTCAATGCAGACGACGCGGTATCCGGCCGTGGCCAGGGCGACTCCGAGATTGGCGGTGGCAGTGGTCTTGCCAACGCCTCCCTTCCCGGAGGTGATCGTGGCAGCTTTGGCTGTCATCCAGTGCTCCCGTGCTCGTCCGCTTTGCGGCGGTGCTCATCGACCCACTTCTCGGCGACCAATTGTCCGTCTTTCAGCCTGGCCATCTCCGGCTGGGCCGTACCGCGCCGCTCCGGTGAAACTGCAATCTGGCCGGCGATCCGCAGCTGTGTGGGCGCCAGGTCGAGGGCGCACACGACGGCTTCCTCGTTCCCTCCGGCGCCTGCGTGCACGACCCCCCGCAGGCGCCCCCACACGATCACATCCCCTCCGGCGATGATCTCGGCGCCGGGATTCACGTCCCCGACGACGACCACATGACCGGCATAGTGAATGTGGTGCCCCGAGCGCAACGTGCGGTGGACCAGGGCGGCGTGCTCCCCCGGCAGCTCGGTCTCGATCGGCTCGTCCTCTTCCCGGGCCCGTTGGCTGGGGCGCCCGAGGTCGAGCGCCAGGCCCAGGTCGGCTGCAGCCGAACGGGTCACCTGGGAAGTCCCCAAGATAGCCCACAGATTGACGCTGCGGCCCGCCAGCACGTCGCGCAGGTGCCCGAGATCCGCCGCACCGATATCGCGCCCCTCGAGCTGCAGCGCCAGCCGCGCTCCCTTGAAGAACTCGCCCCCCTCGTCGACCGTCAGTAGCAGCGACGCCAGGGCCTCCTCCCATGGTCCTTCGGGAACGTGGACCAGAAGGCCGTCACCGACGCCTTTCACCGCAAGTCCGCTGTTCATGATGACCTAACTGTGGGATTATAGCACGCCCACCCGCTAGCTCTGGCGGGCGGCGTCGATGGCTTTCAAATTGAAGTAGGCCTCGAGGACCTGCTTGACTATCGGCCCGGCGGTGATGGCGCCTTCGGCGCCGTTGTATACGAAGGCCACCACGGCGATTTCCGGGTTCTCGTACGGGGCGAAAGCCGCGTACCAGGCGTGCGTGGGCCATAAGCCGGGGATGCACAACCCCTTGTCATCGGCGACCTTGTCGCAGAACTCCCCGGTGCCCGTTTTCCCTGCGGAGGAGATGTTCTCGAGCTGGGCGTAGTCTTCGGCAGTGCCCTCGGTGACCACCATGCGCATGCCCTGGCGAACGAGCTCAAGCACCTCAGGCTGCACGTCGACATCGGGAGTGAACTCACGCGTTTCGAGCTGGGAGAGGATGCTTTCCGGCAGGTCGCGGCATCTGCCGATCTCCTCCACGGGTGTAATCGCTCCGTCCAACAGGTCCCACAAGACACACGGCTGCACGGCACGCAGCGTGTTGCCTTCGCCGTCCAGCACTTCCTCGACCAGGTGGGGCCACATTACCTTACCGTTGTTGGCGATCGTGGAGACCGACGTGAGCACCTGGAGGGGTGTTGCCAGAACGAATCCCTGGCCGGTGGCTGTGTTGTAGGTGTCCCCGGTCGACCAGCTCTCGCCGAGCGTGATGCGTTTCCAATCGCGGCTCGGGATCAGTCCGCCCTCCTCGGCCGGCAGTTCGAGCCCCAGAGGCGCGCCGTAGCCGAGGGCGTAGGCATAGCGGGAGATGTCGTCGATCCCCAGCCCGCCATCGCGGATTTGCTCGCCGGGGAACCCGCCGCCGACCTTGTAGAAATACACGTTGCAGGAGAAGGCGAGCGCATGCAGGAAATCGACCCGGCCATGGCCATCTCGCTTCCAGCACACGAAGTCCTTGGCCTGGCCAGGGTCGTTGGGGAAGTACGCGTTCTGGATCGTGATTTTCCCCGGGTCAACGATCGTCTGTTGCGGGGTAATCACCCCCTCGTTCAGCGCGCCGACGGACGTCACCAGTTTGAACGTCGAACCTGGCGGGAAGGTGGACGAGATGGCGTGATTGACGAGCGGCTTGCCCCGCTCGTCTTCAATCAGCGCCTGGTAGTAGTCCTGCGGGATGAACCGCGCCAGGCGATTGCTTTCATACGTCGGCAGTGTGGCCAGCGCCAGGATCTCGCCGGTCTGCGGGTTCATGGCGATGACCACGCCGAGCGGCGTTCGGATTTCGCCGGCGAAGCGGTTGATGAACTCCATGCGGTTGCGCAGCGCCGTGTCGGCGGCCGCCTGGAGCCGGGTGTCGATCGTCAAGCGAAGGCTGCTGCCCGGTGTCGGCTGCCGGACCTCCCCGACTTCCCGCAGAGGCCGGCCGGCGACATCTTCCTCGACCTGCTTGAAGCCGTTGGTTCCGGACAGCACGGCCTGGTACGCGGCCTCGATCCCGGAGTAGCCGATGCGGTCCCGATCGGACACGAAGCCGAGTTCTTCCAGTTGCTGGGCCAGGGAAGCGGGGATCGGGCCGAGGTACCCGAGGATAGCCGAGGTCAGTGCACCGGTGGAGTAATTGCGCACGGGCGCGGCTTCGATGCTCACGCCTGGCAAGTCGACCTGCTGCTCGCGCAGGACCCGCGCCACGCTCTCGCTCACGTCACAGGCGATTGGCCAGGCCTCATAGGGTGCGATCGAGGCACGCTCCTCCACCAACTGGCGAACGCCGCGCCCAGCGACGCAGCGGGCGGCCTTCTCACCTTCCTGACTGATCGGGACACCGGTCAATTCAGCCAAACGGGCGTAGATCATTTCGATCTCGGCTTCACTGTCGGGGAGATAGGCCGGGGTGACCATCACGTTGTACGCCGGCAGGTTGCGCACCATGAGTGAGCCGTTGCGGTCGTAGATCACGCCGCGCGGCGCCGGCAGGCGAACGTTGGTGATGCGGTTCTCGCGCGCCGCTTCCAGAAAGCTGGCGCCCTGCAGGATCTGCAGATTGAACAGCCGGGCGACAAAGGCGAAGGCCACGAGGGCCATCGCGGCATAGGTGAGGGTCAGCCGCCACAGGGGGATCTTGCTGCCTTCGGCCGGGAGGAGCCTCATCCGATTTCAACCTCGGGTGGGACGAGCGCACGCTTCAGGCCCGTGGCCAGCTGCGCTGCCGGGATGGCCAGCAGCATGTTGAGGAACGTTTCGGGGAGCAGGATCCGCGACGCCAGGCTGGGCACATCGACGCGCGCTCCGACGATCACCGATGCCAGAAGCATGTAGGCCGAGAAGAACAAGGAGGCGGCGAAGACCACGCCGAGCGGGGTCAGCAAGTGGGCGCCCCACAGGCGTCCTTCGGTGAGGGATACCACAAAGGCCACGAGAACCATCGCCAGTCCCGTGCTGCCCAGAGGGAGCGCCGAGAGGAGATCCAGGAAAAGTCCTCCGGCCAGGCCGAGCACCATCGCTTCTTGAGAACGTCCGGTAAGCGCCCACGCCACGACCGCCACCAGCACGAGGTCGGCACGGCCGTCAGCCAGGCGGAGCTGAGAGGCCACAGCGGATTGCAGAATCGCCAGCAGCGCCATCAGGGGGAGCCCGATTGCATAGGCCATGTGGGAATCTACGAACCGCCGCCTGCGACCGGCACGGGTTGGAAGCTGGTGATCACCAGGACGATCTCCAGGTCCTCAAAATCGACGCCCGGCTGGAGGACCGCTTGTTGAAAGAGCTCGTAGTCGCGGGCGCGGATGCTCGCCACCTGGCCGACGGTGATGTCGGGCGGATAGCCGCCGCCCAAGCCGGAGGTCAGCACCAGCTCACCGGCGGTGATCTGAACTCCTTGATTGACCTGGTCCATCCACAGTTCCCCGTTGGGTTGGGCCACCGTAATGCCGTCCGCCCTTGAGCCTTGCAGACGAACATTAACCGCAGATTGGGGATCGGTGATCAGCTGGACGCGGGCGGCAGTCGGGAAGGCTTCGACGACACGGCCGACCAGTCCGCGTTCGGTGACCACGGGCATGCCGCGAGCGATTCCAGCATCGGTGCCGCTCCCGATCCAGAGGGAACGCAAATAGGGACTGACATCGCGCCCGATGACGTTGGTCGCCAGATAGCGGCTGTCGGGGTTCGACCGGGCGTAGTTGAGCAGCGCGCCGAGGATCTCGGCCTCCGCCGCCTGCTCGCGCAGCGTGATCACCTCTC
The DNA here is from genome assembly GCA_963743255.1 of uncultured Chloroflexia bacterium. Lineage (GTDB taxonomy): Bacteria > Chloroflexota > Anaerolineae > Anaerolineales > E44-bin32 > DYJB01. The sequence goes on from CAVUPD010000010.1 coordinate 186,755, forward strand.
GCTGGAGCTGAGCCACTTCCGCCTGGAGGTCGGCGTTCTGCTGGCGCAGGACGGCCACATCGCTGGGCGCCGCCAACAGATTGCGCAGGGTGGTGAAACGGACCGCAATCCATTCCTGCGCGGCAGCCACGGGGACCAGCGCTGCCCCTCGGATCGAGGTCAGGAACCCCGAGAGCGAGAGGACCAGCAGTGCCAGTGCGACCAGCACCAGGATTCCGGCCACCAGGCTTCGCGAGGAGGGTCGTTTCATGGATTGCGCCGGCCGCGGGGGTGGATCAGACCGTGCCCCGATCGAGGCCGGTCAGGAACGGCTTGTTGGCGTCCAGATCCTCCAGGATCGAACCCGCGCCGCGCACGACGCAGGTCATTGGGTCGGAGGCGACCCAGACGCGCGATCTTGAGTTCATTGGCCAGCCGCTCGGGCAGCCCCTGAAGCTGCGAGCCGCCGCCGGCCAGGCACAGCCCCGACTCCATCAGGTCGGCGATCAGCTCGGGCGGAATCTCGTCGATGGCGTCGCGGATCGTATCGATGATTGTGCGCACCGATCCGGAGAGCGCGTCGCGGATCTCGACCGACGAGACCTCGATCGCCTCGGGCAGTCCGGAAACGAGATTGCGCCCGCGCACCGTGACCGTATGCTCTTCCTTCAGCGGGTAGGCCGATCCGATGGCGATCTTGGTCCGTTCGGCCATTCGCTCGCCGGTGAGCAGGTTGTACTTATTGCGCACGTAGTTGACGATGTCCTGATCCATCTCGTCGCCGGCGACGCGCAGCGAGCGTGAAACCACGACGCCGCCCATGGAGAACACCGCCAGCTCCGTGGTGCCGCCGCCGATGTCGACGATCATCGATCCGCGCACTTCGCCCACCGGCAGCCCGGCGCCCAGCGCCGCAGCCATCGGCTCCTCGATTAGATAGGCTTCGCGGGCGCCGGCGGCCATCGTCGCATCGTACACGGCGCGCTTCTCGACCTCGGTGGCCCCGCTGGGAATGCCGACCACCACCCGCGGGCGCGGCACGGGCACGATGCTCTGTTCGTGCGCCTTGCCGATGAAGTACTCGAGCATCGCCTCGGTGATGTCGAATTCGGAGATCACGCCGTCTTTGAGCGGGCGGAGGGCGACAACGTTGGGCGGCGTGCGGCCCACCATCTCCTTGGCTTCCGAGCCGATGGCCAGCGGGCGCTTGGATTTCTTCTCGATCGCCACCCACGAGGGCTCGTTGATGACGATGCCCTTGCCGCGCACCAGGACCAACGTGTTGGCCGTGCCCAGGTCGATCCCGATGTCCAGCGAGAACAGGCCGAGAAGCCAGTTCAGTGGGTTGAAAGCCAACGGGGAAGTCCTCCTGGGGCTCGGTGGTCGCCGGAAGGCAGGCTCGGGCCCGACTTCCCGGCAGGACCATGGGCGATTATAGCATAGGGGTTCCGGCAGGCACCTGGGGTGGGGAGAGAACGCCGTGAATCAGCCCGGCGCGTATAATCCTGAGCATCAGCCTGCAACCCCGACCGATTGGGAGGACGGGGATGGTCACCAAGAAGACACGGTCCTCGAAGGCCGCGCAGGAAGACTCCCCGAGCGAAGTCGATGAATTCCTTGCAGGGCTCGAGCATCCACGCAAGGCCGAGATCAAGGTGGTCAGGGCGATCCTCCTGGGCGCCGACGCGCACATCCATGAGAGCATTAAGTGGAACGCGCCCAGCTTCTCAACGACCGAGCACTTCGCAACGTTCAACCTGCGGCCGAAGGATGCCGTTCAAGTGGTCCTTCACTTGGGGGCTAGAGTTCGAGCCCGCTCCCCGAAGATTTCGATCCGCGATCCATCCGGCATGCTTAAGTGGGTCGCCAAAGACAGATGCATCGTCGTCCTGATGGACATGGGGGAAATCGAATCCAAGAAAGGTGATCTCAGATCGATCGTGAAGCAATGGGTCAGGCAGATGTCGTAGGACACGAAACCCAAACGCAGGCTCTGGAGTGGGTCACGCCTCGATTCCACGGAACCCCTGCGGCGGCCGGTGAACCCAAGCGATGGACGTGCTGAAGACGATTGAAAGCGAGTTGGAGACCCTCGGGGATTTTCTCCCTGGGGAACGTGTCCTTGTCGGTATCTCGGGCGGCGGTGACAGCGTATGCCTGCTGCACGGCCTGGTCAGCCTCGGGGTTCCCGTCATCGCCGCGCACCTGGACCATGGCCTGCGACGCTCGAGCTGGGCCGATGGGCGGTATGTCCTGCGCATTGCGGCTTCGCTCGGGGTCCCGGCGGTTGCCGAGCGGATCAAGCCGGGGAGCCTGGAGGCGGGGCCGGGATCGCTCGAGGAACGCGCCCGCCAGGCGCGCTACCGGTTCCTCGCTTCGGTCGCCCGCGATCATGCATGCCGAACGATCGCCGTGGGCCACACGCAGGATGATCAAGCCGAGACGGTCCTGATGCACCTGTTGCGCGGATCAGGCACGCGCGGGCTGCGGGGAATGCGCTCGGCATGCCGCCTGGAAGACGTCACCGGCGAGCCGCAGGATACAGACTTGCGGCTCGTGCGACCGCTGCTCGGGGTCCCCCGGGAGGCGACGCTGGCCTACTGCCGCGAGCGCAGGCTCGCGATTCGCTCCGACCCCACCAACGAGCAGACGGTCTTTCTGCGCAACCGGGTCCGCCTCGAGCTGCTCCCGCTCCTGGCCACCTACAATCCAGCCATCCGACAGACCCTGGCGCGCACAGCCGACGTCCTGGCAGGCGACGCTCAGGCGCTGGAATCACTGCTCGGTCTCGTCGTTCCGGAATTGGTGGGGCCACCGGCACCGGACAGCGTGCAGGTTGATCAGGAGAGACTGCTCGGCCTTCCCCCCGGCGTACAGAGGGTCATCCTACGTGAGATCCTGTGCGACCTGAGCGGCGAAGGAGCCGAAGTGGGCTTCCAGGCAGTCGAACGGGCGCGTGCCCGTCTGCGTTCGGAGCGCTGGACCTCTCTACCAGGCGATGTCGAGATGCGTGCCGAGGCTGGCAGCATCGTGTTCTCCAGAGGAGGCGCTCCTCGACCCTCTGCCGGGACCCATCCGCAACTCGAGGCGCCGGCCGAGGTGCGCCTGCAGGTTCCCTTCAACATCCAGTTGAGGGACGGATGGTTCCTCGAGGCGGCCGAGGAAGCGGCAGCCAAGGGAACTCGCACCTATCGCACCGATGCGAGATGGGAGACGGCCTTCGACGCTGAGGCCTTTGGCCGGGATGTCACCCTCCGCGCACCCAGGCCTGGAGACCGCATGACGCCGTTCGGCGCGGCGGGAAGCAAGAAGCTTTCCGACCTGTTCCAGGAAGGCAGAGTCCCCGCGGCCGCACGTCCCCTGTGGCCTGTCGTTTGTCAATCGGGCTCGGTCGCTTGGCTGGTCGGTCTGCGCCGGGCAGAACTCGCGCGACGTCGATGTGCACACGCGCCGGGTTCTGCGACTCCGGCTGATCGCGCCCAGGGCCTGAACCCTCGCTCCCTCCCTCGTGCAAACGCCTTCGGCCAGACCGGGACGCGGAGACGCCCGCTCGGCACGGTCGAACGCAGCTGCGCCGGCCCGATCCCGACCCGCGGGCCGCGCCCCGTCCGGACCCGACACCCCCCATTTGTGACGCTCGACGGTCGTAGCGCATGCAACTCTCCATGGGTAGGGGTCTCGGCTGTGGTGCTCGGCCAAGGACGCTTGACTCGGGTGGTTCAGACTTGTTAGAATCTCGTGCTAGAAGAGGGTACGTTCCAATCGAATACAGGGAGACCAGCGTATGGGTCTCGGCTTCGGCTGAGACTACGAGGCGGAGGTTCCCTGCCGCAGGGCAGGGCTAACCCGGGAAGATCCGGGGAAAATCGAGCGATCAGCGGAAGCCTCCGGAGCTCGCCACAAGTTCCTCTCTCCCTTCCAGAGTACTGCGGCGCGAAAACCGTTCGGTGACGGGCGGGACAAGCGGCGCAGAGTGGCCAGGCTCATGCGTTGATTGCGCGCGCCTGTCGATTCTGGAAGGGCGTCCGTCTGAGTTGCGGCAAGGACCGCGCACAGGGCACGCCCGGCGTGCCCTGTTTGTTTTTCGGGCGCGGGTCTCGGCCACCGCCAGCACTTCCGGGCCGAAGGGATGCAGATCAGGAGGAGCGCAGCCATGGGACAAGAGATTGAGAAGCGCGTGGTCGAGGAGAACGTCAAGTTCGTCTGCCTGCAGTTCACCGATGTGACCGGGGCGGTCAAGAGCGTCGACATCCCGGCCGGTCAGCTCGGGCGTGCCCTCGAAGATGGCGTGTGGTTCGATGGTTCATCGGTGGAAGGATTTGCTCGTATCCAGGAAAGCGACATGCGCCTGATCCTGGATCCCGAGACCTTTGCCGTGCTCCCGTGGACCCAGCCCGAACGGCGGCGGGCGCGTGTGTTCTGCGACATCTACCGTCCGGATGGCGAGCCGTTCCCGGGAGACCCGCGCGGTGTACTCAAGCGGGTCCTCAAGCGGCTGGAGGGCGCGGCTGGCACTTCAACGTCGGGCCGGAGCCGGAGTTCTTCCTGCTGCGGCGCAACGGTCCGGAGAGCATCCACCCCGTGCCGCACGACATCGGCGGGTACTTCGACTTCTCCGCCTCCGACGAAGCGCAGCGCGTGCGCGGCGAGCTGATGCTGGCGCTGGACGGCATGGGGCTGGAGGTCGAGATGGGCCACCACGAGGTGGCACTCGGCCAGCACGAGATCGACTTTCGCTTCGCCGACGCACTGCGGACGGCGGACAACGTCGTGACGCTCAAGTACACGGTCAAGGCCCTGGCCGCGCAGCACGGGCTGATCGCCACTTTCATGCCCAAACCGATCTTCGGCATCAACGGATCGGGGATGCACTGTCACCAGTCGATCTTCGACGCCAAGGGCAAGAACCTGTTCTTCGACGCACAGGACGCTTTCAACCTGTCACCCACGGCCTATGGCTTCATCGCAGGGCAGCTGGCACATGCCCGCGGCCTGGCCGGCGTGGTTGCCCCGACGGTGAACTCGTACAAGCGCATTGTGCCGGGATACGAGGCGCCGGTGTATGTGTGCTGGGCACAGATCAACCGCTCGGCGATGATCCGCATCCCGCGCATGACCGCCGGGCGGGAGAAGTCGGTTCGGGCGGAGCTCCGCTGCCCGGATCCCTCCTGCAATCCATACCTGGCCTTTGCCGCGATCCTGGCGGCGGGGCTGGACGGGATCGAGAAGAAGACGGCCTGTCCGCCCCCAGTAAACAACATCAACATCTACGAGATGGACGAGGCCGAGCTATCGAAGCTCGGTATTCGCCAGCTCCCAGGGTCGCTGCCGGAGGCGCTGCAGGAGCTTTCGGCCGATCCTGTGTTGGTGGAAGCGCTTGGCGAAGAGGCGTTCACTGCCTTCCGGCGCGCCAAACAGGCCGAGTGGGAGGCCTACCGGATCCGCGTGATGGACTGGGAAGTGGAGAAGTACCTGGAGGCCGCGTAGCCTGTCAGGGAGTGTCGACTGTTGTCGATAGCCACGATCGAGCGCACGCCCTCAGGGGCGTGCGTTCTCGTCTGGGCCGGCCTCGGCCGCCAGGCGCGTCCGGACGGAGTCCCAGGTGCGGCAGAAGGAACACGCGTCGCCGGACGTGGTCGGCTGGCCGCAGGCGGGGCAGGGTTTCAACTCGGGGCCGGGGGCCGAGGCGGGGGCCTGCATGAAGCCTGCCTGTCGGGCCTGCAGGAACGACAGGTAGAAGGAAAGCTTGATGCCGGGCCGCTCGGACTCCATGCGGCTGAGGACGTCCTTGTAGTACAGAGACGTGGCCCCGTCGGCGTGCGGGCACTCCTCATAGATGTAGTCGATACCGCGCAGCAGGGAATACGCCGCCGTCTCGCGTTCGTACAGGCGACAGAAGGGCTTGACCTTTCGCACGAACCCCGGCTCGGCGTCGAGCACGGGGCCCTGGCGCGCCAGGTAGCCGGTTGCCCAATTCAATGTGTTGCCGAAGAGCACCGCCACCTCGTCGTCCAGGTTGTGGCCCGTGGCCAGAACGTCGTAGCCCAAGTCACGTGCCAGACGGTTCATGATGTGCCGTTTCGTCAGCCCGCAAACTGAGCACGGCTTGTGCATCCCGCGGTGGGTCAGCCGGGCGGCGGTCGGGATGGAAGCGCCCAGAGTCGCCGGCACGTCGACGACGTGCAGGCGGAGGGCGCGTGCGTCGGCGAACGCGGCGGCCTTCTGGCCCGAGACGTTCGAGTATCCCGTCCCGTGATCAATGCCCAGGTTGATGTAGAACCCGTCGGCCTGGTATCCCAGCCGGCTCAGCACGTCCCACAACGCCAGCGAGTCTTTGCCTCCCGAGACAGCGACCAGAATGCGCTCCTCCCGGGTGAACATCCGGTACTTCTCGATGAAACGTTGAGTCTGTTCCGGGACCCACTCGAGGAAATGCTCGGCGCATAGCGCCAGTCGATGCTGGCGCATATTGAGCGCGGCCTTGGCGCCGCACTTGCGGCATTTCATTCGGTGAACCTGTGCCGTGGGGAGCGGGCGAGCTGCTCTGCGCCGCCCGAGATGACCGCCACGAGGCGGATGCGATCGCCGTCGCGGATGAGTTCATCATCGGTGAGCAGCTCGCCGTCGCGAGTGGGCAGGACGGTGTCCGGGTTGATGCCGAGCTTCTCCAGCGCATGCCGAATGGTCATGCCGGAAGCGATGGGGTAAGTCTTGTCGCGCAGGGTCAGCTCGGCGGTCACAGGTTGCCTCGAGTGCATTCTAACGGCCCGCCGTCCAAGGCGTCAATTGCCGCGTCGTGGACGGGTTGGATCCGCGCCCGGGCGGAGGCTGTCATGCGACGCTTTGCAGGCATTGGCGGCGCTTAGCGAACAGCCTTCGGTGCCGGCTGGAGTCGTGAAAGAAGGGGCGCCGTAATACGGACAGGCACAGAGGAACAGGCCTCGGCGAGCCCGCTGCGCATAGCCACATCCGGACGCACCAGGTGTGGTCGGAAGGGCGTCCGGTCAGCTCAGCGTTGGCGCGGCGGGGGCGGCGGGTTCGAGCTCGCTCTCGCGTTGGCGCATGGCCGCGAACGCGGCCAACGCCACCTCGATCATCCCCGCGTCGGGCTCACGCGTGGTCAACCGCTGGAGCGCGAGGTTGGGCGCGATCAGCGGCCTCATCCACGGCTTCGAGCTCCAACGGGCCGTCAACCGGATGTACTCGTAGGCCAGCATCGCCAGCAGGGGCACGGCGATTACGCGGCTGGCCATGCGCACGCCGAAAGACATCGGCGGGAGCAAACTGAAAAGGACGACCGAGAAGATCACCAGTGTCAGCAGGAACGCGGTCCCGCAGCGGGTGTGCTCGCGTGGGTGTGCGGCGACACTCTCGACGGTCAGGGGAGCACCGGCCTCGAAGGCATTGATCGTCTTGTGCTCGGCGCCGTGGTAGGCAAAGACGCGTCGGATTTCCTCCATCCTGCCTACGGCCCATAGGTACGCCAGGAGCAGGCTCAGGCGGGTCACGCCCTCGATCAGGTGGGCCCATCCTGCCGCCAGGCCCAGAAATCGCTCGGCGGCCGCGGCCGTCGCTGCCGGCAGCACGAAGAATAGCGCGATGGCAAAGGTGAATGAGACGACCATCGTCGCCGCCATGTGTGCCGGTTGGATCGGGCGCTCCTCACCGGCCTGGACGTTCGCCGAGAAAGCCAGGGCGCGCATTCCGAGCGCCAGCGAGTCCCATAGGATCAACAGACCGCGCAGGAACGGCAGACGCGCCAGTCGGCCGCGGTAGGCGGCAGGGAGGGCCTGTTCCTCGAGGACGATCCGCTGATCGGGAGCCCGCACGGCAACGGCACAGGCGCGGGCGCCGCGCATCATGACCCCCTCCAGGACGGCCTGGCCGCCGTAGTTGGGGAGTCGTTCGGCTGCCGCGCCGGAGGGCGTCATGCGTCCCCTGCGGCCAGAACCAGGTAGTGGATGAAGGCCTCCACGCCGCGCCGGAAGTTCGGCAAGTGGAGCTTCTCGTTCGGCGCATGCAGGTTGTCATCCGGGAGACCAAACCCGAGCAGCAGGCTGTCGACGCCCAGGATCTCCTGGACCAGCCCGACGACCGGGATGCTGCCTCCCTGGCGAGTGAAGATCGGCTTCATCCCCCACACTGCCTCGAGCGCACGCACTGCGGTCCGCGCCGCGGCCGAGTTCGCGCTCGACGATCGCCGGACGGCTGCTGGCGTGCTCCAACAGCTCCCAGGTTACTGTCGACGGCATGTGCTTTTCGAGATACCTCCCCAGGGAGCGGAGGATCAGCGCCGGGTCCTGATCGGGGACCAGCCGCATCGAGAACTTGGCCATAGCCATCGAGGGCAGAACGGTCTTCGATCCCTCCCCGGTGAATCCCGAGAGCAGGCCATTGACATCCAGCGTTGGGCGGGCGGTGGCGCGATCGGTCGGAGCGTAGGCCGCCTCGCCGCCTCCCAGAGCGGGAGCACCGGTGTGTCCCAGCCACCAGTCGTCGCTCCGACTCACCTTGCGTGCATCAGCCCGCTCCTGCCGGCTGATCGGCCGCACTTGATCGTAGAACCCGGGCAGTGTGACGCGCCCCTGCGCGTCGTGCATTCCGGCGATCACGCGGCACAGCACGTTGGCCGGATTCTCGACCGCACCGCCGAACTCTCCGGAATGCAAATCTCCCGCCGGACCGTGCACCCGGAGTTCGAAGTAGGTCAGGCCGCGCAGCGTGTAGGTGATCGAAGGCACGTCGGGCGCCTGGATTCCGCCGTCGCCGTTGAGGCAATAGGTGCAGGCGAGCAGGTCCTTGTGCTCCACCATGAAGCCGCGCAGGCTGGGCGACCCGATCTCTTCCTCACCCTCCAGCATCACTTTCAGATTGACCGGGTAACCGCCGCTGTGTGCCAGCGACTCGAGCGCCTTGAGGAACGCCACCAGTTGACCCTTCATGTCCGATGCCCCGCGCGAACAGGTTCTCGCCCACGACGGTCGGCTCGAAGGGCGCCGTCTTCCACAGCTTGATTGGATCGGGGGGCTGGACGTCGTAGTGCCCGTAGTAGAGCAGCGTCGGCTTGTCCTTGCCGGCTTTGAGCCACTCGCCGAACACCACGGGATGCTTCGCCGTGGGCATAATGCTGACCCGGTCGAATCCCAGGCGGCGCAGTTGATCCGCCAGCCACTTGGCCGCGCGCTGCATGTCGGCACGATTCTCGGGCAGGGTCGAGATCGACGGGATCCTTACGATCGCCTTCAGGTCCTCGAGAAAGGCGGGCGCATTCTGGCGAGCATAGGCGATGGCTTGTTCGATCATGGATGCCTCACGATGGAGTGTCCCAGGCTCAGCCTGGCATGGCTGCGCTGAGGGCGGAGAGGGAGACGTCGTAACGATGGCGCGTGTCGCTGTGGCCGCCGTCGAATTCCTCGTAACGATGGCGGATCCCGAGCTGGGTGAGCCTGCGGGACATCACCCGGCAGCCGAGATGGATGGAGTACTCGTCACGGTTGCCGCAGTCCAGGTACAACAGCCGCAGGGAGCGCAGGCTCTCGGCTTTGTCGGCCAGGCGTTCGAGGGGATCGTGTGACCGCCAGCGTCGCCAGACACGCGGGCGAAGCTCGCCGGTATGCGGATCGACGGGCCAATCGAAGCCCAGCGGGTCGCCGCGGTTGGGCGAGTAGGCCGCCGCCATGGCCGCCATCTCCATCAGGCGGCGAAATGCGTCGTCCTTGGGCGTGAAGGAATACGGGTCCGCCAGCGCCGCACTGTAGTTGTCAGACGCAAGCAGGTCAGGAAGCTGGCGCAGGTCGTCGGCGTAGACCTTGTCGAAACCCTTGTCCCCGGAGTGATCCGCCACCAGCCCAAAGACCTGCGGGTGATCCATAGCCGCCGTCAGCGCCCCGAACCCCCCGGACGACTTCCCGGCGATGGCGCGGAAACCGCGGGCGGTGTGCGTCTTGAACCGCGTATCGACCATGCGGACGACCTCGAGCAAGTACTGCTGATAGCGGCCCGTGCCGGCGGAGTCGATGTACTGCGATCCGCCATACCGATTGAAGCCGTCGGGCATGACGAGGACCATCGGCCGGCATGCGCCCGTCTCGATCAGACGATCCATCCGCTGCTGGATGTCTTCTTCCCACGGGCGTTGATTGAGAAACGACCGGCCGGTCCCGGAATATCCAGCCAGCAGGTAGGTCGTCGGAAAGCGCGCATCGCTGTCGTCATATCCGGGCGGCAGATACATCCACACCGGGCGAGTGGCCGGATCGCCCAGCGGGTTGCCTCGCAGGGCAGCGCTCTCGAATTCCTCCACAACCACTCGCGATACAGCCATCGGTCAGCCTTCTCGGGAAGGGGATTATAACCGTCCGGAAGCGACGGCCAAGAGCAGGGAACTCCGTCCCGTCCTTGAGAGAGATCCGCTTCCGTGGTAGTCTATTTGGACTATTCTACGCAGGTTTGCATCGCCGCCTGCTGAAGGGACCGCACCCAGGCGCCGTCGTGCGCCCGTCCGAGCCAGCATGCTTCCGATCTCGGATCTCCCCGACCTGCGGGTCGTCTCGCTCCAATCACTCGTCCTACACGAACGGATGGACCCGCGCCGTGCGCCGCCCCTGGTCGAGGCGCTCCGGGCAGATGGGGTGCTCAGGAATCCGCCCATCGTTCACCCTGTCTCTCAGCGGTCGGAGCGGTTCGTCGTTCTGGACGGGGCGAACCGGACGACGGCTTTCAAGTTGCTCGGGATACCACACATCCTGGTGCAGGTCGTCCATGCCGGGAATACCTCGGTTCAGTTGGAGACCTGGAACCACGTGCTCTCGTGTCTGGCGCCACAAGGGCTGACCGAAGCGCTGGAACGGTTCCCGGACCTGACGATCATCGCCTCAGAGCCGGACCGGGCGGCCTACAACGTCAGTGTGGGAGCATCCCTGGCCTACGTGTCACTGCCGGACGGTGGCGCCCTGGAAGTGGTCGGCGAAACGCGACCTCTCGACTGGCGTGTCCGCAACTTGAACCTGCTTGTGGACGCCTACCGCGACCGCTGCCAGCTTGCGCGCACTACGGCCCGTCTTGCGAAGGGCCTGGAGCGTGTCTTCCCCGACCTTTCGGGGCTGATGGTCTTCCCGCGCTTTGAGCACGAGGAAGTCCTGCAGGCGGCGTCTGCCGGCTGGCTCCTGCCGGCGGGGCTGACACGGTTCGTGATCTCGCCGCGAGCGCTGCGCTTGAACTACCCGCTTGAGCGGCTGCAATCCGACCGGCCGATGGAGACCAAGCGCGACGAGCTCGCGGCGTGGGTTCGCGAACGGGCCGAGGCGCGCCGAGTCCGGTACTATGCCGAGTCGACTTTTCTGTTCGACGAATGAGGGCTCAATTGAGATTCCTCCGGTGCATGCGGCGGTCCCTTCCGGCGCGAACTCGTCGCCGATCATTGAGTCGGAAGGTAACCGATGGATATCGAATGGGCAGACGAGAAGGCAGTGCCGCTACCCCCGGGTGATGTCCGGTTCCTGCGCATCACCGCCGAGCCGTATGAGGATGGGCGACGGATCAAGTTGTCCTATGAGCTGACCCCGTTCCAGAAGCGGCCGAACCTCGAGATCCGCCTGGAAGACGAGCAAGGAGGGGAACTCGGCGCGATCTCGATCATCGAGACGATGACCACCCGATTCAGCCTGACCGCGCACCTGCGGTCGGACGCGCTGGCAGACGGACGCCTGCAGGTGCGTTCGGTCCTGGGGTATGAGGATCAGCCCGAGGTTGATCGCGCCTTGACGCCGGTGGAGCTTGTGGAAGGCCACTCCTACCCGGGGTGAACCGGATCGGCGGTTGGCATCCGGGCACAAATGGGGCCTGGGCCGCGTTTCCCACTCTCCGTCCTAGGGGGAGAAGCCCTATAATGACTGGACGGGTGGGCCTCGCGTCGGGGTCGGGCAGGCGCTCATTAGCCACTCCGGGGCAGGGCCCCGGGTTGCGGCGCCGGCCCCCGGCGACGCCCGGACCACCGACCAGAAGGCCAGGCTTGTAAGGGATGCCTAGGCTCGATCCATTCTTCAGGCACGCGATCACGCCGCCGGCGTTCGACCAGGCGAAGCTCCACCGCGAACGCCTGGTGGACGCGCTGCACGCCAACATCGCCAGGAAGCTGATCGTTATCGCCGCGCCTCCCGGGTACGGCAAGACCACGCTTCTGGCCGATTTCCACCATCACACCGACATTCCGACCTGCTGGTTGCGTCTGACCGAGGCCGACACGGACGTGATGCGCCTCGCCAGCCTGCTCCAACACTCGCTGGAGAAGCGCTTCCGCCGGCTCCGCGACCGCCCTAATCTGAGCGCGTTGGCCTCGGCTTCCCCGGCGGCGCTTGCCCGGTCGTTCGCCTCCGCCATTGAGACCTGCGTCGGCGAAGCCTTCGTCATCCTGATGGATGACGTCCACCTGGTGAACGATTCGCGACCGGTGCTCGAGTTCCTGGATGAACTGCTCGCCTCACAGCCGGGGCAGGTGACGCTGATCGCCGCCGGACGCGAGGTTCTGGATATCTCGTTGGCCCGATTGATGGCCGAAGGCAGCCTGGCCGGCTTCGGTCCGCAAGACCTGGCCCTGACCTCGGGGGAACTGGCGGAGGTCTCCCGCCTGCAGCTGGGCGTGAACTTGGATGCGGCCGGCGTGGAGGCGCTGCTGGAGGAGACGCGCGCGGCTGGGTCACCGGCGTGCTCCTTTCGCGGACGTTAACCGACGGCATGCTGCGAGGCATCCGGGACACTTCGACCCCGCTGGTCTACGAGTACCTGGCTTCCGTGGTCCTGAACCGCGAGCCGGATGACGTGCGCAACTTCATGCTCGAGGCGTCGCTCCTGCCGGTAATGACCGCCGAGGGTTGCGAACTCGGTTCTCGGGCGGACTAACTCGGGGCGGATGCTCGGGCGCCTCTCGCGCTCCGGCCTGTTCCTGCTCTCGGCGGGTGCCGGGTCGGCCACCTACGAGTTCCATCCGCAGTTCCGCGAGTTCCTGCTGTCGACCATGGAGGCTCGCGACCGGCGGCGGCTCTCGGTCCTGCGAGAGCACGCGGCGACGTGGCTCGAGGGGTCGGGTCACGTCGAATCGGCAGTTCGCCTGTACTTCGAAGCGAACCTGCCGAAGAGGGCCGCAGCCCTGGCCGAACGTGCCTCCTGGCCGATGCGGCGCGCCGGCCGGTTTGCCACGCTCGAAGACTGGACCGAGCGCTGCATCCGATCGGGTCTCACGACGCCGTGGCTGGTCTTCGAGTTCGCAAGTGCATGTGGCGAACGGGGTCAGATTCGACCGGGCGCTGTGGCTGCTGGACGAACATCTCCTGGCCGAGGGAGCAGGCGCACCGTATCTTGTCCTGATGCGGGCGCATATCCTGCGCGGGCTGCTTCTGTACGATGCCGGCCGGTACACGGAGCTGGACAAGGCCGTGCAGGCGTTGAAGGGCTTGAAGCGCAGATCCGTGAGCCCTTCGGTGCGCGCCGAGTCGCTGCGGCTTGAAGCTTGCTGGCACGCCAGCCGAGGCGACTTGGCGGCCGCGGAAGCGACGGCGCGCAAAGCGGCGGCTCTGCGTGAGACGCTCGGAGACCCACACAATACCGCATTCGCCCAGCTTGACCTTTCGCGGTTCCAGATCCTGCGCAACGATCCGGCGGGGGTCGTGATATCCATCACCCGCGCCCTGCAGGTGCTGGATCGGGAGGGGGCGCCGGCACCGCTGAGCGCTGCCTACAACAACCTCGCCGGTGCGCTGCACTTGCAAGGCGATTTCGACCGGGCCCTGGACGCTTTCGCCCGCGCCCTGCGCGCCGCGCGGCTGGGAAATGCGGTGCACCTCGAGGCGATGATCCTGCTCGGGGAAGCGGATTTGTTCTCCGATCTGGGATTGGCCTTCCAGGCGGGGGAATTGTACGAACAGGGGCTGGCGCTTGCTACACAGCTCGACCGGTCTGATCTGGTGGCCTATGGCTGCCTGCAGACCGCAGCGCTGCACCGCCGCTCGGGCACGCCGTCGATTGCAGCGGAGTGGCTGAAGCGTGCGGCCGCAGCCGAAGGGCGCGCAGAGACCTCCGTCGCACACAGCCTCGAGCTCGCGGCCCTCGAAGCGCTGGTTTCGCCTCCCAAGTCCTTGCGCAGGCTCCAGCGGCTGACCGAGAAGCCCTCCGGGCTTGCCCCGGCCGAGCAGGCCCGCGCCCTGTACCTGAAGGCACGTTGCACGCAGGCCCTCGACGGGGAAGCAGCCGCGCAGCCCGCCTACGCCGCCTGCCTGGATTGGATCGCACGCTCGGCAACCGAGCAAGTCGTTGCCTCCGAGCTCCGCCCCGATCCCGACGCCCGCCGCGTTTTGGAAACCCAGTTCGCGACCCACCCGACCGCCAGGCGGCTTCTCGAGCGGGTGCGAGCGATCGAAGCCCACGCCCGTCTGTATGACCCACAGGCCCGAGCTGAGGCTCAGGGCGCGCCGATCGAATTCCTGGCCCTGGGGCAGTCCACGATCCGGGTCGCCGGCAGACGGTCGGACGGGCTAAAGCCCCTGTCCCGCGAGGTCGGCTTCTATCTCCTCGATGCTGGTCCTGTCGAGAGGGATACGCTGGTCGAGACCTTCTGGCCGGAGCATTCGCCCGGTCGCCAGACGGCCAACCTGCACATGGCCGTGTACCAGCTCCGCCAGCTGCTCGGTAAGGACAGCCTGGCACTGGAAGGAACGTCGTACTCTCTCAGGCCTTCGCGTGGGCTCGAGTACGACGTCCGGCGCTTCGAGCGTTCAGCCACCATCGCCGAGCGTCTGCCCGCCGGGGACCCGCGGCGTATGTTCGCATTGACCGAGGCAGTCAACTCCTACGGCGGCGCCTTCCTGCCGGAGTTCGAACTCGGGGTGGGCGATCATCCGCCGCCGGCAGCTTCAGTCGCGCTACCTGGACCTGCTGATCGCAGGCGCCGAGGAATCACTCACTCGGAATCAGGTGGCACGCGCGGCACAACTTCTGCGTGAGGCTGTGACCCACGAGCCTCTGCGGGATGATCTCCACGAGCAGCTCATGCACGCTCTGCATCGCATGGGCCGCCGCAACGAGATCGTCGAGCTCTACCAGCAGTATGTGCGGGCACTCTCCGACGACCTGGGGCTCGATCCGCCGGATCGGCTCCGTGAGCTCTATACCCGTCTGATCTCCTGACCTTAAACCGAGCCGTCTTTGCCAGCCTGAAGGGACTCCGGCTGTGCCGTTTCTGTTCCGCGGGGTTAAGAATCCGTTGAGAGGCTGCCTGTAGCATGAAGCCGAGTGGAGACAAGTTACACCAAGGAGGGTGCCATGACTGGTGTGCGCTGTGTAGTTCCGGCGGGTGGGCCTGGCGGCGGCCACTAGAGGGCCTGACAGGTTCGAGCGTCGCGAACGTACTAGTAATCCATCGACAAGACGCCGGGCAGCGAGGCGAAAGTCTTCGCTGCCGCTTGTTTTCTCCAGACCCGGCGCCTGCGGTCCGGAAATCAATGGGAGGACACCATGTCCATGCAAGCGCTTAATCACCTGGTAGCTCGTTCGATCGTTGACCCGTCGGTGGTCTCGGCCTTCGGCGCCGGGGACCTGGACCCGATCCTGTGCGACCTGGGGTTCAGCGGGGAGCTCCGCACCAGCCTCTCGGCCCTGCAGGCCTCGAGCTGGGCCGAGTTCGCCGTCCTGGCGTACCGGGCAGTCCAGGCGTTCGAAACGCCGGTGAGCCGCTTCCAGCTGCCTTCGCCGCTGGAGGGCCTGAGGCGCGATGCCGACAACGTCGGGCGCGAGCACGTTGCATGATTCTGATCGCCCCGGAAGAGCGCCGCTGGTTCCTACGTAATCTGGCGCTCGAACTCGTGGAATATCTCGGGGTGGCGGAGCCGCCGGTTCCGGTGGAAGCTCTGCTGCGCCATCCGCCGCGCATCCTGCACGAGGATCTCGGAGTGGTCGAGATGTACTCGAACCTGTGGGATGCGACCTTCGCCCGGCTGCCCGATCAGCGCGGAAGCATTTTCGTGCGGATCGATCTGCCTTCACGCGAGCGGCGGTTTGCACTGGCGCGCGAGCTTCTCAGGGCGTTGGTGACCAGCGAGCATGGGCGAGCCATGGGCTTGCCCGAAATCCTCCTTCCGGAGCTCCAGGAGTGCGCCGAGTATTTCGCGCGCCAACTCCTGGCACCGGAAGCGCTGGTCGCGGCCTATCGGAAGCGCGGCGGCGGCGCGGCTCAGTTCGCCGAGGCGTTTGACCTGCCGGCGCCCGTTGCGGCGTCGCGCTGGGAAGACGCCTCGCTCCTGAACTAAGCCAGGGGCCGCCACCAGCCCGATAGAGCCGCCGTCAGGCGGCTCAAGGCGCGTGCAGGACGGGGACCTTAGGGTCCCCGTCCCGCTTTCCTGTCTGGCATCACACTTGCAGGAGGAGGGAGGAGGCTCGCCCGATAGGTATAATCTGCTCGACACCCGATGGCCAATCCCGTGATCCCCCCGTCCGAAGCTCCGGTCACGCCTGCCGGGTCGCGATCAGGCGCAGTGCGAAGGTGGGCCTTCCGCATCTTCGTCTTCTTCGTCATCCTGACACTCGCCGGGTTGGGTTGGGCGCTCGCTTCGCTTCGGCCGGAGGCGACCGCGCCTGCGGGAGATTCGGAGACCGCCGGCGGCATAAGCGCCACGGAAAACCCCGAGCCCGGGGCGACCGCTAACGCCCCCCTCGCTGCGACGCGCAGCACCCCGGATGGGGTCCTGATCTTCGCCCGTCGAATCGCCGGTCGAACGCACTTGTGGGCGTTGGTGCCCGGGGATCCAGCGCCCGTCCAGCTCACCTTCGGAGATTGGGACGATCGCGATCCGTCCGTCAGCCCCGATGGCAGCCGAGTGGCATTCGCCTCTCGTCGGGAGGGCGGCTGGGATCTCTTTGTTCTCGACCTGCCAAGCGGGGCAATTCAGCGCCTCACCGATGCCGGCGGTTATGCCGGACATCCAACCTGGTCGCCCGATGGCCAATGGATCGCGTATGAGGGCTACCAGGACGGGGATTTCGATATCTGGATTCATCCCGTCGGGGGCGGCCAGGCAGACATCCAACTGAGCCATCCCGGGATGGATATCTCGCCGGCGTGGGATCCGGTCTCAGGCCGGCGGATCGCATTCGTGTCGGATGCAGCCGGCGCCGCGGATATCTACCTGGCGAACCTCGACGACCCCGACGAACGGTTTGTCAACCTGACGCGCTCGCAAGGGCCGGCGTTCTCAAATCCGACGTTCAGTCCCGACGGCGCCCATCTGGCTTATACACGTCGGCTCGATGGGCTTCGGACCATCCTGGTCCACGACTTGACGAACCTGTCTCAGCCGGCGATGGTCCTGGGCCCCGGAGAGGAGGCCGCGTGGTCTCCCGACGGCGGGGTGCTCTTGGCTGTGCTGATTTCCCCCACGCAGGAGCAGGTCATCGGTTACTCGATGAACCAGGCCGAACCGATTCCGGCCGGCCTGGCGCTGACGGGCAACGTGTCCAGCCTCGATTGGGCGCAGTCCGGCGTGGTCTCTTCGGCGGCCGTACCCGGCGACGGCGAGGCGGCTTCGGCGACGGTGGAGCTCAACCAGGGCGTCAGGCTGGGATTGGTCGACCTCGAGGGAGTCACCGCACCCAGGCCCTCCCTGGTGCAGGGGGTGGATCTGGATTTCGCCGACCTGCGGTTGCAGGTAGCTGGGGCAAGCGGTTGGGACCTCCTGGGGACGCTGCAGAACGCGTTCGTCGGGATGAACGATCCACTGCCCCCCGGCTTTGCCCATGAGGACTGGCTCTATACCGGACGGGCATTCGCATTCAACGCGGCCGCATATCAGGCCGGGTGGGTCGAGGTGGTCCGTGAGGATTTCGGCGGAGAGACCTACTGGCGGGTCTACGTCCGCGCAAGCCGGCAAGATGGCAGCCTGGGTGAGCCGTTGCGCACTCGGCCTTGGACCTTCGAGGCGCGCTACCTGGGTACCCCTGAGGTCTACGACTCGGGGGACTCCGAAATCACAATCGCCGACGGGCTACTATATCGACCTTACCGAGCTCGCCGAAGATGCCGGGTTTCATCGGCTTCCGGCGATGGCGAACTGGCGGACCTTCTTCCCCGGAGCGCGGTTCAATGAGTTCGCCCACTCCGACGGATTGACCTGGCTGGATGCGATGCTGCTGATCTACCCCCCGGAGGCGATCATCACCCCGACGCCCTTCCGGACACCGACGACCACACCGACGCTTACCCGCATGCCGACGGCCACGCCGTGGTGGTGGCGCTGGCTCACGCCTCAACCGACGCGCACTCCGCTTGCGACCCGGACGGTTACGCCGACCTCGGAAGTCGTCGTCACGCCGACGCCATGAGCGCCCAAGGGCGGCTTGCGGTTCTGACCGGGCTGGCGTTGGTGGCGGCCTCGTGCGCCGCGCCGCCCGCGACGCCCGCGCCAAGCGATTTGCTGACGGACGAAGCAGAGCCGCCGGCGACCGCCACACAAGTCTCGGCCACGCAGATCCCGATGCTGCCCGCCGCGACGTTGGCCCAAATCGATTTCCCGACGCCAGGCCCCAATCCTGTCTCAGCGTGGCGTCCGCCGCCGTACCCGGTGCCCCGAGCCGTCCGACCCGACGATCACTTCTACTTCCTGCGCCCGATTCCTTCCGGCAACGTCAACTGGCCGCACCCGCGCTATCGGTACGGCAACACCTTCTTCGGGGAGGAGAGCATCCACACCGGCGTCGATCTGGATGCTGCCCGTGGGACGCCGGTCCTGGCTGCTGGGGAGCGGAAAGGTCGTGTGGGTCGGGTTCGGCCTGTACTCCGGCACCAACAATCCCAATGACCCGTACGGGCTGGCCATCTTGATCCGGCACGATTTCGGGCATGACGGGCGGTTGATGTACTCGGCCTACGCGCACCTGGAACGGGCCGACGTCTGGCTGGGACAACGCGTCGAGGCCGGCGAAGTGATCGGTCGGGTCGGGGACACCGGGAATGCCGAGGGACCGCACCTGCATTTCGAGATCCGCTTCGGCGAGGACGGCTACTTCACCACGCGCAATCCGGAGTTGTGGATGGTGCCCCCGGAAGGATGGGGCGTCCTGGCCGGCCGGGTCTCGGACAGCATAGGAAGGCCGCTGGCCGAGCAGCTCGTCCAGATCTTCTCGCTCGAGACCGGACAGCGCTGGGACGTGTGGACGTACGCGCCCGAGACCGTGCACCCTGACGATCGCTACGGGGAGAACTTCGTCATCAGCGATTTGCCCGCCGGGCCCTACGAGGTCAGGATCGACTTCGCCGGCCATACTTCTTTCGCCCAGATGCTGGTGCTCGCCGGCCAGACCAACATCTTCGAGTTCAACGGCCGGAAGGGGTTCGTCGTCGAGCCAACCCCGACCCCCGGAACCGGCTTTGCTCCACCGACCTCCTGAATCGAAACGCGAAATTATGAGGATTGCGGGCCTTGTAGGGCGGACGCTGCGCGCCGTCCCTTCGGGCGTTGATGCGGGGTTGGGGTTGGCCGCGCGTGCCGGCTTCCTCCGTAGGAGCGAAGACGGATGGATCCTGTTGCCGCTCGGTCTTTGTGTCGTGGATGGGATAGCGGAGGCCGTGATCACCGGCATCGGATGTGAGACTGTGCAGGTCCCCCTGGGCGAGGAGGCGGACCGCCGTCAGGTGTATGCGGGCCTGCTCGAATCCGAGATTCATAGCTATCGCCGCCTCCCGTTGCGCATAGCCAGTATGCGGGGCCCGTGGACGGCCGTGACGGCGCATCCTGCCTGACACGTGCTCGGGTTCACTTGGCCTTGGTGGGTGCGCTTGCCGAGCAGAATTCTCTCGCAGGCTTCATGCTTAAGGCGGATGAAGGCCTCGAGCGGTTGGCAAAGGCGAGCGGGGTCGCCCTCACCTCGGTGGCTGAGGTTGCGGGTGGTCGGGCGTGGCTGGCGCTTGGCGAAACAGGGCGGACCGTGGTGCTGAACGCTGCGTCACGTGTGATTCGACGTGCGCGCGCGAGGCCGCACCGTTCGAGCGCCAAGTCCTCGAACCGAGTCCTCGCTGCGAGCTTGAACGCGTCCACACACCCGGGGCGACAACCATCCAGGCGCGGGCCGAGACGCTCGGCGTGGGAAGCGAGCGGACACTCAAGGCACTCTTTCTGAGCACCGAGGGGGGCGAGCTGATCTTCGCCGTCGTGCGCGGAGACCTCGACGTCAGCCTCGTCAAACTGGGCTCGGTTGTCGAACTCGACCCGACTCCGACCGGCATCGGAAGTTCAGATCATCACCTGTGGTGCGGTGCCTGGCTTGGCCAGTCCGATCGGCATGGCTGTGGGGGGGCACAGCTGGAGCGGAAGGCGTACGGGTCATCGCCGATCCGTCGGTCTTCAGCGGGACCGACTTCGCCGCCGGTGCGAATGAGGCCGACCTACTATTTCATTCATGTTGATCCCCGGCGCGATTTCGCGATCACCCTGGAAGCGGACATTGCGTTGGCGCCGTCGGGCGCTCGTTGCGCCACGTGCGGTTCTCGACTGACCGAACATGGTGGGACGATCCTCGGCCCGCTGGTCACCTTTACCCGCACCGCCTTTCGTGGGGGTGAGCGGCGCCGAGGAACAAGGCGCGGCGGCATGGTCGATGGTCGATCCGTTGGCAGCCCTTGAATAGGTGGTTGCAGCGTGTGCGGACGAGAGCGGGATCGCTTGGCCGGCGATGTTGGCGCCGGCCGATGTTGACGTTGTGGATCTCACATCGACTGAACCCTCGACACAGGTTGCCGGCGCGCTCGAAGCCCGGGGCTTGCGTGTCCTGCATGACGATCGGCCTCTGGGGGCGGGGGCGAAGTTCACCGACGCCGACCTGATCGGCTGTCCACTTCGGCTGACGATCAGCCAGCGCAGCCTTCAGGCGGGCGGGGGTGAGCTGTCCGCCCGGAAGGGGGTAAACGCATTAGTCGTCCCGTTGGCGGAGATCCCTGACATTATCTGCGCCCGGATGGCCACACTTATGTCTACTTAAGTTGACAACTTGGATGACCGCATGCTATCCTTCGCCGCCGGGGCGGAGGCGAGATGATTCGAGAGCGTGTAGCCGACAACGTATATGTCTTCACGAGTGAGCTTTACGCCCAGGTCAATGCCGGGGCAGTCGTCGGCCCGGACTTCTCGGTCGTGATTGACACTCTCGCCTATCCGGAAGAGACGCGTGAGATCCGCGATTTCGTCGAGACCCGGCTGGGCAGCCCCATCCGCTACGTGATCAATACACACCATCACGCCGACCATTCGCTGGGGAACTGGTGGTTCAAGGGCGCCGTCTTTGTCGGGCATCGGCAGACCCGCGGCTTGATGGACACCCGCGGCCGCGAGAGCCTGGAGCGCGCCCGCCAGACCAGCCGCGAGTTGCGCGAGGTCGAGCTGGTGCTGCCGGATGTCGTCTTCGACCAGGGCGAGCTGAACCTGCGCGTTGGCAAACGCACGCTACAGCTTCTGCCGCTCCCCGGTCACAGCCCGGACGGAATCGGCGTGCTGGTACTTGAGGATCGGGTCTTGTTCTCGGGCGACGCCATGATGCCGCTCCCCCATCTCGTCACCGGCGATCTGGAGACGATGACGGCCAGCCTGAAACGCATTCCCCGGCTGAAGCTCGAGAACGTGATCCAGGGCCACGGCGAGGTGATCTTGCGCGGTGAGATTCAGAACGCGGTGCGCTCGAACCTGAATTACATCGCCTGTGTCCGGCGAGAGGTTACACGCGCCTCGCGGCGCAAGGACCCGGGCGCCTATCTGGCTTCGGTGACGATCGAAGAGTGCGGGAAATCGCGCATCCTCCTCGGGGGGTATGCCGAGGACCTGCACCGCCGCAACCTGACCGGGGTGTACCGCACGCTGTACGGCGAGGCATGAGCGCCGGCCGGGTGCGATTTGTCCTGATGTTCGACGGCGGCAGCCGGGGCAACCCGGGCGCGGCCTACGGTTCCTTCCGCCTCCAGCGCACGGCGTCCCCTCCGCACCCTATCCGCCGCCTGACCTTCGGCCACGGGACAAACAACGAAGCTGAGTACAAGGCGCTGCTTGCCGGATTGGAAGAGCTCGTGAGACAGTTGGCGCGCGACGGCTTGCGGCCTGCCGACGTGGAGATCGAGGTGCGCGGGGACAGCCGTTTGGTGCTCGAGCAGTTGCGTGGTGCCTGGCGCGTGCGCAACTCGCGGCTGGCCGGGCTGCACCGTCAGGCAGCCGAGCTGCTGGAGCCGTACGCGCAGGTGCGCCTGGTTCACCAGGACCGCTCACGGTCGGTGCGCGTCCTCGGGCATTGACGCGCGAGTGGACAGGCGATATCCGCCTGCCCGAAGATGTCCAGGTATGACTGCTTTGGTCAATGAAGGTTTGTATGCACTGGACGATACGCGAACCGACAGCAGGCGTTCCTCAGCGCAGGTCGGATCGGCGGCCGCGGGCGGGTCTACTTTCGGTGGCTCGCGCGCGTGCGGTTCGTGAGGGCTTTCGGCGGCGAGGAGGGGCGGGAGAACGGCGGACTGCAGATTATCGGCTTGCGCGCTCCGCCTCCTCCGGGTAGCATCCCTGCCACAATCCTGACGGGAGACCTCATGCCCACCCATCGTGCCCTGCTCGCCATCCTCGGCCTGCTGCTCGGCTCCTTTGCCTGCGGACTCCAAGAAATAGGTCCGTAGACACTCCGCCCATCGCAGACACGCCTTCCCCCGAGGGCACAAGTGGCCTCGCCGGTAGACCTCGACCTGTGCACGCTGCTGACCACTACCGAAGTCTCCGACGCGCTCGGGGAGGCGGTCGAGATCAAGCCGGGATTGCAGACGGGTGCCTGCACCTACGCGACGACCAACAGCACGCAGTCCAAATCCGTCGCCGTGTCTGCCGCCCAGGGCAGCCAGGCGCGCGACCTGGTGCAGATGTCCGCCAGCCTCGGCCTTCTGTTTGGCGGCAACGCTGACTCGCAGCGGATTGCGGATGACCTTCAGGCCAACGCGGGCAGCATGAGTTTGCAGGAGGTGGTCGAGAAGGCCAACACCCTCCTGGTTCCGCTCGGCTACGCGTACTCCGCTGCAGGGACGCAGGACCTGCCGGCCATCTGGGCATGGAACCCGATGGGGGCAGGCTCGCTTCAACAGGTTGATGGTGAGACGTATCTGGCAGTGAGTGTGATCGGGCTCGATGAGCCCGCGGCCAAATCGCTCACCACGAACCTGCTCGCACTCGCGGGGGAGCGTCTGCCAGGGGCTTTCACCATCGAGCTCGCCGAGAGCCTGCGCGTGGAATTCACTGTACAGGCGCCGACGCTGGCGCCCGAACCCACGCCAACGCTTGTCCCGCCGGCACTAGCGCCCGAAGGCACACCAACACTCGTCCAGTAGACACTCTCGACCGTCTGGGTTGCCGATCGTCTGTCTCGCCGCGTGGCGCATCGATGCAGCCACCGGCAGCACCCTGGCTGAGGTCACCGAAGGTGACACGCTGGCCGGCATCGCCGTCGGCATGGCGGGAGACGTCGGCCCAATCAGACTGGAGGGACCTTGGATAGAGTGGGGCCAGAGGCGGCTTGGATATAGTCTATAGGGCGTGGCGGTTGGGGATGGGGAGATGGGGGTTGGAGGGAGGCTGGAGGGGCGGAGGAGGTCGTGGGTGAATGCCAGGATCCACGGTGGGGAGACTTGCTCTCGGGCGAGTTGGCCGTTAACGGAGATATGCTATAGTCTTGATAGTTGAAAGAGAGGAGCGGGCGCCGGTGGACTTATTGAAATCCGACTTCAACGCCAAGAAGGCCGTTGAAGTGATTCTGTTCCTCGCGAATGCTTTGCCTGAACCCACGTTTCACAACATCACCCACTTGCTCTACTTCGCGGATAAGGTGAGCCTCAAGGACTACGGCCGATTCATCTGCGGCGACGACTACTACGCGATGCAGCATGGCCCGGTGCCAAGCAGTACCTACAGCTTCTTGAAACTTGCCAAGGACACCGAGGTCCTTGGGTTTACGGTGCGTGGATATCGGGTCACCCCCCTGCGGGAGCCCAACTTGGACGAATTGAGCGAATTGGATATCGAGTGCCTCGAGGGGGTGGTCCGCTCCCATCGGGGTCGATCATTCGACCAGATCAAGGCTGAGAGCCATGATGAGGCGTACACGGCTGCTTGGGCCAACAGGGGGGTCAGCAAGAGCGCCCAGATGAGCGTTGAGAGCATTGCGGCCATGCTGGACAAGACCGGTGGGCTGGTGGCGTTCCTCGCGAACAGGCATTCAGTCTAACCGGCCATATGGGGGAGTTGCGGACCTATGGTGGATCTACCACCTAAAGAGCTGTTCATACACCCATCCGGAGCCTAAACCGAAGTTGGTCGTAATTGTATGCCGCGATGACTACCCTCGCGGCTTTCTCATCAACTCAGAGATAGACGTTTGGATCCGAATCAGTGAATGGAAGCTGGCCTCGCAGGTGCCGATCCCCGCGGTGGACCATACCCCGTGCCTTGACCACAACTCCTATGTGGACTGTCTCGATCTGTATAGGTTCGATGAGCACGAGTTGATGGAGAAACGGCTGCCGGTGAGTGAGGCGGTGAAGCAATCTATCAAAGCGGCAGTGGATGCGTCGAGGACAATCGAGCGGAAGTACAAGCGACTCATAACGCGTTAAGGGTGACGGAGGCGTTCGGCAGCGCCATCCGCCATCCTCCTGTTCTTAGCCAGTCAACCCTGGTGTCTCTTCGCCCGGTCCACCACCCGCCCAATCTCGATATCCCTCTGGCGTCAGCGTGGCCGTAAGGACTGGACGGCCGCAGTCAGGCACGACCGTCGCAAAGCGCTGATAATCGCATGTGAATTCCGTCAGGAACCGGACGTAATCCAAGGCATCGGCGAGAGTCATTCCTGGCAGGTATCCCGCCAATGCTGGAAGAGCCGGGTTGTTGTGGTTCACTACGTGGTCGATGAACTCGCTTCGGCCAGTCCAACAGCAATTGAATCGGTTCGAGGCGGAGTTCTGCCAGACAGTATGATGCCCGCAATACTCCCCATCCTGGCCCTTCACGCTTGCCGGTTTGCCCGAGTAGACCCAAGTTACCCGAAGGATTGGCCGGGAAACGTCTTCCTCCTCATAACCGGCGAGGATGAAGGCCACGCCTGTTATTTGCGGTGCTGCGGACAGCTCGCCCACACCGAGCTGCGTTCTTAGTTCGGCTTTCAACCCATCGACCAGATAGGTGATGATCGTGTCATATGCCGGACCTTCCTTGTATCCCTTCTCAAGAGACTTAAAGATGGAGTAGGGAGTCTTGTTGTTGAGAAGCGCCGCGCCAGATACCGCGACGGCGAAATGCGCTCCTCCATCTGAACCGAGAATAGCTTGCGTGCCATACGCGACCAGCCGATAGGTACTTGGATTGGCTGGGCGAGTTCGATGGTCTGGTCCGTGCCTTTCTGCTTTGCAGTCGTGATTGTGCTGTACCAAGTGATCTGCGTGTCGGCTGCGAGCGCGATGCCATCCGGCACCGCGAGCGCTGCAGCGATCGTCATTGTGGTTCCTCCTCTTGGCGCCCCAACGACCTTGAGTTAGGCCACCCGGCGGCTAGTGTCGGGAGTTAGGCATCACCGCTTCGGATTCTTTACGTGTTGTCTCTCGGTGGTGGCCGGGTGTTTCTTTGCGTAGGCAGCCGGGACGAATCTGCCGTTCTTTGAATTTCTGTA
The DNA here is from genome assembly GCA_963743255.1 of uncultured Chloroflexia bacterium. Taxonomy (GTDB): domain Bacteria; phylum Chloroflexota; class Anaerolineae; order Anaerolineales; family E44-bin32; genus DYJB01. The sequence goes on from CAVUPD010000010.1 coordinate 212,450, forward strand.
GGCAATGTGGGTGCTCGACTTCGGCTTGGCCATTACGGAGATCCCCCTTTCGTATGCGCCTCAGGTCGTCAATGGCGTCGCAGGGATCGCTCCCGGTGCAGTCGGCACGCGTTGCAGGCCCCCCACGAGGGCCAGCACCGCTCCGAGAGCGCTCAGGTAGAGGCCTGGCCCTATCGAAGCCATCATGCTCTCTTCGGCGTTCATATCGCGGACGATGCCTGAGACATTAGAGAAGTCTGCGACCAGGATCAGGCCTGCGATCACGGCAAAGATGGATCCGCCGATGGAGTAGAGCTTGCCTGGCTTGCCCTTCGCAAGTAGGCCTCCGATCAGGAGCAGGATACCGATCCCTCCCGTGATTATCCCGTCGCCCTCATATCCGGCTTTGGAGACCGAGCCGATGAGGAAGGATGTAAGCGTGGCCCACGGAAGCAGGGCGCCAACGATGAGCCCCACGCCTCCGAGCACAAGGAGTAGCTGCCCGCGGTTCATGGGTCCCCCAATTCGGCAGCACACGGTCAAGTCCCCTGCCGGGTGTCCGGTCCACAATCAGTCTAGAGCTCAGCTCGCCTCAAATGCAACCGCCAAAGGGTACCGTCCAGATGCGCCCGGGGGCGACGTAGGTGTTCCACCTTGGTCCCTCGGGCATTGACCGACCCGTACCAGTGTGCGATAATCGACCGACAACTGATCGATGAGCATTGATGGAGACGAGTACGCCCGATCGGCGGTGACAGCGAGCTCGGAGAGGGTGGAAGCCGGGCGGCTGCAACGGGCGGAAAATCCCTCCGGAGCTGCGATCTGAACCCGCCGCGTCGTCGGCGAAAGTAGGGGAGCCGGGCTCGCCAGCCGTTACACTGTGCGCAGGGATGGCCGCCGGGTGCGGCCGCACCTGACCGAGCGCCCCCTCCCGGGGGCAGCAGGGTGGTACCGCGGGAGTGTGCGTCCCTCCTGCCCCTGTCGGGGCGGGAGGTTTTTGTTGCCGAGCGAGGCCAAGATGACCGAACTGCTGTACTACCAGGACGCCTATGTGAAGGAGTTCGATGCGGTCGTCACTGCCGTGGCGGTCGACGGCATCGAACTGGACCGGACGGCGTTCTATCCGGGCGGCGGCGGCCAACCTTCGGACACTGGAATTCTGCGCAATGGGAATGCCACCTTGCCGGTCGCGGCCGTGCGTAAGGTCGAGGGGCGGATATGGCACCGGGTGGGCGGCGACTCGCCCGCCGTGGGACAGGCCGTCCAGGCTGCGCTCGACTGGGACCGCCGCTATGCGCTGATGCGCACGCACTCGGCGATGCACATCCTGTGCGGGGTGATCTGGCGTGACTACGGCGCCAGTGTCACGGGCGGCAACATGGAGCCACTCCAGGGGCGCATGGATTTCGAGTTCGAACGCATGCAGCAGGACCTGGTCCACGAGATCGAGGCGCGCATCAACGCCGAAGTGCAGGCCGCTCGCCCGATCCGTACCCGGTCGCTGCCGCGGGCGGAGGCCTTTGAGATCCCCGATCTGATCCGCACCAAGATCAACCTGCTGCCGGAGGGGATCCGAGAGGTGCGCGTGGTGGAGATCGTCGGCCTGGACTTGCAGGCCGACGGTGGGACGCATGTCGCCAATACGCGTGAGGTCGGCCCCTTACGGGTGGTCGACTACAAGAGCAAGGGTGCCATCAACAAGCGGCTGGTCGTAGCGCTCGACAGGTGAGGTGAGCGATGTTCAAACCGGTAGCGAGCCAGGTCGACTTCATCGCCCAGGAGCATGACGTCCTGCGATTCTGGGCGGACTCGCGGGCGTTCGACAAGCTTCGGGCGCTGCGACGCGACGCGCCGGCGTGGTCGTTCATCGACGGCCCGATCACCGCCAACAACCCGATGGGCGTCCATCATGGCTGGGGCAGGACCTACAAGGACCTGTTCCAGCGCTATGCCGCCATGCGCGGGTTCGCGCTCCGCTACCAGAACGGCTTCGACTGTCAGGGTCTGTGGGTCGAGGTCAACGTCGAACGGGAGAAGGGGTTCCGGTCCAAACGGGATATCGAGACCTTCGGCCTGGCGGAGTTCGTGACGCTGTGCAAGCAACGCGTGCTCAACTTCGCCGCCGTGCAGACCGAGCAAAGCGTCCGTCTGGGTTACTGGATGGACTGGAACGAGCCGGCCGATCTCCGGCGCCTTCGGGATGCACTCGGGCAGGACCCGATGGCGAAGCTCACATTGCCGGGGCCGGACGGCGCGGTCACCGATACCGTGGAAGGCTTGGTCGGGCGGCTGGGGCTGCCCGAGCTGGGCGGATCGTACTTTACCTTCTCCGACGAGAACAACTACACCATCTGGCTGATGTTGAAGTCGTGCTACGAGCGCGGCTGGGTGTACAAGGGCCATGACGTCATGCCGTGGTGCGCGCGCTGCGGTACCGGGCTGAGCCAGCACGAGATCGTCACCGAGGGCTACCAGGAACTCACCCACCCGAGCATCACGCTGCGTTTCCCGCTTCGCGACCGTCCGGGCGAAAGCCTGCTCGTGTGGACGACGACACCCTGGACGCTGACCAGCAACGTCGCCGCGGCCGTCGGGCCCGAGTTGGACTACGTGCGGGTGCGGCAGGGCGAGGAAGTCTTCTACCTCAGCCGAGGGACGCTGCACATGCTCCAGGGATCCTACACCGTGGAAGGCGAGCTCAAGGGACGCGAGATGGTGGGCTGGCCGTACCTGGGCCCGTTTGATGCGCTCCCGGCGCAAGTGTCCAGCGGCGCACCCGAGGCGCACCGCGTCCTGCCCTGGGACGAGGTGGGTGTGGACGAGGGCACCGGGATCGTTCACCTCGCCCCTGGCTGCGGCGCGGAGGACTTCGCCCTAGGGAAGACCTACGGCCTGCCCGTGATCGCCCCGCTGGACGAGGCCGGGATCTTCGTCGAGGGGTTCGGCTGGCTGACCGGCCAGTCGGTGCACGATGTGGCGGCGCCGATTTTCGACGACCTGCGAGCGAGAGGCCTGGCTTACCACGTCGCCGACTTCACCCACCGCTATCCGGTCTGCTGGCGCTGCTCGAGTCAACTGGTCTTTCGCCTCGTGGACGAATGGTTCATCTCCATGGGGGCCCAGCTCGACAAGCCCTACGAACAGGTGACGGAGGCCGAGAAGCAGCACAATCTGCGCTACCAGATCATGGAGGTCGTCGCCGACGGGACGCAGTGGCACCCCGACTTCGGGTTCGACCGCGAGCTGGACTGGCTGCGCAACATGCACGACTGGATGATCTCCAAGAAGCGCTACTGGGGCCTGGCGCTGCCGATCTATGAGTGCGCGCAGTGCGGGCACTTCGAGGTGATCGGGAGTAAGGAAGAGCTGCGCCAGCGCGCCGTCGCGGGCTGGGAGGACTTCGAGGGGCATTCGCCGCACCGGCCGTACATCGACGCCGTCGAGATCGCCTGCGCCAAGTGCGGGGCGCGCGTCCGCCGCATCCCCGATGTCGGGAATCCATGGCTGGATGCCGGCATCGTCGGCATGAGCACACTGCGCTACCGGCACGACCCGGACTACTGGCAGCGCTGGTTCCCCGCCGAATTGATCAGCGAGAGTTTCCCGGGGCAATTCCGCAACTGGTTCTACAGCCTGCTGGCCATGAGCACCATCCTGGAAAGGAAGGCTCCCTTCCGTCACGTCTTCACCTACGGGACGCTGATGGCCGAGGACGGAAGCGCCATGCACAAGTCCTCGGGGAACATGATCGAGTTCAACGAGGCGGCCGACAGCATCGGGGTCGACGTGATGCGCTGGCTGTATGCCGGGACGCGCCCGGAGAAGGACCTGCCCTTCGGCTACCACCGCGCGGATGAGGTGCGGCGGCAGTTCCTGATCCCGCTGTGGAATGTGTATGCGTTCTTCGTCACCTATGCCAACCTGGATGGATGGACACCCTCCCGCCCGCAGCACGGGGAGCTCCCGCTCCTCGACCGGTGGATTCTCGCCCGGCTGAACGAAGTCGTCGGGGAGGTCGGCCAACGGCTGGATTCCTACGAGCCGAATCTGGCCGTGGCGGCATTGGATGTGTTCCTGGATGATCTGAGCAACTGGTACTTGCGCCGCAGCCGGCGTCGGTTCTGGGCCAAGGCGGGATCCTCCAGGGCGTCCGACGCCGAAAAGGACGCGGCCTACACGACGCTCTATCAGGTGCTGACGAGGTTGGCCCGGGTGCTGGCGCCGTTCGTGCCTTTCGTCAGCGAAGTCATCTACCAGAACCTGGTGCGCTCGGCGGATCCGGACGCGCCGGAGAGCGTGCATCACTGCGACTGGCCGCTGGTGGATCCTGCGCAGATGGACCCGCAGCTGACGCGCGACATGGCCCTGGTGCTCAAACTGGTCTCGCTGGGTCACGCGGCGCGCAGCCGTTCAAACCGTAAGGTCCGGCAACCACTCGCCGAAGCGGCATTTTCGGTCCCGACCGCCGAGGAGCGCAGGGTGGTGGAACGCCACGCCGATCTCATCGCCGACGAGCTCAATGTCAAAGCAGTGCGGCTGCTGGATGCTGCGTCCGAAGTGGTCGATTTTCGGCTGAACCCTCTGCCGAAACAGCTTGGCCAGAAGCATGGTTCGCGCTTCCCGGCCGTGAGGGCGGCGTTGCTGGCCCTGGACGCCGAACGCGCGGCGGCCGAACTGCTCGCCGGGAGGCCGGTGTCCGTGGTGCTGTCGGGAGCGCCGCTCGAGGTCCTTCCCGAAGAGGTCGAGGTTCGCCTCGAAGCACACGCCGGGCTTTCAGCTGCGGCTGAGGGCGCGTATGTCGCCGCCTTGCGTACAGAACTGACGCCCGACCTGGCGCGTGAAGGACTGGCGCGCGAGCTGGTGAGGCGCATCCAGGATCTGCGCAAGGAGTCGGGCTTCCGGGTGCAGGACCGGATTCGCGTCGAGTTTTCCGCGAGCCCGCGCCTGAGCGAGGCCATCGAGGCCCACCGGGACTACATCGCCGGCGAAGTGTTGGGCGAGAGCCTGCAGGCATCTCCGGAGCCGGCTGGCGAGTCGGCGGCCGAGCTCGATTTCGATGGGGAGCATGTGCGCGTCAGCCTGCGCCGCGTCTGAAGCGGAGGGCGAGACCGCCGGGTACGGTACAATCGATAGCGGAGGGTGGAGAGGCGAATGCTGGGACGCGTGCGCGACACCATGATCCTTCTCGGGTGCTCGGGATTGATCGTGGCCCTCGATCAATGGACGAAGTACCTGGTGCGATCGCAACTCGGGGTGGGCGAGACGTGGATGCCGCTCACCTGGCTTGCGCCGTACGCGCGCGTCATCCACTGGAACAACACAGGCGCAGCCTTCGGCTTGTTCCCGTCTGCCAGCCCGGTGTTCACCGTCGTGGCGCTGTTGGTCAGCGTGGCGATCCTGATTTACTTCCCCCGCGTGCCGGTTTCCCAGTGGCCGCTGCGTGCGGCGCTGGTCCTGCAGTTCGCCGGCGCCTTCGGGAATCTCATCGACCGCGTGGTATTGGGAACCGTCACCGACTTCATCTCCGTCGGCACGTTCCCGGTCTTCAACCTGGCAGATGCCAGCATCTCGGTCGGTGTGGCGGTCCTCGTCGCCGGAATGTGGCTGGAAGATCGCCGCCGGCCGCGCGATGCAGGCAGCTCGGGCGAGGCAGGGGAGACCCCCCGCCCGGAACGCGGCCTGACTGAGCCTCCGACGGGGTGAACGAAGAAGCGTTCCAGATCGAGCCGGCGCTCGTCGGCGCCCGACTGGACGTCGCCATGGTCTCGTTTCTACCGGCTCTCAGCCGGACTCGCTCGCAGGCGCTGATCCACCAGGGTGACGTGCGGGTTAACGGAAGCGTGGCAACCCGTCCGGGCCTGCGGATGGAGGCGGGCGATCAGGTGCTCGTCCGATTGCGTGAGCCTGCGCCGTCCGCACTCCGGCCAGAACCGATTCCCCTCGACGTGGTCTTTGAGAATGCCGACGTCCTGTTGGTCAACAAGCCGGCCGGGCTGGTCGTCCACCCCGCGGCCGGGCATTCTTCGGGGACGCTCGTCCATGCCGCCTTGGCTCACGCGCCGGACCTGCAAGGCATCGGGGGCGAGATTCGCCCGGGCGTCGTGCACCGCCTGGACAAGGACACCTCGGGGTTGATCCTTCTGGCGAAGAACGACCTCGCCTACCGCAGCTTACAGCAGGAGTTCAAGTCGCGCACCATCTCGAAGACGTACCTGGCGATCACCGACGGCCATCCCCCGACGCCGACAGGCCGGATCGAGGCGCCGATCGGCCGCGACCCGCGCTACCGGCAGAAGATGACGGTGGTCGGCGCCGAGAAGGGACGGGCGTCTTCCACCGCATACCGAACGCGGGAGGCCTATCGGGGCGCAAGTCTGCTGGAGGTCCAACCGGAGACGGGTCGAACTCACCAGATCAGGGTGCATCTCGCATTCCTGGGGTGTCCGGTGCTGGGGGATCGGGTCTACGGGCGACGGACTCCGAGCCTTGATGCGCCGAGGCAGATGCTGCATGCCTGGCGGTTGCGTGTCCTCCTCCCCGGCGAACGGGAGCCGCGGGAGTTTGAGGCTGCGCTGCCGCAGGATTTCGAGTCGATTCTGGCTGCGCTGCGCGGCAGAGAACACGGATCGTAGTAGTCGCCCTCGGGGGGGGCAGGAGGAGTCGGGGATGGAATGGGTGGACTTGCGGTCGGACACGGTGACGGTTCCGACGCCGGAGATGATCGCCGCGATGGCCGCCGCCGAAGTTGGTGACGATGTCTTTGGCGATGACCCGACGGTCAACCGGTTGGAGGCCATGGCGGCCGAACGGATGGGCAAGGAAGCGGCGGTGTTCGTCCCGTCCGGGACGATGGGTAATCTGGCTGCGGTCCTCTCCCATTGCCAGCGTGGCGATGAGGTCATCCTGGGGGATCAATGCCATACGTTCAATTACGAGGCGGGGGGTGTCGCCGCGCTGGGCGGTGTGCATCCGCACCCGATCCACACGCTGCCTAACGGTCAACTCCCGCTCGAAGCGATCGAGGAGGCCGTGCGCCCAGAGAACGTGCACTTCCCGACCACGCGCCTGATTTGCCTGGAGAACACTCACAACCGGTGCGGGGGCGCCGTGCTGGACGAAGCGTACACGGTCTCAGTGGGAGAGCTGGCGCGCCGGCACGGGTTGAAGCTCCACCTGGATGGGGCGCGGATCTTCAACGCCGCCGCGGCGGTCGGCACGACCGCGGCTCGGCTGGCTGCGCCGGCCGACTCGGTGACATTCTGTCTGTCCAAAGCGCTGTGCGCCCCCGTCGGATCGGTGCTCTGCGGGAACTCCGACTTCATCCACCGTGCCCGCCGCATTCGCAAGCAGCTCGGGGGAGGCATGCGCCAGGCGGGGATTCTGGCTGCCGCGGGGATCGTCGCGCTGGAGACGATGGTCGACCGGCTCCCGCAAGATCACAGCAGGGCGCGGGACCTCGCTCGGCGGCTGGAGGAGATCCCGCTTGTGATGGTCGAGGATCCGAATCCACCCTCGAACATGGTCTACTTTCGTCTGCGAGACGAGGCGCTGCTCGACGGCTCGGGTTTGCAGCACGCGCTCTCGCGGTCGCACGTCAAGATCAGCCCGGTTAGCGCCCGAAGGATCCGATTGGTAGTCCACTACTGGATCGATGATGAGGGCGTCACCCGCGCCGTCGATGGCGTCCGGGGTGCGTTGGCTGCCTAGAACGTGCGGCCGTCGTTTGCCTTGACGCCCGTTAAACCGATATGGTAGACTGACGGCTGCATGGGGGTGTGGTGTAGCGGCCTAACACGCTGCCCTGTCAAGGCAGAGACCGAGGGTTCGAATCCCTTCATCCCCGCCAAACCGCCCGGCCGAGTCGGCCGGGCGGTGCCCGTTCATGGTTGGAAGCGTGCGAGGCGTAGTCTACGGACCCGCGGCGATGGCGATCGGGGCGACGCCCCAGGCCACCGTGCGGATCAACTCTCCGGTGTGCGGATCCAGCTGCAGGATACCACCCTCAGCGTTGGTCGTCACCCAGAGTGAGCCTCCGGCGGTCGCCAAGCTCCATGGGTCTGCCGCGGCGTGGAACGTGACTGCCAGCGTGTTCGTGGTCGGACCGAAACCCTGGACACCGTCCGTCGCGGCGACCCAGATGGAGGAGCCCGTCAGCAGGCCGGGCTGCACCTCGACCGGTTCACCCAATGCGTCGGAGATCTCGACGGCCGTAAGGAGCGTGCACAGATCGAGGGCGACCGGTGTGGCGGCAGCTTCCGGCGCGGGCGAAGGAGAAGTCGAGGGCTGCTTTCCAGCGCCGGGCTGGCCCTGCAGAGGACATGCGAGCGGGCCCAGGAGAAGTGGAATGAGGACGAACCATGTGCGACGGCGGGGCACGACAGCCTCCCTGAATCGCAGTTGGGGCTTATGCTACCCTTGGCGGCAAGGTCGCCCAACGGAGTCGAACGCCGATGGCTCCAGGTGCGTCTCGAGCGGAATCAGATAGCCTGGCCATCGAACTGCGCCGTGCGACCTCGCCAAGCAGCAGGCCCGCCGGTTGTCGCACGCCTGAGCCGGAGGCCGATGGGCGCGCGGAAGATCGGAAGGCGACGGTCGTCTGTCTACCGAGAATGCGCGAGGGCGCGGCACGGGCCGGCTTGACACTGTCAGAAGCGACGTGGTATTCTCGCCGGGCTGTGGGATGGGGGCGCGGCATGGGGGACGAGAAGGCATACTGGCTGGCGTTGAGCCGCGTAGGCGGGATCGGCGCCGTGAGATTCCGGACGTTGCTCGGAGCCTTCGGCAGCATCGAAGCCGCTTGGCAGGCGACGCCCGAGGCGCTGCGCGAGAGCGGCATCGGGCCGGCGGCAGTGGCGGCGCTGGTGGACGGTCGACGACGGATCGACCCCGAAGAGGAATCGGCTCGCGTCGTTGAGGCCGGTTTCGAGGCGCTGACCTGGTTGGACGAGGGGTATCCCGAGCGACTGCGGGAGATTGCGCAGCCGCCGCCGGTGCTCTACGCGAACGGAAGGATCGAGGCACGTGACCGCTGGGCGGTGGCGGTAGTTGGGACGCGCAAACCGACGGCCTACGGGATCAGCGCCGCGCGTGACCTGGGACGAGTGCTGGGAGCGAACGGCGTGCTCGTCGTCTCCGGGATGGCACGCGGCATCGATGCCGTGGCGCATCTGGCGGCGCTGGAGGCGGGCGGCAGGACCGTGGCGGTCCTCGGGTCGGGCCTCGACCAGGTGTACCCGCCCGAGCACCGCACCCTGGCGTCTCGCATTCGATCAAGCGGAGCGGTCATCAGTGACTACCCGTTGGGGACGAAGCCGGATGCGGCCAACTTCCCGCCGCGCAATCGGATCATCTCGGGCCTGGCAGCCGCGGTGGTCGTGGTCGAAGCGGGCGAGGGGAGCGGGGCGCTGATCACAGCGGACTTCGGCGCGGAGCAGGGACGGGAGGTCTTTGCCGTCCCGGGGAGCATCTACAGTCGCTCGAGCCGCGGATGTCACCGGTTGATCGAGAATGGGGCCCGGCCCTTGATCGCGTTCGAAGATGTGCTCGAGGCGTTGAACATGGAAGCCGCGGTGATGGCGGATCATGAGCCGGAGCGGCTTCCCGAGGATGAGACCGAGCGCTCCGTCATTCGATGCCTCTCGGCCGAGCCGGTTCACGTGGACGAATTGCACGCGCTCAGCGGGCTTCCAGTGGCGACTCTGACGGCGACGCTGGCGATGCTGGAACTCAAGGGATTTGCCCGGCAGGTGGGCGGGATGCACTATGTGCGCCTGCACGAGGCCGGGAGCCCCTACAGGGTGGACTGATGCCTGGAGAGTTGTTTGCAGTCATCATGGCGGGAGGCGGCGGGACGCGGCTCTGGCCGGTATCTCGGCGGCAGCGTCCGAAGCAGTCGCTTCGGCTCCTGGGAGAACGCACGCTTTTCCAGATGGCTGTCGATCGGCTCCGGCCGCTGGTTGCGGTTGAGAGAATCCTGATCATCACCGGCGCGGACCAGGTGGAGTTGCTCCGAAGCCAGGCGCCCGGAGCTCCCGGCCGAGAGTTTCGTGGTCGAGCCAGCGCCGCGCGGGACGGCGGCCGTGGCCGGACTGGCGAGCCTGATCGTCGAGCGCCAATCGCCCGGCGCGGTGATGGCCTGTCTGACGGCGGATCACTCGATCGCACGCCCGGAGCACCTCTTGGCTGCTCTGGAAGCGGCGCACGCGCTGGCGCTGGAAGGCGACCTGGTCACACTGGGGATCACGCCGGCATATGCCGCGACTGGCTACGGCTACATCGAACGCGGTGAATCGCGCGGCGTCTACCACGGGCTTCAGGCTTACCGCGTAAAGGCGTTCAAGGAGAAGCCGAGTTCAGACCTGGCCCTGGCGTACGCGGCCGACGGCGCGCACCTGTGGAACTCCGGCATGTTCGTCTGGCGTGTGGATCGCCTGAGGGAAGAGATCGCACGTCAGATGCCCGTGCTCGATGCGGGCCTGCGGGCCGTTGGCACGTCTCTCGGTTCGGCCGGAGACCCAGAGGCATATGTCCGGGCCTGGAACGCGCTGCCCACGCAGACGATCGACTTCGGCATCATGGAGCATGCCGCAAGCGTGTCGGTGATTCCGGCTGATGAGCTCGGTTGGTGCGACATCGGGAGCTGGGATCGGTTGTTCGAGGTCCTGCCGCCGGACAAGGATGGTAACCTGAGGCTCGGATCAGGCACGCCACTGCTGCTCGAGTTGCATGGTACGCTGGTCTACGGGGAAGACGCCGGGCGCCTGATCGTGACGCTGGGCGTGGAAGACCTCGTCGTGGTCGACACGGGCGATGTGATTCTGGTATGCTCGCGGTCAAAGGCCGAAGAGGTTCGCAAGATTGTGGACCGGCTGGTGTCGGCCGGTCGAGCTGAGTATACGTGATGGGAGCGATGGGTGGAGGCATACTGCGTTCGGTGTAAGGTGAAACGTGAGGTCGCGCAGGGTCAAGCGATCTTCACCGTCACGGGCACGCCGGCAACCAGAGGAGCGTGCCCGGTTTGTGGAACGGGTCTGGTGCGCATGGGACGAACCCCGGCGCATGAAGGGTTGACGCCGCCGACGGTCGACCATGCCAAACGTGCAGCCAAGCGCGAGAGCAAGCGTCGTGGCAAGCTGGTGATCGTCGAGTCGCCGGCCAAGGCGCGCACGATCGGACGCTACCTGGGCAAGGGTTACACGGTGCGCGCCTCGGTCGGGCATGTGCGCGACCTGCTTCGTTCTCAACTCTCGGTGGATGTCGACAACGGCTTCGTCCCCAAGTACCGGGTCCCTAACGAAAAAAAGGAAATCGTCAAAGGACTGATCGCCGAGGCGGCCAAGGCGGAGGAGATCTTTCTGGCAACCGACCCCGACCGGGAGGGCGAAGCGATCGCCTGGCACCTGATCGAGGCGGCCAAGATCGATCCCGAGCGGGCGCGTCGCGTGTCGTTCCACGAGATTACGCAGGGTGCGATCAAGGAGGCCTTCGAGCACCCGCGTCCTCTCGACCTGCACCTGGTGGATGCCCAGCAGGGCCGGCGGATCCTCGATCGCCTGGTGGGCTACAACCTGAGCCCCTTGTTGTGGACCAAGGTGCGCAGCCGCCTCTCGGCCGGGCGCGTCCAGTCCGCAGCCCTGCGCATGGTCGTCGACCGGGAACGGGAGATCGGGAAGTTCGTCCCGGTGGAGTACTGGACGATCGACGCCGGGCTCCAGTCGACGAAACACCCGCCGTCATTCCGGGCCCGGCTGGCGCGCATCGACGCCGTCACCCCCGAGCTGCCCTCCCAGGCGATCGTCGAGCCGGTGCTGGAGGACATGCGCCGCGCCGGATACGCGGTGTCAGCCGTAAAGCGAGGTTCGCGCTCGCGCCGTCCCTCGCCGCCGTTCACCACGAGTACGCTCCAGCAAGATGCCTCCCGCCGCATCGGCTTTACGGCGCGCAAGACGATGGCGATCGCCCAGCAGTTGTACGAGGGGGTCGACCTCGATCAGCATGAGCCGGTCGGCCTGATCACCTACATGCGCACGGATTCGCCGCAGGTCTCCGCGCAGTCGCAGGAGGAGGCGCGGCGGCTGATCACGGAGCGCTACGGGCCAGAGTACCTGCCGGATGAGCCGCCCATCTACCGCGCCAAATCGCGCGGTGCGCAGGAGGCGCATGAGGCCGTTCGTCCGACATCCGTGGCTCGGGAGCCGAAGCACGTTGCCGCCTATCTCACGCCCGACCAGCTCAAGCTCTACACGCTGGTGTGGAAGCGTTTCGTCGCCTCACAGATGCGGCCGGCCGAGTACGACACGATGACGATCGAGGTGGAGGGGAAGTCGGACGAACACCAGTATCTGCTGCGCGCCTCGGCGTCCAGCCTGCGCATCACCGGCTTCCTGGAAGTGTATGAGGACCGGGGGAACGGGACGAACGGCGCGAACGGACCCAACGGGGACGAAGCTGTGGATGCCGAGGCCGTGGCCGGCGCCTTGCCCGAGGTGGAGCCCGGCGAGAGCCTCGATCTTCTTGATTTGCTTCCCGAACAGCATTTTTCCGAGCCGCCTCCGCGCTACACTGAGGCGACGCTGGTCAAGGCGATGGAGGAACTTGGGATCGGACGGCCGTCGACGTACGCCCCGACGCTTTCGACCCTGCAGGCCAGGCACTACGTCCGCCGCGAGGCGCGCACGCTGGTGCCTACCGAGATCGGGGAAGTGGTCATCGACTTGTTGGTCGATCACTTCCCAGAGATTGTCGACCTGGGGTTCACGGCGCGGATGGAGGAAGAGCTGGATGAAGTCGCCGACGGCGAGTTGGGGTGGGTGGATGTCATTCGCGGCTTCTACATTCCCTTCGCCGAACAAGTCGAAGCGGCCAAGCGCGAGATGCCCGAAGTCAAAACTGAACCCGAGTTGCTCGGGAGACCTTGCCCAACGTGCGGCAAGCCGCTGCTGATCCGCATCGGCAGGTTCGGCAAGTTCATCGGGTGCTCGGACTTCCCGACTTGCCGCTACACCGAGCCGTGGCTCGAACGACTCGGGGTGGCTTGCCCTCAAGACGGGGGTGACCTGGTCTACCGGCGCACACGTAAGGGGCGGGTCTTCTATGGCTGCGCCAACTACCCGAACTGCGACTTCACGACGTGGAAGAAGCCCCTGGTGCCACCGTGTCCGAACTGCGGGGGCTTGCTGGTGGCCGAAAACCGAGACCATGCGGTGTGCCTGGCCTGCCAGGAACGAACCCGAGTGGCGGACCTGCCGGTGGTCGAAGCGGACCTGGCATAAAACCTGCATCCCGGGCGTTGCCTGACAGGCGTCTCGCATCTACAATCCCGAGCGGTAGGCAGCCGGGGGCGGCGCCGGGAGAGAGGGAACATGGAACGGCTCAAGGACCTTCGCGAACAGAAGTGGGCGTGGGCCGTCGCCGGCCTGGTCGTCGGCCTGGCGCTCGGCTTGCTGTATGCCTGGGGAATTAGCCCGGTGGAATGGAAAGACGCCTCACCGGCGCTGCTGTCCGAGCCCTATCGGCAGGAGTGGATGCGGATGGCGATCGACTCGTACGCCGCAAACCGCGACGCCGATCAGGCACTCACGCGCTTCCAGGCGCTCGGTGACCTCGGGGCGGAGAGCCTTCGGGGTGTTGCGGCCGATCCGGGCAGCGTGGGTGCCACAGCGATCCAGAATTTCAACGCCGTGATCAGCATCCTGGAGGGCGCGGAGCCGGGTACGGGAGGCACCGCGGTCCCGGGCGCTGAGCCCACCCCGGAAACCAAGGCCGGGGCCGCGGCCAGTAAGTTGGTCGTGCCGGTGTGCGGGGCTACGCTCTTGATGGGCGTGCTACTCGCCGCGGCGTTGGTCCTGCGAAACCGGATGGGGTCGTCCCGGACGCCGCGATCGCAGTCCGTCGTGGGCGCGCAAGCGGATCAAGAGCAAGAAACACCGGCGCCGCGCGGCGGCGGCACCGCTCCGCGCAAGGCCCAGCCGGGCATGGCGCCTCCGGCGCAGGATCCGTTGGCGACGTTCCGGACGATCTACACCCTCGGTGACGATCTGTATGATGACTCGTTCAGCATCGAGAGCGCGTCCGGCGATTTCCTCGGCGAGTGCGGCGTAGGCATCGGTGACATGGTGGGTGTCGGCGAGCCCAAGAAGGTCTCCGCCTTCGAAGTCTGGCTGTTCGACAAGAACGACATCCAAACGGTGACCAAAGTCCTGATGAGCCGCTACGCATTCAACGACGACACCACGCGGTCGCGCCTTTCGGCCAAGGGCGATCCCGTGCTGGCCACCAGCGGCGAAGTGATTCGACTGCAGACGGCTTCGCTCGAGGTGGAAGCCCGGGTGGTGGACTTCAAGTACGGCGAAGGGCCGCTGCCGCCCGAGAGTTACTTCGAGCGGCTGACGATCGAGCTGCGGGCGTGGCCGAGGGGCACCCTGGCGCGCTCCTGACGCCAACCGGCAAACTTGTGAGACTCAAAGAGCGGGCCTGCGGCCCGCTCTTTCTCTTCCCCGTCGACGGGCTTCAGCGCACTTCCAGGATCTGGAAGGTCAGTGTCCCACCGGGCGTGGCGGCTTGCACCGTGTCACCGGCGCGGTGTCCCAGGAGCGCCAGGCCGATGGGCGACTCGTGCGAGATCCTGCCCTGGCGCGGATCGGCTTCCTTGACGCCGACGAGCATGAAGGTCTCCGCAGGACCGCCCGATTCGGATACGACCACGGTCGCGCCCACGGCGGCGACGTCGGCGGCGGCCCCTTCCACAATCACGGCCTCGCGCAGGATGGTCTCCAGTTCAAGGATCCGCCCTTCGAGGAACGCCTGCTCTTCTTTGGCCACCGTGTAGTCGGCGTTCTCGCTCAGGTCCCCCATCTGGACGGCATGCCGCAGACGTCCGGCCAACTCGGTGCGGCGCGGGCCTCTGAGCAGCTCCAGTTCTTTCCGGAGCCGGATTGCACCTTCAGCTGTCAGGAAGTGTTCTCGTTTGGCCATCGGTCGCCGGTCAGGGAAGGATCTGCGGATCGAAGAGTTTGCCGTGTTCCTGCATCGCATAGCGATCGGTCATGCCGGCGATGTAGTCGCACGCCGTGCGTTCCAGCCCGTGCTTCCGGCTGCGCGCCTGGACTTCGCCGGGGAGGATCTCCGGCGTCTGCCGGTAGGCACGGAACAGGTCCTCGACGATCCGTTCGGCCTTGACCTGCATCCGGACGACCTGGAAGTGCTGATAAAGATGGTGGAAGAGGAAGGCCTTCAGCGCCCGATTGGCCTGAGCAAGGCCGGCGGAGAAGCCGATGACGTTGTGCGGGAAGCCGCTGCAGCGCGTCGACCGACGTCTGCCCCCGAGGCGGTCAATGCCGCGTCCGTGGTGCGTATCACATCGGTGACCTCGAGCCCGATCAGGTCGCGGATCATGCGGTGGCGGGTCATATCGTCCAGGCTGCCGCCGGCCCAGCCGCTCGACGCCTGGAGCTGCTGCCAAAGCTCAAGCTCAGCCAGCTGGGCGGGCAGCACGAGACCGGACCGCAGCCCGTCATCCAGATCGTGAGCCGTGTAGGCCAGTTCGTCGGCGACGTTGGCGATTTGCGCCTCGAGATGGCCGCGCTTCTCCGGGTCGTATTCGGCGGCATCGGAGATGTCGTACTCCGTCTCGTGTTTGACGATCCCCTCGCGCAGCTCCCAGGTCAGGTTCAGCCCGGGAAAGCCCGGATAGCGCTGTTCGAGCTCGGTGATGATGCGCAGCGACTGCTTGTTGTGATCGAAGCCGCCGTAAGGTTTCATCACGCCGGCCAGCGCCAACTCGCCGGCATGCCCGAAGGGTGGGTGCCCCAAGTCGTGCGCCAGGCAGATGGCCTCGATCAGGTCCTCGTTGGCGGCCAGCGCCCGGGCGATCGATCGGCCGATCTGAGCCACCTCCAGCGTGTGCGTCAGACGAGTGCGGTAGTAGTCGCCCTCTGAAGTGACGAAGACCTGCGTCTTGTACTCCAGGCGGCGGAAGGCGGTGGTATGCAGGATCCGATCGCGGTCGCGCTGAAACGCCGTCCGATAGGACGCTTCCGTTTCCGGATAGGCGCGGCCGCGCGAGTCGCGGCTCCGCACCGCGTAGGGCGCCAGGGCGGCGGCTTCGAGAGTTTCCAGTCGTTCGCGGGTCTGGAGCATGTTCGATCCTTGAGGGCGCAAAGCAAGTCTAACCGACGTGGACTGGCACTGTCAATCGGAAGGGTTTGACAGCCCACGCGGCCGGCTGGATAATCGCACCGTCCGGCGCTGGCAGGAGGACGACATGGCTTATCCGTTTGCGGGCGAGGCGTGGTTGAAGGCTGTGGCCGATGTTCTAAACACCGATGAGCACTACGCGGATGTCGCCAAGAACTGGGAAGGCGACATGCTCGTCCTGGTCGAGCCGGACCCAGGCTCTCCGCCGAGCGTGAAGGCGGTTGGCGCCTATCTCGATCTCTGGCACGGCAAGTGCCGAAGGACCGCGGCGTACCTCGAGGGCGATCCGGCGATGCCCAAGCCGGCCTTCACTCTGCGGGCGCCCCGGGGACTTTTGATGCGCATCATGGAAGGGAAGCTCGACCCGATGCAGGCGATGGTGACGCGCAAGCTGAAGGTCGAGGGGAGCCTGGGATACATGATGCGCAATGTGCCGACCGTCCTGGATTTCGTCCGTTGCTGCCAGAGGGTCGAAATCGCCGGCTGACACCGGGCCGGAGCCGCGGTTCGGCGCTGGGGCTGTGAGGAGCAATCGATGTCGACAGCATCTGGAGGCACGGGCAGGCAGGCATTCGACTTCGTGGTCATTGGATCAGGATTCGGGGGCAGCGTGGCGGCGTTCCGCCTGGCGGAGAAGGGCTACTCGGTGCTGGTGTTGGAGCGCGGTCGCGAATTCGGCGACTCCGACTTCGCCCAACGCGACTGGGACCTGCGGCGTTTCCTGTGGTTACCGCAGCTCCTGTGCCGCGGCATCCTTCAGATCAGCGTCCTGAAAGGCGTGCTCGTCCTGCACGGAAGCGGCGTAGGCGGAGGCAGCCTGGTCTACTGCGGGGTCCTCGAACAGCCGAGCGACGATGTGTTCTCTCGGCCGGAGTGGAGCAAGCCGATCGCGTGGGGGCGTGCATTGCAGCCGCACTACGCGACGGCGAAGCGGATGCTCGGGGTGGCGCCGAACCCGAAGTTGTGGCCGGCCGACGAACGTCTGGCTGAAATCTCTGCCGAGCGCGCCTACGCGGAGACCTTCCGGCCGACGCAAGTCGGGGTCTTCTTTGGTGAAGAGGGTGTCGAGGTCGAGGATCCCTACTTTGGCGGCCGGGGACCCAAGCGGCGAGGCTGTACGCACTGTGGCGCATGCATGGTCGGATGCCGCGAGAACGCCAAGAACACGCTGGTCAAGAACTACCTTCACTTTGCTCGGGCCCTCGGGGCCGAGGTGCGGGGTGGCTGCGAAGTGACCCGCATTCGGCCCTTGGAGGGCGAAGGCGCCGCTGCGGAGCGCTATGAGGTCTCCTACCGGTACCCTGGTCCGTTTCCGGGTGGTGAGCAGACGGTGCGAGCAGGTGCCGTGGTCGTATCAGCGGGTGTGCTGGGGACGGTCGGGCTGCTCCTTCGCAGCCGGGAACGCGGCGACCTGCCGCGCCTGTCCGCCCGGCTGGGAGCTGCCGTGCGCACGAACAACGAGGCCCTGCTCGCCGGCGGCAGCGACGATGAGACGATCGACTACTCGAAGGGATTGTCCATCACCTCGATCTTCCAGGCCGATCCGGTCACGCGGATTGAACCTGTTCGGTTCCCCAACGGTTCATCGTTTGTGATGCGCGTCCTGGCCGGGCCGTTGTACGAGGGAAGACGCTCGTTCGCCAACCGGCTGTGGATGCTGCTTAGCTGGCCTCTTCGGGAAGCGCGGATCTTCTTCAACGTCAAGCTTCGCCCGGGTCTGGCGCGGCGGACGACGATCCTGCTGGTGATGCAGACGGAAGACTCACGGCTCCGCCTCCGCCTCGGCCGCAGCCTGCTGACGCTCTTCAGGCGTCGTTCCGTCGCCGAGCCCGAGCACGACAAACCCATCCAGACAGAGATCTACACCGGGCACGAAGTCGTGCGCAGGTTCGCCTCGAAGATCAACGGCATGCCGATCGGTAACGTGGCCGAGGGCTTGCTGGGCGTCCCGGCCACGGCCCACATCTTGGGAGGCTGCGGGATTGGCGCGAGCGCCGAAGACGGAGTGATCGACACGCGCTGCCAGGCCTTCGGCCATCCCGGGCTGTACGTCATCGACGGGTCGATCGTCCCGGCGAATCTGGGCGTGAACCCCAGCCTGACGATCACCGCCCTGGCCGAGTACGCCATGAGTCAAGTACCGGCGAAAGAATCGGCCGGTGCGCTTCCGCGGGCGGCCTGAGGAGGGCGGGCTCTAATCCCGGCGGGGCCGCCAGCCGCGGACACAGCGTGACAGGTAGAACCTAACTGGTAGAGTCAAGCTGGTAGAGTCAAGCACGTTGAGCCGCAGGGGGTCGGGAGACATGGCTGATGCCTTTCGTCGGTGCAAGAATCCTCAAGATCGACCTGCGTGCCGGGACGTCAACCCGCATGGATGTTTCGCTCCAGGACCAACGCGCCTTTCTGGGCGCGGCGAGCCTGGGAGCCCACTTGCTGTATCCGGGTCTGCGACCGGAAGCGGACCCGCTTGACGACGAAGCGCCCATCGCCCTGCTCACCGGCCCTCTGACCGGGACAGCAGGACCGGCCGTCGGCCGGGCTGTGTTCTGTGCTCGCTCGCCGGCGACCGGGCTGTGGGGGGAGTCGAACATCGGCGGCTTCCTGGGGCCGGAGTTGCGCGCGGCTGGCTATGACGGCCTGTGGATCACTGGCCGATCGCCCGAGCCGGTGTACCTGTGGCTCCACGACGGCACGCTCGAATTCCGTCCCGCAGTCGATCTGTGGGGCAAGGCCGACACCTACGAGACACAGGAGCTGATTCGGGCGCAAGTTGGAGAGCGGCTTGCCCGTGTGGCCTGTATCGGGCTCGCCGGGGAAGTAGGCGTAACCTACGCCTCCATCCTGTGTGACCATGGGCGCGCCGCAGGGCGCACGGGGATGGGGGCGCTGCTTGGATCGAAGCGCGTCAAGGCGATTGCCCTCCGGGGACACGCCCCGATGCCGCTGCACGATCCAGAAGGCTTCGGCGTGCTGCGCAGCCGAATCAATGCCGAACTCAAGGATGACAACGTCAGCCGGACACTCCGCGAAGCGGGGACCGCTTCAGGGCTCGATTACTGGAACTACCTCGGAAGCATGCCCGCCTACTACTACACCCGTCCGGCGATGGAGACGGTCGGCAAGGTCTCCGGTGGGACCGTGGCCGAGACGATCCTCTCGGGCGTGAAGGCATGCCATGGGTGTGTGATCGCCTGCGGACGTCAGGTGCGGCTGGCCGATGGGATCCGGCGAAAAGGGCCCGAGTACGAGACCACGGTCGGTTTCGGGCCCCTGATCGGGGTGGACGATATTGGCGCCATCACGCATCTCGGCGAACTGTGCGATCGATACGGCATGGACACGATCTCGACCTCTAACGTCGTCGGGTTCTGCTTCCTGGCGTACGAGCGGGGACTGATCAAGGCCTCAGACACGGACGGCCTGTCCCTGGAGTGGGGAAACGTTCAGGCCGCGGAGGAATTGGTCCACCAGATCGCCCATCGACGGGGATTGGGCGAGCGCCTGGCGCACGGCGTCAAGGCTGTGGCTGTGGAACTGGGCGTGCCCGAGATGGCGGCCCAGGTCAACAACCTTGAGACCGCCTACCACGACCCGCGCGGCGCCTCCGGAATGGCTCTGGTCTACGCCACATCGCCACGTGGAGCATGTCACAACCAGAGCGACTACTTCTGGGTCGACACGTTAGGCCAGGCGATCGATAGAGATCGGCGTCGTCGCCTATGAACGGCAGGCGGGACCGGAGAAGGCGGCCAGCGTGGCGATCCATCAGGACTGGATCACGGTCATGAATTCGCTGGTCATGTGCATTTTCGCCAACGTCCCCCCGCCGGCAACGGCCGAGCTGATCAATCGTGCGACGGGGTTCGACTACTCCCTGAACGAGCTGGTGACCACCGGGCGGAGAGGTTGGACGCTCAAACGCATGGTCAATCATCGGCTCGGGCTGACGGCGGCGGATGACCGCCTGCCGGGAATTCTGATGGAACCACTTCCCGCGGGCGGATCCCAGGGGTACGTTCCGCCCCTGCGGGAGATGCTGGCCGCGTACTATCAAGCACGGGGCTGGGATCCGGGCACGGGTCGCCCCAGCATGGAGACGCTTCGCACTCTGGGGCTTGAGGCGCAGATCGACGGCTGATCGGGGCCGCAACGCTTTTCGGAGGAGGGTTCGTGTTCAAAGTGGTCTCGGTTGAAGGGATGCGCGCGATCGAGCGTGCCGCGGATGCGGGCGGCCTGACCTATGCGGCGATGATGGAGAACGCCGGGCGCAGCATCGCCCAGCAGATCCTGCAGCGGATTCCGGAGATCGCCGGGCGGAGGATCGCCATTCTGGTGGGCGCCGGGAACAACGGGGGCGATGGGCTGGTGGTCGGTCACTACCTGGCAGAGGCCGGCGCGCAAGTCGCCGCCTATCTTGTGAAGGAACGTCCGGCGGACGACGCGAACCTCACGCGCCTGCAGGGGCACGGCGCGCTGGTCAGCGTCGCCGACGCGGACCAGCGCTCACGCGTGCTTCGCAACCTGATGGGGAGCGCCGACGTGGTGGTGGACGCGGTGCTTGGAACGGGCTTTCGGCTGCCACTTGAAGGGGGAGCCAAGGATGTGCTGGCAACCGCCGGCAGCGTACTGGCCGCGCGAGAAAGCCACCCCTTTGTCGCCGCGGTCGACTGCCCGTCGGGCATCGACTGCGACACAGGTGGTGCTGCGGCCGAGGCGCTGACGGCTGATCTGACCGTGACGCTGGGCGCCGCGAAGACCGGGCTGTTTGCCTTTCCTGCTGCCGGTCTGGTCGGCGAACTGGTGCTTGGCGATATCGGCTTGCCGGTGGATTTCACGCTGCTGGCCGAGGCCGAGGTCCAGGTCGCCGACAAGGCGATGGTGCGCGGCTGGCTCGCGCCCCGACCCAAGGACGCCCACAAAGGCACTTTTGGACGTGCGATGATCGTCGCCGGCTCGGTCAACTATCCAGGCGCGGCGGCGCTGGCGGGAGAGGCTGCGTACCGCGTCGGTGCGGGGCTGGTGACGCTGGCCGTGCCGTCCGTCATCCAGGGGTTGCTGGCGCCGCAGCTGCCCGAAGCGACCTGGCTGCTGCTGCCGCACGAGATGGGTGCCATCAGCGAATCCGGGGCGTCGGTGCTCGAGCCCGAATTGGGAAGGTGCGAGGCGGTCTTGCTCGGCCCCGGCTTCGGGATGGACGGAACGACGGAGGCCTTCCTGGCGCGGCTGCTGCGGAGCGAGACGTCAGGCAAGCCGGGCATGGGGTTCGTGCACGCCGGCGGCGCGGGCCATGCTGCCAGGGCAGCGCTGCCGCCGTGTGTGGTGGACGCCGACGGGCTGAAACTTCTGGCGAAGCTCGAGCACTGGCCGGAGCTGCTTCCAGAGCGGACGGTGCTGACGCCTCATCCAGGAGAGATGGCGGTTCTGATGGGGCTGGCAAAGGACGACATCCAGCGCGATCGGTGTCGAGATCGCGCGTCAAGCGGCGGCAGGATGGAGACACGTCGTCGTGCTCAAAGGTGCACATACGGTGGTGGCGGACCCGCAGGGCGCGTGCGTGATCCTGCCTTTTGCGACACCGGCGCTGGCGCGCGCCGGCACCGGGGATGTCCTGGCGGGCGCGATCGTGGGGCTCGTGGCCCAGGGGATCGACCCGTGGCGGGCGGCCGTCGTCGGTGCCTTTCTGCACGGTCGCGCCGGCGAACTGGCGGCGGAGTTGTTGGAGGGTACGGCGGCGGTGATGGCCGGGGATGTCCTCGGCTGCCTGCCCGCGGCGATCGCCGAGTTGACGGCGGCATAGTCGTCGCGACCTGCCGCGCAAAGGGGCACCCGACTTGGGTGCCCCTTCGATTCGGGCAAGCGATAATGGGAACGGTCAGGCGGAGGAGCTCTCCGAGCCCTTCTTACCGCCCAGTCGCGCCTTCTGCTCGTCGAGCAGGACCTGACCGCGGCGCTGCAGGTCTTCGGCACGTGACTTGGCGTCCTGCGCCAGGTGTTCCGCCTTGGCGCGCACTTCGGCCGCCGTGCCCTCAACCTGGGTCTTGAGCTCGATGCTCTTGTCGCGGATCAAAGTGCGGGTTTCTTCCCCGGATTGCGGGGCCAGGAGCAGAGCTGCCGCCGCACCTACGAGGCCGCCCACCACCAAGCCCGCCAGGAAGGCGCCGATATCGCTATCTCGGTCTGACATTGTGTCCTCTCCTCGCAGGGTATCTGCGCTACGTGCCCCGACCGGGCCGGAGCAAATTGAGTGCCCGCCGCACCGCGGCCAGCGAGCTGTTAGCCTTGATCACCGGATCCACCAGGTTGTTCCCTAGGAAAGCCGTCGTCCCACGCACGGTGTCAAGCGTCTCCTGGGTGGACGTCAGGATGGGGCGAATCTCGTTATGCAGCAGAGCCGTAAGACGAGCGAGCTGGACGATCAGCAGCACCAGGGCCAGTCCGATGAGCAGACCCTCGCCGGCCATGAAGACGATCACGATGTCGCGGATGGTCTGCGTCTGCTCGGGGCTCCTGAGCATGGCGATGACGGCGAAGGCAGAAGCGACCAGGAGCACCGCCAGTACGCCGACGCCGATCGCTACATACATCCGCATGCGTCGATCGTCGCCCTGGGGATCGCCAGGCTCGCGATCCTGGATCGGCGGCAGAACTCTCGCTCATGCAGGCGATTATAGCATACGCATCGCTCCGGACACTTCGCAGGGGAGGGATGTGGCATAATCGAGCCGGAGGCAATTGGATGAGCGGTGGAGGTTCGAGGGATCGGTTGGGTCGGCGGGAGTTCTTGCGCTGGGGAGTGGCGTTCACGGGGGGCGTGATGCTGCCACGCTGGCTCGCGCCGGCACCTGAGTTCCCGGCAGCCGAACGCCTCGGTCGCGTCGCCATTTTCGGGAGAGTCGACGTGAAAGCCCGGGCGGACATGGAGAGCCCCACCGTCGAGGTGTTGTACGAAGATGCAATCGTCGAATGGCTTCGCGAGCGTGTTGGGAATGCGCCGCTGAGCAAGAATCAGCGCTTCGTGGAGACCGAGCGCGGCTACATCTGGTCTCCGCTCCTGCAGCCCGTGCAGAACCGGCCCAATGAGCCAATCGACACGGTCCCCGAGACCGAGATCGGCCCCGGCTTCTGGGCCGAGGTGACGGTCCCGTACGTGGATGTGGTCGTGGGAAATCTCCCGGCTCGATCGCCCTACTTCCGGGCGAGCCAGCACCCGCGGCTGTACTACACCCAGATCGTGTGGATCGATCAGATACGGACGGATGAGTCCGGGCGGACGCTGTACCGGGTTAACGAACGCTATGGCTACGGCGACCTGCTCTGGGCGGCGGCGGAGGCTTTCCGGCCGCTGACGGAAGACGACTGGTCCCCGATCCGGCCCGAGGTCGAGGACAAGAAGGTCGTCGTCGACCTGACTGCGCAGACGCTCGCCTGTCTGGAGGACGGGCGCGAAGTGTACTTCTGCCGGATCTCCTCCGGCGCCAAGTTCGATGCGCAGGGAAACGCGGTGGACAAGTGGTCGACGCCGATCGGCCCGCACCCGATTTGGCGCAAGGTGTTCTCGATGCACATGAGCGGCGGCACGACTGGCGGCGGGTACGACTTGCCAGGGATCGGTTGGACGTGCTTGTTCAGCGGCGACGGAGTGGCCATCCATTCGACCTTCTGGCACAACGACTTCGGGGAGACCAGGTCCCACGGCTGCGTCAACGCCCGGCCGGAGGATGCCCAATGGGTGTTCCGCTGGACGACGCCGCAGGTTGCCGCGATTCCAGGCGACGAGACGGTCTCGATGCCCGGCGGGACGATCGTTGAGGTCGTCGAAGGATAAAAGCGGGTAGCCCCTACCGAAGTTCGCCCGTCAGCGGATCGACGCCCGTGTCGATCCGCCCGGCGACCAGGTCCCCCAACAACGTCTTGGCCAACTCCAGGCGCCCTTCCGAAACCCGGACGGTGTCTACCCGGTGAAAGTGGATTCCTAGCGGCATTACCATGCCGCCCTGGCCCGCCTGGACCTGTGCCCACAACGCGTCGAATGCTTCGTCGATCTCGAAGTCTGCCGATGCGATCCACGACGGAGCCTCGGTGCTGAACAGGTCGTCGGGTCCCAGGAATGCTAAATCGGGCGCCGGACTCAGTCCCAGGTCGGCGAGGGAAGCCGGAGGTGGCGCCACCAGCAGCGTGGTCACCCCCGACAAAGCCAGCTCATCGCCTGGGGCAACGAACAATGCCGGGTAGGAAACATACGGCGGATGCACGGGCCGGCAGAGCCCGCAGAAGTACGTTCCGCCGGCAACAAAACCGCGCGCCAATGACAGGCTCTCGGCAGACGCCTGGAGGGCAAGCGCTCCCAGGCGATATTCGGGGGTCACCATGGCTGCCAAATAGCCGAGGGCGAACCCGAGCTGATCGTACCGAATGCCGTCGGGGGCAAGGAGCGAGAGGTTGGCGGTTGCCTGCAAGCCGATGATGCCGAGCGAAACGGTCTGGACAGCCGAATGTGACTCCGCCCAGGTTTGCAGCCCAGGGTCAGGGGACACGGCAACGAGCAGCAAGATTCCCGCAGGATCGTCGGCGCGGCAATGAGTCCTGGCGGAAAAACTCGGCGCCCGCGCCTGCCGCCAGGTCTTGGAGTGCGACCTCGGCTTGCCCGGCGATACGTGCGTCGGCCTCCCCGGGGGCAACCAGGATGATCTGCGGCGGAGCGGGGACCGAAGTCGGGCTCGTGGTCGGGGGAGCTGCGATGGGCTCAGTCGGTGCGGCCGCGGGGCCAGCGCGCTGGGTCGTGCAACTCGTCAGGAGGACCAGGCTTGCGGCGAGAAGCAAGGCGGCGCGCGTCTGTGTTCCGAAGCGATGCCGCGAAAACATCGGGAACCTAGTCCGTTGGGTCCGCAGGGGGTTTATCGGGGGACCGACGTGCGGCTTCCGGTCGGGCAAGGACTGAAACGGCCAACAATCCCAGCAACGTCGCCAACAGGGCCGGAAGCAGATTGAGGCTCCCCAGTCGGCCGAAACGCCAGGCGAAGGCCTCTGCGAGCGCGTGCCCGGCGAAGAAGCACACCCAGGCGGCGAAGACGTACTGCGCCATTCGATACAGGCTGCCTCCCCGAACGAGGTGGAACGCCAGCCCGCAGGCGGTGGCGATCAGGAAGGCCAGGAGGATCGCGGGAAGGGTCATGGAGTGATCATACCGCCTCCCAGGCACACATCGTCGGCGTAGAAGACAGCCGATTGGCCGGGGGCGACGTCCGGCTGACGGGCTGCGAGCCGAACGTGTGCTTCTGTGGGAGTGGCACACGTGATTTGGCCTGCGATCCGTGGCGCATGGTAGCGCACCTGGACCTGCGCGTTGAAGAGCTCCGCCGGTGGGGCACCCGCGATCCAGTTGACCTGCTCGACGGCGAACTCTTGACGGCCCACCTCCTGGCGGGCTCCAACGACCAGCGCGTTCCTGGCCACATCCTTTTCGAGAACGTAATACGCTTCGCGAGCCGGTAAGCGGACGCCTTTGCGTTGACCGAGGGTGTATCCGGTCAGCCCGCTGTGCGTTCCCAGCGCGTTGCCCTCCCGGTCGAGGATCGGGCCGGGCTGTCCGCCGACGCCGCGAGCGGCGAGGAACGCCCGGTAGTCACCCTGGACGAAGCACAGGTCCTGGCTCTCCCGACGGTGTGCGACCGCCAGGCCGATGCGGCTGGCGTGTGCGCGCACCTCGGCCTTGGTTAGCTCGCCGAGCGGGAACACCGCATGCGCCAGTTGAGCCTGCGTGAGGCTGTGCAGGACATAGGATTGGTCCTTGGCGCCGTCGACGGCGGCACGCAAGTAATGCACTTGGCCGTCATAGGCTTTGCGTGCGTAGTGACCCGTGGCGAGACGCGTCGCTCCAAGGGCGAGAGCGCGGTCGAGCAGGAGCCCCCAGCGAACGGCCCGATTGCACTCGATGCAAGGATTCGGCGTCAACCCATGCGCATAGCCACTCAGGAAGGGCGTGATAACGCGCTCCTCGAAGACATCACGCGCGTCGACGACGTAGAACGGGATGTCCAAGCTCGCGGCGACCGAACGCGCCGTCGCCACGTCAGACGGTGAGCAACACCGATTGGCCTGACCGTCGGCGCCGTCCTGGAGCCGGAGCATCAACCCGAAGACTTCCACTCCCGCTTCATGCAGAAGCGCAGCTGCGACCGAGCTGTCCACGCCGCCGCTCATGGCAACTGCGATCCGGGGAGCTTCGCTCATCATCGATCCAACCGGCGCACGCGTTCGACGGTGCGGGGCAACACGTCGAGAAACCGCTCGATCTCGTCGAGCCGCGTGTCTTTTCCGACGGTCACGCGCAGCGAGCTGAGGGCGAGCGCCGGCGGCAACCCGATCGCCAGCAGGATCTCCGAAGGCTCGGGCGCCCCGGATTTGCACGCCGATCCGGAGGAGCAGGCGAATCCTTCCAGGTCGAGGGCGGCAAGGAGCGCGTTGGCCTCGACCCCGCGGATCACGAACGAGGCATGGTTGGGGAGGCGCTCGCTCGGGTGTCCGGTGAGCGAGGCCTCCGGGGTGCGCTCGAGGACTCCTTGGATGATTCGGTCCCGAAGCGGGGCCATGTGGGCGTTGCGCTGTTCCCGCTCGAGAGCGGTCAGTCTCAGCGCCTCCGCCAGGCCGACGATCAGGGGGACATTATGCGTCCCGGCGCGCAGGCCGTGCTCCTGACCGCCCCCCGTCATCCAGGGCAGCAGAACCAGACCCTCTCGCCGGAAAAGCGCGCCGACGCCCTTCGGGCCGTAGAACTTGTGCGCGCCAAGCGCCAGCAGGTCGACGCCGAGCACGCGGACATCGATCGGGAGCTGGCTGGCGGCCTGGACGGCGTCGGTATGAAACGGTACGTCCATCTCGCGGGAGGCGCTTGCGAGCTCCTCGATCGGATTGAGGCTGCCGATCTCGTTGTTGGCGTAGACGATCGACACGACGGCCGCCCGGGTGGAGAGGCGCGCACGGAGCTCCTCCGGTGCGACACGTCCGTACTCGTCAACACGCAGCCACTCAATCCGGAAGCCGAAGCTCTCCTCGAGTTGGCGAGCGGTACGCAGGACGGCAGGATGCTCGACCGGACTGAGCAGGAGCGTGTCGGCGCCGCGGCGCTGGCGCTCGGCGAAGGCGGCGCCGCGCAAGGCCAGGTTGTCGCTCTCCGATCCGCAGCCGGTGAAGATGATTTCCGAAGCCGAGCAGCCCACAACGGACGCCACGCGGTCGCGCGCGGCTTCGATGGCCGCGTCGGCTCGCTGGCCGTAGGTGTGAACGGACGACGGGTTGCCGAACGTCTCGCTGAAGTAGGGGAGCATGGCGGCCAGGACACGCGGATCGACCGGCGTGGTGGCGGCGTGATCGAGGTAGACCTGCGGTGCGGACACGGTGCGATTTTAACATGCGTGCGCGACGGCGGCGCACGTTCGACGCCTGCGGGAGCCTGGCTGCGGGCTGTCGGCGGCATTCGGGACATTCATCACCCGTCGAGCGCGAGGGCGGAGGCGTATAATCGGGCAGCAATTCACTCGAGGAGCACCAGCATGCCCACAACGATTGAGTTGGTCTACGGGCGCGAGATCCTGGATTCGCGCGGCAATCCTACGCTGGAGGTGGAAGTCGTCCTGGTGGATGGGAGCTGGGGGCGGGCGGCCGTGCCGTCCGGGGCTTCGACCGGGGTCCACGAGGCGCTTGAGCTGCGCGACGGGGATAAGAATCGCTATCGCGGCAAGGGCGTCCTGCGCGCCGTCGAGAACGTCAACACATTGATCGGGGAGCGCCTGGTCGGCTGGGACGCGGTGGACCAGCGCGGCGCGGATCTGTCGCTCCTGGAGCTTGACGGCACCCCCAACAAGGCACGGCTGGGAGCGAACGCCATGCTCGGGACGAGCCTGGCGATCGCCAAGGCCGCGGCCGGATCGCTCGGCCTTCCGCTCTATCGCTACATCGGCGGCGTTTACGCGCACGTGCTGCCGGTGCCGATGATGAACATCCTCAACGGCGGCGCGCACACGGGGTGGCAGTCCACCGACGCGCAGGAGTTCATGGTCATGCCGCTGGGTGCGCCGTCGTTTGCCGAAGGCCTGCGCTGGGGAGCCGAGATCTATCACGCTCTCAAGGACGTGCTCAAGGCCCGCGGCTACACCGCCCTGGTCGGCGATGAGGGCGGCTACGCGCCGGCATTGAAGGCCAACGCCGAAGCGGTGGAAGTGATCCTGGAAGCGATTGCCAAGGCGGGCTACAAGCCCGGCGAGCAGGTAGGCATCGCGCTCGACCCGGCGGCGTCGGAGCTGTTTGACGAGAAGACCGGGAAGTACAACTTGCGTCGCGAAGGCAAGATGCTGAGCGGCGAAGAGATGGTGAGTTACTGGAAATCGTGGATCGAGCAGTATCCGATCGTGTCGATTGAAGACGGGCTGGCGCAGGATGACTGGGCGAGCTGGAAGCTGCTGACCAAGGAGGTCGGCGCCAAGATCCAGATCGTCGGGGACGACCTCCTGGTGACCAACCCTGAACGTGTGCGCCGGGGCATCAAAGAGAAGGCCGCCAATGCTCTGCTGGTGAAGCTCAATCAGATCGGGACGCTGACCGAGACGATCGAGGCGGTCGAGGTTTGCCATCGCGCCGGCTGGCGCGCGGTCACGTCGCATCGCTCGGGCGAGACCGAAGATGCGACGATCGCCGATCTGGCCGTGGCGTTGAACATGGGGCAAATCAAGACCGGCGCACCGGCAAGGTCCGATCGCGTGGCGAAATTCAATCAGCTGCTGCGCATCGAAGATGAGCTTGCCGAGAACGGCGTGTACGCAGGCTGGTCGGCGCTGCGCCGCGACTAGTCCCGGTTTGCGCATCGGAACGGTATCACGAAGCGGGGCGCCATGGGGCGCCCCGCAAGCTTATGAACACTGGGGGAGCAGATCAGCCTGTCGGTTTGCCGTTCTCGGGAGCAGGCTCGGCACGCGTGCCAGGCGCCGGCGTGGCGCAGAACGGGCACAGCTTCCAAGAGAGTTCCATCAGCTTTCCGCAGCGACTGCACGGGCGGCGGAGCCGCGTGTGACACGCTGGACACAGCTGCCAGTCCGGTGCAGTACGGCTGCCGCAGCCAGGGCAGGCCGTGCGAGGCCTCGATCTCGCTCAGCAGTGCCTCTTCCTCGAGCGTCATCTGGTAGGCCTGGTCGAGCGTCCGCGGAGGGCGTAGGACCATGTAGACCAGCACGCCCA
The DNA here is from genome assembly GCA_963743255.1 of uncultured Chloroflexia bacterium. Lineage (GTDB taxonomy): Bacteria > Chloroflexota > Anaerolineae > Anaerolineales > E44-bin32 > DYJB01. Next base: position 241,850 of record CAVUPD010000010.1, read on the forward strand.
ACGGACCCAGGAGCAGCGGTAGCAGCGCCGCAAGGACGCGCAACAATCGGTCCTGGGTGCGTGTCCGGCTGTCGCGGTAGGTCCAGTAGACCAGGCTGACCCACAGGGCGACGAGGAAGGCGCCAAACAGCGTCGTGCCGAACAGGAAGGCGTTTCCGAGGGTGCTCAGGTCGAGCGGGAATCGCATGGCCGTCTCCGGGTCGGCATTATAGCATCCGCCGCTGCAACTCGCACGCCGCGTTGACACACGGGGTGGGCGGCAGTAGAGTCGGTTGAACAGCGACAGGCGCCCGCGCCGGAGGGGGAAATGGATGGGCGGCTTCCGCGTTATCGCATCACGGACCTGGCCATCGAGCAACGGCCTCGCGAACGGCTGGCGGCCTGGGGGGCCGAGCAGCTGAGCGACACCGAACTGGTGGCCATTCTGATTGGCTCCGGCATTCGCGGGGTGAATGCGCTCCGGTTGGCCGAGGCCGTCCTGGCATCGGTCCATGGCCCGGCCGGGCTGCGTCGGATCCCCTTCGATGACCTGCGCCGCGTCCACGGGATCGGGCACGCCCGGGCGGCGACGCTGAAGGCCGCTGCCGCGCTGGCCGATCGCATGGCCTACCGCTCCGAAGCGCTGTCCGGTACTGAGCAGCCCGCAGGATGTCGCAGACTACCTTCACGACCTGGCGCACGCGGAGACCGAGCACTTGCGGGTCATCCTGTTGGACACCCGCAACAAGCCGTTGCGCAAGCTGGATGTCTACCAGGGTTCGGTCAACACGTCCTTGATCCGGATCGGCGAGATCTTCCGTGACGCCGTCCGGGCGAATGCTGCCAGCTTGATCGTCGCGCACAACCATCCCAGCGGTGACCCAACGCCCAGCCCGGAGGACATCGCCGTGACACGGGCGATGGTCGAGGCCGGGCGCCTGCTGGACATCGAAGTCCTCGATCACCTGATCCTGAGCTCGACCGGCTTCATCTCCCTCAAGGCGAAGGGCCTCGGGTTCTGATAGGGCACGCTGGCCCGAATCCTGCACTCCCCGCACACAAGTCGTGTCCCGCCAGCCTCAGCCACGCTTCCCGACACGCAGGACATTGCGCAAAGGTGGCTCGGCCGTCGGGCGCCCGTCTTGCCCTAAGCGTCGGGCAGGGGCGGGCGGCCAAGGCGCCTGGGAGTGGGTGTGGACTATCAGATCCTTCTTCTACCAACCGAGGGCTACTGGGATTGGGTGCGCGCTTGCCGGGAGTACGTCATGACGTATGGGCCGAACCTGACGGCCGATCCCGGAACGGCGGCGCGCTACATGGCCCCCCGCCAGGTCATCACCTTCCCGGTTTTGAGGGGGGCTTATCCGCAGGCGAAGGATCTGGTGCGTTGGTTCGAGGAGCAGTACCCGGGCGTGCGGCTCGATCCGGTGGTCACCGACACCCCCGCCGGATTGGAGGCGGAGCTCGGCGAGAGGATCGCCGCGCATGATCGCTACGGCCAGAAGCGACGGCCATTCTACCTGATCTGGCCGACCGACTACCCGGTGATCACCCAGCGCTTCGGCGCCAACCCCCAAATCTACAGTCGCTACGGAGTTCCGGCGCACGAAGGGCTGGACATCCGCGCCCAGACCAATACGAACATCTACTCGTGTTTCGACGGCGAGGTGTATGAGGTCCACACGAACCCCAAGGATCATCCCTATGGTATCCACGTCCGCATCCTCCACCGCGATGGCTACCGGACGGTCTATGGGCATCTGGCCAGGCCATTGGTCTCCCTGGGGGAGGAAGTGCGCGAAGGCCAGCCGATCGGCAAGGCCGACTCGACGGGAGCCTCGGCGGGTGCGCATCTGCACTTGACGCTGAAACGCGATGGGGCGACGGCCCACGGCGAAACGTCCTATCCGAAGGACATCATCGATCCAACTCCCTACATGGTCTGGCCGGAAAACCGAGTGCGCAAGACGGCAAAGTCTGTCACCTGGGCCGCGGAGCGCTGCCTGCTTGGAGTTTGCGGTCGGGAGGGCGGCCCGCTGCAGGAGGAGGACTTTGGCGCCCTGCAGGCGGCGCGCCTGGAGGCCGTGCTCCTTGCCATGGACGAGCCTGAGACGGCCGTCGCCCGCCTGCGCGCCATTCACCCCGGCATGCTCATCGCCGTGACACTCAGCGCCGACTTCTACGATGGGGCCGTATCGTCGGACGCGTTCTTGTCGATCGTCCGCCCGCACGTCGAGCGCTGGGCGCAGAGCAGCGTCTCCCACTTCCAGGTCCACACCAACCCGAACTTGGAGCGCGGCGGATGGCGCCGCTCCTGGCAAAGCGGTGCGGAGTTTGCGGACTGGTTCTCAAGCGTCGTTCGCGGTCTGCGCCAAATCCTGCCGGGTGGCAGTTTCGGGTTTCCCGGGCTCTCACCCGGGGACACGCTGCCTGGACACAGGGCAAACTCGGTGGACTTCCTCCTCGCCGCGGAAGCTGCAGCGCAGCAAGCGGACTGGTTGGGGGTCAACTGCTACTGGACCGAGAGCGCCGGGGCCCTGTCTCCGCAAGGGGTCGGATTGCTCGAGGAGGTTCGCGGGCTCTTCCCTGAGAAGCTGTTGCTGGTGACAGAATTCGGGAACGCGTCGGCCAGCGTGGAGACGGAGGAGAAGGCGCGGCAGTATGTCGATTTCTTCGCTGCGGCCTCCAGACTCCCCCATGTCGGCGCGGCCTTCGGATACGTGATTTCGTCCTCGGCGGGGGACCCTGGGCTCGCGTGGCGGCGCGAGGGTGAGGCAAGCTCTCCTCTGATCAGGCGGATCGGGGAGCGTTCCCGTTAGCAGGACCTAAGCCGGCCTTGGCGCCAAGCCCTACTGTTTCGGCTCGGCAGCCGCGGCGCCTGTTCCACCTGGCGCCGCGGCTTCTACTTCGGCTCAGCTCAAGTCGGAGCGGTCAGCGGCCGCCGAGCAGCGAGATCAATGGCGTGACGGTCAGTGGACTCAGCAGCGTCGAGATCAGGACTGCTCCGGTCACGAACGTTGGCTCCACCCCAAACTCGAGGGCGATGACGGTGTTGAGCACCGCCGTGGGCATAGCGGCCTCGAGAATCCCCGCTTGACGGGCGGCCACGCTCAACCCGAAGGCTGGTGCCAGGATCCAGGCCAGGGCGGGGCTGGCGAGCAGTCGCAGAGCTGCAGCGCCGGCCAGCAGGCCGCGCGACGTGGAAAGCCCCCCGCGCCCGAGCTGCATGCCCAGGATCAAAATCATCAGCGGGACGGCGGCGGCCGCCAGCAATTCCACAGGGCGGGCGAGAGCAAAGGGCAGCTCGATGCCTGCCCCTCTCACGAGCAGCGCCAGGGGGACGGCGTACATCGAGGGGACACGCGCCAGCCCGAGCAGCGCCTGGAGCGGGGAAGCCTTACCGACGGTGGCGACGTAGACGCCGAGCGAGTTTGTGAGCATGGTCCCGGCGATGTAGAAGATCGACGCCCAGGCGAGGGCCTCGTCACCGAAGGCGAACTTGTTCAGGGAAAGCCCGTAGTTGCCGCTATTCATGAACGTGCTGGCCAGGATGAATGCCGCGGCCGTCTCGCCCGGGAGCCGGAGCAATTTGGCCGAAACCAGGCTGAGCAGCCCGACGCCGAGGATCACCGCACCGGCAAAGCCCATCATGCGCAGAATGTCCGGGGGGCTGATGCGCGTTGACACCAGCAGCGTGAATACAAGCGCCGGGGTCGTGGCATAGAACGCCACACGCGAAAGAGGTTGGGGGTCCACCTTCAGGAAGCGGTGCAGGGCGAAGCCGGCGCCTGCCACAAGCATGATCGGCAAGATGTTGTCAGCAAATAGGCCGAGCAGATGCGTCAATGCGAGGGGTCCTCGGGGTCGAAGTCAAGCAGGGGGATATCGCGCGTGCCGTCAACGAAGGCGATGTAGTCCAGACCGTCTTCAATCAAGGCGATCTCGTCCTCCCCTTCGGTGGACTCGAGCAAGCGGCTCAGCGCCTCCGATGCGTCCTGCCCGCCGATCTGAGCCAGCGACCAGATCGCCGCGAGCCGCACTTCGTCGATCGCATCCCCGGTCAGCTCAATCAGGTCATCGACGCAGCCGGGCAGCTCCAGCTCGCCTGCCGCACGCGCCGCCTCCGCCCGCAGGCCGGGCGCGGCATGATGCAGGTTCGCCAGGATCGATGCCTCCCACGCCGGGCTCGCCGAGCGCGCCATGGCCTTCAACGCCGACTGCATGCGCGCTTCCTGTCCGGAGCGGTAGGCGGTTTCGATCAGCGCTGCGATCTCCGGCCGCGACGAGTAGCCCAGGGATTCAAGGCTCCGCAGCCGTACGGTTTCCTCCGGGTCGTCGCGCTGCGCTGCAAGCAGCCGGGCTTCCACCTGGCGCAGCAATGCCTCGTCGATCTCCTCGATCTCGCCGAGATAGATGAAGCGCCCGAGCGCAGCGGCAGCCGTCGCGCGAACCTCCGCCGCTGAGTCGGCCTCGACCAGCCCTGCCAGCTGCTGACCCAGGGACGGGTCCTCGCACTCCCAGCAGATTCTGGATCGCCTGGCGGCGAATGCGCGGCTCTTCGTCGCCGAGGGCCAGGCGATTGATGCGGTCGAAGTTGAGCTCGATGTCCTCATCGGCCAACTGACCGAGGTGTTCGAGGATCTGGATCCTGCGTGCCGGGTCCCAGCTCGACCACGCGGTCTGGAAGGCCTGCAGGCGGGGAGAGTCCAGATCCGAGGCGGCCTCCAGCAGTTCGTTCTGGATCGGCTGCAATGGGTCGGCAAGCGCGTCAAGGAGGGTCTGCAATTCGGTCGTCATCGTCGATGCCTCAGCGCGGCAGCGAGATCGGGTTGAGGAAGTCTTGCAGGTTGACGTACAGCATGACGGCCAGCAGGAACGCAAAACCAATGGCGTGCGCCAGCCCTTCATAGCGTGGCGAGATGCGTCGCCGGGCGACGGCCTCGAACAGCACGAACAAGAGCCGGCCGCCGTCCAGGGCCGGGATCGGAAGCAGGTTGGCGAGGGCCAGGCCCAGGCTGATGACGCCGATCAGGTTGAGGGTCAGGAACGGGCGCTCGGAGCTGCGATCGATCTCCCCCGCCCAGGCGAGCATGTCGTACATGCCCTTCAACCCGCTCAGGCGCGCCTGATCGGCGGCGATCTCCTGCCGAATCAGTCGTGCGGGTAGATGGACTAACTCGTTGACCTGGAAGGCAATCGACTGAGCGCCATAGGTGATGGACTCGCCCCAGGTCGTCTGCAGCCGCGGGTTGCCGGTGAGTATCCCGATCGGTCCCTGACCCTCCGGCGGCTCAGCCCGCGGGACAAGCTCGACGACCAGCGTCTGGCCGGCGCGGCATGATCTCGAGGTGGACCGGCTGGCCAAGGCGCTGGGCAACCGCGTCCTGAAGCGTGCCGTATCCCGCCACCGGCAGGCCGTCAATGGAGACGATCCAATCCCCCGCCAGCAGGCCGGCGGCCTCCGCGGGCGAAGAAGCGGCGACGGCGTTGACGGTGGTCCGGTTGACATCGGGCGCGGCGAACTTGAAGGCTGCGGTGAAAGCCAGCAGGGCGAGCAGGACGTTGGCTGCCGGGCCCGCCAGCAAGACGAGGGTGCGCGTGAGCTTACTTGCGTTGGCCAGGCCACCCGGGATGGAAGGATCATCCTCGCCGGCCGGCCGGACGAACCCTCCGAGCGGAATCGCGTTCAGCGTGAAGCGGGTCCCACCTGCGGTGAAGAGGGTGGCAAGCCGAGGGGGGAAGCCAATGCCGAACTCTTCCACACGGACACCGCGGGCGCGCGCGGCAAGGAAGTGCCCCAGCTCGTGGCCGAGGATCAGCGTGCCGATGACCAGGATGAAGATCAGGAAGTCGCTCATGGCATGGTTGGCCAGGGATCCCGGACTAAGCCGGGATTATATCACCCGGCCAACCGGGAAGCAGGCGCGCGGCCTCACCCGGCGGGCACTCGAACACCAGGTCGACGCCGGGGAGGTCCTGCAACATGGCCTTGACGACCGACGCTTGACCCGGGGCGCACAGGCAGTGCACATTGGGGCCGGCGTCGATCGTCGCGCACACTTCGATGCCCTGCCGGCGCCACTCGGCCACGGCATGCAAAACGGTCAGCGTCGAGGGCTGCCAATACATCAGGGCAGGCGACGAAGTCATCATGACCGCGTGCATCATCAGGCAGTCCAGTTCGACCACCTCGGCGAGCCCGGCGAAATCGCGCTCGAGGAGCGCCTGGCGGCAAGCGGACAACCGTCGAGGCGTGTCGGCGACACGGGCGGCCTGCAGCGGACTCGAGGCGGCCAGCCGGTGGCCTTCGGTGGATCCGGTCGACTTGGGCGACTGGCTGACGACCGCGATGAGATCGGTGAGCGGCCAATGCTCCCCGGGCGCCAGCGGGATCGCGTAGGAGGATTCATCACCGTCACCGGCGATCCATTCGACGAAGCCGCCGAAGATCGATCGGCATGCCGATCCTGAGCCTCGGCGCGCCAGGCGCGAAAGCTCCGCTGCCTCCAATGCCAACCCGCAAGCCGCAGCGGCGGCCAGCGTGATTGCAGCGAAGGCGGAGGCCGAAGAGGCGATCCCCGCGCCGCTCGGGAAGTTGCTGGACGAGTTGATCCGAGCCCGCAGATCGTGTCCCGCGGCGGCGCGCACCAGGTCGAGCTGCTGCGCGACACGCAGGCGAGCTGCCGGAGGCGCCGCCTGACCGGCGATGACGAGGGTGTCCACCGTCGCGGCCGGATCGAAGGCCACACGCGCGACCGTGTGCAGCCCGCCAAGGGTCATCGACAGCGAGCCGTTGCTGGGCAGGCGCAAGTTGTCATCCCGATTGCCCCAATACTTCACCAGGGCGATGTTCGGGGAGGCTTGAGCGCTAGCGACAAGTGCGATTGGCATACGTCCTGGGTCGCGGATGGATTCGATCGTCCCGGAGCTGGCCCTTCAACGGGTTGGCGCCGGCGTCCATTGCTCGAGGCCGGGTTGTCTCCCAAAGCGTGGTCGGTCCGGCGCGGCCGTCGGCAGGATTCTAGCCGAACTTGCATGGGCCGCGCTGGGGAATATGTGTAGTCGTACGGCCAGGGCGCAAGCAGGGAGGCGGTCGACATGATTGTGCACGAACGCGGTCGCTGTCCGTGAAAGGCGCTCGCCATAACCTACGGGAGCCTCGGCGATTTGGAGGCTCCCGGAGTGCGGACCGTCACCTCCAGGCAGGGATCAGAGTTGACGCGTGTCCCGTATGCTCATCCAGATGGCACCCAGCCCGAAGAAAGTCGCGGACACAGCGGCCAGCCACCCCAGATAGGGGATGGCGGCCAACAGCAGGTAAACAAGGACACCAAGGAGAATGCACCAGAGCTTCGTATCCGCTGCCCGGGGTGAGAGCGGGGTCAGGATCAGCCGGCCGAGAAGGAATGCGGCCACGAGCTTGCTGCAGAAAAGGACCAGGAAGACGTAGACCGCGCCGGCCAACAGGATCGAGAACAGCCCGACGGTGAACGTCAGCGCGCCGAGCGCTCCCAGCGAGAGTGCCCAGAACAGCATTGACACGGCGACGATGACCAGGGTCGCCAGGATTAGGCCCACGATGCCCGTGGCGAACACTGTCATGCCCCAGCCGAGTGCCGCCCACGGTGAAGTGCGGAGTTCGATAGGCGCCGCGGCGGCAGCAGGTTCGGTGTCACCAACGCGAGCAGCAGGCCCAGTGCGGCGAACGTCACGAAGTCGAGCCCGAACCGCAATAGCCACTCAAGCAGGCGATCGGTGTCGAGCGCAGCCAGGATAGAGGACGGCGTAGACGGGCCCATGCTCATCAGCGTGTCCGGCCGCGAGCCAGCACTTCCGACTTTGGATTCGAGGGGAGGGCGGAGGTGGGTGCAAGCAACGGGGGCAGCTGGATCCGGTCTGCCCCCAGGAGCGAATTGACGCCCTGGATGGCCAGCCGCAAGAGCTCCACCGGTCCGATGATGGCCTTCATGTTGCGGCCGAGCTCGCCTTCTAGGCGAGCGCCAAGGGTGATGGCGTTGATGTCGCGGGCGATGGCCCCGCCCGGGGCAGTATCGAGCTCGCCGCCAACAAAGTACACGCTTCGCTCGATGGCCGAAGCCGGTCCGAACGCCAGGAGGAAGTGAGGCAGCGAACAGGCTGCCGCCCACTTTGCCGGTGACGGACACCGATTGGGCGGCGCTGACCAGGGTTCCGGTGATCGTGCCGCTGACCCGCACCGAGTTCCCCAGTGCGATCACGTCCCCCTCGACGGTCCCATCGATGACCACATCATTGCCGTACAAGATGATGTCGTTCTCGATGGTGACACCGGCGGGGATGGAATTGCCGTAGACGATCCCCTGGGCGTGGGCGCTAGAGAAGACTGAGAGCGATCCGCCGAACGCTAGCAGGAGTCCGAGGAGCAGGCGGAGTGCGGCATGGGGGACGTGGCGTGTGTTCATGCTGATCATCCTTGCGCGGAGTGCGCGTGTCATGTGGGGCCGCCTTGCGGGGCGGAGAACCGCCGGGCGATGGGGTGGTCGCCCTCCAGACCGAAGCGGGGTCCGGGTGGCCCTGCGCCAAGGCAATCGTCATGCGAGCCCGGATCGCCAGACCCGCCAAGGCAAGGAGACGCACAGCGGCGTCTCCGGGAGGGGTGGCTGACGGGGATCGAACCCGCAACCCTCGCATCCACAGTGCGATGCTCTGCCATTGAGCTACAGCCACCGAGGCACGCGGCGATTGTAGCATAGATCGACGGTCGGTCCTGTGGATGAGAAGGGAACTCCCAGCCGGAGGAGGGCGGCTGGGAGTTCGAGCGCGGCCGATCGCCGGTCTGACCGCAGGCTTAACCGAATGGGCTCAGCGCCGTGACGCGGCGCAGGCACTCCTGTTTGGCGTCGCTCTCGGGAAGGCACTCCGCCATCCACAACCAGGCGACAACATTGGAGGGCTCGCGCTGGAGAACCCAGGCGAGTGCCGCCCGGCCGCGAGTTGAGTCCCCCTGCTTGATGGCGGTGACGGCGAAATCGAGGGCTTGCTCGCTGGTGGGATTGGCGCTGGTCATCATGAGTTTTGCGATCTCCATCTATGTCCGCTGCGATGAGGGTTACTGCAAGCATCGTAGCACGAGAGCAGAGGCACGTGTCTTGCATTCACCTTGCAGGCCGGGGGAGTCAACATCGAGCCCGCGTGGGGCTCGATGTTGGAGGAGGGCAATTCGCCGCCGGGCGTTCGGAGAGAAGGGTCAGAGTATGGGGCGCAGGCCGGTGCTCTCAAGGAGACGGTCGCTAGACGCCCCCCATGACACCAGGGGTTTGTCTCTCGACGCCTGCGCAGCGGCGACTTGCGCCTTCATGCTAGCATCCCTCATTCGGCACGGGCCTTTCAATTGCCTTACGCCGGGCCTCCTCCAAGGAGCTCCCGGGCGCGGATGACCGCCTCGGCTCGCGGGCAGACGATTTGACGTCCGCTGGGCAGGTGCTTGAGCGTAAGGGTCCCGGCCCGAATCTCATCCGGACCCAGGATGGCGACGATTGGGATACCAAGCCGGTCGGCGTACTTGAGTTGGCGGGGGACGCGCCCCGGTTCGGGAAACCACTCGGCCTGCAAACCGGCCGCCCGCAGCTCCTGGCACAGGCCGAGCGACGCCGGCCGCGTCGATTCGTCGAACGTCGTGACCAGAACCAAGCTCGGGCTGGTGCGCAGGGCAGGGCGGGCGGAAGCGGCCGCCAGGACGAGACCGACCACGACATCGCCCATCGCGAATCCGGTGCCCGGGAGCCGGTCGCCCCCGACGTCGCGGACCAGATTGTCGTAGCGGCCTCCACCCAGTACGGACCGGTGCTCCCCTGCTGTGTCCCGCGCCTCGAAGACCACCCCGGTGTAGTAGTCCAGCCCGCGTATCACGGACGGCTCGTAGGCCAGGTAGTCCGACACGCCAAGCGCCTGGGCCGCGTCGAAGAACGCCACCAGCTCAGGCGATTGTCGCCAGGCCTCACGGTCGGCCAGGCCTTCCGTCAGCCGGGCGAACTGCTCGGGCGAGAGGCCCGCCTCCAGGGCGTAGGCAGTCCACGCCGCCGGCGACATCTTGTCCCGTCGATCGATCAACCGGAAGACGGAGGGGAGTAAGTCCGCCTTGATCCCCATCTGGTCGAATTGTCGCTCGGCCAGCCTGCGGTCATTGACCAGGATGCGGATCGTGTCGGGTCCAAGCCCGACGGCGCGGAAGAACGTGGCACCGATGGCGGCAATCTCGGCATCAGCCTCGGGCGACTCCACGCCGACGATGTCGATGTTCCATTGAAAGAACTCCCGGGTGCGTCCCTTCTGCGGACGCTCGTAGCGCCAGAAAGGTCCGAACGACCACCATCGAATGGGCTGCACCAGGCTCTTGCTCCGCTGCGCCACCATGCGGGCAAGGCTGAGCGTCAGCTCGGGCCGCAAGGCAACCAGATCGCCGCCGCGATCCGGGAAGACGAAGGACTGCTCCTTGACCAGCTCCTCGCCGGACTTGGCGGCATACAGTTCCATTCGCTCCAGGAAGGGGCCGTCATACTCCTGATAGCCGAAACTCTCGGAGACCGACCGGATGTGCTCGTAGAGCCACCGCCGGAAGGCAAGGTCTTCGGGGTAGAAATCGCGTGTGCCCTTCACAGGCTGGATGGTTGCCATCAGCGACCTCACTCAAAAGGACAGGGCGGCGGGATCCATCCCGCCGCCCTGTGGACCTTCCCGCGGAGACCCTTCGGACCGCGATGAATCCGCACCAGGTCAGAGAGGAGTGGATCGTCGCAGTGAATTCCTTGGCTTGGATTGCGCGGGGATTATAGCACGCACAGTGCGGTGGTTTCGGCCCGCGAGCGGGACAGGGCCGGGTGTCTGCTCAGCCGGCGGTGCGGGGTTCCACCGTCGCCGGATCGGTCACGTGAATTCTGCCCCCCGCATGGACCCGGGCGAGCAAGCCTCGCCGTCCGCGAATCGAATCGCGCAGGCCCGGACGGATGACTTCGATTTGATCGCAGGGGGAGCAGTCGCCTGTCACCTCCAGGGTGGCATGGCCGAGGCGAAGGCGAGTCCCTTCCGGTAGGCCGGCCAGCTCGAGTCCCGTGATCGTGATGTTCTCTCGGATCTGGCCGGGCTGCAGTTCGAATTCGGCCAGCGTCGCCTGATCGACGAGCAGGATTTGTCGGCTCGTCCGGCCAAAGGAGACATCGCCCGCCAATCCCTTGCCTGCGACGGCGTCCACGTAAGGGACGTCGCGCATCGGCTGGCCGTGCACGGGTTTGAGGAATAGCCTCAGCACGTATGCCGTCATGGGGATCTGCGCTCCGGCGGCAGTCTAACACAGTCGTCGACGGGGGTGGACGTGGTATCCTTCCCCGAAACCCGTCCCTCGGGAAGCCTTCCTTGATCGCACTCGTCCCCAGTCTGCTGCTGCTCATCGGCGCCGGGATCACCTGGCTCACTCGCCGTCAGGCCGAGCGGATGTCCTGGGGCATGGCGACGACCTTCGCGCTCCTCTCCTGGTTGAGTGTCCTGTTCATCTTACCTTCGCTGCCGGCCGGGTTTGAGCTGTCCACCTGGAGGCCGGCGAGCCTATTCGCCTCCCGGCTGGAAATCAGCCTCGATCAGACCACGTGGGGAATTCTGTATGCCGTCGCGACCGGGCTGCTGGCGGTCTTGTTGACGGCGGCGGCGCGACCGGCAGCCGGGGCCGCCGGTTCCCGAACGTTGATGCTCGGCTATACCGCACTGTCCCTGCTGGCCATCATGGCCGGCAACCTGTTGTCGGTCGCGATCCTTTGGATGATGATCGACCTCGTTTCGTTCTTGTATCTTCTCGCCCGGGTGGAGGATGCTTCGGGCGCACAGCTCCTTGTCGGCCGGCTGGCGATTGACATGAGCGGAACGCTCCTGGCCCTGGCCGCCGCGGCGGCGTCCTTCGCCGGCACGCTCGAGCTGCCGTTTGGAGCCCGCCCCGGCCCGCTGCTCCCGACAGCGTTTCTTTCTCTGGCTGTTCTGCTCCGGCTGGGACTTTTCCCGCTGCACTTCACGACCTCTCCGCTGCCGCAAGTGCGTCGGGGGCTGGGGACCCTGATGCGCATTCTCTCTCCCGCAGCCGCCATGGCCGTCCTGGCGCGCACGCTGGGCGATACGATGCCTGCCGGAGTGTCGACCTGGCTGCTCATGGCTGGTGCTTTGGGTGGTGTGGTCGGCAGCGTCCGCTGGTTCCTGAACGCTGATCCCATCCGCGGTCGCAGTTCCTTGATCCTCGCCGTGGCCGGCATCGGCCTGGTGAGCGCAGTCAATCACCCCGCCGGGCCGGCCTATGCGCTGGGCGCGTCGGCGGTCATCATGGTGACGGTCGCAGTGGTTGCCTCGCTGACGGAGCTGCGGACTCCCTGGCATCGGTTGTGGCCTCTTCTGGCGTGCGTCCTCCTGATCGGGTTGCCTTGGACGGCGGGGGGCGCGGTGGTGGCCGGGATCGTCCCCGCCAGGCTGAACATCCTCTCGGGTTTCGGAGCTGTCCTCGGCCTGGTGTCGATGGTGTTCACGGTGACGGGTCTGGCAAGGCTTGCGCTCCGTGCCGAAGAACCGTGGCCGAAAGGCGAGACACTGGTCAAGACGCTCTATGGCTTGGGGCTGGCCCTTCCGGGCCTGGCACTTGCTGGCTACGGCATTTTGATCCGGCAGCCGCCGACCGTCCCCGGCATCGCCGGATTGCTGGTCGTCGTGCTGGGTTTGGGCTTCGGATGGTGGCGCCGCGATCGGTTGGAGGCGCGGCGAGTTCAACGCTGGACGCGAACTCGTGGCATGGTTGGACCCAACGCCGCTGTACGCGGGTGTGTGGCGTCTCTATCGGGCGACGATGGCCGCCGTACGCGGGATCGGTGAGGCGCTCGAAGGGGAGGGCGCGTTCCTTTGGGTGCTGGTGGCGTTGCTGGCCGTTGCCCTCGTCCTGCAGGGCGGATCGTTATGACGACCCTCGCCGGCGCGGCCGGCCTCTTGATCGCCTGGGTTGCTGGAGTTGCCTGCGGCGCGAGCGTGCTTGTCCCGCGCCGCAGGGTGGTGATCCCGGCCTTGTTCATCCAGTTCGTTTGCGCCGCGATCCTGTTCTCCTCGCTGCCAACGGCGCTGGTCTTCGCCTACGTTATCGTCGGCATCTGTGTCTGTGGGATCCTGGCGGTCACCCCTGCCGGCCCCGGCGCAGTAGAGGGCTCTCCACCGACCGGCGTCCCGTCGGGGATGGTGTTTCGCCTGGTGGCCGTACTGCTCGTCGGTCTGGCATCCGTCGCCCTGGCGCGCAGCGTGATGGGGTCCGCGCCGGGCGTTGCGCCCGGAGTGCCGGATGGCGCCGGCTTGTTGATCGGGCTGGGCCTGCTGCAGGTGGGGCTTTCGGAGGAGCCGCTGCGGGTCGGGGCCGGGCTGATGGCCATGATCGGGGGATTCGAGATCGGGTACACGATGGTCGAGACGGCGATCGCGCTGCACGGTCTGATCATCGGGGTACCGGTGTTGATCGCAATGGTGGTGGCCTATCTGCTGGTCCTAACGCCGACAAGCGGTGACGCCTCCCCGTGAACGCGCCGCTTGCCTTGCTCGCCCTCACGGTGGCGTTGGCGATCCTGGTCGTCTTTCTGCGCAAGGAGCCGGTGGCCGCATGGCTGCTGGCGAGCGGCGGCGCGGGCCTGGCGGCGGTGTTCGTCGTCGCGATCCGACCCGATGTGGCGACGGGTATCCTCGGGCTCCCGATCAAGGTCTCAGGTACGTGGACGATCGTGGGCCGGGCACTTGTGCTCGGAGAGGCGAACCGTCTGGTTGTCGGATTTGTCTACATGGCGGCAGCGTTCCTCTTCGCCGGCGGCTATGTCGCCAAACCGGGTCGTCTCTTCTACGCTGCCGGGTTGCTGATGGTCGCGCTCGTGGCGGCCTCGTTAATGGTCGTGCCGTTCCTGTACGCGGCGGTCTTCCTGGAAGGAATGGCGCTCGTCGCCGTCCTCATTCTGTATCCACCTGAGCGTCCCGGCTCCCGCGCCCCCCTGCGCATGGTGGTCCTGTACACGCTGGGGATGCTGGCGCTGCTGACTGCAGGCTGGCAAGCCGACCTTCTCGGCGCGGGCGCTGTGCCGGCCGAGGCGGCGCGCACGGCGACGGCCCTGGCAGTTCTCGGGTTCGGTCTACTGCTCGCTGCGCCACCGTTTCACCTGTGGCTGCCATCGACTGCCGGCCATAGCCACCCGTACGCGCTGGCATTCGTCATTCTGATCTCGCAGGCCGGCGCCCTGTTCACTGTGTTTCGATTCTTTGATGCCTACGCATGGCTGCGCGAGAACGCCATGCTCTTCGTGGCGGCGCGCTGGGTGGGGATGGGGATCGCGGGCTTCGCTGCGCTGTGGGCCCTCTCTCAGCGCAGCCTGGCGCGCACGGCCGCCTATGCCGTGCTGGCCGACACCGCAGTCATCCTGCTCGCTTTCTCGGCGATGAGTTCCGGGGGATACGAGCTCGCGCTCGGACTCTCGGGGGCCAGGGTCGTCAGCCTGGCCGTCTGGGCGCTCGGAGCTTCGGTGCTGCAGAACGGCGGAGCAGGCGACACGGCCGAAGAACTTTCGGGAATCGGATACCATGCGCCTCTGGCAACCGCGACGGTCCTGGTCGGGTTGTTTTCGCTGGCAGGTTTCCCCCTGACCGCGGGCTTCCCGGGACGTTGGGCCGTCATGGCCGGCGGGGGAAGCGCCGCGCTTGCGGTGGTCGGGACCTTGGGCGCAGTGTCGCTGGCTGCGGTGCGCTGGACGAGCACGGTCTTGCGGTCGCCCCGCGAATTGGCGTTCCCGCTGGGTTCCATCCCCGAGCGGCTCATGCTGGGTGCGGGGATTCTGCTGTGCCTGCTCCTCGGGCTGTTTCCTCAACTGCTGTATCCTTGGGTCGTGGGGGCGCTGTCCGGCCTGGTCGGCCTCTCGGGCGGCTAGGGTCGGAGGCCTGGAAGGAGCGTGAAGACTCGATGGAGCCCGGGCTGATCGAGCAGCGGCTCGCATGGCTGGAAGAACAGCACGCCAAGGCCGTGCAGCACGCTTCTAAGGTGGCAGAACGTGTGCATGACCTGGAGGCAGCGGTCGCCAAGGTGTCGCGCCAGGGGCAGGAGCTTTCAGCCGATGTCACACGGGTGACGGCGGCGGCCTCGCGCCTGCAGCAGTTTGAAGATTCGCTGCACAAGCATCGCCAAGAAGTTTCCCGGCTGCTGGGAGAGTCGGAGGAGCGGCGGAGTGCCAAGGAAAAGTCGCTCCAGCAGCTGCGCGCCGCCGACACAGAGGAGACGGGCAGGGCGCTCGCCGAGATCCGGATGGATCTGGGGCTCCTGGGTGAGGTGCAGCAATCGCTCGAGGCTCGGCGCGAGGAGGAGCTCGAGAATCACCCGCACGCTGGACTCACTCCGCAAGCAGCTCGAGGTCCTGATGGCGCGCGACGGGGATCGAGCCGAGGCGCTGGCGTCGCTGGACGATGGTCAGCGACAGGAGGCCAAACGTTCGGCGGAGGCGCAGGCTGGGATTGCCGCGCATCGTGAGCGAATAGAGGCGTTGACCGTGCAGGCCGAGCTGCTGGAGGATCAGACCCGACGGCTGGAGACCAGGCTGAGCGAGCTGAAGTCCAGCGAAGGCGAACGACAACAGTTGCAGGGGTTGTGGCTGGAGCAACAGAATCTACGCCAAGCCGAGCAGGATCGGACCTGGAGGGACTGGGAGCGCCGGTTCGCGTCGTTCGAGAAACGATCGGGCGAGATCGATGAGCGAATCCTGGCATACGAAGAGACATACCGCGGCCTCCGACAGCTGCGCGACGACCTGGCCCAGTTGATGGAGCGGACGGAGCGCCGAATCAACGAGGTCACGGAGATGCAGCGGCTGGCCGAGGATCGCCTGAAGCATGAGTGGACGTCGTTTCTGGCGGAGGAACTCGAAGCGCTGGAATGGGCACAAACTCACGCTGGACGAACAGTGGCGTGAGCACGCGCGTGGCCACGAGAAGCTCTCAGCCGGCGTGGCCGCCCACGAGGAGCGCTTGACGAGCGACGACGAGCGGCTGAAGTCGATCGAGGCGGATGCCCGTACGCGTCTCGCCGAGCTGCACGCATTGGTTCGCGGCTGGGTGATGGAGGGCGAACGACCGGCCAAGGAACCGCGCCGGGCGCGCTGACACCGCAGCGGCGGAGTGGAACGGGATGCACGTTGTCGGAACGGCAGGGCATGTCGATCACGGCAAATCCACACTCGTTCATGCCCTGACCGGGATCAATCCCGACCGCCTGCGCGAAGAACTCGACCGAAAGATGACGATCGACCTCGGCTTCGCCTGGATGACCCTCCCGGGTGGCGAGTCGGTGGGAATCGTCGACGTCCCCGGACACCGAGACTTCATTGAGAACATGCTGGCCGGCGTGACCGGAATGGATGCCGTGCTGCTGGTGGTTGCCGCAGATGAGGGCGTCATGCCCCAGACGCGCGAACACCTGGCCATTCTATCGATCCTGGGAGTCGAACGCGGCGTGGTCGTCCTGACGAAATCAGACCTCGTCGAGGACCAGGATTGGCTCAAGATGGTCGAGGCGGATGTGCGCGCGTTGCTGGCCGACTCTCGGTTGGCCAGCGCGACCGTGGTGGCTGTCTCGGCGAAGACCGGTGCGGGTCTGGATAGGCTGCGTCAAGAGTTGGCCAGCGTGCTGCGAGAGACGCCGCCCCGCGTGGACCGGGGCCGGCCGCGCTTGCCGGTGGACCGTGTGTTCTCGATGGCCGGCTTTGGCACGGTGGTCACCGGGACGTTGGTGGATGGCGGCCTGGACGTCGGCCAGGACGTCGAGTTCGCACCGTCAGGTCTGCGTGGCAGGATCAGGGGCCTGCAAAGCTACCGCAGCCGGCTCGAACGTGCTCGCCCGGGCAGCCGCGTGGCAGTGAACGTTAGTGGGGTGGAGGCGCAAGCCGTCCACCGCGGGGAGGTCCTGGGACTGCCGGGGACCCTGCCGGGGAGTCGGCTCCTGGATGTGCGGTTGCACTGCCAGCCGGAGGCGACGACCCCGATCACGCACAATCTTGAAGTCAAGGTCTTCCTCGGAACGGCGCAGCGGGTGGGGAGGGTGCGGCTGCTCGACACAGACCGGATACTGCCGGGCGAGGAGGGCTGGGCGCAGCTGGTCTTGAGGCAACCCGCGGTCGCGGGGCGCGGGGAACGGTTGGTCATCCGTCGACCTTCCCCGGGGGAAACGCTTGGTGGGGGGAGCATCGTTGACCCGCTTCCCGGAAGGCTCCACCGGCGGCGAGACGCGGAGGTGCTCGCACGCCTGGAGCGAATCCTGGGTGGCGAGCCACAGGAGGCGCTGCTCGAAGCAGCCCGCGTCGGCGGCCCGGCGACGCTCCGCACGCTGGCCGAATCGGCCGATCTGGACATGGACCGAGCGCTTGATCTTGCGCGCCAACTCATGGATGCCGGTCAATTGAAGGAGCTGCGCGGGGAGACGGGCGGGACGACGGTCGACAGCCTGGTCATCGCGGCAGGAGGCGTGGCAGGCGAACTCGCGGCGAGCGGCTTCCCTGCTAGGCGATTACCATGCGATGTATGCGCTTCGGCTGGGGATGCCGCGCGAGGAGCTCAAGAGCCGCCTCGGCCTGGAGGGCAAAGTGTTCAGCGTGTGTCTGGATGCTTGGATTCGGGACGGCCTGCTCAGAGAGGCCGCCGGCGCGATCGCGCTGGCGGAGCATACGCCCACGCCCTCGGCCGCGGATCAAGCCAGGATCGAGCGCGCCCAATCGCGCCTCGACGCCGCGCGCTTCTCCCCGCCGACGGTCAAGGAGTTGGTCGACGAGGTGGGCGAGGAGGCCTATGCCTTCCTGGTGGCGACCCGTGCCCTCGTCCAGGTTTCGGCGGACGTGACCTTCTCTTCGAGGGCGTACGATGAGCTGGTGCAGCGGGTGCAAGCTCTCCTGGCGAGAGAAGGCGAGGCCACGGTGGCGCGGATCCGAGACGAGTTCGACACGTCCCGCAAGTACGTCCTGGCGCTGCTGGAGCACACCGACGGGTTGGGGATCACGGTTCGCTCCGGAGATGTACGCCGGCTCGGCCCCCGGGCCAGCCGCGCCTAGAAATCGCGGAAGCGCCAGAGTCCGTCGACCAACGTGCCGCGTGGCGCGAAGCGCGAACAGATGGTCCTCGGGGCAGGTGAGCGGGTCTTCATCGAGCACGATCAGATCGGCGAACGATCCCGGGCGCAGAGTCCCCTGCCTGCCGGCGAGCCCGGCGAGCGACGCCGGGGCGGCGGTGAAGGCGCGCAGCGCAAACTCCCTCGTGAGCCTTTGTTCAGGAATCCACCCTTCCGGCCCCGGCGATCCGTCGTGCCTGCGTCGCGTGACGGCGGCGTGCAATCCCCAAAACGGGTTCGGACTTTCCACCGGCGCATCGGATCCGAAGGCCAGGATGGTCCCGGCGGCCTCGAGGCTTCGCCAGGCATAACTGGTGCGGGTGCGCGAGCCCCAGTAGCGATCGGCCATCAGCATGTCCGAAGTTGCGTGGATCGGTTGCATCGAGGCTACCAGCCCGAGGCCGGCAAGTGCCGCGACGTCATCGGGGTGCAACAATTGAACGTGCTCGATGCGGCTGGGCATAGCGGGCAGGGTGCCGGCGATCGGATCGCGGCGGAGCGCAGCGAAAGCCAATAGCGTCTCATGGTTCGCATGGTCGCCGATAGCGTGGACGGCCAACGAAAGACCGGCGGTCAACGCGCGCCGCCCGATCTCGAACAGCGACTCCCGGTCCTGGAGCGATGTGCCGCGATTGTCCGGCTCCCCTTCGTATGGCGCGAGCATCGCCGCGGTTCGAGGCCCAAGCGCACCGTCGGCGAAGACCTTGACGGCTCCGATGCGGAGCCAATCGTCGCCGAATCCCGACCTCAGGCCGAGCGCCACGGCCGAGTTGAGCAGTTCGAGAGGGATGCTCTTCAGGACGCGCAGGCCGAGTCGGCCGCGCGCTTGCATCAGCTGAAGCGCCTGGAAGCACGTCGGGCCGTCGAAATCGTGGACACCGGTTAGCCCGTCCCGCCACAAGATCGACTGGCTGGCCTCCATCGCCGCAACGGTGTCATCCATACTCGGCTTCGGGATGGCGCGGGCGATGAGCGCCATGGCGCCCTCCACCAGGATGCCCGTCAGTTCGCCACGGGCATCGCGTCGCAGAGATCCATCGGCCGGGTCGGGCGTCTGGCTTTCAAGCCCGGCCTGACCCAGGGCGAAGGAATTCGCCCATCCGGCATGCAGCGACTTGGCGGTCAGGTACACCGGATGGCCGGACGAGACGCTGTCGAGGCTCCTGCAATCTGGAAAGCTGCCCCAACGGTTTTGATCCCAGCCGTGGCCAAGGACCCAGGCTCCGGCAGCCGCCGCGCCCGCGCGCTCCTCGACGCGCGCCAGACACTCCTCCAGCGTCGGGGTCTCGCAATCGACCCTCGTCTGGCTGAACGCCAGGTGCTCGAGGTGCAAATGCCCGTCGATCAATCCGGGCAGGACGCTCTTGCCATACAGATGGACCACTTGCGTGCCCACCCCCCCCAGCGCGCGGATCGCCTCCGTCGTACCCACGGCCACCACCCGGCCGTCAGCAATGCCCAGGGCCTGCACGACCCCGTGCGACGGATCCAGGGTGTTGATCTTCCCGTCCAACAGGAGGAGATCGACGGGTCTTCCGGTGCTCACTGCTCAGCCTCGTCGGGCGAGGAGGTGTCGATGGGGTTGCAGAGTGCGTGGACTGTCCAGGCGCCGTCCGTATCCATGCTCAGGTCTGCGTAGCCGCAGTTCCCGAACTCGATGCGTGGCGCATGCCCAGGTCCCGGGGCGAGCCCCAGGATCACGCGCAGCGCCGAATTGAGGATGCCGCCATGTGAGACGACCAAATAGCTGCCCGGGGGCCTGCGTACGACAGACTGGACGGCCGCCGCTGCCCGCAGGTACAAGTCCCAGGTGCCCTCGCCGTCCTCGTAGGCAACCGCAAACGGCGGTCGGGCGGTGCGCCCACGCGGCGCACTCATGAATTCCTTCACGCTCATCCCTTGCGCACGCCCCAGATCCCGCTCCTTCCAATCCGGGTCCAACTCGATCGGGACGCCCAGACGGGCCGACAGGATCGAAGCCGTCTCCCGTGCCCGCAGCAAGGGGCTGGAAATGATCAGGGTGTGCCGTTGTGGATTGTGCGCCCAGGCCAGGGCGAGAGCCTCAGCCTGCTGTCGCCCAAGGTCGGAGAGCGGGGAATCCAGGTGGCCCTGAACGATCCCGTCGCGATTGGCCATCGATTGGCCGTGGCGCAGGAAAGTCAGGCGATGACTCATGGCAGACGCAAGGACTTGGCCAGAAGCTCGATCGGGTGGATCACCGGCCGATGGGCGTGTTGTGCCATCCACCAGCGGCAAGTCTCCGAATCGCTCAACACGAACTCGGCCCCCGATTGCAGGGTCTGCTCGAACAGCCCTTCTCCGACAGCTCGGGCGACCTCGAACTTCTCATGCTTGAGGCCGTAGGTCCCGGCGATGCCGCAGCACTCGGATTGGGAGAGGACCAGGCGGAGGCCGGGGATGCGGCGCAGCACGCGCGCCGCCGGTGTGCCCATGAAGTGGCTCTTGAGCTGGCAGGGCGGGTGGTAGAGCGCGCTCGCCTCGATCGGCGCCAGTTCGGCGCGGTCGAGCGCCTGGCCGAGGCGTGCGTCGAGGAACTCGAACAGGTCGAACGTGCTCCGCGCGACCGCTTCGGCCGCCTCGCCTTCGACGCCGAGGATCTTGCGGTAATCGTGCTTGAGCGCCAGCGTGCACGAGGTGGAGGTGCCGACGATTGGGATGCCGGCCTCGACGAAGGGCAACAGCAAGCGGATGTTGGTGTTCGCCTGTCGGCGCGCGGCCGGGAAGAAGCCGTTGGATTGAAGCGGCAGGCCGCAACACCGCTGAGGCGGGAGGATCACATGCCATCCCAGTCGTTCCAGAACGGCGATGGCCGTCTGACCGAGCTCCGGCTCATAGTAATTGGTGCTGCAGCCGTGGTAGTAGGCGACGACATTGGCGGTCTCGGCGGGTGGTTCGGGGAGGCAGCGCGACCGGAGTCGGGCGCGGAGCGTTCGGCGCGCGAACGGCGGCATGGGCGCATGGCGGTCGATGCCGAGAACCTTCTCGAGCGCCCAGCGCGCCGGGGCGAGCCCGAGGATCGGGTTGGCAATCGGGGCGGCCAGGCTCCCGGCGAACCCGAGCCATTCCGGCCGCGAGATCACGTGGTCACGCAGCGGCGGCGCGTGCGTCTCGGCCAGGCGTGCCTTGGCCTGGATGTTGATCTCAGCGATGGCAACGCCATGCGGGCACACGCGGGTGCACGTCCCGCAGCCCGAACACCAAGTGACCGACGAATCGGGCGGCGGGAGGTCCGGGTGACGGAATCGCTGCGCCTGCGGGCCGACGGCCTTGGGCCCCGGGAACAGGTCCGTGACCGCCGCGACCGGGCAGGCCGCCGTGCAGATGTTGCACTTGAGGCAAAGATCCGCGGTGAGGGCCGGTGAGAGGTGGGTCATGCCAGGGCGCACTCGACCGCGCGGAAGGCGGTGCCCAGCGCGATCCCCTGCCGCGAGCCCTCCTCGGCGCGCCGCGCACCGGCGAGCAAACCTCCGGCGGCGAACAGGTTGGGGAACATCGGCTGGCCGCCCGGGTCCAGCGGACGCATCGAGGCGTCCACGCGCAGACCGAAACTCGCGTACGGCTGCGTGTCGCCGGCGTGGGGCGACACCCAGGTCGATCGATCAGGGTTGTGAACGACCGGAAGGTCGAACACGCTCTCCTGGACGAGGCCGTTTTGGCGACCGACGAGACCGCCGTGGAGGAAATCGCCGCTGGCGAGCACGACGGCGCCGGCGTCGAATGCCTGCGGGCCGCCCGCCGCCATCGCCACTGCGCCTGCGACGCGAGCGCGCGACTGACGGCGCTCCACCCGTCCGACGGCCGGTGCGCCTTCGAGGAAGTCTACGCCTTCCCGCTGGCAGGCCCGGCGAAGCACCCACTCGAGCCGCAGGCCGGGCAGGCATGGAGGCAGCGTCGGGATCTCGAACACCGGCAGCTCCAGCCGATCCTGAAGATCCTGCCACACCGATTGGTGGAGCCGAAGGCCGAGCGTTGCGGGCAGGCCGAGGAGAAGGCGCCCACCAGGGCAGGCCGCCAGGCGCGCACGGCCGTCTCGCGCCAAGACGGGTCTTCGAACAGGCGGGCGAGATCGGTCGCATACTGATCGCGGCGAGGGGTCGGCCCGGGAAGGGGCAAGTCAATCGAGGCGACTGGACGTTGGAGGCCGGCGCCCAGCATGCGGGCCGCCAGGGCTGAGTCAAAGTCGCGGAATCCTGTGAAGCCTGCAATCGTGACGGGCTGCGGAACAGCGAGGCTGGCGCTGGCGAGGGCAGCAGGAGCGAAAGCCGCGGGGATCGTCCGGCCCGAGGCAGTCGGGAGCAGCATGTTCGCTTCGAGGCTGCCGGCGTACGGAAGACCTTCGGCGTCCAGAAGCGGCAGAAGCGACTCGAGTGCGCGTTCGACCGCGTCGACCCCGACAAATGCATAAGGGTGAGGGCGTTTGGAGGTCTGGATCGCCTTGCGCGGCGAGTTCCCCGGAGAAAACACCCAGACACCCGCTGGATAGCTCGAGCCCGCCTCGACCGGAGGCGATCAGCATGGTGCGAGCGCCCCTGCGGGCAGCGAGCCAGGAGGCAAACAGGCCGGTGAGGCCTGCGCCGATCACCAGCAGATCGATCATGAGCCCTCCCCTGCGCCGGGGAGTCCCAGGAGTTCGGTCGCGATGCGCCGGGAAAACTCGAGCTGGCGAAGCGTGTGTCCCCAGGCGAGGGGGCGCAGCCCGCGCCAGCGTTCCTGAAGGAACTCAGACAACCCGCCATCGGGTGGAGCGGAAAGGAGCGCCCTCGCCGCTAGCCCGGCCGCGCGGTATCCGCAGAACGCCGCCTGGCAGGGTCCCATTCCGAGTCGCAAATCGCGGCGCAGGTCGTCCAGGTCTGGACTCTCGGTCGAACGCAGCGCGGCTTCGAGGTCGGAGCGCGTGACGAGCTCACATTCGCAAACAACAGACGTGTACGGCGTGTGCGCCGGATGCTCGATCTGCTCGAGGCGCCGGGGCAGACGGTGGTACGTGCGGCCGGCGGGCTCGAGCGGCGTGTGGGACGTCGCACAGGTGGAGGGAGCGCCGAGCTGGGGCGCAACCGTCCGCATGACTTCTTCGGCCATCAGGCGGAAGGTGGTGAGCTTGCCGCCGATGACGCTGACCAGGCCGGGGACGCCGTGGGTTGCGGCGTGATCGAGGATCGTGTGGGCGCGCGGTAGAGTCGCGCGTCTCGGCGCCTGTCGCCGGCGCGGGCCGGTACAGCGGCCGGATGCCGGACCAGGCGCGCAAGGCGCGGTGTGTGGCAATCCCCGGCACGAGCACCTCGGCCTCGGCCAGCAGCAAGTCGATTTCCCAGGGCGCGATGGTCATGTCGTCCGGAGAGCGGACGGCTTCATCGGTCGTGCCCAGGATGCAGACCGTGCCGACCGGAACGAGGATGTCTCCGTCCGAAGGAGGCTTGCAGCGATTGACGACGGTGTTGACCAGACGGGAGGCCATCGCAATCATGGCCCCCCGCCCAAGGGCGATCGGAAGGTCAACATGAGCCAGGGAGGCAACCCCCTTCGCCCAGGGGCCTGCGGCGTTGACAACGACCTGGGCGCCAATCTGCTTGCTTTCGCCGGTGAAACGGTCGACGACCTTTGCCCCGGTGACCGCCCCGCCGCTCATCAACAACCGCTCTACCTTATGACGTAACCAGATCTGGCCGCCCGCGCCGCGGATTGCCGCGGCGAGCAGGTGCAGCAAATCGAACGAGTCCAGTGACGCATCGCGGACGCGGAATGCGCGCTTCACGGAGGGGTTGAGCAACGGCTCATTGTGCAGAGTCTGGGAGACGCTGAGTTCTTCGGCGGTCACGCCGGTTTCGCGGCAGGCAGCGAGCCAGCGATCGGGGAACTCCGGGGGATCGGCCGGGGCGGACAGGAACAATCCGCCGGTGTCCTCGATGGTCGAGGGCGCCAGGCGGCGAAGGATCTCGTTTTCGCGGGCACAATCACGCGCCGAAGAGGGGTCGGAAATCACATATCGCCCGCCGGAATGCAGCAGCCCGTGGTAGCGACCGGATGTGCCCTGGCCCAGATCCGATTGCTCGACGAGCAGGACCTTGATGCCTCGCAGGCAGGCGTCCCAGGCAACGCCGAGTCCGGTTGCGCCCCCGCCGATGACGAGGAGTTCAGTGGAGAAAGCGGGCATGGCAGACCGATTGTCCCACAGTCGAAGCGACTGTCAACGGTTGGCGCCCGAGGGCGGGATGGTGGGCGCGTCGGCACGGCGTTCGATCGTCAGATCACGGACAAAGTCCACCGTCGTTGCGGCCTTCTGGTAGCCGAGGGAAACGTAGAAGGCGTGGGCCGGGGTCCGGACAACGTCGGTGCGCAACAGCAGGCGCGCACGACCGGATTGCCGGGCCCACGTTTCCGCGGCCGTCACCAGCAATCGACCGATGCCACTCCGTCGATGGTTGGGGCGGACGACGATCGAGACGACTTCGGCCGTCTCATCGGATGCCAGATCGCGGGCGATGCGCAGATGGGCAAAGCCCAGAAGGCGCTCGCCCTCGACGGCCATCAGGATCCGGTCCTCCCGCGGCAGCAGACCGAGCCGGCGCCGAATGGCGGCCTCGTCCCCGGGATAACCTTCCGCCCTGAAGCAGCTCCGCGATCTGCACCAGGTACGCCTCCGGAGGGTGGGGCGTGCGAATGATCTGGATGCTCACGCGGTGCCTCTCATTCGGGCGCGGCCCATGCGCGGCTGCGTTCGACGGCGCGGCGCCAGGAGTTGAGCAGGAAGCCGCGCTGGTCGGACGACATGCTCGGCAAGTACTCTCGCTCCAACTGCCACGCCGCGGCGACCTGGTCGGGCGAGGCCCAGACCCCGGCGGCCAGGCCTGCCAGATACGCCGCGCCCAGGGCGGTGGTCTCATTCACGATCGGTCGCTGCACGGGTTTGCCCAGAACATCGGCCTGGAACTGCATCAACAGATCATTGCGTGCTGCGCCGCCATCGACGCGCAGCGCCTCGAGCTCCCGGCCGGAGTCGCGCGCCATGGCCTCGAGCACGTCGGCGGATTGATAGGCGATGAACTCGAGCACGGCGCGTGCCAGGTGCCCGGACGACGAGCCGCGTGTCAGGCCGACGACCGTCCCGCGCGCGTACGCATCCCAGTGGGGCGCGCCCAAGCCGACGAACGCCGGCACGAAGTACACCCCGCCGTTGTCTTCGACGCTGCGGGCCAGCGGCTCAACTTCGGAGCTGGACGAGAGGATCCGCAGCCCGTCGCGCAGCCACTGCACCACGGCGCCGGCGATGAAGACGCTTCCCTCCAGGCAGTAGGTGACCTCCGGGGACCCGCCGGTTCGCCGCATCTGCCATCCGACGGTGGTCAGGAGCCCATGGCGCGAGGCGATTGCCTCGGCCTCCGGTATTGAGCAGCATGAAGCAGCCCGTGCCGTAAGTATTCTTGGCCATGCCGGGTGCAAAACACGCCTGACCGAAGAGGGCCGCTTGCTGGTCTCCGGCGATGGCGGCGATCGGAATGGCTGCCCCGAAGAGCGACGGCTCCGTCGCAGCGTACACCTCGGACGAAGGCCTCACGCTGGGAAGCAGGGAAACCGGGATCCCCAAGTGGTCGAGGATCGTCTCGTCCCACGTGAGGGTGTGGATGTTGTACAGCATCGTTCTGGAGGCGTTCGACGGATCGGTCACGTGCTGTTGCCCGGCGGTCAGGCGCCACAGCAGGAACGTGTCCACCGTCCCAAAGGCCAATTCGCCGCGCTCGGCACGACCCCGCGCGTCGGGCACGTTCTCCAGCAACCAGGCCAGCTTGGTCCCGGAGAAGTAGGCATCGGCGACCAGACCAGTCCGCTCGCGGATGACCTGGTCGAACCCCTCCGCCCGCAGGCGGTCGCACATGGGTGCGGTGCGTCTGCATTGCCAGACGATGGCATTGGCTAACGGCTGACCGGTCTTGCGATCCCACAGAAGTGTGGTCTCGCGCTGGTTGGCGATTCCGATCGCCGCGATGCGTCCGGGGTCGATGTGCGCCCGGGCGATCGCCTGCCGAGCAGTAGTCAATTGGCTGGACCAGATCGCCTCGGGATCGTGTTCGACCCAGCCGGGCTGTGGGAAGAGCTGAGGGAATTCCTGCTGAGCGGAGGAGACGGGTGTGCCGCGCAAGTCAAACACGATCGCTCGCGAGGAGGTGGTTCCCTGGTCCAGCGCGAGGACGAACTCCTTCACCCTGCCCTCCTGCGGGTCCTGGAGGATCAAGTGCTTGCTGCGCTCGGCCCCCGAGCGGCCGACGCGCCCGGGGATGATCGACCGGCTTGGCGTGGCATATCCGAGGACCTGGAACATTGTGGTCCACGCGGCGAGATTGGGCAAGCGCTCTGTTGTGCCTGGGGCGGCGGAACATTCTGCTGCACGGTCAGGGATTGAAGCGATGGCGGAGGTGAACCTGGCGAGAGCGTCGCAATCTTTGGCATGCCGATGTATCCCCTCATCGTGGGTGAACCTCGTGAACTCACCGCGCTGCCAAAGCGAGGCTGCGTTCAGAGTTAGAATACCTCCCCGGCTGCGCTGAACTCATCGGCCTGCCAGGAACTCGCACAAGGAGCTACGCATGGCAAAGGGGTCGGCATTCGGGAAGACCATTCTGATCGGCGATCAATTCGTGCTCGAAGAGGTCCCGGCCATTGTCTCGGCCATCGCCTTTGAGACCGTCGGCAGAAGTAGAGAGGATGGACGGAGAAGGCTGGGTGTTGGAGGATCACCGGGTCGAAGTGCCCGGCTACAAGGATAAGAAGAAGGACCAACAAGCCGCCTCGATCAACCGCATTCTCGAAGTGATGAGGATCGACGTCCGGAAGACGCCCATCCGAATCACTTATGGCGGCAGCCTGTTGGCAGGCAGCGGGGTGGGTGCCAGCGCCGCCAGTTGCGTTTCCCTGGCAAGAGCGTTGAGTGCAGAGTTCGGGCTGGGCTACACCATCGAACAGATCAACCACGTGGGATGGGAGGGAGAGTTCGCCTATCACGGCATCCCGAGCGGGGTGGACAACACCGCCTCGACCTACGGCGGGCTCCTGCTGTACTGGGTGAAGGGCGAGGAGAAGCACTTCGAGAAGATCGCCTGCCGGAAGCCGCTCCATATCGTGCTCGGCAATAGCGGCATCACGGCCAATACGGCGCTCCTGCGATGACTACATTGCCGAGATGAAGGCGGGTGACCCCGCGGGGTTCAAGTCCCGCATGGAAGCCATCACAATCCAGGTGGGCGAGATGAAGGCCGCCCTTGAGGCCGGCGATCTTGAGAAAGTGGGGGCGCTCATGACGGCCAACCACGAGATCTTGATCGCCATGGGGCTTTCCCACGAGAAGCTGATCTACCTGTGCAACCTGGCGCTGAGGATGGGCGCGTTGGGCGCCAAAGTGACTGGCGGCGGCAGGGGCGGCTACATGAACGCCCTGACCACTGGCGAGGAGATGCAGAACGCCATAGCGACTGCCATGGAGTCCGAGGGGTATAAAGTCATTCGAACCACGATAGGCATGTGACGTGGGCAAAGAGGACTTTCTCAGGGAGATCCGCAAGGGCATCGGGCTGATGCGTGCTGCTGGCTCAGAGGTGGTCCTGGTTCACCACAACGATGCCGATGGACTGACCTCTGCGGCCATCCTGGAAACCGCCTTCGCACGGGCGGGCTTCTCCACCCACCGAATCTGTCATCGAGCGCGTGCATCCCCCGATTGTGGCTCGCATTCATGATCGGTTCCCGTCCACGATCTTCTATGTGGATCTGGGAGGGCAGGCGGCGCCTGTCATCTCCGATGTCAACCAGGGTAGACGCACCACACTCATCTTGGACCATCATCACCCGCAGAAGCCCACCGATCCCAAGGTACTCAACCTCGCCACTGAGTTCTTTGGGTTGTCCGGCGACATGGACATCTCAGCGTCCACCGCGGCTTACTTCTTCGCCCTTGAACTGGACGGGGCCGACCGCGATCTGGCGCACGTGGCCGTGCTGGGCGCTGTGGGAGATGAGCACGACCGGGAAGGCACGCTAGTCAAAGAGAACCGCACTGCGTTGCTGGGTGCCATCGAGCAAGGCCAGGTGCGAATCGATGTGAATGAGCAGGGAAAGGAGATCTATTCGCTCACCCGCTTTGGGGAGCCCGTCCCGATGGCGCCGTTGGCGATCGCGGTGACGACTTTCGGAGGGGTGGGGTACTACGCAGACGGGCCGGACCTTGGGGTACGGGTGTGTCTGGAAGGGCTCTTTCCGGAAGCGAAGCGCCGTCTCGAGGAGCTGCGCGCGAACTCAGCAAGCGGCTTACCATAGGACCACGGCTCGGCTCATGCGAGATGGCTTCCGGGAAACGGGACATATCCAGTGGTTCTCGGTCGGGGACGATTTCGCTCCCATGGGCGTCAAGATCATTGGTGAATACTGCTGGGATATCCGCAATGAGGGTTTTGTAAGCCCCGAGAAGTACATCGTCGGTTTCCAGAACATGGCGCCAGAGGTCCCGGGGTTGGGATCCTTTGAATGGGCTCAGACAAAGGCATCGATGCGGCTCCCCACGCCTTTGGAGCGCAAGATCCTGATCGACCGGTCCATGCCAGGGTTAGCCTATCTCGTCCCTCAAGCCGCCCGGCAAGTGGGCGGCTCGATCGACGCGTGTCATGACTACACCGCCGCCACGATTGTCGACATTGGCAAAGAGGAGGCATTGGTGATGGCTATGGAGGAATTGGTGCGGGCCAAGTTGGCGGTGTAGCGGCCCCGCACGCCCGGTGTCCGTGCCCGCGACCATGATTGGCTTGGATGCGCCTCTACGGTGCATCCTGCGCTTTCCGGCACCAAGGCGTCCAGACAACTTGCAGGGGCCGCACAGGGGCGTAATCCTCCGCCGGAGGCCTATGGAGTCCGCGGGAGCACCGAGTTCAGAAACGAACCCAAGCGGGTGATCTCACTTCACCCAGCGAGATGCCCGGGACCTCCTACACAAGTGGCGAGGCCCTGATCGTCGCCGGCACAGGGAGCCCTAGGAGGGTCAGCATCGTCGGCGCCAGCTGAAGCTGCGAGACGGTCTCACGTGTATTGCCTCTTCCGCCGCCGGAAGGGGGCAAGATGTAGAGTGGCACCATGCGAACGTCCGGGGTGGTCCCTCCATGCGAGTGGTCCGCCCCCATGCCGTGGTCGCCCGTGACGAGCACGGCATAGCCGCGCTGGCGCCACTCGGGGATCAGATTGGCCAGGATCACGTCCTGGAGAATGGCGTGATTGCGGTACTCCGGCGTGTCTGACCCCAGGGTGTCGCCCAGGTAGTCCATACCCATCGGGTGGACAAGCAGGTAGTCGGGGTTGTACTTCCTTACCAGCGACGCGCCGGTCAGGAACAGGTCCTGATCTGGGTAGCTGTCCTCCATGTAGAAGCGGCCATGTTGGATCAAGAGCGACGGGTCGTCAACCTCCCGGTCGTCCACCGGATCGAAAGGGGCGCGGTTGTACAGTTCGGAGAACCAGTAGTGGGCTGCGGCTGCCGTCGTGAGACCGTTCTGGACGGCGATCTCGAAGACATTCGGCACCGACGAGCGGCGAACGATCTGGTTGCTGACGATCCCATGCTCTATCACGGAGAGCCCGGTGTGGACTGTCTCGTACATCGGGCGTGAAAGCGTCGGCAGCTCGCCGCGCACACTGTAGCGTGTCCCTTGCCCGGCCTCGATCAGGTGTTCGAGAAAGCCCATCCGCTCGGCGGCAATATCGTCACGAAGCGCGTCGGACAAGACAAGCACGACCTTCATGAATCCGCTCCTATCCTTAGTTGACCGGCGCGAGAGGAAGTCTCCCACGCCGGCGAGGATCATCTAGGCACCTGTCGCCGTCGACCAGGCTCAAGGCGGATGCGTCTGGCCATACACGCGCCGGGGTCGATGCCCACCGTCGGCCTCGGCCCGCATGCCGGGAGAGCCGTCCGGGTCTGCTCCGACCAGCGAGATGGCCGGCGTCTCGCTGCCGACGCAAGCCTTGTTCACGTCGTCCGCAAATCATCCCTGCCGCAAGGGAGACAGCGGGTCGGGAGTGCGCGTATGCCCGCGTGAAGCGACGATGCGTCGCAATTCTCTATTGGGCCGAAGGTCCTGTGCGTGCTCGGGCTGCTCACTCCCACTCCCGTGCAGGCGAAGGTACTCCGAGTCTAGCTGTCGGCGCCCTGCATGTCGAGATGACCGCTGGCAAAAGCAGGCGCACCGCGCAGGAAGAACTCGCCGGAGATGGCCTGGCGGCCGGCGGGGTGGACCAACTCGAGCAGAAGCACGCCCTCGGTCGTGCCGACGGCGGGGATGCCGCCCAACTGGGTGAGTCCCCCAACGGGAACCTCCGGCGCGGAGACCGCGCCGTCCGCGCAAGATCCCAATTCGACGCCCTTGCCATTCCAGGAATGTGCCCGGCCAGGGATCATCGGCGCGGATCTGACGCTCGAGCTCCTCCGCACGCAGCGTGAAGTCCAGGCGCCCGTCTTGCTTGGCGAGCAGCGGCGCCAGGGTGACGAGGGCCTCGATCTGTGGCAGCGGAGTGATGTTGCCCCCGAGGTAGCCAGGCAACGTGTCAAGAAGCAGGGAGGCACCAAGCGGCGCCAGACGCGCCGTCAGCGTGCCGCCCGTATCGGACTCCTCCACCGCCAAAGCGGCCTGTGCCAGGATTGGACCGGTGTCCATCCCGGCGTCCATCTTCATGATCGTGATCCCGGTCGTCGAATCGCCGGCCCTCAAGGCTGCCTGTACCGGTGAAGCGCCCCGCCAACGGGGCAGCAGCGAGGCATGGACGTTCAGGCAGCCGAAGCGCGGCAGGTCGAGGAGCGGCTCACGGAGAATCTGCCCGAAAGCGGCGACTACGATCAGATCCGGGGCCCAGTCTGCCACTTCCTTCGTGGCGTCAGGGGCACGCAGGCGCGCCGGCTGGAAGACGGGCAGGCCCAAGCCAAGGGCTGCTTCCTTGACCGCCGGTGGCGTCAGGGCGCGCCCTCGACCGGCAGGTCGATCCGGCTGTGTGACCACGCCAACGACCTGGTGGGCCCGGGCAAGAGCATGAAGGCTGGGGACCGCGAACTCGGGGGAGCCCATGAAGACAAGGCGCATGGGGCAATGGTAGCACGGAGACGGATTCTCCCGCGTGCAACCGCGCCGCACCGGTGGGGTTGTACAAGAGGGTTGCGTCCTGAGCGGGGCGGGATACAATACATAAAGTGCCAAGCTTGGCAGAGCCCCAGCCTACATTACCTAAAGTCAAAGGAGAGGGAAATGACTGACCAGTCCGGAATGAGCGGTGTGACCAGCGACGACAAGCTTTGGTCGGCGCTGGGTTATCCGATCCCCTTGATTTCCATTATCGTGCTGCTGATGGAGGAGAAGAAATCACGCCCCTTCATCAAGTTCCATGCCGTGCAGTCACTGATCTTCAACGTCGTGCTGTGGATCGTGATCTTTCTGGTCAGCGCCGTCACCCTCGGGTTCGGCGCCATCTGCGCGCCGCTCCTGTGGCTGGCGACGCTCTGGCCTGCAATTGACTCGTACCGCGGCAACCTGACCGAGATCCCGATCATCACCAAGTTCATGAAGAACCAGGGTTGGGCGTAGGCTTGCCTTCCCTGTGTCGTGGGGCCCGCTTCGGCGGGCCCCACGACCAGCTCTCCCCAATTTAGAACCCAGCGGCCCCCCTCCGGGGCCGGGCGCGTCTTCCTCGCCAACAATCCTGGAGACACCCCTTGTCCAAACGCTGGATTGTGCCGGACCCCGTTCCCGTTGACGTGGCAGACGCGCTACGCTCTTTCGGGCCGGCGGAACAGGCCGTGCTGTGGCGGAGAGGGGTAAAGTCGCAGGCTGACGCCGAGGCATTCTTCCAGCCGTCATCGGCGTCCAGCGATCCGTTCTCGTTGCTGGGGATGCGCGGCGCGGTGGACCGACTGGGCGTTGCACTGCGGACCAGGGAGAAGATCGTCGTCTATGGCGACTACGACGCCGACGGGCTGACGGGTACGGCATTGATGGTCCTGTACCTGAAGAAGCTGGGCGCCGAGGTCGTGCACTTCATCCCCAATCGCTATCGCGAAGGGTACGGACTCACCGAAGAGGCGCTCGCCGGCCTGGCGGCGGAAGGGGCGCGGCTGGTTGTGTCCGTGGACTGCGGCGCACGTTCGGTCCCCGAGGCGGCTGCAGCGCGCAGACTAGGACTGGATCTGATCATTACCGACCATCACGCGCCCGGGTCCGTCCTCCCCGAGGCGGTCGCAGTGGTCAACCCGAAGCAGCCGGGCGACGCGTACCCCTTCGACGAATTGAGCGGCGCCGGACTGGCGTATAAGGTAACCCAGGCTCTCGCGCAGGCTCTCGGCGGACCCGATCCGCAGGATCTGCTCGACCTGGTGGCCATCGGCACGATCGCCGACCTCGTGCCGCTGCGAGGGAGAATCGCGACCTGGCCCGCGCCGGCCTCGTTCGCCTTCGCTCGACAGGCCGGCCGGGGCTGAAGGCACTGATGTCCGTCGCCGGGATTTCGTCCGCCAGCGTGAAGGCCACTTCCGTGGGCTTCGGAATCGGCCCGCGCTTGAACGCCGCTGGCAGGCTGGATTCTGCCGAGACTGCTTACCGCTTGCTCACGACGGATTCACTTCAAGAAGCGGATGCGCTGGCTCAGGCGCTCGAGACCTTCAACCGCGATCGTCGACAGGCAACCAGTGAGCTGGTGAACCTGGCCCGGGGGATGGCGGAGCAGGGCGACCAGAGGACATTGATCTTCGCCGCGCACCCGGACTTCCTGGAAGGCATCGCCGGCCTGGTGGCAGCCAGGCTGTCCGAGGAGCGCTATCGGCCGGCGATCATCGCGCATCGCGGGGAGGCGGAGACACGCGGATCCGCCCGGAGCATTCCGGGATTCCACATCACGCCGCGCCCTGGATGAGTGCGCCGACCTGCTGAGTCGCTACGGGGGGCACGCGGCCGCGGCCGGCTTCACGCTCGCCACGCGCGACGTGGAGCGCCTCGAGGAGCGGCTGCAGGCGATTGCCGCGCGTGAGCTCCTCGGCGCCGACCTGACGCCGGCGGTCGAGATCGACGCCATGGTGGGGCCGGAGCACTTGGGCTGGCGCCTGATGGAGTTCGGCGAGTCGCTCGAGCCGTGCGGGTACGGCAACGAGGCTCCGACCTTCGGTGCGCGGGGTTTGCGGGTGCGTTCGGCGCGCACCGTGGGCGCGGACGGAAAACACCTGAAGCTCCTGCTGGGCGCGGAACGCGGCACGGGCGCCTGGGACGCAATCGGATTCGGGATGGGGGATTTGGCTGCCGGGCTGCCGAGGAGCGTCGACGTCGCATTCCGCCTTGAACGCAATACCTACGGCGGCTACGATAGCCTGCAGTTCAACCTGGCGGATGTGCGAGCTGCGGGTTAGTCGACGAAGCGGTACTTGAGCAGAGTCCAGACTGCGGCAAAGGCGTCCTTCAACCCGATCTTCTTTCCCTCGTCGTACTCGCGCGGATTGAACGAGATCGGGACCTCGAAGATGCGCACTCGCCGTTTCAGGAGCTTGGCCGTGATCTCCGGCTCGAAATCGAAGCGTCGGCAGCGCAAGGGAATCGACTGGATGACCTCGCGCCGAAACACCTTGTAGCCGGTTTCCATGTCGGACAGGATGCTGTTGTAGAGGATGTTGGTCATGAAGGTCAGCAGCTGGTTGGCGACCATGTGCCAGAACATCGTCGTGCGGCGCGGCCCGCCGAGGAAGCGCGAGCCGAATACGACCTGGGCCTTGCCTTCCTGGATGGGCGCCAGCAGGGCAGGGTAGTCCCGCGGGTCGTACTCCAGGTCGGCATCCTGGATCAGCACCAGGTCCTGGGTGGCGGCCTGGATCCCGGTCTGGATGGCGGCTCCCTTGCCGCGGTTGTGTTCGTGCAGGTGGAGCTTGAGCTGGGGATGCCGGGGGGCGATCTGCCGCAGGAGGTCGCGGGTGCCATCGGTGGACCCGTCGTCGATGACGAGGATCTCGGTGGCCAGCCCGGTGGATTCGACCCGGGCGAGGATCGTCTCGATGGTGGCCTTTTCGTTGTAGACGGGCATGACGACAGACAGGCTCATAGGGAGCGATTGTAGCCTGCCCGGCATGCACCCGCAAGCGGCGCTTGCCCCTCGCGTCGGGCAAGGTATAATCCGCGCCGAAGTGACCCGCGTTGGGAATCAGGCGGAACCCGGCCGGACACACGGGCGGGCTGCCGCTGGCGCTCGAGGGCATGGGAGGAAAGCATGTCGTTGCCACGCACGCCCGGCCGGGGGACATTCGCCGCGGATGGACCGACCACCTCCAACTTGCGTTTCGTCCCGGCCCCGATCAGCCGCGTCGAGGACACCGGCCTGTCTGAGCTGTGGCTCCAGGACCTGGCGCTCAAGATCCTCTACTTCCGCGGCTACCAGACCGGCTTCAAGGTGGCGGAGGCGATCACTCTCCCGTTCGCCGGGATGGTCGACCAGACCCTCGAGGCCCTGAAGCGCGAGAAGTTCGTCGAGGTCAAGACGCAGGTCGGGTTCGGGGAAGGCTCGTACCAGTACGCCATCACCGGCGCCGGAATTGCCCGGGCGCGGGAGGCCCTCGAACGCAGCCAGTACGCCGGCCCGGCCCCCGTCCCGCTCGCCGTGTACAACGATTCGATCCGGCGCCAGAGCCGCGGCCGCCCGACCGTCCACCCGCGCTTGATGCGCCAGGCCCTGACCGATCTGACCCTTTCGGAGAAAACCTTCAACCGCATCGGCCCGGCGGTGAATTCTGGGACGTCGCTCTTTCTGTACGGCCCGCCCGGCAACGGCAAGACCACGATCGCCCGCGCCATTGGGGCGATGATCCTTCAGGAAGACATGTACATCCCCTTCGCCATCGACATCGATGGCCAGGTGGTCAAGCTTTACGACTCGGTCAACCATGTGCTGGCGGCCGATGAGGACGCCTCGGCTTCCGGTACCGGTGGGCTGAAGCCCGGCGCCAAGCGAGACCCACGTTGGGTGAAGATCAAGCGGCCCTTCGTCGTGGTTGGCGGCGAGCTGATGATGGCCGGGCTCGACCTGGTCTTCGATGATGTCAACAAGTTCTACGAGGCGCCGTTCCAGGTGAAGGCCAACGGTGGCGTCTTCTTGATCGACGACTTCGGTCGCCAGCAAGTGCGGCCGCGCGATCTGCTGAACCGTTGGATCGTTCCGCTGGAGAACCGTATCGACTACCTGACGCTGCACACCGGGCGCAAGGTGGAGGTTCCTTTCGACGTGCTGGTGGTCTTCTCGACAAACCTGCCTCCGCGCGACCTGGTGGATGAGGCCTTCCTGCGCCGGCTGCGCCACAAGATCGAGGTCGGCGATCCGTCCTATGAGGACTTCCGCGGGATCTTCAAGCGCGTGGCCGAGGCCAAGGGCGTCGCCTACTCCGACCGCGGCCTGGCGTACATGCTGCAGGAGTGGTACATCAAGCGCAACCGCAAGCTGCGCGCCTCCCATCCGCGCGATATCTGCGATCAGATCCTGGACATCTCCCGCTACATGAATGTGGAACCGGCGATGACCAAGGACCTGCTCGACCGGGCGGCGGAAGCCTATTTCGTTGAGCTCTAGCCTCCCTCTTCGGAGTGGTGGCGCCCCGGCCCGCGGGTGATTGCCCACCGGGGCGCGTCGCGCCTGGCCCCCGAGAACACGCTGGCTGCCTTCCGGCTGGCCTCCGAGATAGGGGCCGACGCCGTCGAGCTCGACGCCAGGTTGTCCGCCGATGGCGCCGTTGTAGTGCATCACGACCTCACCCTCGATCGCACGACCAACGGCAGTGGAAGGCTGTCGGAATGCAGGCTCGCCGACCTCAAGGCTTTGGATGCGGGTGCGAAGTTCGATCCCCGGTTCGCGGGTGAACGGATCCCGAGCCTCGATGAAGTGTTCGAGGCAATCGGCCGGCGTGTGCTGATCAACATCGAGCTGAAGAACTACGAGAGCGTCCTCGATCGGCTCGCTGAAGCCGTCGTGCGGGTCGTGCGCCGCCACGGCCTCGAGCGCCGGGTGCTTCTCTCATCTTTCAACCCGTTCGCCCTGTGGACCGCGCGGCGGCTGGCGCCGGAGGTCCCCAGGGGGCTGCTTGTGTGGCCCGGGCAGAAGGGATGGATGCAGGCGGCCCTTCGCCGCCTGACAACCTTCGAGGCCTACCACCCGCAGGACTCGATGACCGACCGCGTGACCATCGCTGATCAACACACCCAAGGCCGACGCGTCTACGTATGGACGGTCAACGAGGTCGAGCGGATGCGCGAGCTCCTGCTCCTCGGGTGCGATGGACTGATCACCGATGTCCCCGATGTCGCCCGGCAGGCCGTTCGGGATGTCGCCGACGGCGGTTGATCGCTCCCGCGTGGAAGAGGCCGGCCGACGGCTGCGCCCCTTCGTCCGGCAGACCCCCCTCGTCTGCGATCCCTCCACGGGCATCTGGCTCAAGTGCGAGAATGAGCAGCACACGGGTTCCTTCAAACTCCGCGGCGCGTTGAATCGATGCCTGCTGCTCTCACCTGATGACCTGAGCCGCGGGATCGTGGCTGCCTCCGCCGGGAACCATGGACAGGGCGTGGCCTACGCTGCCCGACTCCTGGGCACGCGGGCGACGATCGTCGTCCCGGCGGACGCAGTGGCGCGAAAGGTCGAAGGGATACGCTCGCTCGGTGCGGAGGTCCGCCTGGTGGACGGCGGCTACGCTGTCGCCGAGTCGGAGGGACATCGGCTGGCAACCGAGCGCGGTGGCGTCTGGATTTCGCCCTACAATGACGCCGAAGTGGTGGCGGGTCAGGGGACGCTCGGACTGGAGATCGAAGCGCAGTGGGGAGACCTCTCCGCGGCGGACGAATCGGCGGTCTTCGTACCGGTAGGCGGCGGCGGGCTGGTGGCGGGAATCGGGGTCGCCCTGGGGACTTACCGGCCGCGATTGCGGGTCATCGGTGTCTTGCCCGAGAACTCATCCTACTTGCATGCCTACTTCCACACCGGATCGATGGCCCAGGTGGAGGAGCGTCCGACTCTCGCCGACGGCCTTTCGGGCCCGGTGGAAGCGGACTCGATCACACTGTCGTTGGTGCGGGAACACGTGGACGACATGGTGCTGGTCTCAGAGGCAGAGATCCGCGAGGCGATGCATTGGGCCTCAGCCCGCAGTGTCACAGCAGAACCCTCGGCGGCGGTGGCGCTTGCCGCCTGCTTGAGGTTATCCTCAGGCAGACGCTTGGCCGTCATCAGCGGGGGGAACGTCGACCCGCGTCTCTGGCAGGAGGTTAGCGGGAATGCCCAGGCCTGAGGCTGGTGGTGAGGTGACCGCGGCCGATCTGATGTGCGTGTGTATCGCGCGACAGGTGGTCGATGGGGAAGTGCTGGCGCAGGGTTTGGCGACACCGCTTGTGGCCGCTGGCTACCTGCTGGCATGGAAGACCCATGCGCCGAATGTGTCCTTCGCCTCGGCGATCGGGCAGAGCTTGTGCCAGGATGGCGCTCCCTTGGGGCTGGCGACGATCGAATCGCTATGGCTGGATCGATCGCTCGTGACCTACGGGTTTGTCTCGGCGGCCGTCGACATGCTTCCGCGCGTCAGGCCGAAGGAGTTCTTCAGGCCGGGGCAGGTCGATGCCGCCGGGAACTTCAATAACATCGCGCTCGGGAGCCGACTACCGCCGCCCGCGCATGAGGCTCCCCGGAACGGGCGGGATCCCGGATGTGACACCGGTCTTGAGCGACATCTGTCTCTATGTGCCACGCCATTCGCGGATCACGTTTGTCGAGCGGCTCGATTTTCGTTCGGGACTCGGACACGACGCGCGCAGGCGACACGGGCGCGGGCCGCGTTACCTGGTCTCCGACCTGGGACAATTCGACTTTGAGCAAGGGCGTATGCGGCTGACACACCTGCACCCGGGAGTCACCCAGGCCCACGTGCAGGCCAAGACTGGATTCCACATGGACGCGGCCGATCCGGTGGCGACGACCCAGCCTCCTTCGGAGGAAGAACTGCGGCTGTTGGGCGAAGTGATCGATCCGCTCGGCATCCGTCGGCTCGAGTTCCTCAGTGGCCCGGAGCGCCGCCTGGCGCTCGCCGCCATCGTTGAGGCGGAGCGGGGCGCGACGGGCGGTGCCGGCGACTGAGCCGCGCAGCGTCAAGGGTATACTGGAGATGTGAGACGCCTCCAGTTGCTGCGCCTGGCATTCGCCACCCTCGCCCTGTGGTCGGCGGGCTGGTCGAGCGTGCCCAGGTCGCCCGTCGCCGATGAGGCGACGCAGCTCCTCGAGCAAATGAGTCCATCACAGCGCGTCGGCCAGCTCTTCCTGGTCGCGTTCGATGGTCTCAGCCTGGCGGCCGACTCCCCCTTCCTGGAACTTGTGCGGGCCGGGCAGATCTCCGGTGTCCTGCTCTCGCCGCGCAACGGCAACTTCCCGCCACTCTCGGATCCTGCCGGGCAGACGCAGGCGCTGATCGCGTCCCTACAGGAGGCTGCGCCGACCGACGGCAGGGTCAGCCGCCCCGACCGACACATCGGCAGAACTCGAAAACGGCGCGCCTGGGGTTCCATTGCTGGTCGCGATTTTTGCGGACAGCGACGGCTCCCAGTGGTCGCAGATCGTTCAGGACTACCCGGACACGCCGTCCCAGATGTCGCTCGGTGCCACTTGGCGCAGAGATCTGGCGCG
Organism: uncultured Chloroflexia bacterium; assembly: GCA_963743255.1. GTDB lineage: Bacteria > Chloroflexota > Anaerolineae > Anaerolineales > E44-bin32 > DYJB01. Next base: position 280,710 of record CAVUPD010000010.1, read on the forward strand.
GGAGGTGGCGTCCGATCTGGGCGCCCGCTTACGCGCCCTTGGTGTCAACCTGCTGATCGGGCCGTCGCTCGACATCCTGGGCGATCCGCGCCTCGGTGGTCCGGGAGACCTGGGGGTCAGTTCTTTCGGCGGGGATCCGTACTGGATCGGCATTCTTGGGCAGGCATTCGTGGAAGGCGTGCATGCGGGATCGGGCGGCCACGTGGGGGTGGTCGTGACGCATTTCCCGGGACTGGGCGCCAGCGACCGCTCGGCCGCCGAGGATGTTGCCACGGTTCGTCGAACTCTCGACCAGCTGAGGGGCTTCGAGCTGCAGCCGTTCGCCACAGTGGCCGCCTTACCGCCTGGGGAAAGCGCCGGTTCGGCCGACGGTATGCTCACGGCTCACATCCGATACCAGGGGCTACAGGGCAACATCCGCGACACGACCCGACCGGTGAGTCTGGATGCCGAGGCCTTCCAGCAACTCACGGAAGCCGAGCCGTTCGCCGCATGGCGATCATCCGGCGGCCTGATGGTCAGCGACTCATTGGGGTCGAAGGCCATCCGGCGCTTTCTTGATCCGTCGGAGACGACCTTCTCGGCTGAAGCGGTCGCGCGGGATGCATTTCTGGCGGGAAACGACCTGCTCCTCTTGGAGGACTTCAAATCGAGCGACGACCCCGACGAGATCACCACGATTCGGGGGACGTTGCGGTACTTCGAGCAGCGCTATCTGGACGATCCAGTGTTCGCACAGCGCGTGGATGACGCCGCGCTGCGTGTCTTGCGGCTCAAGCTTCGCCTGTATGGCGGGACCTTTGAGGCTTCCACAGAAGGATCGGCCTTCGCCGGCCGCGAGCTGCTCTCCCAGGCCGGCGACCTGGAGTTCCGGGTCGCTCGTTCGGCGGCGACGCTGGTCAGCCCGGCAACGACGGATATTCGAGCCGGCCTGGGTGAAGGGCCTCGTCTGGAAGACCGGCTGGTGTTGTTCACCGACACGCGCCGCTCGCGCGCTTGCAGCTCCTGTCTGCCCGTGCCGGGGATCGATCCTCAAGCACTTGAGGCAGCCATCCTGAGCCTGTACGGCGGCGGCGCGGGTACAGCACAGATCCGCCCATGGAACGTGACCTCGTTTGCCACGGCGGATCTAGCGGCCTTCCTGGGGGAGACGCCCCCCGACGACCCTGCCCATCCGATCGCTCGGGCGGACGAGGTCGCCAAGGCGATAGGCAGCGCCGACTGGGTGATCTTCGTCGTCGAGCGGGAAAGGCCGGAGGAATTCGGCAGCGGCGCGCTGAAACTGCTGCTCAACGCACGCCCCGACCTGATGCTGGGGAAGACGTTGGTCGTGTTTGCCGTCGATGTTCCCTATGACCTGGACGCCACCGACGTCAGCAAGATCGACGCCATGTATGCGCTCTACAGTCGCGGGGCGGCATTTCTGAACGTCGCCGCGAGGCTGCTGTTTCAGGAACTGCCGGCCGCCGGCAACCTCCCGGTGAGTGTTCCGGCCGTGGGCTACGATCTGATCGAGGCGCTGTCGCCCGATGCCGACCAGATCCTTGGACTCACGGTATCGCTGGACGAGGATGGGATTGGGACACCCAGCGCAGTGGGGTTCCGGGTGAACGACAAGATCAGGGTCACGACCGGGCTTATCCTGGATGCCAACGGGCACGCTGTCCCGGATCGGACGCCCGTGGAGTTCCTGCTTGGCTATCCGGGGGAACTGCCATCGAATGTCGAAGCAGGAACGGTGGGCGGCATCGCCAGTATCAGCACGACGCTTGGCCGTCTTGGGCTGCTCACCATCCTGGCCAAGAGTGAACCGGCGGCGGTCTCCAGCGTGTTGCAGTTGAATGTCCAGGAGAACATGCCCGCATTCGTCACGGTGATTGCGCCGACCCCGGTCCCGACCCTGACGGTTGAGCCCGAGGCGGGGGAAGCGACGCCGACGCCCGGAGCCGGAGGCGCGGTCGGCGATGGGCAGGAGGGAAACGCGGGGGTGGGGTAAGCGCGCTCGTGATCGGCATGTTCGGCGCGTTAGGCGTCTCGCTGCTTGCCTATCGGTCGGGGAAAGGCGCCGACCTGCCGGGACGCGGGAGATCGGTCTTGGCGACCTTGGTGTGCAGTCTGCTCGGGTACAACTACGTTGCGCTTGGATTCCCGGGGGCTGCGCAGCTGGTGGAAGGTCTCGGGCCGGTGGCGCCCGGGCTCATGGGGGTGGCGACGGGCCTGGTCGCCTTGGGATGCTGGCGATTGTGGCTCGTCGTGCTGCGGCGACGCAAAGCGCAGGCTTAGGTCAGGCTGGCGACCATGGCCAGCAGCGCCAACCCCGCCGCGAGCGTCGCAAGTACCCGGTCTGGGTATGCAGCCGCTTGCCATTGGCGGCGCCAGCTCCCTGGCAGGCCGAGCAGGCGGTCCGCGGCGTCGGGCTGGAGCGCCTCTCTCATCTGATCGGCGTCCGGGGGACGGTCATCCGGATGAAGCGCGAGCGCCCAGAGTACACACGCTTCAACGTGGGGGGGGACCTCGGGGCTCTGTTGGCGCAATGAGACAAGGGCATCCGGTCGCAGGAATCGTTCCTTGGCCTCTGCTGGCGGGTGGCCGGTGAACAAGTGATAGAGCGTTGCCCCCAGGCTGAACAAGTCGCTGCGAGGGTCCGTGTGGCCGGTATCACCTCCGTATTGCTCCAAGGGCGTATACAGCGCCGTGCCGCGCCCCTGAATGACGGTGACCGTCATATCATCCGGCGCCATCGTCTTGACCAGACCAAAATCAACCAGTTTGATCAACCCGGCTGGCGTCAGCTTGAGATTGCTGGGCTTGATGTCGCGATGGATGACCGGGGGGTCTTGACTGTGCAGATAGGCCAGGGCGTCGAGGATCTGGTTGGCCCAGCGCAGGACCTCGGCGACCGGCAGGCGCGTTCCGAGCATCGCCGCCTCATCAACCAGAGTCTTCAGGTCGCGCCCCGGGACGTAGTCCATCACCAGGTAGTCCCGCAGCACGTCGGAGAAATAGTCCGAGACTTTGGGGAGGTTGGGATGGTCGAGGCGAGCAAGGACGGACGCCTCGCGGAAGAATTGCTCGCGAGCTTCGGCGCGCAAACTCTCGGACAGGCCGGGATCGTGCTCGACTTCCTTGACGGCGCACTGGCGACCCGGCAGCCGAAGGTCTTCGGCCAGGTAGATCGAGCCCATTCCGCCGCGCGCCAGCAATTGGCGAACGGCGTAGCGCTCGTGCAGGATATGGCCGGGCGGAAGCGGCTCGGGCACGAAGAACCTCGGGCAAGAGGGGAGTTTATGCGGAATGGCCGCGGCGTGGACCGTCGCCCTCGCGGCGGTCCCGGCGCACTTCCGCAACCTGATTATACTCACGGTCGTGGTTCGGGGGCAGGGGATGTCGACCGAACGTTGGGGTGAGACTCCCGTACTCATCGGGCAGGCCGGGGCTCTGCAGGGCGGGCGCTGGCTGCTGACCGGCGAGACGCTGTTGATCGGGCGGGGACCAGAGTGTGACGTCGTCGTCGCCGATCGTCAGGTATCGCGCCACCACGCCCGCGTGCGACGCATGGCGGAAGGCGAATTCCAGCTCGAGGACTTGGGGAGCAAGAACGGGACGCACGTGAATGGGGTAGTCCTTGAAGCGCCGCGACGGCTGACGGATGGCGACGTGATCCAGGTCGCTCTGGCCGCCAAGCTTCTGTATCTCGGTTCGGAAGCGACGATGCCGCTCAGCATGGACGAGGACGCCCGGGCCGGAGGAGGCCGTCTGCGCATCGACCGGCAGGCGCACCGGATCTGGGTTGCGGGCATGGAGCTGGACCCGCCTCTGTCGCCGCCCCAATACCGGCTGCTCGAGCTTCTGGTCCTGCGTGCCGGGCAGGTGGTGAATCGGGAGGAGATAGTCACCGCGGTCTGGGAGGGGAGCGAAAGCGAAGGAATTTCGGAGCAGGCGATCGATGCGCTCGTGCGCAGGCTCCGCGAGCGCCTGGCCGAGGTTGACCCGGAGCACGCTTATATGGTGACGGTGCGGGGGCACGGGTTTCGGCTGGACAACCCGATGTAACTTGAGGGGACGAGAACAGGGCAATGAATGCGCCCGCCTTCAGGCGGGCGCATTGGTGGAGATGGCGGGAATCGAACCCGCGTCCGGGGGTTTCGATCGTCGAGCGTCTACAGGCTTAGCCGAAGCTTTGTTCTCACTGCCAGTCGATCGTCCGGCGGATCGGTTCCAGCAGCCAGCCACTCAGGCCCGAGAGCCTGGCTTAGGCGTCCTGGCGTGGCCCAGGAGCCGCACCCTGCCCATTGGTCGCCATCCTCCGTAACCGGGCAAGGCAGGTGCGGAGGGGCGGGCCCCTGTGAGGGGGCCGGGCTCAGCGTTCGCGGGGTTTAGGCCGCGAGCGGGAGAGCCGTGTAGTTAGTGCGTGTGGCACTTGTTGGTGCGCTGAGTTAACGAGGTCGGCGCCTCTCGGCCTGCAGCCCGCGATACTCCGCCTCCGTCGAAACCATTCATCCCCGTCCTGCCCATCCTACCACATCACCTCTGTATGACAATGCGCATAGCCAATAACCCGACACCTCATCGAGCTATCCCCAATCCCTGATCGACACAAGGCTACGCGCAGCGGCTACCAATCTGCCGCACGGCTGGTGGCGACGCCGGCAAACTGGCCGACGATCTTGTACATCGTGGTGGGGACGTGCGGCCGGCCGAGAATCCCGTCATGGATGGCCCAGCTTCGGCCACGGATGCTGGATGCGAAAGCCGCGCGGCGGAAAGGGGTCGAGTTGTCGAGCAGGGGGAGGAGGGATCCGCTCGGGGAGAAAGCCTGGTCGAGTTCTTCCATGCGCGCGCGACCCTGCTGGTAGTTGAATCCGTAGTGCTCGAACAAGATGGCGTTGTGGTAGTACAGGGGCTCGACGTGATACATGGCCTGCCCCAGGGAGTCGACGAACTCCTCGAAGGCATCGATCGACGCCTTGAGCGCACGCAGCCCGCGGTGCACCTGTCCGGGGGCGAGCCCGGCACGACAGGCAGCTTCCTCGGCCGGCAGATTCCGGTGCAGGCTGCCGAACTGGGTTGGCGATCCATCCGGCATCCGATCGACATCGAATCGCGGCGAGTTGGGGTCGTTGACCACGTAGAGAAGGATGTGGATCTGCCCCATGACCGTGTCGGTCAGGTGCACATAGAGCAGCGGATCGGCGTCGCTCAGGCTGCGCCGCACCGCAAGGACGACGTCCGTCGCGCCGGAGGCGCAGCGCAGGTCGAGCAGCCGGCGGCCCTGAGAATCCCGGAAGTCGTCCGGAATGTCGAACTGACGCAGAAGGACGTCGGGGATGAAACGGGTGTAGAGGGCTTCCTTGACGGGTTGGGGGAGCTGGTTGACCGACGCGATCGAGCGCGGCGCCATCACTCCCTCCTTCGGCCCAGGGCCCGCTCCATCTCGCGCCGTGCCTCGCGGGCGGCTGTCGCCTGGCGCTTGTCGTAGCTCCGCTTGCCGCGGGCCATGGCCAGCTCAAGCTTCGCCCGTCCGCGCTTCAGCACCAGCCGGACGGGAACCAGGGTTTCGCCGCGCTCGACGGACATGGTCGAACGCGCGGCGCGATCTCCTTGCGGTGCAGCAGAAGTTTGCGAGGCCGTTTGGGGTCGTGGTTCAGATGGCTGGCCGGATCGTAGGGAGCGATGTGCGCATTGACCAGCCATGCCTCGCGCCCGTCGGTCTTCACATACGCTTCGCGCAAGCTCACCTGGCCGGCGCGCACCGACTTGATCTCGCTGCCCTGGAGTACCAGGCCAGCCTCAAACCTCTCGCCCAGAAAGTAGTCGTGAGCCGCCTTGCGGTTCGTGGCTACGACCTTCAGCTCCTCCTCGCCCATCCACCCGCCTCATCCAACCGGGAAGCCCCAAGGCATGCGGCATGATCCAGACGCCCGGCGTCCCCGATTCTAGCACGCCCTTCTGCCGGGGGCCGATTCCTGTTTGGTCCTGCGGTCCCATGCCCCACATTCAGCCTGGCGGCTATAATCGTCCTTGGCCTATGTCCCGAATCATCCGTACCGATTCGCCGGCCCACGGGCGCGGCAAGCTTCTGGCATCGATTCGCGAGGCTCTGGCGCCCTTCGACGCTGCCGGCCTGCCGCCGGATGCCCGCGATCGGCTGGCATTTGTGGGCCTGGTCCTTCGTGAGCTCGAGCACTCCACCGAGCAGACCGCCCTGGCCTGGGAGCGACGGGGCTACTGGGTGAAGGTCGATCAGTTCCGCCGCGAGTGGGACTGGGTCGGGCAGGGGGCACAGGCGGTCCTTGAGCCGCTGTTGGGGAAGGATCTGGAGGCATCGATGGCCGCCGCCAGGGCACTTCGCCCGCGCCTTCCGCAGCCGGCGACCAGCACTTCCAGGCACCTCCTCCACACCGTGGATCGGGGCGTATGCCCGTCTGACGACGGACACAGGGAACCTGCGCAGCGCGTGACGCAGGGTGGCGGGCTTGCACATGCAGCCGGGGTGCGAAATAATGGGCACGTCGAGCGTCGAAGACGGAGTAGGAGCCGAATGAAGAATGCCTGAGGCCGCGAGCAAACCGTCTGCCAGCCTACTGGTGGTCGAAGATGACCCGGCGATGTTGATCGCGTTGCGCGACATCCTGGAGAGCTCGGGGTACACGGTGTACACTGCCACCAACGGGCAGGCGGCACTGGAGGTTCTCGGCCGCCAACTCCCGAACCTGATCCTGTCCGATATCTCGATGCCGATCATGGATGGCATCGAGCTCTTCGACGCCATTCGGCGCATCCCGGATGCGGCCACGATCCCTTTCATCTTCCTGACGGCCCGCGGCACCCGGGAAGACATCTTCGCTGCCAAGAGCCTGGGGGCCGACGACTACATCACAAAGCCGATCACCAGTCAGGAATTGCTTGCGGCAGTGCGGGCGCGGCTGCAGCGCACGGACGAACTTCTGCTGGCCCAGCTCAAGGCAGCCTACAAGGCCAGCCTGCGGGCACTGGCCAACGCCATCGAGTCCAGAGACCAGTACACCCGCTTCCACGTGGAGCGTGTCAACGCCTATGCACAGGCGGTCGCCCATGAGCTGGGCTGGAGCGACGAACGGTTGGAGACGCTGGAGTTCGGCGCCATTTTGCACGACATCGGCAAGATCTCCATCCCCGAGTCCATCCTGCGCAAGACGGGCCCGCTGAGTAAGGCGGAGTGGGAGGAAATGCGCGAACACCCCCGCGTCGGGGCGCGCATGGTCGAAGGCATCCCCTATCTGACACCCGCTGTGTCGACCATCCGGGCGCACCATGAGCGCTGGGATGGCTCCGGATACCCAGAAGGGCTTCGGGAAAAGGCCATCCCTGAGGCAGCCCGCCTGCTGGCCATCGTCGACGCCTTCGACGCCATGACCTCGGACCGTCCCTATCACGCTGCGGTCGGCGCAGACCACGCTCAGGCAGAAATCACCCTGCAATCCGGACGACTGTTCGACCCCGTCTTCGTCGACGCGTTCAACCGCTGCTACACACGCGGCGACATCTTCAAGGTGCTTCAGACTTACCAGGCGCTCGACTTCAAGACCGTCTGACCCGCCTCCGCTCTGAACTGCTCCCCGTCGAACCTTCGCCCCCGGCGGCGCTCTTGTGCGGCGCCTGGTGGCGACTGCCATCACCGGGCGCCCATGTCCCGGCAACACCCCGCCTGAATAACCCAAACGCGCGGCAGTGCACCGTCTGGGGTGCCGATCGCACAGGTGACAACTCGAACCAGCTGGACCCCCATCTCCTCCCGACGTGCGGTTGCTGCCCCGATGCGGGGTGGGGGACAGGCGGCTCGCGGATCTCTACTGCGTGCCAGGAACGGGATGCAGGGCCCTCGAATGCGCAGCTTCCCTTTGGTTCCTCCCACCAAGCTCCCCGGCGGGAGTGCCTGGTGGGTGGGGGCTTGACAACATGGGCATCTTGTCCTATACTTACGATAAGTTATATTATAGTAACCATACTCGTGGAAGGGGAATAGGACGCCATGACGACCCGCCGGCTCGAGAACGGACCCACGATTGCAGCCAGCGCGGCAATGTTCATCGACGGCGTACGGCTGTCTCGCAGCCCCAACACGGCGCTCACGTACAAGACCGCCCTCAGCGCCTTCCTGGGCTCCCTGAAGCATTCAGGCGTGGATCCGGAGACCGCGCCCAGCCGCCGAGCCCAGGAGGCTTGGCTGGCGTCCTTCGCTGACTACCTGAAGAGACACTCGCCGGCCACCGAACGCCTGTACCTGGCCGCAGTGCGCGCGTGGTTCGAGTACCTCGCGGCTGAAGGGCTGGCGGAGGTCAACTTGCCGCGTTTGCAGCAGCTGATCCGTCAACGGGCGCGCCGCCCGGGCCAACGTCTGCCGCAATTTCCACGCCAGGCGATCGAAACCATGGTCGCCTACGCCCTGCGCTTGAAGCACGCCCCACACAGAGACGAGCCCGAACACCTTCGCAACTTGCGCGACGGCGCCTTCCTGATGACGCTTGCAGATACTGGCCTGCGCGTCCACGAGGCGTGCGCCCTGCGCCGCGGAGATCTCGATTGGCACGAGGCCCATGCGCTGATCATCGGCAAGGGCAATCGCCAGGCCATCGTCCGTTTCTCCCGGCGTTCGCTGGATGCCTTACGCGACTACCTCGCCTTGCGCGCCGCCATTGATGGCGCCTCGGGACGGCCCCTGCCCACGCTTCCACTCTTCGCCCGGCATGACAAGGCCGCCGGCAGACGGGTCCTCCCCATCTCGACGACCACCGGGCGCGCCGTCGTCCATCAGCGCGCGGCGGAAGCCCTGGGTGACCGCATGACCGGTGTGGTGACCCCTCACGCGTTCCGACACTATTTCGTGACCGCTGTGCTGCGCGGCTCCGGCGGGAACCTCAAGATGGCTCAGGAGCTCGCCCGTCACCGCAGTATCACCGTCACGCAGCGCTACGCCCACCTCTCCGACGACGAGCTCGACCGCGGCTATTCCGAGATCTTCGACCGGGGTCGGACAGAGCCGGAGCCCCGTTGACATCCCTTTCAACCTCGGATAGCATCTGGCCATCACTCAATCGTTGCGGAGCGAGATCATGACCTCGTCGCGTCGCCTGGCCCCACTCTTCTTCTTGCAGGTCATCCCGCTGGTGTTGTATCCGCCCGCCTTAATGGCCAGCGGTGCCGCGGTGCTGGGCGTGGCGGCGGTGGCCTATCTCGGATTGGGGTTTCTAGCCTATCGCGGCCGCGCCTGGGCGCTGACGCTGACCATCTTCTCCCACGGTTTCAATGTCATCATCCGCCTGATGATGTTCTTCTCCCATGCGGTGCTCCTGACCGGGGACCAGCGCACGCCGGACTACGCCTGGATCGTTACTGCGCTCCTGGCCATTGGAATGTCGACCTGGCTCCTGCTGCGGCTGGACCGTCCCGATGTGCGACAGCTGATCACCGCCTGATCGAGCTCGGCCTGCAAAGGTGCAAGGCCGACGGTCCTGGGACCGTCGGCCTTGTGTCTTCTTACGCGCGGAGATGTTGCGCAGGCTTCAGGCGCCCAGGTATGCCGCCGCGACCTGCGGATTCTGCAGCAGGTCCTGCCCCGAGCCTTCCATCACGACCGTACCCGTTTCCAGGACGTAGCCCCGATCAGCGAGCGACAGCGCCATTTGGGCGTTCTGTTCCACCAGCAGGATGCTGGTGCCCGTGGCATTGATCTCCTGGATGATCCCGAAGATCTCCTCCACCAACAAAGGGGAAAGCCCCATCGATGGCTCATCGAGCAGCAGCAAGGTCGGCTGCGCCATCATGCCGCGGGCGATGGCCAGCATCTGCTGCTCGCCGCCCGAGAGAGTCCCGCCTAGCTGGCCCAGCCGCTCCTTGAGCCGCGGGAAACGAGCGGAACACGCGGTCCATGTTGGCTGCGATCTCGCCTCGGCTGCTGCGCGTGTACGAACCCATCTCGAGGTTCTCACGAACGGTCAGGATGGCGAAGATCTTCCGCCCTTCCGGGACCTGGATGACGCCCTGGCGGACGATGGTCTCGGCCGGCATCCGGGTGATGTCCTGCTCGCGGAAACGGATCGCCCCAGTCTGGGCCGGGATCAGCCCGGAGATAGTGTTGAGGGTCGTCGACTTCCCCGCCCCGTTGGCGCCGATCAGCGTGACGATCTCGCCCTCGTCGACATGGAAGGAGATACCCTGCAGCGCGCGGATGGCGCCGTAGGAGACCTTGAGGTCCTGGATATCAAGCAGCATGGGTCCGCTTCCTCTTGAGCTTCTGGGCCAGCGCGGCTGCGCCCCGCCCCAGGTACGCTTCGATCACCGCCTGGTTGGCCTGGATCTCCTGCGGCGTGCCGCGGGCGATCACCTCGCCGAAGTCCATCACGGACATCCACTCGCAGATCCCCATGACCACACGCATCTGGTGCTCGATCAGCAGAATGGTCAGATTGAATCGCTCGCGGACGAAATGGATCATCTCCATCAGCGTGGCCACCTCGGCCGGATTCATGCCGGCCGCCGGCTCATCCAGGAGCAGCAGCGTCGGTTCGGCGGCCAGGGCCCGGGCGATCTCCAGGCGGCGCTGCTCCCCGTACGGCAAATTGCGGGCGATCTCCCCCTGACGATCCTGGAGGTTGAACACGCCCAGGAATTCCTGCGCCCGCTCCGTGAGCAGGCGTTCGTGGCTGGAAAACTTTCCGTTGCGCACAATGGCGTCCGCCAGCCCGTAGCCTGCGTGCGCATGGAAGGCGATCCTGACGTTGTCCAGCACGGTCAGGTTGGGAAAGAGCCGGATGTTCTGAAAGGTGCGGGCGATCCCGAGATGGGTGATGGCGTGCGGCGCCATTTCCGAGAGCTCGGTCCCACGAAACCCGATCGACCCGGACGACGGAACGTAGATCCCGGTGATCATGTTGAACACCGTCGTCTTGCCGGCGCCGTTCGGCCCGATCAGGCCCACCAGCTCTCGTCTCGCGGATCGTCAGGTCCAGGTTCGATACGGCCTTGAGCCCTCCGAAGTACTTGGTAAGACCCTGGATTTCGAGAACCGGCGGCCGGGTGTCGGGCGTGGATGCAGCGCTCATGCCTGGCCTCCCTCCACGCTCTGGGGCGTCTTCGCCGCTCGCTTGAGAGGTGGCAGGAGCTGCTTGAGGTACGGCAGCTCCACCCCACCCAGGAGTCCGGACGGGCGCAGAAGCATCATGATCAGCAGCAAGAGCGGGTAGACCACGAACCGCCACGTCTCGAAGCCGTCGGGCAGGAACAGGCGCAGCACACCTTCGAGCAGGATGGCCCATCCGAAGGCGGCGGTCACCGTCCCGGTGACGCTACCCAGGCCGCCGAAGACGATGATGATCATCGGGTCGAACGAGCGGATGAAGTTGAAGTTGTTCGGGTGGAGGAAGCCGTTGATGTGGGCGTAGAGCGCCCCGGCGATCCCGGCGAACACGCTCCCCAGGACGAATGCCAGATTCTTGTAGCGCGCAACATCGATGCCCATGGCCTTGGCGGCGATCTCGTCCTCGCGAACCGAGATCATCGCCCGGCCCTCGCTCGAGTGGAGCAGATTGCGCGTGATGACGATCACGAGCAGCAGGAAGACGAACACCCAGGCCCAGGTTGTCTGGTGCGGGATCCCGATCATCCCGCGGGCGCCCTTCATCTCCTCGAACCCGAACATGGTGTCCGAGTTGTCGAGCAGCACCTTGACGATGATCGTGAACCCGAGCGTCGCAATCCCAAAGTAGTCCGAGCCCAGCGTCAGAACCGGCAGCCCGAACAGGTAGGCGACCTCGCCGGCCACCACGCCGCCCAGGATCACCGCCACGAAGAACACAATCTGCGACGCCAGCGCCTCCGGCAGCGCCGACAGGGCTGCGGTCAGCGGTCCGGTGAGCACCGCGCCAATGCGGACGCCGAGATAGGCGGCGGCGAAGACCACCACCAGGTACAACCCGAAGGCCGAGAGGATGTCCAGGCCGCGCACCTTGCTCAGCAGCTTGCCGAGACCCCACAGAGCCAGGCCGACGAGCAGGACGACCATCAGGAGCACGGCCACGCCTGAGGCGTCGAGCAGCTTCCAGCGATAGGTCAGATCGGCGGCGGCATAGGCGCCGATGGCGTAGAAGCCCCACTGTCCCAGCGAAAACTGCCCGTTGAAGCCGTAGATCAGGTTCAATCCCAGGCTGACGATCGCCATCACCGCGCCGATGCGCAGGATGGTGGAGTAGTAGTCGGTCAGGACGCCGACGCTGATCAGCACCTGAACCACGGCGAACAACAGCAGCGCGCCGCCGAAGAAGAGCAGGCTGTTGCGATCCAGTTTGCGTGCCATCATTCCGCTCCGGCTCATGCCTTCTCCCGCTCGACCTCACCCAGGAGCCCGGTGGGTCGGACGAGCAGGACAAGGATCAGGATGGTAAAGGCGATGGCATCGCGCATCGGGGTGGAGATGTAGGCGGAGCTGAGGGCTTCCGCCTGCCCCATGATCATGGCGCCCAGGAACGCGCCGGGAATGCTGCCGATGCCGCCCAGCACGGCGGCGACAAATGCCTTCAGGCCGGGGATGATTCCCATCCAGAATACGATGGACGGGAAGGCAATGGCGTACAGCACGCCGCCTGCCCCGGCCAGCGCGGCCCCGATGGCGAAAGTGATCGAAATGATGCTGTCGACATTGATGCCCATCAGCCGCGCCGTCGGCTTGTCGTAGGCCACGGCACGCATCGCACGGCCGACCTTCGTGCGCCGCACGATGAAGTTCAACAGGATCAACAGGAAGATCGAGGACAGGGCGATGATAATGAAGATGTTAGAGAACAGGATGCTGCCGCCCGGCGCCTGGGAGCCCGGCACCAGCGGATGGATGCCGCCCTTGATGTACCAGACTTGCACCGGAAACGGCCGGGTGTAGGTGATAAAGTCGGGGCTGAAGACGAAGTCCAGGGCACCGAAGTACTCGAGGAAGAAGGACACGCCGATGGCGGTGATCAGGGCGGAGATGCGCGGCGCCGTGCGCAGCGGCTTGTAGGCCACCCGCTCGATGACTACGGCCAGGAAGGCGCAGGTGATCATCGCCAGCAGGACGACCGTCAGCGTCCCGACCATCAGCGACAGGCCCGCCGGGAGTCCGGGGGCCAGGGACGCCAGCCACAGGTGCAAATGGGCGCGGCTGATGGCGAAGTAGGAGACGAAGGCGCCCACCATGAAGACGTCGCCGTGGGCGAAGTTGATCAGGCGGACGATGCCGTACACCATGGTGTAGCCCAGAGCGATCATGGCGTATACGAAACCGAGCTGGAGCCCGTTCTTGACCTGCTCGACGAAGAGGGCCGGCGCTTGGACGGCCTGGCGGCCGATGGCCCAGACTGCATACGCTAAAAGGGCGACGAGCAGGAGTTTGCCGATCCAACGGCCGCGCAAGCATGCGCTCCGTGATCGTTCGCGGCCGGACCTGACCCAGAGTGGTCTGCATAGATCACCCGTCCCGATGCACCACGGGGGGCGGCCTAGGCCGCCCCCCGTGGAGAACGTCAGCGAAAAACTACGGGGCGACGGTGTCAACCCAGATGATCTTGTCGGGCTGAACCTGCAGCATCACGGCTGCCTTGATCGGGTTGTGCTGATCGTCGAAGGTGATCGTGCCGGAGACGGCGTCGTACGACAGCGCCTCCATGGCTGCGGCCACCTTGGTCGCATCATCGGCGCCCGCCTTATCGATCGCCGCCAACAGCAGGTTGGTGGCGTCGTAGGCCAGGGCCGCCAGCGCGTCCGGGCACGGCACCGCTGTACTTGGCGCCGTAGCCCGAGACGAACGCCGCCACGATCGGGCGAGTGTCCTGCTCCGAGTAGTGGTTGGTGTAGTAGCCACCCGCAGCAGCTTCCTTGTTCAGGTCGGCGGAGTCCCAGCCATCGCCGCCCATGAACGGGGCGGTAATGCCCTTCTCCTTCGCCTGGGCCGTCACAAGGTTGACGATGTTGTAGTAGTCCGGCAGGTAGACGACATCGGGATTGGCTTCGGCGACCTTGGCCAGGATGGTCGAGAAGTCGGTGTCCGCAGCCAGGTAGGCTTCCTTGCCCACGATCGTCCCGCCATTGGCGGTGAAGGCGCCCTCAAACGCTTCGGCCAGACCGCGCACGTAGTCGTTGCTCTGGTCGAACATGATGAAGGCCGTGGTGAAGCCCTGCTTCTTGGCGAATGCCGCGCCAACCGCACCCTGGAACGGGTCGATGAAGCAAGCGCGGAAGACGAACTTCTTCGTCGTCCCATCGGCGTTGAGCGTCACGTTGGCATTGGTCGAGGTCGGGCTGATCTGGACCACGCCCTTGGCCTCGGCGATTTCGGAGATCGGGATGGACGCCGAGGAGCACACCTCGCCGACGATGTAGTGCACCTTGTCGGTGTCGATGACCTTGTTGGCGGCCGCGATCGCCGGGTCCGGCGAGCACTGGCTGTCTTCGACGATGGCCTCGATCGTCATGCCCAGAACGCCACCCTTGGCATTCCACTCATCGATGGCCATCAAAGCACCGTCGCGCGTCGAGACCCCGAAGGTCGGGACGGCACCGCTCAAGGGAGCCAGGATGGCAACCTTGAGAGTCTTGGCTTGCTGCGCCCCACCGCACACGCTGAGCAGAAGCGCCAGCACGAACAGAAGGCTCACGACATGGCGGGTCTTCATCAATCTCCTCCTAGGAATTTGTCGCGCTTGAGATTTTGCCGCCCCATGAGCGGGACGGCCGATCAGGCCGGCGTGCATACTCTTCATTCGCGAGCGCACCACCTCCCTTCCGATCGGATTGCACCCGGACGACGAAGACCAGCACATGCCGCCCGGCTGCAATACTTAACTGCACAGTTTACCCTCAAATGGGCAAGCTGTGACAATGAGCATTATAGCCTGATTCCAGGATGTCCTGCTAAAATGCCGCCCCTGCAGACGACCCCGCCGACGACGCGGGCTCGGAGCCCCCTGTCGACCCCTCGGGCCTGGTTGTCCGATTCCCGAGCATCGCCGCGACCGCCTGGATAGGGTGCAGCGCCCGAACGCCTGCGCCGTCCTGGATCTGGATCCGGCACGAGAAACCGGGGGCGCAGACGGCCTGGCCGGCGGCCGCAGCCGCCCGAACGGCAGGCAGCAGCCGCTGCTCTGCGATCTGGACCGACAGCTCAACGTGTTCCACTTCGTACCCGAACGAGCCGGCCATCCCGCAGCAGCCGGCATCGATCTCGCCTGGCGCCCACCCGGCCACCCGGAGCATCTCTAAGGTGGGCTGCACGCCGACCAGCGCCTTGGTGTAGCAGTGCCCGTGCAGGGCGCATGCCCCAGGAGCCGGGGCCCAGGACCGAACGCGATCCAGCGGACGAAGTCCCGTCGGCCCCTGGTCGTACGAGGAATTCTTCGATCAACATGGCTGCGCTGGCGACGCTCCGGGCCCGTGGATCACGGGGGAAGAATTCGAGGTACTCGTCACGGAGCGTGAGAATGCACGAAGGCTCCAGCCCCAGGATCGGTGTCCCGGTCTCGGCGTACGGTGACAGGACGCGCAGATTCTGCTCGGCCATGCGCCGGGCCCTTCCCAGAAGACCCTTGGAGATCATCGGCCGGCCGCAGCAGGCTTGTCCCTTCGCTAAGAGAACCCGGCAGCCGCAGGCCTCCAGGACCTCGACCGCAGCCTGTCCCACTTCTGGCGACATGGTCTCGGTGTAGGTGTCGAGGAAGAGGACGACCGGGCGCCCTCCCGCGTTCACCGGCCGACGCGCAAACCACTGGCTGAAACGCCGGGCGGCGAATCTGGGCAGCTTCCTGCGGCTGGCGATCCCGAGCAAGTGCTCCTGGAGCCATTTCGTGGCGCGCAGCGGCGCAAGCGCATTGGGGATGGCGTGCAGCCGCTGCCCCCAGCCGGCGAGTGTGTGGATCTCGCCAAAGGCACGCGAGCGGAGCGGGACGCCGTGCTCCGCCTGGTACGCGGCGAGGAACTCGGCCTTCATCCGCGCCATGTCGACGGCAGACGGACACTCAGACTTGCAGGCTTTGCACTCGAGGCACAGGTCGAGCACGGCATGCAATTCGGGGCCGGTCAGGGCCCCGGGCTCCAGGACGCCGGAGAACGCGGCCCGCAGTGCGTTGGCCCGCCCGCGCGTGGAGTGAGCCTCGTCGCGCAGCGCCTGATACGAAGGGCACATCACGCCCCCGCTCTTCAGACACACGCCCTGACCGTTGCACCCCTCGGCCGCGTGCGCCCAATCCAGCTCCCGATCGAATGCGAACCATGTCCGACGCTCACTCGCGCCCGGGAGGGCCGGCGGGCGCAGATCCTCATCCGGGCCACTCTGCGCACCGACCACCGGCACGACCTTGCCGGGGTTCATAATGCCTCTGGGGTCCCACGCCTCCTTCAGCTCGCGGAAGGCCTGGACCAACTCGGGGCCGAACAACCGCTCGTTATAGCGTGTCCGGGACAGCCCGTCGCCGTGCTCACCCGACAGCGCACCCCCCATCTCCAGCACGATATCCAGGATGGCATCGGCGATCCGGCGCATCCGCTCGCGGTCACCGTCATCTTTGAGATTGAGCAACGGCCGCAGGTGAAGACACCCGGCCGAAGCATGCGCATACCATTCGCCGCGGGTGCCCTGCTCCGCCAACAGCCGGTCGACCCGGCGCACGTACTCGCCCAGCCGTTCGACGGGAACGGCAACGTCCTCGACGAATTCGATCGGCTTGAGATCTCCGGGCAGCGACATCAGCAGGCCAAGTCCCGCCTTTCGCACCGCCCATACGTCATCCTGTGCTTGCCGGTCGGCGATCAGGACCCCGCGGTCTGCAAGTGTCGCCGCCTGCGCCACTGCACTTGCGTGAGTGTCGCCGGTGAACTCAACCACCAGGAGCGCCTCGGCCCCCGGCGGAGCGAAGTGCGACTTGCGAGCGTACTCGGGAACGCTCGCCGCGCGGTCCAGCAGGCTGCGCGGCACGAGTTCGACCGCCGCCGGGCGAAGGCCAAGCAGTTCGTGGGCCGCATCACAGGCTTCGGCGATGCCGGAGAACGCCAGGAGAACCAGCGCCGTCCCCTGTGGTCGCGGCACGAGCCGCAGGCGCGCCCGGGCGACAGCAGCCAGTGTGCCTTCGGAGCCGCACAGAAGGGTCGCCAGGTTCAGCCCCCGATCGGGAGGATAGGGGGCGGGATCGGCATACCAGGAGGGCGGGCTTTGCGGGATGGAAGCCGGTGAGATAGTTGAGGCCGTATCCGGATGCTCGCCGCCAAGTGCGCGGCCAACGCTTCTCAACCAGCACGGCACAGCGGGAGCGAAGCTCGAGCGCCGAGCGGTAGATCTGGGCCTCCAGCGACCGACCCGCAGCCAGATGTTCGGCCTCCGATTCGGTCTTCGGCCCAAGCCGAACGATCGACCCGTCGCTCAACACGGCCTCGACTGACTCGAGGTGATCCGAGGTCATGCCGTAGCGAATGGAGTGCGATCCGCTGGCGTTATTCCCCACGATGCCGCCCACAGTCGCGCGGTCGGCGGAGGCAGGGTCCGGGCCGAACATCAACCCGTCCCGGGCGCCAACCGCATTGACGGCGGATAGGACGGCACCTGCCTCGGCTTCGATCATGCCCGCGCCGGGCTCCGGATCCCCAATTCGTCGAAGATGCCGAGTGAGGTCCAGGATGAGCGCCGCGCCGACGGCCTGACCGGCCAGGCTGGTCCCCGCGCCGCGCGGCAGCACCGGCAGCCCGAGATCCGCGGCGGCGGCAATGATTTGGGAGAGCTCGGGCAGGTCGCGGGGGAAGGCGACGCCCAGGGGTTGGACCTGGTGGTTGGAGGCGTCCGTGCTGTACAGGACCCGGGTCAGCCGGTCGGTTCGAATCTCGCAACCGACGCGGGCGCGCAGGGCATCCAGTACGCTTGAGGCGGCTACCTTGTGAGGGATGCTCATTCGCTCTCCGACCGAGGTTCGGCCTTGCGCCGCGTCGAGCGGCGCTTCTGGAAAGGCTCGAAGTCGGAGAGCAGAGGCTTCGGGATCCGGCCGCGCATGTGAACCGCGGTGCGCAGGTGTTCCACTGCTTCGACCGCACCTTGTTCGTGGAACAAGCTGATCATCCTCCCTTGATCGTAGGGTAGCAGCACGTCGATCGGGGCCATGCCTTCGAGGAGCTCCTGTTCAAGGGCGGACCGCAGGGCGGGGAAGCCCGACGCCTGTGACCGCCGAGACCGGAACAGCGCGCTCGAAGTCATCCACCCAGTCCAGGGCGGTGCCCGGGTCGGCCAGCAAATCGATCTTGTTGAGAGCCGTCACCACCGGAAGTTCACCGACCTCGAGCTCGTCGAGGGTCTCCTGCACCGCCTGCGCCTGCGCCCGGCAATTGGGATGGGTGATGTCGACGACGTGGAGCAGCAGGTCCGCCTCGCGGATCTCTTCCAGGGTGGCGCGGAACGCGGCCACCAGCGTCGTGGGCAGTTTCTGGATGAAGCCCACCGTGTCGGAAAGCAGGATCTCGCGGCCGCCCGGCAGCTCGATGCGCCGGGTTGTCGGATCGAGGGTGGCGAAGAGCTGGTCGGCGACGAAGACGTCGGCGCCGGACAAGCGGTTGAGCAGGGTCGACTTCCCGGCGTTGGTGTAGCCGACGATGGCGACCGTAGGGATCGCCGCCCGCTTGCGCTGTGCCCGGTAGCGACGCCGGTGCGAGCGGACCTTCTCCAGCTCGCGCCGAAGGTACGCGATGCGCCGCGCGACTTCACGCCGGTCGACCTCAAGCTGCGTCTCGCCCGGGCCGCGCAGGCCGACGCCCCCCACCGCCCCCGATCGCCCCACGCCTCCGCCCGCCTGGCGGGCCAGATGCGTCCAGGCGCGCGTCAGGCGCGGCAGCCGGTATTCGTACTGCGCCAGCTCGACCTGCAGCGCGCCCTCCCGGGTGCGGGCGTGCAGCGCGAAGACGTCCAGAATCAATGCCGTGCGGTCGACCACGCGGACATCCTCGCCGAAGATCCGCTCCAGCTCGCGCTGGTGACGGGGCGAGAGCTCGTCGTCGAACAGAATCACGTCGGCGACGGCATCTTCCGCCAATGCCTTGATCTCCCCCACCTTGCCTGAGCCCAGCAGCGTGCGCGGGTCGGGCTGCCGAATACGCTGAGACGCCTCGCCGACCACGGAGAGGTCCGCGGTGTGAGCCAGCAGGGCGAGCTCGCGCAAAGAGTCATCGATCGACATGAGCCCCGGCGTGCCCGCAATCTCAAATCCCACCAGGAAGGCGCGTTCTTGAGGCGGTCGCGTAGGCGTGGAGGTCTTCTTCATCCGATCCGGGTCTCTGCGGCGGGCGATCGAGTCGGGGGAGTGTACGTCTAAGCCGAGTTGGGGTAAAGGGCTAGCGGCGTGAGAGGATCCAGGCGTGGATCACCCGTCCGACTTGCCCGAGACTTTCCACGGTGATCTTGTCCAGGGTGTCGGCCGTGGTGTGCCAGTACGCATACGGCAGGCCGATGATGTCGACGGCCGGAATGCTACGGTCCAGAAACGGCCGGTGGTCGTCGATGATCGGCACGCCGATTTCCTGGACGAAGGCCTCTGAGCCCAATGTCGTCGGCGACGCTCCAGATCTCGTCCAGCAGGGTTACATCGGAGGTCGCCTCCCGGCGGATCTGCAGGTCGGCGCCCCCCACCATGTCGAGAATGACCACCGCCTGAGGCGTGACGGTCAGATCGGCAGCGAACGCGGCCGCGCCGGCACTCCACTCCCACCCGTCAAGCCCTCCGCTGTCCTCGCCATCGAAGAAGGCTAGCCAGACCTCGCGTCCGTCGAGATCAGGTGGAAGGACACGCGCCAATTCAAGAAGAATGGCCACGCCGGACGCCCCATCATTGCCACCAGGTACGGGCTGAGCCGGGTTGACCGGGTCGCGATCAGCCTTGGGACGAGTGTCGTAATGCGCTCCGATCACGATCGGACCATCCTGTGAAGCGCCCCGTTTGCCCACCAGGTTGTGGAGCTCAACACCCCGGTAGACGACTGTGTGGACAGAGGTCTCCCAGCCGAGTGTTTCCAGCGAGGCTGCTATCCACTTCTCGACCTCAGCGTGCCCTGCTGTGCCGGGAATGCGCGGCCCAAACGACATCTGCCGTCCGGCGAGAAGCAGCGCCGCTTCCCCGTCAAATTCCGGCGCCGCGCGGCGCGCACAGCCGATCGCGGCAAGTGCCAGCGCACCCGCTAGCAAGACGAGGCGCATGCGCGTAGCCTTGTGTTGATCAGGGGGTGCGGAGATGGGAGTGCGGGTGCGGTGGTCAGTGGCTATGCGCATGGTTCGGACACGATTTGGAGCGCCTGTGACAGGCTCATCGCCGACCTTTCGGCATAGGCCTTGGCGCGCTCAGGGCGTCCTGGCGGGCGGTCCACTAGCGCTTCCAGCAGGCCGAGGTTGGCCTTCATCGGCTGGAAGGTCTTGGGTTCGGCCTCCGTCACATAGCGGCAGAGGGCTCCGAGCATCGTCGCCGAGGGCAACACGATTGGATCGTTCCCATGCGCAAGCCGCGAGGCGTTCACTCCCGCCAACAGCCCTGTGGCAATGTTCCCGAGATAGCCTTCTACTCCGGTCAGTTGCCCGGCGATCAGCAGGTCATCCCTGCCCGCGAAGCTGCAGTGTCGGCCGAAGGAGGCGAGGTGCGTTCACGAAGGTGTTGCGATGCATCTGGCCGTAGCGGGCGAATTGCGCCTGTGCCAGCCCGGGGATCATGCGCAGGACCCGGCGCTGCGCCTCCTCGCTCATGTTGGTCTGAAAGCCGACCAGGTTGTACAGACTCCCGGCAGCATTGTCCTGACGGAGTTGAACGACGGCGTGGGGCCGCTTCCCCGTCCGCGGGTCCCGGAGCCCCACCGGGCGCAATGGACCAAACGCTAACGCCTGCCGGCCACGTTCAGCGATGATCTCGACGGGCAGGCAGCCCTCGAAGAAGCGGTCCATCCCGGCGCGCACGCCTTCGCGGATCGCACCCTCAAACTCCCGCAGCTCAATGCGCTCCGCCGAGAGCAGCGCGTCCACGAATGCCTCGTATTCTGCGGCGTCGAGGGGGCAGTTCAGGTAGTCTCCCTCCAGTTCCTGGCCGCGACCGTAGCGCGAGGCGCGGAAGGCGATGCCCAGGTCGATCGTCTCTGCCTCCACGATCGGCGAGAGCGCATCGAAGAAGTACAGATGCTCTTCACCTGCCAGCCGCGCTAGCTCGGACGACAGCGCCGGCGAGGTCAGCGGACCGCTGGCGATCACGACCAATCCCTCCGGGACGGCGCGGGCTTCCTCGCGCACGACCTCGATCCGAGGATGCGACACGATCGCTCGTGTGACGCCCTCGGAAAAGCGCACGCGGTCCACCGCCAGCGCGCCGCCCGCCGGGAGGGACGCAGACCTGGCCTCACGCAGCAGAAGAGAGCCTAGCCGTCTCGAGCTCCGCCATCAGGATCCCAGACGCCCGATCAGGCAGCGCAGACCCAAGCGAATTCGAGCACACCAGCTCGGCCAGGTGGCCGGTTTGATGGGCACCGGTCTGCCTGGCCGGGCGCATCTCGAGCAGCACAACCTGGAGGCCGCGCTCAGCGGCCTGCCAGGCAGCCTCACTGCCCGCCAGCCCTCCTCCGATTACGACCACCGTCGGCGTTGACATGGCACGATTCTAGCATGCCGTCCAGAGCTGGCATAGAACTTGCATCCTGCTTGCGCAATACGGGCATTCCTGTATACTCCCACAGCGAGGCGGACCATGCTTCAGGTACAAGATCAGTCCATTCGACCCCTGACCACAGCCCACCTGGCGCAGACCATGACGCTCCTGGCGCTGTCGAACCTCGAGCTTCGAGATAAGGTCCTGGGTGAGCTGGCGGCCAATCCGGCCCTCGAACTCCTCGAAGACCGGGTGTGCCCGTCCTGTCACCGCCACCTGGCTAAACACGGCCCCTGCCCGACCTGCAGCCGGCCCATGGCCGACGACGGGCCGATCGTCTTCCTGTCGCCTCGTGAGGCAGCCTTTGGCCGCCGCGAGGCCCAGCCAGACGACCAACCGGCCGAGCGCGAGCCCGCTGCTCCGGAAGACCTGGCGGTCCACGTCCTGCAGCAGTTGGCTGCTGAGCTGGAACCCGGCGGATCGCCACCTGGCGGCCTATGTCCTGTCCTCGCTGGATGAGGACGGGTTCCTTCAGGACCCGCCGGCCATCCTCGCCCGCACCACACGCTCCTCCCTCTCGCAGGTAGAGCGGGTCCTGAATATGATTTCCCGCGCCGATCCGCCCGGTCTGGCGACCACCGGACCACGACAAGCGCTGCTGGCCCAGCTCTCGCTGCACGATCCGAACTCATCCCTCAGCCAACTCGCCCGCCGCATCCTTGAGGAGGCTTTCTCCGAGCTTGGCCGACACGAGTTCGAACGGATCGCTCAGATGCTCAACGTCCCGCTCAGCCGGGTCCGGCAGGCGGCCGCGTTCATTCAGGACAACCTCAACCCCTACCCTGCCCGCGCTTATTGGGGATCGGGTCGTCAGCCGCAAAGCACCGACCCCAACGTCTACCACAACCCGGACATCCAGATCACCCACAGCAACGGTGAACTCGATGCGCCGCTGATGGTCGAGATCTTCGCCCCGGTCGCCGGATGGCTGCGCGTCAACCCGATGTTCCGCCAGGCCGCCCCTGAAGGCGGAGAGGAAGTATCCGAAGAATGGGCTCGCCACCTCGAGCGCGCCGCCCTGTTCGTCAAATGCCTGCAGCAGCGCAATAACACGATGCGCCGAATGCTCGAGCTCCTCGTGCGTCACCAGCGCGGCTTCATCCTGAACGGCGATCGGTTCCTGGAGCCGATGACCCGCGCGCGCCTGGCCATCGAAATCGGCGTGCACGAGTCAACCGTCTCGCGCGCCGTATCGCACAAGTCGGTCGCCCTGCCCGACGGACGCATCATCCCGCTGGATCGGTTCTTCGATCGCAGCCTCTCCGTGCGTGATCGCATCAAGGAGCTCGTCGAACTCGAGGCCCGGCCGTTGACCGACGATGAGATCGTCGACAACCTGCGCAAGGAAGGCGTTCAGGTCGCACGGCGCACGGTGGCCAAGTATCGGGCGATCGAAGGCATCTTGCCGGCGCGGCTGCGCCACCGCAAGAAGGATCAACCCGCCGCGCTCAGGGTGTAGACGTTGCCGACCAACACACAGCCGACGAGTCCGCTATCCCGCCTGTTCAGGCCTGATCCACACCGAGAGCTCTTCCGGATCCTGGCGAACTCGTTGGCCGATGCGGTGATGGTCCTATCGCCCGACGCGTCTTCGTTCCTCTCCTGCAATCATGCGTTTCTGCTCCTGACCGGATTCGCCCGGGCCGACGCAGAAGTCTCTGGCCCCGATCGATCTGTTCCCCGGCGAACCCGGGGAACAAACGCTTGCAGCGTTGACCGGCGACTGGTCATCCTCCGAATTGAAGCTCGAGGACGTCGCGCTCAAACTGCGCACGGGCGAGATCGCGCCTGTGGACCTCTCGGCCACCGCGGTCGGGGCACCTCGCTTTGCCGTGTTGCTGCGTCTGCGTCCCAGCAGCCAGCGACGCCGCCTGCAGGAGCGAGAGGCTGCCGAGGCCGATCGCCTCGGCCAGCTGGCCGCCCTGACGTCCACTTTGTTGGACGGGTCCGGGCCGGCAATCGGGCGCGCCCTCGACGTGACTCGGCAGGTCCTGGGCGCGGAGGCCGCTGCGGTCTACCGCGTCTCAGCCGCCAGCCGGGAGTACATCCTGGATGGCACACTGCCCCCGGAGTTTCCTATCAGTCTGCCCTCCCGAGCAGCTCGACCCGATTCTCAAACCAGGGGTGTGGAGCCTGGGCCAACGGCCCGACCATCCGCTGCACAAAGCAGCCCGCAGCGCCGGCTGGTCCATCCTGCGAACCTCGCCGCTCGGGGCCCCGTCGGCATGGATTGGCGTCCTGCTCGCCGGCTGGACGAACGCCGATCTTGTTCCGGCGAAGTATCGAGACCCTTCTCGCCCTGGCATCAAACGTCTGCCATGCGGCGCTAGTCCTTGGGCTGCAGCAGGCCGCCATGGCCGATATCCAGGGATCGACGTATCAGGTCGAGACCGAGGTCAAGGCCCTGCTATCGGGCCTGCGCGAAGGAGTGTTGACGCTCGACCAGGACTTGCGCGTCGAGCGCGTCAACCTGGCGGCCGCTGAGCTCCTTGGCTACCAACCGCGGGAGATGGAGGGTCAGGTCATCCAGGACGTCCTGGTCGGACCCAAGGACGTGCGCCCGTTGTCTGCTGGATGCGCTCGGCCACGACCTGCGGACTGAGGAGACCGGACTTACCTTCCATCGACGTGACGGAACGGCGTTCCCCGCCTACCTGCGCGTCCTGCCCACCGGCTCCGCCGGCCGTACCCGGCTTCTCCTGGTCCTCGGTGACCGTTCGGAGCATCAGGCGGCCGAGACGAAGAACGAAATGCTCACCCAGCGGGCGCTGCTCGGCGAAGTCAGCGCCATCTTCGCCCACGAGGTTCGCAACCCGATCAACAACATCAGCACCGGGGTCCAGCTCGTCTCCTCCCGCCTCGGGCCGGACCATCCGCTGCACGACTCCCTTGAACGGATCCGCAAAGAATGCATCCGCCTGGACCAGTTGATGAGCGACGTCCTTTTCTTCGCCCGCCCCCTGGAGCTGAAGATGGAGCCCCTCGAGCTGGCCGAGATGATGCGGCGACTGCTCGAGCGCTGGAAGCCGCGCCTGTCCCAGGCGGGCGTCCACACTCACACGGCGTTCGACCCCGCGGCGGGGATCGCCCTGGCCGACCCGCGCACGCTTGAGCAGGTCGTGGTCAACCTGCTCACCAATGCCCTGCAGGCGATGACCCAGGGCGGGACCTTGTCGGTGACCGTGGCGCCGTCCGTCGATGGCCAGGCGATCGAGCTCAAGGTCGCCGACACCGGCCCCGGCATTCCAGCGGACGTCGTCGAACGGATCTTTGATCCGTTCTTCACCACCAAGAAGGACGGAACCGGCCTGGGATTGGCGATCAGCCGCCGGATTGTCGCCGCCCACAAGGGCACCTTGCACGTCGAAAGCTACGCCGGCGCCGGGACAGTGTTCACCATCCGCCTTCCGAGATTCACTCGAGGATGAGGCTCCTGCATGACCGCCACTATCTTGATCGTCGATGACGAAGAGACCGCCCGCTCCTTCGTGAGCGAGGCGCTGCGCGATGCCGGGTACGAGACCTTCCAGGCCGGCGATCTTGCTCAGGCTGGGCGCGCCCTCGACGCCGCCCAGGCCGATATCGTCCTGCTGGACGTCAATCTGCCCGACGGGTCCGGGCTCAGCCTGCTCGACCGCATTGCCCGGGAGAACCCCAGCCCTCCGGTCATCATGATCACCGCCTACGGCGAGGTCGAGATGGCGGTGGAGGCGATGAAGAAGGGTGCGCAGGACTTCCTGCAGAAACCACTGGACTTCGAGCGCCTGCTGCAGGCCGTCGAGCGCGCCCGCGAGGTGGTCGCCCTGCGCCGCGAGCTGGCGCTCTTGCGTCAGGCAACGCACGGTGAGACCGAGTGGGTCGCCGGAGATACCCCGGCGATGCTGCGTGTCGTCGATGAGGCCAAGCGCGCCGCGTCCGCTTCGGCCTCGGTTCTGATCACCGGCGAGACCGGCACCGGCAAGGAGATTCTGGCGCAGGCCATCCGCAGCTGGGGCACGCGCCGCGACAAGCCGTTCGTCCCGATCAACTGCGCCGCGCTGCCCGACACGATGATCGAGTCGGAGCTCTTCGGCCACGAGGCCGGGGCCTTCACGGGCGCCCAGAAGCGTAAGCCGGGGTTGATCGAGGTCGCCGATGGAGGCGTTCTGTTCCTGGATGAGATCTCGTCCACCAAGATGGATACGCAGGCCAAGCTGCTGCGCGTGCTCGACGAGCAGCGCTTCCGCCGCGTCGGAGGCGTGAATGAGATCGCGGTCGACATCCAGATCCTGGCCGCCTCCAATCGCGACCTGCCCGGCATGATCCGCGACGCCGCCTTCCGCGAGGACCTGTACTACCGCCTCAAGGTCGTCGACCTGCATCTCCCTCCCCTGCGCGACCGGCCCGGGGACATTCCCGCCCTGGTCGGGATGTTCATCCGGCAGTTCAGCCAGCGCACCGGGCAAGGGATCACCGGGATCAGCCCGCGGGCTATCGATGCCCTCAAGGCCCACCGCTGGCCCGGGAACATCCGCGAGCTACGACACACCATCGAGCGCGCCGTCCTATTCTGCGATGACGAGGTGATCGACCTGGGCCACCTGCCGCCCGAATTCCAGGCTCTGGCGCCCGCAGCCCCCTAGCCTGGCACGCCTCTTGCACTGATCGCTTCCAAACTCGACGCCTGGAGGCAACCATGATCCCGCTTTCCCTCCACGAAATGCAAATCCTGATGGCGGCCGCCGCCTTCGTCATGGGCTGCCTGTCCATCATCCTGGGCATGCTGGTCCTGATCACCCGCGGCTACTCAAGTGAGGTGAAGGCCCTGGCCTCCCACACCGCCAAGCTGGGCCAGAAAGGCATCACCCAGGAAGCGACCGGACTGGTCAGTTCGGCTTCCGAGTTGATCCTTTCCATCAACCAGCTTGTCCGCACTGCCAGCGGCGTCGGGACCTTTCTGCTCCTCTCGGGAATGATGATGATTGCGGCGGCGTACTGGGTGGTGACTCAGATCCAGTGGCCCGCCTGAGTGAGGCTTCCATGCCGAACGATGCTGAACTGATCGCCCGCGTCCAGGAGGGTGCCACGTCCGCACACTCGCCGGCGGTGCTTGGCCGTTGGATGCGCGTCCCAGAGGCCTGGGCCGCGTTACGCGCACTCGACCCATCCGAGGTCGGCAGCGTTCAATCGCCCTTCGATCTGGCAACCCTGATGGCCGGGCGCACCGGCGGGTCGTCGACTGATTCGATCACCTGGCGAGATGCCGGGCTGGCCGCGATCCGGCCGCCGGCCGATTTCCGGGAGGTCCTCCGGCTGGCGGCCGCGCTGCGCCAGGGCACTCAAGCCGGCCTGTCGGCCGAGATCGCCGAGGCGATTTCGGCCAGGCCGGATGTGTGGCGTTCGGCGCTGGCGATCGCCTGGCCTGATCTCCCCTGCCCTTCCGACCTCGCCACGGACTTGCTCACAGCGCGGAGACTCGTCGGGGGCATCCGTCCTGGCCAACGCCCTGCTCGCATCGAACGACTGCGGGAGGGCGGCGGAGACGCTACGCGAGTTGCTTGGCAACGCCGCCGCGGAGGCCCTCTCGCCGCTGCTGCAGGCTGGCGAAGACGGTCTTGCCGCTGCGCTGGCCCAGG
This sequence comes from uncultured Chloroflexia bacterium, assembly GCA_963743255.1. Taxonomy (GTDB): domain Bacteria; phylum Chloroflexota; class Anaerolineae; order Anaerolineales; family E44-bin32; genus DYJB01. Next base: position 308,029 of record CAVUPD010000010.1, read on the forward strand.
GAATTCCGGCTTCCAAGGCCGCAATGGCCTCCCCCGAGGCCACGCTCACCGCGGCTGCGCGTGCCCAGGCCGAGGGGGACGTGACCCTCGCCCGACAGACACTCATTGCCGCATGGGATCGCCACAACGACCTTGGTGCGCGCTTCGGCGACCGCCTGGCCGACGCTGCCATCTCCGAGGGGGATCCCGTGTCGGCGTGCGAGGCCCTCAAGCGCGCTCTCCAGCTCAACCCGAACTCGCGAACGTAAGGCCCGCGTCGCCTCCCTCCTGGCCGAGATGGGCCGAACGTCGGAGGCCCATGATTGGCTCGCCGAAACCCCGGAGACCGCAAGTGAGTGCATTGCCGCCGCAACCGTCTGTCTTCAGGCGGGCGATCGCGGCCAGGCTGCATCGCATGTTGCCCATGCAGTGGCGGCACTGGCGTCGGAGCCCGGTCTCCAGGCGGAGTGGCTGCAGCGCTTGTCCAATGCGACGCAGTCGATCGGGCAGCCCCACCTGGCCGTCCCGGTTCTCGAGCGCCTCGCGCGCCATCGCCCTGAGGACCTGGACGCGCGGTATTCGCTGGCCGTGAACCTGCTGGCCGTCGGCGAACCTGAAGAGGCAGCCGCCCATGCGCTCGTCGTATGTGGTTTGAGGGGCGATTCGGCGGATGCGCGCCGGCTGCTGGCGCGATCGCTGCAGGCTGCCGGCCGACCGGGCCAGGCGATGGAGCAGTGGTCCGCCGTTCCACAGGCGACTTCAGAGGACCGGCTCGAGGCTGCACAATGCGCCTTGATGGCGGGGCAGCCCAATTCGGCGATCGAGATCGCCCGGGAACTGATGGTCTCCAACCCGGGCTCAGCACTCGCGCGAAGTCTTCTCGGGCGCGCCATGATGGATGCAGGGCAGCCGCATGAGGCGCTGCCACAGCTCCAGGCCGCGTGCGCAGCCGATCCACGCCAGCCCGAAACGTGGAAAGCCCTGGCGGAGTGCCAGGCCGCCGTCGGAGACCTGCAGGCCGCAGGCACGACGTTGGCCGCCGCGGTTCAGGCTGCGCCCGGAAACGGCGGCCTGCTGCACGCATACGCCGCCTGGCTTCGCGAGGAAGGTCGGACAAGCGAGGCACTGGAGGCCGCTGCCCAGGCGGTGGCCGCGTCCGATGCCCCATTCGAATGGCGTCTCGAGTACGGCGAACTGCTCGTCACCCTGGGCCACTTCGAGACGGCGGCGGAGGTCCTGCACGAGACACTCGCGCTCCGCCCGGCCTCCTGGCCAACGCGCCGCGGCGCTGGCGGAATCGTTTCTCGGCCAGGGCCTCCTTGCCCCGGCTGCCGATGTTGTCGGATCGATTGCCGATGACGCTGAACCGACGGCACTCGCATTCGCCGGCCGTGTCCTCGCCCTGCAGGCAGATGCCTCGCGCGATCAGACGCTCGCCCGCCGCGCCCTCGCCCTGCTCGAGCGTTCGGTCAGTGATGTCCCTTCTCCCGAAACCGAGGTGTGGCTGGCGAAGGCACTCGAGACCTGCCACGACATCGAGCAAGGCCTTCGAACACTACCGCACGGCACTCGATGAGCCCGACGCCCTGCAGCCCGAGTCTCACCTGGCCGCTTCCCTCGGTCTGGCGCGCTGCGCGACTGCCCTGCACCACGCACCGGCGGCAATCCATGCCCTCGAGTCCGCGGCCGCCGTCCACGGCGCCTCGGCGGACCTGGAGGTCGCCTTGTCGGCCGCGTACGCTGCGGGCGGCCAGCATCAGCGCTCGCTGCAGGCCGCACAGCGCGCCTCCGAACTTGCACCGGGCGAGGCTTCGCTCCGGCAGCTCACGCAAGCGGCAGCCCAGGCCGGCGAGAGCGGGATGGCGCTCGACGCCATCCGCAGACTCACTTCACTGCAGCCATCGAACCCGCACGTCTGGCTCAGCGTGGCCGAGCTTTCCGGCCAAGCGGACGATCTGCCATCCGCACGTCAAGCCCTAGCGACCGGCGATCCGATTGGCCCACGCCGACGCCTCCGCCTGGTCCCGCGCCTCCGACCTGCTGTTGCGGCATTCTCGGCCCGCCTCAGCCCAGCGGGCTGTGCGCCGCGCTCTCTGACGCTGCCGCTGGACCCTGATCTCGTGCGGCAGATGGCGGAAGTCAGTCAGCACGCCGGCGACGACCTCACCGCGCAGCGCGCCTGGGTGCGCCTGGCCGAATTGCGCCACCAAGATCCTGAGGGGTTGAAGCTGGCGGCGCGATCCCTGTCGCTGCTCGGCCAGCGCGCCGTCGCCATCGGTATCTGGCAGCGCGCTGGTCTCGCTCGCTCCGCAGGATGCAGACACGCAGAGCGACCTGGCACGCGCGATATCTGACGGAAGGGGATGCAGCCCGCGCCCTTAGCCACTACCGGAGCGTGACCTCCGCCCTCCCCGGCGACCTGGGCTTGACGCTCGAGGCGGCCGCGGCCGAATTGCACTACGGCTCGCCTGACGCAGCCGTCGAGCTATACCGCGCGGCCACGAAGCAAGCCCCGCAGGAGACGTCCGCCTGGCTCGGCCTGGGCGAAGGCCTGCTGATGCTCCGACAGCCCCACGAAGCTCGCCAGGCGCTCGAGACCGCGTACCGGCTCGACAAGTCCCGGGTCCAGATCATGGGGGCGCTGGCAATCGCCGCGCTTGACACCGACGATGCGCCGATGGCCGCCGCGATCTACCAGAGCGCCCAACGGCACACATGTGAGAACGCCTCAGCTGCTGCAGCGCTGGCGCGTGCTGCGCTGGCACTTCTCCAGTGGGACGAGGCGCTGCCGGCGTTGGATCACCTGAATACCTCCGCACCCTCCCTCGCGTCCCTTCGGGCAAGCGTGGAGATCCGGTTGCGCCTGGCGGATGCCGCCTGGCTGTTCCAGTCCGCCGCCGCCCATATGCACGCCCCTGACCCATCTTGGCGCACCGACGCCGCCTGGGCGGAGGTGCTCACTTTGCTCGAGCGACTTGCCGGCGCTGCCCCTTCCTGGGAGGCGGACCGGCTTCGCCAGAGGGCATCTGTCACCTACGATCGGCTCGACCCGGCGAACCTGATCGAAACGGCACGTACCGATCCGTCCGGCGAATCACAGGAAGGGCTGGCGATCGCGCTGCTGCGCAACGGGCGCCCGTCCGAGGCATTCGAGCTGATCGGGCATGGCGCACCGGCGCCCTCCGGCCGCTGGCATCGTTTACTCGCCGGCATCGCCCTGATTGACCTCGGCCAGTTCGAACACGCGCGCAAGGCGCTGGACGAAGCGTCGTCCGATGCCGCGCTGCGTCCGCTGGCCGGATTCTTGACTGCGCGCACCTACCTGCACCAGGGGAACCCGGAGTTGTTCGCCTCCCGAGTGAGCGATTCATTGGTGGAATGGAACGACGAACCGGCGTGGCACTTCGAGTTGGCCAACGCGTACTTGCATCTTGGCCAACCCGACGCCGCCCTGCCTCACCTGCACCAGGCCTCCGATCTGGCGCCGTCGGTCGGCGACTACTCGCTGGCGCTGGCACGCACGGCGCTGCAGGCGGGCGACCTTGCCGGCGCACAAGCCGGGTTCGCCCGTGCCGTCGAGGAGAATCCGTCCTTTGGACAGGTATGGAAGGAAGCCGGGCTGTGCGCATTGTCCAACGGCGACGGTGCGACGGCCGATGCATGGCTCGAGCACGCCCGCCGGCTCCTTCCCGGCGACGTGGAGACGCTGATCGGCGCGGCACGGGCTTGCCTGGCCAGCGGTGAAGTTCGCCAGGCCCATCAGCACACCCAAGCCGCCTATCACATTGCTCCGGACGATTCCGAAGTCTTGCAGGTTCTGGGTGAGGTGTTTGCCCGGCAAGGCAAGCTTGATCGGGCGCTGCAATCCTTCGACCGCGCCCTCAAACGCGCCGTCGACCCGCTTCCCGTCCACGTCGCCCGGAGCCGACTGCTTGTCAACATCGGCCGCCCGGATCAGGCCGTGGCAGCATTGAAGAATGCCATCGCACTGGCGCCCGAGTCCGATGCCGGCTGGGCCGCGCTGGCGGAAATCGAAGAGGCCGCCGGCCATCTGTCCGAGGCACTCGACGCCTCCACGCGTGCGGTGCAGCTCTCGCCGCACGGCCTCGACCACCACATGCAGCTTGGACGGTTGTGCCGAAAGGCCGGACAGCTTGACCGTGCTTTGGATGAACTGTTGCACGCCCAGACTGCGGGGCGGAATGACGGGGCCTTGTCGTTTGAGATCGGTCGCGTGTACGAAGACCGGCGCGAGTTCAAGCGCTCGCTCGACGCCTACCAGCGGACCATCGATCTCGACTCGTCCAATGGCGAGGCGCACTTCCGCGCCGGCGTCGTCCTCAAGATGATCAAGGCCTACCCGCAGGCCGGCAAGATGCTCAAGCGGGCGGTCGAACTCAATCCCAGGGATCCCGAAGCGCTGCACCAGCTGGCCGCCGTTCGCGCGCTGGAACTGGTCCACGGCGGGATCGCTCAACAGGCGGTGGCCCGATGATCGATCGTTCTTCTCTGCTTGGTCTGCTCCGCAGCTCGGCCCTGGCGCGTCGTTTCGACTTCGCCCGCGCCGCCGCCCTCGATTGGCTGGCGGTGTGGCCGGGCGACGCGGAAGTCCAACACCTGCTGGCGCAGGCGGAGATCGAACTCGGACACGATGATCTGGCCATCGACAGGCTTCTTCGACTGGTGTCAGTCGATCCCGAGGATACACAGGCCTATCTGTCGCTGGCCGAAAACCTGCGCCGCAGGGGTGATGCTGCCCGGGCGCGCGTGTTCGCCGCCTGCGGCCGTGCGCTGCGCAGCGTCGATCCCGACCGTAATGCCACCCCCGCCTGGGCGGCAGCCCTCACGCGTGCGATCCGCGCCTTGACCCAGGGCGATACCGCCGCAGCGCTTCAACAGGCTGCGCTGGCGTTGTCAGCCGATCCTGACAGCCCCTTGCCGACACTGGTCGCACTCAAGGCACACCTCAGCCTCGGGGATCACCCGGCGGCGGCGGCACTGGCGGCTGCCTCACACAAGCGCTGGCCAGAGTGCGTCGCGCTGCGCCTGATGCACGCCTCGGCGTTGATGGAGGCAGGCCAGACGTCGGCCGCCGTGGATGCCCTCCACCGAGCCTCGGTCGACGATCCGACCGGGGCGATCACGCGCCGCTGGCTCGGGGCCTCCCATCCGTATGGAGACCTGTGGCCGGCCGATTTGCAGGCGCACATGAGCCGGCCTGTGCCCGCGGATGTCGCCGCGGCGATGGGCGATAACCGGCTGGCGTCCGGCACGCCGGAGGGTCGGCAGGTCGAGAGGCCTGCGCCGTCCAAGGCCGCTCCGTTGATCGAGTCCGACGAGGATCTCCCAACTCCGGAGCCGTGGGAGGCATTCCGCGGCCCCAACGCCGCGGAGCGCGACGTCCAGATCGGCGCCACTCCGGAGGCGTTGATCGAGCGCGAGATGGCGCGGCTTTCCGTGAAGGTGAAAGCCCGAACGCCGGAGCGCAACCGCGACCGCCGCGTCCCATCGTACATCTTGCTCTCGAGCGAGACGCGCCTGATGCAGCAGTTTGGCCCGGCCGGTTTCAAGCAGGTCGATGCCGCCTTGTATGACTTGTGCGATGCGGTGCGGCGGCGCAAGGGCTGGACCGCGCACCGCGTGTATATCGATGATCCGGGCAGCCTGCGGCCGTTCGGTCTTACACCGGCCGACCCCGGGAATGCCTGGCAAATCAAACTCCGGCTGGCCGATCTCGATGTCTCCCTGCGCCGCAAGGGCGAAATGATCGGATCGGTGCTGATCATTGGCGGGGAGAGCGTCATCCCGTTCCACCGGCTCCCAAACCCCACCGACGATGATGACGATGCGGTGCCGTCCGACAATCCGTATGCCACGCCGGACGAGAACTACTTCGCGCCCGAATGGGCCGTGGGCAGGATCCCGGTCGACGACGATGCAGCCCTGCTGGTCCGCGTGCTGGGCTCCGCTGCAAGGACCCATCGGACCGCCCTGCAGCTGCGAGGCCCCTTCGCGGGACTGCGCGCCTGGCTTCAAGCGCGCTTCGGCCGGCTCCTGTCGGGTGAGGCGCGCGCCTTCGGGTACAGTGCCAGCATCTGGCGCCGGTCGTCAATGGCCGTCTACCGTTCGATCGGCGAGCCTCGCTCGTTGGTCACCTCCCCGCCGGTCGAGGCGGGCGCACTTCCGTCGCCGGCGATCCGCGGGCCGCGCTTGTCGTACTTCAATCTGCACGGGCTGGAGGACTCGCCCGAATGGTTCGGGCAGCGTGACCCGCTCCGCGAGCCTGACGCGCCTGAGTACCCGGTCGCGCTCCGCCCGGGCGATGTGGTCAACGGCGGGCGCGCTCCCAAGGTGGTCTTCACCGAGGCGTGCTACGGCGCCAACACGCTGGGCAAGAGCTCCGAGACGGCGCTGTGCCTCAAGTTCCTCGATTCGGGCAGCGACGTCGTCGTGGGCTCCACCAAGATCTCCTACGGCTCGGTGACCCCCCCGCTGATCGCCGCCGACCTACTCGGCCGCTCGTTCTGGGACAACTTGTCCGCCGGCCTCCCCGCTGGGGAAGCCCTGCGGCGCGCCAAGGTTGACCTGGCAACCGAGATGGTCAAGCGTCAGGGGTACGTAGACGGGGAAGATCAAAAGACATTGATCTCGTTTGTCCTGTACGGAGATCCGCTCTTCATGCTGACGCCGGTCCGCGTCCCGCTGAGCGGCAAGGTCATCATCCGCCGGACGACGCGACCCGCCGAGGTCAAGACTGCCTGTGCCCTCAACGACGGCAGCACGCCGGATGGCATGCTGCTCGACCAGGCTGCCGCCGACCGTGTTCGGGGCATCGTTGCGCACTACCTGCCCGGGATGTCGGACGCCGAGGCCCACGTGCACAGCCAGCACTGCGGATGTGCAGGTGAAGGTCACAATTGTCCAACGTCTCAGATCGGATCCAAGCAGGCCGGCCAATCCGACGCCGGGACGACTGTCGTCACCCTCTCCAAAGCCGTCGCCGACGGCACCCACCGTCACGCCCGGTATGCCCGCTTGACCCTCGATCCAACCGGGAAGGTGCTCAAGCTGGCCGTCTCCAGGTAGCCACAATCTGGCACCCTTCTTGCATCATGGCCATCACGCGAGGAATCCGGCGTGATGGCCATGAATCGTCTTGGCTTCCACTATTACCCTGACGACCAGCACTTCACCGAGAAGGACCTCTCGGCCTGGCTGCCCGCACTCTCCGCGCTCGGCGCCGGCTGGCTGACCGTCCGGAGCTCGGCCTCGCGTGCCGTCCCGGAACCGTTCCTGCGCGGCCTTCTCGAGGCCGGTATCACGCCGATCATCACGCTCCCCCTGCGCCTGGCCTCGATCCGGCCGGCGGAACTCAGCGGACTCCTTGAGGCATACGCCCATTGGGGGGTCCGGCACGTCGTCATTGGTGATCGCCCGAACACGCGGGCGCAATGGGAGCCGGCCGAATGGGGGCGTTCGGCGCTCGTCGAGCGCTACCTCGATCGGCTGATCCCCTTCCTGCAGGCGCAGCGCGCCGCGGGCCTTCAGCCCGTGATGCCAGCCCTCGAACCGGGCGGCGATTACTGGGATACAGCCTTCCTGGCAAGCACGTTGGCCGCACTCCAGCGCAGGGGACAGCAGTCCCTCGTGCGCGATCTGGCCATCGGGATGTATGCCTGGTCGTCCGGCCGATCACTGGATTGGGGGCGCGGGGGCGCCCGTGCGTGGCCCTCCGTGCGCCCGTACCACAACTCGGCCGATGCACAGGATCAGCGCGGCTTCCGGGCTTTCGACTGGTACGCGCAAATCGCGAATGAGGCGGTTGGGCGTTCCCTCCCGATGCTGGTCCTCGGCGGCGGGATCGGGGCGGCGTGGGATCCGGAATCAGAACTCCGAGACAGGCGACCTGATCGGGATGGTGAAGGCGCTCACCACGGCCGACGTCCCGGACTCACTCCTGGCCTTCAACGTCTACCTGCTCTGCGCCGACCCCGACGCTGCGGAACATTCGTCGGCACTGTATGCCGATCCGAGCTCGCCGCGCGCCGCCGCCCGCGCCCTGTTCGCCCACGCGGCGCAGTCGGCAGGCGAAACGGCGCCCAAGACCGCCAGGACCATCAGCCACTACTTGCTGCTGCCTACGAATGGAACCCTGGGCCGAGACGAGTGGAATGCGCTGGCGGAGTACGTCCTCGTCTGGCGGCCCGTGATCGGGTTCTCGATCAGCGAGGCCAGCCTGGCCTCCGAAGTGACGCTGGTGGGCGACAGCCGTGCGCTGCCCGTCAGCGTAGAAGACGACCTACGCGCCGCCGGATGTGTCGTCCGGCGAGTCATCCCTCAAGGTACGTCGGGGCCCGCCTCGGTGCTGTCGCCCGTCCCGGCCCCGGGCCCTTCAATTCTTGCCGCAGGAGTCAGCCATGGATAACGCACCTCGCACACCCACCCAGCGCACGATCCCGGCTCAAGAGCCGCCAACCGTCGGCAAAGCTCGCGTCAAGGTGCTCGGCCTCGGCGGCGGCGGATCGAATGCCGTCAACCGCATGATCGAGCTCGGGCTGACCGGCGTCGAATTCATCGCCGCCAACACCGATCGTCAGGCGCTGGCCTCCAGCCTGGCGCCCACCCGGCTCGTGCTCGGCCCGCAGCGTGACGCGCGGCCTGGGCGCCGGGGGCAATCCGAAGACCGGAGCGACCGCGGCGATGGAAAGCAGCCGCGAGCTGGCAGCGGCGCTGGCCGGGGCCGACATGGTGTTCATCACCGCCGGCATGGGCGGCGGCACCGGCACAGGTGCAGCGGCCGTCGCGGCCGAAATCGCTCGCGAGGTCGGCGCCGTCGTGATCGCCGTCGTCACACTCCCGTTCTCGTTCGAGATGGCCCGGCGAACGCATAACGCGCTCGACGGTGTGCGCCTGCTCCAACCGCACACTCATACGTTGATCACCGTTCCAAACGATCGGCTGTTGCAGGTCGCCCCTCGGGATGTCAGCCTGGAGGTCGCATTCCGGCTGGCGGATGATGTGCTACGCCAGGGCGTGCAGGCCGTCTCCGAATTGATTACGCATGCCGGCCTGATCAATGTAGACTTCGCCCACGTGCGCGCGCTGATGGAGCGCGGGGAGGCGCGTTGATGGCCGTGGGCGTCGCCGAAGGGCCGGACAAGGCGCGCGACGCCATTCACCAGGCCCTGCATCACCCGCTCCTGGGGGTCGACAGCCTGGAGTACGCCAACGGCGCCCTGGTGCACTTCACCGGCGGCGAGGACCTGACCCTGTTCGAGGTCAGCGAGGCGGTCGACGAGCTGCGCGCGTCGCTGGCGCCGGACACCGACATCATCCTCGGGGCGACGACCGAGCCTTCGATGGAGGGCCGAACCCAGGTCATCCTGATCGTGACCGGGATCGGTGGTCGCCCGATGCCGGCGACGGTCGAGCGCGTCCCACAGACGGCCTCGCTGGCCGCTGCACCCGCCGCCGAAGATGATCTCGACCTGCCGACCTTCCTGCGCCGGCGGGTCGCCGTCGGCTCATGAGGAGGCAGGGCATGGACCCAGACGCCATCGCCCGCGTGACGAAGGAAGTCGTCCGGACGTATGGGGAGATGCAAGGCGTCACCCCCACCGTCCGCCGCGAGACACAGGCAACGCAGGAACATTACATCCTGACCTACAAGGCCAGGGTCAGCGTACCCGGTGGAAAGCAAATGAGCCGGATCGTTCGAGTGACCGCCGATTCGCGCGGCCGCGTGCAGCGCATCAGCACGTCGAGGTAGCGATGACCACACTGGCGCCCAGTTCCCCTTCGACCGTCCGCCTGTTCTTCTGGCGTGTCGCCGCATGGGTTACCGAGTTCGCCCTCCGGCACCGGGCTGGGATGACCGCCGCCTGGCCCTACTTGCAGTTCGTGGGGGGTGGGCTGACCGCCTACGGCATCGGCCGGATGATCGGCGCGTGGGCGATGAACGGCATGCCCTGATTGCTGCGCAGCACTTTCCGCGTGCGACACCGTCCGCTCACAGGCCCGCCGATCCAGGCGGGCCTGTTCGTCTCTACCCGTGCGGCGCATTGGGCTCCCTCGAGCCCTCGCAACAAACCAAAGGTACGACCGAATGCCCTTCGCGACGCACCTGCTGGCCTGGTCGTTCGCGCGGCAGCCGTTCCGGCACGGCCAATGAGTTTGCGGCCTCCCAATCGCCAAGGTACAATCCGCGTTCGAGGGTATTCAACCACCAACGCCTATGGGACGCCGCGCCCAGCTGAAGCTGCTCTTTCTCGTCATCATGGTGGGCTTCGTGCTCGGCTTGCTCAGCGTCGTCCTCGACCGCCTTGAGGCCGGTGAGAGCGGCGGCACGCCGACGGCCCCCGCGGGCCTTGGGCAGACAACCATCCTCGTCCTCGGCGTCGACCGGTTCGATCAGCCCCCGGCGTTGCGCGCCATCTGGTTCGTCACCTTCCGGCCGCCCGGCCGCAGCGTGTTCCTGTACGGCCTGCCCACCAACGCGCCGATCCAAGGCCAGGACCTGGTAACCCTTGGAGCGCTGTTCGCCTGGTCCCCCGAGCGCGGCGTCGATCCGCTGTTTCTGGACACGCTGGCGCACACCGTCCCCCTTCAGCCCGATGCCACCGTGCTGATGGACGAAACCGCATTCGCCGCGCTGGTGGACTTCGTCGGCGGCGTGGAACTCAACGGGACGACCTTTGGCGGGAATGAGGTGCTGGGGTTTCTCAGCCTGATGATTGAAGAGCCCGAGGCCTCACTGGCTTCCCAGTCTCGCTTGATCGAGGCGATGGTCCGACGCCTCCCGGCCCTGGGCGCTCTTCCGGATGTGAGCCCGCTTCAGTGGCTGGTCCCGGACCACGCGCACCTGACGCTGCCGGTCAACCAACTGGTCGGGCTGCTCTCGCCGCTATTGCCCGTCGAACCGACCGAGGTTCACGTCGATCGCTGGTCGCCCCAGACGGCGCCCTGAGGCATGTCCGAGAGGGAATCCAAGGCACTTCCTCCTTGCACTCTGCGCAAAGTGCCGCTATTCTACGACGGTAGACCAGCAGTGCACCTGCCGGGGCGTCGGCGGTGAGGACGACGCACGCGGCTTCGCGTGTGATCCCCTAAGCGAACGACGGACGCCGAACGGTTCGCCACCTTTCCCGCCTCGCCGGGTTTACACTGCTGAGATTGAAACCTTCACGGAGGAAGCCATGAAGAAGTTCGCCCTTGTGTCGCTGATCGTCCTGGCCGCGTTGGCCCTGTCCGCCTGCGGCGGCGGCGCTGCCGACAAGGTCCAGGTCGCCACCGACGCCACCTGGCCGCCATTCGAATACGTGGACGAAACCTCGAAGCAGATCGTAGGCTTCGATGTCGACCTGATGAATGCGATTGCCGCGGAGACCGGCCTCGAGGTCGAGTTCGTCAACGTCAGCTGGGATCCTCTCCTGGCGGGCATGGCGGAATGCACGTACGACGCTGCGATCTCCGCCATGACCATCACCGAAGAGCGCAAGCAGCAGTTCCTGTTCACGGATCCGTACTTCGCCGCGGGTCAGATCGTGGCCGTGCGCCTCGATAACACCGACATCGCCGGCAAGGACGACCTGGTCGGCAAGATCGTGGGAGCGCAGCTCGGGACGACCGGCGCCATCGAGGTCGAGGGCATATCAGGTGCGACGCTGAAGACCTACGATGATATCGGCCTTGCGATCCAGGACCTGATCAACGGGCAGGTGGACGCCGTCGTCGCCGACAACCCGCTGATTATCGAGTATGTCGGTCAGAACGCGGACACCCTGAAGACCGCCGGTGACGCGTTCACCGATGAGTTCTACGGCATCGCCGTCTGCAAGGATAAGGCCGACTTGCAGGCCAAGCTCAACCAAGGACTGGCCACGGTCAAGGCCGCGGGGGTGATCGATACCCTGACCGTTAAGTGGATTGCTGCGGGTAAGTAGACGGACCGCAACAAGCGCCTGCGGAGGCCGCACCGGCTCCGCAGGCGCTTGCATTAGGAGGGCCCATGAAGCCCAAAGTGCCGGTACTTCCAGCCGCTCCGGAGCGCGAGTTGATGAAGATACCTGGCGCCGAACCCAGCGCGCGCATCAACTCGTGGTGGGGGCTCGTCTTCGGGATTATTGCCCTGACGATCGTGCTGGTTGTGTTCTCCCCGGATCCGTATCGGCGCATTGTCCTGTTTGTCCGCGACGGCATCGCCATCACATTGACGCTCACAGTTTCATCCTTCTTCCTGGTCTTGTTCGTCGGCCTGGTGGGGGGCCTGGGGCGGATCTCCAAGAACAAGGCCGTGCGGGGCGTCACCACCCTGTACGTCGAATTGGTGCGCGGCATCCCGCTGCTCGTCCAACTGCTCTACTGGTACTACGCCTTTCCTTCGATCGTCCATTCGCTTGGCGCATCCCTGAACCTCCCGGCGCTGGAAAACTACCGTGCCAACGCCGTCGCCATGGCAGTGCTTGGGATGACCTTCTGCTATGGCGCCTACATGACCGAGATCTACCGCGCCGGCATTCAGAGCATCCCCAAGGGCCAGTTGGAGGCCGCCCGAAGCCTGGGCATGACGTATGTCCAGGCCATGCGGCACGTCGTCCTGCCTCAAGCGATTCGCGTCATTCTGCCTCCCGTGGGGAACGAATTCATCTCCTTGCTCAAGGACTCCTCTCTGGCCAGCGTCGTCGCGGTCACCGAGCTCACTCGCCGCGGGCGCGAGTTCATGTCCGCAACCTACATGCCGATCGAGACCTGGACGATGGTCGGCTTGCTCTACCTGATCATGACCCTGTTCTCGTCCCGGCATTGTCGCCTGGAGCGAACGCCGCATGCAGTTCGAGAGGTAGCCCGCCATGGAGCCCATCATCCAGATCCACGATGTTCACAAGCACTTCGCGCGCGACATCCATGCGCTGCGCGGCGTCAGCCTCGACGTCCAGAAGGGCGAGGTCGTCGTGATCATCGGGCCCTCGGGATCCGGCAAGTCCACGCTGCTGCGCTGCATCAATCGGCTGGAGGAGTACGACCAGGGATCGATCGTGGTCGACGGCATCCCGCTCGACACGGCGGCCAACATCAACGCCGTGCGCGCGGAAGTCGGGATGGTCTTTCAGTCGTTCAATCTGTTTGCCCACCTCTCGGTTCTCGCAAACGTCATGCTCGCCCAGCGCGTCGTCCGCCATCGCGATCCGGCGGAGGCCCGGCGCGTGGCCATGGACTTGCTGGCCAAGGTCGGGATCCCCGAGAAGGCAGAGGCCTACCCTGCGCAGCTGTCCGGCGGCCAGCAGCAGCGCGTGGCGATCGCCCGTGCCCTGGCGATGAACCCCAAGATCATGCTGTTCGACGAGCCGACGAGCGCGCTCGATCCGGAGATGATCAAGGAAGTGCTCGACGTCATGCTTGCCCTGGCCCACGAAGGGATGACGATGGTCGTCGTCTCGCACGAGATGGGCTTCGCCCGTGCCGCGGCGCACCGGGCGATCTTCATGGACGGCGGCTTGATTGTCGAAGAGAGCACTCCGGAGAAGCTGTTCAGCTCGCCGTCGCATGAACGGACGAAGCTGTTCTTGAGCAAAGTCCTGATGTAGTCTCCGGGTCATGGCACGTGAATCGAACTCGCCGCCCGTGGGCGGCGAGTTGGTGTGCGCTGGGGGGGACTTGAACCCCCACGCCTTGCGGCACATGGCCCTCAACCATGCCTGTCTGCCAGTTCCAGCACCAGCGCGGAAGCCGACAACGTGGGGTATTATAGCCGCCGACCCTTCGGTGTCAACCCGAACCACACTCTGGGAGACGAGATCACGATGCGCATCGTCCTCGACGCCATGGGCAGCGACACCCATCCTGATCCTGAGATCGATGCCGCCGCCCAGGCCGCCGACCTCTGGGGCGACCCGGTGCTTCTGGTTGGTCCCCAGGAGACGTTGGAGGCTCGGCTGCGCGCTGTCGGCGTGGGCCCGGAGCGCGTCCGCGTCGTCCACGCACCCGAGGTCCTGGAGATGACCGACAAGCCGGCAGATACGGCCCGCGGCAAGTCCCGCAGTTCGATGGCCGTCGGAATGGAGCTGGTCAAATCCGGGGAGGCGGACGCCTTCGTGACCGCCGGCAACACCGGCGGCGCCATGGCCAACGCGCTCTTCCGCATCGGCCGGATCCGCGGCGTCAAGCGCCCGGCGCTTGCAGGCGTGTTCCCCGTCCGAAGCGGTCAGGCGGTCCTGCTGGACATCGGCGCCAACGCCGACGTGCGCCCGGAGTACCTGGTCCAGTTCGCCGTCTTCGGTTCGCTGTATGCCGAAATCGTCTTCGGCCGTCCCTCACCAGCGCGTGGCGCTCCTCTCCAACGGCGAGGAAGCCGGCAAGGGCAACACGCTCGTCAAGGAAACTTTCCCCCTGCTGCAGGGAGCCGGACTGAACTTCGTCGGAAACATCGAGCCCAAGGAGTTCTACGCCGGGAAAGCCGACGTAGCCGTAACCGACGGCTTCACGGGCAATGTATTGCTCAAGACCTCCGAGGCAGTGGCGTCGTTCCTGATCAGCATCATCCGCGAGCAGATCAAGGGCAGCCCGGTGAGCGCTGTCGGCGGGCTGCTCGCCAAGCCGGCGTTCAAGCGCGTCGGGGCGCTGCTCGACCCGGCGGAATACGGAGCGGCGCCGCTGCTGGGAATCGACGGACTGGTGTTCGTCGGCCACGGTCGCTCCGATGCCCGGGCACTCATCAGCGCAATGCGTGTGGCCCGGCAAGCCGTCTCCGGCGGCCTGCTGGCGGCGCTGCGCCGAGAGATCCGAGCCCGGCTATCTGCGGCAGAGAGTCCGAGGCGCAGGCGTGACCAACGCAAGTCCCCCCTCCCGCCGGGTTGCGATCACCGGGCTCGGAGTGATTACCGCCCTCGGATCCCAGATCCAGGAGTTCTGGGACCATCTCCTGGCGGGGGACTCGGGCATCCGCCGCATCACCCAGTTCGATCCCACTGGGCTGCCGTGTCAGATCGCGGGTGAGATTCCCGCCTTCGATGCGACCGAGTTCGTGCCGGCCAAGGAAGCGCGCCGCATGTCGCGGGTCTCGCAGGTGGCGCTGGGCGCGGCGCACCGCGCCGTCGCCGATTCGGGGCTCCCCGTCGCCCTTCCCCGACCCCGAACGGGTTGGCGTTTCCTTCGGCACGGCCATCGGCGGCCTCGAGCGGGTCGAGGAAGGCATCCGCGTAATGCGCACCCAGGGCCCGGGGAAGGTCAGCCCATTCACGATCCCGTCCGGCATTCCCAATATCCCGGCCTTCTACATCAGCAACCTCTTTGGCGCCGTCGGCCCGAGCCTGACGATCACCACGGCCTGCGCCACCGGGACGCAGGCAGTCGGCGAGGGCACCGAGTTGATCCGCACCGGCCGCGCCGATCTGGTCATCGCCTGCGGGGCCGAAGCCCTGATTGAAGACTACGCGCTGGCGGGCTTCGCTGCCATGCGCGCCCTGCCCACCAGCTTCAATGACGATCCGACGGGCGCCTCGCGGCCGTTCGACGCCAGGCGTGAGGGTTTTGTGTTCTCCGAAGGCGCCGCCTGCCTGATCCTCGAACGCCTCGACCAGGCGCTGGCGCGCGGCGCTCGCGTCTACGCCGAGGTCGCCGGCCATGCCAGCTCCGGTGATGGCTACCACGTGGCGGCTCCCGATCCCACGGCCGCCGGCCCGATCCGGACGATGCGCTGGGCGCTGCACGGACGCGGGGTTGGCGCCTGAGGATGTGGACTACATCAACGCCCACGGAACCTCCACCCCCGCCAACGACGCCGTCGAGACCCAGGCGATCAAGACCGTCTTCGGCGAAGCAGCCCGTCGCATTCCCATCTCCTCGACCAAGTCGATGATCGGGCATGCCATGGGGGCCTCCGGTGCGATCGAGGCCGTGGTCTGCGCCCTGACGATCCAGCACGGCGCGATCCACCCTACCATCAACTACGAGGTGCCCGATCCTGAGTGCGACCTCGACTACGTCCCCAATCAAGCCCGACGCGCGGCCGTGAGGGTCGCCCTTTCGAACTCGTTCGGCCTGGGCGGACAGAATGCCTGCCTGGTCCTGAAGCAAGCGGAGGCGGCATGATTCGTTACGCCAACGAGCGCGCGATTCAGCGGAATGCGAAGTTGGGCAAGATCCTGACCTTCGGAGGCATGGGGGTTCTGGTGCTCGGGCTGATCTTGTCCGTCGCCTACCCGGCCCAGGTCAACGGCGTCCTGGGCATCGCCCTGGTGGGCGTCCTAAGTTCGCAGTTCGGGATGGTCTTTTACAATCGTTGGTCCCGGCGCCCGCGCATGGACGAGGTGCTGGATGACTCGGTCAAAGGGTTGGACGGGCGCTACGCCCTGTTCCACTATACGCTCAGCAGCCCTCACGTCCTGGCCACCCCGGCAGGCGTGTACGCATTGGTACCCCGGCTGGACGAAGGCGAGGTGACCTGGGTGGATGGCACGTGGACGGTGGTCCGATCCGGCCGCGGCGCCGCTCGACCGCGAGTGCTGCGTGGGATCGAGGGGGCAGCCCAGACCGAAGCCGACGCCGCCGCAAGCGCCTTGCACAAGCGGCTTCCGGAACACACACTCCCCAAGGTCTTGCCCCTATTGGTGTTCCTGAACTCGAAGGCGACCGTGCACGCCAAGGGCGCTCCGGTGCTGGCGGTGCATGCCAAGAAGCTCAAGGAGACTCTCCGGCAGCTCCCCAAGGGAGGCAGCCTGTCAGAGGAGCAGCTGAAAGAGCTGGCGACGCGCCTGGGCTTGAGCAGCACGCCGCAAGATTAGAGTCCTCTCTCGCCTTCGTTCCCCGACCCGGTTAACGCGAGCGCCGGCATTCGCCGGCGCTCGGTGATTCGAGGTTGAGAGGCGCGCTAGCTCTTCAAGTACTCGTCCAGCGCTTCGCGGCTGATGCGGAAGGAATTGCCGATTTTCTTCGCCTTCAGCTGTTTGGCTCCGATCGCGGCGACGACGTCTTCCTCCGAGACCTTGAGGTAGGTGGCGGCCTCGGCGGGCGTCATCACATCCGGTACGGCGGCGGAGGCGGCGGGCGTCCCGCGGTTCTGTGCGCCCTTCGACAGCGCGTCGCTCAGGACGTTCCCGATGCCCAGTCCGGCGCCGATTCCGGCCGTCAGGCCGGCTCCACCGGATGGGTTCTGCGCCGCATCGCGCATGGCGTCGGCGGCTTGAAGCTGGGTGTAGGTCGCCACATCCAACATCCCCATGGCGCGCAGTTCCTCGGCCGACTTCTCCGACGGCTTGAGGCTCTCGATGTAGAACGCCTTGAGCGTCAGCCCCAATGCCTTGAAATCGTCCTGCGCCTTGGCGCGGACGCCGGCGCCGATCTCCTCCACCAGGCCGATCAGGTCCGGGACGGTCTTGGCGGCGGTCGTCTCGCCCAGCAGGTCCTGAAGCTTGGACAGCAGCATCGAGCGCAGCCGGCTCTGGATGTCGGCCGTCCGGTAGGTTCCGCTGGTGCCGACGATCTGGGTGACGAACTGCTGCGGATCCGAGACCTGGAACCCGAACGTGCCGTAGCCCTGGAGCAGCGCCACGCCCAGCCCCATGCCCGTATTGCGGACGATGATCGGTTGGGGCGTGCCCCACTTCTGATCGGCGAACTCCCGCATCGAGACGAAGTACACCTCGGCCGTGAACGGGGAGCGATCGTTGAACGCCTTCCCGATGAAGTTGATCAGCCCCGGGATGTTGGCTGTCGTGATCGTGTGGCGGCCGGCATCGAAAGTGTCCAGCGCTTTGCCGTCGCGGAAGAAGACCGCTGACTGCGCCTCGCGCACGATGACTTGTGAGCCGATGCGAAAATCGCCGGCGCCTGTCTCGGGGATGCGGTGGACGATCTCATCCCGCATCTCATTCGGGTACTCTACGACATCGAAAATCCTGGCCATGACTCATCTCCTCCCGGAGGGCTACGCCTGGGTGGCGAGGATCACTTCCTCGCGGCGGTTGTAGGCGTCCACTACGTCCTGGCTCAGGGACACCAGGTTGCGGATGGCGGCCGGCAAGCCGTCCGTTCCCAGCGAAGCGTTCAGGTTGTCGACCGCATCGGAGATCCGCTTGACGTTCTCCAGCAGGGTCGAGTCGTACTCGTAGATCCTGGTCAGCTCCGCCTCGTTGACGCGGACGGCGTCGAAGAACCCGCTGTAGCCGTACGAAGCGTGGCGGGCGCGGTCGACGAAGGCGCGCAGCTTGATGTTGGCCGCCTCCAGGTCGTCGACGAATTCCAGCTTGCCATCTGAGATCAGCTGGCGCTGAAGCTGCGAGATCCGGTCCCACTGCTCCTCGTAGCGCTGGGCGATCGTCTGGCGCAGAAGCTTGTCCGCTTCGCGCCGGTTCTCGCGGTCCAGGTACCCGGTGAAGCCGGCAAGCCAGTTGCGGATCTTGCCAATCAGGTCCTTGCCTTCGGTGATCTTGCCGAGTGGATCGCTCATCCTGTTGCTCCTCGTCCCGCCCTTAGGCGCGCTGTACTGCTGCAACTATTATAGGGGGGAGCCCGGCCGGGGGCAATCACCAGCCTGACCTCAGGCTGACAGCCTCAGCCGGGTATAATCCCCCCGCACAGTTCATCCCTCGAGGAGAGTCCCATGGATCTGCTTGAAGCCCTGCAACGCGCCGCGCAGCCTCTGGGCAACTCGGTGCGTGTCGCCGCCGGCCCGGCGGTGACTATCCTGAACGCCGCCTCCCTGCGCCAGCGGATCGGCGCGCTGGTGGAGAGCGCAGTCTTCGGCACGGAACCACACCGCAGCCTTGCCCGCTGGCTGATCCGTGAGCTGGCGATTGCTGCCGGTGCACCTCCCGGCTCCATCCAGGAGCTGTATCTGGCCCGGGGACGCGGGGAAACGCGCGACACCTTCACCGTCCCGGCCATGAACCTCCGCGCCCTCCCCTACCATGCTGCCCGCGCCGTGTTCCGGGCCGCGAGCAAGGCGCAGGCCAAGGCCATGATTTTCGAGCTGGCCCGCTCGGAGATGGGCTACACCGACCAGCGTCCGGCCGAGTACGCCGCCTGTGTACTAGGCGCCGCCATCGCCGAAGGCTACAAGGGGCCGGTGTTCATCCAGGGCGACCACTTCCAGATCAGCGCCAAAAAGTACGCCACCAAGCCAGGAGAGGAGGCTCAAGCCGTCCACCGCGCTGATCCAAGAAGCCATCTCGTCCGGCTTCTTCAACATCGACATCGATACCTCGACTCTGGTCGACCTGAGCAAGGCCACCATCCCTGAGCAGCAAAAAGTGAATAGCGGGCTGTGCGCCGAGTTCACGGCGCACGTTCGCTCGCTGCAGCCGGCCGGGGTTGTGATTTCGGTGGGCGGCGAAATCGGCGAGGTCGGCGGTCACAACAGCACCGAGGCAGAACTGCGGGCATTCATGGACGGCTACAACGAGGCGCTCAAGGCGCTCGACCCGACATCCCCCGGCTTGTCCAAGATCAGCATCCAAACCGGCACTTCCCACGGCGGCGTCGTACTGCCCGACGGCACGATCGCCAAGGTCAAGGTCGACTTCGGGACGCTGAGCCAGCTCTCGAAGGTTGCCAAGCAATACGCCATGGGCGGGGCGGTCCAGCACGGAGCTTCCACGCTGCCCGAGGAGGCGTTCTCCAAGTTCTCCGAAGCCGGGGCGCTCGAAGTCCATCTGGCGACCAACTTCCAGAACATGCTCTACGATCAACTCCCGGACGCGCTGCTCAAGGAGGTCTACGCCTTCCTGACCCAGAACCACAGCGATGAGCGCAAGGAAGGCCAGACGGATGAGCAGTTCTACTACAACGCTCGCAAGCGTGCCCTCGGACCGTTCAAGCAGAAGTTCTGGCAGCTGCCGGCCGCGGCGCTGAAGGCAATCGAGGACGCCTGGCAGCAGCAGTTCGAGCTCCTGTTCGAACGATTGGACATTGGAGGGTCGCAGGTCGAGGTCGATCGTTTCGTCCACCCGGTGCCCGTGCGCGTGCCTCTGGCCGAGTACCTGCGCGAAGCCGGAGTGGCCGAGGACGTCAAAGACCTTGCGGATTGATGTCGGTGCGATGATGACCGACGGGCAGCGGCTCGATCCCTCTCGGTACACCATCGTCCCGCGGACACTGTCGTTTCTGGTGCGCGGCGATCAAGTGCTCCTGCTCCGCCTGAGCCCAGATCGCGGCGGATGGGCCGGCAAGCTCAACGGCCTGGGCGGCCATATCGAAGCCGGCGAAGATGTCTTGAGCTCAGCCCGGCGGGAGATCCGCGAGGAAGCGGGGCTCTCGCCAGGCGATTTGCGCCTGTGCGGCACCGTCCTGTTCGACACCGGACGGGTCCCGGGCATCGGGCTGTACGTCTGTGTCGGCGGTGCGGAGGCCCTGGAGGAGCCGCAGGCGGGCCCCGAGGGCGAACCGATCTGGGTGGACACACACCAGCTCCCCAGCCTGCCTCTGGTCGAAGATCTCTCCGTCCTCTTGCCCCGCGCCCTCGAGAGCTACCGCACCCACACGTGCTTCTCCGCCGCGCTCACACCACGGCGACGACGGCTCGCTCCGCGTCGTGTTCGGCACCTGATCGCGGATGGTCCGCCCCCGACGCACCCTGGCATGGTACGGCTGGATGGGGATCGCCTGGCTCCTGGCGAGCGAAGCCTTGCTGCTGTTGGGCAACCGGTGGGTTGCCACATGGTTCACCCCGCTGATGTGGACCGGGTACATCCTGGCGATCGACGCCGTTGTCGTCTTCCGCGGCGGTGCATCCTGGCTGACCTCCCGCCGGCGCGAATTGCCCCTCATGGTGCTGCTGTCCGTCGGCGTCTGGGTCCTGTTTGAGGCCTACAACATCCAGCTGAAGAACTGGACCTACATCAACGTCCCGCAGAATACCTGGGTGCGACTGGCTGCGTTCTTCTGGTCCTTCGCCACCATCATGCCGGGCGTGTTCGAGACCTCCGATCTGATCCGGACCTTCCTGCCCGACCGCCGCCGGCAATTATCTCCCGACGCGCCTGGCGGCGCCGGGCTCGCCTTCAGTTTCATCCTCGGCGTGGCGCTGGTCACCATCCCCCTCGCGGTCTCCCCGACGGCGGCGCCGTACTTGTTTGCGGCGGTCTGGCTCGGTTTCATCCCGCTGCTTGAGCCGGTGCTCGAGCAACTCGGCGTTCGCAGCGCCAGCGGCGAGTGGCTACGGGGAGACCGACGGCCGGCAACCGCCCTTCTGTTGGGCGGATTCGTGTGCGGACTGCTCTGGGAGGCCTGGAACTACCAGGCTTACGTACACAACGGCGCGTATTGGGTCTACACCATCCCTCAGGCGCTGCGCCTCTTCGGGTTGCACTATGGGCAGATGCCGGCCCTTGGCCTGGGCGGGTTTCCCCCGTTTGCCCTCGAGCTCCACGCCTTCTACCTGACCTTCAAGACAGTCCTCGGGGGCGCTCGCGTATTTGGCGGGCTGCCAGGCGAGCGGAAACCTACAGGTTGGGAGCGGACCGAAGCTGCCTGACGCGCGCCTGCATCGGCTGGCCGCCCATGATATTCCGGCGGATCCAGGGCGGTGCACTGTCAGCTGTTACGGGCGCCGGCACCAACGCCCCTCAGTGCGACTCCCTTCGAATCGCGTCTCAGGAACAGACCTTCGCGCCTGCTTGCGCAGACGAACTCGATGGATCGCCCGCCTCTGCGTGGGTTGCTCAGCTTCCGGGGAATTCGTAGAACACGAGGAGGGTGCTGCCGTACTTGCGGCGATCGGCACTTCCTCAAGTGCACAAGGGGGATCTCGCGCAGCTCCTTGGGGTGAACCTGGACGATGGCCCAGGCATCGGGATTGAGCCACCCGGTATGGGCGTCCAGAGCACTCAAGGCGCGCGACCATAAGTCATGATACTGCGGGGGCGCGATGTAGACGTAGTCGAACGCGCGGTGCGGCCTTCGCTCCAGTAGTTCCAACGCGTCCGCCCGCAGCACCTCGGCTCGCTCGCCCAGGCCGGTCGAAGCCAGATTGGCGTGAACTGTGGCGATTGCCCGAGGGTCCTTATCCACCAGGACACTCCCGGCCGCGCCACGGCTCATCGCTTCGATCCCCACGCTGCCGGTCCCGGCGAATAGATCCAGAAACCACGCGCCTGGCAGGTCCGGCCCCAGGATATCGAAGAGTGAGACCTTGACCCGGTCGCTGATCGGGCGCGTGCCCTCTCCAGGCACCATTCGCAGCCTGCGCCCTTTAGCCGTTCCGCCTATCACCCGAAGCCCCGCCATGTCGGTCTGCGCGTAGCCTCTCTAGCTCGAAGTGGAGGTTGGGTGCCAGGTTGTTCCGCGTAGGGAGTGGCTATGCGCAGTCGACTGCGCCGCGAGCAGCCAGCAAATTGCCACGCGGCGCCAGAACGGGCACCACACACCCCGTTCCCAGAATGAAGCCGCGGCCCCCTTGCGTCGCCTTGATGGCAGACGCCGCTTCACGCGCTACCAACCGCGGATCGCCGAGCACCATCGTCTCCTGGCGCCTCAGGCCGCCGCACAACGCTAACCGCGTCATCGCCCTGGCTTGGGATAGGGACGGCGATGTCTCCCGATCGTGCCAGTTGATGACCTGGACCGGGTAGGTCGTCGCCAGATCGAACATGATTGCCTCACCGTGCAGGTGCAGGACGTTGAGCCACAAACCGCCAGCCGCCTCGAGCACACGGCGGTCGAACGGCTCGCCGAACTGCGAGTAGGCCTGGCGATCCATCAGCCGATAGGTGGCCAGCTGGGCTGCATAGAACACACCTGAGATACCGTACTTCGCACGCGGCCTCCACATACGCAACCGTCGTCTGCGTGATCACTTCCAGGCCGCGGAGCACACGCTGCGGATCTCGCCGCAGGTGCTCGAACAGGCGCCCCTCCCCCGCTAGATGCTTGGCTTGTGAGAGGGGGCTGAACACGGTCTGGATGTAGGGCACATCCTCGCCGCAGCGGTCGCGCAGCCTGGCGAGGCACTTCAGGTGCGCCCCCAGCCAGCCGCGCACTGGCGACACCGGCTTGAGGCGCAGCCAATCGCGTGGCCGGTCGATCACGGTGCGCGTGTACTCGCGCGTTCCCTCCGGATCGCCATTCCAGGCGTCCTCGACGCCCCAATCCTTGACGGAAAACGACGACGCCGGAGTGACCTTGATGAAGTCGAAATCGAATTGCGCCTGGAAGTCGAGCGTGGCATCCGCCAGGGTTAGCGGGTCTTGATCATCCACCGGAAAGTGACGCCAGAGCGCCACAGGAGGTCGATCGGCTTTCTCACCTGCCAACGCAGCCTGGAGCCGCTCGCGCCTGGTCGTCATGTTCGAATCCAGGTCTCTGGCTCCAGATCCCACTTGCCGCGTTCGATCCAGTTGATCTGGCCGACCGCCAGACGGCGAAGCATGGCCCCCCGGACAGCGTCCTGCATGGCAGGCAGGGCGGCTGCGGCAGCCCTGAATGCCGCGACTGACGCATCTCCGTCGCCGGCCGCTTTGAGCGCCATCCCCAGAAGGTAACTCGGCTCAGGATCCGATGGCGACGCGGTTCCGGCACTCCCGTGCCGCCTCGGCCGCCTGAGCATGTCTGCCGGCGCCGTACAACGCCCACCCCAAGCGGAGCCAGGCCGCGGCTTCGGAACCGCGGTGCCCGCGCTTCCTGCTCGAGCTGCTCGATCGTCGGAACCCTGGGCGCATGATCTGGTGTCGGCGTCACGCGGGCCTCCCCTTCACCGCTTCCCCTTGCGCCGCGGTTTGCGGGAGCCGCCGGCCACCAACTCGGCAATCGCATCCGGATGCGGCGCGACCTTAACCCCGGCCGACTCGAGTGCCTTGACCTTATCTTCCGCCAATCCCGACCCGCCCTCCACAATTGCCCCCGCATGGCCCATGCGTTTTCCGGGCGGCGCCGTCCGGCCGGCAATGAAACCGACGACCGACTTGGTCATGCGATCGCTAATGAACTCGGCCGCCCGCTCTTCATCGGTGCCGCCGATCTCCCCAATCATCACCACCGATTCCGTCCGGGCATCGTCCTCGAACATCTCCAGGGCGTCGATGAACGACGTCCCATTGATCGGGTCGCCGCCGATGCCGACGCATGTGGAGACCCCCAAGCCGCGGGATTTGAGGGCATAGAGGACCTCGTAGGTCAGTGTCCCGGAGCGCGAGACAACACCGACGCCGCCGGCCGAGGCGATGTGCCCGGGGATGATCCCGACCTTGCACTCTCCCGGCGTCAGCAGCCCCGGGCAGTTCGGCCCCACCAGCCGAGTTCCCAGCTGGTCGAGGTACCGGCGCACCTGCATCATGTCCTGGACCGGCACGCCCTCAGTGATGCAGACGACCAGCGGCACGCCGGCATCTGCGGCTTCGAGCATGGAGTCGGCCGCTGCCTTGGCCGGAACGAATAGGATCGAGCAGTTGGCGCCGGTCGCCTCGACCGCCATCTTGGCCGTGTCGAACACGGGCACCTTCCCCTCCAGCACCCATTCCCCTCCCTTGCCGGGCGTCATCCCGGCGACGATCTTTGTCCCATACTCCAACATCTGGGCCGCATGGAACATCCCCTCACGGCCGGTGATGCCGTGCACCAACAGGCGCGTGGCCTTGTTGACCAGGATGCTCATGCCGCCACCCCCTGGCGCGCCAGCGCCACGGCCTTCTCGGCCGCCTCGAACAGCGACGTCGCCGTGACCATCTGTTTTTCCGCCAGAAGCTGCCGGCCCTCGGCTTCGTTCGTCCCGACGAGGCGCGTGACCATCGGGATCTGCGTCGGGACATCCTGGAGGGCCATCAGAATGCCCCGGGCAACTTCGTCGCAGCGGGTGATGCCGCCGAAGACGTTCAGCAGCACCGCCTTGACGGCCTTGTCGGAGAGGATGATCTCGAGCGCCGCCGCCACCTTGTCGGCCCCCGCCCCACCGCCAATGTCCAGGAAATTGGCCGGCGCCCCGCCCGCCAGGTTGATCACGTCCATCGTCGCCATGGCCAGGCCGGCGCCATTGACCATGCAGCCGATATCCCCGTCGAGCTTGACGTACGACAGCCCGTACTTGCGCGCCTCGCTCTCGGCCGGCGCTTCTTCGTCCAGGTCGCGCATCTCCGCCAGCTTCGGCCGGCGAAAGAGGGCGTTGTCGTCGACCACCATCTTGCCGTCCAGCGCCAGCAGCGTCTGCGCCTTGGTGACGCACCAGGGGATTGATTTCCGCCAACGTCGCGTCGCACTCGCGGTACGCCTCATACAGACCGAGAGCGATGTCGATAAAGGCGCGCCAGTGGTCTCGGGGCAGCTCGATCGAAGCTGCCAGGTCGCGCGCCTGATACTCGCGCAGCCCCAGCAGGGGGTCGACGTGGATTCGGGCGATCTTGGATGGGTCGGTGCGGGCGACTTCCTCGATCTCGATCCCGCCCTCGGCCGAGGCGATCATCACCGGCCGCCGCGCCGCCCGGTCGTTGGTCACGCCGAGGTAGATCTCCGCCTGGATGTTGGCCGCTTCGTCCACCAACACCTTGCGTACCGGCAGCCCCTTGATCTGCATCGCCAGGATCTGGGTGGCGATCTCCAGCGCCTCCTCAGGCGAGTTCGCCAGCCGGATGCCTCCGGCCTTTCCCCGGCCGCCCACCAGCACCTGCGCCTTGACCACGACCCGACCGCGAAGTTCTTCGGCGATCGACTTCGCCTCCGCCGCCGTCATCGCTACCCGGCCGCGGGGAATTGGGATCCCGTGCTGGGCGAACAGCTGCTTGGACTGGTACTCGTGAAGCTTCATCCACGCTCCTCCCCCACAGATTACTGCCCTGCCTGACTCGGGCAGGAATTGCATCAGCCGGGTGTTGCCGGCATCGACGACCCACACCGATCCATCTGAGGCGAACGCCAACCCGGCGACCAGGCCGAACTGGTCGGGCCCAACGCCATACTCACCCCACCCCTGTTCGAAGTTCCCATCGCTGTTGAAACACAGGACGCGATAGCCTTCCGGATCGGAAGCGCAGACGCGATCCCCGGGGCCGATCGCCAGGTACGGCTTGTTGTCGAGCGACTGGCCGTACCAGGCGTCCATCGGCCACTCGCGTGCAACCGTGTAGGTGTTCGGTGCGGTTTCGGCGAAGACCTGGACGCGCTGATTCCACGTGTCGGCCACGTAGACCTGATCGCGGCTGTCGATCGCCAGACCGACGGGCTCATCCAGCTGCCCCGGTTCGAGGCCCACACCTCCGAACTGCCCGAGCGGCTTGCCGTTCGAGTCGAAGATCGCGATGCGCTTGTTCCCGGTGTCGGCCACGAAGACCCGTGCCCCGGCTGTCCACGGCCACTGCGCGCGGCCCCCAGAAGTCGGTCGGTGTCTCCGCCTGTCCGAACGTGCCGAACATGGTCAGGAATTCTCCCGTGCGAAGAGAAGCGCTGGACGCGGTGGTTCCAGGTATCGGCGACGTACACCGTGCCGTCCGGGGCGACGGCGATGCCCCACGGCTCGTTGAAAGTCCCCCCGGGGGCTTCCGTCTGGGCCTGATCGGCGAACTTCCCCCAGACTTGGAGCACCGTCCCATCCGGCCGCAAGTGCTGGATCCGATGGTTGAACGTGTCGGCGACGTAAACGCTCCCATCGCGCGCCACCGCCACGCTGCGCGGCGCATTGAACTGTCCCGGTTCCGTACCACTCGAGCCCACGACAACCTGCGCCTGAAGCTTGGTCATCCCCTTGGCATACGGATCCTCCAGGCTGCCCGGCTCGAGCGACGCCGGCGTCACGCCGTAGTCCCAGAGCAGCGCGGCGATGTCCTTGCGGACGTACATCTTCATCCGATCGGCCGGTGACCAGTTCTGGATCGACAGGTCGGTATTGTTGAGCGTCGCCCACTCGGTGAAGTCGCGGTTGAGCCAGATCTCCCACACGGCGTGCCGCACGGCGGGGTCAGTGAAGAACGGCCGCAGGTGGCTCCAGACGCGGCCGATGTACTCCCCGGCCGACATCGGCGGCGACTCGCCGGCTCCGGAGGCCAGCCGCTCAGCATTGCGTTCCGACTCGATGCTCGACCAGCCGATACGCCAGTAGTCCTGGTTCGGCCACCACAGGCGCGGGAATTCGAAGGCGTGGTAGCGCTTGCCCAGAATCGGCTCGACCTTCGACCAGTTGCCCGCACCGACGATGACCACAGGATAGTTGAGCAGGTCGCGCGACGGAGTGCCTCCGAAGAAGTGCACCCGCGGGTAGTTGCGCAGGTACCACATGTAAGGATAGGAGGTCTCGTCGTCATAGCCGACGTCCAGCCCTTTGCCGTCGGCAGTCCGCGTCGACAAATCGTCGATCTGATCCATGATCATGCGCACCCCGGGCGCGCTGTGAGCATAGACCAGGTATTCATTGGCCAGATCGTAGTTGACGAAGGACGCCCGGAAGGAGGCGCGCGCCGTCAGCACCGCCAGAAGGGCCAACCCCAAAACCCCGGCCAGCCGTGTGCGGTCTGCAGCCGGCCACCCCCTCCAGTGCAGTGCAAGGTAGCCGCCGGCACAGATTGCCGTGATCAGCGCCACGAGAAAGCCGGTGGTCGACTGAAGCTGCTCGAGGGTTGTTCCACGGAAGGGTGGATTGAGGCCAAACACATAACCCAACGCACTGAGCAGGGCAACGATCAGCAGGAGCAGCACAGCCAGATCAAGCCAAGCCCGACCCGACTTCAGCCTGGACCAGTCGAAGGAGTTGAAAAAGCGGCCGAAGGCCCAACCTGCCACCAGGATCATCGGCAGGGCG
Organism: uncultured Chloroflexia bacterium; assembly: GCA_963743255.1. Taxonomy (GTDB): domain Bacteria; phylum Chloroflexota; class Anaerolineae; order Anaerolineales; family E44-bin32; genus DYJB01. The sequence goes on from CAVUPD010000010.1 coordinate 335,714, forward strand.
ATGTGCACCGTCAGCCACGGCATCTTTTCGCCCGCGTACGAATACGCCAGCAACGCCGTGAACACCCAGTAGCCCAGGAAGAACAGCACGGGGAAGCCGGTGCTTCTGTCCGCGGGCACGGCCGCCGCGCCGGCCGGCTCCCCATCCTGGGCGCGGTGCCTCACGGCGCGGATCCACGCCACGAGTCCCACGACGATCGCCGCCAGGACCCCGATCGCCGGAAGATACTCGTACACCGGGATCTGGACGAAGGCGTAGTAGAACCACGGCTGCCCACCGCGTTGCACCGGTTGCTGCTCCAGCCAGTAGCCGAGCGAACCCACCAGGCCGGTCATGAACCCGAAACCGTTGGTGAACACTGTCGTATACAAGACGACGAAGATTCCCCAGAACATCCCGGCGGCGATCAGCCAGCGTCTCCAGTCCCAGGCCAGGCCGATCAGGATGCTGATGGCGAACAGGACGACCACCACCAGCGCATCCTTGTTCACGACGGTGGTATCCGTGTACTCGATGGGATTCCACCCCAAGACGTGAGCGAAGGCGGCGGCCAACTGTGGCAGCGTGACGGTGCCGGTGATGACCAGCAAGTCGAGCGCCGGGAAGTCCGTACGGAGTTTGCGGCCGAACGTCATCACCAGGGCAATCAACATGGTGGCCACGCCCAACAGAACCATCAGGGCACCCACACCGATGAGCGGGGAGAGGGCCGGGACGGGCGCGCCCGCCACGGCCGCGTCACCAGCGGTAGCCGTCGCCGCCGGCATCAGCGCGGCGAACTCCGCTCGGTCACGCAGAAAGATCACGGCGGCCAGACCGCCGCCCAGCAGCGTATCCCCCAATCCAATCAGGAACCAAAGGCGCAGCAGGGGTCGGTGCCATGGCTCGCGCAGCAAGTCACCCACCAGGTAGGCCGCCAGGAACAACAGCAGCTGTGCGGCATAGATGAAGGCGGTCTCCTTCGTCGCGAAATGCAGCACGAGCGAAACGGCCAGCAGATACAGCCACCTCGACTTACGTGTGTCGAAGTAACTAAACACAGCCCAGAACATGAGCAGCGCTTCGGGGATGACGAATGGGTCCTCACGCGTGTAGCGCGAATAGAAAAGCATGTAGGGAGAGATGAGCATCAGCGCCCCGGCGACCAGCGAGCCGGTGCGGCCCAGCCAACGGCGGAAGACCCACGTCAGCGCGACCGCGGCCACGCCCATCGCCGCCGTCGGGATGCGCGCCGCCGTGTCGTTATCCCCGAAGAGGAAGTACGACAGCGCCCACAGGTGGAACTGCATCGGTCCATGCATCAGCGGGTTGTGCTGGAAGCCGTTCCCCCGATACAGATTCCACGAGTAGTACACGTGCGTCGTCTCGTCATGGCTCATCACCCGCGTGCCGACATCGTAGAAACGCGAGCCGACCGCTAGGGCGATCAGGACGGCCAGGACAATCGCTTCCCGGCGAACCGACACGGCGCTCGCCAGAACCTTCTCCAGCCAGCCGCCCTGCGAGGCCGGGTCATTTGCGTTGGTGACCGTCATCCGCCTTCCTCCATCCCCCGCCTGTGACTCGATTGGCGCGACGCCCCTGGCTTCGCCCTCATCTGCGCCACGGCCTGCCTCAGCGCATAGACCTCTTCCGCCTTCAGACTGCGCCACTCTCCCGGTTTCAGATCCCCGACGCGCAGGCTGGCGATGCGAGTTCGGATCAGCTTGCGTACACGCAAACCCAGGAGCGAGGCCGTGTCCCGGATTTGCCGTTTCCGCCCCTGGCGCATCACGATGTGCACCCATGCGCCCTTTGTTTCCACGCGTACGGAGGCCGCCAGGGCCCGCGTCCCGTCTGACAAGCGGACGCCCGACCGCCAGCGATCCAACTGCTCCGCGGAGGGCCTGGCATCGAGCAGGACGCGATACTCCTTCTCGTGGCCAAATCTCGGGTGCGTCAGTGCCATCGCCAGGTCCCCGTCATTGGTCAGCAGAATCAACCCCTCGCTGTCCACATCGAGCCGTCCGACCGGGAAGACGCGCTGCGCGACCTGGACAACATCCAGGATCGTCGGCTTGCCTCCCTGGGAAGCCGACGACGTCAACACACCCACGGGTTTGTAAGCGGCGATGTACACCGGTGCGACGGCCGCCTTGACGCGAGCGCCGTCCAGCCGTACCACCTGTGACGCCGGATCGACCGACATCCCGATCGTCGCCGTCCGTCCGTCGACCGTGACGCGTCCCTCGCGTATCAGCTCTTCGCAGGCCCGCCGCGAGCCGAGCCCGGCGGCGGCAAGGACCTTCTGGAGCCGGGCGGTCACGACTCCTCCTGATGGAGGTCCGGCGCCGGCTCAGGCGGCATCTGCACCGGCGCCAGAGGCGGCAACTGCTCCAGCGTACCTAAGCCAAAGTGCTGCAGGAACTCTGCGGTCGTGGCGTACAGGATCGGTCGGCCGGGGCCTTCGCTCCGGCCGGTCTCTTCGATCAAGCTGTAGCGCAGGAGGGTCTGCAGGGCGCTGTCGGAGTTCACCCCGCGAATCGAATCGATGTGCGGTCTGGTCACCGGCTGTTCATAGGCGATGATCGCAAGAACCTCGAGCGCCGCTCGGGTCAGCCGCGAGGTCGTCTCCAGGTTCAACAGCCGTTCCACGTCCATGGCAGCTTGCGGCGCCGACGTGAGTTGATAGCCGGCGCGGTGGCGCTGAACTCGTATGCCGCGACCTTGCGTGTCCAATCGCAGGTCCTCGAGCGCCCGTTCCACGTCTTTCGTGGAAGCGCCGAGGGCTGCCGCCAGGTGCGCGGCGTCCACCGGGCCAGCCGAGACGAACAGCAGTGCCTCAAGGCGAGATCGCAGCGAAAGCGCGCCGTCGTCCGTCGAGGCCAGGCGGGGCCCCGTGCTATAATCCCCCGCAGGTTCGGTCTGGGGAGTGGTCGCGGGTGAGTTGCTCAACGCAGTTTGCTCAAATGGGATGGCGGATTGCCTGTGCGGCGCTGGCGCTTGCGTTCAGCACGCTCGCCTGCACGATGGACCTCGGCGGCCCGGCGGCTCCCGGAGCGCCCATCCCCACGTCGGAGATGGCGGCGCAGGAGATTCTCGATGCCTGGAAGAGCGCCGTCGGCGCGTTTCCCTCCACCGGCGAAGTGCGCTTGCTGATCACTGAGTTGCAGTTCACATCGCTCGTGGCAGCACGCCTGGCCGAGAGTGACGATCCCATGTTGCTTGAGCCGCAGGTGTACCTGCAGCAGGGACAGCTCCAGCTCTATGGCCGCGTGCAGCAGGGTCCATTCGAGGGCGCGGTCCTGTTTTCGGTCTCGCCCGTGGTCACTTCCGACGGCACCCTGGCCTTCGAAGTGACCTCGGCCGACCTGGGTCCGATGCCCGCGCCGAAAGGCGTCAAGGACAGTCTCTCGGCGTTGATCACCGAAGCGCTCGCCGGGCCAATCGGCTCGTTGGCCACCGGCCTGCGGGTCACATCCATCGCCATCGATGATGGCGAGCTGGCCCTGGTCGGCGTTCTGCGCTAGGCCACGATGGGCGATTATACCAGCCGGCCACACGCCCAGCAAACTGCGGCAATCTTGTCCCGCGCCGTCCGCCGCGGCGCCCTGCTGCTGCTGGTCGGAGCGCTGGCAGCTTGCGCCGGTCCACAGGCGACTGCCGCCGCCATCCCCCTCCAGGTCGATGCGGACGGCGGCACGACATCCTACACCGTCGCCTCAGGCTCCACTGTCCAACAGGCGCTGGCGTCGGCCGGAGTACGCCTCGGCGAACTCGACCGCGTCGATCCCCCGGTGTTCACCGTACTCACCCAGGACGCCGTCGTGCGCATCACGCGCGTCGTCGAACGCTTCGAGGTCGAGACCGAGACGCTGCCCTTTGAGCGCCAGACGATTCGGAACGAGGCCTTGCCGGAAGGCGAGACGCGCCTGCTGCAGCCGGGCGTTAACGGCGCACAGGAAACCACCTACCGCATCGTGGAAGAGGAGGGCGTGGAACTCTCGCGCACTCCGGTCAAGACCACGATCCAGAGTTCCCCTGTCCCCGAGATCATCATGGTCGGGGCGCAGGCGGCCTTCAGCCCTGTCCCCGTCGAGGGGACCCTGGCGTATCTTTCCGGATCGACGGCCTGGGTCATCAGCGGCGACAGCGGTAATCGCCGACCGGTCCTCTTGGATGGGAAGCTGGACGGCCGCGTCTTTAAGCTTTCTCCTGACGGCAAGCTGCTGCTCTATACCGTGGAGGGGCCGGAAGATGATCCGGCCGTGATCAACAGCCTGCGGGCCGTCGTACTCTCCGATCCAGATCCGACGCCCATCGACCTCCGTGCGGAGAACATCATCCACTTCGCCGATTTCTCTCCCGCCGCCGGGGAGGCCTACCGCGTCCGCGTATTCAACTTCCGAGGCGAGCGCCGGCTCGCCGGGCTGGCAGGCCAACAACGATCTGATCTTGATCACCTTCGCCTCCTCCGGTACGGTGCTCGATGTCGAGCGCGTCCTGGACGCCAGCTCGGGCGGCCCCTACGGTTGGTGGGGAACGACCTTCGCCTGGTCGACCGATGGCACGCGGCTGGCCTACGCCAGACCCGATGGCATCGGGATCGTGGACCTGGACGATGCGGCTCTCGAACCTGCCGTGGAGATGACGCCGTATCAAACGCTTGGAGATTGGGCATGGGTCCCCGGCGTTGCCTGGGGACAGGATGGGCGCACGCTGTATTTCGTGGACCACGGCGCACCGACCGGGCTCGAGGGTCCGGCCGCCTCCCCGGCGTTCGACGTCGCCGCACAGCCCGGCCGCGGCGGGCCGATCCTCAAACTCGCTCAGCGTACGGGCATGTTCGCCTACCCGTCGGTTTCGCCCGCGCGGCAAACGCCCAGCGGCGAGATCGCCTACCGGCTCGCATTCCTTCAGGCGCTGTCGCCGTTGGAAAGCCAGACCAGTACGTATCAACTCGTGGTGCTGGACCGCGATGGAAGCAACCAGACCGTGCTGTTCCCTGCCAGCGGAGAAGTCGGCCTGGCCCCCCAGCCCGTCGTGTGGTCACCGGACGCGTTGCGGCTTGGATTGGTCTACCGGGGTGATGTATGGATCGTAGATGCCTCAACAGGAGTAGGCCAGAGGCTCACCGGCGATGGTCAGACATTGGCCGTCGATTGGAAGCAATAGTGTCGGACCTCGGCACGCGTCTCCATCTCCTGCAGGATGAGGCCGGCACCTGGAGCGGATCGAAGAGGAGGGCAGCATGCGCGTGCTCGTGACCGGAGGCGCCGGGTTCATCGGCTCCCACGTCTGCGACCGGCTGCTCCAGGAGGGTCACCAGGTCGTTGTGGTCGACAACCTAGTGACCGGAAGCCTGGACAACATCACCCATCTCGCCGGACGAAGTGACTTCGCTTTCTTCAAACACGACGTCTCGAACTTCATTTTCATCCCCGGCGAAATTGATGTCGTCCTGCATCTCGCCTCGCCCGCCAGCCCCAACCCCGCCTCTCCGTACGGCTACCCACAGCTGCCGATCCAGACGCTCAAGGTCGGCGCACTCGGGACGCACAATGCTCTGGGCGTCGCCCGCGCTCACAAGGCGCGCTTCCTGCTGGCCTCAACCTCGGAGGTGTATGGAGACCCCGAGGTCCATCCACAGCCCGAGGACTACTGTGGGCACGTCGACCCGGTCGGCCCGCGCTCGGTGTACGACGAGGCCAAGCGTTTCGCCGAGTCGATCACCATGGCCTATCATCGCTACCACGGGCTGGACACGCGAATCATCCGCATCTTCAACACCTACGGCCCGCGCATGCGTCTCGACGACGGACGCGTCGTGCCGAATTTCATCTGCCAGGCACTCAACCACGAACCGCTGACCATCTATGGCGAGGGCCTGCAGACTCGAAGCTTCTGCTACGTTGACGACTTGGTCGACGGCCTGTTCCGGTGCTTGATGGCCGATGTCCACTTGCCCGTCAACCTCGGCAATCCGGCGGAGATGACCATCCGACAGCTGGCCGAGGCGGTCAACCGCCTCACCGGGAATCCCGCCGGGCTGACCTTCTTGCCCGAGCACCGCGCCCCGGCCGATCCGCAGCGCCGCCAGCCGGATATCCGCCGCGCCCATGAATGGCTGGAGTGGGAACCCAAGACCGATCTCGAACCCGGACTGCGCCGGACGATCGAAGACTTCCGCGCCCGACTGTGACCCCGGATGTGTCCCGAGCCCGCCGCGAGCTGAGGCGGTTCTTCAAGTTCGGCGTCGTCGGGACGATCGGCGCCGTCGTTGATTTCGCCTCGTTCAACTTGCTTTCCACTCTCCTGGGCGTGTGGTCGGTGGCGGCCAGTGTGGCGTCCTTCTCAGCCGCCGTGACCAGCAACTTCATCTGGAACCGGTTCTGGGTCTACCCCGATTCGCGATCGAAGCCCGTCGCCGCCCAGGCCGTCCAGTTCGCCGCCGTCAATCTGGCCGGGCTGCTGATCCGTACTCCGGTGTTCGCCTTGACCGAGGGCCCCATGACCCGACTGGCCGGGACCTGGCTCCCGAGGCTGCAAGCAATCCCCGGCCCTCTGGCCGGCTTCGCCGCCCGCCTGAGTCCTCCTGTGGCCGGCTCGAATCTGGCCCTCGCCCTGGCTGTGATCATCGTGTTGTTCTGGAACTTCGCCGTCAACCGGTTGTGGACCTACAGCGACGTGAGCTAGCCACCTCTATCGGCTCAAGGCGCAGGTCGGTATAATCCGGTCCGTCGAGCACGTCCACGGAGCGCGGTATGGGGCGGATCCCCAAAGGCAAGGCAATTCCGGTCTACACCACCAAGGGCGATTGGTCGGCCCTGATGGTCTTTCCGTTCGTGTTCAACACGCAGGGGGAATGGGTCGGCTGGGTGACGCCCGATCGGCAGGTCTATGATGTCGACGGACTGTACGTCGGCTGGCTGACGGCCGACCCGCGCGTCCTGCGCCGCCGCACGTACGACCAGCCGCTGCCGCGCAAGACCCCACCGGTCGCCCCTGAACGCATCCGGCCTCCGGCGACTGTCCCGCTCCCGCCGATGATGGCGGACCTACCCTTCGAGAACGTCGACGTGCTCCTGGAAGAGCCTGAACGGCTCCACACCACCGATACCGGCGAGCTGAAAGAGGACGTCGACTGATCCGCGTCGCGCGGCATCCCGGTCACGGAGGGACGCATGACTGAGCCCGTCCGGTCCCTCACCGAACTGCTCGAACGATCCAGCGCCCGTCGCTTCCTCCAGGCGCCTGCTCCCGGTGACTTCGGCCTGGCCGAGCGCCTGGTCTTTCCATTTCTGGGGATCGTCGGCCAGGAAGAGATGAAGCTGGCGCTTTTGCTGACGCTGATCAATCCCGTGATCGGCGGCGTCCTCCTCGTTGGACCGCGCGGCACCGGCAAGACCACCGCCGTTCGAAGCCTGGTCGACCTGATGCCCGATGTGCAGCGCAGCCGCTGCACGTACGGCTGCCTGCCGGAGGACGTGGAGACCGGCGGGATCGATGCCATCTGCCCGGACTGCGCCCGGAAGTACGCCGAGGGCGAGCCGCTCACCTACCAGGATCGCGTCCAGCTGATCGAGCTGCCGCTCAACGCCCGGCTCGAGGACGTCGTCGGAGGGCTCGACGAGCGCGCCGCGGTGCACAGCCGTCTGCGCCTGACCCGCGGCCTGCTGGCCCGCGCCGATCACAACCTGCTGTACGTCGACGAGGTCAACCTACTGGGGGACGAAATCGTCGACGCCATCCTCGACGCAGCGGCGCAGGGCATCTTTCTCGTTCAGCGCGGCGCGGTATCCGCCACCTACCGCGCCCGATTCGCATTGGTGGGCTCGATGAACCCTGAGGAGGGCCGGCTCCGCCCGCAGATCCTCGATCGCTTCGGCCTGCGGGTCATCGTGCGCGGGCTGGAGAAGAAGACCGACCGCCTGGAAGCCTATCGGCGCTCGGTGGGGTTCCGCGGCAGCCCGCGGTCGGTGTTGAACGATTATGCCGAGGAGACCGAAGCAGTGCGGCTTGAGCTCATCGATGCCCGCAGGCTGTTGCCCGATGTGCGCCTTTCGACTCAGGCCGAGGCCTTCGGCCTGCGCATGATCCAGGAACTGGGGATTGACTCGCTGCGGGCGGAGATCACACTATTCGAGGCCGCCCACGCTCACGCTGTCGCCGACGGCCGACCCATCGCCACCCCCGACGATGTTGGCACGGTCGCCCCCCTCGCCCTTCGACTGCGGCGATCGGAGTTCATGGACCAGTACCTGCGCACCCAGCAGGTGGAAGAGCGCCAGCTCCTCACCCTCACCCGCAAGTCTCGCCGGGCCCGCCCGGCTTCCCGTACGGCCCGCCGTCCACGTCGCCCGACTGTCCGGCACTAAACACTCTTCGCCGGGAGGCGGACCCCTGGAATGCAAACGGGCCGGGTGTGTCCCGGCCCGGATCGGTCAGGCGGCAGAGGCGGACTACTTGTGATGCGAGTCGAGGTACGTGACCGCTTCACCGACCGTGGTGATCTTCTGAGCGTCCTCGTCGGAGATCTCCCCGCCGAATTTCTCCTCGAAGGCCATGATCAGTTCCACCAGGTCCAGCGAATCGGCCTCGAGGTCCTCGCGGAACCGAGCCTCGGGCGCGACCTTGGCTTCATCCACGCCCAGCAGTTCCACGATGATCTTCTTCACCTCATCATATGTTCCGGCCATGCGTCAGCCTCCTCTCCATGGTTCCTGGGCAACACCGCTATTCTACGGCCTGTCCACCCGTGCCGCAAGTTGACACGCCAGTTTGCGGCTGGTAAGATGCAACTCTGTCTCTTGAACCCCAGCGCATGACCGAAGTTACGGGCACCCCCTCCCGGAAGGCCGACCACATCCGCGTCAACCTGGAGGAGGACGTGCGCAGCGGCCTGCCCAGCGGTTTCGAGCGGCTGCACTTCCACCACCTGGCCCTGCCCGAGTTGAACCTGAGCGATGTCGATGCCGGCTGCGCGTTTCTCGGCAAACGCCTGGCGGCTCCGATACTGATCTCCTCGATGACCGGCGGTACGGAGCAGGCGAGCCGAATCAACCTGGCGCTGGCCGAGGCCGCCCAGTCGGCCCAGATCGCCATGGGGCTCGGGTCGCAACGTGTGGCGTTGGAGGACGCGCGCTGGGAGTCGAGTTTCCAGGTGCGCAGCGTAGCCCCGGACCTCCTGCTCTTTGCCAACCTCGGCGCCGTCCAACTCAACTACGGCTACGGCGCGGCCGAATGCCTGCGGGCCGTCGAGATGGCCTCGGCCGATGCGCTCATCCTTCATCTGAATCCGCTCCAGGAAGCCGTCGAGCCCGAGGGCGACACGCGCTTCGCCGGTCTGCTTCGCGGCATCGAAGTCGTGTGCCGCGCTCTGCCCGTGCCTGTGATCGTCAAGGAGGTCGGCTGGGGGATCTCGGCCGCCGCCGCCCGGCGCCTGGTCGACGCGGGCGTGTCGGTGATCGACGTCGCCGGGGCCGGCGGCACATCCTGGACGCAGGTTGAGATGCACCGCGCCCGGACCCCTCTGCAGGCGGAGCTGGCCGCCGCCTTCCTGGATTGGGGCATCCCTACCGCCACCGCTTTACGGGAGGTCCACCGCGCTCTGCCCGATCTCCCCGTCATCGCTTCGGGCGGGCTACGAAGTGGCGTTGACGTGGCAAAGTCGGTTGCCCTCGGCGCGGCGCTCGGTGGGATGGCCGGGCCGTTCTTGAAGGCCGCGGCTGAGTCCACGCAGGCGGTCCACGACCGGATCAGCCTGACCGTCGCGCAGCTGCGCGTCGCCATGTTCGCCGCCGGCTGCGCCAACCTCGATGCACTGCGCCAGGCCGAGTTGTGGGCGGACGAATAGACGTGCCGCCCTCCCCCTACGACGAGTACCTTGAAGCCATCGAAGACGACCTGCGACGGGCCGCGCTCCCCTTCGAGACGGGAACCTATTCCGAGCTGATCGCGATGGTCGCCCATCACTTTGGCTGGACCGGTGGGAACGCCGGGCGCGGGAAGCGCGTCCGCCCCTTGCTCACCGTGCTGGCTTGCCAGGCTTGCGGCGGCGATTGGCATACGGCCCTCCTGGCTGCATCGGCCGTGGAGTTGGTTCACAACTTCTCGCTGGTCCACGACGACATCGAAGACCAGAGCGCCACACGCCGGGGGCGGCCGACCCTGTGGGCGCTGTGGGGCGTGCCCCAGGCGCTGAACACCGGCGACGCTCTGTTCGCCCTGGCGCGGCTCTCGCTTCACCGGTTGCTCCGGGTTGGAATGCCTCCCCTCGCCGTCCTGGCCGTCCAAGAGCGCCTGGACCTTGCCTGCCTGCACCTGACCCAGGGCCAGCACCTTGATATCGCCTTCGAGACCCAGGAAGATGTTCACGAACCGGCGTACCTGGAGATGGTCGAGGGCAAGACCGCCGCCTTACTGAGCGCTGCGACTTCGATCGGAGCAAGTGTCGCAGGCGCTGCCCCGCCAAAGGTCGATACGATGGAGCGTTTCGGGCGACACCTTGGCCTGGCATTCCAGATGCAGGATGACATCCTTGGGATCTGGGGCGATCCGGCTGTCACCGGCAAGCCATCCGGCGACGACCTTATCTGCCGGAAGAAGACGCTCCCTACCCTGCTCGGGTTGGAGCGATCGGATGTCTTCCGGGGCCTGTGGCGATCCTCCAATGGTGAGGTAGACAGGCTGGCAGCGATGCGGCTCGAGCTCGAGAGCTGCGGCGCCCTGCAAGCAACGCAAATGGCGGCCGCCGAGCACACCGCCCTCGCCCTGAGCTCTCTCACCGAGGCAAACCCTGCCGAGCCGGCTGCCTCGCTGCTCGAAAGTCTGTCGCACCAGATGCTGGGCCGGCAGCGCTGATCAGGCACGCGACCTCGGTCCCCGCTTGCGCCTACGGCCTGAGCAGCCCGTACGGTCACTCGTGCTATAATCCGCCCAATATCTAGCTGTCAACCGGCAACACCCCGGGGTTTGTATGCGCCGCACCACACGAGCCTTACCCAACAAGACGGGTGAGACCGACCAGCTAGGCCTGCTCCAGCCCGGCGTCACGTTGCAGGATCGCTATCTGGTCCTCGGCGTGCTTGGGTCCGGCGGGATGAGCTCGGTCTACAAGGGCCGTGACCTGCACTTCCCCAATGTCACCAAGCTTGTGGCGGTCAAAGAGATGATCAACATGGCCGCCGACCCGACCATGTACGAGATGGTCGTGCGCAACTTCGAGCGCGAGGCCGACCTGCTGGCCACGCTCTCACACCCGGCCATTCCCCGCATCTACGACTACTTCACCCAGGAAGCCAGCTCGTACCTGGTGATGGAGTTCATCGAGGGGCGGGACCTCGAGCGCCTGCTGCACGACACGGACGAGTTCCTGTCGGAAGAGAAGGTCATCACCTGGGCCGTCGAGTTGTGCGATGTACTCACTTACCTTCACGGTCACCAGCCGCAGCCGGTCATCTTCCGTGACATGAAGCCGTCCAACATCATGATCGATCAGCACGCGCACATCCGGCTGATCGACTTCGGCATCGCCCGCGTCTTCCAGCCGGGGCAGAAGGGGACGATGATCGGCACCGAAGGCTACTCGCCGCCCGAGCAGTACCGCGGCGAAGCCTCACCCGCCGGCGACATCTACGCCCTGGGCGCCACGCTGCACCACCTGCTCACCCGCCGAGACCCGCGCGCCGAGCCGCCCTTCTCATTCTCCGAACGGCCGGTGCGCCAGATCAACCCGCATGTCTCGCCCGAACTCGAGTCGGTCGTCAATGCCGCGCTGGCCTACGACCCGAAGGAGCGTTTCCCCTCGGCCAAGTCGTTCAAGGGGGCTCTCCTGGCGGCCGCCAAGCAAACCGGCATCCTGGTCTCGCCGCAGAAATCGACGGCCCTCAAACTCCCTTCGGACGTCCAGGAGCTGTGGTCGTTCGAATGCGAGGATGAGATCCGCGGCTCCCCGATCGTTCACCGCGGCATCCTGTACGTCGGCTGCTATGACAATAACCTCTATGCCCTGGACGCCAAGCGCGGGACCTTCCTGTGGAAGTACCCGACCGAGGGTGGAATTCCAACCCGTCCGGCGGCGCACGAGGACACCATCTTCGTCGCCTCTGAGGATCATCGCCTGCACGCGGTGACGGCCGATCAGGGCAAGCTTGTCTGGACCTACCTGGCCGAGGGGCCGATCCGCTCTTCCCCGACGCTGTACGAAGGCTATGTGTTCGTCGGGAGTGACGACGGGCACCTGCACGTGATCAACATGCTGAACGGCCGCCGGGCGTGGCGCGCCGAGGCGGCCGGGCCGGTGCGCTCCACCCCGCTGGTCGTCGACGAGCGCGTGTACTTCGGCTGCGAGACCGGCGACTTCTACTGTGTGGATTTCCGCGGGGAGATCAAGTGGCGTTTCCGGGCCAAGCGCGCCGTTTCGTCCTCGCCGATCATGGTGGAGGGCATCCTGTACTTCGGCTCGATGGACTGGACGCTGTATGCGCTCGAGGCGGAGGGCGGCTACCAGATCTGGCGCTTCCGGATGGGCCGGCCGACGATTTCCTCTCCGGCCTACGCCGAGGGCAAACTCTTTACGGGCTGCGCGGATGGCAATGTCTACGCCATCGACGTCCGCAACAATCGCGAGGTCTGGCGTTTCCAGACCGAGCACCAGGTCACGGGGTCGCCGGTCGTGCAGGAGGACTCGGTCTTCTGCGGGTCGGTCGACGGCTCGATGTACTGCCTCGACCTGCGCTCGGGGCGGAAACGCTGGACCTATCGCACCGGCGGACCGATCACGGGCACGCCGACGATTTCCGAAGGCTCGATCTACTTTGGCTCTACCGATCATCATGTCTACGCTCTGCTGACCTGACGACCGAGGGCCCGCGCTAGGACGGACATGGACCTGTTCAATCGCATCTTCGGCAAGAAGAAGCCCGCCTCGACCCCCGATGGGGTCAAGACCGCGCCGTTGGATCCCACGGCGGTCGCGCACACGATGATCACGCCCTTGCAGGGACGGATTCTGGTGGGCATGGCGCAGTCGACCGGCATCGAGCGGACGCACAACGAGGACTCGCTGTTCGTCCTGCAGGGTACCGCCGCCGGGCTGGAGACCATGCCCGAATTCGGGTTGTACATCGTGGCCGACGGAATGGGCGGGCATCGCTCGGGCGAAGTCGCCAGCGCCGTCTCGGTCCGCGCCGTCGCCCGCCGCCTGTGCGAGGATTCGATCCTGCAGCTCCTGGCGATCGATCCATCTTCCGACGTCGTCCCGCTGCAGGACCTGATGCGCATGGCTCTCGAAGAAGCCAATCAAGCCGTCGTCGATCGAGTCCCGGGCGGCGGGACGACCTTGACCGCCGTCCTGCACCTCGGGCATCAGGTGACCGTGGGACACGTGGGCGACAGCCGGGCGTACGTCCTCAAGGACGGCGAGGTTCGACCGATCACCCGCGATCACTCGCTGGTCAAGAGGCTGGAGGAGCTCGGGCAACTGCGGCCGGAGGAAGCCGAGGTCCATCCCCAGCGCAATGTGCTCTACCGGGCGATCGGCCAGGGCGCCAATCTCGAGGTGGATGTCTTCACGCTGCCTATCCCGCGCGATGCCAACATGCTGCTGTGCTCCGATGGGCTGTGGGGCGTGGTGCCTGATCAGGAGATCAATCGGATCGTGCACGCGGCCGAGACGCCGCAGGAGGCGTGCGAGCGCCTGATCGATGCTGCCAACGCGGCCGGTGGACCGGACAACATCACCGCCATCCTAATCCACTTCCCGGCTGAATAGGCCGACGAGGTGACTTTGCCGGGCGAACCCGACTTTTACGCGCTACTGGGGGTCCCGCGCAATGCAAGCGTGGAGCAGTTGCGCCGCGCCTACCGCGAGGCGGCCCTGCGGCTGCATCCCGATCGCGCCAACCGCCCGGGCGACACGGAACTGTTCATCTCGGTCAACAAAGCCTACGAGATCCTGAACAACGAAGAACAACGCGCCGCCTACGATGCACGCCTGGCGTCCTCGGAGGCCGATCTGGCGGCCCACTCCAGCTTCCGCTGCGACATCCAGCAAAGCCGCCGGACCCTCTTGCAGCTCGACGAACCCCAGGTGCACTACCTGCTGGTCGACATCATCCCGTCCGAAGCGATGCCCGAGACCCGTCCACCGATCAATCTATCGATCGTGATTGACCGGTCGACGTCGATGCGCGGTCAGCGCCTCGACCAAGTGCGCTCCGCGGCGCTGACGATCCTGAAGGACATGGCGCCTCAGGACTCCGCCTCGGTGGTGGCCTTCAGCGATCGGGCAGAGGTGATCGTTTCGCCCGACCAGGCGAAGGACATGGCGACGGCACGCGCCCGCCTCAGCTTGCTGCAGGCCGGAGGCGGGACCGAGATCGGCCAGGGCTTGCAGACCGGCCTGGAGGAACTGCAGCGCAACTTCGCGCGCGACGGCGTCAGCCATCTGGTGCTGCTCACCGACGGGCGCACGTACGGCGACGAAGACCTGTGCCTGAGCCTGGCCGACCGGGCCTCCGAACAGGGGATCACCATCAACGGCGTCGGCATTGGCGCCGACTGGAGCGACCGCCTGCTGGATGATCTGGCCAGCCGCAGCGGCGGAAACGTCATCTTCCTCGATACGCCCAAGGTGGTCACCGGCCTGTTGCAGCGAATCTTCGATGGCTTGAGCCAGGTAGTCGCCAGCCGAGTCCGTCTGGACGGCTCCCTTGCCCAACAAGTGGACTTGCGCTCGGCGTTCCGCCTGATGCCCGACCCGATGCCGCTGGGGGACAGCCTGCCGCTGGTGCTGGGAAACCTGGCGCGGCAGGGCCGCATCCGCGTGCTGCTCGAGCTGGTCGTCCACCCGATCGGCCAGGTCGACGAGCTGACGCTGGCGCACTTCACCATCAGCGGCGACATCCTCGGCGGCTCGTCCGATTCGAGCAGCCTCCCGGCCGACGTGCGCATCGCTACCTCCAAGCAGCCCGATGCCGATCCCCCTCCCACCGACATGGTGGCGGCCTTGAACGTCGTCGGGTTGTACCGCATGCAGGAGAAAGCACGCCATGAGGCAGAACTCGGGCAGACGTCGCAGGCCGCCCGCCGGCTCGAAAACCTGGCCACACACCTTCTGGCGGCGGGCGATCGCGACCTGGCCAAGGCCGCGCTGAGCGAAGCCGAGCGGTTGACCCACACTCGCCGCCTTTCGATCGAAGGCGAAAAGGTGCTCAAGTACGGGACGCGGGCTCTACTTCTGCTGCCCGCCAAGGCGGGCGGCGGATGATCGAGTGCCCGTCGTGCAAGCATCAGGAGTTTGTCGGCACGATGTACTGTGCGGAGTGCGGCACCCGGCTCGTCTCCGTGTCGCCGGTGCCCACGGTCTCCATCTCACGCGACCGGCTCGATCGCGAAGCCATGGCCACCAAGCCCGCCCCGCCCGAGGGACCCGAGCTGGAGTCCGGCGCGATCCTGGGGTTGAGGCTGGTCGCCTCCGGGGAGATCCTGTCGCTGCTCGGCCGCGACAACTACACCGTGGGGCGCTCCATCGAAGGCCAGGCCGTCATCCCGGACATCGACCTGCATACCCACGATGCTTATGAGCAGGGCGTTTCGCGCCTGCATGCCGAGGTGCGGCTGGAGCCGGATGGCATCTACATTGTCGACCTCGAAAGCGCCAACGGGACGATGATCAACGGCAAGGCGCTGGAACCCCAGCGCCCGACTCTCGTCCACCACGGCGATATCGTTCAACTCGGGCGGCTGCGCACGCAGCTGATCTCGCGCTTCCGCTCGGAGAGGTAGGCCATGCCGATCACAGTGCTCGTCCACCTGGGTGGCGAAGATGCGGTCGTCGGGGAAGTCGAGGACCTGCCTGCTCCGACGGACGTCATCATCACCCTCAACAACCCGCGGAAGCGCGACGGCAAGGACCTGTCCTACCTGCAGGGCAACGTGGTGACCGTCGTCTGGCCGATGCACCGCGTCAACTTCATCGAGATCATGCCCACTGCCGAAGAGGAATCCCTCATCGGCCCAGTCCGCGAGTGACATGCCCGACACGCCGTCCCGCGAACACCGCATTCTGATCGTCGACGACGAGCCGCGCATCATCCATTTCATCCGACTCAACCTCGAGCACGACGGGTTCCAGGTCTTCGAAGCGCCCTCCGGCGCGCGAGCCCTGGAGCAGCTTCGCGATCGGCTTCCAGACCTGATTCTGTTGGACGTCATGATGCCCGATTTCGACGGGTTCGAAACGCTGCGCTTGATCCGGGAGATCTCCACCGTCCCGGTGATCATGCTGACGGCCAAAGGCGAGGAAGACGACCGGGTTCGCGGCCTCGAACTCGGCGCCGACGATTACATCACCAAGCCGTTCAGCCCGCGCGAACTCGTCAGCCGGGTGCGGGCGGTCCTGCGCCGCACCGAAGCCGCCGCGCCGGCGGCCCACGAGGCCATCGAGATCGACGACCGGCTCAAGCTGGATTTCGACCGCCGGGAGGTCTGGGTGGACGGCGAGCTCGTTCGCCTGCGCCCCACCGAATTCAGGCTGCTCTACCATCTGGTGCAGAACGCCGGCTGGGTCGTGCCGCACGACCAGCTCCTGGCCAAGGTCTGGGGCTACGAGTACCGCGACGAGACCCACTACCTGCGGCTGTACATCAACTACCTGCGCCAGAAACTCGAGAAAGACCCGTCCGACCCGCAGTACATTCTGACCGAACGCGGCGTCGGCTACCGGTTCGTCGATTTTCGCCGCCCGCCCTCCCCCGCCCGCGCGTAGTTCCCGCCCGCGTACGCGATTCTGATGTTCGGCTCATGCCCGATCAGCGGATCAGCGCGTCGCCTCTATTCCTTGTGGCCGCAGGGGCTCTGGATTAGAATGCACTCAACCTGAGGTCATGGTATGGCACGCCAGCGCATCTTGCTGGTCGATGATCATGAGGTCGTACGCTTGGGCCTGCAATCCCTCCTGGAACAGCATCCGAATTTCGAGGTCGTGGCCGAAGCGGCCACGGCGCGCGAAGCGGTCGAGAAGACGCGCACGCACAAGCCCGACGTGGTGGTGATGGATATCCGGCTCCCGGGCGGATCGGGCATCGACGCCTGCCAGGAGATCACCAGCCAGTTCCCGAATGCCAAGGTCATCATGCTCACCTCGTACGCCGAGGACGAGATGCTGTTCTCCGCCATCCGCGCCGGGGCTGCCGGGTATGTGCTCAAGCAGATCGGCGGGGAGGATCTGGTGCGGGCGATCGAGGCCGTCGGCCGCGGCGAAGCACTTCTCGATTCGGCCGTCACGCAGCGCGTCTTCCAGGAAGTCCGCAAGGCGGCTCGGGAAGAGGAGGCCTCGACCTTCGCCGACCTCACCCAGCAGGAGATGCATGTCCTGCAATTGGTCTCGGAAGGGCGCACCAATCGACAGATCGCCGAAATGCTCTATCTCGGCGAAGGCACCGTACGGAACTACGTCAGCTCGATCCTCTCGAAGCTGAACGTCCGCAATCGAGCCGAGGCCGCCGCCTACGCCGTCGAGCACAACCTCAAGGACTACCTCTAGTCCCGGATTTGGCGTCTGCCCGAACACGAAGCGGCTCCCCTGATCGGGAGCCGCTGTGTTCTCTGTGGGGCGACAGAGAGAACCTAGTGGAGGGTCGTGGGCCTCCGGGGAGCGATGAAAGTCTCGCGCCCTTGCAGCGCCTCAAATAGCAGGCCCTCCTGCCAGTCGATGACCAGCCTCTCCATGCGGGTCAACAGGCTTAGCCGTCGGGCGATCCCGGTCACCCGGTTGCCGGCTTCGGTGCAGATCTCCTGCAGCAGGCGTTCATCGTCGGCTTCCAGATGTTGTGCCGCAGCCCGGCGAGCCTCGTGGCGCAGGCCCTGGCTGCAGATTCGCCGGAAGGCATCCGGCGCTTCAGCCGAAATCAGCTGCGGAAGCTGCACCCCGAACTCGGACAACGCCTGCACAAGGTCATGCCGGACATTCAACCCTTCGCGTCCAAGATGTGTCTTGGTGGTTTGGAGCTCTTCATGAATCTCGTGCAGCACTCCGAGGGACGACGCCGCCTGCCAGCACCAGGTTTTCGAGCAGCGCGTCGAACGGACCGGGGTCGCCGCGATCCAGGCACTGCCGGATGAGCTGCTCGGCTTGCATGCGCAGGTAGACGCGTTCGGCAAAGGTGAGGACTTCGTCCAGAGGTTCGCTCATGCGCCACTCCCTGCCGGGGCGCCCCCCGGGCAGAGCTGGCGCAAGTACTCCCAGCTGTAGATCCCATAGCTGTGGCCGTCGGACCAGATCGGCTGCAATGCATAATGCCCGACGCCTTCGATGGACCTCAATTCTGCCGACCAGCCATCCCGAAGCGGTTGATCGAGCAGTTCTGGCGATCCCGGGCCCCCCATCCCTTCATGCCCCCCGCGGCATTCGGCGCACGGGCATGCGGCGCGCAGCCCGCGCAGAGGAAGCTCGCAGTGGCTCCCGTCGTCCCAATCGATGGTCAGCACGCCCCGCGATCGCGAGGCGGCCACGTGGAGCGGTCGCATCGTTTCGGCAACCTCAAGGCGGATGATAGCGCGGGTGCTTGTGCGGGGCAACCCGCCTACTGGGCCAGGCGCAAGAAGTCGGCCACCGCCCACCCGGCACGGGCCGCGTCCGAAGGGCTGACGATGTAGAACCACGTGCGGCCGTCCGCGTCCACGGGCCCGTCCTGGACGGTGAACACCTCGCTCTCACCTGCCAGCATCCGGATGGTGCCGTTGGTGGTGGGGTCCGCCCGCAGGCGAAGTCCGTCGCCCTCCGTGCCGTACACTGCGACGATCGCACCCACGGAAACTTCGCCGCCGTTCCCGTCTTCGGCCGCGGCCGGCGGAGGGGTTTCGGTGGGCATCGGCGTGGGCTGCGCCGTCGCGGCGAGGGTGGCCGTTGGCCTGGGTAGGAGTGTCACCACAGGCTGCGCCGGCAACGAGGGCGCGGCCGCCCCGCGCGAGATCGCGGTCAGGGCCAGGACCGCCGCCAGAACGATCAGACCTCCGACAGCTCCGGCCGACGCCCACAGGCACCCCGGGCGCTGCCTCCACGCGATGGGTCTCATGGCAGGAAGAAGAAGGCCAGGGCAGTGATCATGTACAGGGCGACGAGCTCGGCGCCTTCGAGCCAGTTCGACTCACCGTCCCCGGCGACGAATGCGGTGATCAGCACGCCCCCGATCAGTGCGACCAGCTCAAAGCTGTTGAAGACCAGAGAGAGTGGGTTCCCCACCGCCAGGCTGAAGAACACCAGGAACGGAACCACAAAGAGCGCCACCTGCAGGCTGGACCCGATGGCGATTTCAACGCTGAGGCTCATCTGGTTCTTCATCGCAACGGAAACGGCCACCAGGTGTTCGGCGATGTTGCCAATGACCGGCACCAAGATGACGCCCAGGAAGAACTCGGAGATGCCCAGGCTGGCGACCACCGGCTCGACCTGCCGGACGAGGATCTCACTCATCCACACAACGCCGATCGTCGTCGGTGCCAGAATGCCCAGGGCCGTACGGACGGTCCAGCCGGAAGGATGGACGGCCTGGTCGGCAGACTGCCGGCTCAGCGGGCTTTTCCGGTTGCGGAAGCTGTAGACCAGCCCGAGGACATACAAAAGCAACATCAGACCTGCCACACCCAGGCTGAGCGCTTCGACGGCGGTCGGGTTATGAATGCCGGCGCTCGCCTGGCTGAAGAACGACGGGATGGCCAGCGCGGTCACGGCCAGGATCAGGAGAATGCTGTCGGCGCTCGCACGCTGCCGGTCGAAGGTTTGTTCGTGATGGCGAATGCCCCCCACGAACATGCTCAGCCCGAGGACGAAGAGAAGGTTTCCGAGGATGGAGCCGGTGATCGACGCCTTGACCAGTTCCAGCAGTCCTTCACGGATGGCAACCACCGAGATGATCAGTTCGGCGGCGTTTCCGAGGGTGGCATTCAGCAGCCCGCCTACACGCGGGCCCGTGTGATACGCCAGTGCCTCGGTTGCCTCCCCGATCAAGCCGGCGAGCGGCACCATGGCCAGGGCTGAGGCGGCCAGCGTCCATGCCGGACCCACCGACGTGGATTGAAGGACAGCCGCCAAAGGAATCAGCAGCAGCAGCCAATTGAGTGGATTGCGTGCCAGCGTGCGAGCGATGGTCATCCGGTGGACTCCCCAGGCAGGTCGATGTCCGGTGGGCTGAAGACTCTGGAGGTCAATCCTTCGGGGACCAGGAGGCGAAGCGTTCGCCTGCGCGTCGAAAAAGCGGCAAACGAGCCCAGCGAAGTCGGCTCGCCATCGAGGTGAACGGGCAGTGCGTAGGCACACTCGAAAGTCGCTTCGGCCGCCTGGAAATGAACCACGCCGGGCGAGTCGACGTGCATGCCGAGGAGCACCTGGACCACGCGCACGACGGCGTCCACCATCGAGCCGCCGCTGATCAACCAGAAATCGAGCTGGCCGTCATCGACCATCGCCGAGGGGGCGAGCTCCATCAGGCCCCCGGCATAGGAGCGGATGTTGGAGGCCACGGCTACCAGGAAGCGGCCTTCCCATGTGCGCTCACCGGACGTGACGCGCAGCTCGAGGCCGGTCCAGTCCAATGAAGTCCACAGCGTGAGGATCGCGTAGTTGAGGATGCCAAAGGTCTTCTCCCAGCGGTCGCGGGGCTCAATGCTATTGACCACCTTACCGTCGAGCCCCACACCGGCCCACAGCAGGAATGGCTTGCGATTGCATTCACCGAGGTCGACCAGGCGAATCTGGCCCCGGGCGAGTTTGGCGGCGGTTTCCTCAACACCGAACCAGTGCGCCCAGTCCATGCGCGGCAGGCCGAGTTCCTGGGCGAAGACGTTGGCCGTCCCGGCCGGAAGCACGCCCATCGCCGTCGCGGTGCCGGCCAGCACGCCTGCGACCGGTCCCACCGAGCCATCGCCGCCGGCGACGAACACTGCGTCCGCCTTGGCCGCCACCGCCAGGCGGGTGAGATCGGCCAGGTCGCGACCCGGGTAACACTCGCCCACTTGGACGCTCCATCCGGCGCTCTCTAATACCTTGACCGCCCGGTCGAGGAACGGCCCGGCAGGGAATCGGCCCGCCAGCGGGTTGTAGATCAGGTGCGCGCTTCGCATCACTCTGCTCCGGGCAGGGGATTATAGCCCAGCGCCGAGGCACGAGGTTGCCCGGGGACGCGGCGCCAGTTACAATGCGGCCGCAAACCATGAGTGAACTCGCCCCGAACACACTCCTTGCCGGACGCTACACCATCCTCGGCCCCCTGGGCGCCGGCGGCATGGCAAACGTCTACCACGCCCGCGACCTGAACTTGCAGCGCGAGGTCGCCATCAAGCTCCTGCGGGAAGACCTGATCGCCGATCCCGCGTTCCAGGCGCGGTTCCTGCAGGAAGCACGCGCCGCCGCGAACCTGCTCCACCCCAACATCGTGACCGTCTACGACTTCGGGCACGATTTCGGCCGCATGTTCATGGCCATGGAATATGTCCAGGGGACCGACCTGAAGACGCTCCTTCGCCGGCGCGGCAGCCTGCCGATCGAAGAGAGCGTCGGCCTGGTCATCCAGGTCTGCGCCGGTGTGGGTTACGCTCACCGTGCCGGCCTGGTCCACTGCGATCTCAAGCCGCAGAACATCCTCATCACCGCCGATGGCCGCGCCAAGATCACCGACTTCGGCATCGCCCGCGCCCTCGCCACCATCCACCCGGAGGAATACTCCGATGTCGTCTGGGGCAGCCCCCAGTACTTTGCCCCCGAACAGGCCGCCGGCGGCCCGCCCTCCCCGGCCAGCGACGTCTACTCCCTCGGCATCATCTTGTATGAAGTCCTCACCACTCGCTTACCGTTCGAGGCCCCCGATTCGGCTCAGCTCGCCCACATGCACCAAACAGCGTCGCCTGCGCCGCTGCGCAGCCTGAATCCGCTCGTCCCGGCCCCGCTCGAGCAGATCGTGTTCAAGGTGCTCTCGAAGGAGCCATCGGCCCGCTATCGAACCGCCGACCAACTCGGCCGGGTACTGATGACCTTCGCCCCGCGGACGACCGTAGCGGACCTGCCAGCCTCAGGCCCTCCCTGCCAGCGAGCCCAGCCACCCGCCGGAGGCGTTTACCGCGCCGCTGCCGCAGCCAGCGCCGGGTATGTCCGGGGTGGATTGGCTCGCCGTCGGCCTCGGCCTGCTGGCATTCCTGGCTGTGGGAGGCCTGATCCCGCTCTGGTTGTGGACCTGTCTGATGTACCCCTCGTGCCCGCTGCGGATCCCCTAATGCAATTCTGATACACACACTCTAGGATGGGCTGACGTCCGAGAGGTATAATCCGCTCGCGCTGCCGTGCCCGTGCGGGGCGGCCGGGCGTGGAGGCTGAGCGTGAATTCTCCGAGGGGTCGCAACACCCTGGTCCTCGTCATCCTGGTGTCGATCGTCGCCGTCCTGGTGATCCAGTTCCGCGCAGGTGCGCCTCAACCGAAGCGGCTTTACCTGAACGAAGTGGCTCGCGAGATTGCCGCCGGGAATGTCACGCGCGTCGTCGTGGACGAGAACAATCTGGAAGTCATCTTCCGCGATGGCACCAGCGCCTTCTCGCGCAAGGAACCGACCAAGACCACGGTTGAGCAGCTGATTGACCTCGGCCTGACGCCCGAGGCGCTGACCCCGGATAGCCTGCAGATTGAAATCAAGCAGCCTAGCGACTGGAACACGGTCGTCAGCCTGATCACCTACTTATTGCCTGGGTTGCTGGTCGTCGGTTTGATCTTCCTGATGCTGCGCCAGGCACAGGGTTCCAACAACCAGGCGATCTCCTTCGGCAAGTCACGCGCCCGGATGTTCACCGGCGATCAGCCCACGGTCACCTTTGCCGACGTGGCCGGCGTGGAGGAGGCCAAGGAGGAACTCCAGGAAGTGGTCGAGTTCCTCAAGGAGCCCGAAAAGTTCATCACGCTGGGAGCCCGCATCCCCAAGGGCGTGCTGTTGATCGGGTCCCCGGGTACCGGCAAGACGCTGATGGCCAAGGCCGTCTCGGGCGAGGCCGGGGTGCCCTTCTTCTCGATCTCCGGCTCGGAGTTCGTCGAGATGTTCGTGGGCGTGGGCGCCAGCCGCGTGCGCGACCTGTTCGAACAGGCCAAGCGCCACTCGCCGTGCATCGTCTTCGTGGATGAGATCGACGCCGTCGGCCGCCAGCGCGGCGCCGGATTGGGCGGAAGCCACGACGAGCGCGAGCAGACGCTCAACCAGATGCTGGTCGAGATGGACGGCTTCGACACCGACACCAACGTCATCATCATGGCGGCCACCAACCGCCCCGACATGCTCGACCCCGCCCTGCTGCGCCCCGGCCGCTTCGACCGCCGGGTGGTGCTCGACCGCCCCGACGTGCGCGGCCGCGAGGCGATCCTCAAGGTCCACGTCAAGGGCAAACCGCTCGAACCCGACGTCGATCTGGCCACGCTGGCCAAGGCGACGCCCGGTTTCGTGGGCGCCGATCTGGAGAACCTGGTGAACGAGGCGGCGATCCTGGCGGCGCGCCGCAACAAGCGCACCATCGGGCAGACGGAGTTTGAGGAGTCGATCGAGCGGGTGATCGCCGGCCCGGAGCGCAAGAGCCGGATCATCACGCCGGAAGAGAAGAAGATCGTCGCCTACCACGAGGCCGGTCATGCGGTCGTCGGCCACGTCCTGCCGGAGGCGGACCCGGTGCACAAGGTGACCATCGTCGCCCGCGGCATGATGGGCGGCTTCACCATGGCGCTGCCCGAAGAGGACCGCACCCTCGTGGCGCGCAACAAGCTCAAGGCCGAGATGGCCTTCATGCTCGGGGGACGCACGGCGGAGGAGCTGGTGTTCAACGACATCACTTCCGGCGCCTCCAACGATCTCGAGCGCGTCACCAAGATCGCCCGTTCGATGGTCACCCGGTTGGGTATGAGCGAGGACCTGGGGCCGATGGTCTACGGCCAGAAGGAAGAGCTGATCTTCCTGGGGCGCGAGATCTCCGAGCAGCGCGACTACTCCGAGAGCATTGCCGAACGGATCGATGCCGAAGTGCGCACTTTGGTGCAGCAGGCCTACCAGCGCGCTCAGACGGTGCTTGCCCAGTATCGCACCCAGCTGGACGCCGTCGCTCAGAAGTTGATCGAGGTCGAGACGATCGACCGGGCCGAGTTCGAGCGCGTGTTCGCCGAACCCGTGCCGCCCAAGAGCGGCGGCACCCCGCTCCCCTCCCCGGCCTGATCACCGGCCGTGGAAGAGCCGAGAAGACCGCGAGCCCTCCTGTCGGAGGGCTCGCTGCTTGATGGAACCTCAACGCCGGGAAGCCGCGCCGGCTACTTGGGCACTGCCTCGCCCTGCTTCTCCCGATCCTGGCGCACGAGTTCGCGGCGCAGAATCTTGCCCACCGTCGTCTTGGGCAGCTCGGGCCGGAACTCGACGCTGGTCGGCACCTTGAACGGCGCCATGCGTTCCTTGCACCAGGCGCGCACGTCCTCTGCCGTCAATGTCTCCCCGGGCTTCATCACCACCCAGGCCTTGACCGTCTCGCCGCGGTAGGCATCGGGGATGCCGGCCACACCGCATTCGAGGACCTTCGGGTGCTCGGTGATGACTTCCTCGACCTCGCGCGGCCAGACTTGATAGCCGCCGGGCTTGATCAGTTCCTTCTTGCGGTCGACGATGTAGAAGTAGCCGTCCTCGTCCATGCGGGCGATATCGCCGGTGAACAGCCAGCCGTCGCGCAGTGTGTTGGCCGTCTCGGTCGGCATGTTGTGGTAGCCCTTCATCACGTTCGGGCTGTGGATCGCCAGCTCGCCGACCTCGCCCGCCTTCAGGGTCGTCGTACCGTCATCCAGGGAGATGATGCGGCAATCGACGTCGGGCAGCGGCAGCCCGATGGATCCGGTCCGCGGCGCCTTGCTGTAGAGCGGATTGCAGTGCGTTGCCGTCGGCGCCTCGGACAGCCCGTACCCCTCCACCAGTTTTCCGCCGGTGATCGACTCGAACCGCTCCTTGGTGTCACGCATCAACGGCGCCGAGCCGGAGATGCAGGCTTTGATCGAGCGCAAGTCGTGCTTGCCGGCGATGACCTCCGGGTGGTTGTTGATGGCGTTGTACATCGTCGGGACGCCCGGGAAGATCGACGGATGGTAGCGGTCGATGTTGTCCAGCACGTCTTTCAAGTCGCGCGGGTTTGGCACCATCACCATCGAGGCACCGATGACGATGGCGAGGGTCATCCCGGCCACCATGCCGTAGACATGGAAGAGCGGGATGGCCATCAGGACGGTCTCATGCCCTTCCCGGGTATCCGGCATCCAGGAACGGATCTGTATCCCGTTGACCACCAGGTTGTAGTGCGTCGAAACGGCCGCTTTCGAGATCCCGGTCGTGCCGCCGCTGTACTGGAAGATAGCCAGATCCTCGTGGGTCAGGTTGAGCTTGGGGCGGTCCTGCGGCTTGTATTTCACCAACAAGTCCTGGAACCAGGCGTCGCCCGCGCCCAGCGTCACGCGGTGGCCGTCCTTTTTCTCCTTGGCCAGGGTGAACAGCATGCGCAGCAGAGGCGGCAGGTATTCCTTGATGTTGGTGACGATGAGCGTCTTGAGCCGGGTGCGGCTCTGGACCTCCTTGGTCTTGGCGTAGAAATTGCTCATCACCAGCATGATCTCGCACCCGGCGTCCTTCATCTGGTGCTCGATCTCGCGCGGCGTGTAGAGCGGGTTGGTGGCCACCACCGCCCCGCCGGCCTTCAGGATGGCGAAGAAGGCGATCACGAACTGAGGCGAATTCGGCATGAAGATGCCGACGGGATCGCCGCGCTTGACGCCCAGCGCCGCCAGGGCGCCGGCCATCCGGTCGCTCAGGGCGTTCATCTCGGCGTACGAGACGACGCCGCCTTTGAAGATCGTGCAGGGTTGGTTGGGGTACTTACGGGCGGTTTCTTCGAGCAGCTGGACGAGGGTCACCTTGGGGTAGTCGACATGGGTTGGGACTCCGGGATCGTACTGCCTGAGCCAGGGACGCTCCTCCATGCTGTTCTCCTCTTGTTGGGCGAAGCGAGGCCGGGGATGCCTCACATCTTTTATACAATGGAACACGCCCTGCTCCAACCGCCTGTGATAGAATCACGTCGCGGGACCACCCCGCGACCGTGTCCTCCTTCCCCGCCGACCCTGCAGCGGGATCCCAGTCTGACGTTGGCCCCCACCGCTCCGGAGGAGTAGGCTAGTGAAGACCCTGAACCTGCCTGGTCCAAAGGCGCGCCAGATCCTCGAGCGCGACGCCAACGTCATCTCCCCCTCCTATCCCCGGGCCTACCCCTTTGTAATGGACTACGGCCGAGGCGCTGAGGCGTGGGACGTCGACGGGAACCGGTACATCGACTTTGCCGCCGGGATCGCGGTGGCCTCTACCGGCCACAGCCACCCCAAAGTGGTGGCGGCAATTAAGGACCAAGCCGACCGTTTTCTGCATATTTCATCGGACTACTACCACAAACTGTGGGTCGAGCTGTGCGAACGACTGGACGAGATCTCCCCGTTCCAGGAGCAGGCGCGCACTTTTCTGGGCAACTCGGGGGCGGAGGCCATCGAGGCCGCCATTAAGCTCGCCCGGCATCATACTGGCCGGCAGCAATTCATCGGCTTCTACGGCGCCTTTCACGGCCGCACGATGGGCGCGTTGTCCTTCACCGCCAGCAAGACGGTCTACCGACGCGGCTTCCAACCGATGATGCAGGGCGTCGTCCACGTGCCCTTCCCCGACCCATATCGGCCGATCCTGAACGCCGATCACGAGGACTATGGCGAGGCAGTGGTTCGCTACATCGAGGAGGTCGTGCTGACCCGCGCGGTGCCCCCGGATGACTGCGCCGCCGTGTTGGTCGAACCGATTCAGGGCGAGGGAGGCTATATCGTTCCGGCCGACGGGTTCTTCCCCGCCCTGCGCCGCCTGTGCGACAAGTACGGCATCTTGATGATCGTCGACGAGGTTCAGTCCGGTGTCGGCCGGACCGGGAAATGGTGGGCCGTCGAGAACTGGGGCGTCGAGCCGGATATCGTCTGCGCCGCCAAGGGCCTGGCCTCGGGGGTCCCGATCGGTGCGGCGATTGCCCGGGCCAGCGTGATGGACTGGCCGGCCGGCTCGCACGGCAATACCTTCGGCGGCAATCCCCTGGCCTGTGCCGCGGGCCTTGCCACGCTCGACTTGATTCAGAACGGTTTGATGCAGAACGCCCTCGAGCTGGGAGAGTACACACTCGACGCGCTGGCCGAAATCCAGACCCGCCATCGCACCATCGGCGCCGTGCGCGGCAAGGGCCTGATGATCGGCATCGAGTTCGTCAAGGACCGCGAAACCAAGAAACCTGCTCGGAAGCTTCGCGACACGATTGAGCTCAACGCCTTCGCCCACGGCCTGCTGACCCTGGGCTGCGGCGACAGCACCCTGCGCATCAGCCCGCCGCTGGTCATCGACAAGTCCCTGATGGATGAGGGGCTGGAGATCCTAGAAGCGTCGATCACGGAAGCGGAGGCTCGAAGGCCTCGCCGACTGATCATGCTCCCTGATTTCCGCGTCCGGCAGCGCGACTACCTTCTCGAAATCACCCGCGCCCTCACCGAAGAGCTCGACCTGGACCGGGTGCTCGACCGCATCGCCCGCATCTCAGCCGAGATCCTCGGGGGGCGCGCCTGCCTGATCGTCCTGCGCCACGAAGGGGGCTGGAAAGTCAGCGCCTCCCACGGGATCAACCCCGCGTTTCTCGAACACCTCAGCCCGCTGCTGACCGACATCCCCGACCACGGCGATCCCCAGCGATTCGAGCTCCCGGAGGTCAACCGCCGCCTGCAGCGCATCACGCAGGCGGCGTCGATGGGTTTGCTGACCGGCGTCGGGCTTCCGCTCATCGCTCACCAGGAGATCGTCGGCGTCATCTTCGTCTTCCGGTCGTACGCCGGGGGGTTCTCCACCGAGGACCGCACCCTGCTCCAGGGTTTCGCCACGCAGGCGGCCATCGCCGTGCACAATGCCCGGCTGTACACCGCCGTCACGGCCCAGAAGCAGGATGTGACCGCCGTGCTTGAGTTGTCCGCCGACGGAATCTTCATCCTCGACCCCCGCATGCGGTTCGTCGGATTCAACCGTGCCTGCGCCCGCCTGACCGGCTACACGGCGGACAAGGCGATCGGCCAGGAGCACAGTGAGGTGATCCGCTGGTTGCGCCGCGAGCCCGGGCTCGGGCTGGAGGACGCCGTCGCCGGCGGATGGCCGCTGTCTGCCCAGGCGACCCTGTATGTTGAAGGCGATCTCCTGAGGCACGGCGGCGAACCGCTCAGCGTCGGGATCACTTACGCCCCGGCGCTCTCGCCCGAGGGACAGCTGCGCAGCATCGTGGGCAACCTGCGCGACATCACCAAGTTCCGCGAGGCCGAGGAACTCAAGAGCACCTTCATCTCGATCATCAGCCACGAACTGCGCACGCCGGTGGCGCTGATCAAAGGTTACGTCGGCACGCTCCGCCGCGAAGATGCCCAGTGGGATCCGGCCGTGGTACGCGACAGCCTGGCCGTCATCGAGGAGGAGGCAGATCACCTTGCGCAGCTGATCGATGATCTCCTCGATGCCTCCCGGCTGCAGGCAGGCGGGATGACCCTGCAGCGTTCGGACGTCGCCCTGGATCAACTCGCCGGCCGATTGGTCGAGCGATTTCGTACACAGACCGCGCGGCACGAATTTGCAGTTGAGTTCCCGCCGAACTTCCCGGTTGTGCTGGCAGACGAAGATCGCCTGACCCAAGTGCTCAGCAACCTAATCTCCAACGCCGTCAAGTATTCACCCGACGGCGGAAGGATCACTCTGCGCGGCCTGGTACGCCCGACCGAGGTAATCCTCAGCGTGGCCGACCAAGGCCCGGGGATCGCCGCCCAGGATGCGCCGCGCGTCTTCGACCGGTTCTACCGTTCGAGCGACACAGCGCGCAAGACCAAGGGCGCCGGACTAGGTCTCTACCTGGCCAAGGCTGTCGTCGAGGCGCACGGCGGGCGCATCTGGCTCGAGCCGCAGACCGAACCGGGAGCTCGCATTAGCTTCTCCCTGCCGCGATCCTGAGACCGTACCCATCCTTCACGATAGGACCCAATCCCATGCCTCGAGCGATGACGCAAGTCCGCTGCCCGAACTGCAAGTCCCCGGTGCAAGCCGCGCTGGAACAACTGATCGACGTCGCCGAAGATCCTTCGGCTAAAGCCCGACTACTCTCCGGCTCGCTCAACATGGTGCGCTGCCCGACGTGCAAGTTCGAGGGCGCGCTCGCCGCCCCGC
Source organism: uncultured Chloroflexia bacterium (assembly GCA_963743255.1). Lineage (GTDB taxonomy): Bacteria > Chloroflexota > Anaerolineae > Anaerolineales > E44-bin32 > DYJB01. Next base: position 365,009 of record CAVUPD010000010.1, read on the forward strand.
TGGTCTACCATGACCCGGCGAAGGAGCTCTTGCTCACTTACGTCCCTGTCGAATTGGGGCTGAAGAAAGACGACCAGGAGCGCTTGCTCGGTCAGATGATCAACCAGGTGGCCAGCCGACTGCCGCCGGAGAAGCGCAAGGCCTACCTGCTTCAGCCTCAGGCGATCCTCACGCAGCAAGGCTTGATCGAACGCATTCTGGCGGCCGACGGCGTCACCCGCGAGCAGCTGGACGCGCAGCGTAATCGACTGCGATTGTTCGAGGACCTGCTGCGCACGCAGGAGACTGAGATCAAGACGTTTGTCGAAACGCACGACGCCGAGCTGAATGCCGAGTTCTTCCAGCTTGCTTCCCTCTCCTTGCAGGCGACGGCGGAACCGCGCGCCCGCGAGGCCGCCATGAGCCGGCTCGAGCAGGCTCTCGAGCTGACGAGCTATGGCAAGCGTCTGGAAGAGCAGGAAGCCGAGGTCGCAGCCGCCGCGGAGAGTCTTGAACAGGTAGGGCAGGACCTGACACGCGAGCGGCTGCTCGAGCTGATGATTCAGGCCCCGGGTCCAGATCGGGTCCTGGCTCTGGCCGGGCTGACCCGCCCGGCGCTGGACTACGCGTTCTTCCAGATGCTCAGCGACCGCATCGACGCGGCACAGGGTGAAGAGAAGGTCAAGCTCGGATTGCTGCGCCAGCAGTTGCTTGACTTCACGCAGCAGCTCGACCAGCTCCAGGAGGCCCGTGCGGCGCAGTCGGCCTCGGTCCTGCGCGCGATCATGAACGCGCCGGACCTGGACCAGGCGCTGGCCGGCGCCCTACCCTACATCGACGAACTCTTCCTTGGCATTCTCGAGGCCAATCTGCAGGCTGCCCGCGAACGCAACGACGCGGCGACGCTTCAACGCCTGGAGGAGATCGATCGCAAGCTGCGCGACGCCGTTCAGCGCTCGATGCCCGCCGGTCTGAGGCTGGCCCAGAAGGTGCTGGACGTCGAAGATGAGGCTCAGGCCCTTGCGCTGCTGGAGGTTGAGAAGGCGGCCATCGACGATCAGCTCGTTTCGGCGCTGCTCGGCGCGGCGCAGAAACTCGAGGACGCCGGGCAGGGTGATGACGCCCAGCGCGTGCGGCGTCTGTATCGGACGGCGCTACGCCTGTCGATGCAGACCAAGATGAAGGCCGAACCGCCGGCAGCGACAGGCTGAGCCCGAAGCGGCCCGGCGCCCGCCGACGGCTTGAACCCTCACACCCACATGAACACCGTAGGGGCGCGGCATGCCGTGCCCCTGCACATGCACCCGATCGCTACGCCCAATGCTGTCGGTTCGCACCACGTGCCTCTCGCCACAGCCTATGGGCTGCGTCCCCTGCCGCATGCTCCGCCGGCCCCGTGAGCGGCGCAGGCTGAAGCCTGCGGCCACCAGCCCGCGATGAGTTCCTCGAGGGACGGCCAATTCCCCCGCCGACGCTCGTAGCCGCAGCCTTTAGGCTGCGTCTTCGCCGCGGTCGCAACCTCTCCCAAGCCTCTGAGTTAACCCCGTCCCCGCCGCGGCCGCCAGCTCTTCTTGGTCCGTGAGGGACGCAGGCTGAAGCCTGCGGCTACCAGCCCGAGATGAGCTCCTCGAAGGACGGTTGATTCCCCCTCCGACGCACGTAGCCGCGGCCGCCGACGCGTGAGCCATCCTGCAGGACACCGGTCGGAATCAAGCGCAGGTTGTGAGCGGCTCTCGTCAACCCAGACGTTGGCAGACGAGTCCTTTAAGGTAACGACCTTCGGGGAAACTCAGCGAGACCGGGTGGTCAAACGGCTGGCCGAGCCACTCAACGATCACGGCCTCCGTGCCGGCATCGGCGGCGGCGCCGGCCACGATCTTCTCGAACAGCTCCGCCGAGACCCCGCCGGAGCACGAGAACGTGTACAGCCTGCCTCCCGGACGCAGCAGTTTGAACGCCAGCAGGTTGATGTCTTTGTACCCGCGCGCGGCACGCTCCGCCTGTGCTGCCGTGGCTGCGAATCGTGGCGGATCGAGGACGATGACGTCGAAACTGGCCGCACGATCGCGCAGCTTGCGCAACTCGGCAAACGCATCCCCCTCCAGCCACTCACAAGCCGCCTCCGGCAGTGCATTGAGACGCACGTTGTCCCTCGCCAGCTCGAGAGCCTCGGCAGAGCTGTCGAGGGACAGGACGGATGCGGCGTCGCCCATCAGCGCGGCGACGGTGAACCCCCCGGTGTAGGCGAAGGCATTCAGCACCGATTGGCCGCCCAGGTGCCGCCGAAGGCGGGCGCGGTTCTCGCGCTGATCGAGGTAGAACCCGGTCTTCTGCCCGCCGCGGACATCGACCAGGTAGGCTACTCCCTGCTCCACGATCTCGACCCGCGTCGGCGGCTCCACGCCCGTCATCACCCCGGTGCGCTGCGCCAGCCCTTCCAACTCGCGCACGCTGACGTCGGACCGCTCGTACACTCCGTCGCCTGACCCGTGAGACGACAGCGCGTCCACAACCGCCTGGCGCCAGTATTCCGCGCCGGCTGAGAGCAATTGAACGACGCGGAAGCCGGCATAGCGGTCGACGATGACGCCCGGCAGGCCGTCCGACTCGGCGTGAACTTCACGGTAGGCGTTCGTCCGCCCGTCGTCGTCGAGCGCCCGGCGCCTGGCCACGGCGCGCTCCAAACGCGCCGCCACGAATGCGGCATCGACCGGTTCGTCCTTTTCCCACGTCCACAGCCGCACACGAATCTGAGACTGCGGCGAGTAAGCACCGCGCGCCACCCACGCCCCGGCGAAATCGGTCACTTCCACAGTGGCACCCGGCTGCGGCGCGCCCTGGACGTCGGCCACCGCCCCGGAGAACACCCAGGGGTGTCGCCTGAGGACCGACCGCTCACGACCCGGTTTCAATCGCACAACCAGCGGGTTCATGCGTGATCCAGCCAAATTGCCCGCTCCGCCGCCGGATAGACAGCGATCCCAGCCACGCTTCGACGGCGCTCCTGCAACGCCGCATCACGCGCCTCCGGTCTGGCCGCAGAGCGAAAGGTCAACGGCGTCCCCGGGTTGCCAGTGCCCGCAGCCCGGCTTCATCGATTTGCGCCACGCCGTGTTTGCGGGCTTCGTCGAGCTTCGACCCCGGCGATTCTCCGACCACGAGGTACGAGGTCTTGCTGCTGACCGACGACGACACCTTACCGCCATGCGCCTGGATCAGCGCCCTGGCCCCGTCACGCGAAAGCCCCGCTAACGTCCCCGTGACGACGAAGGTCAGCCCTGCGAGCGTTTGGGCGAGCTTCGGTCCGGTCCTGGCTTCGGCCTGCGGCCATACGCCGGCGCGCCGAAGCTTCTGTAGCAGCTTGCGATTCGAGGCGCGCTCAAACCAATCGCGGACTGCGGCCGACGTGTTCGGCCCCACTCCTGGCACGCCCTCTAAGTCTTCGGCCCCGGCGCGGAGAAGGCATCCAGGTCGCCGAAGGCGGCCGCCAGATCGGCGGCCATCGTCTCGCCCACGCCGCGTATACCCAGCGCTGTAAGCAGCGTCGCCAGTGGACGCGAGCGGGAAGCCTGGATGGCCGTCACGAGGTTCTCGGCGCGTTTCTCGGCGAACCCCTCGAGGGTCAGCAGCGAAGATGCCGTCAGCGAGTAGACGTCGGCGACGTCCCGCACCAGCCCCGTCTCAACGAGGAGTTCGGCTACTTTGATTCCCAGTCCCTCGATGTTCATCGCCCCGCGCGAGGCGAAGTGCTCCAGGTTGCGGACCAACTGCGCCGGACACGCGGCGTTTACGCAGTAGACCGCCACCTCTCCGGGGATCTGTTCGAGCTTCTCGCCGCACGACGGGCAGCGGACGGGCAGGCGATACGCTTTCTCGCCCCCGCGCCGCGCCTCCGGCAGCGCGCCCATCACATAGGGGATGACCTCGCCGGCACGCTTGATCATCACCCGGTCGCTGATGCGGATGTCGCGCTCGCGGATGAAGTCGAAGTTGTGTAGTGTCGCCTGACGCACCGTCACCCCGCCGACCTCGACCGGCTCAAGGATTGCATAGGGCGTGATCACCCCGGTGCGACCGACGTTGACTCCGATGTCCTGCAGAACAGTGGTGACTTCCTGCGCCGGGAATTTGAACGCCACAGCCCCACGCGGGTCTTTGCCCACCACGCCCAGATCGCGCGCCAGGGCGAGGTCGTCGATCTTGATGACCATCCCGTCCGCTTCGAAGGGGAACCTGTCCCGGTGCTCGGCGGCAGCCTGGCAGACGGCGATCGCCTGGTCGAGATCCGCACACAGCGACGCGCCGTCAGCCGTGGGGAACCCCAGTGCCCGCAAAGTGCTCAGCGTCTCCCACTGAGTCCCGGGAGGTGTCCCTTCCATCTCAACGATCGAGTAACACGCCAGGCTGATCGGACGGGTGGCCGTCAGCCCAGGGTCGAGCTGACGCAGAGCGCCGCTGGCAGTGTTCCGAGCATTGACATAGGTCTTCTCGCCGGCGGCCGCCAGCCGGGCATTCAAATCGAGGAAAGCCTGCTTGAAGATCAGCGCTTCCCCCCGAACCACGAGGCGGCGCGGCGCCGGGCCCTGCTGCGGATCGATCGGCACCCTGAGCGGCAACGACCTGAGCGTCTTGAGGTTGCCGGTGATGTCCTCCCCCACCTCGCCATCGCCGCGCGAGGCTCCCAGTTCGAATACGCCCTCGCGGTAGTGCAGCACGACGGTCAGGCCGTCGAGCTTGGGCTCGACGACGAACTGCGCCCGATGGACGCGTTCATCAAGGCGGGCAATCCGTTCGAACCAGGCGCGCACTTCCTCCACGTTGAATGCATTCCCCAGACTGAGGATCGACGCCGGGTGGCGCACCTTCACGAACCGTTCGGCCGGCTCCCCCCCGACTCGGCGAGTGGGCGAATCGGGTGTCACGACTTCGGGGTGCGCCGCCTCAAGTTCCTGCAGCTCGCGAACCAGCCGGTCATACTCCGAGTCGCTGATCACGGGGGAAGCGATCACATGGTAGCGGTGATTGTGAAACTGGATCTGCTGACGAAGTTCGGCGGCGCGTCGTGCAGGCTCCGCAGGCTTGTGAGACATCCGGCGCCTCCCTTTTCTCTCGCCCCTACAACCCAAGCGCGCCCGCCCAGGTAAGGGCGGCGCCGAGTCCCAGGAGGAGCCCGGCCCACACATCGAGCGGATAGTGCGCACCCGCCCGAACGCGACCAAGTGCCACAAGAACCGACGCCAGGAGACACAAGGCTGCGCCCCACGGCGGCATCGAGGGTGCCGTCAGCGCCAATCCGCCCAGGAACGCGGCACGCATGGCGTCGCCGCTCGGGAAGCTCTGGTCGGTGGGCAAGTGCGGAAGCCGAACGACCACGCCCGGTTCGGCAGAGAACGGCCGCCGGCGCCGGATGGCGACCTTTAGTCCCTTTGTGATTGCCTCGGCAGCAAGCGCCGCCACCCCCAGACTGATGGCCCAAGCCGGGCGGGCAAGGCTGGCCAGGATGAGCGCGGCGATAAAGAAGGCAGTCGTACCTGCAGGCCTGAGTGCGCCGAGCACTCCGTCAATCACTTTGGGGAGCGCCACGCGGTTGATACGCTGCATCGCCCGTGCGTCCAGGATTCCCCACGCCGGCACACGCCAGGCCAGTCCGGTGACGACGCCCGCCAAGGCCAGGCTCAATGGCAGCAGCATCCCGGTACCTTTCAGGCGTCCGGCCAGACTGGATGGAACATCAGCCAATCGTCGGCATAGGTCCGGATGATTGGCTCCATCCGGCGCAGTACCTCCCGTGCCAGGGCATGCGCGGCGGCTGCGGTGTGCTCGGTCGGGGGCTCCATCAGATCGAGCGCCATGGCGCGATAGTGCCCCGGGCCATCAGGGATGATCACCCCCGGCAGGAGGTAGGAGTTCGTGCGGATCGCCAGCTTCGCGAACCCGATCGGAAGGTACGCATTGCGCCCGAAAAACTCGATCCACTCAGCCTGCGGAGCCGGGCGGTCCATGCCCGTACCCAGGATCCCTCCGTTGAGAAGGCGCTGGATCGCCAATCTGACTGAGTCCCGGGACGCCGGCGTAGTCTCCGCGCCGAATTTCGTCCGCAAGTCGTTTTGAAGCCGGTACGTGGCCGTCGGATTCGCCGGGGACAGGGCCTGCATCGGAAAGCCGCGGGCGGCGATGGTCAACAGGAAGAAGTCGAACGCGCTCACGTGCGGCCCGACGAGCACCAGCCCGCGGCCCGAGTCGCGGGCAATGCCGATCCGCTCTATCAATCCGGGGTCAACGTCGCAGCCGCGCATGAGCTCCTGGCGGCCCCGCGCCAGTGCCCTGAACAGGGCCACGTGCCCGCGACCGGCGCTTCGGAAGACGGCGCGCACGGCGCGGTCGATCTCCGGATCGGCCTTCGGAATTCCCCGAACCACGGCCTGGTTGGCCCGCACCGCGCGCACCGTCGGCGAGTCTTCGCCTGCGAATCGCTCGGCCAAAGCGTCGGCCAGGCGAAGCAGGGGACGCTCTGGCACCCAGCGTGCCAAGGCCATGGCGACCGGCAGGGCCAGCCGACCGGAACTCAGGCTGGCGAGCGTCATGCGGGGGTTGACCCTCCGGCCGGCGGAGAGGTACGCCAGTAGCGACGGATGGAGCCCACAACCACCGGCAGCCCGCGGAGCACACACACCACTACCGCGATCCAGGCGATGACTCTGGCGACACCCAGGATCGGCGCCGCCGCCACGCCCAGGGCGGACGCGACCGGGAAGCCGGCCAGTGCTTCGGCCACTGCCAGGCCGAGGAAGGCCAGGATCTTGCTGATGGAGTAACCGCTTCGCACCCAGGGTGACGCCACCAGGAACCTCCCCAACGGGGTGTGATGCTGAGTGAAGGGCGCCTGCCCCTGGCCGACGCCTATACTCCGTAGCGCGTCCGTCAGCGTCGTGCGGGCGATGACGATCAGCGGGATGGCGACCGGAATCAGAAGCAGATCCGCGAAACACACCCAGAGGACAAGCTCATAGGTCCGGTCGGCGGCGATATCCAGGACGCTCCCGATCAGGCTCGTCTGCCCCCGGCGCCGCGCGACCATGCCATCCACCGTGTCGAGCATCAGGCCGGCGAACAGGAGCAAGACCGCCGCCAGGCGCCAGGGTGCCGGCGCGTAGTACAGGATCAAGACGTACCCCAGAAGCAGCGGGAATCGCGACAGGGTAATCCAGTTCGCCAAGAATGCCTCCGGCTGACGCCACCCCATTGTAGTCGCCCAGGTTCGCCGGTCAAGGCGCGCGGGCTCAGGCGGCCCGCAGCAGGGAAATATGGGAGGTTGCTGCCAGCCATCCGTCAGGCGGGGACGCCCCTCGGCGCGACGATGTTTGCAGGGGAATGGGGAGGCGCACGGCACGGCAGGCGGAGCCCGTCCCGTTCTTGTGCCAGGCGCCCGAGCCATGCATGCTGGCGTTGGCATCTCATGCCGAGCCGGGGTCTTCGAGGGAAGAGCCGCATCGGGCGCCAGTCTGTGCAAGTTTCCCGAGTCGCCGCCAGGGCCGTGTGCACGCGGTAGGTGGAAAGACAGAAAGGAACCCAAGAAGGCGGGAGTTGCTTTCGGCGCGTCTGGCTAGGTGGGAAACCCCATCTTGGACCTCGGACGCGTTCGGCGGAACCGAACCGCTCTGGGCAGTGACTTCTGTGGGCGCACCCTACCCTGGGCGCCAGGTAGCTCAGCGGGGCGAGACTTCCATGTCGCAGTCTGCCGAGCGGCAGAAGTGCTTTCCCGCTCGGCGCTCGTCAAGTAACAAGACTATTTGGATAGCACAGAGTGTCATTCGTCGCTTGTCCGCGTGATTGCGGTTTGCTACACTGGCGGGCGAGACCACGGTCAACACGGGAGGCATCATGGGCGCGGGTCGAACGATCTTGTACATTCTCGCGGCGGTCCTCCTCTTCTTTGGCGTGTTGTTTATCTGGGCAGCCTTCAGCGACCAGATTTCGCAGAAGTGGGGGACGATGGCCGTCGGTGTTGTATCCCTGGCGGTCGCCTTCGGTCTGATCTGGTTTTCCGGCCGGTTGGGGAAGAAGGCAGCGCAGGAAGTGACCGTCGTGCAGAAGATCGACTTCTCCGGCGACGTCCAGCTTCAGAAGTTGACCTGCAACAGCTGCGGCGGCGCGCTCACGGCCGAGAACATCACGATGCTCGCCGGCGCCCCCGTCGTGCACTGCCCGTTCTGCGGGGCGAGCTATCAACTGGAAGAGAAACCCAAGTGGTGAGCTCGGTCGTGGTCGGACACGGGTTTGGGAGAGGGACCATGAAACGCGTCGGGAAACTCCTCGTAGTCGTGCTTGTACTCGTGCTCGCCGGCGTCGCAACTCTTCCCCGCCGGGAGCCAGACGTACTTGTTCAGCCTGGACGCCGAGGTCGTCGACGTCTACTGGCAGGCGGACGGCACGGTGACGATTGACTACATGATGACCTTCACTAACGATCCAAGTGCCGACCCGATGGACTTCGTCGATGTCGGCGTTCCCACGGAGGACTACGACCTGTCACGTGTGAAGGCCTCGATCGATGGGCAATCCCTCTCAGACGTCAGTGCCTCGCCCTACGTGACGCCGGGCGTGGCCGTGGGCCTGGGAGGACTGATCACCAACACGTTGATCTGCGCGTGACTCCGGGCGTCGTCCAAGAGGCGGCGCTCGGCGTCGGGGGACAGCCGGAGACGCGGCACAGCCGCAGTCAGCGCCTCACTCTCTTTCAACGTCCGGGCGAAGGCGCCGTCCTTGTGCAGGAACGCATCGACGAGCCCCCGGCTGTCGACGCTGGCCTCCCCCGACTGGCACAGCGGCCACAGATCGCTGATCACATCCTGAGTCACTTCGAGCATCATGGCTTCCTCTCTTTGCGGTTTCGCGTCAGCGCGAGGCGAACGCGTGCGCGATGAACCCTGACTTTGGCCGCCACCACCGACGTGCCGAGGGCGGCGGCGATGTCCTCATAGGACAACTCATGGTCGACGCGGAGCAGCAGGGCCGCCCTTTCGCCCTCGGGCAGGCTGGGAAGGGCGCGAAGGACCCACTCCAAGTGGGTCTGGTTGTCGAGCTGGAGAATAGGGTCGTTGTCGGGGGCGCGAATCTCCTCGGGCAGAGCGACCTCCCTCCGCCGCACACGTCCTCGGGTGATGAAGGTGTTGCGAGCCACCGCCAGCAGATAGGCGAGCGCGGTCCGGGTTTCGATGCGTGGGGCCCTGGTGAGAATGCGCACGAACGTCTCCGATACGATGTCCTCAGCCTGAGTCCTGTCCCCACACAGTCCCCAAGCGAAGCGGAAGACGGCCGAGGCGTGCTGCCGGTAGAGCGTTTCAATCTCGTTCATGGCTGCCCTACCCAGGAGTACTCGGACGCAGCCAAGAGGTTACATGACCCCCGAGCCTCCCATCCGGGAGGTCGTTCGGGTGCCGCTGACACGCGAAGCGGATGGCACAGCCAGGGCGACAGACCTGCGACGGGTCCTAGGCTGGGGTCATGAAGACGGGCGGGTCAGTCGTCCCCCAGCTGGAGCGGCAAGGCTACAATTCAAGACCTGACCCCTTCCGGGAAGTGGCAGGCCACGAAACGCCCGGGGGCAAGCTCGCGGAGCTGCGGCTCGCTCTCCTGGTCCCGGCACTGGGCAGGCTCGCCCTTGGCGTGATAGACGGGGCAGCGGTCGCGGAAGCGGCAGCCCGTCTTCGGCCGATCTCCCTCGGACAGCTCCCAGCCACCGGCGCCGCCCGTCTCCATGCGCCGGCCGGTGTAGGGGTCGACCGCCGACCACAGCAGCTTGGAGTACGGGTGCGCGGGACTCGCGGCCAGCACCCCCGCCGGGGCCAGCTCCACGACCTGTCCCAGGTACATGACCATCACGCGATGCGCGATCAGCTCCACCATGCGCAGGTCGTGGGAGATGAAGAGGTACGTCAGCCCCAGGCTCTGCTGCAGGTCGCGCATCAGGTTGGCGACCTGCGCGGCGATCGAGACGTCGAGCGCCGAGAGCGGCTCGTCGGCGACGATGAGCCGCGGCGCGACCGCGAGCACGCGGGCGATCGAGACCCGACGCTTCTCGCCTCCGGACAGCTCGGGTGGCAGGGCCGCGAGCTTGGACGGCTTGAGCTTGACCTGGTCGAGCAGCTCCAGCGAGCGACGCTGGACCTCGTCGCTCGGCAGCTCGCCGTGCAGCGTCAGGGCCTCGGCCAGCAGCTCGCCCACGCGCATCTTCGGGTTGAGCGCGGCGTCCAGGTCCTGGAAGATCATCTGCATCTCGCGGCGCTTCGCGCCGGAACTGCCGCGCCGGCTGGCGCGAGGATCTCCTCGCCGCGGTAGCGGACGGAGCCCGAGGTGGCCGCCTGCAGGCGCAGCACGGTCCGGCCGAGCGTCGTCTTGCCGCAGCCGCTCTCGCCCACGATGCCGAGCGTCTCGCCCTCGCCGAGCGCGAAGCTCACGCCGTCGACGGCCGCCACGTAGTCGTGCGCGCGGACGATCCCGAACGGGCCCCGCCGGTAGAAGAAGGTGCGCAGGTCGCGCACCTCCAGGAGGGGCTCGGACGCGCGCGCCGCCGCGTTTCCGGCCGGCGCGCTCATCGCGGCCCCGCCTGCGCCTCCGGCGGCTGGATGCAGCCAGCAGCGCACGCGATGGCCGGGCAGCGGAGCCAGCAGCTCGGGCTCGCGCTCGTCGCACTGCGCCTCGCGGCCCGCCGGCTTCATCGCGCACCGCGCGGCGAACTGGCAGCCGGCGGGCAGCCTCGACAGATCGGGGACGTCGCCCTCGATCACAGCGAGGCGCCGCTTCTCGCGGATGTCGCCGGCGCTCGGGATCGCGTAGAGCAGGCCGTGGGTGTAGGGGTGCTTGACCGCGTGGGTGCCGCTCAGGACGTCCTGGGCGCGGCCCTCTTCGACGACGCGCCCGGCGTACATCACGGCTACCCGGTCCGCCAGCCGGCGCGCGACGCCCATGTCGTGCGTGATCACGATGGTCGTGGTCTTGAGCTCCGCCTTCATCTCCTCCAGCAGGTCCAGCACGCGGCTCTGGATCGTGGCGTCGAGGCCGGTCGTCGGCTCGTCGGCGATCAGCACGACCGGGCGAGCGGCCAGCGCCAGCGCGATCATCACGCGCTGGCACATCCCGCCCGAGAGGTTGTGCGGATAGTCGGCGAGACGCCGGGCCGGGGCGTCGAGGTGGACGCGGGCCAGCCACTCCCGCGCCTCCGCGTTGGCCTCGCTGCTGCGAGCCTTGGGCGAGCGGCGTCGGATCACCTCGACGAGCTGCTGGCCCACCGTGAAGTACGGGTGCAGGGCGTTGCGCGGGTTCTGGAAGATCATCGCGAAGTCGCGCCCACGGCGCTCGCGCATCGCCGCCTCGTGCCAGCGCAGCCAACGCCGGTTGTCCTTCTGCACGCGCAGCGGCGGCCCGGGGTCGACGCGGGCGAAGTGCTCGAGGCCCTCCAGCAGGTTGACCTGCTCCTGGCCCGGCGGTTTGTACCAGATGCGCCCGGTCACGACGCCGGGCGCCGTGGTCACCAGGCCCATCACCGACAGCAGCGTGACGCTCTTCCCGGAGCCCGACTCCCCCACGACGACCAGCGTCTCGCCCTCCTTGACGGAGAGCCTGACGCCGTCGACGGCGCGCAGCATGCGGCCGCGCTGCGGCAGGTAGAAGTAGGTGCGCAGGTCGCGGATGAAGAGGACGGCGCCCTCGCCTTCGCGGCGCGAGGGGCGTCCGGAGGCGAGGGCTGGCTGGACGGTACGGCGGCGCGCCCATCTTAGGCCGCCCCTTCCTCGAGCCGCTCGAGCAGAGCGTCCCCCAGCAGGTGGAAGCCGAGCACGGTGACCAGGATCGCGACCGCCGGGGCGGTCGAGATCCACAGCTCGCCGCGGAAGAAGTAGTCCTTGCCCAGCGCGACCATGTTGCCCCAGGACGGCCGCGGCTCCTGGACGCCGAAGCCGAGATACGACAGCGCCGTCTCGATCAGGATGGCCTCGCCCATGCCGACGCTGGCCTGGATCAGGACCAGCCCGCGGCCGTGCAGCCAGAGCACGTGCTTCAGGATCACGCGCGACGGAGACAGGCCCAGGGCCAGCGCCGCCTCGATGTAGCTCTTGCGGCGCAGCACGGCGATCCGCGCGCGCAGCAGCTCGGCCACGGCCGGGATGTTCGTGATCCCGACCACGAGCAGGATGATGTAGATGTCGGGACGGAAGAGCGCGATCACGAGCAGCAGCACCACCAGCTTCGGCAGCGACTCGAGCGTCTGCAGCAGCAGGCTCACGACGGCGCCGAAGCGCTCCGGCCAGAAGCCGCTGAGCACGCCGAAGACCGCGCCGAGCACCAGGCTCACCGACACGGACAGCAGGCCCGGCAGGAAGAAGGCCTGGGTCCCCAGCATGATCCGCGACAGCAGGTCGCGGCCGACGAAGTCGGTGCCCAGCAGGTAGGCGGCGCTCGGCAGCGCGTTCATCGGACGCGAGGTCCATGGCGTCGGGATCCTTGGGCAGCCAGCCCGAGCACCGAGCAGAGATAGGCCGTGACGACGGCGGCGGCCACGAGCGTCCCGTAGACGGTCGCCACGATCCGGCCGAGCGGCCAGGCGCGGAAGCGCTGCCAGGCGGTCGGCTCGGCAGCGAGCTCCAGGTAGCGGCTCATTCGGCGAGTTGAGGGTTGACCGCCACCTGGACCGCTTCTTTCAGGAAGTGCGCGGCACGCACGATCACGGCCGAGACGAGCGTCACGCCGAGCAGGATCGGGTAGTCGCGATCCGCCGCCGCCTGCCAGGTGAGCCGGCCCATGCCCGGCCAGTTGAAGACCTGCTCCACCACGATCGCGCCGCCGAGCACGTAGGGACCTTGTTGGCCAGGACCGACGAGAGCGGCATCACCAGGCCGTCCTTGTAGAGGTGACGCCAGAGGCTCGCGCCCTTGGCCCGCGCCGTGCGCATGTAGTCCTCGCGCAGCACGCCCTCGAGATGGGTGCGCAGATGGCGGGTCACCTCCGAGACGGTGCCGTTGCCCAGCCCGAGCACCGCGACCGGCACCAGGAACAGCAACCAGGAGCTGCTCGCCCGTCGTGTCGCCCATCATCACCGGCAGCACCCCGAAGCGCGTGGTGGCGACGTAGATGGCCAGGTAGCCCAGCCAGAAGACGGGCAAGCCCGGAGAGGACGTAGCCCAGGCTGGTCAGGATCGAGGCGAGGACGGGGTGCGTGCGCATCGCCGCGAGGTACGCGCTCAGGGCGGCGAACAGGAGCGTCAGCGCCATGGCGGTGCCCGGCCAGGAGCAGGGTGCGCCAGCCCGTGCGCCACAGCTCGAGGCTGACCGGCCGACCGCTGCGCAGCGACGTCCCCAGGTCGCCCGTGAGCGTGCGCCGGAGCCAGACCCCGTAGCGCACGGGCAGGCTGCGGTCGAGGCCCAGCTCGTGGCGCACCGCCGCCAGCTCCTGCGGCGAGAGGCTCTGCACGTTGACGTAGAGCGCCATCGGGTCGCCCGGCGCCAGGTCGAGCAGCAGGAACATCGCGGCCGTGACCAGCAGCAGCAGGACGGCCGTGCGCGCGCCCTCCCGCAGCAGCGCCCGACCGACGCGCTTCAGCAACGCCCGGACTCCTTTCGCCGGTCCCCGCCCGCGGTCCGCCGCCCGACTCACTGTTCCTTGGTCGGGATGTACCAGCTGTCGGCGAAGGTGAAGAAGCGGAACGGGTGCAGGTCCACGTGGCGCATCTTCTTGTGCGCGGCCGCGTAGTTGGTCAGCGTCCAGAGGAAGGTGTACGGCTGCTCGTCGGCCAGCAGCGCGTGCAGCCGCTGGTTGATCGTCCGCTGCTTCTCGCGGTCGAGCGTCGTCTTGGCCTCGACGATCAGGGCGTCGACCTCCGGGTTCGAGTAGCTCGTGAAGTTGTTGCGCCAGGCTCCCGTCTCGCCGGAGTGGAACAGCGTCGAGATGTCGGCCGAGTCGTCGAAGGCCCAGACCGCGATCACCATGTCGAAGTCGTGGTCGACGAAGACGTCCTGCTTCCAGGCCTGCCACTCGCGGAACTCGAGGTTGATCTTGATGCCGACGGCCCGCAGGTAGTTCTGGAAGGCCAGCGCCACGCGCTTGACGGTCTCGTTCTCCTTCTCGATCGGGATCTTGAGCGTGAACTGCAGCGGCTTGCCCTCGTCGGCGACGAGATAGCCGTCGGCGCCCGTCTTCGAGTAGCCGGCTGCCGACAGCAGCTCCTTGGCGCGCGCGACGTTGAACGGCAGCGGCTTGACGTCCAGGTTGTAGGCCCAGCTGCCCGGGGCGAAGGGGCCCGAGACGAGCGTCCCCCTGCCCGCATAGAACGAGTCGAGCATCTCCTGGCGGTTGCTCGCGTAGCTGATCGCCTGCCGCACCTCCTTCTTGGCCAGATGCGGGTTCTTGGTGTTGTGGGCGATGAAGGCGTAGGAGAGCGCGTTGTAGGGATACAGGTTGAAGCGCTTGTCGCCCTCGATCTGGGCGATGTCGCGGGGGTTCACCTCGACCACCATGTTCACCGCGTTGAAGAGCAGGGACTGGGTGAGCACGTTGCGGTCGGCGAAGGGCTTGAGCACGATGCTGTCCAGGTGCGGGCGCCCCTTGTAGTAGTGCCGGTTCGCCTCCATCACCACGTCACCCTCGTCGGTCACGCGCGCGAGCTGGAACGGGCCGGTCCCGACGGGCTCCTGGACGAAGGGATCGTCGCGCGTGATCGTATCGGGCCGCTTCAGGGCGAAGGTTGGGATCACCTTGAACGACAGGCGGCCGAGCGCGTTGACGACCGGCCGCTTGAGTGTGATCTCGACGGTCTGCGCGTCGAGCTTGCGCGCGTCGGCGACCAGCTCGTAGGCGGCCTTGAGCGGGGTCAGGGTCCGCGGGTTCTGGATCACGTCGAGCGTACCCACGACGTCGTCGGCCGAGACCGCGCGGTCGCCGAGCTTGGTGTGCCATTTGGCGTCGCTGCGCAGCTTGAACGTGTAGACCCGGTTGTCCGGCGAGACCGTCCCAGCGCTCGCGCCAGGTCCGGCACCACGTCGTTCTTCGGCGAGAAGCTCACGAGCCCGTTGAACAGCAGCTCGGTGAGACGCAGGCCGACCATGTCGTTGCTGGTGATCGGGTCCAGGGTGGCCGGCCGGCCGTACTCGCCGTAGACGAGCTTCCCGCCGTTCGGGAAGCCGTCGCTGCGCTCGGCCGCGACCAGCAGCGCGGGGCAAAGCAGGATCCCGAAGCCAAGGGCGAGGGCGCGCTTCATAGACACCTCCGGGTGCGTTTGCTCATTGACTGATGCGGGTCTCTCCCCCGGCCTTCTGCCGGGCGGCGTAGACCCCTTGCAGATTCCACTGGAGCCAGCGGAGTCCGGGGAAGCTCTTCGACAGCTCGAACAGCGTCTCGAGGGCCTGGGCGTACTCTTGGTCGCGGCTGTTTGCGGCCGCCAGGGCCAGCAGCAGCAGCGGATCGTTCCAGTCGATCTTGTTCTTGTTGGAGTCGTCACGGTATTCCGTGAGCGTCGCGAGGAGCGGGCCCGGGTCGTCGCCTCGGCGCAGCCGTGCCAGGGCCCAGCGGCCGACCACGGCGCCGCTCGGCCGCTCGACCGAGCCCGTCAGCAGGCCGCGCAACCGCGCGTCTATCGCCGTGGCGAAGGGCTCGCTCTTCGCGAGGTCCGCGCGGCGCAGCTCGTCCCATTCGAGCACCACGTCGGGACTGGCCTGCGTCGCGTCCCACAGCGCCGCGAGCTCGGGCCCGGAGGGGACATGGTCGCGCCACGCGCTCGCGGCGACGAGCAGCTTGGCGACGGGCCGCAGCTCCGGGGCCTGCGAAGCAGCCTCGGCTTCCCGCAGGAAGGGGACGCCTGCGGGCGAGCCCAGGCGGACGAGGCTCAGGCCGAGGTAGTAGGCGCCGAGCGTCCGCTCGACCCCCACGGGGCCCACGGCCAGCGGCCGCAGCGCGAGCACCGCCCGCTCCCACAGGATCCGCTCCCAGGCCGC
Source organism: uncultured Chloroflexia bacterium (assembly GCA_963743255.1). Lineage (GTDB taxonomy): Bacteria > Chloroflexota > Anaerolineae > Anaerolineales > E44-bin32 > DYJB01. Next base: position 380,969 of record CAVUPD010000010.1, read on the forward strand.
CGCCAGCGTCGGGTCGTGGAAGCGCAGCACCTTCTTCGGGTCGGGCTTGGCCTCGGCGTCCGGCGCGTCCACGTCCAGCGCCAGGAGCTTCCCGACTTCCTGTGGCCGGCCGGAAGGCAGGAGCACGACCCCGGCGAACAGGCGCTCGCGCCGTCCTGTCGCCTTCAGGGCGGCGGCCGGGGGCGTCGACGGTGCCGTCCGTCAGCGAGCCGCCAGTAAGCGGCCTCCGGGCTCGGATCCGCGAGGCGCGGCTCGCCTCCGCGGCGCGCCCGAGCCGGCGCAGGGCGACCGCGCGGCGGATCCGGGCCGTCGCCTTCCACTCCGCCGGCAGCCCGGCGACCGCCCCGGCCGCGCGCAAGGCCCGCTCGGCTTCGGCGTAACGCTCGCGCTCGAGCTCGTGGAGCGCGGTGAAGAGCGGGATCCAGGCGACGCCCCGGTTCGCCCGCGTCGCGGCCAGCTCTTGCAGATAGGCCAGGCCGACCTCGAGACCGAGGCGCCGGGCGGCGCGATAGAACTCGGCCTCACGCACGTAGGAGCGCCCGATCAGATAGCTGGCCGCGGCCTGATCTTTCTGCGGGCAGCGACCCCCATTGGGCGCGCAGATGGGCGCGAGCCTCCTCCCAGCGGTTGCGCCGGAACAGGTCCTGCGCCCCCTCCAGGCCCGGCTTGACCGCGGCCATTGCCGGCGCTCCGCCCGCCAGCACGACGAGGCACGGCGCGAGGATCGCGGCAGCGATCTTCGTCACGGCGCGCTCCCCAGGTCGGAGATGAAGATGTCGTCCCAGCTCGCCACCTGGGCCCGGAAGCCAGGCGCCCCTCGGAGGAGCAGGTCAGATCGTGGTTCATCCGCGTCCGCGTCTCGATGCGGAGCTCCTCGTGCGCGTGCGACGTCAACGGCGTAGATCGGGTTCCACTCGGCCTTCAGGTTCCGCGCGTACACAAGCGCACGTCCCCACGGCAGCCACGCCGGTCCGAGCTTCCGGGTCCTTGACCACGTTGGTGGCGACCGTCAGGGCGGCCAGGGCCGCGCCCTTCGTGGGGCCGCTGCCGTCCGCGGGCACCGTCACGATCGACCATTCCTTCTCCTCGTTCGTGGGGCTGTAGTTGGAGTAGAAGGCGATCGGGCACCGTCGGGCGAGAAGATGGGTCGCAGATCGTCGAACTTCCAGGTCGTGAGCTGGCGTGGCGTCGGCGCCGCAGCGTCACGTCGGGGATCACGAACACGTCGTGGTTGTCGTTCTGGCCGGAGGTGTACGCGATGCGTTCGCGAGTCCGGCGACCAGGCCGGGTAGAGATCGACCTCGTCGCCGCTCGTCAGCGTGCGCTCGCCGAGCGTCGTCAGGTCCCTGAGCACGAGCTTGCCCAGGCCCGAGCGGGCCGAGACGTAGACGAGCCACTTCCCGTCGGGTGAGACCGCGGGGTGTCCGTCCTCCTTCGATGCGGCGGTGAGCGGCCGCGTCGGCCCGCCGCCGAGGCTGCCTTCATAGAGGTGGTAGACGCCGCTGCCGCCATTGCCCACGAACACGAAGCGCCGGCCGTCGGGAAAGAACGAGAGCTGCGCGTTGTACGAGTCGTCGGCAGCGGCGGAGCCGAGCAGCGCCTCCTCGGCCGAGGCGGCCTGGCGGGGTGGCAGCGAGCTGATCCGCTCCGCGGCCGTGCCCGCGCCCTCGGCGTCGGCGACGAAGATCGCCTGGGCCGATCCGTCACGGCGCTCGTAGCTCAAGTAGCGGCCGTCGGGCGAGAAGCGGGGGTTCCACTCGTTCTGGTCGATCGTCGCGCTGACGTTGCGCACGCTCGGCGCCGGCCGCAGGCGCGACAGGGCGCTCGCGGCCGCCGCTGGCGCCTGCGGATCGGCCCGCGCCAGCGGCGAGGACCCGACGACCGGGAAGGCGAGCACCCCCGAGAGGGCGCCCGCGCCCAGCACGATCGTCGCCGCGCGCCGCCGGCGTTCGGCGGGCTCGCTCACTCCGTCTCCTTGAGCTTGCGCTTGATCTCCTCGTAGTACTGTTCGGCGCTGGTGCGAGCCTGCTTCACGGACGGGGCCGAGGCGAGGGCCGTCGGGAAGTAGTCGAAATAGTCCTTCCAGCGCGCCTGTGTCTCCTGGAGCAGCCCTTCGCCCCCCACCTGGTGATAGAGCTTGTGCGAGGCCAGGGCCAGGAAGTAGTGCGTGTCGTGTGTCGCCTGGTCGTGCTGGTCCCTGGGGAAGAAGCGCTTGTTGTCGCGGGCGATCAGCAGCTGCTCGATGGCCTTGCGGTAGCCTTCGGCCGTGCCGAGCATGTAGTAGGCGCGTCCCAGGTTGAGGAAGGTCACGGCGAAGCGCTTGTTGACCAGCTCGCGGTTCTCCGGCAGCTCGAGCACCTTCTGGAACTCGGCGATCGCCCGGTTGGCGTCCTTCTTCTCGTCCAGGTAGAGCCCCGCCAGACGGTGGTGGGCGGCGGAGTAGTCGGGATGCCCGGGCTGTACCTGCGAAAGGGCCTCGATCGCCCCGTTGACGTCGCCCTTGTCGAGCAGGGTCTCGGCGCGCTTCAGAAGGTCCTTCTGCAGCACGATGCGCCGGGAGCCGCTGAGGTTGGTCTCGGGGCCGGCGAACTCGATCACCTTGTCGAAGGAGCGCCAGTCGCCGCCGGCGTCCACGACCACGTGGTGGAAGCCCATCACTACGTCGCTCTCGAGCGGCGTCTGCCCTACGTCCTCGTCGTCGATCCGGACCCGTGCGCCCGAGGGCTCGGACTCCAGCTTCAGGCGCGAGGTGACGTCGGGCAGCAGGATCGTCTTCTCGCCGCCGGCCTGTGCCACTTCCTCGCGATAGGGCTTGATGCCGCCCTTGGCGAACAGGAACACGTGCTTCTCCCCTGAGCTGACCGGCACCCGGATCTCCCCCTTCGCGGACGTGGTGCCGACCCAGAAGCCGTCGCGGTAGACGCTGACGTCCGCGAATGGCCGCTCGGCGCCGGCGCGGCCCGCCTTGACGGTCAAGGCGATCGCGGAGTCGAAGGCTGCTTCGGCCGCGCGCGGCAGCAATACGACCTTGTCGCCGATCGCGGGCTTGCTGGCCCCCCGCTGCAGCTCGATGCGCGAGAACTCCTTGTCGACACCGCGCACGGTCGCCCGGCCCAGCGCGGCCAGCTTGAGCGGCGTCTTGCCGTCCCAGTGATAGAGCGCGACGCCGTCGCCCTTCTTCACGCCGCGGTCCTTGCCGGAGCCCAGGCTGGTGATGATGCGCTCGTCCTCGAAGCTCAGCACGTGCCCCTCGAACGGAAACACCTCGACGATGTTCAGGACGGGCTGACTCGAACATCAAGACCACGCAAATCTACACTCACGTCGATCGAAGCCGGCTCAAGGAAGTGATCCGCAAGCACCATCCGAGACCATGAAGGAGGATCGCAGATTGCAGATTGAGGAGAAGGAGTACTCGGCACCCGGTCCGGAATCTTCAATCTGAAATCTTAAATATGCAATCAGCAATTCTTTAGTCGTGCCGCAGGGCCACGATCGGGTCTTGTTCTTAGCCGCTTGAATGGCGGGATAGAGCCCGAAAACGATGCCCACGGAAACCGCCACCATGAAGCTGACCAAAGGATCGACCAGATGGTGGCATGGGGGGCGCCAAACCCCTTAAACGAATTGG
>CAVUPD010000011.1:0-84279 GCA_963743255.1 uncultured Chloroflexia bacterium
CTTCGAGATTCGGCGGGGCGAGATCCTCGGCTACCTCGGCCCGAACGGGTCGGGCAAGACGACCACGATCCGCATGCTGCTCGGACTGTTGCTGCCCAGCGGCGGCCGGGCATCCGTCTTCGGCTTCGATGTCACCCGCCAGTCGGAGGAGATCCGCCGGCGCGTCGGATACATGTCGCAGCGCTTCGCGTTGTACGACGAGCTGACCGCGCTCGAGAACTTGTCCTTCTACGCCGGCGTCTACGGGGTGGGGGAGGCCGAGCACGTGCAACGCGCCATCCAAACCGTCGGGCTGGGCGGCATGATCGGGTTGCGCGCGGGCGATCTCCCGATCGGCTGGCGCCAGCGGCTGGCGCTCGCCACAGCCATCGTCCACCAACCGGCGTTGCTGGTGCTGGATGAACCGACCAGCGGCGTCGACCCGATCGCCCGCCGCGCCTTCTGGAACCTGATCTACGATCTGGCCGAGCAGGGCGTGACGGCGCTCGTCACCACGCACTACATGGACGAAGCCGAGTACTGCAACCGGGTAGGCATCATGCGGCGGGGACGCCTGCTGGCGATGGATACGCCCTCGGCGCTCAAGCGCTCGGCGTTGTCCGGGCTGGCCTGGGACGTCGTCGCCGCGCCGATGCTGGATGCGCTGCGCGTCCTGCAGGCGCTTCCTTCGGTCGAGCGTGCCGGTCTGACCGGCGATCATCTCCGGGCGATCACCGACGCAGGAACCACGGCGGGCGTGCTGACCGCGGCGCTTGCCGCAGCGGGGGTGAACGCCACTCGGGTGGAGGCCGTGGAGCCGACGCTGGAGGATGTTTTCCTGGCGCTGGCCGGGGAATAGCCGGGCGCGCCCATCGGCCGCGAACCGCGCTGCGCGGCGGATGGCGGGGTGTGGGATAATCCCGCCCCGTGGACATCACCCATCGCATCGCTCACCTGGCGCTCGCCACCGCAACCGCCGGTGTACTCCTGGCCGCATGTAACCTATCCCCTCGCAGGCAATCCGTCCGGCATCCCGCCGGTCCCAGTGGCTGCCTCGCCCACCGACACGCCTCTCCCGCCGCTGCCTCCGACGCCTGAACCGATTCGCGTCTGGCTGTCGCCGGCGCTGCCTGAAGCGCTGCGCAAGCCGCTGGATGCGCTGCAGGCCGTGGGTGATCGCGCCGTCGTCTTCGTTGCGGCGCCCGATGAGGCCGACGTGCGGGCAGAACCGGTCGGCAACTCGCCGCTCGCCCTTTGGATCTACGCCGTGGCGGCACCGTTCCCGACGGTGGACGATTCGATCCCGCTCGGTGAGCTCCAGGCCTTGTGGGGAGGCGCCGAAGGCAAATGGGCACGCGTCGTCGTTCGTCCCGAGGATGCCGCCGCAGCTCGCGTCGTCCTCGGTCCTTCGGGCTACACCGTGTGGGAGGAAGTCAGCGAGCATGTCGCCGATCGCACCTGGGAGCAGCCCGGCTCGCTGGCCATCGTCCCCTTCGAGGAGCTCGAGCCGCGCCTCAAAGTCCTGACGCTCGAGGGTCAATCCCCTCTGTGGAAGTCGTTCGACCCTGCCGGCTACCCGCTGACCGTCGGCTTCGGCTTCTCCGGCGATCCCCAGGCGGTCGAGGCAGTGCGCGCGGCGGTTGTCTGGCCCCCGACCAACCGAGACCCGGCGCGATTGACGGTGGTGATGGTGACCGGCGTGACGGCGCTGACCCGCGCCACGGCCTGGAAGATGGATCAGAAGGGCGTCGACTACCCGGCGCAGTTGATCGGCGACTGGCTGCGCGAGGCCGATATCCTGCACGTCAGCAACGAGGTCGCCTTCTCCCCGACCTGTCCCAAGGCCGATCCGGCGCAGTCCAGCCTGCGCTTCTGCAGCCAGCCGCAGCAGATCGGGTTGCTGGAGTCGATCGGGGTGGACGTCGTCGAGCTCACCGGGAACCACGTGATGGATTGGGGGGCCGAGGCGCTGCAATACACACTCGAGCAGCAACGCGCCCGCGGCTGGCTCGACTTCGGCGGCGGCGCCGACCTGGAGGACTCGCTCCAGCCGGCGCTTTTCGAGCACAACGGCAACCGCGTAGCGTTTATGGGCTGCAACCAGGCCGGTCCTTCGACGGCATGGGCCACGGCCGACCGTCCCGGTGCGGCGCCGTGCGAGTTCGATCGGCTGTTCGCCGAAGCGGCACGCCTCCGGCAGGATGGATACGTGGTGGTGTTTACTTACCAGTGGGCCGAGTCCTACCGGCCGAGTCCGGTGCCGGCGCAGGTGGTCGATTTTCGGGCAGCCGCGGATGCCGGGGCCGCAATCGTCAGCGGCAGCCAGGCACACCAGCCGCAGTCGTTCGAGTTCTGGAACGGCGCACTGATTCACTACGGGCTCGGGAATCTGTTCTTCGACCAGATGGCCAACGCCTCCGTCCGTCAGGAATTCCTCGATCGGCATGTGATCTACGCCGGCCGCCACATCAGCACCGAACTTAAGACGACCTTTCTGGAGGACTTCTCCCAACCGCGCCCGATGATGCCCGACGAGCGGGCGGAGTTCCTGGCGGCGCTGTTCAAGGCCAGCGGCTGGTAACGAAGGCGGACGACGTCCGGGCGAGTCGCCCGCGGCGCTGAAGCGGGGAGTGCACGACAATCCTGCCCTGTCGCCTGGGTCGTCCGAGCGATCACCCGGACGGGCGCCGTATCAGTTCGCGAGCGGCGCGCGGGCGCGTTGAACCAGCGTCGTCCTGGGAGCGGCATGCGACGCCCACTCGACTGGTCCAATCCATGGCTGGCCTACGTCCCGGCAGCGTTCCTCGCCGGTTCGGTTGCCCTGCGTACGCTTCTGGTCATCAAAGCCTGGGAAGAGCGCGCCGTCTTGCTGGGCGGCTTCGGCCTGTGGCTGATCCTCTTCCTTGCCGGACGGTTGCTCGGCGCGCGGTGGCCTGCTTCGATCCACGTCTTCCTGGGGCTTCAGTGCGCCCTCGTTCTTGGGTTGATAAGTCGCCGCTCCGCGGAATCGCTCGACTTCTTCGCGCTGCTCTTCATCGTGGTCAGCATGCAGGCAATGCACTCTCTGCCCGCCCGCCTCGGTGCGGCCTGGGTCGTGGTGTCGACGGTGCTCATGGCGATCCCGCTGCTGGCGTCCTACGGGCTGTCGCAGGGGATAGGATTCCTGATGCTGTACGCAGCGGCGGGCGTCCTGCTCGGGTCCTACACGTTCGCCGCCCGGCGAGCGCGTGACGCCCGCACCACGAACGATCGGCTGGCGAGCGAACTGGATGCGGCCAATCAGCAAGTGTCGGAGATCGCCGGGCGCATGCAGGCGCTGGCTGCGGCGCGCGAACGGCAGCACCTCGGCCGGGAGTTGCACGACTCGGTGACTCAAACGGTCTTCAGCCTCACCCTGGCCGTGCAATCGGCGCGCTTGTTGGCCGGTCGTGAGCCCTCCAGGCTGCCATCCCATCTGAGCCACATGACTGAGCTCGCGCAGCTCGCCCTGACGCAAATGCGCACGCTGGTCTCGGATCTGCAGCCGGGCAGCCCGGCTCCCGGGGAACTGGCCGAGGCGCTGCGCCGACATCTGGCGGCCGCCTTCTTACCGGAAGACCTTAAGGTGACGCTGGACCTTGAGGGCGGCGGCGCTGTTGCGCTGACGCCAGCGGAAGAAAAGGCCCTGTTCGCCATCGCCCGCGAAGCGTTGAACAACGCCGTCAAGCACTCCGGTGCAACCCAGTCTCGGGTTCGTCTGCGTGCAGGCGATTTGCCCGAACTCGAAGTCCATGACAACGGACACGGGTTTGACCCGGGACGGGCTCAGCCCGGCGTCGGCCTGTCCGGGATGCGCGAACGCGCCGCCGAGATAGGCTGGTGCCTGACGCTCGAACTCGGCGCCCGGCGCCGGGACAACGCTGCGCGTGAAGAAGACCCTGCCGGACGAGGTGGCGCGTGCCGGAAGCTGAAGGTCAGATCCAACTCTTGATCGTGGACGATCACCAGGTGGTCCGGCAGGGGCTGCGCACCTTCCTCGAGCTGCAGCCCGACATGGCGGTGGTGGGCGAGGCCGGCGATGGCGCCGAGGGCGTCCGCCTGGCGCAGGCCCTGCGGCCGGACATCGTGCTGATGGATTTGGTCATGCCGGGGATGGACGGCATCGAGGCCACGCGCCGCATCCGGGCGCTCGCCGGGGGCCCGCAGGTGATCGCCCTGACCAGCTTCACCGAGGACGACAAGGTCTTTCCTGCCCTTCAGGCAGGCGCAGCGAGCTACCTGCTCAAGGACGTCTCACCGGAGGTGTTGGTGGATGCCATCCGGGCTGTCATCCGAGGCGAAGCACGCCTGCACCCGGATGTGCAGCGTAAGTTGATGCAGCAGGTTGCCCGGCCGAGGCCGCCCGGCGGCAGGCCCGCTGCTGCCGAGCTGACGGCGCGCGAGCTGGACGTGCTGCGCTGCGTGGCGCGAGGAATGAGCAACGGCGAGATCGCCCGTGAGCTGGTGATCAGCGAAAAGACGGTCAAGACGCACGTCAGCAATTTGCTGGGTAAGCTTCATCTGAGCGACCGCACACAGCTGGCCGTGTACGCGCTGACGAGCGGTTTGACCGGGGAAGGAACCCCGAAGGATGCCGCGGGTCAGCGCGCCCGAGCCGGCGCCCGGCCCGCTGCGCGCCGGCCGCCTGGCGCACCTGGCGATTGGCGTGCTCATGGCCGCGCAGGTCATCCGGATCATGACGGATGAGGTCGCGCAATCACAGCCGCTGACCTATTCCGCCGGGATCATCCCTCTGGTCGTCCTGTACGCCTTCCTGCTCTGGCGCCCGTCTCTCCCGGCGTGGGCGAGCCATCTCTCGCTGGGTGTCGAATCCGTCCTCGTCGTTGGGATTCTGGCGCTCGATCCGGAGTTGGACGTGGTGTCGGCCTTCTTCGTCCCCCTGGCCTTCCTGGCACCGCTGCTCCTGCCCGCCCCCCAGGCTGGCCGCTGGATCCTCGCCTTCCTGGTCCTCACCGCGGTTCCCTTGATGTGGGCGGTCGGGATTCTGGAAGGACTGGCGCTTGCGGCGCCGACGATGGCGGGCGTGATCGCCTTGCCGGCGCTGATGCTGGTGAACCACGAGACGGAGCGGGCGCGCCTGGCCAGCCAGCACCTGCTCTCAGACCTGGACGCCAGGCACCGTGAGCTGCAATCGTACGCCGAGCGTGCCGAGGAACTTGCCGCGCTGCAGGAACGTGAGCGGCTGTCGCGTGATCTGCATGACCGGGTCAGCCAGATTCTGTTCGGCATCCAGCTGACCGCTCGATCGGCCGAGCTGGTCGCCGGCGACGACCCTTCGCGAGTTGTCGAGCTGTTGGATCGCCTCGAGGAGAGTGCGGCCGACGCGTTGCGCCAGCTCCGCAACCTGATCTCCGAAATGCGCCCGTAGCGGGCAATCCCCACACTCCGTTCTGCAATCCATCGGCCCCCCCTGGCCTCCGTCTGGGGACCTAGGTCCGCGGGCGGAGCCTTCCGCGCGTCACGCGCCGTTCGCCCTCATCCGGATGTCGGAGCCGGCAATCGGCTCGCAGCCCGATGTGTCCGGCTGCCTGCGGGCGTATACCGGATGCAGGCACGCGAGGTCACGCGGCCGAACGGAGAGAAGGCAATGACTGTAGTCGAATGGCAGATCTCACAAACTCTCCCGGGGATGATCCTGGCGCTCCTCGAGGCGCCCGCCCCGCGGAAGCATGCACGGGCCTACACCGAGGGCAGCTTCGAGCTGCACGACCGGGAGCTCGAGGCCGTGCTTTCCGACCTGCCCGACACACGGCCGCCGTGCACCCCGGAGCCGGAGGACGTGGTGGCGGAGGAGAGCTCGCTGTGCTTCCTCTAGGCGCCGCCGGTGACTCGCCCGACGCGATCCGCCTGTTACTGGTCGATGACGTCCCGCAGGTCCGGCGCGAGCTGAGAACGGCGCTGGGACTGACGGGCGGTATCCAGGTCGTCGGCGAGGCGGCCAGCGGTTGCCAGGCAGTCGATCTGGCTAGGAGCCTGGAACCGGACGTGGTGCTGATGGACCTGGAAATGCCCGGCATGGATGGCTTCGAGGCCGCGGCGCTAATCAAGGCCGCCGCACCGTCCTGTCGGCTCGTCGCCCTGACGATCCACGCCGGCGCCGAAGAGCGCCGGCGGGCGGTCGATGCGGGCTTTGACGCATTCGTTGTGAAAGGCGCGTCGATCTTGACGCTCATGCTCGCCATCCAAACTCAAGGAGAAACCCGATGAACACGCAATCGACTGCTCGTAACTATGCCTTTGACGCCGCGCGCGTCCTCGCCATCCTGACCGTCTTCATCTTCCATGTGTCGCACTTCTTCGACACCGACGGCTGGCACATCAAGAATCCAGTGACGTACGAAGGGTTGGACATTTGGGTCGGGTTCCTGGGCAACTGGCTGATGCCGCTGATCTTCCTGGTCTCCGGCGCCGGCCTGTACTACACCCTCCAGCGGCCCAATGTGATGCGCTTCCTTAAGGACAAAGTGCTGCGCCTGCTGGTCCCCCTGGCCTTCGGTGCGACGACGCACGTCGCCCTGCAGGTCTACCTTGAGCGGCGGGCGCACGGCGGCTTCACCGGCTCGTTCTTTGAGTTCTACCCGCACTATTACGATGGGCTCTACCGGTTGGGTGGCAACTTCGCCTGGATGGGCCTGCACCTGTGGTACCTCGAAGTCCTGTTCGTCTTCTCGGTCCTGCTGCTCCCGGTCTTTCTGTGGCTGCGCAGTCGCAGCGGAGCGACGGTCCTTGGCGCGGTCGCCCGGTTCCTGGCGCTGCCCGGATTGGTCTTCCTGATGGCGGTGCCGGGTGCGCTGCTGTTCCCGCAGCTCAATCCGTCCAACATGCTGTTCGGCAACACGGACTGGGGCGGCTGGGCGCTGCCGATGTATATCCCCTACCTGCTGGGAGGCTTCGTCCTCGGATCGAGCGTCGAGCTCCAGGAACGGATCCGCCGCCAGCGGTTTCTCAGCCTGGGGATCGCGCTGGCGCTGACGGCCGTCCTGATCCCGCTGGCGGGTTCCCCGGGAGATGAAACCTTCGGAACCCCGATGTATGTCCTCGTCGGCACGCTGAGCTGCTTCGCCTCCTGGGCTTATGTGCTGACCATCCTGGGCCTCTGCCTGCATCACCTGAACCGCCCGTCTCCGCTCCTGGCGCGCGCCAACCAGGCCGTCCTTCCCTTCTACATCCTGCACCAGTCGGTCATGATCGGGCTCGGATGGTTCATCGTACGCTGGCAGATCCCCGATGCCGCCAAGTTCATCTTGATTGCCGCAGCGACGCTGACGATCTGCCTGGGTTCGTATGAGCTGATCATCCGCCGCTTCAACCTGACCCGGTTTCTGTTCGGGATGAAGTCCCTGCCTCGGCCCGTCGTGGAGCGGGCGAGAAACGCGGCTGAGCCGGCACCCACTGCGCGCCGGCCTCAGCCCGCCGCGGCCATCGCCTCGGCCGAGACGGGGCAACGACGCGTGCTGGCGCTGGACTGGGTCCGCGTCCTGGCGATCTGCGTAGTCTTCCTGTTCCACTCGATCCGCGCCTTCACTGCAGAGGGGTGGCAGGTACACAACGCCGTCTCGTATCCGTGGCTGGACTTCGTGACGGGGGTTGTCTCCACCTGGATGATGCCGGTGATCTTCGTCGTCTCGGGCGCGAGCGTGACGCTGTCGCTCCGCGGCGGAACCAGGACGTCTTCAGGTGCCAACCGGCCTGGTCCCAGCCTCGTCCAACTGATGAAGACCCGCCTCCTGCGACTGGCGGTGCCCTTTGTCGTCGGCGTCTTCACGTCCGCTGCCCTCCAGGTCTACCTCGACCGCGTCAACCATGGCGAGTTTGCCGGGTCGTTCCTTGACTTCTATCCGCACTACTTCGAGGGGCTGTACGGGTCCGGCGGCAACTTCGCCTGGAATGGTGTCCACCTGTGGTACCTCCTCATCTTGCTCGCCTTCACGCTGCTCAGCCTGCCGCTGCTGGCGTGGATGAGAAGCCGCACGGGCGAGGGCGTCCTGCGCTGGGTGAACGCGCGGCTGACCGGCGCCTGGGCGCCCTTTCTGCTGGCCATGCCTGTCTTCGTGGTGACCAGCCTCATCGGGCCGGACAGCCCGCTGGGTTACTCGAATGGCGGCTGGGCGATGGGAGCCTACCTGATCTTCTTTCTGGCCGGGATGCTGGTGATCCCTGATCCTGCGGTGTGGCAATCGCTGCAGCGCTACCGCCGGATCACGCTGGGAGCAACAGTGGTTGTGCTGGCGGTGGCCCTGGTGGCTGTGATGGCGTGGGGTGACCCGGTCTTCGGCACGGCCTACCACAAGCTGTGCATGGCGGTGCGAGCAATGGGTTCGTGGTTCGGCCTGGCTGCCATCCTTGGCTTCGCCGGCAAGCACCTGGAGCGGGACTCGGCGCTTCGCAGCCGGGCGAATGAAGCGGTGCTGGTGGTGTACATCCTGCACCAGACTGTGCTGGTGACCGTCGGATTCTTCGTCCTGCGCTGGCCGATCCCGGACCCGGCCAAGTACGTGATCATCCTCGTCAGCTCGATCGCAATCGTCGGCGTGCTGTACGAAGGCGTCGTGCGACGCTGGAATATCATGCGCTTCCTGTTTGGCATGAAACCGCGGGAGGCTGCGACGAATCGTGAACGCGTCGCCCAGCCAAACGCGCTGCCTGATCCGGCATAGCGAGACGACACCACTCCATGAATGCAAGCGGCCGGCGCATCGATCGATGCGCCGGCCGCCAACGTCTCCCCTGAGGGATTAAGGCTCAGGCGGGGAGAGCTACACGCGCTGCCAGCGCCGCCTGTGCCTTGCGCTCGGCGGCCGCGCCCCGGCCCTCGAGCTGAGCCAGTTCGGCCAACCAGGGTTTTGCCGCCGCGACGTCCGCCAATCCTGCCGCGTTGACGCGCACGTTAGCGGCCGCCGCTTTCAGTCCTGCATGCGCCAGCGCAGCGGCCGACAGTGCATCGCTGACGGCGTTGGTGTTTCCGGTCTCGGCGACTTCTGCTGCCAGCTCGATCACCTGCGCCGCCTGGCGTGCGACATCGAGCGGGACTGCGGCGGCCTGCATTGTCGCGTGCTCGAGCGTCACCTGTCGGGCGGCCTTCTCAGCCTCGGTCGCCTTGGGCAGGCGCGACGCGGTGAGCACGCCTTCGAACGCCTGCGCATCACGCTCGACGGCGGCCGAGAGCTCCGAGCGCAATCCATCGGCCTGGGCGGCGATGACCTGCATCCGGCCCTCGACCGCGGCGTACTTCTTCTTGCCGATCGTCAGCCGCGCCACCATGCCCACCAGCGACGCCGCCATCGCCGCGGCGTATGCTGCGGCGGACCCGCCGCCGGGCGTGGGTGTGCCGTCGGCCAAATCGTCCAGGAAGACCTGGCGCGCCGCGCCGCCAGACGTCTGTGCAGCGAACAACCGCAACTCGAGTACCTGCTCGGGATGGAACTGGTCGAGCTGCAGATACCACTGCGCGGCGTCGACCAGGGCCGCCTGAGGGATCAGCCCCACCAGTTCGGAGTGATGGATGGCGGCGCCGTGCTTCAGCGCCTCTTGGCGCACGGCCTCGACGACCCGCGCCACGGGCGTGCGCGTGAAGTCGGTCAGGTTCATCGAGACCTGGGCGCGTCCTTCGACCAGCATCCCCAGCGCCTTCACGTAGGGCAGTCCCCCCGAGGATTGCCGCACGGCGGCGGCGACCTTCTTGGCGACGCTCAGGTCTTCGGTGGTGAGATAAGCGTTGAAAGCAATCAGCGGCACCCGAGCTCCGATCACCGTTGCGCCGGCCTTGCCCAGCCGGCGCGGCCCGACGTCGGGAGCGCGCTCGGGATCGGTCTCAATCGCGGCCTTAAGTCCCTCATACTCACCGCGCCGCAGGTTCTCCAGATTTGTGCGCTCGGGGCGCGTGGCGGCGGCCTCGTAGAAGTAAACCGGGATGGAGAGTTCGGCGGCGACGCGTTCGCCCAGGCGCCGCGCCAGGACCACGCAGTCCTCCAGGGTGCAGCCGGCCAGCGGCACGAAGGGGACGACGTCCGTGGCGCCGATGCGGGGATGCTGGCCGGTGTGCTGATCGAGGTCGATCAGCTCGGCGGCCTTACGGATGGCGGCAAAGGCAGCCTCAAGGGCGGGCTCCGGTGGAGCGGCGAACGTCATCACCGTTCGGTTGTGGTCCGCGTCGACGTGCCGATCGAGCACCAGCACGCCGGGCACGGCGGCAATGGCCCCCTGGATGGCGTCGATCACCGGCAGGCGGCGGCCTTCGGAGAAGTTCGGGATACATTCGACCAGCGCAGACGACATGGCGACCTCACGGGTTGGGATGTCGCAGGGAGACCCAGTTTGCGATCGGGGACGCGGCGCAGCGCGAGCAAGCTGAGCAGGACGAGCACCGCACCGCCGGAGAACAAGGCTGCGTAACCAAGGAAGGCGCCGGGCCGCCATGCGTTCAGCGCGTCGATCCCCGGCCCGGTCAGCCGGCTGGCGGCGCCGGCACCGGCCGTCGCAAGGTTGGTCAGGCCGAGGAATTTCCCCGCCTCGCCCGCCGGGGCCAGATCGTTGGCCAGCGCCCAATTGGCGGTGATGAACAATCCGATCCCGGCGCCGACGATGCAGCCGAAGGCCAGCACGGCCGCCGGCGTCACGGCGGTCATCATCAGCAGGCTGCCGATGGCGACCAGGATGGCCGCGGCGACGTGCAGCGGCTTGCGCCCCACGCGGTCAGCCAGGGTGCCGGCCAGGATCGAAAAGGCGATCAACGACAGCACGATCACCGCCATCAGATCACCGGTCAGCTTCACGGGATTGTCGGTCTGCAGCTTGTCGCGCACGAAGTACTGGGCGAAGGCCTGGATGCCATACACGCCGATGAGGAACAGAAAGCGGGACCAGATCAACCGCCAGTAGGCGGTGTTGCCGCGCAGGTCGAGCCGGAAGGCCTGGCGAATCCCGGCGCGGAAATCGACGCCGGCGGCACGCGACGATGTCTCTTTGACACCGAATACTGTGACCAGCAGGCCGGCGATCATCAGCGCCGCCACCACCGTCAGGCCGGGCAGGGGATCGGGATTCTCGAGACGCGATCAGGCGGGCCATCACCAGCGACGAGACCACCATGCCCGACATGTCAAGAAAGTTCTTGACCCCCGACGCCAGGCCCATCTGGGCGAGAGGGACGCGATCGTGCATCAGCCCCTGCGCCGGGCCGTGGGCGATGTTGGACGTGAATTGCAGGCCGACGTAGCCGACGGCCAGGGTGCCAAGGCTGGTGGCGGTGGCGATCAGGTACAGGAACAGCAGATCGGCCAGCGTTCCCAGGATCAGCAGCGGTCGACGCCGGCCGAAGCGCGAAGGCCAGGCGTCGCTCAACGCCCCCGAGAGCGGCTGAACGAGCAGGGCGATGATCAAGCCGACGAAGGTCAGCAGCCCGAGCGCCGTGTTCTTGCGCGCATCATCGACGAATCCGAGCAGCATGGCCGGCAGGACGATCAGGTGCAGGCTGTTCCACATGAACGACAGGCCGGGCCAGTAGGCGTTGACCGCAAACAGATCGAACGGACGCGCGCGAGGCGGCGTGTGTACGTCAGGCATAGGCTCCCCTCAGACGATCGGGCAGGCAGGCGGCGATGGCGGACATGACCAGGCGCGAGGCGCTGTCGTCGATGGGCTCGGGGAGGGAATGCGGCAGGTCGAGCGGTGGCCCGAAGTGCAGGCACAACCGGCCCTGGTCTTCGAAGGCGCCGACGGGCAGGAACCGAAGGCCGCGGCGAGCGAGGTGGAACAGGAATCGACCTGAGCCGGACGGAGGTCGGGCGAGAACCCCTCCGGGCATGTCGCCGCCCTCAGGCGCCAGGCCGAGGAGCGCATCCGGTTCGGATGCCCTACGCAGAGTGCAACGAACCGCCTCGGCGCGCGCGTCGACCTCAACGTCGCGCGGCGGCATCGGGGGCATGGGGACGAAACCATACAGCCGGGCCACATGACGCAAGAACCATCGGCTGGAGGGCGTGATCGTCGCAGCACGGAGCGGGTCCCGGAAAGTCAACGTGCTGGTCGTCACCCAGCACACCTCACGCGGCAGCGTGGCGGAAACCGCCATCGTGATCCACCAGGCGCGGAAGCCGGGGCGGGCGTAATGGTTGACGACCACCAGCCACGATCCGCGCTCCACGTCCGGGATTGCGCCGTCGACGCGAAGCGGGGGAGTGAGCCGATCGATGAGCAACCCCGCATCGCGGCGGAAGGATCGCGGGCGGCGCTGGAACGCGAGCCAGGCCATGGCGGGGAGGGTAGAAGGATACGCAGCGTGAGTCAGGGGGCGGCCACGGCGGAAGTATAGCGCTGTGAGTGGGACCATGAGCGCACGCTTGTGACCGCCGATCCTTCTGCGGTCGCGGCGAGGACGCAACCCAACGGCTGCGGCTACGTGCGCCTAGAGGAAAGTCTCGCCTGCAGCGCAAACCATGTCGCGAGCTGGAAACCGCGAGTCTGCGACCAAAGCACCCCGCCCCGACCGCAGGTGAAGGGACGGCCGCAGGGACGACGCAGGTTGATGCCCTCGGTGGGATATCGGATGCCGCCATGCGGCGCGGCGCTAGGCGTACTGTTGGACCTTGGGAGCGTCCTTGACCGATTGCTCGATCAGCTTCTTAAGCGTGGGCAGATGCACGTCGTCCAAGCGCTTGATGTAGAGGCAGCCCTTGCCGAGGCTGTGCTTGCCCAGCTTCTTGAGGAGGGTTCCGTACTGCGCGAAGCTGCCCATGACGTAAAGCGTCAGGTTCTGCTTGCGTGGGGAGAAGCCCGTGGTGAACCAATCCAGCTCCCGGCCGCTGGCGTAGCGCAGGTGGCACGACCCGAACCCGACGATGGCGGATCCCCACATCTTGGGCTTGGAGCCTGTGGCCTGGGTCATCAGCCTGGCAAGGGCGAGGCAGTCCTTGCGGGTGCCTTCATCCTTGATCGAGGCGAGGAACTTGACGACGGATACTTGGGTCGGCTTCGTCTTCAGCTCGGCCACGAGAGTCCTCCTGGGAGGCGGCAGGTCGGTTGTTGATCCTTCGTCGATGGAAATCACTTCTCTGCTCTTCGTTGGGCATGTTCTGGGCGACGGCAGCTTTCACCAGGGCTTTCAGGGCGGCGGCGTCGATCTTGTCACCCCGGTGGAAATCAATCGAACGCATGGCCTTTGCATCGAGGCCGGCATTGAACGTGCGTTTCGGATCCTTGATCGTGGCGCCCTTGAAGAAGTTGACCTTGACATGATCTTTGAACGCGCTCGCCGCGCAGACAAGGCCATTGTGCGCCCATACGGGGCTGCCCCATTTCCACTCCTCCGAGAGCTCAGGGGAGGCTTCACGGATGATCGCCCGGAGCCGGGCGAGGGTCGTGCCTCGCCAATCGTCATGCGATGCGATGTAGCCTGTGATCAACTGCGACGCCTTCGAATTCGGGTCGGGGGATGGCTTCTTCATGACACAAACCTCCGTCACAAAATGTGCTTGGCCGCTGCGTGGCCGGAGTGCGCCGATACCTGGTCTGCTATTCTACCTTCCCTCCAGGGGGATTTCGCGTAATGGCGCGGTCGCCGAGGCGTTCGTAGGGGCGGGTCATTGACCCGCCCGCCATTCTGGGCCGGGGCGAGAAGGAAGCCCGAAGGAGGGCGAGAGAGGTAAGTCGCCGATTGACACAGTGACGTGCGACCGAACCGTAGGGGCACGGCACGCCGTGCCCCTACGTGGATGACAACGTCGGCGTCATGCGGGCGCGGCTACAAGCGTCAACGAGCCGGTTGCCGAGAAGGGAGCGCGGACCGCGCCTACCTAACGGCCGAACATGTCAACCGGCGGCCAGTGGGTCCACAGCTGCGTGACCAGCACGGCGGCGTTCATCGCCAACGCAGCGAGCGTGTTGAACATCGGCCAGATCCCGAAGAACAGCACGATCCCGAGGCCGGAGATGCAGGCGGAGATCAGCGCCAGCGCCCGCCATGCCTCGGACGGGGATCAGGATGCCCCAGAACGACATCGCCGCGGCGACGAAGCCGACCAGCGACAGGACCCAAAACGAACTGGCGACGATGGTCGCCGAGCGCTGCGGCAGGGAGGGCAGCAGCCAGGTGTGGGCGGGGCGCCATGCCCCGCCGTCGCGGCCGCGGCCGAGGTATGCCAGCGCGCCGAGCGCGCCACCGTGGCCCGAGGCCATGGAGCAACAGCGCTCCGGCGATAAGCAGGCGGATCGTTTGCGTCGACATGTGTCACTCCCTCTATTCCAGAAGATGTCGGGCGAGATCGATGGGCGACAATCGTCCGGCGCGTTCGGCCGCAAGATCGGCCGCACGTTCTCGGCTGCTGTTGGCGCCGGGATCGCCTCAGCCCGAACGGATGAACACAACGGCCTGGAACGCCCCAAGTGCGATGGCGTCAGGCGAGAGACTCGCCGCCCGATCGGGTTGTGCGGCCAGTGCGAGCGACCAGGCGGATGGCTCCATCGGTTGTTCGAATTTGAGGCGCACCGGTGCGGCGCGGAAGTTGAGCGCCACCAGCGCCTGCCCTCCGGGCGCGATGCGCAGGTAGGCCAGGCCGTCGCGGGAAGGTCGGCTCACGCGCTGGAACGCTGCCCCGGCGCAGCGCCGGCGTTTCGCGGCGCAGGCGGAGCAGGTCGCGGTAGAACGACCAGGCAGAGCGCGGGTCGCGGCGCTGGGCCTCGACGTTCAACGCGGCATGGTCGCTGCGGAGTGGGAGCCACGGGGATCCACTGGTGAAGCCGGCGTTGCGGCTGGTGTCCCACGGCATCGGCCCGCGGTTCGGGTCGCGCCCTTTGTAGATCGGCCAGTAGCGCCGGCCGGGCGGGTCGACGATCTGATCGCGTCGCAGGGGCACGTCCGGCAAGCCGATCTCCTCGCCGTAGTAGACGAACGGCGTGCCGCGCTGCGTGAGCAGCAGCGCGGCGGCGACGCGGGCCACCTCGTCCGGGTTGCGCCCGCCGTAACGCGTGACGTGGCGCGGCAGGTCGTGGTTGCTGAGCACGTAGCACGGCCAGCCGTCGCCCGCCAGGCTGCGGTCGGCGCGCTCGATCGCCTCGGCGAAGGCCCGCGGGTCCCAGCGCCGATGGGTGAATTCGAAATTGAAGACCATATGCAGGCCGCGGTCGCCGCAATACGATGCGGCAAGTTGGGGATCGTCGCCGAACAGCTCGCCGACCGATGCGCGCTGGGGATACGCGTCCAGCAGCCCGCGCAGCTCCGCCAGTGCCGGGTGCATCTCCGGCTGGTCGACATCGTGGATGTGGTGCTGGCGGTCAAATCCGCGCAGCCCGAGCTTCGGCGGATTGTCCGGGTAGCCGGCATGCTCGTACCAGGTGTTGAACACGTCCAGGCGGAACCCATCGACGCCGCGATCGAGCCAGAAGCGCGTGGCGTCCATCAGCGCCCGGCGCACTTCCGGGTTGTGCCAGTTGAGATCCGGCTGCTGGCGCAGGAACAAATGGTAATAGTACTGACCCGTCGTCGGATCCCATTCCCACGCCTTCCCGCCGAAGACCGACTGCCAGTTGTTCGGGGGGCCACCGCCGGGTCGCCCGTCACGCCAGACGTACCAATCCCGATGCGCACTCGTGCGCGAGGATCGCGCGTCGACGAACCACGGATGCTGGTCCGAGGTGTGGTTGTAGACCAGGTCGAACAGGACGCGGATGCCGCGCCGGTGAGCCTCGGCGATCAAGCGGTCGAAATCGTCCATGCTCCCGTAGCGCGGATCGATGGCGGTGTAATCTGCGACGTCGTAGCCGAAGTCACGGTCGGGGGAGGGGAAGCACGGCGAAATCCAGATGGCGTCGACGCCCAGGCTGTCCGGCGTGCCGTTCAGGTAGTCGAGTCGATCGATCAGTCCGGGCAGGTCGCCCAGCCCGTCGCCGTTCCCGTCGGCGAACGAGCGCAGGTAGACGTGATAAATCACGCCGTCCCGCCACCATTCCCATTCAGGACTAATCACGCCATTAACCTCTAGAACGGTCCCGCATGGTATGCTCGCAACAGCATACCCGCTGCCCGCGAAGGCCTCAAGGAGGAGAAACTGGTGAGGACGCGTATCGCTGCTGCACTCGTGATGCTGTACGTGCTGGCTGCGTTGCTGTCTGCTTGCGGCCCGGCGGCCACGCCGACCGAGGCGCTGCCAATTGCGACGCAGCCCGCAACGCCCACTCTCGCCCTCGAAGGAACCGCCGGGCTCCCGCCGGCGACGCAGGATAACACATCACCGGCGCCGACCCCGACGTTGCGCAGCGGGCAAGAAGCAACCGACCCGACGACGGTGAATCTGGCCTCCGGCAAGCCGACGCTGGTCAAGTTCTTCGCTTTCTGGTGAACGACCTGCCAGCGACTGGCGCCCGTCGTGCACGGGCTCGAACAGCAGTACGGCCAGAACGTCAACTTCGTCTACCTGGACATCGACGACCCGCGCAATGACGACTTCAAGCGCCAACTTGGCTACCGGGTCCAGCCCCACATCTTCTTGCTCGACGGGAATGGCGAAGAACTCGCGGCAGTGGCTCGGACTGGTGAGCCGCGAGGAGTTGGAGGCGGCGCTGCTGAGCGCTGGAGCGTAGGGTCGCGGCCTGAACGCAGACTGAGAACCGAAGGGCCGGAGCACTGCTCCGGCCCGATTGTTCTCCGAGACCGCTGCGCCTGCGCAGCGCGAAATCTGGGCCGGGACTAGACCACCCGATCCTCGATCTCCCACGTGTGATCGAGGATGTGCCAGGTGAGGCGGCGGACGAAGGTGCGCGTGCTCCAGCGCACGCCGCCGCGTGGCCCGGTTGTCGGCATCGTGCCCGCGGCCGATTTCGGGCAGCGAATCCAGGATAGCCGCGCGGGCCAATCGCAAGCGTTCCGCTGGTTCGAGGCCGGCGGGGATCTCGAGCTTCACACCGATCCTCCCCAGATAGCCGCCATCGGCGTCGACCAGGTGGCGCAGAATCGCGATCAGGTCACGGCCCCCGCCGCGCGGTCCCTTGCGCAGCTCTTTCCCTTCCGCCGTTTCCACCGCGGCGTCGAACGTCCCGCCAGGCGGCCTTGACGATTGCCAGCAGCCGGCGCAGCTCGGCCGGATCGACGGGGGCGGCGTCGGCCGAAGGGTGTGCGCCCGGGGCGCCGTAATCGGTCGTGGCGTCGCCGGGCAATCGCTCGACCACCCGCAAGGCGGACGCCGCCTTCGGCGGATGGAATTCCACACGGGCGCCGCGCAGCGCACGTTGATAGCGGGGCCCGTAGGCGAGCAACGCGGCGAGCGCCGTGTCCACATCTTTTCCCGACCGGCACCACCCCGGCCAGTCGATCGCCCCGGCGAATGTGCGCCGGGTTCCGACCTCGAGATACACTGATACCCTCTCTACACTCGGGGACACGTCGTGACCCTCCCGCTATCCGAGCACCACGATCGTCGAGCTGGTGACCGTGATCTAGGTCTAGCTGCTAGCAAGTAGTTCAAGTAGCAGGTAGCAACTAGCGGCTAAGATGCAAGCTGGATCCGATTGCCAATTGCCAATTGCCAACTGCTGGTCTGCTAATTGAGCTCGGCTGCGTTGAATACAGCTGATCACGCAGATTGCTGCGTGACGGCACGTCGCTCGGCCCATTCAAATCAGGCTACCACACCACCGCAACTAGCTACTAGCTGCTAGTTGCTGGTAGCTAATTGCCGACGACCCTCCGGCCCCTCCCGCACGCTGCTACAACATGTAGGTTGGCACCACCGCCAGCAGCGCCGAGACGACGACCACGATCAGGTTGCCGGTCGTCAGCTGCGCCTTGAGGTGCGGTCGCCAGTCCTTGTAACCGCGCATGCCCTCGGTCCCCGGGAGAACCAGGAATTTCGGCGTCCACGTGTAGAACATGCCTAGGTCGAGCACGATCAGGTCGAAGGCGCTGAACAGGATGTACTCACCGAGGATGACGGCGAACGCTGTGCCGTAAGTCAGGTCGACGCCGCTCTGCGCCCGCACCAGCCAGACGGAGTAGAGTGGGATGCCGACGGCGACGATCAGCATCGGGATGGCAAGTGCGACGCCCAGCCGGAATTCGCTGCCGCGTCCGCGGCGGGACGACAGCCTTGACGTCCTCGGGGTAGTCGGAGAGCGCCAGGCGCGGGTTGAAGTACAGCATCAGCACCAGCGCCGCCGAAAGCACCGCCGTCAGAATCGCACCGTCGATGAGGATCCGCGTGACGACAAACCCTGCCATGCCATGACCCCGCACGGCTCGCCGGTGACTTCCCGGCCGCGCGACTACAGCTCCGTGGCCAGCACCCGCTTGGCGATGACCATCCGCTGGACCTCGCTCGTCCCTTCGCCGATGGTCATCAGCCGTGCGTCGCGGTACATGCGCTCCACCGGATACTCGGTCGAGTAGCCGTATGAGCCCAGAATTTGGATCGCGTTGCGGCAGACGACCTCGGCCATCTCGGAGGCGTACAGCTTGGCCTGCGCCGCCTGGAGCGTGTAGGGTCGATCCTGGTCTTTGAGCCACGCCGCCTGGTGCACGAGCAGCCGCGCCGCCTCGATCTGCGTGGCGGCATCGGCGATCATCCATTGGATCGCCTGGTGCGAGGCCAGGGGCACGCCGAAGGCGGTGCGCTCCTGCGCGTAGCGCATGCCGGCCTCGAGCGCCGCGCGCGCCAGCCCGACCGACAGCGCGCCGATGCTGATCCGCCCGCCGTCGAGAACTTTGAGGGTCTGCGGCAATCCCTCGCCCGGCTCGCCCAGGACGTTCTCGATCGGGACGCGCACGCCGTCGTAGGTGATGGCATGTGTCGGCGAGGCGCGCACGCCCATCTTCTTCTCTGGCGGGCCGACGTGCAGCCCGGGCGAATCCACCGGGACGACAATCAGGCTGAAGGCATGCGAGCCGCCTTCGGGGTTCGTGCGGCACAAGGTCACGACCAGCGACGCCACACTGACGTTCGTGATCCAGGCCTTGCTGCCGCGGATCACCCACTCTTTTCCGACGCGCTCGGCGCGCGTCTGCACGCTGTTGAGATCGGACCCCGCCCCCGGCTCGGTCAGCCCCAGCGCCGCCAGACCGTTCTTGCCGGACGCAAGGTCGGGCAGCCAGCGCCGCTTCTGCTCGTCGTTTCCGAACAACACCAGCGGACCGCAGCCGAGGCCGTTGTGCGCTGAGACGCTCAGGGCCGTCCCGCCGCACGCCCAGCCGAGCTCCTCGACCGCCAGCGCCACGCCGAGCATGTCGAGCCCCGCCCCGCCAAGTTCCTCAGGAACCAGCATGCCGAGCAGCCCGAGCGGCGCCATCTTGCGCACCGCCTCGGCGTTGAACTCGGCACGTTCGTCGAATTCAGCCGCATGCGGCTGAAGTTCGGCGGCGCAGAAGGCGTGCACGGCGGAGCGCCATTGGCGGTGCTCGGGAGAAAGCTCGAAGTCCATGACGTTTCCTCTCACGGGCGGGAATGGACCGCCGGCGGACACACACGGACCGACGAGATTAGTCCTGGGTACTCAAGGGTTGGCGAAGCGAAACGAACCGACGCATGCCCAGACTAGCATAACGACGCTCGCGCCGCAACTGCGCGCGCCGAGACGGCCGCGGAAACGCACGAGCGGCGGGGCACCCGCCGCTCGTGTCCTATCACAAGATCCGGATTGGGCGGCTAGTGCCCGGTCAGCTTCGGATACCAGAAGGTCAGGACGTCCTGCGCCGGCTTGCCGTGCGGCGAGGTCGATTTGTCCAGCAGCGTGGCCATCGGGTATTCGCCGCGGGCGTAGAACCCGCTGATCTCCGGCCGTGCGGAGAACTCGAGCAGCAGCGCGTTGTAGGCCTGGGCTTGCGCCGTCAGATCGACGGCCAGGTCGGGATCGACGATGGCGCCCAGGTCGAACACGGACGAGGCGCGGCACGAGCCGTCCGCCGCCGGCGGGCAGTCGCCGGCACCGCCCTCGACCGATGCGTACAAGGCGTGCACGACGATCGGCTTCGAGGCCAGCACCGGCTGGGTCAGCACGAGCTGATCGAGCAGCCCGGCGGTCGTCGCCTGCATACTCTGCACGGTGGCCAACCCGCCAGGCGTCAGCGGCGCATGCCAGGCAAGATGTACCTCGTCGACGGCGTCGAGGAACGATGGCGGCGCCTCGAGCGTCTCGCCGAAATCGAGCTCGAAACCGACTCGGCCGGAGAAGACGGTGCGCACCTCGCCGATCAGCGTCCGCCAGCGCGCATCGGCATCCTCCGGGGCGCCGGAGAGCGTGCCGTCGGGCAGCAGGCCGTCGGGCAGCGCCGGTGCGATCTCGGGCCCGCCGAGGATCAACGTCGTCGCACCGGCTTCGGCCGCCAGCCGCGCCTGCGTCAGAATGAACGAGCGATACGCCTCGTACCACACCGCCCACCAGGCCGCGTCGCGCGCGGCACCGGACCACCAGTCGGCGAGCGATCCGTACGCGGGCGAGAGCCGGGGCCGCAGGCCGACCTGCATGCCGTGCTTAGCGGCCTCGCCGGCGAAGCCAACAAGGTCGCCGCCGAACGGCGCCTGCGTCGGGTCGAGCCCGAGGATCGGGATCGGACGGTTGACCTGCAGCGTCCAGGTCGGCGTGAAGATCACGGCGTTGGCGCCGCGGGCGGCCATCTCGGCCAGGGCGGCCGGCATCAAGCTCGACCACGTCGGACGGTAAGCCGGCAGCAGCTCGTACCCGACGGCGAAGCCTGCCCGCGTGGCGATAACGGGCGCGACGACGTCGGTCGGCGGGAGTGTCTCTTGGGGAAGCCACTGCCACCCGCGCACCGTGTCGGCCAGCGTCTGCGGCTCGGCCGACGGCATCACAGTCCGGCCGGTCGACGACGGTCCGGCGGTGTCGATGTCATCCGCCGATCCGCACTGCAAGTTGCGGCAGTAGCGGTAGGCCAGGGCGCCGCCGAAGTCGAGCGGGCCGTTGAGCACGTAGGTCCACGTCCCGTCGGCATCCTTCCACATCGGGATCGGTTCGAACCAGGTGAACGGATTGAACTGGATGCTGATCGAGTCCGAGGCCGGCGTGTTCGCCGGGACGGTCACGTGGAAGGTCGAGCGCGGCGTAGGCCGGGGAGCGCCAGGAGGCGACCGTGTCCTGCACGATCGGCCCCTGCTCGGGGACGATCAACTGGCGCGTGACGAACCCGCCGTTGGCATCGCGCTCGGCATTCCACAGCCCGTCGCCGAGGGTGTACTTGTAGCGCAGGTCGGTGCCGGCGTGCAGCTGCGTGAGCAGCAGGGCGTGCGTGGCGTCGACGCGCACCATCGTCGGCATGCGCGCCGCGCTGGTGCTGACGCCACCCGGCAGCTCGGCGAAGACGGCGCCGAACGGTCGCACGTTGCCGGCGACGCGGATCGGCGCATCGGCCGGTGTGCCTTCCGGCAGCGTGACCTCGAAGGCGATGTCGATCATCGGCGCGGCGTCGAGCGCCAGCTCGGCTGGTGTGGCGCTTTCAGCGGCGACGACCGCCTGCCGCTGCTGCGGCCGGTAGGCGCCGTCGGTGGTGAACGCCACTACCGAGTGCAGGCCGGGCGCCAGCCCGTCGAGCCGGAAGGCGCCCTCGCCGTCGGTGTAGGCCGTCACGCCCGAGGCGCTCACCAGAATCTCGCGCAGCGGGGCGGCCGTGGCGGCGTCGACGATGCGGCCGATCACGCGCCCGGTTTGCCCGAGGAAGGGAGCGTCGATCCAGGCCGCCACCTGGTCGTCCTGCGCCGTCGGGCCGGTGACGTGCATCACGCGTTCGCGCACCGGCCGGCCGAGGCCGTCAAACTCTTCGGAGGAAGACGGCGTCTGGCGCGCATAGCGGTAGCGCAGCAGGGAGCCGACGGGCGGCGTCAGGCGCGCTTGCCAGCGGCCATCGGCCTGACGCGTCATCGGCGCCGAGGATGCTGCATACGGCAGACCCGTGACCTCATCCAGCAGGATGAGCTGCAGCCCGGCGTTGTCGGGTGTCCCGGGGGGAGGCGTCAGGTTGAAAACGACTTCGGCCGCCGGGAGCGGAGGCGAACCGCCGGCTGGAATCGGCGTCGGGCCGGCCAACCCGCCGCCGGTAAACGGCAGCGTGCATCCGGTCACGGCCGAGACTATGCAGGTCAGCGTGATCACGCGAATCAAGAAGCGTTTCATGGCACCTGTCCTAGATGGCGGACGAGCTGCACGCACACGTCGACGTTCGGCACCCGTCCGGCTGCAACCCGCAGCCGTGTGGTGCCGGGCGGCCGAGCGCTGATGACCAGCCGGCCGCCGCGCACCTCGACCGCCTGGACGTCCTTCCATTGTATGGCCTTCCGGCCGGCCTGCACGCCGTCGGGCGTCAAACGCAGCGGGCCAAAAGCGAGCGTCTCGCCCAAGGTTGAACTGCTGGCGGCTGGCCTCGAGCAGCCCCGGGAATGCGCCGCGTTTCACACGCTCGACGAGCGCATCCAGATCGGCCAGCGTGCGCGTGAGGCGAATGCGGCGGCCGTCCTCGAGCCGCAGATCGAGTGCGGCATAGGCTCCGCGCGCACCTGCGGATACAGCGCGCACGTCGCGAATTGCCGGCCACGGGATCCATCTGGCGTGCGGGCCGCGGCCGACGCGCAGCCCTTCGGCGTGCGCCTCGACGCGCAGGCGGCTCAGCCACCAGGCGCGCAGCAGACAGGCAATTCCGAAGAAACCCAGCACCGGCGAGGCGATAAACCAGGCATTCGACCAGCGCGGCACCGCCGCCGGGCCATAGGTCGTCGTGGCAAAGATCAAGGCCCAGACGCCGATCGCCAGCAGCGCCAACCCGAGCCCGGTGCCGACGATGCCCAGCGCCAGGAGCAGGTTGACCTCCGTGGCGCGGGCCCGAAAGACAGCCGGTTCCGGCACGCGGCCGGGTGGGGGGGCGGTGGACGGTCTCATAAGGAAGGGAGTGGCCGCGTCAGCCGGGAAGGCGGCTCCGACGGCCAGCGCCAGGACGAAGCCGATGCCGCCGAGCCCTGCGCCCAGCAGCGCCGCACCGCGTCGCGTCGTCGGCGAGAAGGCCGCGCCCAGCCCCAGCCCGAGCGCCAGCGATGCAAGAAGCAGTCCGACCTGGATCAGGACCAGGCGGGCAGGCGTGGTCAGCGCCAGCGCGACCAACGCCGCCACGATCGCCGCCGCGCCGAGCAGGCGCCCGGCCAATGCCCAGGTATCCGAGCGATTGGGGACGACCTCCGGGATGGGCGGCAGACTCGGATCGAGCCCCGCCGCCTGCCCGGTGCCGTACAGCATGCGGTAGAAAAGGAACTGGTTCCAGGCGGTGACCGCCAGCAGGACGCGCACGATTGCCAGCCCGACGGACTCGAACGCCCCCGGCTGGAGCAGCGTCGTCAGCGCGTCGGCGCCGGAGATGCGCGCCACGCCGGGGATCCAGGCCACCATCGAGAGCGCCCACTGCACGGCGGTGAGGGCGAGCAGCACGGGCTGGGCGAAGAGCGCCATCAGCACTGCGGCAACAAACCAGCCGATGGCGGACACGAGCTCGCCGCCGCCGCCGGCGCGGCCGTCAGCAGCCCCATGCCGGCCGCCAGCGCCGCCCAGATCCACATCGTCCGGCGCAGCCGGGTGGCGGCGTGGCGCAGGTTCGGGTGCTCGCTCGTCAGATCCGTCGTCATGCGGCCGAGGATACCAGAGTCAGGCCTTGGCCGGGATGAAGTACACGTCGGTCGGTTTGAGCTTCGAGTTCCGCAGGAAGCGCGGCGTCACCGGCATCCCGATCCAGTCGAGCGCCGCGGCTTGCGGGTCGATGCCCATCAGCCGCGTCAGGAACAGCGTGTTGACGCCCTCGAACTCGATCAGCGCCAGGACGTACGGCGTCTCGGGCAGGAACTCCTCCGACCCGAAGTGGCAGACGGTGAAGGCGTGGACCTTGGCCGGCCGGTCGGTGATGTCGATCCAGCGCGTCTCTCGGCCGGAGAACATGTCGTGGCCGCGCGGCGTGGCGTAGGTGTAGCCCGAGACCGGGTCCTGCGTCGCCAGCAGGTGCTTGTTGGCCGCGCCGGCGAACCAGGGCGAGTCCTGGCCGTACGAGTGCAGGTAGGTGACCTGGTACGGATACTCGATCTGGATCGGCGCCAGGCGCTTGAGGATCGCCAGCGCATCGGGGTCGGTCTCCACCGGGAACGGCACGCCGTGGACGATGTACCCGCCGAGCGTCTCGTCGCGTTGATCGGGCAGTTTGGTCATGCTGGCCTCCGGAGGGCGAGGACGACGGTTCCCGTGCGTTGGCACGTGACGCGTCGCGTCTCCCTCTTATCCTTCGCGTTCCAGGATCGAGACGGTGACGTACGTGCCGGTGCCGGCGTGCGAGTGGATCGCGCCGCGCTTGGCGTCCTTCACCTGCAACGCCGCATCGCCGAAGTGCTTCTTGATCGACGACTGCAATTGCCAGACGGCGAACACGCCCTGCATCAGACCGGTGGCGCCGACCGGATGGCCGCAGGCGATCAACCCGCCGGACGGATTGACCGGCGCAGACCGGCTTCTCGGCCAGCTTGAGCCCGTAGTCGATGCCCGGCATGAACGCTCTTGCCGGAAGCGGCGAACGGTCCGCCCTCGCCGTAGCGGCACAGCCCCATGTCCTCGTAGGTCTGCACCTCGGACGAGGTGTAGGCGTCGTGCAGCTCGACGAAGTCGAGTTCCTTGAGCGGGTCGTGGATGCCGGCGTGTTTGTAGGCCATGTTGCCGGCGGTGCGCCCGGCGCGGAACGAGTGCACGCCCGGGTAGCGCGTCCCGTGATCCCACAGCTTCTTGTAGTAGGCCTTCGTCTCGTTCGACGACGCTTCCTGTTCGGTGGCGTAGTCGCGCAGGAACGTCTCGTAATCGACGTGCGGGCGGTCGGACATGCGCATGGCGTCCGTGCCGCGGCCGATGCCGGTGACGCGCACCAGCGGCCGCGCCACCTTCGCCCCGGCCTGCTCGAGCCGCTTGAGCCCTTCTTCCGACGCCAGGATGACCGCCGCCGCGCCGTCGGACATGACGCAGATGTCGAGCCGCGTCAGCGGCCAGGCGACCATCGGCGCAGCGCGCACGTCGGCGATCGTGTAGCGGTTGCGCTTCTGGGCGTACGGGTTGTGGAAGGCGTTGAGGTGGTTCTTGACCGACACCGGCGCCATCTGCTCGACGGTCGTCCCGAACTCCTTCATGTGGCGGGTGACCATCATGGCGTAGTAGCCGGAGTAGAAGCCGCCCACCGGGTAGTCCCACGAGATGTCCGAGGCCAGGGCGATGAACTCGTTGCCCTTCCACGTCTCGACGTGCGACATCGTCTCGAAGCCGTAGGCGACGCACACGTCCATGTGGCCGGAGGCGACCGACTTCCACGCCTCCTGGAGGCAGATCCCGCCGGTGGCGCCGCCGCCTTCGACGCGGTGGCTGGGCTTGGGGCACAGCCCGAGGTAGTCCTGGGCCATGATGCCCGCCATCAGTTGGCGGGCGAAGTGATCGGAGAAGTACGACGCCACCGACCCGTCCACCACCCGGGTGAAGGTGGGGAAGTCGATCCCCAGGTCGGTGATGGCGTAGTCGTAGGCCTCCTTGATGATGGCCTGAAACGTCTTATCCGGGCGGGCCTTGGCGAACTTGGAGACCCCGCCCGAGACGGCGTAGACCGGACGCATCGGCAGCCTCCTTATGGTGGCGCGGCGAAGAGCCGAATTGTACCTGCGGGGGGCAGGGAGGGGCAAGGAGCGGGCGGCGGGAGCGGATCGCCGTTCGTGCCGGGCGGGCGGGGTGGCGATGGATGATTGCGTGACATAGAATCACCAGTCAGACCGCGTGGTGAACAGTGGGTCGAGCGGGGAGTGGTGAGTTTGTAGAACCCAGACGTGCGAGATGGCTCTTGTTCTCTACGATCAGCTTCAGATTCCAGGATGAGTGGCCAACGTATCTTCTTGCAAAGCTTACTGGGTCAAGTAGTTGATCAGTGTCTCTGGGAGTCTGTCCGCATCGAACGTGGCTAAGACCCGTCCCAACTGACGACGGTCTGCCGGTGGCCGTCAGTCGAGGACGCAGGAGAGGACAGAATGGTTGATATGAGCAAGCTGGTCGCGATGATCACTGCTTACGGACTGTGGCAGGACTTGAAGCGAGAGAAACGCGTAAAGGACGCGCTGAGGGCAAAGGGCTACGACCGAGAAACCGCGAACGCGCACGATGATTGCATTGTCTTTCTTAAGTCTCCCCCCGAAGAGCAGGAGAACGAATGGAGGAAGAAGAAGGCGAAGCCCGAGTTTCGAGTGCAACGAGAGAATGAGATCCACGGCCTCATGTTTCTGATCCTGCGCGACCCCGACCTGAGACACGCCTGGATCAACGACACCGGTCACGAGGCCGAGATCGCCAATTGGATGGCGGCTGCGACGAGTGGTGGTTGAGTTCCGCCATCAGGCGTCCTGCTGCGGTTCCCTCCACGCGAATTCAAGAGAGCGACAGGACTGCGGGCTCAGGCTCCTGGGCGCAATCCAGGCGGGCACGGACGTTGCCTCTGGAGTGTGGAGCGGCGCGAAGGGGCAGGGCGCAGAAACAAGCGGGGCGAACCTGCTGCGGCGAGTCCTTGGCCCGCCTTCAAGCCGCCATGCCGCAGGGGGAACCCGCACATGCCAGATACGTCGGCGGTCCCACAACAGGGGCCGTGCCCGCCACGCCGAGCCGCGGCGATCCTGGTTGTCGCGCCGGCACAAGGCCGTCACCAGGCGGAGTCAGACAGCCAAATTCCAAACATCGGAGACCATGTGAATACAACTCGAATGACCGTTTCCATTCTGTGCCTGCTTGCATTGACCGCTTGCGGATATGACAAGGAGGAAATGGCGCAGGCTTGGGCCGCCTGCAACTCGGCCACGGGAACTCCAACCGGGAACGGCATCCGTGGAATGGTCTATGAAATCGACACGATCAACGCCGGCTCGCTCGGGTTTGAGTTCCCTTCGCGTGAATACGGGGCGGGCATCTACGGGTACACCTACTTGAGAAGCGAGTACGAGAATCTTACCCAGGACCTCTCTGAAGCCAGCGCCGTGCTCTGTGCCGAGGTGGCGACAACCTTCTTTGAAGACTGCAATTACCCGAGCGATGCAAACATCGAATTCACACTCAAGTATTACAACACGACGGCACACCTAACCCTCCTGGCCTGGCCCTCAGGGGAGCTGGTTGCGGAGACCACGCTCGAGAATCAGTACAAGGGAGGGGGGTGCCCTGACAGTGTCTTGCATGAAGACAGTGAGACGTCACGTGACGTTTATGCGGCAGTGGATCTGGAGGAATGGCTGGATCAGTATGTAACGATCGCAGAGTAGCGGCTTCAGCAGGTTGCCTGCGAGGTGCCGCAGCATCACAAATGAATGCTCAACTCGTCGCCTAACAAGTCGCTGAAGCCCTGGTAGATCACCCCGGCCCAGAACGCCCCGCCAACTACGCGGGACCTGCGGCGGGGCCTTCGGCAGGATCTTCGACTGACCCCTGGAAGAATCCCGAAGGACCAGGACCCGGCGGTCAGGACCCCCGGGAAGAACGCCGGGGACCGTCGGCCCTGGAAACCCGCCAGGACCTGCGGCCGGCGTGCTTGGTCGCAGCGTGGGGTGCCCGGTCCGCTGGCGGGGCGTAGGATGAGGGGGTTCACCTCTGCGGGCCGCGATTCGTCGGCATCCTTTGGCAGCACTGTTCGCCCTGACTAGGCTTTCATGCGACCTTTCACCCACCACTTTCTTGCCGGCTTCTCGAGGCAGCTTGCCGAACAGATCTCACCGGGGTCACTGGCCGCAGTCAAGATACAGGGGTGGGAGGGTTTGTCCCGGCAATAGGTTCTTGCTAGTATTCGCCGTCTTTGTCGCCGATACTTGAGAGTAGAGATGCTCCTGCTTGTCGATCAGGTCGTCCGTACCAAGATCGTGCCGCCCCGCCGCCGGGTGGGGCTTCTCCACCGGCCGCGCCTAGTCGACTTCATGCACGAGAATCTCAACCGCAAGGTCCTGCTGCTCTCGGCGGCGCCCGGGTACGGCAAGACGTCGCTTCTGGTGGACTTCCTCCAGGAGGCCGCGCTGCGCTTCTCCTGGTACAGCATGGACGAGGCGGACGCCGACCCGTGGACCTTCGTCTCGCACCTGGCCGCCAGCGTCATGGAGGCCTTCCCTGAGATCCGCGAACACCTCCACGCCTCGCTCTCAGGGACAGGCGCCCAAGACTTCAACGCCGCAGACGGCGCTGCAGATCCTGGTCAACGAGATCCAGGCCAATATTCCGGAATACTTCCTACTGGTGATCGACGATTTACAGTTCACCGATCGCTCCGAGGCTGTGCGCACGCTGGCCAACTGGCTGCTCGACCACCTGCCGGACAACTGTTGCCTGATCCTGGCCTCGCGCACGATGCCCGAGCTGCCTTACCTGAAGTTGGCCGCCAAGCAGGAGATCGCCGGGCTCGGCGGACAGGACATGGCGTTCACCCCCGATGAGATTCAGGCCTACCTGGCCGGGAATCACCAACTCACGGTCTCGCTTGAGGAGGCACAGCGGCTGGCCGTGCGAGTCCGAAGGCTGGATCACCGGGATCCTGCTCGGGACGCACACGTTGTGGAAGGGACTGCTCCGGTCGATCAGCGAGGCCAAAGGCACCGAGGCGCAGGTCTTTGCCTACCTGGCGCAGGAAGTCTTCGCCCAGCAGCCCGAAGCCACCCGGCGATTCCTCAAGGCCACCTCCATTCTTGACGTCATGCGCCCGGCCTTCTGCGACGCGTTGCTTGAGATCGGGAACTCACCCGAGCTACTCGAGTCGCTCGAACAGGCCAACCTGTTTGTCAGCCGGCTATCGGGCGAGGAGAAGGTCTATCGCTACCACGCGCTGTTCCAAGAGTTCCTGCTGCAGCAGTTGGAGGCGGACGGCGCGCAGCCCAAACGCGACCTGCACACGCGCGCCGCGCGGCTGGAAGAACAGAACAGGAATCCGGAGCAGGCGCTTGAGCACTACCTGCTCGCCGGATCGGAAGTGGATTCCGTACGCATGCTCGAATCGCTGATGGAGGCTGCCTACCAGGCGGGTCGGCTTGTGACGCTGGGGCAATGGCTGGAAAGGCTGGGGGCTGAGGCCGTCGGCCGGCACGCCCCGCTGCTGGCAATGCGGGGGCGCCTGTGCCGGCAGAAGGGTGCATTCGATGAGGCGTTGGGCTACTACGCGCAGGCGCGGCAGCTTCACCTTGACGCCGGCGACCGGCGCGGCGAGGCGACTGTGCGCATTCGGGAAGCCTTGGTCTACCGCTATCGCGGGGCGGTCGATCAGGCGCGCCTAATCTGCGAGGACGTGCTGGCCCACTATCCCGAGATCGCCGGGGACCTCAAGACACAGGCGCAGGCGCACCGCATTCTAGGCGAGGTCCATCACATTGGCGGGCAGCTGCCCGAAGCCAAACGCGCCTTCCGCCGGTCCCTGAAACTCTCCGAGCAGGCCGGAGACCTGTACCAGGCGGCCGCGTCTGCTCCAGGCGCTGGGCACGACCGCTCGGCGCATGGGAAATCCGCTTGAGGCGGAAGGACACTACACCCGCGCCCTCAAGATTCTGCAGCGGCTGGGGAACCGCTGGCGCGTGGCGGAGATCGAGAACAACATCGGCGTCGGCCATTACTACCAAGGCGAATACGAGCTGGCCTTGGAGATGCTCGAGCGGGCGCTGGCCGAGGCGCGCCAGGTGGGCCACACCGCACGGAGGCGCTGGTCCTGGCCAGTCTGGGCGATGTGCACGTTGACCTGGCCAACGACCGCCAAGCACAGCAGCTGTACCTGGAGAGTCTCGAAGGTGCGCGGTCGTCACGGGATTTCGTTCTCGAGGTGTACGTCCTGTGCGCGCTGGCCAACCTGTATCGCGTCGATCAGGCGTGGGATCAGGCGCATGTGCTGCTCGACGAGGCAGCAGCCCTACCCATCCCTGAGGGGCCGGGTTACCTGCGCGGGCTGCTGGCCCTCCAGCGCGGGATTGTCCTTCTCGACCAGGGAGAGGTGACCCGCTCCCACGCCGAGATGGAGACCGCCGAGCAGGCGCTACACGCTGCCGGCGCCAAGCGCGAGCTGGCGCGGACGTACCTGTGGCAGGCCAGCGCTGGCTACCGGGCCGGTGACTTGCCCACCGCCTTCGACCGCCTGAGCCGAGCCATTGACCTCTGCCTGGAGATTGTCCATCCCTACCTGTTCGTCGCCGATGGTAAGCGAATGCTGCCCTTGCTCGACGCTGCTCGCCAACACGATGAACGACATCGCGAGTGGCTCGGCCAGCTACTCACCCGCATCCATCAGGTGAGCGTCACACCCCTGCATCAGCCGGCGGACGCAGTAGCGCGCCAGGTGCGCCCGCCGCGGGTCGAGGCACGCGCGCTGGGTGGGGGGAGCGTGTCGGTCAACGGTACCCCCATCGCACACACCGCCTGGGGCGGGCCGTTGGTGAAGGAGCTCTTCTTCTATCTGGTCGATCATGGATCGGTGCGCCGGGAGTCCATCCTGGGCACCTTCTGGCCCGAGTACTCGACCGCCAAGGCGAAGAGCGTCTTCCACGCCAGCGTCTATCGCATGCGCCGCGTCCTTCCTGAAGGTCTGATCGGCTACAACGGTTCGGAGGAGACCTATTTCGTCGAGCGGGCAGCGGACACCTGGTACGACGTCGCCGCGTTCGAGGAGCTGGTCGACCGATCTCGCAAGCAAGACGCCGGGCGCGCCGAGCTCCTTGAGGAGGCAATCGCCATCTATCGGGGTCCGTACCTGAGCGACTCCTACTCGGACTGGGCCGCCGCCCGGCGCGAGCAGCTGCACCAAGCGTACGTCGAGACGCTGGCTATGCTTGCCCGGATTCGGATCGACGCGGGCGACTTTGGCGCCGGAATCGGGCTTTACCGTAAAGCGCTGGCCGAGGAACCTTACCGCGAGGACCTGCACCGCGATCTTATGATGGCGCTCGTCGGGGCTGGCAGGCCGGCGGAGGCCGTCCAGCAGCACCGGTCCCTGGTCGAACTACTGCGGCGAGAGCTCAACACCGGGCCGACCGAGGAGACCGAGCAGTTGTTCCGCTCGATCCAGTCCAGCCCGCGCGCCTCACCGTAAGCTGGCCCTTGGCTGTAGTCCCACGTGCCGCCCCGGAATGGGGCGGTTTCTATTCCACCTGGCGAGTTTCCCGCCAGAGCCCGTTCAGTAAGCGCCTTGCTCAGTGGCATCCGGTAAGGTAGGTCAATTCCAGCCGGCGATTGGATCCGGTCAACAGACTCTCACCTTCAACGGAGGCATCGAAATGAAACGTCTTGGTGGGGCATATTGGCGGGCGATCTTCTTTCTGCTCACCATCACGGCACTGATCCTGGCAGTGGGTGCGCCGGAGTCCTTGCCCTGGTAGGACAAGCGCCCGGAGCAGGGAACGATCCTGCTCCGGAGACCGGATCGAGGGGACCGGCCGAGGGGACCGGCCCCGGTGCGCCGAACCGGGATGGGGACGCACAGGCGCCAGGCGTGGGTGACTCCTTCGGCCGGCTGCCCGCCCTGGCCCTGTGCGTCTCCGGCTGTTCTCAGCCTTACCTCGGGGCCAGATGATCCTGATCGCGCTGTTCGGGCTAGGACTTGCCGCGGGTCTGCTGAGCGGCGGCAAGCTACGCAACTTGGCGTCGTTGCGTTTGCGCCACGACTGGCTGCCGCTGTTGGCGTTCGGGCTGCAAGCGTGTTTCGTTGTGTTTGGCCGCGAGCCGGCCTTGATCCCGACCTGGGTGAGGATCTTCGTCCTGCTGGTGACCTTCGCGGGGCTGATCGGGTTCCTGCTGTTGAACCGCCACCTCCCCGGCGGCCGCCTGCTGCTCGCCGGGGCGGCACTCAATGCCATTGTCATGCTCGCCAACGGCGGATTCATGCCGGTCACCCCGCAGGCGCTTGCCCGCTCCGGTCACAGCGGCTACATCGTTGCCCAGGGCGGCGACCAATTCGTCCGCCGCAGTAAGGACATTGTGCTCGAGAAGGAAGACACGCGGCTGTGGTTCCTCTCGGACGTTTTCGGGATCCCGGCGCCGCTGCCCTTCTCGTCCAACTTCAGCCCGGGCGACCTGGTCATCGGCCTGGGCGCAGCCTGGCTGACCTACCGCGGCCTGACCCGCCGGGCGGGTGCGGCTGAGGGAGGCTCGAGTGCGCCATCTTGCGCTGCGCAGCGCAAGTCAGGAGGACATCGGCGCTTAGGAAGGGGGATTGGCAATGGCGCAGGAAACGATGCACAAGATGATCGGCCGTGCGCTGACCGACCGGCAGTTTCGGGAAGACCTGCTGAGCAGTCCGCTGGAGGCCACGTGTGACCTCCAGCTGACCAGCCAGGAGCGAGAGCTGATCGCTTCGGTGCAGGCCGTTTCGCTGGAGGAGTTCTCGCGCAAGCTGAACGAGCGCCTCCCCGAGTTGCCGGAGCGTCGTCATTACGGCGGGTCTGAGGTGGCGGCGTGAGCGCTGGCGCGTCCGAGGGGGTTGGGCGAACGTGCCGGATCGCATCCGAAGTCGACATGGTTCTCCGGCGCGACGTTAGCACCGAGGGGGGAAATGAAGCTGGCCCTGGATCACTTCTCCTGGCGACACCTCCCGCGAGCCCTAATGGCCCTGTTGCTCATTGTGGTTCTGATGGCGATCGTCGCCCGCGCCAACGAGGCCCTCGGTCTGTCCGGCGAGGGCGCCAGCAACGCCAGCGGGTATGTGGTGAGCGAGATCGAGTACAGCCTGTTCGCCTCGGACCCGACCCGCGTCGATGGCGTCACCTTCAACATGATTGCCGCCGAGGGGATGGGCGTTCCGGGCCGGGTGACTGTTTCAGTCGACGGCGCGCATTGGATCACGTGCCTCCCGGCCGGCGGCTCGCGTTTGACCTGCCCCCTGCAGGCCTCGGTGCGCGAGTTGACTTCGGTGCGCGTCATAGCGGTGCAGTAGCCTGTGCGTCTTCGGTGGAGGCAAGTCAGCAGCGCGAGCTGAGCGCAGCTCGCAGTCAGCATGCTTGGCAGCAGGGACCTGGAGTTCTTCCGCAACGGGGCGAGAATCGATGCCGTATTACATTCAAATCAGCTGCATCAACAAGAGCGACCGTTTCAGCCCACATGAACGCATTCGGGCGGTCGGCGGGCGCAGCTCCAGCGGAACGGCTTGGACGCTATCGCAGGAGGAGGCGATTGCGGGAGTCGAGTCGGGAAAGTGGGCCTTCTGGGTTTCCGTAGGCGGCCGAAGTGTGGGGGTTGTCGTCGCCGTCAGCGCCCACGGGAACAAGTACCTGAAGACGGAGGCTGATGGCGAGGAGCCGAACAACCTTCTTAACTTACCCGAATGCCCATAGGTCGGCGCGCCTGGGCTGCGTTTGTGTGCGAGAATCCAAGAGGGCCTACCCGCTTCCGCCGGGCAGCTTCCCGTCACAACCGCCCCGCACAGAACGCGGGACCCCGGTAAGTACATCCGGGGCGAACGGCCTACGGCGGGATCTTCGATAGCTCGAGGCCGTTAGGCGCCCCTGCGCTCCCTAATTGCCGCAAGGAGACACTCACACGATGATCCGACTGGGGGATCTCAAATGCGCGACACGTTTCCGTCCTTCTATAGGCCGGCTCAAGAAGATCTCACCGAACTCTGGTCTGCCGGGCTCTTCGTTCTCGACACAAACGTCCTCCTCAATCTCTATCGCTATCCCGTGGAGGCCAGGCAGGCCCTGCTGAGCGTGCTTAGCCAGCTGGCTCCCCGCTTATGGGTTCCGCACCATGTTGCCCTTGAGTATCAGAGGAACCGCTTGACCGTGATAGCGGAGCAAGTCAGACGCTTCGACGAAGTAAGAAAGGTTGCGGACGACGCGCTGCGAACAATCAAAGGAGGCTTTGACCCCTTACAACTCAAGCGCCGCCATTCCGCGATAGACCCCAACTCGTTTGTCCGAAGTATCGACGATGCAGTCAAGCATTTCAAGGCACAGCTCGAGCAATTGGAAGCAGGCCAGCTCGATGTCCATCATGACGACATCCTTCGCTCCGAAATCGACACCATCTTGCATGGCCACGTCGGCCCCCCACCGGTGTCGCAGGAATTCCTCGACGAATTGTTCACGGAAGGCAACGGTCGCTACCAGGCGCGAATCCCACCTGGCTACGAAGATGCACCCAAGTCGGATCAAACTGCTTCGGACACATTCCAGTGGAATGGCCTCAAGTTCAAGAGGGAGTTCGGCGACTTGCTGCTCTGGAAGCAGATCCTCGCTCACGCCAAGGCGCATTCTGTGTCCCACTTGTGTCTAGTATCGGATGACGAGAAGGAGGATTGGTGGTGGTCGGTCGACTCACGAGGGAGGAAAATCATCGGCCCAAGGCCTGAGCTGGTCGAAGAAGCGATTATCACAGCAAGTGTCAGCGTCTTCTATATGTATAACTCCGAGAGATTCCTTCAATTCGCCAGACAATACCTCGGCTCTCAGGTTGACGAAGCTTCGATAGAGCAGGTCCGACAAGTCGCCCACATTCAACGGCAGGTGAAGTCGAGCTTGGCGCCTGCTCCGACGATGGACTATCCCGAGGCAGAGGCCGCCGTGGCGCACTGGGTCGCGGAGAGCACCCCCTCTGGCACACCGTCCTCAACTCGCACGAATACCCAGATATCCTCCTCTACGCCGGCGATACAGCCGCCCCGCTCGGTTACGAAGTCAAGCTCCTTCGAGGATCGCCGAGTTTCGCTCACCATTTGCTGCGCAACCACATGTACCGAGCATTCCATGCAGTGACCATGGGCAAAGTCGCCCAGCTCACAATTGTCATGGTTGCTTTCGATGAGGCAATCGCGGCCCAGGCAAGTGAGATCATCCACCGCCAAGAGGCAACTATCCCGGAGGGGGTTTCTGTAGTTGTGGGTCTCGCGGTCTCAAGCGAAGGTACCGATGGAATGGCTTCCATCATCTTCACGCCCATCTGACAGGCTTTCGGGGCGCCTAAGGACTCGCTGAAGCCCCGGGAGATCACCTGGACCTTAGGCTGACCCGGCAGGCTGGGGCATAGGGTGGGGCGCCAGGCCTGCTGGCGTGCGCGAGAAGAGTTCGACGGTCTGCCCGCTTCCGCCGGGCAGCTGAGCCCGAGGCTGTTGGGCAGATAGGCTGGCCCTTCGTCGCAATGGAGGGGAATTCCATGGCATTCACCGCCGCCGTCCAAGGGCTGCTGACCTCAATCAGGCAGGCCTTTCGCGTAGCTCGCATCCGGGCGGTCCACGATGACGACCTCCCAAGCCTGCTCAATTCCCTTGGCATCGCCGATGACCTTGCAGCGGGGAAGCTGAAGTGCGCCTCCTGCGGGGTCACGCTCGTGCTCGAAAACATCTGGGCATTCAAGAAGGAGGGCGGGCAAATCACCGTATTCTGCTTGAGCCCCGCGTGCATATCTGCTCCCGATGCGTTGCAGTAGTCGATAAGGGGGGTTAACGTGCAGGACTGGCTTGCTATCGCTGGCGGGATTGTTCTTGCGCTCAATCTCCTCAAGCTTCTCTTCGACCTCGTCCCCAAGCTCGGGGCGCTGAAATCTGACATCTACCGCGCCGCCTCATCTCGGATTCGGCACCGCTCTCTCGAGAAGCGCGCCATTGCGGCCGATATTGAGAATGTCGTCAATACCGCTATCTCCTCACTTACGCCCGAGCTACCCGCCGGGTGGCTAAGCCGGGTCAGGATACAGTGGGTCCGTACCGACTCTCTTGACCCCCTCGCGGACGGTGATACGGTCCTCCGTCTCCGCCCCCTAGGCAATCAGGACGCCAATCTGGTTGGCGGCATCTACTTCGCTCTCCATACCGCGCTCTTCCCAGGTGTCAAGGAAGTGATTCCCGCCACCCCGCGCAGGGCTGCCATCCTCCAGCTTGCTCGCAGAACCCTCCTCAAGACCCACCCCTATGCTGTAGCTGATCTTGAAGCCAGGTACGTTGAGCCGGCCATCAAGGATGATCCCGAAACAGCCTACTACCTTGGCCACTATGGCACGCTTGATGACAGAGGATTCCTCACTACTGTGTTCATCCGAGAACTCGCCACTCTAGCAATTAAGGTCCGGCATTCTGAGCACAGGATCACCATCGCCGAAGACCTGAAGGTCATCCTTGAGCACCTGCTTGCCTTTGCCAAGACCCCACGTGCGATACCCGACGAACTCTGGCAGAAGACCACCGAACGATACAGCTACGGGTTTCTCCTCGTTGCAAGGCCCTATTCCAGAATCACCCAGGCGTATGTTCGTCGCGCAAACGAGCGTGCCGACAACGGCGTGAGCCGGCTATACGTCCTCGGCGCGAATCAGGAAAAGTCGTTTGTGCGCGCCGTCATTCGCGATATCTCGCACAATACCCGGTATGTGCTCGTTGAACTGGTCCGGGCCAATAGAGACTACCGCGGCGAGGATGGTGGAATCTGCGCGGTGTTTGATATCAAGCACGCCCAGCAGAAGGCGGACAAGGAGATTGGTGACTTCTTCGAAGACTAGAACTCCTGTCGCCGTTCTCCCCGATTGCTCGCTGAAGCCCTGGCAGACCACCCCCGGCCAGAACGCCTCGCCAACTTCGCGGGACCCCGGTAAGGACATCCGGGGCGAATCCCGCCAAGAACGCGGGACCTTCGGCGGCCTGCGGCGCGGCTCTCAGCAGGATCTTCGATCCTGAAAACTCGGCAGGTCCTCCGGCTGACGCGGCGGCCTCGGTCCCCTTGACCCCGGTGAGTTGCTGAGGGGAAGGATGTGTGGCGTCCGCCGAGCGCTGCGGCCACCCCGCTCACTTCGGATGCCAATCTACAACCGTGGTATCAATTACAGAGCACTGGCGAAGCTGGCCTTTGCAGCGGCGGCGAGTGGAGGGATGGGTCTTGGAGCAACGGGTTCTGCGGTGTATCGGCGTGCTGGCGGCAGCTGCGATCCTGTTGGGCGCCTGCGCCCCGGCGGAGACTACTCCACTTGCGACCACTCCCAGTACTCCTGAAGAGCCGGCGACAGTAACACCGCCACCGCCCACGCAAACCCTCACGCCGCCGACCACCCTCGAAAACTCTCCGACACCGACGCCGGCACCCCGGATCAGTGTCTCTCAAAACACACACTGCCGATCCGGCCCGGCGGTCGAGTACCCGTCTCAGGGGGTGCTGCAGGTCGGCGAGGTCGCCGAGGTGGTCGCAAGGAGTGCTGAGCCGGGGTACTGGTATGTCACCGGCGCCGAGCTTCCGCAAGATGGATGCTGGCTGTGGGGCGAGTTTGCTCAGGTCCAAGGGGAAGTGGATCCTCTGCCGGTCTTCACCCCGGCACCCAGCCCGACGCCCCAGGTCGGCTTCGATCTCTTCCTCAAGGGCTTCGAGAGCTGCGGCTCAACACACTACGTGGTCTTCGCGGTCAAGAATGTCGGGTCGACGCGGTTCTGGTCCGGGTATGTCCAGGTCCAGGACTTCGCTACCCGGAACATGCTGCACGAGTCCAAGGAACGCCATCCGTTTGCGGCGACGGTCTTGCCGGTCTGTCCCCCCGATCACGGGAACGAGCTGTGGCCGGGCGAGACGCGCTACATCCACGCCGACATCCCCGGTGACCGATCGGGCACCACAGCCATCGGCGCCATCACCTTGTGTACGGCGGACTACCAGGGCGGGTGGTGCATGACGGAGTACAGCTACTTCGATTTGCCGTAGGGGTGGGTTGACTGATCGGTGGGTGTCGCCGCGTGTGTGGACGCCTGCGCGATAGCCTTCGTGCCGACGAGCCACAACGGTAGCCCCGACTAGCGTCGCCTACGCCGACGCCCCCGAGTAGTTCCTCAGCCCGATCTTCCAGAACAAGCGTGAGACGACGAGCAGCGCCGCGGCCAGGCCGACGGCGAGCAGCCCGGTCTGCCAGGTCAGGCGGCCGGTGAGCGCCTCGGCCGGGACGGTCATGGCAAAGGCCACCGGCACGAGGAAGGTCAGCCCGAAGCGCAGCCACGCCGGGTAGAGGCTCACCGGCCAGCGGCCGGCCTCGTACATGCTCTGGAAGATCACCAGGATGTTCTCGACGCGCACGAACCAGAACGACAGCGTCGCCAGGATCAGCCAGAACGAATAGATGATCGCCCCGCCGGCCAGCACCATCAACCCAAAGGCGCCCGCCTCGGCCACGCCCACCTGTGCACCCAGCCGCCCCAGCGCCACGACCAGCACGCCGATCCCGAGCAGGATGTTCAGCACTTCCCAGATGTCGACGTCTTCGATGCTGACCAGCAGCTGCGCGTCCTCGGGCTTCGTCAGCGTGAAGTCGAGCGTCCCGTCGCGCACGGCCTCGATGAGCGGCTCCATGCTGGGCTGGATCACGACGCCGATCACGCCGCCGACCAGGATGTAGACGCCCACCAGCGCCACGACCTCGTCCGCCCGCCAGCCGCCGAGCGTGTCGGTGTAGGTGAAGACGACCGCCAACCCGCCCAGCGCCGTCCCCAGCCCCAGCAGCGACTGGAAGAGCTGGATGAAGAAGTTGACGCGGTAGGCGGCTTCGCCCATCACGCCGACGCGAAAGAAGGTCCAGCCAGCCGCAGCGAGCTCATGCGCCCACCGCCGAGTACAGCCGCACGCCCGCCCGCCAGACGATGCGCACCAGCACCAGCCCCACGCCGATCCACGCCACCTGCGCCGCGAAACCGATCAGCGTCTGCGCCGGCGTCAGCTTCCCGAGCAGGAGCTCGACCGGGAAGGCGATCATCCAGCGGAACGGCAGCGCCAGCCGACCGCCTGCACGAACCCGGGGAAGAGCGACAGCGGCGCGACCTGCCCCGAGAGGAACAGCAGCACCACGAAGTAGGTCTGGTTGAGGGCGCTGACCCGCGTCGTCCAGAACGCCGCCAGCGCCAGCGTCCACTCCAGCAGGAAGCGCAGGACGAAGGCCAGGGCGACGGCCGGGACGAACGCCGCCAGCGCCCACGGCACGAGCCGGATCTCCGGGCGGAAGACGAACCCGAGGCCGATCGCCAGGACGAGCATCATCGGCATCGAGATCATCTTGGACGACAGGTTGTCGGCGATGTCGGCGTGGATCGGATGCACCGGCCGCAGCAGCGCGGACGAGAGCGTCCCCTCGCGGACGCGGTACTCGTACTCGTACATGATCCACGAGTAGGTGACGTTGTTGACCAGCATCAGCACGATGAAGTAGGCGGCGAAGTCGCCGCGGGTGTAGCCGCCGACCTCGCCGCCCGAGCGGCGGTGACGGTCGACCAGACGACCAGGTAGATGACCGGCTCGAGCACCTGCGCGATCAGCCAGATGACGAGCGCCGCGCGGTACTGGAGCATGGTGGCGAAGGAGGTCTTGAACTGCTGCCGGTAGAGGTCGGCCAGGCCGTTCACTCGGGCTCCTGGGCGAAGACGCGCTCGATCACCTCTTCGATCGGCGGGTCCTCGACCGTCAGGTCGATCACCGGCAGGTCGGCCAGCAGGCGCGCCGTGGTGCGCGGCGTCTCGGCCTTCGGCACGCGCAAGGTCACCAGCCCGTCCTCGCACGACACGACCTCGCCGTAGCCCTCCAGCTTCTCCGGACAGGTCTCGAGCTGGACGACGATCGTCTTGTGCGCCGAGAAGCGCTGCACCAGCGCCGCCAGGTCGCCGTCGAACAGCAGCTTGCCGTGGTGGATGACGATCACGCGCTTGCACAGCGCTTCGACGTCGGCCATGTAGTGGCTGGTCAGCAGGACGGTGGCGCCGAAGCGCCGGTTGTAGTCGGCGAAGAACGACGCGGATGCGGCGCTGCATCGTCACGTCGAGCCCGATCGTCGGCTCGTCGAGGAAGACCACCTGCGGACGGTGCAGCAGGGCGGCGGCGATCTCGCACTTCATGCGTTCGCCGAGCGACAGGTTGCGCACCGGCTTCTTGAGCAGCGGCCCGAGTTCGAGCAGTTCGGTCAGCTCGTCCAGCGTGCGCCGGTAGTCGGCGGCCGGCATGCGATAGATGGCGCGGTTGAGCTCGAACGAGTCGAGCGCCGGGATGTCCCACACCAGCTGGTTGCGCTGGCCCATGACGAGCGTGATCTGGCGCAGGAAGTCGCGCTCGCGCCGGGCGGGCGTGAAGCCGAGCACCGTCGCCGTCCCGGACGTCGGGTGCAGCAGGCCGGAGAGCATCTTGAGCGTCGTCGTCTTGCCGGCGCCGTTCGGGCCGAGGAAGCCCGACGACCTCGCCCGGCGCCAGGTCGAACGAGATCCCGTCGACGGCGCGCACCTCCTCGGTGCGGCGGCGCACGAGCGACCGCAGCGACGCCGCCACGCCGGCCTCGCGCTCGGTCACCTTGTAGACCTTGGTCAGTTCTTGGATGTGGATGGAGGGTGCTGTCATCGCGCCTCGGATTATAGGCTCCGCGGGTCCGAGATGAATGG
This sequence comes from uncultured Chloroflexia bacterium, assembly GCA_963743255.1. Classification (GTDB taxonomy): domain Bacteria; phylum Chloroflexota; class Anaerolineae; order Anaerolineales; family E44-bin32; genus DYJB01. Next base: position 40,361 of record CAVUPD010000011.1, read on the forward strand.
TCAGCCCTGACTATCTGGCGAATGCTGGCTTGGTTCGGATTCCAGCTTTGGCCCGCCTCGGCCACGCCTCGCCCTCACGGGCTCGGCATGCCCTCGGCGGGGGGCGCGGCTCCGGCGGCCTGGGTGGTTCCCGATTCGGCCGGCCCCGGTCCGGCTGCAACGGACACTTGCCGCGGACCGCCTGATCGCACGCCACAGCCTCAACCTCGCCATCGCGGACTGCCATGGAGGGTGGGGGGAGGGCACGATCGCCGCGCCCCGCATGCACGACCGATTGGTGGCCAGGTCTTACGCCTGACGGGGGCGGGGACAAGATGCCGCGCACACGGGTCGCGCCTGCAATTGAAGGTTCGGAGGACTCGTTCAGCCGAGTGCGGGCCCGATGCCTGACGACGGCGGCGTGCAGGCGATGACGCCGAGCGTTTCCGTCACCAGGTTGCCCACGGGGATGTCGTGAAGGTCGTGAGGGATGTCGTCGAGGACCTGCACCAGGTAGCAGGCGCCGAGCGTGACCGCACGGCGGGGCGTTGCCAAGCAGGTGATCGTAGTACCCGCCACCGTAGCCCAGCCGGTAACCGCTGCGCGTGAAGGCCAGGCCGGGCACGAGGATCAGGTCGGCCAGGTCCGGATCGATCTCGGGCAGCGCAGGATCCGGCTCGAGCATGCCGTACCGGTGTTGGATGAGGCGGTCGGGGTGATACGCGATGAAAGGCCAGGCGCCGCTCCGGCGTGCGCACGATGCGCGGGATCGCCCATTGTGTCTCGGGCGACCCGGCGATCAGCGGCCGCAGGTCGAGCTCCCCCTTGATCGGCAGGTAGGCGAAGACGACGCGAGCCGAACGAAAGGCGGGCCATTCCTGGATCGAGTCGCAGATGCGCTCGCTGGCCCGCTGGCGATAATCCTCGCCCAGCTCATCGCGCCGCTGCCGGCACAGCGCGCGCAGCTGCTTCTTGGCCTCTTTCCTCGCAGCCGATGCGTCGGGGGCGTGATCGGGTGATGCGTCCATGAAGTCGGTGGCTGCCTTCCGGTACTCCGCCTGGTTGAGACCTCGGGCCTGTCTTTGCACGCATGCTAGCCGTGACGGGCGGTGAGGTGCATTATCCCTCAGGAGTGGGCATTCCACAGCTGTATGCTGCGGGCCGCTTCTCCGTCGGCCGTCATTGCGAGCCGAGCACTTTGGTCCCCCCACAGGTCCCCGGAGCGCAGTGCAGGGGAGCAGCAAAGCGGAGCGGGAGAGGCCCCAGGCCGATGAAACATCCTCTCGTTGCCCACAACCCACATTGCCCTTCGATGCCCACCGTCGGCGGCTGTACCGCCATCCCAATCTTGGCGGGGCCCTCAGCTTGGTGACCGACCCCCACCCCATCCCTCCCCCTTCAGGGGGAGGGGGCAAAGCTCCGCGGCCGCGTTCTTCGCCCTCCCCCTTTTAGGGGGAGGGGAGGGTGGGGGTTGATGCGTGCGACGCAGATAGGCTGGGCATCCGCGGCCCCGCATCCGCGGAGATTGCCACGCCCCTTCGGGGCTTGCAGTGACATTCGTGTGAAGGGCTCGCCACATCGAGTGTGTCATTGCGAGCCGAGCACTTGGGTCCCCCCGCAGGTCCCCGGAGCGCAGCGCAGGGGAGAAGCGAAGCGGAGCTGGAGAGGCCAGCGGCCGACGAAGCAATCTCCCGAGACGCCGAGCATCCGCCACGTCAGGCACAGGCCTCTGATGCACCGTCATTGCGAGGCCCTGCGGAGCAGGGCCGTGGCACTCTCGGCGACAAGTGCAAGCCTTCCGCGGCCGCGTGTCTTCGCCCTCCCCCTGCAAGGGGGAGGGGAGGGTGAGGGTCGATGCCTGGACTGCGGGTGTGCCGGGAATGCGCCCCCCGCATCCTAGGAGACTGCTTCGCCCCTTCGGGGCTCGCCATGACGTCGGAGTGTGGGCCGCGCAACGACATCCGCAGGAAGAGTCCGTAAGCGCATCGTTGTGAGGGCGAGGCGGCCAGCGCAGGCCACATGTGAACCGGGCCAGGGCCCAGGGGACATTCGCCGCAGCCGGGGGCCGAGGCCGCGGCCGAGGGCTCCGGCGGAGGCCAGCACAGGCCATTGCGGCAATTCTCGGCCAAATCTCAGGGCTGGACATCTCGGACCAAGCGTGGTAGTATTCTGGCTTGTGACCGCGGACGTTTGATCCGCGGCCAAATCTCTCTATGATCGGCAGCATAGGGTTGCCGATTTTTGTTGATGTAGGGCTAAGCGTGCGACTTGGCTCAACACAGCCAAGGAGCATTGTTGTGAGTTTCGATCGTTTCACCCTGGATGCGCGCATTCGCGCCGGCATCCTCTCGGCGGGCTATTCGACGCCGACCCCCATCCAAGATCAGGCCATCCCACCCATCCTGACCGGGCGCGACCTGATCGGTATCGCCCAGACGGGCACCGGCAAGACGGCGGCGTTCATGCTGCCGATCCTGCAGCACCTGGCGACCCATCCGGGACGCGGCGTGCGGGCGCTGATCCTGGCCCCGACGCGCGAGCTGGCCGAACAGATCCACCAGGCGGCACGCGGTATGGCGCCCGCACCAACCTGCGCAGCGTCACCGTCTACGGCGGCGTGGGCAAGCGCCCGCAGGTGGAGGCGCTGCGCCGCGGCGCCGAGATCGTCGTCGCCTGCCCCGGACGCCTGCTCGACCTGGTCTCCGAGCGCAGCATCGACCTGTCGAAGGTCGAGGTGCTGGTGCTGGACGAGGCCGACCGCATGTGCGACATGGGCTTCCTGCCCGACATCCGCCGCATCCTCAAACTGGTGCCGGTCCAGCGCCAGACGCTGTTCTTCTCGGCCACCATGCCGGATGACATCCGCCAGCTGGCGGACAGCATCCTGCGCGATCCGGTCACGGTTCAGATCGGCGTGATCGCCCCGCCCAAGTCGATTTCGCATGCGCTCTATCCGGTGTCCAGCGGGCTCAAGAAGGAGCTGCTGCTGGCCATGCTCGAACGCCGGGCTACCGGGCGGGCCTTGATCTTCACCCGCACCAAGCATCGGGCGCGTTCGCTGGCCCGCGACCTGGACAAGCAGGGCTATCGAGTCGAGGCGCTGCAGGGCAATATGACGCAGAACCGCCGGCAGGGCGCCATCGACGGCTTCCGCGGGAAACAAGTACGACATCCTGGTGGCCACCGACGTCGCCTCGCGCGGCATCGACGTGGCGGGGATCGCCCACGTGATCAACTACGACGTGCCGGACACGGCCGATGCCTACACCCACCGCGTCGGCCGCACCGGCCGCGTCGATCAGACCGGTGAGGCGCTGACGCTGGCCGAACCGGACGACGAAGTGATGGTGCGCCAGATCGAGCGCGTGCTCGGCGAGCCGATCGAGCGCCGCCGGCTGGCGGACTTCAACTACGGCAGCTTCAACCCCGATGCCCGCGCTAAGGGCAATGGCAATGGCAACGGGAACGGCAATGGGAATGGAAATGGGCACGGCAAGGCTGCTCCCCGCCCATCGAATGGAAATGGCCGCCGACCCGGCAGTTCCGCCCCACGGCGGAACGGAACGAGCCGGAGCGGGCGCACCGCTAGCAAAGCGCAGACTGCGCTTCCCTTCGGGGATCGCGTGCACAATCAGTGGGTGGGGCCATGGCCCCACCCATTGTGATTCCAGCCTGCCGTGCCGGGGATCGGACCTCGCCGCGTGAGCCGAGGTGGTTGTATAACTGTGTTGACGAGCCCGAGGAGGGCAGGCGACATGAGACTGCGGACATTCGGCCGAGTGGGTTGGCAGGTGGGTGAGATCGGTTACGGCATGTGGGGCCTGGCGGGATGGACCGGTTCCGACGACGCCGAGACGATGCGCTCGCTCGAGCGCGCCGTCGACCTCGGCTGCAACTTCTTCGACACGGCCTGGGCCTACGGCGACGGACACTCCGAAGGACTGCTGGGCCAACTCGTTCGATCCCATCCCGACCGCCGGCTGTACGTTGCCAGCAAGATCCCGCCCAAGAATCAGGAGTGGCCGCCGCGTGCCGGGGCACGCCTTGGAGGAGGTCTTCCCGCCGGATCACATTCGGCGCTACACCGAGTCCAGCCTGAAGAACCTTGGGCTGGAGACGATCGACTTGATTCAATTCCATGTCTGGCAGGACGCCTGGGCCGAGGACGTCCGGCTGGCAGCGGGAGATCGAGGACTTGAAGCGCCGTGGGCTGGTGCGAACGGTCGGCCTGAGCCTGAACCGCTGGGAGCCGGAGAACGGCATCCGCACGCTGCGCACCGGGCTGATCGACGCCGTGCAGGTGATCTACAACATCTTCGACCAGGCGCCGGAAGACGCCCTGTTCCCGGTTTGCCGCGAGCTTGGGGTGGCCGTGATCGCCCGCGTTCCGTTCGATGAGGGCACACTCACCGGCACGTTGACAGCCGACTCGCGCTGGCCGGAAGGCGACTGGCGCAACACCTACTTCGGATCAGGGAACCTGAAGGCGTCTGTCGAGCACGCCGAGGCGCTGCGTGCGGCGATCCCGCCGGGGATGACGATGCCCGAGATGGCGCTGCGTTTCATCCTGGCCAATCCGGACGTGAGCACGGTCATCCCGGGCATGCGCAAGGTGCGGCATGTCGAGGTGAATCTGGCGGCGAGCGATGGAGGCGGGCTGGACGCCAAATTGGTGGAGCGCCTGCGGGCGCATCGATGGGATAGAAGACCTGCCCCATGGTCGGACTAGCTGGAAGCTACTAGCTACTAGCTGTGATGTTTCAAGACTTCGTTGACACCTTGCTAGAATGCACGTGGAGGGGTGTCATCGATGGACTCGAGTCTTCCGTTTGAGATCAGGATGCGTTGGATACAGTTGGTGGACGAGGGTTACTCCGTGACGGACGTCGCTCGGCTCTTCGGAAGGAGCCGTCAGACCGTCCACAAATGGTTGGCCCGCTACGCGGCCGGGGGAGAGGGCGGTTTGTTGGATCTCTCCCGACGTCCTCATACCTCTCCCACATCCCTCCCTGCCCGCAACGTTCAGCAGATCCTTCAGTTGCGCCGGCGAGAAAAGATCGGCCCCTCGCGGATCGCCTTGCGTCTGGGCATCAGCCAAGCCACCGTCTACCGCACTCTCGTGCGACATGGCGTGCAGCACTTGCGCCCCAGGCAGGAGCGAGTCGTCCACCGTTATGAGAAGGCTTCGCCCGGAGAGCTCCTGCACCTGGACATCAAAGAACTCGTTCCCTTGCGGCGCAGAACGGCGCCTGAGCAGCAGTTTGCGGTCCTGGACGACTACTCCCGGGAGGCCTTCAGCTGCATCTACCCCGTGGCCACGACCCAAGCTGCCACCGACTTCCTGCTGCGGGCCCTGCACTACTTCCGCTATCCTGTCCAGGCTGTGCTGACCGACAACGCCATGTGCTTCACGATGCGCCACGCACACCATGCGGAACGGATCACCCTCTTCGCCAAGACCTGTGATCAGCTTGGGATCCGCCACTACCTGCTGCGACCCTACCACCCCGAAACCAACGGGAAGGTAGAGCGATTCTTCCGAACAGTCAACGAAGAGTGCTACGATCGAATCAACTTGCGCAGTAGCCAGCATCGAGTGCTTGCCCTGCGGGATTTCATGCGTTATTACAACCACGGCCGTCCTCACCTCGCCCTGAGCGGTCTCACACCGGTGGAACGCAGAAAGCAGTACTTTGCTAGCGGCTAGCTCCGAGCTTTCAGCCGTCAGCTTTCAGCGATCAGCCAGCTCTTGCGCGCTACGGGCGACAACGCCCTTGCACCCTGCTACCTGCTGACCATCAATTGGCGAGGGCCTATAGCCATTCGCTAATCGCTAGTTGCTAGTCGCTGCACGCTCGCCGCTCCAACATCCCGACATGATCGACTGCCAACTTTCCGCATGCACAACTCCGCGACACAAGGTGATACCATAGGTTTTGGAAATCAGCCTGGGTGATGCTTGCCCTGGGGCAAAGGGGTGCGGGGAGCGCCGGCGGGCCCATCGCTTCAACGTCCCCTCGTCGCCATTTCACTCACTCTCGCTCGAAACCCCTTGCCGCCGCAGATCGGCTCCTCCCGGAGGAGGCTACGATGTTCGAGCACATCCTCATCCCTCTGGACGGATCGTCGCTGGCAGAATGCGTCCTCCCGCATGGGGTGGCGGTGGCCAGGGCGTTAGGTGCGCGTGCCACGGTCCTGCAGGTCGTCGAGCAGGTGGAAGCCGCCGGTCGAATGCGCGCCATCGATCCGCTGGAGTGGCACTACAGCGAGGCGCAGGCGGGGTCGTACCTGCAGGCGGTGGCCGAGCGGCTGCGGCTGGCCGGATTGCCCACGGGCCAGGTCCTGCTGCAAGGTGACCCGGCAGAGCGCGTGATCGATCACGCCCAGGCCGAGAAGTGCGGATCTCATCCTGCTCAGCTCGCATGGTCGGAGCGGCCTGAGCGGCTGGAACGTGAGCAGCGTGGTGCAGAAGATCCTGGCCCGTGCTTACCTGTCGTTCTTCCTCGTCCCGGCTTACCATCCCGCAACGGCGGAGATCTCCGCGCTGCGCTACCACCGTATCCTCGTCCCGCTGGACGGATCGCAGCGCGCCGAATGCGTTCTGCCGCTGGCCGGAGCACTGGCCGCACATCACGGTTCACAGGCTCATCCTGGCGCACGTCGTTCGCAGGCCGGAACTGCCGCGCCGGGCGCCGCCGTCCAGGGATGATCAGGAACTGGCCAATAGGCTCACCGAGCGCAATCGGATCGAGGCCAGCCGCTACCTGGAGGAAGTCCGCGCCCGCCTGTCGCTGCCGGCCGAGGTGCGCCTGTTGGTCGAAGATCACGTGGCGGGCGCGCTGCAGCAGCTGGCTCTGGACGAGAATGCCGACCTGGCGTTGCTCAGCGCTCACGGCTACTCGGGGGAACGCGTTGGCCGTACGGGAGCCTGGCGAACTCGTTCATCCTCTACGGCAACACGCCACTGCTGATCGTCCAGGACTTGCCTCGACATGCGATTGAGCCCACCGCCGCCGAGCTGGCCGCCAGGGAGTTCGGGCACCATTGATGCCTGCCGCAGAGCCAGCGTGCGTTGAATCCCATCGCTGAGCCGAGACCCGACGAACCGTCTGGGATCCAGGCTCCCGGCCTGGAGGACTTGGCGCGCCGGCTCGCCGCCCGGACCGTCCTGGGCCGCGAGGCGGATCGGGTCAACCTCCTGCATCGGCTGGGGGAACTTGAATCGCTGCTCCTGCGCTCCCAGCGACACTTCGCCGGCCTCGCCGATCAGAAGCTGGAAGTCCCATCCGGCGCCGAGTGGCTGCTGGACAACTACTACCTGATCCGTCAGGTCATCCGCCAGGTGAGGCAGGACATGCCGGCCGGGTTCTATCGCCAGCTTCCGGTGCTGGCCGAAGCGCCGTTCACCGGACTGCCTCGAATCTGCGTCCTGGCGTCCGAACTGATCTCGGCCGGCGAGATCCACCTCGATCCGGATGCCGTCCGCCGCTTTGTCATCGCCTACCAGGGCGTGACCGCGCTGACGATCGGGGAACTGTGGGCCCTGCCGGCGGCACTTCGGATGGGTGTGCTCGACCGCCTCGGCCAGGCAGTCGCCGCACTCCTCGCTCGATCTCCCAACGCTCCGCAGGCAGCGGGCACGGAGACGCGCCCGGGGGGTGGGACCGAGCTTCCGCCGATCGCCGGCTGCATTCTCGACCTGCGTGCCATCGACATCGAGGACTGGAAGACCGTCTTCGAAGACGTCAGCCGGGTCGAACAGATCCTGCGCCAGGACCCGGCCCAGGTGTACGCCCGGATGGACTTCGAGACGCGCGATCGCTACCGCAAAGTCGTCGAACGCCTGGCGTGGGCGACGGGCGAGTCGGAAGAAACCGTCGCCCAGCAGGCCATCGCCCTGGCCGCCCGCGACAGCCGGCGACGCGCCGAGGGCGGCAAGCCGATGACCCCCGAACGACCGAGGTCGCACCTGCGTCCAACCAGCTGGCCGCTGGGATCGCGCCGGCCCACCGACCGGCAGGGCGCACCGACCGGTGAGCGCGAGCCAGACCCGGCGACGCTGTTCGGCGAACGCACCGGTCACGTGGGGTTCTACCTGCTCGATCGCGGGCTGCAGGCCCTGGAAGGCGGCCTGAGCTACGCCCCTCCGGCCGGCCTGCGCCTGCGCCGGTGGCTCGATGTGCACGCGCTTTGGGGCTACCTGGGCAGCATCCTGCTGCTCCTCATGCTCGGCCTGGGAGCCTTGGTGGCGGTCACCGCGGCGTGGGGCGGCACGGACCTGCAGCTCGTCGTGGTCCTGCTGCTCGGTGTCGTCCCGGCCGTCAGCGTGGCCGTGGGCCTGGTGCACTCGGTCGTCCCGCGCCTGGTGCCGCCGCGCCTGCTGGTCAAGATGGAGTTTCAGGACGGCATCCCGCGCGAGTGCACGACGCTGGTCGCCATCCCGGCGCTCCTGACCAACGCACACGAGGTCGAGGCGCTGCTGAGGCAGCTCGAACAACACTACCTGAGCACGCTCGACGACAACCTGCTCTTCGCCCTGCTGACCGATTTCGCCGACGCGGCCTCGGAGCACATGCCGGGGGATGAGGCGCTGCTCGCCCGAGGCGCGCGAGGGCGTGCGCCAGTTGAACATCAAGCACGGGGAGGGGAGGGAAACGCCCTTCCATCTTCTGCATCGGAAGCGCGAGTGGAATCCGAGCGAAGGCGTGTGGATGGGGTGGGAGCGCAAGCGCGGCAAGCTGGTGGAGCTCAACCGCTGGTTGAGCGGCGAGCCGTCGTCGTCGTACGCGCTGACCGATCCGGGCGTCCCGCTGCCCGCCATCCGATACGTGATCACGCTGGACGCCGATTCGCTGCTGACCCGCGGCGGTGCCCGGCGCTTGATCGCCACGCTCGCCCATCCACTGAACCAGGCGGCGTTCGATCCCGCCACCGGCGCGCTGATCGGCGGTTACACCGTGCTCCAGCCGCGGGTGCGCGTCAAGCCCACCAGCGTCAACCGATCGATCCTCACCCGGCTGTTCGCCGGCGACCGCGGGCTGGACCTGTATACCCAGGCGGTCTCGGATGTCTACCAGGACCTCTTTCAGGAGGGGATCTTCGTCGGCAAGGGCATCATGGACGTGGCCGCCTTCCACCGCAGCCTGGAAGGCCGCGTGCCGGAGAACGCCCTGCTGAGCCACGACCTGTTCGAGGGCATCGTCGGGCGCGCCGGCCTGGTGGCCGACGTCGTCGTCCTGGAGAACTATCCGGATCACTACCTGGCGTCGATCGAGCGGCAGCATCGCTGGATGCGCGGCGACTGGCAGCTCCTGCCCTGGCTGCTGCCGTGGGTGCCGGCCGAAAGCGGCGGCGCGATCCCGAACGACTTCTCCACCCTCGACCGATGGAAGATCCTGGACAACTTGCGCCGCAGCCTGCTGGCGCCGTCGCTCCTGGCGCTCCTGATCGCCGGCTGGTTGTGGCTCCCCGGTCCGACGCTCTTCTGGACCGGAGTCGCCGTCCTCCACCGGGCGCCTCGATTCTGGCCGGCATTGTGCTTGGCTTGCGCGTGCGCTTGCCAACCCTGCCCTCCTTCGAGCAGCTTCGGCCGCTGTGGATGGATCTGGTTCGCTGGGCACTGGCGCTCGTCCTGCTGCCGTTCGAGGCTCTGCAGTCGTTGGATGCCATCGGCGTCACGCTGGCGCGCCTGCTGCTCACCCGCCGGCGATTGCTCGAATGGACACCGGCGGCACAGTTCAGCCGCGCGCTGGGTCGGCGCACCTCGCGCGGCCTGACCTGGAGGCGGATGATCTCGGCGCCCATCGTGGCGTTGGCCGCGGGCCTGTGCGTGGCATTCCTCAGGCCATCGTCGCTGGCGTATGCCGGGCCGCTGCTCTTCGCCTGGTTGGTCTCGCCTCAGGTCGCTCAATGGATCAGCCGCCCGATCCGCCGCCTTCAACCGCAGCTCACGCCGGAGCAGCGGCAGCGGCTGGGGGTGATCGCCCGGAGAACCTGGTTGTTCTACGAACGGTTCGTCGGGCCGGAAGACCACTGGCTCCCCCCGGACCATTACCAGGAGTCGCCTCGCGGCCAGGCGGCCCATCACACCTCTCCCACCAACGTCGGGTTCCTGCTGCTCTCGGCGATGGCCGCCGGCGATCTGGGTTACGTGGGGCTCCTCGGGCTGGCCTTGAGAATGAATTCGACGTTGGACACGCTCGAGGGTCTCGAACGCTATCGCGGTCACTTCCTGAACTGGTACGACACACGCACGCTGGCGCCGCTGCCGCCGCGCTACGTCTCAACCGTCGATAGCGGCAACCTCGCCGGGTGCCTGATCGCCCTCTCCCAGGGCTGCCTCGGCATGCCCGACGTGCGCGTCTTCCGCTGGGAGCGCTGGCAGGGGCTGCTGGACACGCTGGCGCTCCTGGGGGAGGGGGTGCAGGCCGCGAGCGACAGCGAGAAGCCATCGCCCCTGCACGCCGCGCTGGCCAAGATCCGCCAGCAAGTGCTGGCGGTGAAGCACACGCCGCAGCGCTGGTCGGAGTTGCTCGAGAGCCTCCCGCTGCACGCGCTGCCTGAGATCGACCCCCTGGTCCTGGAACTGACCGAGGTGCGGCCCCACGCGCTCACCCCGGAGGCGCTGGACGGCCTGCGTTTGTGCTCGGAACGCGTGCGCCATCACGTGATGAGCATGCGGCGCGAAATCGAGCTGCTGGTCCCGTGGGCGACCCACATCGATCGTGCGCCGGCGTTGTTCACCGATTCCAACGCCGAGCCGCACCTGTCGCTGGCCTGGCTGGCGGTGGTCGACGCATTGCCCGTCACGCCTCGCCTGGGCGAGATTCCCGAATTGTGCCGTCGCGGCGAGGCCAGGCTGGAGGCGCTCGTGAGCTTGCTGGCCGAACCAGCCTCGGCAGCACCGCTTGGCGCCGAGGCTGACCGAGAACTGGAGGAGGCGCGAGCCTGGTGCACGCAGTTGGCCGAGGCGCTGCAGTCGGCGCGCCTGGCGGCCGGGAGCTTGCTGATCGGTTACCGCCGCATCAGCCAACGCTGCGAGGCGCTGGTGCAGGCCATGGACTTCAGCTTCCTGTTCGACCGCCGGCAGCAGGTGTTCCACATCGGGTTCAACCTGGACGCCGGGAAGCTGGATGACAACCACTACGACCTGCTGGCCTCCGAAGCGCGGCTGGCGAGCCTGGTGGCGATTGCCAAGCGCGACGTGCCGCTCTCGCACTGGCTCCACCTCGGGCGCCCGCTGACGCGGGTGGACGGCTCGCTGGCGCTGCTCTCCTGGAGCGGGACGATGTTCGAGTACTTGATGCCCCTGCTGCTCACCCGCAGCTACCCGGGCACGCTGCTCGACCAGAGCTGCCGCGCGGTCGTCCTGAGGCAGATGGAGTATGCCGGCAGCCGGGACGCGCCGTGGGGGATCTCCGAGTCCGGCTTCTACGCCTTCGACGCCGGGCTGAACTACCAGTACCGGGCTTTCGGGGTCCCGGGGCTGGGGCTCAAGCGCGGCCTGGCCGACGACCTGGTCGTGGCACCGTACGCCTCGCTCCTGGCGCTGCCCCTCGCCGCCGAAGACGTTCTCGACAACTACCTGCGCTTCCAGGCGCTGGGCATGGTCGGGATGTACGGACTGTACGAGGCGCTGGACCTCACGCCGTCGCGCGCGCCCGTGGGCCAGACGCAGGCACGCGTTCGATCGTACATGGCCCACCATCACGGCATGAGCCTGGTCGCCCTGGCCAATGTCCTGCAGGACGAGGTCATGGTCCGCCGCTTCCACGCCGACCCGCGTCTGCAGACGGTGGAGCTTCTGCTGCAGGAGCGGCTGCCGGCCGGCGCGCCGCTCGCTGATCTGCCGCCGGCCGCCGTGATCAGCGAACGCTTCCTGCGCACGCAGGTCAGCCTGACGCCGTGGCGCGAGCCGGTTCAGGCGGCCGCCCCCTGCGCCCACTTCCTCTCCAACGGCCGCTACGGCGTCATGATCACGAGCGCCGGGAGCGGATACAGCCAGTGGAATGACCTGGCGCTGACGCGCTGGCGCGCCGACACGACGCTGGAGGACGGGGGGACGTGGGTGTACGTGCAGGACCTGGACCGCGGGTCGCTGACGTCGGCGACCCTCCAGCCGACGGCTTCGCTCGCCGGCGATCCGCAGGCGTTCTTCTATCCGTACAAAGCCGAGTTCCACCGCCGGGAAGACGAGCTGGCGCTCAAGTTCGAGGTCGCCGTGGCAGCGGAGGACGACGTCGAGATCCGTCAGATGGTGCTGACCAACCACGGCGAGGAGACGCGGCGGCTGCGATTGACGAGCTACGCCGAGGTCGTCCTGGCACCGCAGGAGGCCGACCAGCGCCATCCGGCCTTCAACAAGCTGTTCATCGAGAGCGAGTTCCTGCCCGAGCTGAACGCCCTTGTCTTCCACCGGCGCCCGCGCTCCGCGGACGAAGAACCCGTCTTCCTGGTCCACATGCTGGTCACGACCGACGCGCTCGGCGCTGGTCTACGAGACCGATCGCGCCCGCTTTCTCGGCCGGGGCGGGACGCCGCGCGCGCCGCTGGCACTCGCCGAGACAGGCCCGCGCTCCGATGGCGCGGTCGGAGCGACGCTCGATCCGATCCTGTCACTGGGGCATCGACCTCGAAGTGCCTCCGGGCACGACGGGCCGCCTCGATTTCCTGACGCTGGTGGGCAGGGACCGTGACGAAGTGCTGGCCGTGGCGCGCCGCTATCAGAACCGGCCGGTCATCGACCGGGCCTTCGGCCAGGCGCGCGCCCTGATCGAGCGCGAGCTGCGCGAGCAGGAATTCACGACGCAGGATCTCGAATCGCTCGATCGGCTGCTCTCGGCGCTGCTTTACCCGAGCGCCGGGCTGCGCGCTTCCGCCGAGACGCTGGCTTCCAACCACAAGGGGCAGCACGGGCTGTGGGGTTTCGGCATCTCCGGCGACTACCCGATCCTGCTGGTGAAGTTGAAGAGCGAAGAAGAGACCTCGCTGGTGCGCGACGTGCTGCGCGCCCATGCCTACTGGCGCCGGCGCGGGATCAAGGTCGACGTCGTCATCCGGGTCGACAAGGAAACGGGCTACGGCCTGGAGCTGCAAGGCGAGTTGTATCGCCTGATGGTGCGCCTGGGCAGCGATCCCTACCTGAACCAGCGCGGCGGGATCTACCTCTTGAGCTCCGATCAGATGGCGGCCGAAGACCGCGTGCTGCTCGAGACCGCGGCGCGCGCCATCCTGGACGGCTCGCGCGGCACGCTCGCCGCGCAGCTGGGCGAGCCGGCCGCCGAGCCTGTGCGCTTGCCCGGCTTCGTCCCGACGCTCAGCCTGCCCGAAGACGTCGAGCCGTCGCCGGACCTGCCGCGCCCGACCGGCCTGAGGCTCGACAACGGGCAGGGCGGTTTTAGCCCCGACGGCCGCGAGTACCAGATCTACCTCAGGCCCGGCGAACGCACCCCGCGCCCGTGGATCAATGTGATCGCCAACCCGCGCCTCGGGTTCACGGTTTCGGAGGTCGGCGCCGGTTCGACCTGGGCCGAGAACAGCTCCGAGAACCGGCTGACCCCGTGGTCGAACGATCCGGTGAGCGATCCGCCCGGCGAGGCGCTCTACCTGCGCGACGAAGAGACGGCGCTGATCTGGTCGCCGACGCCCGAACCCGCCCCTGCCGCCGCCCCGTACCTGGTTCGACACGGCGCCGGTTACACCATCTTCGAGCACTCACAGCCATGGGCTGCGCCAGGAGCTGCGGCTGTTCGTCGCGGCGGACTCGCCGGTGAAGGTCATCGCCCTGCGCCTGGAGAATGTCTGGCAGCGAGGGCGGCGGATGACGGCGACCTACTATGCGCCGTGGGTGCTGGGGACGAGCCGCGAGGCGACGACGCCCTACGTCGTCTCGGAGTACGAGCCCGACATCCACGCACTGCTGGCGCACAACCCCTACAACGCCGAGTTCGCCGGCCGGTATGCGTTTCTGGCCGCCAGCCAGCGGCCGCACGGCGTGACCGCCGATCGGACCGAGTTCCTCGGTCGCATGGGTGACCCGCGCCGGCCGGCGGCGCTGGCGCGCGTCGGCCTGGAGGGCACGGTGCGGGCCGGGCTGGATCCGTGTGCCGCCATTCAGCTGCACGTGGAGCTGGAACCCGGCCAGGCCAAAGAGATCTACTTCCTGCTCGGCCAGGGCGCCGACCGCGACGAAGCGTTGAGCCTGGCGCGTCGGTTGGGTCAGCCGGAGGAGATCGAAGCGGCCTGGCAGGAATCGCAGGCAGCCTGGGAAGCGCGGCTGGGTGTGGTGGAAGTGAGCACGCCCGACCCGGCGATGGACCTGATGCTCAACCGCTGGCTGCTGTACCAGGCGCTGGCCTGCCGGATGTGGGGACGCTCGGCGCTCTACCAATCGAGCGGCGCCTACGGCTTCCGCGACCAGCTGCAGGACACGCTGGCCTTTGTGCACGCCGCGCCGAACGTGGCGCGCGAGCACCTGCTGCTTGCGGCGCGGCATCAGTTCGAAGAAGGGGATGTGCTGCACTGGTGGCACCCGCCCTCGGGCCGCGGCGTGCGCACGCGGGTGTCCGATGATCTGCTGTGGCTGCCGTTCGTCGCCGCGCATTACGTCGAGGCCACCGGGGATGAGAGCGTGCTCTCGGAGCACGTGCCGTTCCTGACGGGCAGCCTCCTGCGCCCGGACGAGGACGAGCGCTACGGCCTGTTCGCCGAGGCGGCGGAAACGCACACGTTGTACGAGCACTGCCGCAGGGCTTTGGAGCGCGGCTCGACGATCGGCGGGCACGGCCTGCCGCTGATCGGGAGCGGCGACTGGAACGACGGCATGAACCGGGTCGGTACGGGCGGGCAGGGCGAAAGCGTGTGGCTCGGCTGGTTCCTGCATGCGACGCTGAGCCGCTTCGCCGCCCTCACCGAACGTCTCGGCCGGGGCGGGGAAGCCGAGGCCTATCGGCGGCGCGCCGAGGGCGTGCGCCAGGCGATTGAGTCGGCCGGCTGGGATGGCGCCTGGTACCGCCGGGCGTACTTCGATGACGGCCAGCCGCTTGGCTCGGCGCAGAACGACGAGTGGCGGATCGACTCCGTGGCGCAGTCGTGGGCCGTGATCTCGGGAGCGGCCGATCCGGCACGTGCCGAACAGGCGATGCGCGCGGTGAAAGAACAGCTTGTGCGTCCGGCGGACGGGTTGGTGCTGCTGGCCACGCCGCCCTTCGACCAGTCCGCGCGTGATCCTGGATACCTCAAGGGCTATCCGCCGGGCGTGCGTGAGAATGGCGGCGCTTACCTGCACGCCGCCATGTGGGTCGCCTGGGCGTGCGCCGATCTCGGTTGGGGGGACGACGCCCACGCGCTGTTCTGCATGCTCAACCCCGCGTTGCGGTCCGACACGCCGGAGAAGGTGGAGTGCTACCAGGTGGAGCCTTACGTCGTCGCCGCCGACATTTCCGGCCAGCCGTCGCGCCTCGGGCAAGGCGGCTGGACGTGGTACACCGGGTCGGCTGCCTGGATGTACCGCCTGGGGATCGAGCGCATCCTCGGGCTGCGCCGGATGGGCGCCGCGCTGCAGTTCGATCCGTGTATCCCGGCGGGCTGGCCGGAGTATCAAGTCAAGTACCGGTACGGGCACAGCCTGTATCGCATCGAGGTGCACAACCCGGAGGGCGTCTCGTCCGGCGTGCCCCAGGTCCACCTCGACGGCGTCGCGCTCCCCGACGGCCGGGTCCCTTTGAGCGACGATGGGGCGACCCACAGCGTGAGCGTGCGGATGGGGGGAAGGCAAGAAGGTGCAAGCAGCTAGCAGGTAGCAGCTAGCAACTAGCAGTCAGCTATCAGGGATCAGCCTTGGACCCTCCATAGGTCGAGGCTCCCTCAGGCCGCCCGCGCCGGATGCCTCATTGTCCCATGTCATTGCGAGGAGGGCGGAGCCCGACGAAGCAATCTCCCGTGGTGCAATCCAGGCGTAGCCGGGATTCCGCGGGCCACGAGATTGCCACGGCCCTTCGGGCCTCGCAATGACACCCCAGGATGCGGGAAAGCGTCGGCGGCCTCGGGGTGCGCGGGTCACCCGGTCTCGTCATTGCGAGGAGCCGCGGAGCGGCGACGTGGCAATCTCGGCCACGTCTGCCGCTCGACTCGCGGGCGTGATTCCCCGCGTTGGAGGGAAAGCCCCCGCGTTCTCCGTCGGCCCCCGGTCCGGCCGGGATTGCCACGGCCCTTCGGGCCTCGCAATCACACCCCAGGATGCGGGAAAGCGTCGGCGTCCGAGGGCGTATTCTCCGAAGGTTGTCATTGCGAAGGACCGCACGGCAGCGAAGCGGAAATCCGACGGGGCGCCACCGCTTGCGGGCCCTGGCACAATCCGCCGATTGAAGCCACAATCGCGGGTGTGACGGTCGGCGCCAGACCACCTCAGGGGGCGCCGGACCGGATCGTTCCCCAACGCGTGGGGCCGTACGCGACGAGGCCATCGATGCCGACGCCCACTCCCGTCCCCTCGCCTGCAGCCCAGCCACGCGCCATCCGCGTCTTCATCTCGTCCACCTTCCGCGATATGCAGGCCGAGCGCAACGAGCTGCTCAAGTTCGTCTTCCCCGAACTGCGCAAGCGCTGCGAGGCGCGCGGCGTCGGATGGAGCGAGGTCGACCTGCGTTGGGGGATCACCGACGAATCGCAGGGTGAAGTCTTGTCGATCTGCCTGGAGGAGATCCACAAGTGCCGCCCATACTTCCTCGGGATCCTGGGTGAGCGGTACGGCTGGGTGGCGGACGATCTCCCCCCGGAGGTGCTGGAAACGCATCCGTGGGTGGCCGAAGATCGCCAGCGCTCGGTCACCGAGCTTGAGATCCTGCACGGCGTCCTCAACAACCCGAAGATGACCGGACAGGCCTTCTTCTATTTCCGGGCGCCGGCCTTCCTGGAGACGCTCCCACCCGAGTCGGCCGCCGAGTTCCGGGAGGAGCCCACGACCGGGGAGATCGAACGTCTCGGGCCACAGGCCGCCGCGCAGCGAGCGAACGAACGGCGGCACAGGCTCGCCCAACTCAAGGAGCGTGTCCGCACCAGCGGGCTGCCCGTGCGCGAGGATTTCATCGACGCCCGGGCACTCGGCGAACTGGTGCTGGCCGATCTCGGCCGCGTGCTCGACGAGCAGTTTCCGCCGGGCTCCGAGCCCGATCCGCTTCAGCGCCAGGCTGCTGATCATGAGGCCTTCGCCCGCGGCCGCGCCCGGGTGTACATCGGCCGGCCGGGCGCTTTCGACGCCCTCGATGCGCACGTGCAGCGCGAAGGCCCGCCGCTGATCGTTGTCGGCGCGTCGGGGCTGGGAAAGTCGGCGCTGCTCAGCAACTGGGCGCTGGGCTATCGGGAGAAGCATCCCGAAGACTTCGTCCTGATGCATTTCATCGGCGCCACGCCGCACAGCACCGACTGGGCGGCGATGCTCCGCCGGCTGATGGCCGAGCTTGCCCGACGTTACAACCTCGAGCTCGCGCTCCCGGTTCAACCCGATGCGCTGCGCGCCGCTTTCGCCCAGGGGCTGGCCCTCTCGGCGGAGAAGGGCCGCACGATCCTGGTCCTGGATGGACTCGATCAACTGGAAGACCGGGATGGTGCGCGTGAGTTGGCATGGCTGCCGGCGGATCTGCCGGCGAACTTCAGGCTGGTCGCCTCGTCGCTGCCCGGGCCGGCACTGGACGAGGTCAAACGAAGAGGTTTCGCCGAGCTCGAGGTGCAACCCCTGAGCGCCGAGGAGCGCAGCCGGCTGATCGTCGAATATCTGGCACAATTCGCCAAGGCGTTGAGCCCGGCGCGCGTCGAGCGCATCGCCGCCGCGCCGCAGACCGCCAACCCGCTGTTCCTGCGCGCCGTCCTCGAAGAGCTGCGGCTGTTCGGTGTGCATGAACAGCTCGATGAGCGCATCGCACACTACCTGTCCGCCGAATCGGTCCCCGACCTGTACCAGCGTATCCTCGAGCGCTACGAAACCGATTATGACCGTCAGCGAGCGGACCTGGTCCGCCAGGCCATGTCGTGGCTGTGGGCCGCCCGCCGCGGGCTGCACGAGGCCGAGCTGCTGGATCTCCTGGGCGAGGCCGGCGCGCGCCTGCCGGGCGCGCTCTGGTCACCTCTGTTCCTGGCGGCCGAGGGCTCGCTGGTGAACCGCTCGGGTCTGATCGGCTTCTTCCATGACTATCTGCGGCGGGCCGTTGAGGCGCGCTACCTGCCCTCGGACGACGAACAGCGCGCCGCCCACCGCCGCCTGGCGGCGTACTTCGAGGGGCGCGATCAAGGCGAACGCCGATTGGAGGAACTCCCCTGGCAGTTGAGCCGGGCGCACGATTGGCCGGCGCTGGCGGCGACGCTCGGCGACCCGCAGTTCCTCGCGCAGGCGTGGGACCGCGACGAGTTTGAGGTGCAGGCCTACTGGGGAGAGATCGAGCGCAACACCGATCTGCATATTCCGGATGCGTATCGGGCGGTCCTGGACGATCCTGCTCCAGCATGCCGATGCCATATGGCGCCTGGCTCCCTTGCTTTCGCAGGCCGGGTACCCAACGCAGGCCCTCAGCCTGTATGAACCCATGATCGACGAATGCCGGCGGACGGGGGATGACCGCCAACTGGCGCTCTCGCTCGGCAATGCGGCTGCGATCCGCATGGCGCTGGGGGATCCAGTGCGGGCGCTGCGCGACATGGAAGAAGAAGCGGCCATCTGCGAAAGGCTGAGCGATCAGCGCGGTCACGCCCGGTCGCTTCACAACCAGGCCAACATCCTGCACATCCAGGGCGACCTGGCGCGCGCCGAGGCGATGTACCGGCAGCTCGAAGGTGTGTGGCGGCTGCTCGAGGACCGGGTCTCGCTGGCGCTGTCGCTCGGCAACCGGGCCAATGTACTGCGTGAGCGCGGCGATCTGGATGATGCACTCGCGCTCTACCAGGAGAAGGAACGGATCTGCCGCGAGACCGGGCAGCACATCGAGCTCGGAAATGCGCTCGACGGCCAGGCAGCGGTGCTCGTCACCCGAGGGCAGCCGCGCCAGGCGCTCGAGTTGCTCGAGAAAGAAGAGGCGCTGCTGCGCGAGCACGGGAACCGCAGCTTCCTGCCGACCTGCCTTGGCAATCAGGGCATCGCCCGGCTCGAACTCGGCGATGGCTCCGGCGCTATGCGGTTGTTCCGCGAACAGGAAGATCTGTGCCGGCAGCTCGGCGACCGCAAAGGCCTGGCCGAGGCCCTCGGGCGGCTCGGGCCGGTGAAGGCCGCCTCCGGTGATGTGGGCGGCGCCATGCGGGACTACGACCAGGTCGAGGCGATCAGCCGCGAGCTCGGGCTGAAGGGCGAGCTGCAGGCCTGCCTCGGCAACAGGGCCATGATCCTTCGGGCGCGCGGCGACCTGGACGGCGCCATGCGCCTGCATCAAGAGAAGGCTGAGCTGTGCCGCGAGCTTGGCAACCGCAAGAGCCTGGGTGTCGCCCTGGGCAACATGGCCAACATCCTCGCCCAGCGCGGGGACCTGCACGCGGCGCTGGATATGCAGCGAGAGAAGGAAGCCATCGACCGGGACCTGGGGAACATCGCCGGGCTCGCTCATTGTCTGGGAAACCAGGCCGGGATCCTGGAGGACCTGGGTGATGCCGAAGGTGCGTTCACCAGGCTGCTGGAGCAGGAGGCGCTGCTTCGTCAACTCGGGAACCCCGAGAAGCTGTCACGATCGCTGGTGGCCGCCAGCAGCGTGCTGATCAAATCACTCGGCAGGCGGCAGGACGCGCTGCCCAAGCTCGAAGAGGCACGGCAGTTGGCGCAAGCGGCGGGCGCCGGGGCGCTGGCCGATCAGGTGGACGAAATCATCCGGCTGGCGGAGGGTTCGAATGGATGAGGGCAGGGAGGATCTGGGCGACGCAGTGCGCCCTGCACGGCATCCACTCCGACCGGAGGGCACATCCCGGTGGCGGGTTGTCAAGTGGGCCCGGACCCATCCGTGGTGGGTGGTCGTCGCGGTGGGGGGCAGCGGGCTGATCCTCGGCTACGTCGGTTTCGACAAATACTTCGCGGGGCGCGGCGAGAGCGCCACCGCCTGGGACATCCTGTATCTCGTGTTCCAGCTGATCAAGTTGAGCTCCGGCGCGCCGCCGGGGCACATCCCCTGGGAGCTGTCGCTAGCCCGCTTCTTGCTCCCGGCCGCGTCGGCGTATGCCGCTCTCTCGGCGCTGGCGTTGGTGCTCCGGGATCGGCTTCAGCGCGCCCGCCTACAACTCGTGAGGGGACACACCGTCGTTTGCGGAGCGGGTCGGTTGGGCACGCTGGTGACGACCGAGTTCTCGCGCCAGGGGCACACGGTGGCGGTCATCGATCTCGACCGCGACAATCCGAGCTTGGAAGTGTGCCGGCAGGCGGGGGCGGTCGTGATCCCGGGCGATGCCACCCGGTCCGAACTGCTGCGCGCAGCCGGGGTCGAGCGGGCCAACGTGCTCTTGGCCGTGTGCGGAGGAGACGCCACCAACGCCGAAGTGGCGGCGGTCGCCCGACGGCTCGTGCAAGGACGCCGGCGGAGCCCGTTGAGCTGCGTCGTGCGCGTGTCCGACCCGCGGCTGACCGAGCTGCTGCGCGACACGTTGTTCTCGGCCGATCGCGCCGACGGGATTCGGCTGGAGATGACTAACTTCGATGATCTGGCGGCGCGCGCCATTCTGCGGGCGCATCCCGTGCAGGAGGCGGAGGCAGGGGGCCGAGCACCGCACGCCGTCGTCGTGGGCACCGGGACCCTGGCGATGAGTCTGATCCTGCACCTGACGCGTTCGTGGCGCGCACGCGCGCCGGCTGCCGGCAAGCGGATCCGAATTTCGCTCATCGGCCCCGAAGCGGATGTGGCAGCCGGTCGGCTCACAGGATGGTTTCCCGATTTGGAGCACGCTTGCGATCTGTCGCCCGTGGTGGTGAGTGCCGGCCCGCAAGAACTGGCGCGGACCGCCGCCGCCAGCGGCAGGAAGGATCGACGGCCGTCGGTCGCCTACCTGTGTCTGGACGACGGGGCCGCCGGTCTGGCGGCCGGACTGGCGCTCGAGCGCCTGCTGCTTGCCGGTGCGGGCTCGATCGTCGTCTGTGTCGAGGACGAGCGCGGGCTGGCGCGCCTGCTGCGCGAGAGCGGCTGGTTCGAAGCGCGGCCCGGTCGATTGACTGTCTTCCCGCTGCTTGAGCATGTCGGCCGGGTCGAAGTGGTGTTGGGTGGGACGCACGAGCTCGTCGCCCGCGCCATTCATGACGACTACGTCCGGGCGCGCTCCGCGCACGGCGAGACGCTGGCGGATAACCCGTCGCTGGCGGCGTGGGAGGCGCTGCCTGAGAGGCTGCGCGACGCCAATCGGCGCCAGGCAGATCACATTCACGCCAAGCTCGAGGCGATTGGCTGCGGGCTAGCGCCGCTCACCGATTGGGATGCCGAGGCGTTTGCGTTCACGCCCGACGAGATCGAGCGCCTGTCGCAATTGGAGCATGCGCGCTGGATGGACGACGCCCGGCGCGCCGGTTGGCGGCACGCGCCCGGCGCCAAGGACCTGGCGCGCAAGACCCATCCCTCCCTCGTGCCGTGGGCGGCACTGCCGGATGGGGAGAAGGAGAAGGACCGCCAGGCCGTGCGCAGCCTCCCGCGCCTGGTGGCGCTCGCCGGGCTGGAGATCTATCGCAGGCAGGGAACCGCCAGGATGTAGACAGCCTTCAGCGATCAGCAATCAGCAATAAGCCTTGACCCTCCAGTCTGGGTGGAGATTGCTCTGAATGACCGCTGAATGCTGATGGCCCCATTCCAAGTGCGTATCGCGGGTCGACGCTCCGTCGACCCATGGCTGTAGTTCAGTCAACCCCCAAGGAGGAAGAAGTGGATCAGGCACAGTTCGGGCTCAAAGTAAGGGAGTTGCTACACCAGGCCATGATGCAGTCGCTCGCCAAGGACTGTCCTGGGGCGATCGCCAAGTTCACAGAAGGGATCGAGTTGACCGAAGTATACATGGGCGAGCGTCCCGAGATGGCCGCCGCCCTTGGTCCCATGTTGCCCGAGTTCTATTCCCTGCGGGCATTGGAATGGCATACGCTGAGTCGGGGGTCACGCAAGCCCGAGAAGAAGAGCCAGCTGGCATCGGCGCGTCAGGATATCGACAAAGCCTTAAGCTTCCCCGATGCCTACTACACAAAGGGCAAGGACGGACTGCGAAACATCCAAGAAATGATCAAGAAGGGATAGAGCAGTTGCTTCATTGCCACCGCGGCCTACGGAAGTCCCGTGGCTCCGGAAGTTTCACTTCTACGCCGTATCCGGGATGTGCGACTGAGGCGGAGTCGACCAGGAAGGCTCGTCATCCGCCTTTACGAATGGGCTTCGCCGCCGCTGGCTGCGTGGATTGCGGAACGCCCTGCCGCCCGCCTGTGGGTGCGCCGGCTGGTCCTGGCGCCGATGGTGAGATTCGCGCGGCATTGGACATCGTCTTACTCACAGCCCGTGTCTTCCTCCCGCGCCGGCAACGGCGGATCCCGGGGGACCAACATCCCGTTCACGCCCGATGTGTTCGATCGTGATGTGCCCCAGGCGAGCCTGCTCGACTGCATGTTGACCGTCGAGTTCATCCGCGCCCCCTAGCGGCGGAGCTCGCCCCTACAGTGCACGGGGCCCGAACGGGCCGGATCCACGGAGGTCACATGCGCAGTCCACGGATCGCCTCGGTCCACCTCGTACGCTCGGGCATCGGCCTCTCGCTGGCGTTGGCGGCGATGGCCTGCAACTTGATCTCGCAGGCGCCTGTCCCAGATTTCGTCCCGCTGGCTGCCTCTCAGCCATCCGCGTCTCTGCCTGCCGAGGATCAGACCGAGGGCCTGCCGCCGCTTGAGGAGCAGTCGGTCGCCGAGCACAAATACAGCGGTGAGTTCGTCGAGGCGGACTGCACCTGCGCCGACTACAAACCAAGCCAGGTCTCACCATGGGGGAACTCCGGCTTGATTTGCCGCTATGACTGGAGCGGCCCGAACATCGAACAGAATTCGCTGGGCTTCAGCATTTCGCATTACTACCATGCCGATCAACTGGCGCCCGACTTCCAGGAGCTCGCTCAGGGGCTGACTGAAAGCCTGCCCGCGCAGGTGGAAGGAGATCACCAGGGACGGCAGCTGCGCAACGATGATGAAGGCTACGGCTTCGTCGTCTACGGACCTGGGGGGATGGGCAATCAAGGGGAGATCCCAATGTGCGGCAACGGCCGGGGGGTAGTCCAGTTCGGCGGCGAGTTCCTGATCGAGACCGACCTGTTCGCGTGTGACCTGCCGTATTCCGACAACGCATACGTGTCCGCTCTGACCGACATGGAGAACTGCGCGCTGCGGGCGATCGAGCGCACTGGGAACTGACCCGAGGCGCACCCCCGCCCGCACCCTCGACCCCAATCGGCAGGAGATTGCCACGGCCCTTCGGGCCTCGCAATGACAGGGGCCCTGTCATTGCGAGGCGGGCGGAGCCCGACGAAGCAATCTCCCGTGGCGCAATCCCAGCCGCACCCAGGTTCCGTGGCCGCGGAGATTGCCACGGCCCTTCGGGCCTCGCAATGACGTCAACGTAAGGGGGGTGGCCCGCCATGGCAATCTCGGTCACGTCTGCCATTCGACTCGCGGGCGTAAGTCCCCACGCTTGGAGGGATAGCCCCGCGTCCTCCGTCGGCCCCCGGTCCGGCTGGGATTGCCACTCCCCTTCGGGCCCCGCAAGGACACCCCACGATGCGAGAAAGCGTCGGCCGCGCACCTCTCAACCGTGGTGCCATCGAGCAGGCAAGCTCAACGCCCGCCCCAAACAGGACGGGCCGGCCCTCGAGTTCCGAGAGCCAGCCCGTCTGCGGGTCTCCCCACGTTCACACAAGGCTTGCGTGTCACATCGACCCCGCGCACCGCGCGGGGTCGATGTCTTGCAGCGATTGACTCGTCCTACCCGTCGACCGCGGCCAGGCTTACTTCTCCTGGATGTCGAGGAGGAGCAGCAGGGCCTGCCCCGAAGCGCGCAGGAGCATGAAGAGCGACGCGCCGATGACCGCCGCCGTCAGCGGAATGAGCACCGGGATGCTGACGCTCAGGTAGGCCTCGAACGCGCCGGCCTGGACGATCTGGGGCATATACACGTACAGCTCGGCGACCAGTACGATGAGGGCGAAGATGGCCAGGATGAGCGGCAACCAGGCGGCGTTCTCCAGCCGGAGGGCCCACTTGAGGGCGGCGTCGTGATCGTGGTACGTGTCGGGGGTTTCGGCCGGCGTCTCAGTCGTTCCCGGCATGCCAGTGCTTGCGGTCATGATCAGGGCTCCATTCTCGGATGCAGGATCGGCGCGCAGTCGTCGAAGGACGAGATGGTTCTTGCGCCTGCGGCCGCTCCAAAGTGTACCTCCTTTCCCGGAGAGCCCTGTCCCGGTTTCGAGTCGCAGCCCTGCGTCGGCTTGTCGCTCCAGGCGGCGCTTCCACCACGGTTGGTTCATGCTTTGGCCCGCCTCGGCCACCCCTCGCCCTAACGGGCTCGGCATGACCTCGGCGGGGGGCGCGGCTGCGCGGGCAATGTTGCCTTTCCCCCGACAGCTTGCAGCAGGGGAAAGGACGACCGACCCATGGCGCTTTGCGACCCACGGAACAAGAATGTGGGATACCATCCGGTCGGTGTGGTTGGACGGGCATCTGCCGCAGGTGGACGCCGCGTCACCGCCCGGCAGCCGCTTCATGGGGATCGCAGGGGGCCCGGATGTATGAGGGCCGATGGGGGGAGAGAGCGCAGGGTTCCGATGGGCGACACACAGCCTGGCCGAACGATCGGCCGGCGTGAATTCCTGCGGGCGTTGGGCGGAGCTGCAGCGGCCGCCTCGCTCGGCGTCGCCTGCCGCTGGACCGGCGGCTCCGACCTGTCTGTACCGGAGCCCGGTGGTCCCACACCCTTCCTTCCTTCTGATCCCACCTCATCGCCGCTCGCCGAAAGCGAACCGACGATGATCCCCGCCACCCCCACGCCCAAATCACTCGTCGGCCGTGTCGCCCTGATCCGCACCACCGATCGCGACCGCGGGTGTCCGCCGCGCGCTCGACCTGCTGGGCACCAATCCGGTCGAAGGTAAGACCGTCTTTCTCAAGCCGAACTTCAACAGCGCCGACCCCGCCCCCGGATCGACGCACACTGACACGCTGCGGGCGCTGGTCGAGCGGCTGTGGGGGATGGGCGCGGGGAGCATAACGCTCGGCGACCGCAGCGGGATGGGCGATACGCGCGCCGTCATGCAATCTAAGGGGGTCTTCGACCTGGCATCCGAGTTGGCGTTCGAGACGGTCGTCTTCGACGAGCTTGGCGCCGACGGCTGGGTGCCGTCCGACGTGCCCGGGAGCCACTGGCGTCGCGGCTTCTCGCTGGCGCGCCCGGCGGTCGAAGCTCAAGCGATTGTGCAGACCTGCAATCTGAAGACGCACCGCTTCGGTGGCCACTTCACGCTGTCGCTCAAGAATTCGGTTGGCCTGGCGGCGAAGGCCGTCCCGGGCGAAGGCTACAACTACATGACCGAGCTGCACAACTCGGCCAACCAGCGCCGGATGATCGCCGAGATTAACGCCGCCTACACGCCGGCGCTGATCGTGCTCGACGGCGTCGAGGCCTTCACCTCCGGCGGGCCGGATACGGGCAACAAAGTCGAAGCTGGCGTCGTCCTGGCCGGGGTCGATCGCATCGCCGTCGATGCGGTGGGGGTCGCCATCCTGCGTTTACTCGGGACGACGCCCGAGGTCCGGCGCGGGCGCGTCTTCGAACTCGAGCAGATCGCCCGGGCGGTCGAGCTCGGGCTGGGCGTGGTGCAGCCCGAAGCGATTTCCATTCTGGCCGACGACGCCGACGGCCAGGCGTACGCCGATCAGCTGCGGGTGATCCTCGAGGCTGACGGAAGCTAGCCAGCTTCCCGTCCACCCCCTTGCCGATGACGCCATTGCGCCCGTTCCTGCGCCGCGTGCTGGAGATCGACCGACCGCATCCCACGTTCGAGGGGGAGGCGCTCGAGCACGAGGTTCGCCGCAACTACCGCTGGAACATGGCGGTCAGTGTGGGCGAGGTGGGCCTGTTCTTCTTCGGCATGTCGTTCATCGCCTCGACCACCATCCTGCCGCTGTTCATCTCCAAGCTGACGTCGAGCACGCTGGCCGTCGGGCTGGTGGCGCTGCTGGCACAGGGCGGTTGGTCCCTCCCGCAGCTCTTCACTGCCCATGCCACCGAACGCGTGCGGCGCATGCTCCCGATCATGGTCAACGTGGGCTTCTTCGCCGAGCGCCTGCCGCTTTTTGCACTTGTGGGTGCGGCGTCGCTGGCCGTGCGCGCCCCGTCTCTGGCGCTGATCCTGACGGTGGCGGGCTTCGCCTGGTTCTCGCTCGGGGGCGGGGCGATCGCCCCGGCCTGGCAGCAGCTCGTGGCGCGCTGCTTTCCGGTCGACCGGCGCGGCTTCTTCATGGGTTTCGGTTCGTCCATCGGGACCGGTTTCGGGGTGTTGGGGGCTGCGGCCAGCGTGGCCCTGCTGGCGGCGCTGCCCTACCCGGTGAGCTTCGTGGCGATCTTCGCCATCGGGGCGCTCAGCGTCGTGCTCAGTTGGGTCTTCATGACCCGGATGCGCGAGCCGGTCCCGGCGCAGCTCCCGCCGAAGCAGTCGTCGCGCCAGTACTGGTCCGGGATCGCCGGAATCCTGCGGCAAGGGGGGAACTTCGGCTGGCACCTGGCGGGCCGCGTCACGCTGGCTTTCGGCGCGCTGGGGGCCGGCTTCGTCACCTTGAGCGCCATCCGCACCTGGTCCGTCAGTGACGCGACGGTCGGAGGCTACACCGGTGCGATGCTGGTGGGCGAGGCGGCCGGGATGCTGTTCCTCGGCGCGCTGGCGGACCGGCGCGGACACAAACTGTCGCTGGAGATCGCGGCGCTATGCTACGCCGCCGCCTTTGCGCTGACGGCCTGGTCGCCTGGGCCCGGCGTGTACATCCCGGCCTTCGTGCTCATCGGGATGGGCCTGGGCGGCCAGATCACCTCGGGCATCATGCTGACGCTCGAGTTCGCCCCGCCGGGCAGGCAGCCCACCTATGCCGGGCTGGTCAACACGACCCTCGGGATCGTCGGCGTGACGGCGCCGCTCCTAGGAGCCTGGCTGGCCGAGCGCGACTTCAGCCTGCTGTTCCTGGTGGGGGCCGGCCTCAACCTGGCGGCCTTTCTGGTGTTCCTCCTCCGCGTGCACGACCCGCGCCATTTGGCCGCCACGGCCCCGGAGCGTCCGCTGCTCTAGGCGAGCGATTGCACGCTGCCCGTCGACGCTTCGCCCCAACGCAGTCGGTTAACACAATGGGCGGGCCTTGAGGGCCCGCCCATTTCACGTTATGACCAAACCCACGCCGGGGATCGGGGTTGGATCTCGCCGGTGCGGAAACTCCCGAAGGCGCTAGCGCTTCGAGGCCCTTGCCCCGCCTGCACGCCGGGCAGGCTTGGCGGGCGTCGGTGCTGGGGCAGGAGCCGGGGGCACTAACGGTGCCGAGACGACTTGAACCTCCGCCGGGCGCCTGCGGGTCAACACGTTGACAACCGCCACCACCAGAGCCACGATGCCCACCAGCACCAGAAGGCAGACGATCCAGCCGCCGAAGCCGAACATGCCGAAGGCCCGATGACCGCCGAAGAACATGCCGCCGCCGTGGTGCCACATCTGCAGGCGACCGTCGCCGAACCCCGGCATTCCGTTCGCGAACGGGTGCATGAACTCCCCGGCACCGGGGATCCCGCCGGTCGCCGCCAGGCCACGCGCAAACCCGAGGCGATACAGCGCAACCCCGGCTGCGGCGAGAAGGGCAAGGACCACGAGGGTAATGACAATGGTGAAGAATGCTTTTCGTCCTGACATCGACTTCGCTACCACCTTTCCAAACGACCGCGAGGTTTGAGGTCGGACGTGGGCCACGATTTGGGGGAGCCTCTTACGGGCTGCCGACACCCATCGTCCGCAAGACACGATAACAGGTTTGCATTAGGACTGGATGATTGAATTGTGAAGACGCCTGGCCGACACAGCGTCGGTCGGCTTGAGCGCGGGATCGCCTGGGTTGTGGGGGCGGGCACAGAACGCCGCCGGCTCAGGCGAGGGCAGGGAGGCTGGATCCGCTTCACAATCGCCGAGGACACGTTCGAGGATTAATGAAATCGGCCGCGACGCTGACCTCGCTGTTGCGTTGCACTTGGAAGTAGAACCGGCAGCGCCGTTCCTTGGATGACCATCCGTGGTATACTCCCTAAATCGGGTCAACTTGACCAGCTATCCTCGGGCAGGATCTCCGTCCTAACCCCCGCTCTCAAAATCGAGGTCAGACGATGTTCAAGGAATCTCTTTCTACGCGCCCCGCCATTTTCAATCGCACCGGGCTGGTCAGTCTGACATTGGCCCTGGCCCTGATGGCCACAGCCTGCGGAGGGACGGTCTCGAACTTGACCCCCACGCCGACGACCGTCATGGGCCTCGTGCCCGAGCAAGCGTCCCCGCCCACCGGGCAACCCAACGAAGTGTCCACACCCAACGGAGAGCCGGGGGAGACGGCAACGCCCGACATGCTGTTGATCATCGCTGCCTACTTCAAGCAGGATCCCTGCCACTTGGCCAACGATGCTCAGGTCGAAGAGGTGCTCGGCCAACCGATCACCGAAAAGACGCCTGGCGAGGACGCCGACAGCGTTTCCGGGGGGACGCTCTATTTTTGCACCTACCTGGGGAGCGGTCTCGCCGTCGTGCTCTCCTGGGTAAATACCGGTTCACCTGAAGCTGCCGAGCAGGCGCTGAAAGACGAACTTGCCCAAATGCAGGCGGATGAGCCGAACGCAGTCGTCACCACGGTGACCGGGATGGGCGACAAAGCCTTCTGGACCGTCACGACACATGCGGCCGGTTATGTCGTAGTCAAGGGTGGACGTGTGCTGAGTGTCGTCCTGGGCGGCAACATCGGGGATGCAGCCGCCCACCAGGCTGCGCTCAAGACGCTGGCCGAAATCGGCCGCCGGCGGGATGTAGCCCTTGCCGTGTTGAAGTCGTCGACCAGACTTGATGCGTCTTCGGGCCGTGGCCGATGTTCGAGACGTAGGGTGGTGGAGCAGCAGATGAGGATCGAATCGGCAGTCACCAATCGCCTCGCCGGCGGTGACCGGATCCCTTCCCGGTCAGATGGGTTGCGCGGTCATGGCCGAAGGGCCACTGCCGCTTTGTGCCTGGCGGCCGCGATCCTGATCGGCGCCACGGGCTGCGCCATCGCGGGGACAACCACGCCGGTCATTGCCTCACCCACGGCGGCGAGCCCGACCACCAGTTCCACGCAGCCCGCTGTCCCTCCCACGGCGCAGACCACAACCGCTCTACCAACACCGGACCTCAGCCCCCGGCCTCTCGTCTGGTTCGCGCCTCTGCCGCCGATGCCCACGGGTCCGGGGCGGGAATTCACCGGGTCGGATGATTTCATCGACCTCTTCGATCCGGGCTCCCCGTGGTCCGTGGCGGCGACGCACGTCAACGTCTTCAAGCTGTACGGCGAGTGGGTCGCCTACCACGCCACCGACGCCCAACTCCGCACTGCCGTCGATGGCATCCGCCGGTTGGGGCTGGCGCTGGCGGTCGAAGCCGGCCCGCTCGACCCACCGGCCGAGTGTGGGCAGGGGATCGAAGGCTTCGCCGGCACCGACGAGGGACGCCTGATCGCCCGCCGCGTGCTCGATGCCGGTGGGCGCATCGACCTGATCGCCCTCGACGAGCCGTACTTCTTCGCCTCGATCTATGACGGCGCCAACGCCTGCGGTTGGGATGCCGAGCACGTTGCCCGCCAGGTGGGCGAGTACATCCAGGTCATGCGCGAGTACTTCCCTGAGCTGGTCGTCGGCGACACCGAGCCCCTGGCCGGAGCGTCGACCACCGCGGCCTACACGCGCTGGCTCGAGACCTTCCGTCAGGTCAACGGTTACGACCTGGCCTTCCTGCATGTCGACGTCGATTGGGGCCGGCCCACCTGGCCCGCGGAGGTCAAGGCCATCGAGGACTTCGGCCGCAGCTTCGGCGTGCCGGTGGGGATCATCTACACCGGCAACTACCAGGACGCCTCGGACGAGGCCTGGCTGTCGATCGCCGGCGAGCGCGTCCTGCGTTACGAAGATCAGACCGGCGGGCGTCCCGAACACGTCCTGTTCCAGTCGTGGAACGACAAGCCCGACCGGGCCCTGCCGGAGAGCGAGGCGTACACCTTCACCGGGTTCGTCAGGTCCTACTTCGACGATCGGACCGCGCTTGGCATTCGGCGCACCGGAGCGGGAGCGAACCTGGCCTTTCAGAAGACCGCCCGCGCATCGAGCGTCTTCCAAGGACAGAGTGGGGCATTCGCCGTGGACGGAGATCCGGGGACGGCCTGGAACTCGGGCGGCGACCCGCTGCAGTGGATCCAGATCGACCTGGGCGAGACGGCGGACATCGCCGAGATCCGCCTGACCGTTTCCCAGTTCCCGGCCGGGAATACGATCCACGTCGTCTACGGCAGCGAGGGGATCTCGCCGGAGCGTTTCGTGCAGCTGCATATCTTCTCGGGAACGACCGCCAACTCCGACGTGCTCGTCTTCCACCCCGACCAGCCGATCCAAGGCATCCGCCTCCTGCGCATCGAGACCACCACCAGCCCGTCGTGGGTCGGATGGCGGGAGATCGAGGTCATCGCCGCCGGGTAGCCGGGCAGGGCCGATCCGGCCCACATCGAAATCCCGATGGTGCTCGCCGAAGGTCCAGGTAGGGCGCGATGCCCGGCCTTCTTCGTCCCTGGCCGAAGGGTCCGAAGCCCCAGGTTTCCTCGGCGGGCAGGGCGGTTTCAAGCCCGACCCCGCTCACCAGGCAGCAAAGACTCGAACTCCTCTCATCCGGCGCAATAGGTGAACGGTGGTATGATTAGTCCACTATTTGTACAGGGTCCAACATAGCACTCGCCTGACCTCGCGCTTCCCCCAATTCCACAAGCGACAGCGAGCCAAGCGACCTTCCAGGTTGTCGATCTGCGTGGTGTCACTTCCTGAGTGACATCTGCGGGACGGCAGCCTGGGCCCTCGGACTTTGCGGATGAGGTTCATGGGCGGGAAGCTACGACGACGATCTCTCGGCCTTTCGCAGATGGGCCGACGGCAATTCCCCGGAAGCAGCGATCCGGGTTGAGCGTGTGCATCCGACAACAGGTGTCTTGTGCGTGCGATGGGCGAGACGGAAACCTCGCTGCTCACACAGGCATCGCGCCACTCGAAGGTGACCCAAGGAGGGCCAAATGTTCAAGCGAATCTCGAACGCAGTGAAGTTCAACGGCGCGCCGGTGCGCGCATTCCTGGTCCTGGGAGTATTGGCGCTGGGGGTTGCGGCCTGCAGCCCGGCGAGCAGCCCGGACACGACGTCCTCGGCCGACGCTCCCGCCGCGGGTCAGCCCACCTCGGCGCCGCAGGCTGAAGCTCCAACCGCGGCGGCCGCCGGCCTCGACGTCCTGTCGATGAATGCCTGCGCCATGTTCCCGGGTGACGAAGTGGCGACTGCACTCAACGCCACGCTGTCCGACCCGGCCAACACCGGCAAGGGCAGCGGTGGGCCGGACTGCACCTACGGCCTGGTGACGGACGGTGTCGGCACGGGCGGCACCCAGCTGTACTTCATCAACCTGGTCGATCCCAAGCTGTTCGACCTGAGTCTGGGCGCGCTGGTCGATGCCCAGCCGATCGCCGGCCTGGGTGACGAAGCCTACAGCGGCACCCGCGTCGGAACCGACACCTTCGAGATCATGGTGCGCAATGCCGGCGGCGTCTCGATCGATGTCCTGGGCACCGATGCCGGCCTG
Organism: uncultured Chloroflexia bacterium; assembly: GCA_963743255.1. GTDB lineage: Bacteria > Chloroflexota > Anaerolineae > Anaerolineales > E44-bin32 > DYJB01. Next base: position 72,228 of record CAVUPD010000011.1, read on the forward strand.
GTGCGCAAGCTGGCCGAGTACGTCCTTGCCCAACTATGAGCCCGGCAACCCTCGACCGGGGAAGGGGTCCTCTGTTCGGCCGCGGACCGAGCGAACTCGGGCGCGCCGACGTAGGGAAGCTTCGGGAACCCGCGCTCATAGAACGGCCTGACCTGGCGGCACAACGACGTATGCAGGCGCTGGCTGGACGAACCTTCCGACCGCGCCCTCAAAGCCCCTGATCTCTGACCGCCCCCGGGGGGTCAGAGATCAAGCGGCGCATGCGGAGAGTAGGCGTCCTTCCGAGTCCGCGATTGGCGGGCGGCATTGCCGCCCGCCCGCGTTTCAGGGGGCTAGCGAGGAAAGGACACGTCGAGAATGTTCGAGAACACGTTCCCGATCGCCAGGCCCAGCATCGGGGCCGATGACGGCCGCGGCCAAACGGACAGGGAATGGCGCGTACTCCACCGCCCACACATTCACACCCGCCTCGAAGCGACCGAGAGGGACGGAGGGAAGAGCATGTCTGTGCTTGTCCCCGTGATGGTCTTGCCCGAAAATACCTAGCGGACGACCTGACCCCGCGGAGCCCGCAGGCCGTGCCCCTCTGGAGGCAGCCATGCTGCTGCTCAACCCCAAACGCCACGACCGCTTCTACCCGGACGATCGCTCCCGCCAGATCATGCAGAGAACCATCGCCTTCTTCGAGGGCCAAGGGCTGAAGAAGATCAAGCAGGACGACCACGACCGGACTGGTACGCCGACTTCCTCGAGTTCGTGAAGCACGAGCGGCTCTTCGCCACGCTGCTGACGCCCGCCGGCCTACGGCGCCGCCGACTGCCGCTGGGACACCTGGCGCAACTGCGAGTTCAACGAGATCCTCGGCTTCTACGGGCTGTCCTACTGGTACACCTGGCAGGTGTCGATCCTCGGGCTGGGCCCGATCTGGATGAGCCCGAACGAGGACGCTGAAGCGCAGGGCCGCGCGCTGCTGCGAGGACGGCGACATCTTCGCCTTCGGCCTTTCGGAGCGGGCGCACGGCGCCGACATCTACTCGACCGAGATGCGCCTGACGCCGCAGCCGGACGGCGCCGTACCGGGCCAACGGCGAGAAGTACTACATCGGCAACGGCAACAAGGCCGCCGATGGTCTCGACCTTCGGCAAGATCGGCGGACACGCGGCGAGTACGTCTTCTTCGTCGCCGACTACCGCCACCGGAACTACGAGCTGATCCAGAACGTCACCGACCTCCCAGAACTACGTCGCCGAGTTCGCGCTGCACGACTACCCGGTCACCGAGGCGGACATCCTGTCGCCGCGGCCAGCCGGCCTGGGACGCCGCGCTGAACACGGTCAACATCGGCAAGTACAACCTGGGCTGGGCGTCGATCGGCATCTGCACCCACGCCCTCTACGAGGCCATCAACCACGCCGCCAACCGCCGGCTGTACGGCATGCCCGTCACCGACTTCCCGCACGTGCAGCAGATGTTCACCGACGCCTACGCCCGCCTGGTGGCGATGAAGCTGTTCGCGCTGCGGGCCGCCGACTACATGCGCGCCGCCTCGCCCGACGACCGGCGCTACCTGCTCTACAACCCGATGGTCAAGATGAAGGTCACCACCCAGGGCGAGGAGGTGATCAACCTGCTGTGGGACGTGATCGCCGCCAAGGGCTTCGAGAAGGACACGTACTTCGAGATGGCGGCGCGCGACATCCGCGCGCTGCCGAAGCTCGAGGGCACGGTGCACGTCAACATCGCGCTGATCGTCAAGTTCATGGCCAACTACTTCTTCAACCCCGCCGAGTATCCCGACGTCCCCCGCCAGGACGAGGCGGCCAACGACGACTTCCTCTTCCACCAGGGACCGGCCCGCGGGCTGGGCAAGATCCGGTTCCACGACTACACCCCGGCCTTCGAGCGCTTCGACCTGCCCAACGTGCGCGCTCTTCCGCGAGCAGATCGACGTGCTTCACGCGAGCTGCTGGCCACCGCCACGCCCGACGAGGCGCAGCAGAAGGACATCGACTTCCTGCTGGCGCTGGGCGAGCTCTTCACGCTCGTCGTCTACGGGCAGCTGATCCTGGAGAACGCCGCGATCTACGCCGTCGACGACGACCTGCTCGACCAGATCTTCGACTTCATGGTGCGCGACTTCTCGCGCCACGCGCTGCAACCTGTACTGCAAGCCGACCAGCACGCCGCAGCAGATGGACCTGTGCCTGCGCATGCTGCGCAAGCCCGCCGCGGACCCTGCCCGCTTCGAGCGCCTGTGGAAGGAGCAGGTCCTTCCTTTGAAGGACGCCTACGAGATGAACGCTTGATCGAGACGGTGACGGGGCCGGCCTGAGACAGCCGGCTCGGTCACCCGCTCGGCGAACGCTGCCGCCTAACCACTCCGGAGGGACCCATGAGCGACATCCTTTCAGCGTCGACGCCCGGTCGGGTGCGACTGTACGATGTGGACTGGCTGCGTGTGCTGGCCATTCTGCTCATCTTCGTATACCACGCTGCCCGTCCTTTCGACACGATGGAGCCCTGGCACATCAAGGACAGCCAGACTGCCGGCTGGATGGTCTACCCGATGGTAGTCGGCGCGCAGTTCATGATGCCGCTGTTCTGGGTCATGTCCGGCATCAGCACTCGCTTCGCCCTGGGGGCACATGCGGCCCGGGAGTTCGTGCGCCGCAGGCTGCTGCGTCTCCTGGTGCCCGTCGTCACCCTCGGCTGGTTCATCCTCTCTCCTCTGCAGGTCTACATCGAGAGCACGACCGGTCAGGGCTACAACGCTCCGCCGTTCAGTGGGACCTTCTGGCAGTTCATGCCCCACTATTTCACGGACGGCTTCTACGGCTTCGGTGGGTACTTCGCGTGGAACGGCATGCACCTGTGGTACCTGGTCTATCTGCTGCTCTTTACGTTGCTTTCCTTGCCGCTTTTTCTCTACCTGCGCAGCGCCGCCGGCGGCAAGGTAGTGGATGCGCTCGCTCGTTTTCTGGTGAGACCTGGCGGCATCTACCTGCCGGGACTCCTGGCGTTCGTTCCGGAGGTCCTTCTGCCAAGAGGCATCCCGGTTCTCACCTGGACCGAGGGTGGCTGGACCTCGGAGCCCACTGGATCTTTCTGATCCTGGGCTTCTTTCTCGTGTGCGACCCCCGCTTGCGGTCGGCCATCGAGCGGCAGCGATGGGTCGCTCTGCTGCTGGCGGTGGCAACCCTCGTGCCGCTCGGGTTCGTCGCCGCCTACGATCGAGTCGCTGACTTTCGGGTCGCTGACCTACCTGCTGGTCTGGGGATTGAGGACGATCAATGGCTGGTTCTGGTTGGTGGCGATCCTCGGATTCGGATCGCGGCACCTCAACTTCGCCACGACCAGCCTCGCCCGCGCCGGTGCGGCGGTCCTGCCGTTCTACATCCTGCACCAGCCCATCATCGTGGTGCTGGACTACTTCGTGCGTGACTGGGCGATCCCGGTGGGGCTGAAGTACCCGCTGATGATCCTGGCGGTGTTGGCGATCTTTGTGGTGCTCTATGAGTTCCTGATCCGGCGAGTGCCGGCGCTGCGGCTTGTGTTTGGCCTGGAAGCCGGGCCGGCGCGGCGCCAGGAGACGAGCCAGTAGCCTGACCGCCCGATCCGCAAGATCGCCGGCGACGTCTCGATCGATGTTCTGGGCACCGATGCCGGCCTGGTGCGCAAGCTGGCGGAGTATGTCCTCGCCAACCTGTGAGCCTGGCCGTCCTCGGTAGGGAATGAAGCCCGTTGGCTTTTGTGGCAGCCGGGGCGGGCGGCGGGCAATGAGCGATTAGCAGCTAGCAACTAGCAACTCGCAGCTAGCAGCTAGCGGCCACCAATCAGCGATCAGCGATCGGGCTTGAGCCATTGGCAGGCCCGATTGCTGTTCTAGCTGACCGCTGACAGCTGACAGCTGATAGCTGACAGCCGAGTGCTGATCGCTCGCCCGGCGCGAGAAGGCGTCGTGCAGTCCGCCTGACGGGTTACGATTCCTTCAAGGTTGCGAGGGGGCAGGCTCGAACCGTCGGCGTCCGGGTCATGAGCTTCGCTTCTGGGGCGCATGTCGGTAACCACTTTGGTGTTTCCGATGCCGCCCGTCATGGCGCGATGTGCGCATGCCCGGCTGTCTTCGAGGGGAAGGGCAAACGCGAGGTTGGTCCGATGGCGGCTGGAGGTGGGATGGGCCGAAGACGATTGTGAGGTGAGTGCCCGCCTCCGTGGATCCCTCCTCCGGGGTTCCTCGCCTCCTACCGACACACAGGGGGACGCGTTCGCCTCAACTCCGATCTAAGTGACCAGACGCTCCACCAGGCTGACCGCGCGGCCCGCATCCGAGGCATAACCGTCGGCGCCGATTTCCCGAGCGTATTCCTCGGAAAGGGGCGCGCCTCCCACGATCACCTTCACGTCTCCCCTCAACCCTTGGCCCTTGAGCACCTCGATTGTGGTTGCCATGTTCTTCATGGTTGTCGTGAGCAGCGCCGAGAGAGCCACGACGCCCGGTTGTTGCTTGCGGACCGCTTCGGCGAGGGTTTGTGGGTCAACATCCGTTCCAAGGTCAATGACCTCGTAACCGGCCCCGGCAAGCATCATCCCGACGAGGTTCTTGCCGATATCGTGAACATCGCCTTTGACCGTGGCCAGGAGTACACGAACCCCGGTGAGGGCAGAGCCCTTCTTCAACACAGACTCGAGCCGTACCACACCCGCATGCATGGCGCGCGCTGCCAGGAGCATCTCAGGAATGTAGTATTCGCCAACTTCGAATCTGCTCCCGACTTCCCTCATGGCAGCGATCATGCCTTCCTGCAGGATCTTCTCCGCCGAGAGGCCTTGTGAGAGCGCCTGTTCAATCCCGGCCACGACCTCCTCACGGCTGCCGGCCAGAATACCGGTTTGAATGCGTCGAAGGACCTCTTCCATCTTTCTTCTCCTGTGTGTCGGCACCGTGGAGTGGCGAGTCCGCGTGCACGACCGCCATGTTCGCTGTCTGTGCGAAGCGGCTAACCTAGGGCAACCCGGCTCCGGCGATTGGCACTTCGGTCATCTCCACCCGCCCAGTATTCGCCTCGCCGGCCAGGGAGGCGTCCAGCGGCTTGGACATGAGCTTGAAAAGAGACTCGAGTGGGGCGGACGTCAGGACGAACAACGTTCTGCCTTCCGGACCCCCAAGCCTGCAAGCATAAGCCTGCCGCTCGACCCGCACCACGTCGGTGACTTGGCCCCCTTCCAGAACCCGGAACACCGCCCCGCTCACAGGCGAGGGAACCCACAACCCGTCTTCTTTATCGAGCGCGATTCCGTCCGGAGCCGTTCCCTTTAGTTCGGCCCACGTTTGACGGGGGCCCAACGATCCATCCCTATGTATGTCGAAGGACGATACCCGTCCCCCAAACGTCTCGGCAACCAGGAGCCTCTTCCCGCCAGGCGGGAGGACCAGCCCGTTCGGAAAGGAAAGACCTGAGGCGACAAGCCTCGCCCGCCCATTCGCTGTCCACGAAGATGACTTCCCCCGGGGAGAAGGGTGCCAGGCTCTCGAAGTCGAACCCGAAGGTCCCCACATAGGCTCGACCCTGCGCGTCGACGACCATGTCGTTGCACTTGAAACTGGCGAGCCCCTCCAGGTTGGCGTACTCGCGCAGGCCATTTGCTCCCCATCGGAGCACCCGGCGGTCGTTCATCGAAACTACCAGCATTTCCCCGTCTGGCAGCCAGCCAATGCCCGAGGGTATGCCGGAAACGTGTACGACCTCTTCCACGTCCCCGCTCAAATTCACTCGCATGACCTTGCCGCCGGTCATGTCGGAGAAATAGAGCCACCCCTCGTGCCAGCGTGGGTCTTCTGGAAAACCTACCCCAGAGGCAAGGACTACCGTGCGGTACTCCATGGGCTCCTCAAAATCTCCCTTCCGTAGCATGCCTATGACTTCGGACTTCAGACGGTTCTCCCGCCGCCGGTCACATAAGGTCAAGTGCCCGCTGGGCTCCAAAGTCGAAGATGCACGGAGCCGGTGTTCCCTCAGTCGTTGGAGTATGCACCGTGCTCCTTTGCGGCGGCGGCCATGGCCAATACGTTCTCCACCTTGCAGTAGTCGGTCAAGGTCATGGCCGAGCTTAGGATGTAGCTCCCGCCGTCGCCCACGACTCGGATCCTGTCGGAGACTTCCCTTTCGACTTCCTTAGGCGTGCCGCGCGTGAGGGTGTAGCCCAGGTCGATATTGCCCACCAGGCACAGCTTGCCGCCGTAGAGGCGCTTCACTTCTTCTATGTCCATCGCGCCAGGTTGAATCGGATGGACCGCGTCCATGCCCAGCGTGAGGAGATCATCCAGAATCGGCAGGATGTTCCCGTCGCTGTGGAAGACCCAGGGCTTGCGGATCGTGCGCGCCACCTCTCTCATGTGGGGCAGCAGCAGCTCGCGGAACACCTTTGGGGACATGAACGGTTGCTTGTTCCAGGCAAGGTCGTCCATGACCCACAGAAAGTCGAATGGCATTTCGTTCAGTCTGGTGATGACCCGGACAGACCACTCCGAGAAGCGCTCGTGGATTGCGTGGATCAGCTGCGGGTTGTCGGCCAGCATGTAGGAAAAGGCCTCAAGCCCCATGCTCTGGATGGTGGCACCCGTGCCCAGGTCCAGCCGGGCGAAGACTGCGAAATCCTCGCGGTAATCCTGAAGCCAGCGTTCAACGCGTTCGTAGCGCGAGGGATGCGCCGGATCGGGCATGTATTCGCCGAACAGCCCGAGCGCCGCCTCCGAATCCAGGAGCCGCTTGGTCAGGAAGCCCCGGCCCACATCCGCGTCCGCCGCAGGTCTCCGTGATGTAGTTGTTGAAGAAATCGAAGGTCACCTTCTGGGGGTAGTGGTAATCGAAAACGGTGGGGTGCATCCCGGGATCCCGGGAAGGTGTCGGGAATCCGCCGAGAATGGGGAAGGTCCCCCCAAAGCCGTCCATCCCCAGCTTCCGGCACAGATCCCCAGGCCGGAACTCCGCGCCGCCCATCAGCTCGATCTGCAGCGGCTCGTCGATCGCGTTCTCAACCCACGGAACGCGATCCGGTTTACCGCCCTTCAGAGCGACAAGAACTCGCTCACGAGAGCTCATCGTGTTCATCCGTCCAACTCCTTTTCCGTGGATCTGCGCACGATGACCGCCGGCACCTTGGCTCCTGATCGCACGTCTTCCCCGCCCAAGTTCCGTCCTCGTCACAAGCCGAGGTAGGCCTGCCTGACATGCGCGTCGCCGAGCAGCTCCGATCCGTGCCCTCCAAGACGATCCTTCCGTTTTCGAGCACGTAGGCCCGGTCGGCAACGGCAAGCGTCTGATGGACGTTCTGCTCGACGACGAGAACTGTCGTCCCCTTGGCCCTCAGTTCGCCGATGATACGGAATAGTCTCGCGGACGTTCAACGGGCTCAATCCCAGACAAGGCTCATCAAACATGCACAACCTCGGCCGAGACATCAAGCCGCGTCCGACGGCGACCATCTGCTGTTCTCCGCCGCTGAGGGTGCGGGCTAGCTGGGTGGAACGCTCGCGCAGAACCGGGAACAACTCGTAGATCTCATCCAGCGTCTCGCGCCTGGCCCCCCAGAGCTTGCTGGCGTAGGCACCGAGCTCGAGATTGTCCTTCACCGTCATGTCCGGAAAGAGCCGGCGACCCTCGGGTATCAGGCACAGCCCGGTCTCCACGATACGGTACGGCGGAAGTGCGGGCAGCTCGGTGCCTCGGAAGGTGATGGAACCCTTGCCCGGGCGGAGCAAGCCGGCGACGGACTTCAGAATGGTCGTCTTGCCGGCCGCGTTGGCACCCACAAGCGCCACGATCTCGCCTTCGTCGACGTGGAACTCGATGTCCCACAGGACTTGCACGCTGCCATACGACACGCACAAGTTGCTCACTTCCAGCATCATCGCACCTCTTCTCCGAGGTAAACTCGACGCACGGTCTCGCTGTTGGCTACCTCCGCCGGCGTCCCCTCGGCGATCTTCTCTCCGTGGTGCAGCACGATGATCCGGTCCGAAAGCCCCATCACGGCCTTCATGATGTGTTCCACAATGAGTATCGTCACCCCGCGGTCCCGCACCGCTCGGACCAGCTCCACGCCCTGCGCCACCTCGGTCGGGGTGAGCCCGGCCAGGACCTCATCCAGCAGCAGCAGCTTCGGCTCGGTCGCCAGAGCGCGGGATATCTCCACGCGCCGCTGCGCAGCCAGCGTCAGGCCCTTCGCCAGAGTGTCCCTTCGCTCGGCAAGCCCGGCCGCCTCCAGGAGCCGATTGGCTTCCCGCTCGGCCGCGAAGGAGCTCCTATGCTTTGAGCTGCCGAACATGACGGCCAGCACGATGTTCTCAAAGACGGTCAGGCTTGGAAAGAGTTTCCCCTGCTGGAATGTCCGGGCGATTCCCTGGTGGCACCTATCGGCTGAACTCAAGCGCGTTACCTCTCGGCCCATGAAGTGGATGCTCCCTTGGGTGAGAGGCAGCGCCCCGGAGATCAGGTTGAACAGCGTCGTCTTGCCGGCACCGTTGGGACCGATGAGGCCCAGGATCTCCCCTTCCTGGACAGCGAAATCCACGTTCGTCACGGCCGCCAGGCCTCCGAAGCGCTTGGTCACCCCGCGGCCTTCCAGCAGCATGCCGTGAGCGCTCATGATCTGGCTCTCCCTCTCCAGCCGCCCGAAAGCAGCGCCCGCAGGCCGGCGAACCTGACGCCGAGCGTGCTCCGTCCCTCCCGGGTGAGAAGCCCAGCGATGCCCTTCGGAATGAAGAGGACGGTAATGACCAGCAAGATGCCCAGCAGCAGGCGGCTGATGTGAGGGAAGGGCGCCAGGACTACGTCCGTGAGCCAGCCGATGGCCACCGCGCCCACGATCGGGCCGTACAGGACGTCCATTCCCCCGAAGAGGGACATCATCACCGTGAATGTCATGCGGATCGGATCGAATGCCGTATCCGGATCGATGTACGACCAGCGCATCGCCATCAGGGCGCCGGCGGCGCCCGACATGAAGCAGGTGCCGGCGAAGGCGGCGATCTTCAGGGCAGTGACATTCACCCCAATGTGCTCAGCCGCCTCTTCATTGTCGCCAATACTTCTCAGGGCCAGCCCGTAGCGAGATCTGCGCAGCACGTAAGCCCCCAGGACCGTCGCCACGGCGATCACCGCCATGTACCTGAATACGATTGCGTTGTCGACGGTGGGATCCACCGCCCGACAGTGCCGGTCTTGTTGACCTCCCACCACATGACGAAGTGCCGTAGAAGCTCGCTGAGCCCGAAGGTGAAGATGGCGAAGTACATCCCACGGATGCGCAGTGTGGTCAACCCGACAAGGAAGGCGAGAAGCGAACTGGCCAGGCCGCCCATCAGGATCAGAACAGCCAGAGGGGCATCCGGCCACTCCGAGCCAAGTATGGCGGCGGCATAGATCCCGATGCCGAAGAAAGCTGCGATCCCGAGCGAGAAGTACTGCGTTGGGCCGCAGAAGACCGTCCAGCTGACCGCCAACACCGAGTACATCAGGATCGAGCTGGACAGGACAATGAGATAGGGCGAGGCGAAGCGTGGCGCCGCCATGAGCACGACGAGCGATAGCCCGGTGGCCACGGCCACCAGATGCCCCATGTCGCAGGCCGGCGCGGCGCGCGGCACGCACTGCTTGTCTATTGGCGTGGAAGCACTGGAGGTGTCCATCTGCTTACCTGCTCAGATCCCGGAGGGCTTGATCAAGAGGATGCCCAGAAACATGACGTAGAAGGCAACCATGACGAGCCCAGGCTGGAGCAGGGTGACGACGGCCCCGATGAGCGCCGAGGACGAGCTCCGCCGACCAGGCCGCCCAGGATGTTGCCCAATCCGCCCAGGACGATGACCACGACGGCGATGACCGTGTAGGGGAAGCCCATGGTCGCCGAGACGGGGAACATCATGCTCAAGATGCACCCCGGCCAGTCCGGCCATGACGGCCCCCATCCCGAACGTCAGCGCCATAGAGCGCGTTGACATTGATGCCCATCAGATAGGCGATCTCCGTGTCCTGGGCAATCGCCCGGATGGCCCTGCCCACTGCGGCTGCGGGTGAGCACGACGTAGAACCCGAGCGAGATGACGGCCGTCAGCCCGAGGGCGAGCAGCCTGTTTGCCGCGAAGGTGGCACCGAAGATGGTGACCGGGTTGGTCAGGAACGAGTAACCCCTCAGCTTTCCGCCGAACGCCACGATCGCCAAGATTCTCCATGATGAAGATCAGGCCGTAACTGGCGAGGATGGAGTAGCCCTCAAAGGCCGACATCGAGTCCGACACGGCCCGGATGGGGTTGAACACCAGCCAGTGGACAGCCAGGCCCAAGAGCGAAGAGCAGCGGGGTGCAAATGACCAGCGCAAGCGAGCGGGATTCACGCCGAGTACGGTGAAGAGGTAGTAAGCTCGCAAAGGCGCCGACCATGATGAAATCGCCGTGCGCCATGTTCAGCACGCGCACGACCCCGTATTGAAGGTTGAGGCCAATGGCGGCGAAGGTGTAGATCCCACCCATGACGAGGCCGGCTATCACCACATCGAGCACCTTGACGATCATGCGACCCTCCGCGGAGAGCTACAACCGACGGCGGGCCGCCCGCCCCGTTGAACGGCGGCCCGCGCACCGATGTCGTCATCGGACTCAGGGTCCGGAGATGGGCGGTGCCGCCCATCTCATTCGCCCACCTGTCACTTGGCCCACGCCGGCTTGGGGAAGACCAATGGCGCCGACTGGATCTCCTTCGGCCACACGACCTCGAACACACCGTTCTGCCACTGCCCCAGAATGGGCGGGTTGGCCCCATTGACATCACCCGTGAAGCAGGTTCTCTCCACTGGTGAACTTCACCTTGCCGTCAATGGTGTCGAAGAGCGTGGTGGCGATGTACTCGCGCTGCGCCTCGCGGTCCAGCCCGACTTCGCGCAGCACCTGCTCCCACATCTGAAGGGAAGCCCAGGTGATGGCGCTGTCCCAGGCGGGCTCTCGGTTGAATCGGGTGGTGAACTCGTCGTAGAACTCCGCGGTCCCCGGAGTGCTCCAGTTCTTGTTCCAGGCACCCTCGCTGATCATGCCCTCGCAGGCCTCGGCGCCGAACTTGTCGAGCTGCGCCGGATAGCCGGACAGGCTGTTGTAGAACAGCTGGGGGCTGAAGTCGATCACCATCAACTGCTCCTGGATCAGCATCGCATCCGCGGGGTAGGAGATGGCCAGGATCGCGTCCGGGTTCAGGTCCTTGATCTTCTTGAGCAGCGGCGAGAGGTCGGTCACGCCCAGAGGGTAGCTTTCGATCAGCTTCACGTCGATCCCCTCGCTGTCCGAGCATGGGCGTGATGACCGCCGACTGATCGATGCCGTACAGGGTGCCGACAAAGATCACCGCCGCGGACTTGACTCCGACGTCCTTGACCATGTCCACGACGGCCGCGCCGACCACATCTGCCGGGTTCCACAGGGCGAAGTAGTAGGTGAAGTCGCCTGCCCGCAGCGCTTCACGCAGCTGGGAGCTTCCCTCCGTGGAACCGATCAGCGGGTACTGGTACTGCTCGACGAGCGGTGCCACGGCGAAGCTGAAGGCGGTCGCCCAGGGCGGGAGGAGAATGTCGACCTTGTCCTCCAGGATCAGCTTCTCGTACATGCGCACCGTCTTGCCGACGTCGCTCTCGGTGTCGTAGACGATCAGTTCGACGGGGATGCGCGTGTCATAGTCCTTGACGTAGATCCCGCCCTGCGCATTCAGTTGATCGACCCACATCTGGTAGTCGAGCGTGTGAGCGAGCTCGGTGTCGCCCACGGCCCAGCCCGAGAGCTGCAGCCCCGCGCCGATCTTGATGACGGCGGGGGCGGGGGGTAAGGCTGGTTCTGCAGCAGGTGCGGTCGGTTGAGGGGCAGTGGTAGCCTGCGCAGGTTCAACGACCGGCGCGGCGGTCGGGGTGGCCTGGGCACAGCCGGCGAGCAGGATCGCGGCGGTGACCAGCGCGGTGAGGATCCGGTAGATCCCAGAAGAACGACTGGACATCTTAGACTCTCCTTACGGGAG
>CAVUPD010000012.1:0-107938 GCA_963743255.1 uncultured Chloroflexia bacterium
GCGGCCAGCCTGCACGCTGGGTGGTGTGGGGAGAACGACATGGGCTGGCCGGGAACCTCGAGCACCTGGTCGTCACCCAGGGCGAGCGCCGCACCTCGTGGCGAGACCGGCTGGACTATGTCCTGCTCCACCCCGTCGCCGGGTATCTCGCCCTGATCCTGATCCTGCTCGCCTTCTTCCAGGTGGTATACGCCACCGGAAACGCGGTTGAGCCACCGCTCCTCGCCCTGTTCGGAACATGGACCACCCGACTGCACGCCACCTTGGCCGGACAGTCGTTTCTGGACACGATCGCCATCGGCCTGCTGCAAGGCGTCGCCGGCGGTGCGGCAATCGTCATGCCCTACCTGATCCCGTTTCTGCTGGGCCTGGGGTTCCTCGAGGACGTCGGATACCTGCCGCGCCTGGCGTTCCTGATGGATGCGCTTATGCACCGCATGGGTTTGCACGGCAAGAGCGTCGTCCCCTTCATCCTGGGTTACGGCTGCTCGGTCCCGGCGGTCATGTCGACCCGCATCCTGGAGAACCGGCGAGACCGGTTCCTGGCTGCGGCGCTCTCGACGCTCATCCCGTGTTCGGCGTGATTGGTGGTCGTGTTCGGCCTGGTGGCGGCGTATGTCGGCCCGTGGGCTGCGGCCGCTATCTATGTCCTCAATCTGTTCATGATCGCCCTGACCGGCCGTGTCGAGCGGGATGATGCACGTGTTGCCGGGCCTGATCCTCGAGATCCCGCCCTATCGCATGCCGTCCGCCCGCTCGGTCCTGGCCAAGGCCGGGTACTGTGTGCGTGAGTTCATGGTGGAGGGCCTGGCCCGCACTGATCGTCGGCAGCGTCGTCCTCGCCCTGCTCACCTTCTTCGGCCTGACGCCGTCGCTCGACCTGCTGGTCCGCTGCTTCACCGGGTGCTCGGCCTGCCCGCCGCCACCGGCGTGCCGCTGGCCTTCGGCATCTTGCGCAAGGAGCTCTCGCTGGTGATGCTGGGGCAGGCGTTGGGGACACTCAACTTCGACCTGGTGCTTACCCAGGTGCAGATGATCACCTTCGCCGTCTTCGTCGTGTTCTACGTCCCGTGCCTGGCGACGCTGGTCGTCCTGCGCCGCGAGCTCGGCTGGCGCGCCATGGGCTCCGTGGCGGCGATAGCCACGATCGTGGCGCTGGTCGTGGCGCTGGCCGTGCGCGGTGGGCTCTTCCTCGCCGGCATCTAGCCGGATCCACAGCTTCTCGGTTTCAAATCCACCCCGAGCCTCGCCCCTCCCCCTGCTTGGGCTGACTTTCGAGGGATTAGCGGAGTTCCTGTAGAGGGTGGGGGTTTGCACGCGGGGGATGGGGAGCTTCGCTCCCCCATCCCACACATCTCATTCCCCCTTTCCACCACACTCCTTCGCACGAGTGGCTATCGTCACCGAGGGCGAAGAGGTGAAGCGTCAGCCCGTACCGGTCTGGAAAACGAACGGGGGCACGTGAACGTGTGCCCCCTGGGCTGTCTCACATCGACTTCCGAAGTCGTTCGCCCTCGGCACCTCCAGGTTTGCCATCTGCTCGTAGAACTTCCAGCGGCTGATGACATCCTTGCGCAGCGAGCCAAGCAACACTTCCGCCCGCTCCGGGTCCGTCTGCCGCAGCACCTTGAAGCGCACCTGCTTGTACATGAACTCTTCGACGTCTTGGTCGGCGCCTTGGAGTCGAGCTGCAGCGGGTTCTTGCCCTCGGCGGCTTGAGGCTGGGTCGTAGCGGTACAGCGGCCAGTGGCCGCGGGCCACGGCGTTCTTCTGCTGGTCGTAGCCGGTCTTCCATGTTGATGCCGTGCGCGATACAGTGGGCGTAGGCAATGATGAGCGACGGGCCCGTGTACGCTTCGGCTTCGGTGAAGGCGTGGACCGACCTGAGTCGGGTTGGCGCCGCATCGCCACCTGGCGACGTAGATGTTGCCGTAGGTCATGGCGATCGTGCCCAGGTCTTTCTTGGGCATGTTGCTTGCCGGCGGCGGCGAACTTAGCCACCGCGCGCGAGCGGGGTGGATTTGGAGGACCTGACCGCCGGTGTTGGAGTACACTTCGGTGTCCAGAACGAGGATGTTGACATTGCGGCCGGAGGCCAGGACGTGATCCAGGCCGCCGTAACCGATGTCATAGGCCCAACCGTCGCCGCCGAGGATCCAGACGGACGCGCTTCTTGACCAGGTGATCGGCCAGGGCCGTTGGCATTGGGGTCCTTGACCCTCGGCCAGATGGGCTCGAAGAGCGTCGCCGCTCACGTTGTTCCTCGACCGGTCTGGCGCGGTCAGATCGGCGCTCAGGATCGCATCGATGAATTCCGCCTGGCCCTTGTCGCAGGTGACCCAGCAGCTCGGGCAAAGACGTTGAACTTGTCCACCGTCAGGCGCATGCCCATGCCGAATTCGGCGTTGTCTTCGAACAGCGAGTTGGACCAGGCCGGACCGCGTCCGTTGGCCGCGTGATGTAGGGCGTCGTCGGCAGGTTGCCGCCGTAGATCGACGAGCAACCGGTGGCGTTGGCGGACCATGCGGTCACCGAACAACTGGCTCACCAGCTTGATGTACGGCGTTTCACCGCAGCCGGCGCACGCCCCGGAGAACTCGAACATCGCCGGACGAACTGGCAGCCCTTGACCGTAAGCGGTTGACTTGCTCGGATCGGGATCGGCAGGCCGAACGGAATAGTTCGAGTTGGCCGCCTCCGCCTCGCGGATCGGCGGTTGCGCGGCCATGTTGATCGCCTTGCGCTCGGTCTTCTGCCCCTTCTCATCCTTGGCGAACGCCGGGCAGACGTACACGCAGGCGCCGCAGCCGGTGCAGTCCTCGGGCGCCACCTGCACGGTGTACTTCATCCCGGCGTATTCCTTGCCCTTGTAGTCCATCGACTTGAAGCTCGTCGGCGCATTGCCGTTGGCGAACTTCGCCTCGTAGGCCTTGACCCGGATGGTGGCGTGCGGGCAGACGAACGAGCACTGGTCGCACTGGATGCAGACCTCAGGCTCCCACACCGGGATCTCGAGGGCGATGTTGCGCTTCTCGTACTTGGTCGTCCCGGCCGGGTACGTCCCATCGGCCGGCATCAGCGACACCGGCAGCCGGTCGCCGCGGTAGGCGATCATCTCGGCCGTGACCTTCTGCACGAATTCCGGCGCCCCGGCCGGAACCGGCGGGTGCATGTGGATCTTACTCGTCGCCTTGGCCGGCAGCTCCACCTTCTGGATTCGTCGGCCGCCAGCGAGGCGGCGCGGATGTTCATGTCCACGACCGCCTCGCCCTTGTCGCCGTAGGTGTCCTCGACCGCCAGCTCGATCATCTTCAACGCCTTGTCTTGCGGCAGCACGCCGGAGATGGCGAAGAAGGCCGTCTGCATGATGACGTTGATCCGCCCGCCCAGTCCGAGCGACTTGGCCAGCGAGTAGGCGTCGATGACGTAGAACTTGGCCTGCTTGTCGATCAGCGCCTGCTGGACCTCGGCCGGCATGCGGTCCCACACCTGGTCGGCCGGATACGGGCTGTTGAGCAGGAATGTGCCCCCCGGGCGCAGATGGCCAAGGATGTCGACCCTCTCCACGAACGGGAAGGCGTGGCAGGCCAGGAACTCGGCCTTGTTGATCAGGTACACGCTGCGGATCGGGTGTGGGCTGAAGCGCAGGTGTGAAATGGTCATCGAGCCGGACTTCTTCGAGTCGTAGACAAAGTAGCCCTGGGCGTAGTAGTCGGTCGACTTGCCGATGATCTTGATCGAGTTCTTGTTGGCGCCAACGGTGCCGTCGGCCCCTAGGCCGTAGAACATCGCCCGGTGCGCGCCCTCCGGCTCCGATTCGAAGTCGTCGTCCCACGCCAGCGAGCTGTCGGTGACGTCGTCGAAGATGCCGACGGTGAAGTGGTTCTTGGGCGCTTTGGCCTTCAGGTTGTCGAGCACCGACTTGGCCATTCCGGCGTTGAAATCCTTCGACGCCAGACCGTAGCGCCCGCCGACAACCAGCGGAATGGCGTCGCGGGCGATCGTCCCAACTCCCACCGCCTCGCCAATGGCCGTCTGAACGTCCTGGTACAGCGGCTCGCCCGGAGCGCCGGGTTCCTTCGTCCGGTCCAGCACGGCGATGCGCCGCGTGGTCTTGGGCAGCGCCGCCACTAATCCGGCCGAGTTGAACGGGCGGTACAGGCGCACCTTGAGCACGCCGACTTTCTCGCCCTTCTTGTTCAAGTGCTCGACGACCTCGTGCATCGTCTCCCCGCCGGAGCACATCATCACTACCACGCGGTCGGCGTCCGGTGCGCCGACGTAGTCGAACAGCCGGTACTGCCGGCCGGTCAGCTTGGCAAACCGATCCATCGCCTTCTGCACGATGGCCGGCGTCTTCAGGTAGTACGGGTTGACCGTCTCGCGGCCCTGGAAGTACACGTCGGGGTTTTGGGCCGTACCGCGGACCGTCGGGTGCTCGGGCGACAGGCTGCGGCGCCGGAACTCGGCCACCAGCCCCTCGTCAATCATCGAGCGCATGTCGTCATGCGTTAGCTCTTCGATCTTCTGGATCTCGGATGAAGTTCGGAAGCCGTCGAAGAAGTGCATGAAGGGCAGGCGGGCCTCCAGGCTGGCGGCCTGGGCGATGAGCGCCGTGTCCATCGCCTCCTGCGGGTTGTTGGAGGCGATCATCCCCCAGCCGGTCGACCGGGCGGCCATCACGTCCGAGTGGTCCCCGAAGATCGAAAGCGCCTGGGTGGAGATGGCCCGCGCGGCGATGTGGAAGACCGCCGGCGTCAGTTCGCCGGCAATCTTGAACATATTGGGGATCATCAGCAGCAAGCCTTGCGAGGCGGTGAAGGTGGTCGTCAGCGCGCCGGTGGTCAGCGCACCGTGAACCGCCCCGGCGGCGCCGCCCTCCGACTGCATCTCGACCACCGTGGGCACGCTGCCCCAGATGTTCTTCTCCCCCAGCGAGGCCTTCTCGTCGGCGATCTCCCCCATGCTCGTGGAAGGGGTGATCGGGTAAATGGCGATGACCTCGTTGACGGCGTAGGCCACGTGCGTCGTGGCTGAATTGCCGTCGTGAGGGACCAGCTTGCGCTGGGTTTTGCTGGTTGCCATGCATAGCTCCTTGGGTGACCGGCGCGCGGCGAGGCGGGAGGGGGCGCGTCGGGGGTCAGTCAATTCCCAAGTCTAGGGATCCCCCCTCCGGGCAATAGTGCTGAAGCGCCCGCCAAACTGGATGACTATTGTCACTATTGCGGCTCCGGGATTTGCGACACCCTCGAACCTGGCGCAGCAGGCCCGCGAAGGGCCTGTCCGGCACGACCCGGATGGAGGCAGCATGCCCGACCTGAAGACCACCTACATGGGGATCCCGCTCCGCAGCCCGATCGTCGTGGGGGCCAGTTCGATTTCCGGGATGCTGGACAAGATCAAGATGGCCGAGCAGGTCGGGGCGGGTGCGCTGGTCATCCGCTCGCTGTTCGAGGAGCAGATCCAGTTCGACGCCCTGCGCATGGAGGAGTCGCTCGCCGTCGGTTCGGAGAGTTTTGCCGAGGCGGTGACCTACTTCCCCAACATGAAGCACGGCGAGGCCAAGGAACACCTGATGTGGGTGGAGAAGGCGCGCAAGGCGGTGACGTTCCCGCTGCTGGCCAGCCTGAACGCCGTCAGCCCGGGCGTCTGGATCGAGTACGCCAGACAATTGGAGGGCACCGGCGTCAACGGTCTGGAGCTCAATGTGTACTCGGTTGCGGCCGACGCGCGCCGGTCGGGAACGGCCATCGAGGTGGCGCTGTTCGACGTTGTCGAAGCCGTCAAGCAGCAGGTGAAGATCCCGCTGGCGATCAAGCTCAGCCCGTTCTACACCTCGGTGGCCTACATCGCCTCGGAACTCGACAAGCGCGGCGCCGCCAGCCTGGTATTGTTCAACCGCTTCCTGCAGCCCGACATCGATCCGGCCACCGAGAGCCTGTCGAGTGAGATGGTCCTCAGTAGTCCGGAGGAGCTCAAGCTGCCGCTGCGCTGGACGGCGCTGCTCTACGGCCGGATCAAGTCCGAGTTGGCATTGAGCACCGGCGTGCACAGCGGCACGGACGTCGCCAAGGGGCTCCTGGCCGGAGCCACCGTCGTGCAGACTGCTTCGGCCGTGATCAAGAACGGCTTGCCGTACGTCTCGACGATGCTCCGTCAGCTTGAGGAGTGGATGACCGAGAAGGGCTACGCCTCCGTGGCCGACTTCCGCGGGAAGCTCAGCCAGAAGCAGGCCGCCGACCCGTTCGCCTTCGAGCGCGCCCAATACGTGCGCCTGCTGCTGTCTCAGAAGTAGTCTGGCAGCTTCCCCTCGCTCCACAGAAACGAGCGGCTCCCTCGTTGGGAGCCGCTCTCATTCTGCCCCGAATTCGGAAGGCATACGGGGTTTGGAAGTCGGGGCTGACTGAGTTCAGATACATGTGAGACGGGTTGGCTAGCGGAAAGAGTGCATCGGGGCCATCCTTGGGGTGAGCAACCACAACCAAGGAGAGGCCCCGATGCGCATCGTAGGATACCCCCGTTCGTTCTATGTGACTGCCCAGTTCGGGGCGGTGGAAGTCTCTCCCGAGGCGTGGGCGAAGTTGCGCTGGCTGAAGGCGTGGCGGGCGCTGATGGGGCGAGGCATGGGCAGCCAGCAGTCGGCGGAGACGTTGCACCTGGCCCGCTCGACGCTGTATCGCTGGGAGAAACAGCTCAAGGAGGAAGGCCCGCGGGGGCTAGAAGCGAGGAGTCGGCGGCCGAAGCGGGTGAGGCGGACGGAGTGGAGCCGGGAGCTGAACGAGGCGGTTCTGCGCCTGCGGGAGCAGTACCCCGCCTGGGGCAAGGAGACGCTTCAGGTGCTACTGGCTCGGGAAGGCCGCACGACATCGGTCTCGACGGTCGGGCGGATCCTCGGGCAACTGAAGGCTCGTGGGGTACTCCGCGAGGCGCCCCGGCGGGTGGTGTCGGCGCACCGACGACGGCTACACCGGGAATACGCCATTCGCAAGCCGAGGGGGTATGCGGTGGAGGCGCCGGGAGACATCGTGCAAGTGGACACGCTGGACGTCCGGCCGGTGCCGGGGGTGGGCTTCAAGCATTTCACGGCCCGGGACATGGTGTCTCGCTGGGATGTGGTCGAAGTGCACAAGCGGGCGACAGCTCACGCGGCGACCGCCTTTCTGGGTGAACTGCAGGCGCGCATGCCCTTCCGAGTGAAAGCGATCCAGGTCGATGGCGGGAGCGAATACCAGGCGGAGTTCGAACAGGCGTGTGCCGAGCGAGGGGTCCAGTTGTTCGTCCTCCCGCCGCGGTCGCCCAAGCTGAACGGCTGCGTCGAGCGTGCGCACCGCACGCATCAGGAGGAGTTCTACCAGCTGTACGACGGCCCGCTGGACCTGGGCAGCATCAACCGGGCCCTGCGAAGGTGGGAAAGGACCTACAACACGATCCGACCCCACCGATCGCTTGCCAAGAAGACGCCCGCCGAGTACCTTCAGCACTACCACCCCTGGGCAGCCCCAAAGGGCCAGCTGTCTCATATGTCCTGAACCCATACAGGGGCTTGACTCCCCCACTGCATTCGCGGTATAGTCTTCCGGTCGGCCCGGAGCGGGCCGAGACCCGAATCCCCAAGAAGGAGGGGCGCATGTCCAGCATCGGCTCTGTGTTCGTCCGCCTGAACCGCCATCCCGCGGCTCGCCCCTCCGGCGTTTCCTTCACCCTTCTCGACTAGTCAGCCGGAGCGACCCTTCAAGGCCCAAGAGCCGCGGGCAGGCGCCCGCGGTCCTGTTTTGCTTCCCTGTCCCGGCGCGGATTCCGCCCGGCCGGCAGGCAGGAAAGGCCGGCGGGCAGGATCCGAGAGCTAGCCCTGCTAGCGTTACCGGCGGAGTCTCCCAGCGAGATCTCCGGCCACCGAAGAGGAAGCGCATGAACATTCAACTGGGACTTATCCGCGCCTGCCTCGGAGATGGGTGCCGGGTGCGGCTCCTGGAGACCGAGGCGATCGTCGAGGTACGCATCGACCGACGCCCCGACCGGCAGACGCGCCCGCGCTACGGACAGTTGGTCGCCGTGGAGTGGGCGGTGCCTCCAGCGCTGGTCTGGCACTGGCAGCGCGCCCAGATCGTCGCCTGGCGCTCGGGATCGGTGGTGGCTTTGCTGCCGCAGGGCCGCCTGGTGGAGTGCCGGCCTGCCGGGCACGCCTGGCTAGCCTGGGAGGCTGCGCCCGAAGCGTGGGTCACGCAGGTCGCCGATCACTGGGAGGTGCACGACAGCGTCCAGCATGGCCTGCCCGCTCACCCAGCGGTTCTGCTCCAGTGGGTGGCCGAGCAGCCTGTGGCGGCTGAGGCATGACCCACCCCAGGTTCACTCAAGCAAAGCGACCGGCGCCACAACGGCGCCGGTCGCACTTCCATCCCACGACGGACAGAAAGCTCACAGACAGACGGCAGAATCAGGTTGACGATCAACCCGAGGACAAACAGCCCGCCGGCCAGCTTGTTGTGATAGAACGCCGCCGAGACATACCACAGGGGCCAGACCGGGTAGTCCGGCGGCGGCTGGCTCGGCTTCGGGTCGCGGTAGATCTTGAGCACGCGTATCAAGCGGGGAAGCGCCAGCACGACGAGCAGCACCCACACCCCAAGCGTCCCTGTCAAGACCAGCGCGGCGATCACGACGTAGTAGCCGATCATCATGATGACGTTGGCCCACTTGGAGGCCGTGGCGCCGATGAGCACCGGCAGCGTGTGGATCCCCTTGGCCTTGTCGACCTCGAGCTTGTCGATGTGCTTGCCGAACAGGACGGTGGTGACGACCAGCGCGTAGGGCACCATCGCCCACCACACGCCGGCCGGCGGCAGCACGCCGGCGGTGACGTAGTAGGTGCCGCCGATCATCAGCGGGCCCCAGACGATGAAGACCGCCGGTTCGCCCAGCCCGTGATGCTTGAGCTTGATCGGCGGGGCGACGTAGAACACGCTGATGAACAAGCCCAGCAGCGCAAAGATCACCACCGGCCAGCCGGTGCGCAGCCACAACACCACCAGGAGCGCCAGGTCGGCCAGATTGAACAGCAGGATGGCGTTGCGCAGCCCGGCCTTGGAGACCAGCCCGCCGAGCACCGGGTGCGGTGCGTAGAGCGCCCGCGTGTACTCGTCGGTGTCGACGCCGCCTTCCAGGTCGAAGTAGTCGTTGGTCATGTTGTTGGCGCCGTGGGCGATGAGCAGCCCGACCAGCGCCAGGGCGAAGTTGATCCAGTTCGGATGATCGACGGTGGCCACGGCCAGCAGCCCGCCGATCAACCCCGAGGTGGCGGTCATCGTCAGGACCGCCGCTCGGGTGATGATCAGCCAGCGGCTGACGACGTCCATCTTGCGGTCCGGCGACAGGTTGACCGTGTCGAGGACCTCCTTCCAGTTGCGCAACAACTCCATAGGGATCCTCACCGCTGAAGATGGAGGCAGTGTACCAGCCGGCACGCACCGCGTAAAGGAACACCGACATGCATCCGCTCGTGCCTTGGAATGGCGAGGCAACGAGCCGGAGCCGACTCCCGATCTGCCTCTCGGGCTCAGATTGCACGCGGCCCTCACCGCCATGCGAACCAGCCGGTTCCCTCCCGCCGATGATCCTTCTCCTCGCCGCCCACGCTGCCGCGCCGGCTGGGATGGGGGTTTGCCCGGGACGCTGAGCTCCTCGCCATCGTCGACTGGCGCCCGCCGATCATCCCATCGGGCTTGACGCCCTCCCTGGCCTAATCTATAATTACTACCAGTTAGTATTTATTTCCGTTTGAGGCGAAGCGGGGGCATGCACTCCACCGAAGACGTCCTTCAGAGGCTGCGCCAGCGCGGGTTGAAGCTCACCCCGCAACGCCGGGCGATCGTCGAACGTCTCCGGGCGGACCACGGTCATCCCGACGCCGACGACGTGTACCGTCAGGTCGCCGCCTCCATGCCGGACGTCTCACGCACGACGATCTACAACACGCTGCGCGAGCTGGTCGATCTCGGCGAGCTGGTCCCGGTGGAGGACGCGGGGTCGGGCGGCACGCGCTACGACACCAACCCCGAGCGGCACCACCATCTCTTGTGCATCCGCTGCCGACGCCTGGTCGACGTGCAACGGGACTTCGACGGGCTCAAGCTCCCGCCGGCCCAACGCGCCGGCTATCGCATCGTCAGCAGCCAGGTAACCTTTTATGGCTACTGCCTGGATTGTCGGGACGCGTGACGCTTCCGCCGCTCGGATGCTCAGGCCCAAAGGGCGTCGGGCTCGCGGGCCCAGGAGGGAGGACCTTGGGGGCAAGCTGCATCGGATGACTGCTCTAGGTTGATAAGCCGATACCGATCACGCAAGGAGGATGGGAGTCATGGCCAAGGTAACACGCGAAATGGTCGAGAAGACAGGGATCAACGTCACCGAGCTGCTCGAGTTGCTGGTCAAGAACGCCGCCGCCGAGCTGACGACCTTCTACTACTACACGATCCTGCGCGTCAACCTGATCGGGCTCGAGGGCGAGGGCCTGAAAGAGATCGCCGAAACGGCCCGCATCGAGGACCGCAATCACTTCGAGGCGCTGGTGCCCCGCATCTACGAACTCGGGGGCAAGCTGCCTGAAGATATGAAGAAGTTCCACGATATGTCCGCCTGCCCGCCGGCCTCCCTGCCCAAGGACCCGACGGACATCAAGGCCATGTTGACCGTGCTGGTGGAAGCCGAGCGCTGTGCGGTGCGCGGCTACACCCACCTCTGCAACCTGACCGCCGGCAAGGATCATCGCACCTACGCTCTGTGCCTGGCGATCCTCAACGAAGAGATCGAGCACGAATCGTGGTTCTCCGAGTTCCTGGGGGAAGGCCCGTCCGGGCACTTCATGCGCCGCGGGGAGACTTCACCCTTCGTCGGCCCATTCATGCGCTAGGCTGGAGAGGAAGGGGAGTCCCAGCGCTGGGACTCCCCTTCTGGACGCCGCCCTGGTCACCCGGATTCGCCGGATGTTTGAGCTCACCCTGGACGAACTGGCTCAGTACAATGGCCGCAACGGCGCTCCGGCCTATATCGCCTTCCAAGGGAAGGTCTACGACGTCTCGCGCAGCTTTCTGTGGCAGCAGGGCCGCCACCAGGTGGTGCACGCAGCGGGAAAGGATTTGACCGGCGAGCTCGAGGCGGCGCCCCACACCGCAGCCATGCTCGAGCGTGTGCCCTTCATCGGGAGAGTTGGCGGACGGTTGTTAGCTCGCTGGCGTCACCCCGGCATCGCCATGCCTAGGCGCCCGCGCGGCATTGGAGTCATTCCCAGCGGAAAGTCCTCACCGAGACGATCGTCCCCAAGAGAAGCAGTCCCGTCAGCACGCCGACATCCAACAGGTGTTCTCCCCAGGGCTCCCCGGCCCACAGGCCGCGCAGCAGGTTGACTACGTAAGTCAGGGGCAGAAACGCCGATACCCTCTGGACGGCTGCGGGCAACAGTTCGACCGTGAAGAACGCCCCGGAGAGGAGCAGCATCGGGTACAGCAGCACCATGCCTACAACCCACGCGCTGCGCACCGTGGGCATCGTGCCGGCCAGGATGAATCCGATCCCGAAGAAGCTCAGGCTGCTCAGGACGAAGCCCGCCAGCACGCTGAAGGGATTGCCCTCGAAGCGCACGTGGTAGACCAGTTTCCCGGCAGTCACCAGCAGAAGCATTCCCAGACCGGTCATGGTAAAGACCACAATCACCTGTGCGACCAGGACAACCAGCGGACTGACCGGCGTGGTCCGCAGGCGGCGCAGCACCCCCTTCTCCCGATACGTGGACATGGTCATGGTGGTGGACATCAGGCCCGCGATGCAGATGATCATGGCGGTGAGGCCTGGTATCGAGGCGTCGATCGTCCTCTGACCGCCGAACTGCGGTGTGGGTTCGTTGCCCGAGATGGCGCCGAACAAAAGCAGGTACATCAAAGGGAACACCAGCGTGAAGAAAGCGCTCATCGGTTCACGCAGGAAGAGTTTGGCTTCCATCCAGGTCATCTTCATCAGGCTCTTCATCTCGCGCCTCAGCCTCTCATCTCACGGCCGGTAAGGCTCAGGAAGACATCTTCCAGGTTCGGCTGCTCGGTGCGCAGGTCGCGGAACCGAACCCCCTGGCTCGTCAGCAGGCTGACCACCTCGCTCACCAGCGAGCCCTTGCTGCCGTTGGCTCCGTGGACGATCACCTGGTCTCCCTTGACCTCAAGTCGTGCGCCGAGGGAAAGAGCCGTTTCGAAGCCTGCCGGCAGGGTCCCGTCCAGGTTGAAGACGACACGTTCTTCCACACCCAGGGCGCGGATCAAGGCTGCCGGCGTGTCGAGCGCGACGATGCGACCGTGGTCGAGGATGGCCACCCGGTCGCACAGGCGCTCGGCCTCTTCCATGAAATGGGTAGTCAGAAGGACTGTCGTGCCCTTGGCGCGCACATCGCGCACCAGGTCCCAGATGGCATGCCGCGCCTGGGGATCGAGACCGGTGGTCAGCTCGTCCAAGAAGACCAGCTGTGGATCCGGAAGGAGCGCCAGCGCGATGAACAGGCGCTGCTTCTGACCACCGGACAGCTTGGCGAAGGGGGCATTGCGTTTCTCCTCCAGCCCCAGCTGGGCGAGAAGCACCTTCCAGTCGGCCGCCTTCGTGTAGAACGAAGCATACAGGTCCAGCGCCTCCCAGACGCGCATTCGCTCCGGCAGGTTGGACAGCTGCAACTGTGTTCCGGTGCGCTCCCGCATGATCCGGCCGTCGCGCTGAGGATCCATGCCCAGAACGCGGACCAACCCCTGGTCCGGTTTGCGCAGGCCCTCCAGGCATTCAATGGTGGTGGTCTTGCCGGCACCGTTCGGCCCGACCATCCCGAAGATCTCGCCTTCGCGGACCTCGAAGGACACATCCTCCACGGCGATGGTCGTACCGTAGACCTTGCGCAGTCCTTCAACTTGCACGATGGTGTCCATCTCGAACCTCACTTGCCTTTCAAGATCGCTTCCAGCGCCGCCACGTGTTCCTGGAAGACCTTGCGTCCCGCGACTGTGGCGGCGATGAAGGTGCGCGGTTTGCGGTCGACGAAGGTCTTGTTAACGGCGATGTAGCCGGCGTCCTCTAGTTTGCGCAGGTGGGCGCCAAGGTTGCCGTCGGTCACCTCCAGCAGGTCGCGCAGGTAGGAGAAGTCCACTTCGTTGCCCGCCTCGAGGGTGACCAGGGCGGCCATGATCCGCAGACGCACCGGTTGATGGATGGTCTCGTTCAGGTTGGCCATGGCTTACCACCTAAGGCGGATGTACAAGCCCAGGGCGATCATCCCGCCGCCACCCAGGAGGCCCATCCACAAGTAGAACAAGTCCGGCAACAGGAAGTAGCTGATCAGCACCAGGGCGGTGATCGGCAGCGGCCACCAGACGGCGGCGAAGGAGAGTAACAGGCCCATGGCCAAATGGCCGATCATGGCAAACAAGACGATGAGCACGGTCACCTGTTTCCCGTCCAGCGGCCAGGCGACCGCAATCGTGACGATGCAGAAGAAGACCAGGAACAGCCAGTAAAGCCCGGCCCGTTTAGCCATCCCAGCCATTGACGGGCTGCGGACGCGCCTGCCCATCCGGAAGCCCCAGACGGTGCCCAGGATGGTGCCGAAGATGCTCAGGCCGGTCCAGACGTATCCGACGACCTCTCCGGGCAGGAACTGGGTGGACACGAATCCGACCAGCCAGACGATGCCGGTGACGATCAGGGTGATGTACGTGCCGCTGCTGGCGATCGCGTGGCGGGTCTTCTGCATCACGGCCTGTATGGCCGCCAGATTCTCTTCTGCCTCGCTCGGGGAGACGTTCATGGGGTGGCTCCTTGTAGAGTTCTCTGTCGCATAGAGTATTCTATACGGTTGAAGAAGCATTGTCAAGAGGGGATCCCGAAGGCATGCTCCCCGCACACGGACGGGGTCGGCGGCGACGTTGCCGAACGCCCGGCGCACGATCGAATCGCCCTCCCCCGCTCATGGTGACTCTGACGGCTTCCAGTCCGGCCTGACGCTCATCGGCTTCCGGCTCACCATTCCACCCGCACCACCTTTTGCGCCATGGCTGGGTTGCCAAGTCCTGGGCGCTCGGATACCCCCGCGACCGTGCCGCTCCGCGAAGCAGCCTCGCTCGCCGACCGGATCGCGCGGCATGGATCGCGTGGGCATCCTCCTGGTCGGGCAGCGCTGATCCTGTCCGACGGGTCGTCCGCAGCTACCACCCGCCCTCGCCCGCACGGCCGGTCTCTTCGAGTTCGCGCAGTTTCCGGAGCTGGTCCTGCGCATGCAGCGGACCTTCGTCCGCCGGCAGCTCAACCCGCCCGATGTCGAACTTTCCCGCGGAACCTCAGTCGTCGCATTCCAACGCCGGTTATCCGTCACGGCCTTCCTCGATCGCTCCTGCTTCTCGTGATGCTACAATCCGCTCGCGTCCACTCCGGAGGTCCGCATGCCTGAAGCCGTGATCGTCTCCGCCGTCCGCACGCCGATCGGCGCCCATGGCGGGTCGCTGGCCGCTGTCCGGCCGGACGATCTGGCAGCGTTGGTGATCGCCGAAGCGGCCAGGCGCGCCGGGGTCGATCCGGCGGAAGTCGAAGAGGTGTATCTGGGCTGCGCCAACCAGGCGGGTGAGGACAATCGCAACGTGGCGCGCATGGCGGTGCTCCTGGCTGGGTTCCCAGTGCACGTCGCCGGCGTGACCTTCAACCGTTTGTGCGCCTCCGGGCTGCAGGCGGTCAACGCCGCCGCTCGGGCGATCAAGGCCGGCGAGGGCGAGGTGTACATCGCCGGGGGCGTCGAGAGCATGTCGCGCGCCCCTTACTCGGTGCCCAAGGCCGACAAGCCTTTCGCCTGGGGCAACATGACCGCCTGGGACACGACCCTCGGCTGGCGGTACCCGAACCCGATCATCGAAGCCCGGTATGGGATCGATTCGATGGGCGAGACGGCGGAGAACATCTTCGCCCAGCGGCCCACGATCACCCGTCAGGACCAAGACTCCTTTGCGGCGGAGAGCCACCGCCGCGCCGTGGCGGCGATCGACACCGGCCGCTTCGCCGAGGAGATCGTCCCGGTGCCGATCCCGCAACGCAAAGGCGATCCCGTGTTGGTCACGACCGACGAGAGGCCGCGGCGCGACACGACGATCGAATCGCTCGCCCGCCTCAAGCCCGCCTTCCGCGACGGTGGATCGGTGACCGCGGGGAATTCCTCCGGCCTCAACGACGGCGCCGCGGCGCTGGTATTGATGAGCGACCGCAAGGCCGCCGCCCTCGGGCTCACGCCCTGGGCGCGCGTCGTAACCTCGGCCGCCGCCGGAGTCGAGCCGCGCCTGATGGGCCTCGGCCCGGTGCCCGCCACGCGCAAGGCGCTGCAGCGCGCCGGGCTCGAGCCGCAGGCTCTCCGCCTGGTCGAACTGAACGAGGCCTTCGCCGTGCAGTCCCTGGCCGTCCTGCAGGACCTCGGCTTGTCCCCGGAGATCACCAACGTCAACGGCGGCGCCATCGCCCTCGGCCATCCGCTTGGCTGCTCCGGGGCGCGCATCCTGACCACGCTGCTACACGAGATGCGCCGCCGCGCTCCCGGCGAAACCCGCCCGTACTTCGGACTGGCCGCGCTGTGCGTCGGCGTCGGTCAGGGCGAGGCGACGATCGTCGAGTGGATCGGCGCGTAGTCCCGGTGCGCGCCGGCCTCCAGAGCTGAGCGATGCGGATCCTTGTCACCGGCGCCTCAGGGTTCATCGGCTCCTGCCTGTGCCGCGCACTTTGCGCCCAGGATCACGAGGTGATTGCGCTTCATCGGCCGACCTCGCTCCTCGCCGGGCTTGAAGGTCTGCCCGTCCGACGCGTCCTCGGGGATATGCTCGACCCCGAGTCTGCTGGCGCGTGCCTTCGACGGCGTCGAGGTGGCCTTCCATACCGCCGCGCCCATGCGGCCGGAGGCGGACGGCCGGACGGCCATCGAGGCGCACGTTCTCGGCACGCGCCACGTCTTGCAGGCCGCGCGCCGCGCCGGGGTTCGTCGGCTGATCCACACCTCATCGGTCGCCGCGCTCGGCGTCCCGGATGTCCCGCCGTCTGCCTCGGCGGCGGTTGCCCCGCTGCTCGACGAGCGTCATACGTGGAACTACCTCGCCGATCGTTGGCCGTATGCGTTCGCTAAACACAGCTCCGAGCTTGAGGTCCAGCATGCGGTGCAGGATGGGCTGCAGGCGGTCATCGTCAACCCGTCCGCCGTGTTCGGCGCCGGCGACTGGTACCGAACATCGAAGAGCTTGATTGCGCACCTCGGCCGCGGCGCACTGACGCCGGTGATTGCCGGCGGCCTGAACGCCGTCCACATCGACGATGTGGTCGCCGGACACTTGGCCGCCGTCGAGCGTGGCCGATCCGGAGAGCGCTACATCCTCGGCGGGGAGAACCTTACGCTGCCCGAGCTGTTTGCGATCACCGCTCAGGTCGTCGGGCGCCGTCCACCCCGGCTGCAAATCCCTCTCGGGGTCGTTCCTATGGTCCGGCGGTTGCTGCAGCCGGCTCGAGCGATCCTGAAGCTGCCGATCGAACCCAGCCTGCTCTGGCTGGCCGGTTACTACTTCTTCTACGACACGCGCAAGGCTCAGCGCGACCTCGGCCTGCCTCCCGCCAAATCGTATCGCCAGGCGGCGCAGGAAACCTACACCTGGCTGTTGAGCATCGGCGCCGTGCCCTCGACGGTCGGAGGGGTCGGGGCTCCGTGATCCGTGCTAGACTCTCCCGCGCCGGCGCAGGCCGCTGAAGGACATCCCACCGATGGACGAACGACCCAGCACGTCCGTGCTCGGCGATCGCGAGGACATCTGGGCCTCCGCCCTTCGTGCCGCCGCCGGCGTGGCGCGCCAGGCCGCCTTCAGCGAGCAGGATGTCCTGCGCTCGGTCACGGAGGAATTGCGCCGGCTGAGATTGCGTGGCGGCGTCAGCCTGCTCCGTCCGGACGGCAGGCTCGAGATCCGTACCCGTTCCATCAGCCAATCCGCCGAGCACGCCTTGCAGCGCCTCTCGGGCAGAGCCATCGAAGGTTTCAGCTTCGATCCCGAACAGGTTGAGCTGTACCACCAGGCGCTCACCACCGGCGAGGCGGCCTTCTCTCCCGACCGGAGCGAGACCGTTCGCCAGATGACTCCCGGGATCCTCAAACACCTGGTGCCGCGCATTATGCATATGCTCGGCAGCGATCCGGTCATCGTCTCCCCCTTGCTCTTGAGCGGCAAACCCATTGGCGCGATCAACGTCTCCGCCCGCTGGCTCACGCCGAACGACATGCCGATGATGAACGCCTTGGCCGATCACATCGCCATCTCCATCGGCAACGCCAGGACACAGGAAAACCTGCACCGGGCCCTGGAACGCGAGCAGCTCCGTCACCAGGTGGTCGAAGCCGTCACTAGCGCTCTCGATCTTCCGAGTGTCCTCGAGCGTGTGCTGCACCTGGCGGCGGAGGTGATCGACGCCGATGCCGGCGCGGTGGCGATCCTCGATCCCGGCCGGCACCGGCTGGAGTATCCGTGCACGTTTGGCCTCCCGCCGGTCCCGCCTGACCTGTCGTCCGCCAGCCCCGAGCCGGTGGCCTGGAAGGTCATCCGCACTGCTCAGCCCGTGTTGCTTCCGGACTACAGCGCGTATCCGGAGGCCGCCCCAGCCTGGGTGAAGGCCGGCCTGCGCGCATTGATCGGCGTGCCGATCCTGGTCGGGGAACGCGCCAGCGGCGCGATGGTGCTGTTCGCCAAACGGCCGCAGGTCGCCTTCACCCGCGATCAAGTGGAGACGGTGACGACCATCGCCCGCCTGGCTGCCATCGGCATAGAGAATGCCAGGTTGTACATGCAGGCCACGCAGCACGCCGAGGAATCGCAGGCCCTGATTCAGACCGCCCGCTCGATCTCCTCGTCGCTTGAGCTCCAGACCACGCTGAACCTGATCGCCGAGCAGGCGAAGGCGCTGCTCAAGTCCGACGGCTCACGCATCCATCTGTTCAACTCCGCCAAGGGTCTGCTGCGCTGTGTCGTCGCCCTGCACCCGGATGCAGAGGCGGTGATGGCCGTTCAGGTCCAGCCGGGTATGGGACTGACCGGCGCCGTGTTCCAGTCCGGCACCCCCACCATCGTCAACAACCCGCACGAGTTCCCGAACGCCGTGCACGTCCCCGGAACCCCGGAGGACGAACCCGAAGTCCTGGCCCTCGTCCCCCTGCTTTTCCGCGAGCAGTCGATCGGCGTGATGACCGTCCTGCGCTTCAGCCAGGAGATGCCGTACACGGCGGATGACGTCCACCTGCTCTCGGCCTTTGCCGCCCACGCCGCCATCGCCATCGAAAACGCCCGTCTGTACACACAGGCCACGCATCGGGCCGAGAAATCGCAGGCCCTGATCCAGACGGCGCGCTCGATCTCGTCGTCGCTCGAACTCCAGACCGTCCTCAACCTGATTGCCGAGCAGGCCAAGGCCCTGCTCAAGTCCGATGGGAGCCGCATCCACCTGTTCGATCCGCATCTGGGCGTGCTGCGCTGCGTCGTCGCTCTGCATCCTGATTCCGAGCAATTGATGGCCGTGCACTTCGCCCCCGGCGTCGGCCTCACCGGCATGGTGTTCAAGTCGGGCAAGCCCATCCTGGTCAACGACCCCGGCCTGTTCCCGATGGCCGTCCACATCCCCGGGACCCCCGACGATGAACCCGAGGTGCTCGCCCTCGTGCCGCTTCTGATCCGCCAGCGCACCATCGGGGTGATGACCGTCCTGCGCTTCAGCCAGGAAGTCCCCTACACCGATGACGACGTCAACCTTCTCTCGGCCCTGGGGGCGCACGCAGCCATCGCCATCGAGAATGCCGACCTGTATGGGCAGATCGCCTCCCAGGCCCATACCCTCGAGTCGGAGGTCGCCCGCCGCACGCGCCAGTTGGGCGAATCGGAGGCCCGCTACCGCTCGCTGGTCGAGACGTCGGTGGCGGGGATCTTCCAGTGCGACCTGCGTGGACGGGTGCTGTATGCCAACCAGGCGTTCCTCGACCAGATCGGGCTGCCGGCCGATCGTCTGATCGGCAGCGTCCTGGTCGACATGTTCCCCGAGGACCAACGCCAGGTGATCCGCGAGCGCTTCCTCGCCCGATTGCGCGGCGACCTTCCGCTGCACGAAGTGACCGAGCTCGAGTACGTTCGTCCCGACGGGCGCACGTTGTACGCCCTGGCGGCGACCAGCATGATTCCCGACGCGGAGAACAAACCGCAGGGCATCATGGGCCTGGTGTTCGACGTCTCCGACCGAAAGTCCCTGGAGGCCGCGCTTCAGGCGGAGCGCGACCGGCTGCGGGCGATTCTGGCCAACATCGGCGACGCGGTCCTCGTCTCACGCCTCGACCTGACGATCGAGTACGTCAATCCCGCCTGGGAACGTCTGCATGGCTTCCAGCCCGGCGAGGCGATCGGCCAGCCGGTGGGCGTGGTTCAAAGCCGACGCCATCCGCCTGAGCACTACCGCGAGATCGCCGAGACCATTCGGGAGGGGCGCACGTGGCGCGGCGAGTTGATCAACCAACGCAAGGACGGCAGCACGTACGATGCGGCCGTGACCATCACCCCCGTGATCTCCGATCAGGGCGAGGTGATCAACTACGTGGGCGTGCAGTACGATATCAGCGCTCACAAGGAACTGGACCGCCTCAAGTCGCAGTTCGTCTCGGACGTCTCGCATGAGTTGCGCACACCGCTGACGAACATCCGCCTGTACCTCGACCTGCTGCGGGAGACCAGCGATCGCGCCAAGACCACCACTTACCTGGACACGCTGACCCGGGAGAGCGAACGCCTGGCACACCTGATCGACGACCTGCTCTCGCTCTCCCGCCTGGAAGCCAAGGCCACCCCCCTGAACGTCGCGCCCGTCGACCTGAGCCAGCTGCTGGCCGCGCTGGTGCAGGACCGGCGCACGCTGGCCGCCAAGCGCGGCCTGTTGCTCGATCTGCAGTGCGAGCCCGATCTTCCCCCGGCGCTCGCTGACCATCGCCTGCTTGCCCAGGTGTTCACCAATTTGCTGACCAACGCCATGAACTACACCCCGGACGGCGGACGGATCACGCTCTCGACCCGCAGCCGATCCACAGCGCAAGGCGAGTGGATCGTCGGCGAGGTCAGCGACACCGGCCCCGGCATCCCTCCCGAAGAGCAGCCCTTGCTGTTCCGCCGCTTCTTCCGCGGGCGTGCCAGCCACCGCACCGGCGCGGCCGGGACCGGGCTGGGCCTGGCCATCTGCAAGGAGATCGCCGAGCTGCACGGAGGGCGGATCTCCCTCGAGAGCGACGGGGTCGCCGGGCACGGCGCCGCCTTCAGCGTCTGGATTCCAAGCGCCACCCGCCCGGCACTTCCGTCCTAGCATCCCTCAAGCGGTGATCGATCCTACGGTAGGGGCACGGCATGCCGTGCCCCTACCTGCACGCGAGAAATGGCGACCGGGATTCCCATGGGCGACGAGACCACGCCGGACCTTGTCGGGGCCACCGGTTCTTGGAAAGCCGGTGGGGGTTCGAAGCGCAACCGGGCGTCATCCTCAGCGCGCGAGCCGGGCGCACTTGAGCTCACGGCGCGCGAGCTCTCCGGGATCGCCATGGGCAACCGCGCGGTAGCAGGGGGAAGAAGCGTGCGATGTGGAGCGGCCAGCGATCGGTCAAGCCGTCGCGCCGAGAAGCGTCCTAAACCAGACGGAAGGTGGAGCCCTGCGGGGTCTTGGTGATTTCGATGCGGGCCGGGAAGGCGTCGCGCAGCTCGTCGATATGCGTGATGACCAGGATGCGGTCGAAATCGTCCTGAATGCTGTTGATCGCCGCCACCAGGTGTTCCCGGCCTCGGGCGTCCTGGGTGCCGAAGCCCTCATCGATGAACAGGCTGCGCAGTTGGGCCCCGGCGCGTCGCGCCAGCAGCCGCGACAGCGCGATGCGGATGGCGAAGTTCACCCGGAAGGCCTCACCGCCCGAGTACAGCTCGTAGGCTCGGGTGCCGAGTTCATCCGAGATCAGGATGTCCAGCGCCTCGCGCACCTCGCCGGTCTTGATCTCCTTCTGCGTTTCGATGCGCACGTGCATCCGCCCGTCGGTCATGCGGTTGAGCAGTTCGTTGGCCGACGCCTCGAGCTCGGGGACGGCGGTCTCGATGATCATGGCCGGCACGCCGCGCTTCCCGAAGGCCTCGCGCAGCTCTTCGTCCAACCCGAGGTCGTGAGCCAGCCGCTCCAGATCTGCCCGGCGTTCGGCCCGCTGGCGCTCGAAGGTCTCCAGTGCGGCTAGCTGTTGGCGCGCCCCGCCGACGCGCTCGTCGCCCATCCGTTTCTGCAGTCGCAGCCGCTCGACGGCTTCCGGCGTGAGCGAGGCGGCCCGCAGCTGCGTTTCGCTCTTCTCCACCTGCGCTTCCAGGCCGGCGCGCTCCACCCGCTCGACGCTGAGCTCCGTCTGCCAGCGCGCGATCCGCTCCGCCAGGATGGCTGTTTGCCGTTCGGCCTCGCCGGCATGATCCAGGAATGCCTGCAGTTCGCCGACACGGCGGGCGCGCTCCGGGCGCTGGCTCAGGGCTTTCTCCAATGCCTGACAATCCGCCTCAAGCGACTTGACCTGCGCCTCCAGCTCGCGCAGCCGAAGCTGGTTGAGCCGGTACGCCTCCCGCCGGCCTTCGATCTCGGTCTGCAATTCCTCCAGCAAGCGGTGGCGGTGATCGTCGGTCAGGGCCTGGCCGCAGGTCGGGCAGACCGGTTCGCTGGAGGACTCGAGCGTCACCGCGCGTACCTTGAGCGGCTCTGTTTGCGGCCCGAGCAATTCGTTTACGCCCCGCAGCCTGGCCGCCTCTTGGCCCGCCTCGCGCAGCTGCCCGACGACCATCTCTTTCTGAGCCTGCAGCGTGTCGAACCCGACCAGCTCAGCCCGCACCGCATCGAGCGCCGCTTGCAGCGCCGCCCGGTCGGCCCGCGCCCCGGCGGCCGATCGCTCGCGCTCTGCCTCGGCCACCTCACGCTCGGTGGCGCTGATGCGCCGCGTCCGGTCGTCGATTTGCCGCTGGAGCGTCACTAGCTCCTGGCGGACCTGCTGGATCCCGGCCCACTGCAACTCGGCCTCCGCCAGTCGCTCGGTCGCGACCAGCGCCTCGGCTTCTGCCGCCAGCAAGGCACCTTGATGTTCTTCCCGCCTCGCCAGCTCGCGATCGATCTCCTCCAGCCGTCCTTCCGTCCGGTGCATCTCGGCCCGCGTGACGCTGATGCGCTCCTTGGCCCGAGACTCGTAGACGTCCCACTTCGACAGGCCGAGGATCGTGGCCAGCACCTGCTTGCGCTGCGCGGGGGTCTTGGTGGTGAACTCGTCCGCCCGCCCCTGCATCAGGAAGGCGGAGTTGATGAACGTGTCGTAGTCAAGGTGCAGCAGCGCCTCGATCTTCTTCTGCGTGTCGACCAGGCGTGCCGCCGACAGATCGCGCCACGCCTCGCCCTGTGCGTCCCAGACGTGGAACGACAGCCCCGAGACGCCCTGCTTGCCGGCCTTGCGTTGTCGGATGACCTGGTAACGGTCGCCGGCCTGTTCGAACGCCAGGCGTACTTGCATGTTGCGGGCGCCCTGGTGCACGAGGTCGTCCGGCGAGTTGCTGCGCGCCTTCCCCCACAGCGCCCAGGTGATGGCGTCCAACAGCGAGGACTTGCCGGCTCCGTTCGGCCCGGACAGGCAGGCGATGTGGATGCCATCCAGCCGAAGCGTGCCCGGCGAGCGGTAGGCCAGGAAGTTCTCGACCTCGATTTCAGTCGGGATCACGCAGCAGGTCCTCCGCCCGCGCCAACAGCGCGAGCTTACGCGCCTCTTCGACCCGGCGTGACTCGAAGTAACGCTGCAGGAGCTCGAAAGGCGTCAGCGCCTCGGGTGACAGGTCGCCCAACCGTGCCCGCGCTTCGGTTTCCACCTCCCGCGTGATGCTCACGCTGGATGACTTCCCCAGCGCCGACTGCACCTCGGCCTCCCGAAACGTCGCCTGCTGCTCCGGCCGGAGCTGGACCTGCACCCGCACCACCGCTCCGTCCGCCTCGGCCTGCGACGCCGCCTGGACGACGGCCGCGGTGGCGTCCGGCGCCTGCCGGGCATCGATCTGCAGCGTTCGAAACGGCCGCGCCCGAACGGGGATGAACTCCCAGCGGGCTGCGCCGCGCTCGAGCTCCACCCAGCAGAATCCCTTGGGCTCGTGCTCCTCGCCGAAGTCGATCCGCTCGAGCGAGCCGCTGTAGACAACCGGAGGCGCCGCCCCCGGGTTCAGGTCCTGATGACGGTGGATGTGACCCAGGGCAACGTAGTCCCAGGCCGGATCGGCCAGCGTCGATGTGGTCACGGCCACATCCCTTCCGAGCATCACCGTGCGCTCGGAGCCGAGTTTGGCCTCGGAGACCGAGAAGTGCCCGGCCAGAACGCGAGGCATTGCGTGCCGAGCGGCTTCCTGGGCCAGGTCGCCAAGGATGTCGGACACCGTCTGGCGCAGGGCGAGCTCGAGCTCGTCGATCGTCTTGCCCTGGTTCTCTTCACGCGCCAGCAGCCGGTTGCGCATCGGGTACGGCATCCAGGCCAGGAAGACCGGACCGCGCCGCGTCGTCACTTCTTGCCAGCCGCTCTTGTGCCCGACGATCACGCCGGGGACCGCAAGCGCCTGGAAGATATCGACGGCGCTGGCCTTGACGGCCATGCCAGGCATGTCGTGATTGCCCACCAGCAGCAGGGTCGGCACCTGATCCGCCAGCCGTTTGATGCGCTGGGCGAACTCGCGCTGCTGCGTCGGATCGGGCTCGCGATTCTTGAACGCGTCGCCGGCGAAGACCGCCAGGTCCGCCTCATGCGTCAGGCCGTAGTCGATGACTTCGTCCAGGCGTTCGAGAAAGTCGCGCACCCGGCTGGAGGTGCCGGTGGCTGGATCCAGCCGGCCGTAGTTTTCCATGCCGACGTGCAGGTCGGCGAAATGCAGCACGCGGATCGGATCGGTCATGGTGTCCCGGCCGTGCCGCCGTCGCGATCGATCCAACGCTCCAGACCTGGCGGCGGCGCGTAGGCAGCCAGCTGATCCAAGAGCGTAGTGGGCGTGCGTTCGCAGGCCAGCAGGGCGCGGTGGATGGCGTAGATGAAGCCCTCGGTGCGGGCGTGCTCGATCAGCGCCAGCAGCGGATCGAAGTAGCCCTCAACGTTCAGCAGTCCGATGGGCTTGTGGTGCATCCCGATCTGCGCCCAGGTCAGGATCTCGAACAATTCCTCGAACGTGCCGAACCCGCCGGGCAGCGCCACGAAGGCATCCCCCATCTCCGCCATGCGCGCCTTGCGCTGGTGCATCGAGTCGACCACGATCATCTCGCTCAGCCCCGTATGCGCCAGGGCCGGCGTGTCGAACTGCCGCGGCATGATGCCGACCACGGTCCCTCCGGCCTGCAGGGACGCTTCGGCCACGGCGCCCATCATCCCTGTGCGGCCGCCGCCGTAGACCAGTGTCAGCCCGCGCTCAACCAGCGCCCGCCCCATCGCACGCGCCGCCTCCAGGTAGACCGGCCGGATGTCGTCGCTCGAGCCGCAGTACACCACCACGCGCTTCACACTCGACTCCATTCCGTGACGTTAGAGCCTCGCCGGCCGGGCGGCTGCGGCACGGCTAGGTCTCGACCTGAGCACGGATCCGCACGGCGGCGGCCTCGCGCATCTGCCGGGAGGCATCGCGGCCGACGCCCAGCGGCCGCCGGAAACCAAACCCATCCCTGGCGGTGCGCGGGATGACGTGCAGGTGACAGTGGAAGACCGTCTGTCCGGCCGCCTGGCCGTCGGCCAGCAGCAGGTTCACCCCGTCGCACGGCAGGCCCGATCGGCGCAGCGCCGCCGCCAGCCTGCGCGCCGATCGAGATCATCCGGCGCAGCCTCGGATTCGTCCAGGTCTTCCAGCCCGGCGGCATGCCGGTTGGGGACCACCAGCAGATGACCTTCGGCAACGGGGTGCGCGTCCATGAATGCCGTGACCGCCTCGTCCCGGTAGACCAGACTGGCCTCGGCCTCACCGGCAACGATGCGACAGAAGATACATGCAGACGAGAGGGTCATGAATGGGAGAAGACCGGCGGCCTCGGGCGATTGTATCATGCGGGCCCGTCCGAGACGGCCGCTCTCCAGCCCGCGTGATAAACTCCACCCGACTCGTCTGCGAGGATCCACGCATGTCTCGAGCCCTCCGCCTCATCAGCATCATCATCTTGATCGCGCTGCTGCTTCCCTCCGCCGCCTTTGCTCAGGCTCCGGTTGTGCACGCCATCCTGTTCTACTCGCCGACCTGTGCTCACTGTAAGACGGTGATCCAGGAAGTCCTGCCTCCGCTGTTCGAGACCTACGGCGACCAGCTGTCCATCATCGGCATCGACGTCACCGTGCCCGAGGGCTCGGCGCTGTACGCCTCGGCCATCGCCACCTTCGGCGTCCCCGAGGAACGGCGCGGCGTGCCGATGCTCTTCGTCGGGGATGTCGTCCTCGTCGGATCAGGCGAGATCCCCGAGACGTTCCCTGGCCTCATCGAGCAAGGTCTGTTGGAGGGCGGCATCGATTGGCCGGCGATCCCCGGCCTGCCGGAGATGATTGCCGCCATGCAGGCCGGTGCCGAGAGCCCGGAAGCCACACCAGCCGCGCCCAAGTCGGTCGTCGAGCGACTGCAGCAGGATCCGCTGGGCAACTCGCTGGCTATCGTCGTCCTGATCGGCATGCTCGTGAGCCTGGTGGCGGTCGCCGCACGCTGGGTGTGGCGCGCCCCGGTTACCGAATCCCGGATCGCCGTCTGGATCAGCCCCGTGTTGGCTGCGGCCGGCCTGGCCATCGCGGCCTACCTGACGCTGATCGAATTGACGGGGGATCCGGCGTTCTGCGGGCCGGTGGGCGACTGCAACGTCGTGCAGCAGAGCTCGTATGCATTCCTGTTCGGCGTGATCCCGATCGGCGTCCTGGGCGTGCTCGGCTACGCCGCCTTCATCCTGACGTGGGCCGCCTCCCGCTTCGTCCCCGACAGACTGCGGGATGTGCTTCGCATCGCCTTGTTTGCGCTGGCGGTCGTCGGGACGCTGTTCTCGGTCTACCTGACGTTCCTTGAACCTTTCGTCCTCGGCGCTACCTGCGCCTGGTGCGTTACTTCGGCCATCCTGCAGACATTCCTGCTCTGGCTGACGGCCGACCCGGCACGCGCCGCCCTGGCCCGCCTGCGCGGAACCCCGTCAGGCGCAAAGGCCCTTCGGGGATCGGTGTAACCTCGCGGGCGCGGTGCCCGTCTAAGGGGATAGGGTTGATGGCGGTTCCGACGATTTCCCTGGATGCGCTCCGGGCGGGGGATCCGTCTGCGCTCAGCGCCCTGTTCGAGACCTTTGCGGACCGTATCTACCGGCTGGCCCTGGGGGTCCTGCGCGATCCGGCGGCGGCGGAGGATATCGTCCAGGAGACCTTCCTGTCCGCAGTGACACATCTGAATCGCTTTGAGGGACGCTCCAGTATCGGCACCTGGCTCTATCGGGTAGCCTACAACGCCTCGCTCGATCGCCTGAGGCGCCGGACGGACGAGCCCCTGCCGCCCGACGAACCGGAGGCCGATCCTGAAACCGGCGAGGCCGTTCCGCTTCCGCGGTCGATCATCGACTGGACGACGACCCCCGAGCGCTGGATGTCCGATCGCGAAGTTTCCGTCGAGCTCGACCGGGCGATCGGCGAGCTGCCCGAGAGCTTGCGCGTCGTCTTTCTCCTTCGGGACATCGAGGGCCTATCGACCGAAGACACGGCCGAGGCGCTCGGCCTGACGGAGGGCGCCGCCAAGGTCCGTCTGCATCGGGCGCGGCTCGCATTGCGCGAGCGCTTGTCCGTCTACTTCAGCGAGCGGATGCCCCGGGAAGGTGGCACGCCATGAATTGCGAACAGCTCATCCAGTACCTCTCGGACTACATCGACCGCAATCTGAGCGAGGAGTTGACGGCTGAGGCGAGCGAACACCTGGCCACCTGCCACAATTGTCACGTCGTGCTCGACACCACGCGCCAGACGATTGTGCTGTACCGGGAAACCGGCCGCCACGGCATCCCCATCGAACGGCGCGCCGACCTGTTCGCCCGCCTGCAGCGCTCCCTGGCCGACCGCAAGGACCGCATCCCCTAGCTCACTCCTCCCGTCCAAATCCTGTCAATCGGGCAGTGCGCATCCGATTTGCAGCCCGCACTCCGGATCCTGCCGCGTAACCTTTGACCCCCCAGGCCGTCTATTAGGTACAGGACAATTCCACGGAGGAACGAGCGATGAAGTACTTGAATGAAGCAGGCTGGGATCGGATCGTGCGCATCGTGCTGGGCGTCGTCTTGCTCTACCTGGGCTGGGCGGGCGTTGTGACCGGCGGTTGGGGAACCTTCCTTAAGTACGTTGGTTTCGTGCCGCTGCTCACCGGGCTAATCGGCTTCTGCCCGATCTACGCCGTCCTCAAGTTCCGTACGATCAAGGCGGCCTAGAGTTTCCCAGTGGATCAATTCGAGGGGGCGCAGTGTGCCCCCTCGAACTTTGGAGCGAATGCATGATCCCTCAGGCCTTTGCCGACCGAATGACCTCCCAGGCGCGCCCGGTGATCGTTGATCTGTGGGCTCCCTGGTGCACGCCGTGTCGTTGGATGGCGCCGATGGTCGAGCGCCTGGAGCGCGAATACAATGGCCGAGTCGACGTTTGGAGAGTCAACGCCGACGAGGAACCGGAAATCGTCCGCGGGTTGGGCGTGATCGGCGTTCCGACCATGGTCGCCTTCATGGCCGGCAGGGAAATCACACGCAAGGTGGGCGCCGGATCAGGGGCCGACCTGCGCGCCGTGTTTGAAGCTGCCCTCTCGGGCCAGGCACCGGTGCGGCGCGGGATCGCCCCCGGCAACCGGGTCCTGCGCATGGCCGCCGGGACGGCGATCCTCCTCCTGGGATTGAGCGCCGGCCCGTCTATCCTTCTGCTCGGCTTGGGCGGCGTGGTGCTGTTCACCGCCGTAGCCGACCGATGCCCGATCTGGCAGGCGATGCGGCCGCGCCTGGCGCCGCTGATCGGGCGAGGCAATCCCGCCGCTCCGGGAGGCTGATCGATGATCGGACCGCTGGCCATCGCTGCAGGCGTCAGTGTTTACGGCGCAGTCCACAGCCTGCTGGCATCCGTTGGGGTGAAGCAGTGGGCCCGATCACACTTCGGGCCAAGGACGGATCGCTTCTACCGCTTGGCGTACAACGCGTTCGCCATCGTCTCCTTCCTGCCTGTGTTTGCCCTGCTTGTCT
Organism: uncultured Chloroflexia bacterium; assembly: GCA_963743255.1. Classification (GTDB taxonomy): domain Bacteria; phylum Chloroflexota; class Anaerolineae; order Anaerolineales; family E44-bin32; genus DYJB01. The sequence goes on from CAVUPD010000012.1 coordinate 28,330, forward strand.
TGCTCCCCGGGACGCGACTTTACCAGTTACACCTGCCCTGGTCGGCGCTCGCCATCCTGGGGCAGGCGGCGGCGCTCATGCTGTTGATCGCAGGATTGCTGCAGACCGATCCGTGGTCGTTCCTCGGCCTGCGTCAGTTGACGGAAGGCCCGAACGCCGAACCCGCGCAGTTGATTGTGACCGGACTCTACCGCTGGGTGCGGCATCCGCTGTATACCGCCGGGCTGCTCCTGATCTGGCTCACGCCGGTGATGACGACCAGCGTTCTGGCGCTCAACCTGGCTCTGACCTTGTACATCCTTGTGGGCAGCCGGTTGGAAGAGCGCCGGCTTGCGGCCGAGTTCGGGCAGGCCTATGCCACCTACCAGGCCGCTGTGCCGGCCCTGATCCCGCGGCCACCCCGACCCTCTGTTCCCCGCCAGTCGTAGCCCGCAATACACACTTAGTTGGCATTATTGGTCGTGATACAATCGCCGCGTGGATACAGCCAGGGATGACGCGGCGACCACCGCCTTCGCCCGCGCGCAGGTGTTTTCCGGCCTGGGTGAATCTGATCTTCGCCACATCGCTGTCATGTTCCGCCCCCATCATTACGCGCGCGACGAGGCCCTGTTCCACGAAGGCCACCGGGCGCACGCGTACTACCTTCTGGCAGAGGGCCGAGTCAAGATCGTCCAGACCTCGCCCGAGGGGCTCGAGGTCATTCTGCACCTGTTGGGCCCCGGCGATCTGGCCGGGGCCCTTCCGAATCTGGATGACGGGACCTACCCTGGAAGCGCGTTGGCGCTGGACGATGTCGTAGCGCTGGCGATCACGCCGCGCGAGTTCGACGACCTGCTCGTGCAGCATCCGCGGGTGGCGATCAATCTGCTGCACTTCGCCGCCGGCAAGCTGCGTGCGGTCCATGATCGACTGCGCGAACTCTCCACGGAACGCGCCGAATGCCGTGTGGCGCGGACGATCTCCCGCCTGGCGGCCCAGATCGGCCGCCGCACCCAGGAAGGAGTCCTGCTGGACGCCCCTCTCACCCGTCAGACCCTGGCCGAGCTTAGCGGAACCAGCCTATTTACGGTCAGCCGGACGCTCAAGGAATGGGAGCGCCAGGGCCTGCTTCTCGTCGGGCGCGAGCGCGTGCTGGTTGTCGACACGCACGCTCTGGCGACGCTCGCTGACGACCTGCCCCCCACTCCCTCTCGCCAGGACCCCCTGCCCCGCCTTCCCTGACCCCCATCGGCATGCGCCTGCCGGGGCCTGCGCGGCCTTTCCGCCCGTCTCCTTGCGCCAGAGCAACGACCGCACGGGCCACCCCGGATACTGTGGGAGTATGGACCGTCCGTCCCTCCTGGCCCATGGCGACCTGGATTTGCCGATCGCCGACTACCTGGTGCGCCGCCCCGAAGCCGTAGCCGTGTTCCTCGCCCTGCGGTTCGGGTGCGTGGGCTGCGACTTCAGCGAGATTCGATACGCTTCGTCAGGCGCTGGCCGTGCATGGCGTGACCCTTCAAGACTACCGCTCCCGGTTGGACGGCCTCCGCCGTCCGGCGGGGGACGATCGCTTTCCGATACCGGTCGAAGGAGACTCCCGATGACGCCTCACGCAACTCGCTCGATGTTCCTCCTGGCCTGCGCCGCGCTGTTGCTCGCCGCCTGTGGCGGGACACCCGAGCCGACACCGGTGGCGCCCCCTCCGTCCCTGCCCCCCACTGCCGTCGCCCCAGTGCCAGTTGCCCTCACCCCCACGGTGAAATTCACGCTCGTCACGGGCGGAGGGACCAACACCCTGGTCTTCGTCGGCGTCGGCGGAACGATCGACAAACAGGTCAACCCTGTCCTTCAGGTGCAGCCGGGTGACGTGGTGGAGATCACGCTAGTCAACGGCGACGCCGTGATGCACGACCTGACCATCGACGAGTTCCAAGTCGCCTCCGGCGTCGTCGACCTGCAGGGGCAGCTCAAGACGGTTACCTTCCGTGTCGACCAGGAAGGCGAATTCGTCTACTACTGTTCCGTCCCCGGGCACCGGCAGGCGGGGATGTTCGGCAAGCTGATCGTCGGCGAGCCTGCTGCGCCGGTCGCCGCCGGCGTCTCGGTCGTCCACAACCCGGCCGATCTCCCCAAACCGATCGGTTCGCGCGGGCCCACCAACGTGCGCGTCGACCTGACCGCCAAGGAGGTCGAGGGCCAACTGGCTGACGGGGCAACCTTCAGCTACTTCACCTTCAATGGCACCATCCCCGGCCCGATGATCCGCGTCCGCCTGGGAGACACGGTTGAACTGCACCTCAAGAACGAAACCTCGAGTGCGTTCCCGCATTCGATCGATCTGCACGCCGTGACCGGCCCGGGCGGCGGCGCAGTTTTCACGCAGACCAATCCGGGGCAGGAGACTTCCTTTGCTTTCAAGGCGCTGAACGTGGGCCTGTACGTGTACCATTGCGCGACGCCCAGCGTCGCCCATCACATCGCCAACGGGATGTATGGCCTGATCCTGGTCGAGCCCACCGGCGGCTTACCGGCCGTCGATCGCGAGTTCTACGTCATGCAGGGCGAGGTCTACACCGAGCAGCCCTTCGGCGCGCAGGGTCATCTCGACTTCAGCGAGGCCAAGCTGTTGAGCGAGGCCCCGGAGTACTTCGTCTTCAATGGCGCCGCCGGCGCCCTCACCCAGGACGCCAATACGCTTCGGGCTTCGGTCGGCGAGACCGTGCGTATCTTCTTCGGCGTCGGCGGGCCCAATTTCACATCGTCGTTCCATGTCATCGGCGAGATCTTCGACCGGGCGTACCCCTTCGCCGCCCTCGGTTCGCCGCTGGAGAATGTGCAGACGGTGTCGGTACCGCCGGGCGGTGCGACGATGGTGGAGTTCGAGCTCCAGGTTCCCGGCCGCTACATCCTGGTCGACCACGCCCTGAGCCGCCTCGAGCGCGGCCTGGCCGGATTCTTGATCGTCGACGGCCCGGAGGATCCCTCCGTCTTCCAAGGTACAATGACGTCAGGTTCGGGGCACTGACCCGCCACGGATCGACGAACCGTCCAGACGCGGACCGTCCGACCTCCGAGGCCGATCGCCGACCTCGGAGGTCTTCGCTTGGAGGCATGATGCAGCCGTACCTTTTGATTCAGGATCTGGCACGCGAGACGCCGGAGGTGCCCGGCGACAGCATCCTCAGCCGCACCTATTTCGAGGACGACCAGATGAAGGCGATCCTGTTCGCCTTCGCTCCCGGGCAGGAACTGAGCGAGCATACCGCCTCCCACCCGGCCATCCTGCACTTCCTGCGCGGCGAGGCCGACTTGACGCTCGGCGGCGAGGACCAGAAGGCCGGGCCCGGAACGTGGGTGCACATGCAGGCCAAGCTGACCCACAGCATTCGGGCACGCACGCCGGTACAGATGCTCCTGCTGCTCTTCAAGTAGAGTTCTTCCCGCCTGGAGGAGAACGAGATGGCCGACCGCCCAACCGTCGAGTCCATCCTGGCCCAGCACGCCTTCCCGGACTACCGGTGGCTCGACCCGACCCAGATCGTCGTCTCGCAATGGGTGCGGATGAAGTGCCAGTTCGGGTGCCCCCACTTCGGAAGGGCGGCATCCTGCCCGCCCAACACCCTGAGCGTCGACGATTGCCACCAGTTCTTTTGCGAGTACCAGCGCGCGGTCGCCATTCACTTCGAGCAAGTCGCCCCGGAAGCCGCGGCACGGCGCACCTGGAGCGCCCGCACCAACCGGGCTCTGGCGGCGGTCGAGCGCCAGGTTTTCCTCGCCGGCTACCCGAAGGCCTTCGTGCTCTTTATGGACTCGTGTCACCTGTGCGCAGAGTGTGTCCCCCAGCGTGCGGAGTGCAAGGAGCCTGCCCTTTCCCGCCCGTCACCGGAGAGCATGGCGGTGGACGTATTCGCCACTGTGCGTCAGGTCGGGTATCCGATCGAGGTGCTTACCGACGTTACGGCGCCGATGAACCGCTATGCGTTCCTGTTGATCGAGTAGACGGCGGGGGCCGGCCTCCGATGGGACCTTTCGCCGATTCCGATTGCCTCATCTGCCGGAAACACCTCGGTCAGATCGTCGTCCCGGGCGGGACAATCATCGAAGATGACCTGCTCACGGCCTGCCACGCGCAGATCCGCCCCGGGCAGACGACCGCCTACCTCGGATATCTGATGGCCGAGCCGAAGCGGCATGTCCCAGGCCTCGAGGGGCTGACGGATGAGGAAGCGCAGGCACTCGGCCTGCTGGTGGCACGCCTAAGCCGCGCCCTCGTCGCCACTGAAGGGGCGGACCACATCTACGCCTTTGTGCTGGGGGATGCGGTGCCGCATGCGCACGTCCATGTGGTGGCGCGCTATCCTGGGGCACCCGAGGAGTTCCGCGGCCCGCGGGTCGACGAATGGCCGGAGGCTCCCCGCGGCGGTCCGTCCGAGATCGAAGCGCTTTGTTCGCGCCTGCGGGTTTGGCTCGGCGCCTCGGGAGGGGCCTGATCGTCGAGGCACCGCGGGGCGGACCGCGACTTCCGGCCTCTGGGAGAGGCGCTGGCCGCCGCGGGGAGAACGGACGCGGGCAGTCAGGCGACTGCCCACCAGTCCTTCCCCTCCACCAGCCCTAGTTCGTCGATCTGCTGCCGCACGAGCCCCCGGGCCCCGCGCGCACCCACCGCGGCCAGCAGGACCGGCCGTGGGCCTCGCCGCCACCACGTCAGGAACTCACCCGGCCCGATGACCGGAAGCCCTCGCCGTGTGCGGCCGATCTTGGCCGGATCGATATCTACGAACGCCACCAGCGGAATGCCTTCGGCCAGCAACAGGCGCGAGAGCCGCTTGCCGACGATGCCGGCGCCCCACACGATCACCGACTGTCTCCCGTGCAACGGGCCCGCGACAGGTAGAAGACCTTGGCTCGCAGGAAGCGGTCGATTGCGTAACGCGGGTCGCCGTGCGTCAGCCGGCCGGCATGCTCCCGCCATGCAAACAACGTCCGGGGGACCTTGGCGAATCGCCCTCCGGCCGCGTGCAGCCGCAACCACAGGTCGTAGTCTTCCGGCCAGCCGCGGTCCTGGTATCCCTTGACGCGCAGGATCCACTCCGCCCTCATCATCACCGACGGGTGAACGAGCGGGCTCTCGACATAGATCTCGCGGGCGATGGCCTCGGGGGTGATCAGGCTGTTCTGCCAATCGAGATACAGCGCCAGCCCCGGGCCGACCTCCTGCAGCGGAAAGGCCTCCACCAGACAGCCGACGGCGGCCAGGTCCGGCTGATCCGCCAGCAGCGCCTCTTGTGCCGCCAGCCGCTCGGGGTGAGATCGATCATCGGCATCCATGCGTGCGATCAGCGGCGCCCTGCACGCGGCCAGTCCGGCGTTGAGGGATTCGATCAGCCCCCGGTGCGGGCAGCGCAGGACCCGCACCCGTCGGTCGCGCTCCGTCCAACGCTCGAGCTGCTCGGCGGTGCCATCTTCCGAGCCGTCGTCGACGGCCACGACCTCCAGGTTGGGGAGCGACTGGTTCAGGATGGAGTTGACGGCCTCGTCGAGCGTGGCGAATGCGTTGCGGCAGGGAAGTAGAACGGAGATTCGGGGGGACGTGGCGGACACGCGGGCTGTCACGGTCTTCGGAAGCCCGTCGGGGCTTCCGAAGACGGAATCGCTACACGACCTCGACCTTGGTCCCGCGCCCGAGGCGCGGGTCGAGCGCGTCTCGCAGGCCGTCGCCCAGCAGGTTGAATCCAAGCACGGTCAAAGTGATCGCCAGACCGGGGAAGAACACCAGGTGGGGCGCGGTGAAGACCTGGTTGCGCTCGGCGCTCAGCATCGACCCCCATTCGGGAGTCGGCGGCTGTGCGCCCAACCCCAGGAACGAGAGCGCCGCAGCGCTCAGGATGGCAGAGGCCACCTCCAGCGTCCCGAGCACGATCAGCGGAGTGACGGCGTTGGGCAGCACCGAGACGAGCAGGATGCGGGCGGTGCCGGCGCCCAGGGCCTTCGACGCCGCCACGAAGTTGGTCTCCTTGACCGACAACACGCTGGCGCGCATCACACGGGCGTAGGCCGGGATGGTGACGATGCCGATCGCCAGCAGCGCGTTGATCAGACCGGGCCCAAGGACGGATACGATGGCTATCGCCAACAGCAGGGAAGGGAAAGCCAGCAGAACGTCCATGACACGCATGATGACGTTGTCCAACCATCCACCCAGGTAACCGGCCAGCGCGCCCAGCGTCGTCCCGATGACAATGGCGAACCCGACGGTGGTAAACCCGATGATCAGCGAGAAGCGCGAGCCGAAGATCATCCGGCTGAAGTAATCGCGGACGTTGCCGTCCACGCCCAGGATATGCTCCGGCTGTTCCGGCGGGCATCCGAGCAGATGGATACAGGGACCCGATCGCTTCTTGATGCCTTCCTCAAGGCCGATCAGCACCTGATCCGGTGCAAACGGGGCGATAAGAGGGGCCAGGACAGCCGTGGCGACCAGGATTCCCAGAATCGCGATGCCGACGATCGCCGAGCGCCGCTGCAGCAAGCGTCGGAAGGTCGTGCGCCACAGACTGGTGGGCTCGCCCCCCAGTGATTCGGCGTCCAACCGAAGCCCTTCCGCCACCACGCGGTCGCTGGCCGTCATGGTTGTGTCCTCACTGGAGTCTCACGCGCGGGTCGAGCAGCGTATAGCTCAGATCCACCACTCAGATTCACCATCACGTAGCCGAATGCCACCACGAGCGTGAAGGCCTGGATGATGGGATAGTCGCGGGCGGTGATCGCCTCGAACAGCGCCCGACCGACGCCGGACAGTCCGAAGATCGTCTCGGTGAGCACCGCCCCGCCCAGCAGGCCGCCCAGGGACAGGCCGATGATCGTGACCACCGGGAGCAGTGCGTTGCGCAGCGCGTGTTTCATGATCACCGTGCGGTACGGCACGCCCTTGGCCTTGGCGGCGCGGATGTACTCCCTCCCCAGCACCTCCAACAGGCTGGAGCGTGTCATGCGGGCGATGATCGCCATGGGGATCGTACTCAGCGCCACCGAAGGCAGGATCAGGTGCTTGAGCGTATCGCCGAGCACCTTCCAGTCAGCGGTGATGATCGAGTTGAAGACGTACAGGTTGGAGAAGAAGTTCAGGAGTTTGAACGTCCCGGTTTCGGGATCGACCCCCCAGCCAAAGACCTCGTAGAACGGCATCGAACTGATGCCGGCGGTCAGCCGGCCGGAGGGCGGCAGCCAGAACGGCGTGTCCTTCAGGACCAGGGCGAAGAAATAGGCCAGCATCAGCCCGAGCCAGAAGACCGGCATCGAGACCCCGATGTTGGCGCCGACCATCGTCACCACATCGGTGGTGGTGTTGTGCTTCATGGCCGAGAGCATCCCCAGCGGGATGCCGACGATCACCGCCAGCGTCAGGGCCGCCAGGCTGAGTTCGATCGTCATCGGCAGCCGTTCGACCAGGATCAGCGACACCGGCCGACTGAAGCGGATCGAAGTTGCCGAAGTCCCCCTGCAGCACATCGGTCATGTAGATCCCGAACTGCACGTAGATCGGGCGGTCCAGCCCCCGGTCGTGGATGAACAGTTCGCACACGGCCGGCGTGGCCTTCTCGCCCAGGATGGCGGTGCACGGATCGCCGGGGATCATGCGCGCCAGGGCGAACGTGACCAGCAGGATCCCGAGTAGAACAGGGATCGAGGACAAGAGCCGGCGGATGGTGTACTGAAGCATGGCGAGATTTTACCGTCCGACCCTCAAAATGGGCAAGCCGGAGTTGCCGGACGAGAGGGAAGCAACACGCGGGATGGCCGCCATGGCCATCCCGCGTGTCTTAGCTCAGAAGCAACGACGTGGTCACGCCTCCGAGGAAGAACTTACCCCGGAGCTGGCGGCGCCCCACAGGTTGCCCCACAGCGTCATCCAGTACTCGTAAGGCGTTCGGTGTTGCCGACGTGCAGCGGGCTGGTGCTGTCGATGCCGGCGATGAACGACGTGACGACGTCGTTGGCGTCGAAGTCGGTGCCGTCATGGAACTTGACGCCCTGGCGCAGCGTGCAGGTCCAGACGGTCAGGTCCGCACTCGGCTCGCAGGACGTCGGCCAGCGCCGGTTCGACGGCGGTGCCGTTGATCTCGTAGCTGTACAGCGCCTGTCCAAACTGCTCGCAGGCGCGCAGCGACTCGCCGTCGGTCTCATCCTGGCAGAACAGGCTGATCGGCTCGGCGTTCTGCATCCAGACGAAGGTCGTGCGATCGCCCGGTGCAGTCACGCTGAACGTCTCGTTCGTCAGCGGGCTGGCCTGCGGATTGACCACGTCGGCGCGGTAGGCCGTCGCCGAACCACCGTGCGCCACCGGGATCATCGGGCACCAGGTCACGGATGGCGTTGTTGGCGGTGACATACAGCGGCTCGGCAGCCGCCGGATCAGCGATCTGGGCTGCCTCAGCCAGCGTCTCATAGATCTCGGGGAACGGGTTGCCGAACTGAAGCTTGTTGCCGCTGAAGTGGAAGTCCAGGAAGTTGGTGATGTGCGGGTAGTCGGCACCCCAGCCCAGCAGGTGGAAGCCGTCGAGCGTGCCGGCGTTGGCCGCCTCGATGAAGGCGCCCGACTCCATGACCACGATCTCGGCGTCGATGTTCAGGTTGGCCTTGAGCTGGGCCTGGATCTCCTCCGCCACGCGCGCCACCTCAGGCAGGTAGCCGCGGACGACATCGCGGTAGAACAGCTTGGTCTTGAAGCCGTCGGGGAAGCCGGCAGTCGCCAGCAGTGCCTTCCCCGCGGCCGGGTCGAAGGTGTACCACTCGTCCCCGACGCAGCCATTGGGGATGGCGCACGGCGTGAAGTACGTCGCCGCCTCGGATCCCGCCGGGTAGAAGGTATCGACGATCCGCTGGCGGTCGATGCCCATCGCCACCGCCTGGCGGACTTCCTTGATGTCGAACGGCGCAAACGTGTTGTTCATCCCGATGTAGAACACGTTCAGCGCCGGGCGGACCATCAGCTGCAGGTCCGGCGTCGGCTTCGACAACGGCGAAGTCATCCGGGCCGACGTTGTCGATCCCGTCGACCGTCCCGGACTGCAACTCCAGCAGGCGGGCGGCGGACTCAGCGGTCCAGCGGAAGACGAGTGTGTCGGTCGCGGCCGGCTCGCCCCAGTAGTCGGGGAACTTCGTGAAGGTCAGGCTCTCGCCGCGCGTCCACTCGGACACCATGTAGGGGCCGGTGCCGACGGGATGGTCGAGGCGCGATCCGGCGGCGGTGTTGGCTTCCAGCCATTCCTGCGGGTAGATCCCGAAGGGGCTGAAGGCGATCTTGGACAGAAACGCCGGGTCAGGCACACACATCGTGAACTTGACCGTGAACTGATCCACCGCCTCGACCGACGCCACGGTGGTCCCGTTGGCGCAGTCACCGGCGCCGGAGATGCCGGCATACGGCGGGGGCGCTTCCGTGACGACCGGGGCAGCGGTAGCCGGTGCCTCCGTTGCTGCTGGTGCCTCGGTGGGCGTGGCCTGGGCACAACCGGCCAGGACCATGCTCGCCAACACCAGTAAGCCAATAGCAGAAGTTAGCGTTCGGCGTGACACAGATTCTCCTCCTGAGTTGACGTAGAAAAAGCGGCTGACGATCCGGCCAGGATCACACGGGCCCTCACCTCCCTTGTGTCTGTACCGATGGGAAGGGCCACGCCTGGGGGGGCCCCCGACGCGTGGCCGACTTGGAGCAATGAGACATGATACCGCAGGTTCTCCCCCCCGTCAATGTCCAGATTGACTATTTGGCGGCCGACCCTCGATCGGCGGCGACCAGGACGCCCTCTCTATGCCCTTCCGAACGGATGCGAACGATTGCATCCTTCCTGCCGACGCCTACAATGGCCGGACCCTTCGACAAGAGGTGCAGTATGACACCACGCTTCCCCTGGGGCAGGACCTTCCTGCTGGGCTTCGGCTTCTTCGGCATCAGCATCCTGTGGCCGCTGTTCAACAGCCTGATCCCGCCGATGCTCGAGGACCTGGGCCTTTCCGCCCTGGTGACCGGCTTCATTCTCACCTGGGACAATATCATCAACATGTTTGTCCAGCCCTGGATCGGAAGCCTGTCCGATCGGACGCGCTCGCGCTTCGGGCGGCGCAAGCCGTTCTTGATGCTGGGCGCGCCGCTGGCGGCAATCTTCTTCGTCCTCGTCCCATTTGTCCGCGAGAACTTCGTCTTGATCGCCCTGGCCATTCTGGGCACCAACATCGGCATGGCACTGTTTCGATCCCCAACCATCGCCTACCTGGGTGACCTGTTCCTGCCCGGGGAGCGCAGCAAGGCCAACGGCGTGATCAACCTGATGGGCGGGTTGGGCGGCGCGGTGGCTCTGTTCGGCGGCGGCGCCCTGTACAAGCTCGGCGTTCCCTTGCCTTTTGTCGTCGGCGCCGGCGTGATGCTGGTCGCCATCCTGGTCGTCCTGTTGGCGGTCCGCGAGCCTGCCGCCCCGTCCTCTGTTTCCGGCGAGGCGACTCCCGGGCTGCGCGATGCGATTCGCCAGGTGGCCACCGGCCCGGACGTCAGCGGCCTGTACCTGCTGGCCGCGATCTTCGCCTGGTTCGTCGGCTGGAACGCCATGGAGGCCTTCTTCACCATCTACGCCCGCAGCGTCCTGGGCGTTTCGGTAGGGAGCGGCACACAGATGCTGACTGCCTTCGCCGCGGCGCTGATCGTGTTCGCGATTCCCAGCGGGTTGATTGCCACACGCGTCGGCCGCAAGCCGACGATCCTGATCGGGCTGATCGGTATGCTGCTCGGGCTCGCCGTCGGCGCCTTCGTGCTCAATCCCACGCTCCTGCTCGTCGTTTTGGGAGTGATGGGCGGCTTCTGGGCGCTGGTCAACATCAATTCACTGCCGATGATCTACGACCTGTCCGGGCAGAAGAGCATCGGCGCGTACACCGGGCTGTACTACTTCGCCTCGTCGGCGGCGGCGATCACCGGCCCGATTCTCGGCGGCCAGTTGATCGACCTGACCGGCCCCGCGTCGATCTGGATCTTCAGCGCCATCTTCATGGCCGGCGCCATCGGCTGTATGCTGCTGGTCAGACCGAAGGCGGCCGTCACTCCGGCATGAGAGAGCGCCTCTTGAGTCGAGCCCATCGGGCGCCCGTGCGGGCACCCGATGCGTCCCGGCCTGTCAACCATCTTCCGCGGCGGCCCTCCTCTGCGCCTAAGCGCGCGAACTCCCAACCGGCCGACGGATCGCCTGCCCGAACACTTGCCCCATTCGGGCACCCAATCCCTTGGCTGCCGGAATGCTCCGGGCTATCATTCGCCGCGAGGTCGCCGCACGCGCTTGCCCACGCCGGCGTGTCCAGCCGAGTCCGAGCTGTCGATCTTCCACTTGTTGGGAGGACGAGCGCCAGGGAGGCAGTATGAACGAGTTCCTGCACCAACCCGGCTTCCTCGGCACCAACGCCAACTGGGCAGCCGACATGACGCTGGTGTTGATCCTGTTGAGCTCCGGGTTGTTCACCCTGGGCGTCTGGCTGATCCGGCGCAAGCGGGTGACGGCTCATCGCTGGGTGCAGACAAGTGCCGCGGCGCTGAATGCCAGCCTGGTCGCCTGGATGATGCTCTTGCCATTTCGCGATTTTGTCGCGCCCGGGATCCCGTCCAAGGCAGGCGAACCCTTCTACTCCATCTCGATCCTTCACGGCCTGATCGGCGCCTCGGGGCTCCTTCTGGGGGTGTTCGTCGTGCTGCGGGCCAACGGTCTGGTCCCCAAGCCGCTGCGATTCTCGAACTACCGGCTGTTCATGCGCATCTCGTACGGCCTGTACATGCTGGCCACACTGCTTGGGGTCCTGGTCTACCTGACCTGGTTCGTCTGGTCCGCAAATCCCCCCAGCTACGGCCTGGTGCCTGGCCTTCCAATCCTCTGAGGACCCCCACACGTTCCTCCGGATCGGACGCGCCGCCTCTCATCTAGACCCGGATGGCTGGTGGCTGTACCCAACGCCGCTTCGCTCCCATCCGATGCGCGTCACGGAGTCGGCGGCACTTTCAGGAGCGCGCCGATGGCGAAGCCCACCATCGCGCTCAGCGTCCCGATGGCCGCCATCTCCAGTCCATTGCGCAGCGGACGGCCGATCGTCAGGCGCCCCTTGGCCGCACCGACCCCGAAAAGCACCAGAGCAGTCGCAACGATCGACAGGAGGATACTCGCCCCGATCGGGAAGATGAGGAACGGCAGCAGCGGGACGAGCGAGCCGACGACCGCCGAAAGCCCCACGACCCACGCCGCGCGGAACGCCGACCGCCGATCCACCGGCCCCAGCTGGTGTTCCTCTGCCATCATCACCGCCACCCAGACATCCGGGTTGGCCGTGATCGTCTCGACGATCTGCTCGAGCAGGTCGCCGCTGAACCCTTTTCGCTGGTAGATCTCGCGCACCTCGTCGCGTTCCAGGTGCGGATGGCGCTCGATGTGGCGGTACTCCCGCGACCGCTCGCTCTCGAAGACGTCGGCGTCAGCCAGCGTGGAGGTATAGGCCACGGCCCCCATCGAAACCGACTCGGCAAAGGTCGCCGCCAGTCCCGCCACCAACACGATGCGCGTGTCCTGGGTGGCGGCCGCCACGCCGAGGACGACGCCCAGGACATTCACCAGGCCGTCCTGGCCTCCCAGGATGATGTCCGAGAGTGCCGAAGCGCGCCGGTGCGAGTCGCCTCTAGTGTGCAGCCCGGACCTTTCCATCCCCTGGTCCTCCTGGATCAGCTTCGACATTCCTCGCCTTCCCTCTCGGCCTCCGTGGCGCGACCCGTCTCCCGGCGCCCCGGCTCGATGTGGACTATGACGTCCGAACGAGCCACGACGCCTCGCACGGAGCAGTGCACCCGGTGGGCGATGGTGTGCGCCTCGGAGAGCGTCTCCCGGCGGTCTACCAAGATGTGCACATCCACGTACGTTTGCGATCCTGCTGTCCGAACTCGCAGCAGGTGAAGCCCGCGCACCCCGTCGGTCGTCCGGATCGCATCTGCGATGGGTCGGGTGACCGACGGCTCGACACCGTCCAGCAGGTGTTGAACGGCACGCATCCCGAGGCGGAAGCTGACCATGACAACAATCAGGGCCACGCCGAGCGCCGCAAGCGCATCGGCGCTCTGCAGCCACTCCAGGCCGGGTAGCCTCCCGGCCAGCCACACGCCGGCCAAGCCCAGGAGGACGACCGACGAACTCCAGATGTCCGTCTCGAAGTGGAGGGCATCGGCCTCCAGCGCCTGGCTGTCGTGCTTCCGAGCTGCGCGGCGCAGCACGCGCGTACGAGAGATATCCACCACGATCGAAGTCGCCATGACGACGAAGGCCCAGGGGGACGCCTTCACCTGCTCCGTCTCGACGAACAGCCGCCGATAGGACTCGGCCACGATCCAGGCGCAGGTGATCAGCAGGAGCAGCGTCTCGAACAGTGCCGACAGGTTCTCGACCTTGCCATGACCGAAGGGGTGCTTCTTGTCTGCGGGCTGGTCGGAGACGCGGACGGCGAATAGCGTCATCAGGGCCGCCCCAAGGTCCAGCGCGGAATGGGCTGCCTCAGCCAGGATGCCCAGGCTGTTGGTGGCCAAACCCACCACGGTCTTGAGCCCGGTAAGAAACAGAGCCGCGGCCACCGAGCTTCCCGCCGCCCAGGTCTTCTCCGCCTGGGCGCTCCAACTTGAGGTGCTGATCTTCATGGACATCGCTCGTCTCTCCTGGTCCTCCCACGGCACTTCGCCAGCTGAACCGCGCGCACGACGACGGCGCGGTCCCACGGAGCCGCCCGCGTCCCACGTCCACGGCCGATGGGCCTCGGGGGACGCGGTCTGCGGGGATGGATCTCAGGCGAAACGAGGCGGCTGGATCAGACGAAAGACGGGCGAGGGGCGAGGATCAGGGGACCCGGAGGAGGGAAGGCGCATGAGGAGGCTCGGGACGAACCAGCGAGGCAGGGCAGGAGGTCCCTGCGATCCTTCAGGGTGATCATCGGCGGCATGGACGTGCGACGACGGCGCCGCGCCGCCGATCTCGATGCACCCGGGCAAGTCCACCGCCAGCACGGCGATGCCCTGCAATGCCAGGGCCAGGGCACACAACACGATCAGCACCCGGCCGGTGCGCCGGGGCTCAGGCTCGCTAGTCCTCGAGGACATGCGCCACCCCCTGGCGTACCAGGGCCACAATGTGAGGGTCGGACATGCGGTAGAACACCTCGCGCCCGCTGCGACGCGCTTCGACCAGGCGCATCTGCCGCAGGCCGCGCAGATGGTGGGAGACGGCCGACTCGCTCACCCCTACCAGGCGAGCCAGCGTGCCCACATTGCGTTCGCCCTCCATCAGGGCCGTGACGATCTGTACCCGGCTGCCGTCGCTGAAAGCGCGGAAGAGCTCGGCCACATGGGCTGCAGTATGCGCATCGAGGGGCGCCGGATTGCGCTTCACCATGACATCAACCTATGAACACCTACTCAATTGTACCATTCACAACAAGCCGGGTTGGAGCCGGGTCGTTCCTTTCCCGGATGGGGTCGCCGGTGGGGTTCCGGGCGCGAAGCGCAGCCGTCGGCGGCTGCGGCCCCTGCTCCAACTCCTGGATGGCGGACGGGTCAGGGCGCGATCACCGACCCCGGTGGCAGCACGGCGTCCTTCGGGATCACGACGATGCCGTCGCGCACCGTCCAGTTCTGGTCGTCCAGATCGACGCCGCGCGGGAAGGGCTCGATGCGGACGTTCTCGCCGATGCGGGCGTTCTTATCAATGATCGCCCCCTCGATCCGGCACCCGCGGCCGATCCCCATCGGGGGCGTGTTGCCAGGCCGGGCCGGCCCCTGGCCCTCGTAGTAGTCGGCGCCCATCAGCACCGTGTCGCGGATCACGACGTCGTCGCCGATCAGGCTGCGCAGCCCGACGACCGACGAGCGAATCTCGGCCCCCTGCACCACGCAGCCATCGGCCAGGAGCACTCGGTCGAGCTTCACATCGTAGATGCGCGAGCCGGGCAGGAAGCGCGGCCTGGTGAATACCGGGCCGGAGACGTCCTCGAAACTGAACATCGGATGGGGTTGCGCCAGGGCCAGGTTGGCGTCATAGAACGCCCGGATCGTCCCGATGTCCGCCCAGTAGCCGTGGAAGGGAAAGCCGAACACGCGATGCGATTGGATGGCCGCCGGGATCACGTCGCCGCCGAAGTCGGTAAACGGCCCGGCCATCAACTCCGACAGTACCTCGGACCGGAAGATGTAGATGCCCATGGAGCCGACGTACGGTTTAGCGGGGTCGTCGCGGCTGACAAATCCGTGCAGGGCCTGCGGCGTCTGAGGCTTCTCGACGAACGAGCGGATGCGGCCGTCCGCACCCAGCTTGAGGATCCCGAAGCGCGCCGCGTCCTCTTCCGCCACCGGCTGTACGGCGACGGTCACATCCGCCTGCTCGGCGCGGTGGACCTCCAACAGATGGCCGTAGTCCATCCGGTACAGGTGGTCGCCGGCCAGGATCAGCACATCGCGGGCGCCGGTGACCTCGATCTCGAAAAGCTGCTTGCGGACGGCGTCGGCCGTTCCCTGATACCAGTCATCGCTGGTGAAGGTCTGCACTGCCGCCAGCACCTGCACCCAGCCGGGATGGAAAGAGTCGAAGTTGTAGGTGCGGGCGATGTGCCGATGCAGGGAGACCGAGTTGAACTGGGTCAGGATGGAGATCTGGTGGATGCCCGAGTTCAAGCAGTTGCTGACCGGGATGTCGATCAGACGGTATTTCCCGGCGATCGGCACGGCCGGCTTGGCGCGGAATTTGGTCAGCGGCCACAGGCGTGTGCCGCGGCCTCCCCCCAGGATCACGGCGAGGACGTCTTCGTAGGTCATGCGTGACCCTCCGCCCGGTTGGCGCGAATTCTTCCCGACAGCCCAATTCTAGCCCAGCCGGAGGGGGGTTTCACCCCCGCGACGCCGGCCGTGTGGGCAGGCGCCTGCAGTCGGAGCTACCGCCGGATGGTCCCCTCGACCTCGAGCTGCAGGGGTCGGGGAGGCGCTCCGTCGCCGTAGTCGGTCAGATCCACCAGCGTGCAGCGCAGATGCAGCGCCTGCGTCCCCTGCGCCTGCGCCAGGTGAGTGACGATCGCCCCGTCGGCGCGCACCCCGAACTCTTTGAGCAGCCGCCGGATATCATCTCGCGTGTCTTCTGCCAAACTGACCTCCAATTCCTGGCGAAAGGTCAGACCAGAATCCGGATTGCGCTCCATACCCCTGCCGTCACGAGGGCGCCGGCCATGGAGGCGCTGAAGTTCACGCCGTCGTTGTCGAGCCACCGCCAGCCGCGCAGCCAGTGCGTCGGCGTGCCGCAGGTGTGCTGCGGATGGCGCTCGGTCTCTTTGGCGCATGCCGGACAGGTGTAGATCGCCTGTACGGTCGCGCCGAGCAAGCTGTCGAGCAGTGACCCGGCCATCCCTCCGATAGCCGCCGCCAACGTCAGCGTCGGCATTCCAGCGATCGCCAAAGGGATGCCGATCAGCAGCGCGCCGCCGAGCGCAGCCAGCAGGCCCGGCCCGCTGATCGCACCAGAGGTGCCCGGCTCGACGCTTGTGCCCGAGGTGATCAGGCGCGGCGCCTGCCGGGCAAGCACCCCCAACTCGGTCGCCCAGGTATCCGCATTGACCGCCGCCAGTGCACCCCCCAGGCCGGCGAGCCAGAGAGAATCTCCCGTCAGCCCGTATCCAACGGATAGGAGCGCCGCCAGCCCGCCGTTGGCCAGCACCTGACCGTGATCCCGGCGGCCGCCCTTGGCGAAGGCCGTCGCCACGCGCAGTTTCCGCTCACCGCCCACCCGGGAAAGCGCACTCGACGAAAGGAAGAATAGCAGCAGCAGCACGGCAGGCAGCGGGCCGCCCAGGCCAAACGTCAGCGTGCCGACCGCCATGGCGGCGATTGCACCACTCCGAGAAAGTGAACCCGCGGCCTGCGCGCCGACCGCCACGAGGACTGCCAACAGGAAACCGCCAACCAGCTGCAGGGGATTCAGCAGCATCGCCCCGCCGACGGCCATCGCGGCCCGTTTGAATCGAAAGCCGCACCGTCGCGTCCGAGGCCGTCTATCCTCTCCATCCGCAAAGCGAGCCCGGTTTGCCTCAACGCACGCATCCTGGCTAGCCCGCCGCCGCCAGGATCTGGAAACTCGCCCCCCACAGCAACCCGGCCACCAGGACGGCCGTCGTCCACAGGCCGTACGCCAGCAGACGCTGGTCGTCGTTTCGGTACAGCCATAGACCGATGACCAGATCGGTCAACCAGCAGAGGGCGGCGATCATCGGCAGGAGCAGCAGGCGCGTGGGCGAAACGTAGGCCTCCGGCGTTCCATACGGGTCGAATCCGAAAGGCACCTGGGCCGGGAGCGTCGAGGACTGGAAGGCCAGAAACCCGAGGAGCAGCAGGCACAGCGTCAGGCCCGCCAACACCAGCCCGCGCGCCCAGCGGTCGGACCACACGCGGTTGAAGAGGAAGTCGGGACGCACCCGTAAAGCGGCGATACGTTCGAGCGATCCCATGCGCACGACATCGATGTACGCCTGACGGAAGCCGTCCCGATCACCGGGCGAGATGGCCAGCCAGCGATCTTCCAGCTGCAGGAGCAGCATACCTGCCGCGCCGGTCGTGGCGAAGAACTCCACCAATCCCAGGCCCTCCACCGGCCGATGACCGATCAGGCACCCTGGCCACCAGATTCCGCGCCCCGGTTTCAGGCGCACCTCTCCCGCCTCCGGAAGTCTGACCTCCAGCACCTCCGAGAGCGGAACGTGCTCGAGCGCCAGGCCCCAGCGCAATTGGAAGCCGTCCCGATCGAGATGGTAGCTGGCCGAGAACAGCCCGAACAACCGATAGGCGATCACCAACGCTGCCGGGACGCCCAACAAGGGCAGCGCGATCCAGACGGCAATCCAGGCCGAGAAGCCGAGGTCGCCGAGTTCGAACCACGCCCAGCGCCGCCGCCCCCGAGGTCAGCGTCAGGAGCACAAGCCCGAGCAGAGCACCAAGCAGGCGGGGTGGTTGGAAGCGCATGGCGCACAATACGGGGGCGCCCTTCGGCGCCCCCGCTCTTCCTCCCTCAGGATCCTGCGTTACTTGGCCGGCGCGGCGACTTCGACATAGACAGGTTCGATCCAGTGCCGGTATTTCGGCACGCGGCCGCGCAGGAGATCATCGAATAGCAGGCGCAGCCGGGCCGTGATCGGGCCCATCACCCCCGCGCCGATGGCACGCCGGTCGGCCTGCGTCACCGCCGTCACCTGCGCCGCCGTGCCGGCGAGAAAGAACTCGTCACACACGTAAACCTCAGTCCGGTCAATCGGCCGCTCGACGACCTCCAGGCCAAGTTCTTCGCGGGCGAGCTCCATGATCGAGCGCCGGGTGATCCCCTCCAGGATATTCTCGGTGACCGGCGGGGTGATCAGCCGCCCTTCACGCACCATGAAGATGTTCATGGCGCTGGCCTCCGAGACGTGCCCTTCCTGCGTCAGCACCAGGACCTCGTCGAAACCCGAGCGGGCCGCATCCGTCTTGATGAACGCCGAGTTGACATAGGCCCCGATGATCTTGCCCCGGGCCGGAATGGCGTTGTCATCGACGCGACGCCACGAGGAGAAGGTCACGTGCGCATCGTCATCGCGCTCGATGTACTTCGAGAAGGGCACGGAGTAAATCGTCAGCTCGTCGCGCAGGTCGTGCAGCCGGACGCCGATCACCTCGGACGCCTTGTAGATCAGCGGGCGAATGTAGCAGTCGCGCCGGTAGCCTTCGGCCCGAACGACCTGCAGGGCCAAATCGGTCAGGCCCTCCGGCGTCAGATCGAGGTTGCAGCACAACATCCTGGCCGAGAGGAGCAGTCGGACGAAATGATCGCGGGGCCGGAAGACGTACAGCTGTTCTTGATCCAGGTTCCAATAGCCGCGAAGGCCGCCGAAGGCGCCGGTGCCGTAGTTCAGGGCGTGCGTCGCCACGCCGACGCGGGCCTCGGCATACGGGACGATCTTGCCTTCGAAGTACGCGAAATGAGGAAGCTCGGTGGGGCTCGCCACGGGTTCCACCTCCCCGGGAGGACGGATCGAACCGCGCTGCTCCGGGGATTCATTATAGCCCGCCCACACCATGGCTGCCAGATGACAAAGACAGACGCCCGGCGGCGGCAGAGCCGCGAACGGCGCCAAGCTTTCGCTCTTGTGTGCCTCCCGAAAACACACGAACCCCGGCGCGTGCTCGGCCGGGGTTCGTCGGTTCGTCGATCGGTCTACGGGTTAAGCCTCGCGGAACTCGCCCTCGATGACCTCGCCCTGCGGGGACTGCGGGAACTCCCCGCCCGTCCCGCCGGCAGCGGGCGGCGTCGGTCCGTCGCCCTGCTGGGCATTCATTTGCTGGCTGAGGGCATAGGAGGCCTGCTGCACTTCCTCGGTCAGGCGCTTGATCAACGTCTGGTCGTCGCCCTTGAGCGCCTCGCGCAGCTCGGCCACCTTGCCTTCGATCTTCTGCCGATCGGCAGCCGGGACCTTGTCGCCCAGGTCGCGCAGCGCCTTCTCGGCCTGGTAGGCGAGCGTGTCGCCCTGGTTGCGGGCGTCGGCCAACTCCTTGCGCTTGCGGTCGTCCGCCTCGTGCCGCTTGGCTTCCTGCACCATGCGCTCGACGTCGTCCTTGGCCAGGTTGGTCGAGGCGGTGATGGTCACCTTCTGCTCACGCCCGGTGGCCTTGTCGCGCGCCGTCACGTTCAGGATGCCGTTGGCGTCGATGTCGAACGCCACGTCGATCTGCGGCATGCCGCGCGGCGCCGGCGGGATGCCCTCCAGCCGGAAGCGGCCGAGGGTCATGTTGTCGCCCGCCATCGGACGCTCGCCCTGCAGCACATGGATATCGACCGCCGTCTGGCTGTCCTCGGCCGTCGAGAACACTTCGCTCTTCTTGACCGGGATGGTCGTGTTGCGCGTGATCAGCGTCGTCATCACGCTCCCCAGCGTCTCCACCCCCAGCGAAAGGGGCGTCACGTCCAGCAGCAGCACGTCCTTGACGTCGCCGGCCAGTACCCCGCCCTGGATGGCGGCGCCGATGGCCACGACCTCGTCCGGGTTGACGCCCTTGTGAGGTTCCTTGCCTGTCATCGAACGCACCAACTCCTGCACCATCGGCATGCGCGTCGCGCCGCCCACCAGCACCACCTCGTCCATCTGCGAAGCACTCATCTTGGCATCCCGCAGCACAGCCTCGAAAGGCTTGCGTACGCGGGCCAGCAGGGCGTCGGTCAGCTGCTCGAACTTCGCTCGCGTCAGTTTCATCTGCAGGTGCTTCGGCCCGCTGGCGTCGGCGGTGATGAAAGGCAGGTTGACCTCGGTTTCCGACAATGTCGACAGCTCGATCTTGGCCTTCTCGGCCGCTTCGCGCAGCCGCTGCAGCGCTTGCCGGTCCTTGCGCAGATCGATCCCGGCGCTGCGCTGGAACTCCTCGGCCACCCAGGTCAGGATCGCCTGGTCCCAATCGTCACCGCCCAAATGCGTGTCGCCGTTGGTCGCCTTGACCTCGACGATGCCATCCCCGACTTCCAGCAGGCTGACGTCGAATGTGCCGCCGCCCAGGTCGAAGACCAGGATGGTCTCGTTCTCCTTCTTGTCCAGGCCGTAAGCCAGCGCCGCCGCCGTGGGCTCGTTGATGATCCGCATCACCTCCAGCCCTGCGATCCGACCGGCGTCCTTGGTCGCCTGGCGCTGCGAGTCGTTGAAATACGCCGGGACAGTGATGACCGCCTGCGTGACGGGCGACCCCAGGTAGGCTTCGGCATCTGCCTTGAGCTTGGCCAGCACCATGGCCGAAATCTCCTGCGGCGTGTATTCCTTATTCGTCGCCGGGATCTTGACCCGCGCGTCGCCGCCCGTGCCGGCGATCACCGGGTAGGAGACCATGCTGCGCTCGGCCTCCACCTCGTCGTACCGGCGGCCCATGAAGCGCTTGATCGAGTAGACGGTGTTCTCTGAGTTGACCACCGCCTGGCGTTTGGCCGTCTGGCCCACCAGGCGCTCCCCGTTCTTGGCGAACGCCACCACGGATGGGCAAAGCCGACCGCCCTCGGCCGTCGTGATCACGGCCGGGTCGCCGCCTTCCATCACTGCCACCACGCTGTTCGTGGTCCCCAGATCGATCCCGATAATCTTTCCCATGCTCGGTTTCCTCACTCGGCCCGCGCCCGATTCACCAGAACGGCGCGGCGCACGGAGAATGTCTGCGTCTTCCGATCATCATAGGCCAGCGGCACAAGATTCATGTTAACGGGATGTCGGAGGCAGATCGGCGGCCTGGGCCGTCAAGCATACGGGCCCCCAGGATCGAAAGGGGGCCCATGCCGGGTCTGCTCAAGCTCATCGCGTCGGTGAGAAGCCTCGGCCGGCATGGCGCGGCTGCACCGGAACCTGATCGCCCGCCTCGGCGCGCCAGCCCGCCCTTCTTTCGTGGACACGCCCGCCGGCTACGAACTCGGACTGGACGAAAGCACGCCGACCTCGACCGGGAAGCCTGCGCCCAGTGCTGAGTGCACGGACGCATCGCGGCCAGCGCGGCACATCGGAGTCACCTTGGACCCGTCAGCTGGACGGTGATCCTCAGCCGCGACCTGGCCTCATGATCCTCCAACCACGGCACGTGCCCGCGCCCTGCCGGCCGAGGAAGGCTATTGTGCCTGTTTCGTGAAGATCATCGGCGACACACCGTAGGGGCCAGCCCAATCAAGTACCAGCTCTCCCGAGTTGCACTCATAAGGAACTGGCCCGTTCGGGACCAGGGATATCTCCGGGCCTGCACCGGGTGCCACGACACCCACGCCGTTCTTGACCGCCTTCCACTCCGTGACTTGCTTGATCGTGCCGCTGTCGTGCAGGATGACGTTGCCGGCCTCCGTGGAGTAGGTCCCGGACGTCCGGAAGGTCGCCGTTCCCAGAAGGTACCGTTCTGGCCCCAGGTCGATCCGAAGAGTGAATCCATCCGAGGCGTAGACGTAGTTGCCATCCCAGGTGAAATCGACGTACACCGTGCCGTCGGTCACGTGCAGGTTCGGCACCGGGGCCATGTTGACAAGGAAGAGGTCCAGGTCCCCCGTCTCCACCGTCCAGCTGCCAATCAGACATTCGTCAGGCAGCTCGGTCCGCTGCAAGTCGGTCAGGTCCGGTACCACTTCGGGCAGCGTGCCAACGACCGACGGCTCCGACATGTTGCAGCCGGACAGCAGGACCCCCGCCAGCCCAGCGACGACCGCCGCCCTCCCAAACACTCGTCCGCCAGACATGTGGTTCGCCTCCATCCGTAGCGTCCTGCGGCACACTATCGGGGTGGATGGCCCATCTGTCAAGCCTATAAAGGTCCTGTTTGTCCGGATATGAGCACACCCACAAGGGAATTTCACTTGCCCTGCCGGGGACATCGAGGCAGGCCCGGCTCATGGTGCGCCTGCCGGGCGCCCGCCTGGTCCAACTTTGCATTCGCCTCCGGGCCTTACCGCCGCCGACCGATGAAGGCACCCAAGGTCCCCTCAATCCGCTCCGCGGCTTCCTCAGGTATTCTCTTCCCGGCGTGTGTCAGGATCTCCAAGTCCACCAGATCGCTGACGTAGTCCACAACGAGCGAGCGCCCTTCGCCAGCCGCGCCGGGAAGGGCTCGGCCCGTAGCCAGTCGCATGCCGGCAGCAGATCGAAGGATTCCGAGATCATTCCGGATGTGGCCACGAGGTTGAGCAACCGTGTCACGCCGGAAGTGATCCGAGCGCCGTGTGCGATAATCTTCGCAGCCAGGAGGATGCACCGTGGATGACCTGGAGCGATTTCGCCAAGAGAAGGACGAATCCTTCCGCCTCGACCCGCAGAGTCCGCTCACCCCCGAGCAGCAGCGGAGCTTCACCGGCCTGCGTTACTTTCCCCCCAATCCCGCGCTCGACCTGGTCGTCACCCTGGAGGTGTTTCCCGAGCAGCAGACGCTCGAGATGCTGACCACGACGGGTGACGTGCGCAGCTTCGTGCGCCTTGGGCGGTTTGGCTTCGAGGTGGATGGCCAGGCCGCCAGCCTGACGATCTATCAGGCCGACTACGGTGCCTTCCTTCCTTTTGTGGACTCCCTCGCCGGGGTGGACACCTACGGTGCCGGGCGATATCTGGAGCCCGAGGACCTGGGCGGCGGTCGGTTCCACGTCGACTTCAACCTGGCCTACAACCCCTACTGTGCTTACAGCGCCCGCTGGTCGTGCCCGATCACCCCGGCCGAAAACCGGCTCGCCGTGCCGGTGCGCGCCGGCGAGAGACTCTTCGAGCCTCACGTCTGACACGCATCGACGCACCCCGTTGTTGCCCTGTGATTGGGCGCCCCATCATCCCTGACGGTCCCGTCCCCCTTCTCGGCACCGCCGGCCGCCACAGCCGGTCGGGCCATGCGGAGAGAGGCAGACGGCCAGCCCCGGCGAGACCCGGTCCACACTCCAGCCAAAATTAGAAGCAAAGCAATCGGGCAGGACAGGCTTCAATCGCGGGTTCGTGGCGATGGTCGCCCTGAGCGAGGCGTGGATGACGAACGGCCGGGTCGAAAACCCCCGGCTGCAGCGCCTGGGGAAGTAACCCAGCTCAAACGCGCAACGGCAGTGGACCGCGCGGGGTTTGGCGCCGTCCTGCATCGCGCAGCACGCTGAGATCAGTCGAGTGAGCTACTCTGCGTCCACCCAACGTCGGCTCTTCAGGAACCGCCGGCGGTAGGCGTGCAAGCCAATCAACAGCGTGAATTGAACGGCCGCCAGGGGGATGGTGGAGAACTGGTCGAAGTAGAAGACCATCAGGTCGATGACTGTCAGCGACAGCATCAGTCCCATCAGGCCGAGCGCCACCCCGCCGGTCTCGCGGCGCACGAGCAGGGCCAGCGCCGCCGCCCCCAGCATCAGTCCGACAACCGCTTCCAGGGCCAGCCGTGCTTCGAACCATGCCAGCGCGCGCGGGCCCCCGATACGCCCGGCAGCCACGAGCGACGAGAGCAGCGCCGCCACCCGGTCCGGCTGGCTCAACGCGCTCCAGGCCGGTAGGCTGCGCCACAATCCCAGCGCGCCCAGGCCGGCCAGGCCTCCGGCCAGAGCGGCGCGCGCTCGAGAGCGGCTCAGCCAGCGCGCCTGCCATGCGCGCCAGCGCCGGGCCAGCCTTTCGAACCACCCCGGCGAGTTGTCCGCCACCAGGACGGCATCCGAGTGCAAATAGTCCAGCAGTTCACGCGCCAGGCGGACCATGTCCGCGTCGTCTGCCGTCTCGATCACGTGGTGCAGCCGCGTTTCCAACGCATCGCGTTCCATCGCCTCCAGGTCGCGGTCGAGCACCTCCTCCAGGCTTTCGAGCGCCAGGTAGAGCTCCGTCCGCGCGTCGCGCCGCCTGGGGCGCCGGACCTCGGCGTACAACAACACCGTCAGCAGGAAGAAGGCATAGATGATCGGCGCGGCCGCCGGGTAGAAGTAGTCGTTCGACTGGGTAATGAACTTGCCGACCTCATCCATGAACAAGCCGGCGCCCACCCCGGCCCCGAGCGCTCCGGCGGTGTACACCCAGCGGTTGGCGTACAGCACAGGTAGGAGAGCGGAAGCGAACAGGAGCAGCCCGCCCCACAGGACGTGGGCGATGTGCAGTTCGCCGCTGCTCAGGCTCGGGTAGCCGGTCAGATCGAGCAGCAGGCGGGTCGCCCCAACGGAGGCAGCGAAACTGAGCAGCATCAGCTGCAAGTGGTACCCGGCCTGTTCGCGATTCACAGGCCGTCGGATGCGCCGCACGATTCCGTGGAAGGTCATCTCACGCCGCCGGCCTGCGCGGGCGCAATGGCAGCAGACCGAGGAGCAGAGTCGCCAGGAGCGCCATGCCCGCGCCGAACGCAAACGGCGCCGACGCTCCCCAACCCGGCCAGCTGCCGATTCCCTGCCACAGGAGACCGGCTGCCAGGCTGGCCGGCAGCGCCGTCAGCCCGATGGCAGCATTGAACAACCCGTAGGCGGCCCCGCGCGCGTCGGCAGGCACAAGATCGGCGACCAGAGCCTTGGCCGAACCTTCGGTCAGACCGTAGTAAGCGCCGTACGCCAGCATCAGCAGCCATGCATGCCAGCCGGCGCTCGCCATGGAGAATCCCAGATAGGTCAGCACATACACCGACCAGCCCAGCAGCAGCAGGCGTTTTCGTCCCAGCCGGTCGGAAAGCGCGCCGGCCGGCGTGGCTACGCCGGCATACACCAGATTGAAGGTCAGCATCATCCCCAACACCGAGGTCACGCTTAAGCCGACATCCTGGGCGCGCAGGATCAGGAACGCGTCGGAGGAATTGCCCAGCGTGAAGACGACCATCACACCAACGAAGAGAAGGAACTCGCGCCCCAGGCGTCGCCCCTTGCCCGGCGCAGGATCGCCTGCCGCGCTTGATACCCGCCTGGCCTCCCGCGCGCCGATCGCCAGCACGATCACCGCCAGGAATGCCGGGATCAGGCTGAGCAGGACCAGCCGTTGGAAGGCACTCCGGTCGAACGCGCCCCCGTCGGCTTCGATCGACCGGAGCACGAGCAAGGCGATGCCGATTCCGAACACTGCCCCGCCTGTGTCGCCGGCCCGATGCAGCCCGAACGCCAGGCCGCGCCGTCGCGGATCTACGCTGTCGGCCACCAGCGCATCCCGCGGCGCGGTGCGCAGTCCCTTGCCCGCCCGGTCGGCGAAGCGTACCCCCAGCACGCTGCCCCACGACGCAGCCACATACAGAAAGGGCTTGGCGCAGGCTGAAAGCGCGTAGCCCAGCACCGCCAGTTCCTTTCGCCGGCCGATGCGATCCGACAGCCAGCCCGAGGCCATCTTCAACAGGCTGGCGGTCGTCTCCGCCACGCCCTCGATCAGACCGATCGCCGCCGTGCGCGCGCCGAGCACATTCGCCAGGAACAACGGCAGCACACTGGCCAGCATCTCTGACGAAACATCCGTCAGGAAGCTGGTCAGCGTGACCACCCAGAGATTGCGCGGCAGGAACGGCGCGCGCTTCGCCGGCGGCGCACTCCCGTTGGTCACATGCGGCTCCTGTTCAAGCGCGGCAGGGACTTCAAGCTCACCGGCGCCCCTCCCCGATCTCTTCCAGCATAGACTGCGCCCTGCGCCTTCCGTCGCGCAGCGCCTGGGCGCCGCTCTTCGTCGTCCGGTAGATCCGCCGGCGGCGGCCTTCCCATAATCCCGGCTCACTCTCCAGATAGCCGGCGCGTTCCAGCCCGTGAAGCGTCGGGTAGAGCGTCCCCGGGCCCACGTCGTAGCCGTGACGCCGGAGCTCTCGCATCAAGCCCACGCCGTAGACCGGCGCCGACTGAGCACGGTAGAGGATGTGCAGGCGGATGAAGCCGAGGAAGATCTCGCGCACCGGGTCTGCCGGCATCCTATCGCCTTTCGATATCGTTATTCGATAGGATAGGTGACTCCGGTCGTTGTGTCAATCTCCGGGGACCAGCCGCACCTGCAGTCCCAGGTCGTCCGTGTGCGCCGACCCCGAGGCCTCCCCGGCGCGCAGCTCCACCACCCAGCCACGGACCGTCCCGGGCGCGCAGCTCTCCCCCGCAGCCGGCAGCCCGAGGCATCCGTCCAGCCATTCGGCAGCCGCGTAGCCCACCACTTCCACGCCGGCGGGATCCAGGCCTTGCGACTCCGCCCAGGCCACCATCGCCGCCGCCACCGCCGGCGGGTAGGGTTCCTCCGGCCCTTCGGGCTGCGCCGTCAGCGGGTCTCCGAGCAGCCCATTCAGTAGCAGCAGCAACCCGCCCTCGGTCCCCGGATAGACGACGAGGATCTCATCCGCGCGCCAGACCGACACACGTCCTTCCCACGGCAGCGGCTTCCCCGACAGGCTGAGGCCATTGGGCGCCAGGCGCGCCGCGACCGCCTGCGCCTCCTCCGGCCCGGCATACTCGTACACATACACCAGGCCTTGATTGACCTGCAGCGTCCAGGCCGCATCGGCGCCGAACTCCGGCGGGGCCGCGATCGCCGTGGCCTCCACCGTCGCTCCGGCTTGGCGCAGCGCCGCCGTGAGCGCCTGCGCCGTGGCGTACTTGTCCTCCGCCTGCGGCTGGCACGCCGCCGCCCCTATCACCAGCACCCAGGCTAGCCAGACCGCTCGCGGAATTCGCCGTCGTGTGCCCATTCCACTCACCCCGGGTGCGGCAACCCCGCGCCCTCCAACCACCGATCCGCCGTCGGACGCTCGGCCATGAATGCGCCGGTTGTAGTTGACGCCGCTCGCCGTGCGCCGTATGCTGGACGGGCGCGGGCCGCGCGCCTCCGCCCGGAGGGAATCGATGGCCGAAGTGTACATCATCGCCGCGGTGCGAACTCCCATCGGCATCGGCAAGCCTGAGGCCGGTGCGCTGTTCCCCGTCGCCCCGGTGGATCTGGCGGCACACGTCCTGCGCGAAGTCGTCCGCCGCGCCGGTGCAGATCCGGGCCGGGTGGAGGATGTGATCCTCGGGATCGTCACCCCGGTCGACGACCAGGGAGCCAACCTGGCGCGTCTGGCCGTGCTTCAGGCCGGCTTCCCGGCTCACGTGCCCGCCGTCTCGCTTAACCGCATGTGCGGTTCCAGCCAGCAGGCCATCCACTTCGCCGCGCAGGCGATCCTGGCCGGCGACATGGACCTGGTGATCGCCGGCGGGGTCGAGATGATGTCGCACCAGCCGCTGGGCCGCGACTACCCCAAGTCCTGGCCAACGGACTTCCCTTTCCGGCTTGTGCACCAGGGGATAAGCGCTGAAATGATGGCTGAGCTGTGGACGATCGGGCGCCAGGCGCTGGACGATTACGCCTACCAAAGTCACTTGCGCGCCGGAGCCGCCATACAGAGCGGCGCGCTGAAGGGCCAGATCGCACCGGTGGAGATCGCCATGGATGATGGCGGCACCCGGCGCGTCGAATTCGATCAGGGCGTGAGAATGCCGCCCAGCCGCGAGAAGATGGCTGCGCTGGCGCCGGCGTTCAAGCCCGAGGGCGTCGTGACCGCCGCCAACAGCAGCCAGGTGAGCGACGGGGCGGCCGCCCTCCTGCTCGCCTCGGAACGCTACCTGCGGGAGTCCGGCGCCGCACCTCTCGCCCGGATCGTCGCCCGCGTCGTCGTGGGCTCGGATCCGGTGCTGATGCTCGATGGGCCGATCCCGGCCACGCGCAAGGTCCTGGAGCGCGCCGGCCTGCGGCTCGACCAGATGGACCAGATCGAGATCAACGAAGCCTTCGCCTCGGTTGTGCTCGCGTGGCAGAAGGAGACGGGCGCCAATCTCGACGTGGTCAACCCTGACGGCGGCGCCATCGCGCACGGCCACCCGCTCGGCGCCACCGGTGTTATCCTGATGACTAAGCTCGTCGATGGCCTGGCGCGCCGAGGCGGCCGATACGGCCTGCAGACGATGTGTATCGGGCACGGGATGGCGACCGCCACCGTGGTCGAGAGGTTGTAGGCGGTTCCGCCAAGGGACAAGCTGATCAGGAGGTTGAGATGGGTGAGCATGACCAACCACAATCTGAGTCACGGCCCCGGCCGCGGGTGCCGGAGGAAGTTCGTCGGCATCTTCACCAGGCAAGAGCGGAAGCTCGCGCCGGATGGGAGGCCATGGTGCCGCCGGAGTTCTTACAGCACCGCCACGCGGCCCGCCGCGAAGCCCTGCTGGCGGCGCGCAGCCTGATCGACCATGTCCTGAAGCGCCTGGAAGAAGCTGAGAAAGCCTGACCCGCGCGGGCTCGTCCCCCGTCCCGCTCCCGTCGACACCGGCCGGGCCCTGCACTTAGATTCACACGATCCGTCTCCGCGGGAGGCGCAGATGCCGCGCGTGGCCGCCGTCCAGATGCAGCCGGAGCTGCTCGACGTCCGCAGCAACCTGGCGCGGATCCTCGACCATACGCGACAGGCCGCAGCGCGTGAGGCGAGGCTGATCGTCTTCCCCGAGATCGCCCTCAGCGGCTACGTCGTCACGCCCGATGAGGCGGATGCCCTGGCGCAGCCGATCCCCGGCCCAGCCACACAGGCCGTCACGCAGGCGTGTGACGAAGACGACGTGCACGTGGTCATGGGCCTGCTGGAACGGGATGTCGATGGCACGCTGTTCAACACCGCCGTGCTCCTCGGCCCAAAGGGGCTGCTGGCCCGCTACCGCAAGACCCACCTGCCGCTTCTGGGCGTCGATCGCTACCTGGCCGCTGGCGATGCCCTCGTCCCTCCGGTGGCTACGCCCGCCGGGCGGGTCGGCATGCTGATCTGCTACGACCTGCGTTTCCCGGAACCTTGCCGCGTGCTCGCGCTGCTTGGCGCGCAGGTGATCGCCCTGCCGACCGC
Organism: uncultured Chloroflexia bacterium; assembly: GCA_963743255.1. Classification (GTDB taxonomy): domain Bacteria; phylum Chloroflexota; class Anaerolineae; order Anaerolineales; family E44-bin32; genus DYJB01. Next base: position 57,680 of record CAVUPD010000012.1, read on the forward strand.
CTGGCCTGCCGCCGGCACGCTCTACCCGGAATTCATCACCCGCAGTCGCGCCGCCGAGAACCGGGTCTACCTGGTCGCCGCCAACCGCTGCGGCGAGGAGCGCGGCACACACTACCTGGGCCGCAGCGTGATCGTCGCCCCCGACGGCGAGATCCTGGCCGAAGGCTCACCCGAGGGCGAACAGACGCTCTTTGCGGAGATCGACCCGGCGCGAAGTGACGTCAAGCGCCTGGTCTTCGCCGCCGGCGAGTACGAACTCGACATGTGGGGCGACCGCCGGCCGGAGCTGTACGGAACGATCGCCCGCGACTCACACCTTCCATCCTGACGGCCGGTGCGACGGAGATCGACTCGACGATGTCGCTGCAATCCTTCTTCAACCGCCTCGGCAATCCGATCTTGACCTGCGCTCCTCCGCTCGCCTCTGCACTCGATGGCCGGTGATGAAATGATGCTGGTCTCGGTCACCGGTCGGCGCAGTGGACGCGTGTACACGACCCCGGTCAACTACCTGCGCGACGGGGACACGCTCACCATCGTCAGCCGGCGAGAGCGAACATGGTGGCGCAACTTGCGCGGGGGCGCCGAGGTGGGCGTGCACCTGCGCGGGCAGGCCCGGCGGGGCCAGGCCACATTGTCCGAAGGCGACCCCGAAGTGGCCGTGCTCCTTGGGCGGATCCTGGCCCGCCTCCCGGCCTACGCTCGCCTCCTCGGCGTCCGGATGCGACCCGACGGGACTCCCCATCCCGAGGACCTGGCGCACGCTGCGAGCTCCCGAGTGGTCGCGCAGATTCAACTAACCTGAGTGGGCATCACCCTGCAGCACGCCCCGCTCCCGAGCGACGAGGTCCGATGCGTGGGATTCCCCGGCCAGAGATCGCGGCGCTGATCCGCCACGCCTTCCTGCGTCTCGGGCTACCCTCGGCTTGCGCGGAGTGAACGACTTCGTCCCCTACCTGGAGGCGAAAAAGGGCGCGCAGAGTCGGCCGCCTTCAGAACAACGTTGCGATCAGCCGCGAAGCATGAAGCCGAAAGCGATCGCAGCGGCCGCCCAGCCGGCGATCGCCAGCCTGGGCTCATCCTGCCCGTACAGCAACGTGCCACTCACCAGAAAGCCGGCGCAAAGGACGGCTGCGGCGACGCGCTGCAGCCCGTGGCGCAGGGCGGTGATCTGATCCTCCAGTTCCGGCGAAGGGCGCGCCGAAACCACCAATTCCCCGCGCTCCAATTCCCCCAACGCGGCGTCGATGCGCCCCGGCAGGGCCAACAGCCGGCGCCCCTCCCTCACCAGCGTATCGAGCAAGGTCTTGATCCAATCCCCGCCTTCGTCGGCCAACAGGCTTTGGGCGAACGGCGCCAGGCCGCCGAACAAGTTGAAATCGGGGTGCAGACCGGTGCAGATACCCGAGAGGATGGCCACGCAGCGTCCCAGGAAGATCAGGTCGGCCGGCATCTGAAAGGGGAGGTCGAAGACCAGGTCGCGGAACTTGTGCGCCATGTCGTGCATTTCGCGGGGATCGAGGTGGGTGAGCTCCTGCATGCTCTTCCCCCAAAGTCGATCGAAGACAGCATTCTCCGCCTGCCGCAGCCGCCGCGTGTCGGCCCCGGGGAGCAGAACCCCGAGTTCTTCGTATGACTTGAGCAGCCGATCGAGATCGCGCACACCCAGTCCGACGGCCAGGTCGCGCAGCCCACGCCGCATGCGCTCTGAGACATGCCCCACCATTCCAAAGTCGACGAACACCAGCCTCCAGCCCGACGGGCCGTTCGGCTCCACGAACAGGTTTCCGGGATGGGGGTCGGCGTGAAAGAAGCCCTCGTCGAAGATCTGCCGCAGGTAGGTGGTGAACAGCCGCTCCGCCACCTCGGCCCGGTTCACGCCGGCGGCATCGATCGCGGCGTAGTCCGTGATCTTGATCGCATAGACATCCTCGAGGGTCAGGACGCGGCGTGTGCTCTGGCTCGCAAAGACCTTCGGCACGCGCACGCCGGCGTCGGCGGCGAACATCGCCGCGAATCGGCCGGCGTTCTCCGCCTCGGCAACATAGTCGATTTCCGCCCACAGGGTGCGGCTGAACTCCGCCACCAGCGCGTCCAGGTCCGCACGACGTGCCACCGGCGGGTAGTGCTTGAGCCAGCCGACGACGACGCGCAGCGCGGCCAGATCCACTTCCAGCAGGCGATGGATGTCCGGCCGCTGGACCTTCACCACCACTGCCTGGTCTCCCAACCGGGCGCGGTGCACCTGTCCGAGCGAGGCGGAGGCCAGCGGCCGGTCTTCGAACGCCAAGAAGACCTGGTCGACGCGCTGTCCGAGTTCCTGTTCGATCACGCCGCGCATCGCCGCCGCCGACTCCGGCGCCACCTCGTCCTGCAGCCCGGCCAGTTCGGCGGTGATGACTTCGGGCAGCACGTCGACGCGGGCGGAGAGGAACTGCCCGACCTTGATCCACACGCCGCCCAGGCGTGCAGCCAGGCGGCGATAGCGCCGGGCAATGCCGCGGTAGCGCGCCGGTGCGGAGCGCCGGGCAATTCGGCCCAGGCCGATCAGGCGCAGCCCGATGTCCCAGCTGATGATCCCCAGCGCGACAGGCGTAAAGAAGGCCAGCACGCGGACGAAGCGGGCCTGCATGTGCGGCGTTTTCCAGTTCTGTGTGGAGGACGGGACGGCCGGATTCATGCTCTCCCCGCGGTCCGTGGGCACGCCTAGTGTAGTCCCGCGCACTCGGCTCATCCGCGTGACGGGCAGTGAGCCAGGAGATCCCCTCAGGCCAGGTCCTGGGGTCACTAACCCTCACTTCCTCTCGGAGCGATTCAGCTTTGCCGCTCTCGGCCGGCTCAGAAGAGACATGTTTGGCCGGTGCCTGGGAGCTGTGTCCCGAACAGGTTCGGCCCTGGGCGGCAGGCGCATGCCCGCGCCCGCAGCGCAGCGCCGCCCTGGAAGATGGCGTGCGATTCCTGGCCTCGGGCCCGGCGCTGCCGGGTGGCGTCCGACGTCATGCCCGGCCGGGGACACCCGCCCCGCGGCGGTCCGACCGGACGCGGCTCAGCCTCGCCGCCGCATGATCCACTTGGTGATCTCTTCGCTCACCGCCGGGATCAGCGCCATCCCGATCACGACCTGCCACTCCCTTAAACTTAGACGCGTGCGTGTTGAAGATCGGCTGGAGGATGGGCACGAAGACGACCAGAAGGAGTAAGACCACCGAGAGCAGGACCGCACCCACCATGTAGCGGTTCGAGAACGGGCCGATCTGGAAGATCGACAGCCGCTCGGAGCGAACCGTGAAGGCGCGCATCAGTTCGCACAAGGACAGCGTGACGAAGGCCATCGTCTCGGCGATCTGCACATCCACACCGTCGGCGCGCCAGTCATGCTGCAGCAAGCCGAGCAGCGGGTTCACGCCCGCCGGCAAGGCGTTCTCCAGGTGCCACAGCAGCCCCACGCCGAATGCCGTAAGGACGGCCGCGGTCTGGGTGATGCTCTGGATCAGGATCCCCTGACGCATCGGGCCATGGATGATGGGCTCGCTCGTCGGGCGCGGCGGGCGATCCATCACGTCCGGGTCGGCCTTCTCCATCGCCAGCGCCAGCGCCGGCGCACCGTCGGTGACCAGGTTCAGCCACAGCAGTTGGATGGCCGTCAGCGGGCAGGGCAGGCCGGCCAGGGTGGCCAGGAAGATGATCGGCGATCTCGGCCACGTTGCAGGAGAGCAGGAAGAAGACGAACTTGCGGATGTTGGAGTAGATCACGCGGCCCTGCTCGACGGCCGCCACGATGCTGGCGTAGTTGTCGTCGGTCAGCACCATGTCGGCCGTTTCCTTGGCCACGTCCGTGCCGGTGATCCCCATCGCCACGCCGATGTCGGCCCGCTTGAGCGCCGGCGCATCGTTGACCCCGTCGCCGGTCATGGCCACGATCTCGCCGTTGGCCTTCAGCGCATCGACGATGCGGACCTTGTGCTCGGGCGAGACGCGGGCGTAGACGTCGGTGCGCACCACCTCGGTCTTCAGCGCCGCATCGTCCATCGCCGCCAGATTCTGCTCCGGTCAGCACCTGGTCGCCCGGCCGCAGCAAGCCGATCTGCTCGGCGATGGCGCGGGCGGTATTGGCGAAGTCGCCGGTGATCATCACCGTGCGGATGCCGGCCTTGCGGGCGCGTTCGATCGCCGGCGGCACCTCTCGCCCGGCCCGGGTCGATCATGCCGAACAGGCCGACGAAGGTCAGGTCGCGCTCGATCGTTTCGGGAGTAACCTCCCCCGGCGCCTCCTGGTCCACGCGGTAGGCCACCGCCAGCACGCGCAACGCCTGCTGCGACATGCGGTTGTTCGCCTCCAGGATCTGCTGGCGCATCGCCTCCGTCAGCGGCGTGCGGCTGTCATCCAGATGCTGGACGTGCGTGCACAGGTCCAGCACGATGTCCGGGGCGCCCTTCGTCGTCGCCACCACCCACTCGCGGTGGCGGTCGTCGGTGAAAGGGCTCAGGTCTGTCGTCGAGGGTTCCACCACGCGGTGCAGCGTGGTCATGCGCTTGCGGGTCGAGTCGAACGGGATCTCGTCGATGCGCGGGTAGGCGCGGTCGAGAAGGTCGTGATCCGCGCCGCCCTTGACCGCCGCCACGATCAACGCCGATTCGGTCGGGTCGCCGACCACCCGGAAGCGCGAGGCCTGGCCATTCTCCGCCTGCTCGATCTCGGCGTCGTTGGCCAGCACGGCCGCCCACAGGGCGGTGGATGCCCCGGGCATCTGAACCAGGTCGACCGGCTTGCCCGTCGACGCGGAACGCCCCGACCGGGTCGTATCCCTGGCCGGTGACCTCCAGCAGTGTGCCGTCGACCCACAGCCGGGTGACGGTCATCTGGTTCTGGGTCAGCGTGCCGGTCTTGTCCGAGCAGATCACGGTCGTCGAGCCGAGCGTCTCGACCGACGCCAGCCGGCGGATCAGGGCATGCCGCTTGATCATCTCGCGCATGCCGAGCGCCAGCGTGATGGTGACCACGGCGGCCAGCCCTCCGGCACGGCCGCCACCGCCAGGCTGACGGCGATGATGAACATCTCCAGCGGCTCGTAGCCGCGCACCCAGCCGACCAGGAACACCAGCGCACACACAGCGAGCGCCGCCCAGCCCAGCATCTTGCCCAATTGGTCGAGCTTGCGCTGCAGGGGGGTCGACTCGTCCTCGGCCGCCTGGAGCATGGCGGCGATCAGGCCGATCTGCGTGTGCATGCCGGTGGTGACCACCACGCCACGCCCGCGGCCGTAGGCAACCACGGTGCCCATGAAGGCCGTGTTCAGCCGGTCGCCCAGGGGTACGTCCTGCCGCAACACGACGCGGGCGTCTTTCTCCACGGCGACCGATTCGCCGGTCAGCGCCGCCTCCTCGATCCGCAGGTTGACCGTCTCCACCAGCCGCAGATCGGCGGGCACGAAATTGCCCGATTCCAGAACGACCAGGTCGCCGGGGACGAGCTCACGCGCCGGGACGCTCACGCGGTGTCCGTCGCGGATCACCTGGGCTTCGGGAGCGGCCATGCGCCTGCAGGGCCGCCAGGGCTTCTTCCGCTCGTCGTTCCTGAACAACGCCCAGCAGCGCGTTCAGGGCCACGATCGCCAGGATGGCGCCGGCCTCGATGAAGTCACCCAGCACGGCGGAGACCACTCCGGCGACGATCAGGACGATGACGATGAAGGAGCTGAGCTGCCCAAGCAGCATCCGCCAGAACCCAGGCCGGGGCTTCTCCTCCAGTTCGTTGTGCCCGTAGCGCGTCAGGCGCTGCGCGGCCTCCTCAGACGTCAGCCCGCGCTGGGGCGAGGTGCCCAGGGCGGGCAAGACATCGGAGACCTCCAGCGCATGCCAGACGCGCACATCCTGCCTGGCGCCTTCGGGCTGGGGTTCGGGGCTGGCGACAGACGGCCGCATCTTCTCCTCCAGGGCCGAGAAAAAAGGGCGCCGGGCGCCCTCGTCCGAAGATTGTAGCATGCCCGCCGGCCGCGCGGTTAGCGGCGGCTACTCGATCAGGTCGGTCATCGCTTTGCTGACCTTCGGGTTGAGCTCGTGCATCTCCCCGCTGGTCATGAACAGGATCCGTTCGACGATGTTGGTCACCCGGTCGCCAATGCGCTCCAGGTTGTGGGCGGCGAAGATCAGGTACAGGCCGCGGCTGGTCGTATGCGGATCCTCGACCATGAACGACAGGATCTCGCGGAAGATCTGCGTGTACAGGGCGTCGACGGTGTCGTCCATAGCAACAATCGAGCGGGCCCTCTCGGCGTCGCGCTCCACGTACGCCTGCAGCGGCCAGCCGCAGCATCTCACGGCACGTCTCGGCCATGCGCGGCAAGTCGATCAACGGTTTGAGGAGCGGCTGGTCCCCCATGTGCACGACCGTACGGGCGATGCCGGCGGCGTGATCGCCCATGCGTTCCAGGTCGGTGACGATGCTGAAGGCCGCCAGCACGGCGCGCAGGTCGCTGGCCGCCGGCTGCTGCCGGGCGATGAGCGCCAGACACTCCTCCTCGACCTGGAAGCGCAGCGCGTTGACCTTGGCATCGTCCGCGTCCACCTGGCGTGCCAGGGCAGCGTCCCGGTGGGCCAGGGACTGGATCGAACGCTCGATGGCCGCGTCGACCAGACTCCCGATGCGCAGCAGGCCCTCATTGATCTCGATCAGCTCCCGGTCCAGCGTCGCTCGAGGGTGTGTCATGCCTTTGCCTCCTCCTGATCGGCGCCGGATGCCACCGCCGGCGTCTCACACCTCTAAACCTTGACGGTACAGGATGCATCAGCGTCAATGCTCACGCGCTTCTCCCGCTCCAGCTTCTCCCCGACCGACGGCCGGGCAGGGTACCGGATCGGCTCCCAACCAGCCTGCGTCCAGCCCACTAGCCGAAGCGACCGGTCACGTAGTCTTCGGTGCGCGGGTCGCGCGGCCGGGTGAAGATCACCTTGGTTGGACCCATCTCGATCACGCTCCCGGCGCGCTGGTCGTCCATCATCATCATGGCAGAGTAGTCGGACACGCGCGCCGCCTGCTGCATGTTGTGCGTCACAATGACGATGGTGTAGTGCACGGCCAACTGGCGCATCAGATCTTCGATCTTGAGCGTGGCGATGGGGTCGAGGGCCGAGCAGGGCTCGTCCATGAGGATGATCTCCGGCTCGACCGCCAGCGCCCGGGCGATACACAAGCGTTGCTGCTGGCCTCCCGCAAGGGAGAGCGCGCTGTCGCTGAGGTGGTCCTTGACGTCCTCCCACAGGGCGGCCTTGCGGAGAGACGTTTCGACAAGTTCGTCGAGCTTACCAATGAAGCCGTGGACGCGGGCACCCCAGGCAACGTTTTCGTAGATGGACTTCGGGAACGGGTTGGGCTTCTGGAAGACCATCCCGATCCGCCGCCGCAGGTCGACGGGATCCACGGTCGGCTCCAGGATGTCCCGCCCGGCGAAGAGGATTCGGCCTTCGGCGCGCGCACCGGGGATGAAGTCATTCATGCGGTTGAAGGAGCGCAGCATCGTGCTCTTGCCGCAGCCGGACGGGCCGATGATGGCCGTGATTTGCTGACGCCGGATGGCAAGGTCGACATCCCGCACCGCGCGGAACTTGCCGTAGTACAGGCTCAGGCCCTGGGCCGTCAGCGCCGCATCGTCCTCATCCACAGGGGCGATTGTACACAATTCCTGCTCGCCCAAGCTCCCGGCCCGGAGGGGTTCCCCTTTATAATCCAGGCAATGCGAGCCGCGCTGACTGTGATCCTGGTCTTCGTCCTCCTGGCTGCTTGCCGGCCGGGAGCAGCACCGGCCACGCCGGACTCCCCGTCCGAGTACATCGAGAACCGCGGCTCTGACACGATCGTCAACCTGGCCCTGGCCTGGGCGGAAACCTACCCGCTGGAACACCCCGGGGTTCAGATCTCCGTCAGCGGCGGGGGAAGCGGCGTCGGCATCACGGCGCTGATCAACGGGACGGTTGACATCGCCAACGCCTCGCGCAGAGTCAAGCCCGAGGAGGCGGAGCAGGCACAGGCCCGCGGCATCACCCCGACCGAGTTCGTCATCGCCCGTGACGCCATCGCCGTCATCGTCCACCCCGACAACCCGGTGGACCGGCTGACGCTCCAGCAGCTCTCCGATATCTACAGCGGCAAGATCAACAACTGGAGCGGCGTCGGCGGCGAAGACCGCCCGATCGTGCGTCTGTCGCGCGAGACGAATTCCGGAACGCACGTGTACTTCCTGGAGACCGTCGTGCGCCTGGGCCAGAGCGACAATCACACGCTGTTCTCGACCGACACACTCCTCCTGCCGTCCTCCGAGGGCATCGTCAACGAGGTGCGCCAGAACCCGAACGCCATCGGCTATGACGGGTTGGGGTACGTCCCCGCGGATTTGAAGGTTGTCGCCCTGGCTCGCCAGCCGGATCAGGCCTTCGTCCTGCCATCGGTGGCGACGGTGAATGACCACTCGTATCCGGTCGCTCGGGATTTGTACATGTACACTGCCGGAACGCCTACGGGCGCAATCGCAGACTACCTGCATTGGATTCTGGGGCCCCAGGCACAGCGCATCGTCAGCGATCTTGGTTTCGTTCCCATCCCCGCGGAGGACCAGCCGTGACGGGGACCATCCGGCAGGATGTGGACCGAGGGGGGAAGGTTCTTCGGAGGACGCCTCGACGCGACTGGGGACAATTGCTCGTCGCCCGATTGATTCAAATGTCGGGCTATTCGGCGATCGTCTTCGTCGCCCTGATCTTCTTCTTCCTGGTGCGCGAAGGCCTGCCGGCCGTGTTTCAGGTGCCCCTCGGGGACCTGTTTTCCGCACGGTGGTATCCGATCGAAGGATACTTCGGCGTCTTGCCATTGATCACCGGGTCACTCATCGTCACCGCTGGGGCAATGGCCGTGGCGATTCCCTTTGGCATCGCGACGGCCGTCTTCATCTCCGAAATCGCCCCGCGCTGGGCGCGGGAGATTCTCAAGCCGTTGGTTGAACTCCTGGGTGGGCTGCCCTCCGTCGTCCTCGGCTTCCTGGGCATCCTTCTCTTGTCGCCCTTCCTGCGTCAATTCCTGGACCTGCCGACCGGCCTGACCGCGTTGGCCGGGTCTTTGCTCCTCGGTGGCATCGCCGTGCCTACGATTGTCTCCATCGCCGAGGATGCTCTCGACGCCGTCCCCAAGGCGTACCGGGAGGCGGCTCTGGCCTTGGGGGCCACTCGCTGGCAGACCATCTGGGGCGTGACCTTGCCGGCGGCGCGATCGGGAGTCATGACGGCGATCATGCTCGGCATCGGGCGTGCCATCGGGGAAACCATGGCCGTGATGATGGTGACGGGCAACGCGCCGGTGCTTGCCCTGCGGTTGGCCTCGATCGTCTCGCCCGTTCGTACGATGACGGCCACTATTGCCGCCGAGATGGGGGAGGTCGCCACCGGAAGCCAGCACTATCACGTGCTGTTCTTCATTGGGATGGTGCTCTTCCTGATCTCGTTGATCGTGAATATCATCGCCTCGGCGGTTGTGTTTCGCCAGCGCACGCGTGCCGAGAGGGTTCTCTCGTGATCCAGCCCGCGGGCCTTCCTCCGGCGCGGGAGGTGACCGACGGCGGGCAGTTCCGTGCCGGCTCAGGCCGGCGACGGGTCGTCCAGCGCATCGGGTTCGCCCTGATTTCGTTGAGCGCCGTACTCACCGTCATCCCCATCGTTATGGTGATTGCCTACGTCGTCCAACGCGCCGCACCCGCCATCTCCTGGGAATTCCTGGCAGGCTTCCCGCGCGAGGGCATGCGCCAGGGCGGGATCCTCCCGGCCATTCTCGGGACGTTCTACCTCACCCTGGGCACAGCGGTCTTCTCGGTCCCGTTGGGTGTGGCAGCGGCGGTCTACCTGGCCGAATACGCCGGCGACAACGCCCTGACGCGTCTGATCCGCGTGGCGATCATCAACCTGGCCGGCATTCCGTCCGTGGTATACGGGCTCTTCGGGCTGGGCCTGTTCGTCCTCTTCTTGCGCTTCGGCACCAGCATCCTGTCGGCCTCCTTGACTCTGTCGATCATGACCCTGCCGGTGATCATCAGTGCTTCGGAAGAGGCGCTGCGCGGCAGTGCCGCAGTCCTTCCGTACCGTCAGCGTGTCACTCGGCGGCACACGCTGGCAGACCATTTGGCGCATTGTCTTGCCTCAGGCTGTGCCGGGCATCCTGACCGGGGTGATCCTCGGACTGGAGCGCGCCGCCGGCGAAACGGCACCCATCCTGTTCACAGGTGCAGCGTTCTTTCTTCCCCGCCTGCCGAGCTCCCCGCTGGATGCGACCATGGCGCTTCCGTATCACTTGTTCGTGATTTCGACTCAGGTGCCGGAAATGCCGCTTCAAATCCAGTATGGTACGGCGCTCGTGCTCATCAGTTTCGTCCTGGGGATGAACTTGGTTGCCACGGTCATCCGCTCGCGGGCACGTGCCCGCCGTCAATGGTAGGCGCATGGACAAGGTCGTCGTCGAGAACTTGACGCTCCAGTACACCGATGGCACCGAGTCGCTGCGCGGGGTGTCGATGGTGATCCCGGCCCATGCCATCACGGTGCTTTTCGGTCCGGCAGGCGGTGGTAAGTCGTCCCTGCTGCGCTGCTTTAACCGGCTCAACGACCTGGCCGACGTCGAAGAGGTCTCGGGGCGTGTCCTGCTCGACGGCGTGGACGTGCTCGATCCGGCGACGGACGTGATTTCGCTGCGACGCAAGGTTGGCATGGTCTTCGCCCGACCGGTTGTGCTGCCGTTCAGTATCCGCGGGAATGTAACCTATGGCCTGGAGCTGATGGGGACCCGCGACCCACGACAGCTCGAAGAGGCCGTGGAGCACAGCCTGCGCCTGGCAGCATTGTGGGATGAGGTCCACGATGGCCTCGACGATCCCGCCTTTGCCTTGTCCGGTGGCCAACAGCAGAGGCTATGTCTGGCGCGCTCGCTGGCACTGCAGCCGGAGGTGATCCTACTGGACGAACCGACGTCGGGGCTGGATCCCATCTCGACTGGCAAGGTTGAAGCCGCGCTCCAGGAGTTGAAACGGGAGTACACGATCGTTCTGGTTCCTCACTCGGTCCAACAGGCCGGCCGGACGGCCGATTTCGCAGCGTTCCTGCTGCAGGGTGAACTGGTGGAATACGGCGCCGCGAAGGAGATGTTCACACACCCGAAGGACAAACGCACGGAGGACTACGTAACGGGTCGTTACGGATAGCCCGCCTCTCTCTCCCCCCGCTCCCATTTTCCCATCGGGCTCTCCTGCCGTCATGTGATATCCACCGCATACGGCGCTGCGCACGGCGGGTGGCACGCTCCTCCGGCAACCGGCATAGAATGGGGGTCCACCACCCCCGACATCGAAACGATATCCAGCCGACGCTCGACCGACAGCGAACGGCCTCCGACGACTCCGGCACCCGCTTCTTCGCGCCTTCCCCCTACTCCGGCAGGTCGGTCATCGCCTTGCTGACCTTCGGGTTGAGCTCATGCATCTCCCCGCTGGTCATGAACAAGATCCGTTCGATGATGTTCGTCACCCGGTCGCCAATCCGCTCCAGGTTATGCGCGGCGAAGATCAGGTACAGGCCGCGGCTGGTGGTGTGCGGGTCCTCAACCATGAACGACAAGATCTCGCGGAAGATCTGCGTGTACAGGCCGTCGACAGTGTCGTCCATGGCGACAATCGAGCGCGCCTTCTCGGTGTCGCGCTCCACGTAGGCCTGCAGTGCCAACCGCAGCATCTCACGGCACGTCTCGGCCATGCGCGGAAGGTCGATCAGCGGTTTGAGGAGCGGCTGGTCCCCCATGTGAACGACCGTGCGGGCGATGCCGGCCGCATGATCGCCCATGCGCTCCAGGTCGGTGACGATGCTGAAGGCCGCCAGCACGGCGCGCAGGTCGCTGGCCGCCGGCTGCTGCCGGGCAATGAGCGCCAGGCATTCCTCCTCCACCTGGAACCGCAGGGCGTTGACCTTGGCATCGTCGGCGTCCACCTGGCGGCCCAGGGCGGAGTCCCGGTGGGCCAGCGCCTGGATCGAGCGCTCGATGGCCGCGTCGACCAGGACTGCCGATGCGCAGCAGGCCCTCATTGATCTCGATCAGTTCCCGGTCGAGCTTCGAACGCGCGTGCGTCATCCGCCTATCCTCCTGAGCCGCCCTCAGCCAAACCGCCCGGTGACGTAATCCTCGGTCCGCTTGTCCTTCGGCCGGGTGAACATCGTCTCCGCCGGCCCGACTTCGATCACCGAGCCGGCGCGCTTCTCTCCAACCAGCATCATCATCGCCGTCACGTCCGAGACCCGCGCCGCCTGCTGCATATTGTGCGTTACGATCACGATCGTGTAGTTGACCGACAGCTGGCGCATGAGTTCCTCGATGCGCAGCGTGGCGATCGGATCGAGCGCCGAGCACGGCTCGTCCATCAGGATGACGTCCGGCTCGACCGCCAGCGCCCGGGCGATGCACAGCCGCTGCTGCTGCCCGCCGGAAAGCGACAGGCCGCTCTGCTTGAGTTTGTCCTTGACCTCATCCCACAGCGCCGCCCGGTTCAGACAGCGCTCGACCAGCTCGTCCATCTCGCCTCGGTAACCGTTGATGCGCGCCGCCCAGGCGACGTTCTCGTAGATGCTCTTGGGAAATGGGTTGGGCTTCTGGAACACCATGCCCACCCGTCGGCGCACTTCGACGGGGTCGACGGCGGGCGAGTAGATGTTCAGCCCGTCGAACAACACCTCGCCCTCCGTCCGCGCCGTGGGCACGAGCTCGTTCATGCGGTTAAGGGACCGCAGCAGCGTGCTCTTCCCACATCCCGAAGGTCCGATGATGGCAGTGATCTTGTGACGGGCGACCTTCAGGCTCACATCCTGAACCGCCAGAAACGACCCGTAAAACACGCTCAGCTTCCGCATCTCCATAGCGGCCTCGAGTGCGTCGATGTCCTCTCCGGTTCGCAGTACCTCCCCGCTCACACGCACACTGCGCGCCGTCGGGTCCACGGTGGAAGAGCTGGGGGAGACGGAGAGCACGGTCAGCATTCGATACACCTACAGGTAACGGGCCTGCCGGCCGTAGCGGTTGCGCAGCAGGATGGCGGCGGCGTTCAGACTGAGCAGCAGCACCAGGAGCACCAGGATGGCCGCCGCCGCCAGGTTGCGGAACTCGGCTTGGGGCCGCGCCGTCCATTGGTAGATCTGGATCGGGAGAGCGGTGAACTTGGAGAAGATGCCGGTGGGATCGGAGGTGATGAATGTGGAAGCACCCACCACGACCAGCGGCGCGGTCTCGCCCATGGCACGCGAGACGGCCAGGATCGTCCCGGTCAGGATCCCGGCGATGGCGTTGGGCAGCACGTGATGCCAGACCGTCTGCCACTTCGTGCCACCCAGACCGTACGCCGCCTGGCGCAGAGTCGCAGGCACCGCCCGAATGGCCTCCTGGGCGTTGATGATCACCAGGGGCAGGACCAGCAGCCCGAGCGTCAGCCCCGCGGCGAGGATCGTGCGACCATTGGCCGACGTGGGATCGGGCACCTGACCAAGCACGGCACCGCTGGTCAGCGGTTCAAGGGCGCGGACGAAGATCGCCAACCCCAGGATGCCGTAGATGATCGAAGGCACCCCGGCCAGATTGTTGATGTTGGTCTGGATGATGCGATTGAGCCACGTATCGGCGGCGTACTCTTCGAGGTACACGGCTGCACCGATCCCGATCGGAAGGGCTAGCGAGACCGTCAGGCCGATGATCCACAGCGATCCCAGGATCGCACCGCGAATGCCAGCCAGGAGCGGGTTACTTGACTGCGACGCGCCAACGAACACCGGATTGACCCACGCCCGGAACGACAGAGCTGCGGCGGGATGGTCCACCGCAGTCTGGGCCTCGATCACCAGCTTGTGCAGCAGGGAGTTGCTCAATGACCAGGTCTCAACAATCGTCGGTTCGACCACCCGATCGAGGACCAACTGATAGACCTCGACGCGAGTACGTTCCGCCAGCGGCTGGTCGTTCTCCAGCCGGCGGAGGAGTCCCTTGGACACATGCGCCTGAAGGATCACCGTCAGCTGATCGTGCGACAGGTCCTCCAGCCGAACGCCGTCCACGGCCAGGGATGCCGGGTCGACCTTGGCCTCGATCGCCACCAGCCCGAACGCCTGGTCAATGACGTTGAGGAGCAGAGCCGAAAGCACAACGATGCCGACGATGGTGGAGGCCAGGAAGGTCCAGCGTCCGAGGCTCGACAGCCGATGGCGCTGGAGCATGCGGTAGTCGTAGGCCGAAGGCGGAGCGGGCGACTGGGAGGTCACTCGTACGCCTTCCGGAATCGGCGGACGACGGACTGGCTGACAATGTTGAGTGTCAACGTCATCAGGAACAGCGTCAGCCCGATGGCGAAGATGCTGTCGTAGTCGATCGACCCATAGCTCAGGTCGCCGCCGCTGATGCGAACGATATGGCCGGTCATCGTTTCGGCGCCCTTGAAGGGGTTGAAGGTGAAGGCCGGGCCGGCACCGACCGCCAGGGCGACGATCATCGTCTCGCCGATGCCGCGCGACATGCCCAGGATCAGCGCGGCCGAGATCCCGGAGACGGCGGCCGGGACGACCACGCGCACGGCCGTCTCCAGCCGCGTGGCGCCCACGGCATAGGATGCCTCGCGCAGCGAGCGCGGCACGGCGCTCAGTGCATCTTCACTGATCGAGCTGATCAGCGGTAGGATCAGGATGCCCATCACGATGCCGCCTGACGCCATGTTGTAGATCTCGACCACGTCCCGCCCAAAGATCGAACGCAGCAGCGGGGTCATGAACGTCAGGGCGAAGTAGCCGTACACCACCGTCGGGACGCCGGCCAGGAGTTCGAGCACGGGCTTGAGCAGGAAACGGGCCCGCTCGGTGGCGTACTCACTCAGGTAGATGGCGACGCACAGCCCCAGCGGGACAGCCACGAGCATGGCGATGCCGGTAGTGATCAGGGTCGAGATGGCCAGCGGCCAGATGCCGAATTCCCCGATGTGCGGCTGCCAGGTCGTTCCCGTGAGGAATTCTCCCAGGCTGACCTCGGCGCTGCCGAAGAAGCGCAGCGACTCGCGCACCAGGACGACGACGATGCCGATCGTCGTCAGGATCGACAACGCCCCGCTGAAGAACAGGAAACCCTGGATCGTGGATTCACCCCATCGGCGGCGCCGTTTCAATCCCAGTGACTGGGCAGTGGGCGGGCCGGCGATTCTCGCGCTTCCCGCCGGGCCGGACTGCAATGCGGTCTGCATCCAACCTGCTCCTGAAGGGCCTTATGGCCAGACTTGGATTCTGCGGGCGCTGTGGCACAGGGAGAGTCGCTCCCTGTGCCGCAGGTCACCGGCCGGACGGAAGGAAGCGGGACTTACGGGACGGCGTCCAGCCAGGCCTGCCGCGAGGCGTCGAGGGCTTCGGCGCTCGCCGGGAAGTACCCGACGTCCAGGATCTCTTCGTTCACGAACGTCAGATAGAAGTTGATGAACCCGGCCACCTGGGGCTTTTGCGCCAGGATCGTCGGATCCGAGTAGATGAAGAGCGGACGGGCCAGCGGGTACTCACCGCTCTCCGCCGTCTCGGCCGTTGGCGCGACGCCGTCGATCGACACCGCCTTGAGCTTGTCGGCGTTCTCCTGATAGTAGGCGAAGCCGAAGTAGCCGATGGCGTAGGGGCTTCCCTCGACGCCCTGCACCAGCACGTTGTCGTCTTCGCTCAACTGCAGGTTCTTGGCCGCCAGCAGCGGCGCCTCGTCCTTGTCGAACACGTGCTCGACGAAGTAGTCGAACGTCCCGCTGTCGGTGCCCGGGCTGAAGCGCAGGATCGGCTCTGCCGGCCAGGCCGGATTCACGTCCGCCCACGTCTCCGCCGTCGAGAAGATCAGCGCCAGCTGCTCCGTCGACACGCCTGTCAGAAAGTCGTTCTCGCTCGAGACCACCACGGCCAGGGCGTCGGTGCCGACGCGGAATTCGATCGGCGTGCGCCCAATAGCCTTGCACGCCGCCACTTCGTCTTCCTTGATCGCCCGGCTGGCATTGGCGATATCGGTCTCGCCCGCCACGCAGAAACGCTCAAGCCCGGCTCCCGAGCCGATGCTGTCGATGGTGATTTCGCCGCCAAAGCCCTCATCCTTGAAACGCTCGGCCATCCGCTCGCTCAGCGGGAACACCGTCGAACTGCCCGCCGCCACGATGTTCCCGGACAGCGCCAGAGGGTCGACCTCCGGGAGCTGCCCTTCGACTGTCGTCGCCGGCTCGGCGGCCCCTGCGGTCGGCCAGCGCGGAGATCTCCGTCGGCTCTATCGGTGCAGCCGTCGGCGTGCTCGCCCCGCCGCACGCCGCGACCAGCATAGTCAGCACCAGCAGCAAACCCGGAATGGAAACTCGTTTGAAAGACATATGCGAACCTCTTCTCGTTGGTGTGTTCATCTCTGGAATCAGCCTACCCCGGCGCACTTAAGGCCGGGTCAAGGTCCTGTTATGACTTCTTAACCGGGGAAGGCTTCGGCTAACCGGGCGAGGAAGAAATACGCTCTCGCTCCGGTTGGAAACGCAGAAACAGGACCGCGCCGCGCTGGGGCGGCAGGCGGTCTTCCGCCCAGGCCTCACCGCCGTGGGCGCGCAGGATGTGGCGCACGATCGCCAGTCCCAGGCCGGTGCCCGGCGTTCCCCGCGACCGGTCGCCCCGGAAGAACCGCTCGAAGATGCGCTCAAGCTCCTCCGGCGGGATCCCCGGCCCTTCGTCGGCAACCGACAGCGTGACCAACTCGCCCCCGTCGTCCGGGCGGCCTCGGATCTCCACCACACCGCCGGCCGGGGAGAACTTGATGGCGTTGTGTAGCACGTTCCCCACGGCACGCACCGCCTGGTCCGTATCGGCCAGGACCTCGAGATCGGCGGGGACGTCCACGCCCACTTGCACGCTCTGGCGCCGAGCCTGATCGGCATGCTGCTCAAGGGCACGCGCAACCGTCTCAGCAAGGCGCGTTGGAACCAGCCGGATCACCTGCCGGCCGGATTCGATCGCCGCCAGGTCCAGCATCTCTTGCGTCATCTGGCTGAGTGTGTCGACCTCGGCGCTGATCTTCGACGCCAGCTCGCGCGCCGTCGACGGGTCCTGACCCGCCGGCACTTGAAGCGTATCAGCCAGCAGGCGAAGCGCCGTCAGGGGCGTACGCAGTTCATGCGACAGATTGGCGACCATATCCTGGCGTGCCCGACCCAACCGCTCCCGCTCGGCGATGTCGGCCAGGGAGACTCCAACGCCCTCCGGGGTGCACACGGCGCGAGCCAGGAACGGCCGGCGGCCGAATCGCACGGTGCGCTCGAGCACCGCGCCGGCACCCGACTCGAGCGCCTCGCGCACCAAGTCCTCGAGGTCCAGGCTGCGCACGTAGCTGATCAGCGTGCCCTCCGGAGACGGTGGGCCCAGGACCTGCCGTGCGGCGGGGTTGACGCCGCGCACGCGCAGCTGATGATCCAGGGCGATGAGCATCTCCTGGCTGGCCAGCCCGGAGGTCTCGAGCCAGAGTTGCTGTGCAGAGGCCAGGGTGGCCTGCTCCTGTGCGGTCTCAAGCCCTGCGCGCAGCGCGGCACGGTCCTGGCGCGTGGCGCTGTGGCGGCGCAGCTCGCGCCCCCACAGCGCGGCGAAGCCGACGGCCGCGAGCGCTACCATCAGCAGGGACGGATCCATCAGCCCTCGAACCTGTACCCCATGCCGCGCACGGTCACGATCCGCTCCGGCTTCGACGCATCCGCTTCGAGTTTCTTGCGCAGCCAGCTGACATGCACATCCACGGTCCGCGTCTCCCCCGAATACTCATCCCCCCAGACGCTGGCCAGCAGCAGCTCGCGCGTGAGCACAACACCCTGGTTCCGCATCAGCTCGGCCAGCAGGTCGAATTCACGCGGCGTCAGGGCCAACTCCCCTTCCTTCAGGTAGGAGCGCCGCCCCAGAAGGTCCAGCCGTAGATTGCCTGAGATCAGCTCCTTCGACAGCGCAGCGTTCGTTTGCCCCCGGCGCAGGGCGGCGCGGACCCGCGCCAGGAATTCTCCCAGGGCAAACGGCTTGACAATGTAGTCGTCGGCGCCGGTCTCCAGGCCGATGATCTTGTCAGTCTCCGTCCCGCGTGCGGTAAGAAGAATGATCGGCAGAGCGCTTTCCCGGCGCAGCAGCCGGCAGACCGTCAGCCCGTCCAGCCTGGGCAGCATCACGTCCAGCACCACCAGGTCGGGCTTGCCGCTGCGGGCGGCCGCCAGGCCGGCCTCACCGTCGGAAGCCGTGGCGACATCGTATCCCTCGGCCCGCAGGTTGAGCGCCAGTGTATCCCGAACGGTGGCCTCATCTTCGACGATCAGGATCTTAGGCATGACGCCATTATAGGCCGAGGGTCTCCTTCCTTCACCCTCGGGACCCTGCGGCCCTCGCCGCGGACCGCCTTCCCCATGCTTTGGCCCAGCGGTCCCCGAGCACACACCGCGTCTCGTCCCGGCGCGCCGCTCGGCCGGGATGAGCCAACTTCGCATGCTATACTCGCCGCATGCGGCGCAATCGGCCCCGGACGGGACGCTCCCCAGGCATTCGCCCATGAGCGAATGGTCGGGCAGGACCCTGTCGAAGGTCGTCCTCCAACAATCGCTCGGCCGCGGCGGCATGGCCGAGGTCTACCTCGGCCGGCACTCGACGCTCAACATCCCTGTCGCGGTCAAGTTGCTCTATGCGCACCTGACCGAGGACGAGGATCTGCGACGGCGCTTCACCGCCGAAGCCCAATCGGTCGCCTCCCTGCGGCACTCCAACATCGTTCATGTGTACGACTTCGATGTGGTGGACGGGCGTCCGTACATCGTCATGGAACTGCTGGAAGGGAAATCGCTCGAGGTGCACCTGAGCGAGCTCGGCGCCACGGGCCTGGCCCTGCCGCTGCCGACGATCGCCCGTTTGATGACCGACCTGGCCTCGGCCCTGGATTACGCCCATGCCAAGGGGATCGTCCACCGCGACGTGAAGCCGGCGAACGTCATTCTGCGCGCCGGCGCCACGCCGCTCCTCCCGGGGCTGCCGCTGACGGCGGATGTCCAGCCGATCCTGACTGACTTCGGCATCGCTCACATCGCCGGCACCGGAACGCAGACCGCCTCGGGTGATGTGCTCGGCACCCCGGCATACATGAGCCCGGAGCAGGCGCGCGGCGGACCGATCGACGCACGCTCGGACGTCTACTCCCTGGGCGTGGTCTTGTACGAGATGCTCGCCGGTCGGCCGCCCTTCACCGCCGACCGCGAGACGCCCATCGCCGTGATGTTCAAGCACGTCAACGACCCGGTGCCGCCGATCCCCGACACTGAACCTGCGATCCAGCGGGTTGTCCTGCAGGCCCTGGCCAAGGAGCCATCCGAGCGCTTCCAGTCTGCCAGTGATCTCGCTCGTGCATTCGCCGCCGCCGTTGCGCCGTCTCCCACCACACTCGTGCCATCGGCATCTTCTCCCGCCCCGACACGGGCTTTGCCTCCGGGCACCGCGCGCCCTGCCCGCAGCCGCCGCGCCTGGCTCGTGGGTGGCGTCTTGGGCGCGTCAGGGCTTGCAGTGCTGGTGCTGGTCGCGGTCGGCCTACGGCTTTATGCAGCAGGGGTGACCGGCACCCCCACCCCCGAGAGTCTCCCCGCGCAGGCCGCCCTGCCTTCCACCATCCCAGACCAACCGACCCAGGCGGCTCTGGTTCCCCTTCCGCTGAGCGAGGCGCGCTTCGCCGATGCGGCGCTCGATCTGTCCATCCCCGGCGTGGCCCCCGCTCCTCCGGGGTCGGTCTACGTGTTGTGGTTCATGCGGCCCGACGGCACCCGGGTGGAGGCAATGCGTTTCGCGGGACCGGAAGAAGCCCTCCAGATTCACGTCGTCGACCCCGCCGGGCGCAACCTGCTCGGCCAGGTGGATGGCTTGGCGATCAGCCTCGAGCCCTCGGCTGACTCTTCCAATGGCCCGATCGTCTACCAGGCGATCCTCAACCCGGAGATTCCTATGCGGGTCCGGGCGTTGGAGGCGGTCAGCCGCCAGGAACCAACGTCGGCCAGCCTTCGCGCAGGCCTTCCCGCCCAGGCCGGCCATTTCGATGGCCATCTCGATTTCGCCGTCGACGCCGTGCGAAACCAGGACCTGGACATGGCCAAGCGACACGCCGAACATCTGGTGAACGTCGCCGAGGGGGAATTGGGGAGCAGCTATGGCGATCTCAACGCCGACGGTCGGATCGAGAATCCGGGCGACGCCTTCGGGTTGATCCCCTATCTGACCTTGCTGCGCGATTATGCCGTCAGCGCCGGCACGTCGATCTATGCCACGCCGGAGTTGCGGGCCCTCGCGGCGGAGAGCCTGGCCGAGATCGATCGCCTGCTGCAGGATGCGGCATTCGCCCGGGACCTGGGGCTGCGACTCGCCGCCACCGACACCGCGCAGGAGGCGGCGCCCTTGGCGGAGCAGCTTCTGGCTCTCCACATGGGGGAAGCACCCACCGCCTTGGTGGACTCAACGCCTTCGTTTCTCTCGGGCCTGAGCGCCGAGGTCCTGGGGCTCCAGCCCTAGCTGCGCCTGCGCTCTTTTCACAGCGCCGGACCACGCGGCCCGGCCATCCTCGCATGCTCCGTAGCGATCGTCTCCTGGAGCGCCCGGGCGATCTGGCGATCAACCTTCCCCATCGGGAACTCGCTCAACCTCACCGGTGTGACCCAGCGGATGGCAGTGTGCTCGCGCGCCACGGGTTTCCCGCGCTTGACGCTGCATGCGTACGCGTGCACCGTCACGCGGAAGTGGGTGTAGGCATGCGTGAAGACGCCCAGTTTTGCGCCGACGACGGCCCCGATTCCCAACTCCTCTTTCAGCTCGCGCTGCACGCAGCCGACGAGCGACTCACCCCTCTCACGCTTTCCCCCTGGGAACTCCCACATCCCTCCCAGGAGTTTCCCCTCCGGTCGGCGGGCGATCAGAACGCGGCCGGCGCGGCGCACGACCGCCGCGCCTACGATCCGATGCGGGATCGCCGGCTGCACGTCGCGAACCGGCCTGCGGCTCTGCG
Source organism: uncultured Chloroflexia bacterium (assembly GCA_963743255.1). Taxonomy (GTDB): domain Bacteria; phylum Chloroflexota; class Anaerolineae; order Anaerolineales; family E44-bin32; genus DYJB01. Next base: position 78,774 of record CAVUPD010000012.1, read on the forward strand.
TTCCCCGGGCGAAAGCCCGACAGGCGGAACGGATGGGGCAGAACTGGCACAGCGGCGCGCGCGGCAGGCAGATCGTTGCGCCCAGATCCATTAGCGCCTGGTTGAACGCCGAGGCCCGGCCGCGCGGCAGAAGCGCCTCGGCGTGGGCACGGATCCGTCGATCCCCCGCCGGCGTACGCGGATCCACGCGCAAGTCGATCAGCCGCGCCAGGACGCGCTGCAGGTTCCCGTCGATGGCGACCTCGTCCCGCCCGAACGCCAGGGAGACGATTGCCGCCGCCGTGTAGCGCCCGATCCCCGGGAGACGCTCCAATTCGCCCGCTGTGTCGGGCAGTCCCACCCTGCCCTGCGCGACGAGTGACCGTGCCGCCTGGTGCAGATTCAGGGCACGCCGGTAGTAGCCCAGCCCCTCCCATGCTTGCAGGACCTGGTCCGATGTTGCCGCCGCCAGATCTTCGAAGCACGGGAAGCGCTTCATCCAGCGGTGGTAGTACGGGATCACCGCCTCCACCCGGGTCTGCTGCAGCATGATCTCCGAGACCCAGACGGCGTACGGATCGGGATCATTGCGCCAGGGGAGCCGCCGCGCGTGACGTGCATACCACTTCAAAAGAGCACGCGAGACATCCTGCGCGGAATCTGGCCGGGTTTTTGAACGAGGGGTCACGGAGGGGCTAGGGCGCGTCGGCCTGGGCGGGCCTCTCGCCGAGCGCTTCGCGAACCGCTCGCGCGAGCTTGGTCATGGTCAGCGGCTTCTGCAGCCAGTGCACTTTGCCGGACTCAAGGAGTTCACGCGTGCCCCCCAGCGGGTAGCCGGTCATCAGCAGGATGCGTTGCTCCGGCGCCTTCGCCTCGAGCGCCCGCACCAGTTCGCTGCCGCCCATCCCCGGCATCACCAGGTCGCTTAGCACCAGGTCGATCCGGCCCGCTTCCCGGGCGTGCACCTCGAGGGCCTGCCGACCATCCGAGGCCTGCAACACGCGATAACCAAGCGCGATCAAGATCTCGGAGACGCTGGCGCGCGTCGCTTCGTTGTCCTCGACAACCAGGATTGTCTCCCCACTCCCCCGGCCGGCGTCGTCGTCCTCGGCAGGCACCACAGGCGCCACGGCCGCAGCATGCGCCGGCCAGTACACGCTGAACGTCGTTCCTCCATCCTTCGGGCTGACGACATCGATGTGTCCGTGATGCTGCTGGACGATGCCGTACACCTGCGCCAATCCGAGACCGCTGGCCTGCGCCGGGGACTTCGTGGTGAAGAAGGGCTCGAAAATGTGAGGCATGACGTCCGGCTTGATCCCCGGCCCGGAATCCGTTACCGTCATGCGGATCCACGCGCCCAGGCCCATGTCCACACATGGTGCCGGCTCGCCTTCGCGGAGCGTAAAGGGAGACAGCGTGAAGCGCAGCTCGCCGCCGTCGGGCATCGCCTCGCGCGCGTTCAACGCCAGGTTGATGCACACCTGCCGGATTCGCGCCGGGTCGCCGTAGAGCATAAAACTCTCGCCCTCAGTCACGACCCGCACCCGGATTGTCTCGGGCAGCGTGCGCGTCAGCAGCCCCTCCATCTCGCGCAGGAAGGGCACCAGGTCGAAGGGATGCTGCTCCATCACGGACTTGCGGCTGAAGTCCAGGATCTGCTGGATCAACTGCGCCGCTCGCTGCCCCTGCTGGGTGATCGTCCGCAGCCGCTCGACATCCTGTGCGTTCCGCCCGGGGGACTGCAGGAGCATCTCGGCGTACAGGATGATGACCGACATGATGTTGTTGAAATCGTGCGCCAGGCCGGCGGCGAGCTGCCCCACGGCGGCCAGGCGTTCCTGCGATCGCTGCTGCACCTGGGCCGATCGTTCGCTGGTGACATCGCGGATCTGTACGATCCACCCGACCGTCTCTTCGCCTTCTCCCAGGCGCAGGGCGGCCACCTCGAACATCTTGCGCGCTCCGGCATCCAGCCGGACCTCGTGCCAGCCCGGCTGGCTGGCGCTGACCAGCAGGCGTTCCAGCGGCCGGCCGCCGACCTGCTGCAGCGTGGCGGTCGAAGGCCAGCGCGCCAAATCCGGAAGGTACTCGCGTGCCAGCGGGTTCGCCAGGACGACGCGCTTCTCCGCATCGAGCAGCGCCACCCCCTGCGGCAGGTTCTCCACCAGCCTCCCCAACCGTTGCTGCTCGGTCTCCAGCGCCACGCGCAGCACGGCCTGCCGCAGGGCCACCGCCAGCTGATAGCCGACCTCGCGCCCCAACAGTTCCGCATCCATGTCGAACGCCGACCGGCGGGAAGAGTCCAGATTGATCTCGCCGATCAGCTCTCCATCCGCCACCAGCGGCACAGTCAGGAAGCTCAGGATCCCGGCTTCCAACAGCTGCTTGCGAAGCGGGGTCAGGACCGGAAGGACGCTCAGGTCATCCACCCGACGGACCTCGCCCGCCTGCAAGTCGTCGATGGGGCCGTAGTCGTCGAGCGAGATGACCGTCCCTACCTTGAAGCCGGAGATCGGTGAGCCATCCACGGCCAGCAGCCGCACTTCTCCGCGCCCCGTATCAAACAGCACCAGATCGGCGTGCTCGCACCGGACCAGGGCTCTTAGACGCGAGAGCCCTGCGTCGGCGATCTCCCCCATGGAGCGTGCCGCCAGGATCGCTCGGTCGATCTCCTTGAGTGTCTCCAGCCGCTGATTGGCCTCGAGCAACGCATGCGTGCGGCCGGCCACCTTGCGCTCCAAGCTCTCGTTTGCTTTCTGCAGGGCCTGCTCCGCCCGGCGCCGCTCCAACAACTCCTGCTGCGCCATCCCGAACAACCGCGCGTTCTCGAACGCAATCGCCGCCTGATCCGCCAGCAGCAGGAGCAGCTTGGTCTCCTCCTGCCCAAAGGCGTGAGGTTCCTCGTAGGCGGCGTTGAGCACGCCAACCACGCGCAGCCCAACCTTGAGCGGCACGCACGCCAGGGCCCCCGGCCAGCCTCGAGGGTCCCCGGGGTAGTTAGGGTCGGCGCGGACATCGGGGAGCAGGATCATCTCCCCCGTCCTGGCCACGGTGTAGGTGGAGCCCTGACGGCGGGGCTCGGGGGCTGCGGCCGCGGCGGCCATGCGACCGCGGCGCGCGGCCGCCAGCGTCAGGCGGTCGTCGGCGTACACAAAGATGTGCGCGTCGAGCAGGTTGGGCATCAATTCGAACGCCGCGTTGACCACGGCGTCCAGTACACTCTCGACCTCCAAGCGCTTGGTCAGGCTCAGGCTTACCCGGTAGAGCGATTCCAATTGGGTGGTGTGAGCTGCAATGGCCGAGCGCTGGGCTTTCAGCCGGGCAGCCATTTCGTTCATCGTGTCCGCCACACGACCGATCTCGTCCCGTCGCATGCTCACAGCCTTGTGCTCCAGGTCGCCTCGGCCGAAGCGCTCGGCGGCCTCCTGAAGTTCACGCAAAGGGCGGAAGACCAGTCCGCTCAGCCGCCACCATGTCACAAGGCCGGCGGCGAGTGCCAGGACCAGCAGGACCGCCGCCATGGAAGCTAGGGTCCGCAGCAGAGGGGCATAGGCCTGGCTCAGCGGGATCGTTGTGATCAGCACCCACTGGGTCTCCGGAATCGGCGATGCTCCGCATAGCGCCGGACGCTCCTGAAGATCCTCGCAATCACCGAGAAAGGTCTCACTCGTGGCCTTCGTCAACCTTGCCAGGGAAGGGATGGCCTGCACGGTAATGCTGCCCACGCGCGCAGGATCGACGTGTGCCAGGATTCGTCCCTGCCGGTCAACGACGAACGTCTGCTCCACGGGGGAGGCCAGGCCCTCGATCAGTTCCTGCAGAAGGGTCATCTGCACGCGGGCCGCGATCACCCGCCCCGTGCTTGCGGGGCCGGCGATCACCACGAAGGGCTTACCGTCGGAGGAGATTTCCAGTTCTCCGTAGTACATCTGCCCCTGACGCGCCGCCTCAAACCACTCAGGGGCCGACCCTGCGGAGGACGAACCCAGGATCGGTTCATCGAGCGAGGCCCCGGCGATCTGGCTGCCGTCCGCCTCCAGGTAGGAGACTTCAAGGAAGGTCTCGTGCTGTCTGAGGATGACGTTTGCCAGTTCGGGGTTGAGGGTCAACGTTTCCGAGCCCAGCAGGTCCAACGCCCGGACGTCGTCTATCGCATGCTCGAGGAATATTCGGATGTCAGATGCCGCGCCGCGGGCTGCCTCAGCTACTCGTTGATGCCAGGAGGCCTGTTCTCGGCTCTCAAGCAGGAAGGCGGCGAAGGCACCTCCGGCCAACAGGGACAGCAGAACCGTCGCCCAGGTGAGCATGACCAGGCGCGGGCGCAGCCCCCACGCCCGTGGTTGAGAACTGGATGGTCGGCCGGTTGAACGCGGCGCCGTCATGTGTTCGTCTTCACCGAGGGAGCTCCCTCTGCTCAATCCAGCACCCACGCTCGGGCCCGCCTCGCATCACTCGCCGCACCTTCGAGATCGCCCATCGACGCGGCACCGGGGTGACGGGGACCGTCCTTCCCTTGGGAGAGCCGAAGCGGAAGCGGGCTACCGGATTCGACAACAGCGTCGATTGTCGGTCAGGATGCGCCCGGCGACAAGCGCCCGCTCACACTCCGCCTCAGCTGCAGGCCGTGGACGGGTGAGTGGCACATGGACCGGCGAAGGGCAGGAGTGGCGTTGGGCCACCTCTCATCCGCTGCCCCGTGGTGCGAGCATTAGGGCTCGGTCACCGAGATCAGCACGGCCTGCACCACCCAGCGGTGGAGGTAGCCTCCGCTGGCCTCGTCGTACGTGTGGCAGGTGACCAGAGTCAGCCAGGGCTGCTCTTTGTGGGCGAGCGAGCGAAGATCGGCGGCGTTCACCCGGGTGACGGCGCGAACCTCGTAGGCATACACCTGGCCGAAAGCGCGGACAAGGATGCGATCTCCCCAGCGCAAATCCTTGAGCCGGGCGAAGGGGCCGGGCCTGCCGTTGGGCAAGGTGACGTGCGCGGTCAACGCCGAGTTGCCGGCGTGGGTCGGGTAGGCTGTGCCCTCGAGGTAGCCCGCCTGATCCCACAGCCAGGTCAGGTCCCAGCCCTCGACGCCGGACGGAACGCCGACGATCGGCAGACTCAGTTGAAGCGCAGGGATGTCCAGCACCAAGCCACCCAGGTCGGCGTAGGACGGGCCGGCCGGAACCGGCGGCAGCTCGGTCACCCGATCGGGCGCGAACCCCGTCGCCGGCAGCGATGGAATCGCCACGGTGACATTGGCGTTGATCGGCGGATCGTAGACGCGCTCGGTGGACAGACTGTTGAAGGCCGATTGCGGCGTCGTGACATCGCCGGGCAACGTCGACCAGGTCAGGTAGCCATCGTTGCGAATCTGCGTTCCCGCCGGCAGGTTGCCGGCCGTCGCCTGGAAAGTCACAGTGACCGTTTCGTTCAACCCGAGCACGGGCCAGGTCACCCGCAGCAAAGGCACAGCCGAGACATCGACCGTCCCGCCGCCGCTGGCGGTGAGCGACCCGACAACATAGGTCATGCCCACCGGAACTGTATCGGTAAGCTCCAGGTCGAACGCCGGGCTGTCGCTCGGCGGCGAATCGTTGCCGATCGTCAGCGTGAAGGTCACATCGCCACCAGGCGGCACCGTGCGTGGAACGGCGTCCTTCTCGAGCGTGAGCGTCGGCTCGACCAGGATGACCTCGTCGGCGCTGTCGGTCAGTTGCCCGCCGACCCAGTCCCAGGCGACTCGATTATCGAGGCGCACGCCGCGGATGTTCTCCGGGTTGTCGATGGCCACAGCCGTGTAGCGCAGCGTCAGCGTGGCATTGCCCGGGCCCGGGTTGTTGATCGTCCCCAGATTGAACGTGACGTGTCGGCCCTGATCGGCAACGGCGCCGGGCGGCTCGGCGGCCACGGTCGGATTCCCCGGCAGGGCGCAAACGTCGGTGAAACCGCCGGAGAGCGAGGTCGTCAAACCTCCCGTGGCCAGTGGGTCTTCGCACGCCACGAAGGCCAGGCCCAGGTCAAGCACATCGGTCAGCGTCGCCGAAGCCATCGTCCCTTGCGGGATGGTCAGCACCAGCTCATAGGTCAGGATTTCGCCGATGGCCGCCGCCGGGTCGAGCGTGTGTGCCTGGTTGGTGTCGACCAGCGACTTGGCCAGGTCGGCGTTGGGGAGCGTCACCAGATTGTCGGTATCGGTGTCGGTGTTGTCACCCGGCGTCGGATCCGTGCCATTGGCCCCGTCATCGGTGATCGAGATTGTGTCGACGATGTGCGTCGTTCCCGCCGTGACCGGATCGTCGACGCGCACGGCGAAGGTCAGGTTGCCTCCGGTCCCCGCCGCCAGGTCGCCAATCGTCAACGTGCAGGTCGTGCCGCCCGTCGAGCCATCCGGGCACGTCCAGATCGTCGGCAGGCTGGCGGCGGCATCGAAGGTCGTCTCGTCCGGGACGGTCTCGGTGATCTCGACGCCGGTTGCGTCCTGATCGCCCACGTTGTCGTAACGGATGGCGTAGACCAGCAACGAGCCGGGCGAGACGATGTCTACGCCATCATCCTTGGTGATGGCCAGGTCCGGACCCGCGTCGACCGTGTCCACGTCGGTGGCGATGTTGTTGGGCGTCGGATCGGGCCCGGCGCTGCCGTCGTCATGCGCCTCGGCCGTGTTGGTGAGGGACTCCACGCCCGCCGGCAGCGGATTGTCGACCTGGACCGTGACCGTACGGAAGGTGCTGGTCGACGGCGCCAGGTCAAACGTCGGCCAGGTCACGACGCCAAGAGCAAATGTGCCGCTGTCGCTGGCCGATTGAAAGGTCGTGTTGGCCGGAATGGAGTCGGTCAGCAGGACGTTGGGGGCGAGGCCGTTGCCGTCGTTGAAGACCGTAACCGTGTAGGTCAGTGTGTCGCCGGGCGAGGCGCTCGACGCGCCCATCGCTCTTGAGCACGCGCACGTCGGGTCCGGTGACGGTTACCGGCGTGTTCGTCGTCGTCCGGTAGTCGTCGATCCCGCCACCGCCAGTGCGCTCGCCGGCCACCACGTCGCTCAGGGAGGTCCAAGTGATCGAGACAGCATTGGTGAGGATGTCGCCCACGCTCAGCCCCGGCGGCGAACCGACCGTCGCCTGGTAGCGCACGACACTGCTCTGGCCGAGGGGCAGCGTCGCCCATGTGGCGCTCAGCGTGGGGGCGGCGCCAGCGTCCAGGCTGGCGGCCACACCCAATTCGTTGACCAGCGAGCCCGCCACATATGTCAGGCCGGATGGGATCACGTCGGCGAGCGAGAGCTCAAAGGCGTCGGCCGTGCTCGACGGGAGATGCGAGATGGTGATGCGGAAGGTGACCACCTGGCCGAAGCCGGGGCTTACATCGTCGGCGACCTTGGCCAACGACAGCTCCGGCTCGGTGACCGTCAGCGTGCGTGATCCGCCGGCGACGGTCGTGTCGCCACTCTGCGGGTTGACATAGGCCAGGCTGGCGGTGTTCGTGAGCGGCGTGCCGTTCTGGTTGCCGGCGACGTTGAGCACCCGAGCGCGCACGCGCACCAAGAATTGGCTGGCCGACGTGCCGTTGGCCGGGCCCGAGCCATTCGTCTGCACGTTCCCGAACTGGAATTCGAGCGTGACCCCGGAGGCACCCACCACGCACGCCGGGCAGGCAGGTGTAGTCGTCAGTGTGCCGTTGTAGTCCGCCGACAGCAGGCCCCCACTCCCGGCGGCGGTCGTAATGACGCTGTGGCTGACGTATCCCAGCCCGACCGGTAGTGCATCGCGCACGCGCAGGTTGGTCGTGGCGCCTTCGGGCAGCGTCACCAGCAAGTCGTAGTCCGCAACGCCGCCGATGGTCTGCTGCGCCGGGACGGGTGCCTGCTTGGCGACCGCCGGCGCGCTAAGGTTGACGTTCACCACGCCGGTGGCGGTGTAGTCGTTCACCCCACCGCTCGTGCCGTTGCGCTCGCCGTTGGCTGCGCCGGAGGCTCCCGGCGTCGTCGAACCGGTGGTGTTCCCCGGCCCGGTCGGCGTCCCGGTATTCGGCAGGCTGGTGTAGGTAACGTTGAACGCGTTGGGGATCTGCAGTCCGGACGCGGCCGTATCGATCACCCGCGCCGTCACGGTCACCACAACCGAGGATCCCGGGTCCAGCCGGTCGAGCAATACGTCGACCTGGTTGCCGGGGATGTTCGAGTTGTCGGTGATCGTCGACCCGGGCGCGCTGACGACGACGCTCTGCAGCTCCAGGTTGGCGTTCAGCGTGTCGGTCAGGCGCACCTCGAACGCGGCGGCTCCGGTAGGCGCAGCGCTGCTGTTGGTCGCCGTCAGTGTGTAGACGACCGTATCGCCGGCATCGCCGGGCGTCGTGGTCACCGCTTTGACCGGATTGACGATCAGCGGCTCGACCACGCCGGCATTCAGGAACGCCGAGTAGGTCCCGTTGGTCCCGACCCCGGCGCCGATGCGCGTGCGGAAGCGGTTGGTCAGCGTGACCGGGGTGGAGGCACCGGTGACATTGTTGTAGGCCTGGTTGCCGGCGATATTCTCCACCAGGGCGTTGAACTCGATAACGACGAACTCCTGGTCCACATCCCGGTCGGCATTGGTCAAGTCGCCGAACCAGAAGAAGACATCTGTCCCTGCTCCGGACACGTAGGCATCGGCGTTCGGATCCGTGGCGTTGGACGAGACGGCGTTGTCCGGAAGCACGAAGGTCGGGCGGATGCCGGTGACGGTCGTTTCATTGCCGGCGACGATCAGTCCCGGGCCGGCCAGCGTCGACGACGTCATTCCTCCCACCGGATCATTCGAGACCAGCGCCGACATGGCCGTGTTGTCGTCCAGGAATAGCAGCCCGGGAAGAAGATCATCTTCCAGCCGGAAGTTGGCCGCCGTCCCCTCGGCGATGCGGTAGACCAGGCGGTAGCGCACGATCTCACCGATCGCCAGCCGCTCCACTCCCGAAACCAGCCCGGTGTGCGCCTCCGACGTATCGATGATCGACTTGACCGGCGTGGAGAAGACCGTCACGGTGGCCGTGTCGGTGCCGCGGTAGGTGTTGGGCGCAACGCCCGTCCCGATGCGCTCGCCATTGGCGACGCCCGGAACCCCGGGAGTGGTCGAGCCGGTCGGATTGGGCGTCGTGCCGTTCGTCCCCGGCAGGCTGGTGTAGGTGAGGATCATCGTGTTGACGATCAATGTGCCGGGCGAGACGGCAGCCGTCAACTCGGCGGTGTACGTGAGCGAGATCGTACAGCCGCGGCGCACGCGGTCGAAGGTCAGATCGAGCATCGTCGCCGTCGAGGCGTCGGTGACCGTCGGCGACAGGCAGGCGGCGTTGAAGGTCGGCGCGCCGAAGACGATGTTGGTCAGCGGGAGAGCCGCCAGGTTGTCGACCAGGTGCGCCTCGAAGGCGTCGGCATTGTCGGCGCCGTTGGCGGCGGTGAAAGCGACGGTGTAGGTGACCGTGTCACCGGCGTCGGCGCTGGTCGGCAAGACGGTCTTGGTGTTGGCGTTGACCGGGATACTCGGCTGGGCCGTGTTCACGCTGACGGGCGTGGCATCCGGACCGGAGGCGCTGCCGTCGATCGTCGTGCGCAGCCCGTTGCCCAGCACGGTGCCGGTGCCGTTGGAGGCGACGTTGCGCACCAGCGCGTTGAACTCCACGACGACAAACTCGTTGTCGGCGTCCGAATCGGCGTTGGTCAGTGTTCCCAATTTGAAGAACGGGTCTACGTCATCGCCGTAGGTGTCCGGATCGGCGGCCGAACTGTTATCACTGCCGATATTGAAGTCGCCGAAGGAACATGGCAGGGGTGCGGCAGGGGTGGTACCGTCGGCGGCGCTGCCGCTGACGGTACAGGCGCCGGCGATGGCCGGCACGGAGCCGAAGGCCGCCGAGGAGATGCCGGTCCCGTTGGTGACGAAAGCCAGGCGCGCCGTGCCGTCATCCAGGAAGCCCATCCCGGCCGGCAGCAGGTCCTGCATCTGGAAGTTGGTGGCCGTGCCCTCCGGCAGGCGCACCACCAGCCGGTAACGCACGATCTCGCCGATTGCCACCCGCGGCGGCACGGAGGCATCCGAGGTGTCCGCCTCCGAGGTCAGCATGAAGATCTTGCTGGAGGTGGCATTGGCGACCGTCACGTCGGCGGTGTCGGTGAGTGGGCCGCCCGAATCGAGGAAGTTCGGCCCGCCGTTACGGCTGGCGTACTGCGTCACACTGGCGGTGTTGGTGATCACGTCGCCCGGCTCGACACCCGGCGCCAGCTGCAGGTCGTAGGTCAGGATGACGATGTTGGCACCGTCGCCCAGGTCGTGCCCCTGGCACACGCCTTCGTCATCGGACGGGTCGAGCAGCTCGAGCCCGCCGCGGTTGAGCCCGACATCGTAGAACAGGTACTCGGGCAGGGTGTTCGGCGCGCCGACGGCAACTCCCGAGGCATTCAGGGCCTGATAGCCGACGGCGGTCCCATTGCCGCGGCGGATCTGCAGATTGAGCCCGAGGCCACTGCTCGGGATCACGTACCCCGGCGCCAGCAGGTCGCGCAGGCGGATGTCGAAGGCGCCGTGCGGGCTCGAGCCCTGGTTCTCGATCACCAGGGCGAAGGTCGCCAGATCGCCGGCGTCGACGCCCGCCAAGGTCGCTATCGATCGGTGCGGCGGCGGACCGCTCAGGCCGCCTCGAGTTGACCAGCCCGCTCCACGATGGGTTAGACCCCGGCGGATTGAAGGTCACGCCGGGTGGGGCGACCTGCGGCGGCGTGAAGGCCCCCGTCGGGCTGCTCGTGGCGCCGACGCCCTTGGTAAGGAAGAGCAGCGGCTCCTGGACCTGGATTTGGATGATGACGTCGGTCTCGATCTCCCCGGCGTTGGTCGAGCCCTCATGCTGGCGCACCTGATTGGTGAGGAACAGGCCGTCGGCGAACGGATCGGCGGTCACGCAGACGGTGAAGAGCAGGTCGACGCGTGACGCCGGTTGAGCGGATCGTCGAATGAGCCGTAGGTCAGCGTCAGGCTGTTGTCCGGCCCCGAGGCCGAGAGCGCGGGCGTGATGCCGGAAAGCCCCGTCGGACCGGTGAAGGTGTCCGTGAGACCGCGGCTGACCTCGCCTGAAGCGGGGATCGTCCCCGGAGCGGCACCGTTGTAGCTCCACGCCGGCCCGGGGCCGCCGGTCGCGTCGGGGTCGAGGACGTCGAAGACCGGCAGCGGCAGGTAGTCGTGGAAGTGCAGGTCTTCCACGTCTGACGCCGGCATGTCGTAGGTGATGCGGTAGGTGACGGTGTCGCCGGGCGCCACCTGCGCCGGGACGCCGATTCGCCGTTGATGGCGTACAGCGACTTGACCACCGGACCGCGGGCGATGGTCACGCCCGCCCCGCTGCCGTCGTACTTCGTCTGCCCCGTTGGTGCCAGGTCGGCGTGATCGCCAGGACGTTCCGGAGATCTGACGCTTTCGAGAGCAAGTCACCCTGGTCGACGACGCGGATCTCGGACGGGTACGTGTCGCGAGAACGGCATCCTGGATGATGGTTCGGAAGTAGGCGATCGTGCCCGTGGTGGCGCCGTCGGGGGTCGCTCTGCCCCAGTGCACCGCGGTCCGCGGCCGCCAGGTGTACCAACGCATCGGAGACCTCGAATGTCAGGGCCGGTGCTCCCGTCGGCCGCCTGCCCGCGGCTGACGATCCGTCCGAGATGCGAAAGGTGACGGTCGTCGGACCATCATTGGGCGCCGGCGAGGGCGGGGCGTGATAGACAGGGGTCGACGGTGAAGTTGACCGGCGCCATTGCGGCCGCCGGGAGCAGGAAGCCGTTTCCGGCGATCGTCAGCGTCGGGGTAAAGGTGGCGTCGAAGCGCTGTCCATCGGTGAAGACATCGGTAAGCGTCACGCCGTCGAAGGCGAAGTAGTCCGAGACCTGGAAGGCAAGCGTGTACTCGAGCACATCCCCTGGCGTGGTGGTCGCATCGGTGCGGTTGGCGACCGACTTCTGAATAGCGACCGAGCGGTCGTTGAGGGTGTGCTCCGGCCCGACGGTATCGATCGTCAGGGGTGTGATCGGGTCGCGGCTATCGTCGGGATCCCAGGAGGCTGCCGCGCTAGCGTTGTCTTCCGAGATGCGATCGTCGCCGCTCGCCGGCGGCAGGACGGCGGCGCCGAGGGCGTCGAACTGCGGCACAAAGAACTCGAAGACGACGCTGGCGCTCCCGCTCACGGAGCCGGAGAACGTGCACGACAGCGTTCCGCCGGGTATGCCCGGCGGCGGAGGCGTGCAGCCCGAGGCCGGACTGATCACGCTGCTGAACTGAAGGTTGTCCGGCAGCGTATCGTTGATCGTCAAGCCCGTCACCGACTGCGCGTCGGCGATGCCGACGGTCAGTGTGTAGCGCCGGGGGAAGTTGGGCCCGGTGGCGGTCTCGTTTTCCGGACCGGAGTAGGTCTTGGACAGTGTCAGCAGCGTGGGCGTCAGCGAAGCGCTTGGCCACCCGGCTCCATCGATGCTGGCCGGGTTGACGATGACCGCATCGCAGCACCAGTTGTCGAGCGGATCGGAGCCGAAGCGGAAGCCGCCGCGCGCCTTGACCGTCAGCGATGTCGAGAGGTCGGCCAGGTCGCTGAGGGTCGCCTGGACGTCGACCGTGATCGGAGGTTGGTCGGGGGCGAAGGATCCAAAGGGGAGTTCGAGCACGACCAGCGCGTCGCCGGCCGTCCCGCACACCTGCAGATAGACCCCCGAGGTATCGCGATAGTAGGGATGAGTGACGCAGCCGGTCGTCCCTGGGCCGGGGCCGTCCGCATCCGGGAATGGAAGAACGGTCGAGGTCAGCCCGATGCCGAGGTACGTAGCCCCGCCGAAGGTGATCCCATCCGGCGTGGCTGTCCCGGCATTCCCGTCGGCGCCATTGATCGGGAGCAGCAGATCCACGATCGGACCGTAGCCGACATCCGACCCGACGGCGGAGGTGTTGTCGAAGCTGACTGTGAACGAGAAGGCTTCACCGAGAGGGACTTGGGCCGGGACACTCAGGGAGACGGAGGGTGCCGGCGCCAAGCGCGGGCGTGCCAGGGCGACGGGCGGCGGGAGTAGCGAGCGCCGTCAGGGACGCCAACGCCGCGCCCCAAAACAGGACGCGGCGAAGTGAGTTCCCATTAAGAACGCTCCCGAACAGGCGGAAAGCCCCCATGCTGACCTTCAGGCGGCGAAGCTTGGGCTCACGCTGTACGGCATGGGTGCGCCCGCTTCCCCCTTCAGGGCACTGGCTCCGCCTATCCTTTTATCTTACCGCCCCTGCCCATGGGGCGCAATGCTGGCCAGCCTTCCGCTCTAGCAGTACCCCGGTACGGTCCAGGGAAGCCGGACTACTCCGGCTCGCCTACCGGGCAACCACACGGTGAAGCTCGTCCCGTGCTCCGGGGAACTCTGCACGTCGATCCTCCCGCCGTGCCGGTCGACGATCTCCTTGCAGATGGCCAGCCCCAACCCGGTTCCCGGTTCGCCCGACTCGCGCCCCGTCTTCCCACGGAAGAAGCGCTGGAACAATTGCGGCAGGTCTTCCGGGGGGATCGGGGGACCGTCGTTCCACACCCGTGCCCCGACCTCAAGAACGCCATCCAGCCGTTCCCGGACCAGGCCGGTCAGCGTCACGTGTCCTCCGGCGGGCGCATAGGCGACGGCATTCCCGACCAGGTTGTTGAACACCTGGATCATCGGCTGGTACCCGATCCAGATGGCCGGCACTTTCGGGTTGGGCTCCAGCCTCAACTCGATTTCCTTGGCCTGCGCCCGAGCCCTGTGCGCCGTGACCACCTCGGCCAGCAGTGGGTCAAGCGCCCTCAGCTCGCGGTGAATCTTCAGCGCCGCCTGGTCCATCCGGGAGAGCGTAAGCAGGTCTTCGATCAGGTGACCGAGCCGCTCCGACTCGCGGCGCAGCACCTGCATATAGGTCTCGCGGCGCTCTTCCCGCCCGGGCTGCTGCAGCAGGTCCAGATAGAGCAGGACGTTGGTGATCGGTGTGCGCAGTTCGTGCGACACGTTGGAAACGAAGTTGCTCTTCAGCCGGTCAAGCTCTTTGAGCCGCTCGTTGGCATCCGCCAGCTCCCGGGTGCGGACCTGGACCCGCTGTTCGAGCGTTTCCAGGACGCCGGCGCGGTAGAGCGCGTTTCCCACCACCTCCGCCAGCGCCATCAGCAGGCTGCGCTCGGGCGGGCCGAAGGGGTCCCTGCGCCCGATTCCCAGCAGTCCGATGACCTCCTCCTGTTCGACCAGCGGCACCAGCGCCACGGCCGGCAGGCCGTGAAGTTCGCGCGGCAGCTGTGCCCACACCTCGTCTTCGACTTCCGGCACCAGCGCGGCCTTGCCCGTCGCCATCACCTCGCCAAACACCCCGCGCGCGTCCGCCTGACGGGTGCCCGTCAGCGGCGACCAGACGCCGGAAGCAAGCGGCACGACGATCTCGCGCGTCGCCCGGTCTTCCAGCGCCAGCAAGGCGCCCTGCGCGCCAACCAGATCCTCAAGCCGGGACAGGATCACCGGCATCATCTCCTGGCGCAGGCGCGTGGCGCGCAGAGCGGCGGCCACGCTGGTCACGGCCTGCAGGTGCGCCGCCCGTTGGCGCGTCTCCTCCAGCAGGCGGGCGTTCTCCAGCGCGATGGCGGCCTGATCGGCGAACAACTGCAGGATACGGATCTCGTCCGCTTCGAAAGGATCGGTTCGACGGTCGTCGGTGACGTTGATCACGCCGATCACCTGGGTCCCGCGCCGAAGCGGCGCAGCAACCACCCGTCGGAACACCGCGTCGTCATACCCGGCGTGACGCCCCTCCCACGCGGCGTAGTCGTTCACCGCCATCGCTTCGCCGCTCAGGGCGATCTTGCCCGACAGCCCTTCCCCAAGGCGCAGCCTGCGCCCCAAGAAGCCATCCGGCAGGTGGTGCGTCACAACAACTTCGAGCTCCTTCCCGGCGTTGTCCATCAGGTACACACAGCCCATCGGGGCGCCCAGCAGGTCGGCCGCGCGCGTCAGCACCGTCTGGAGGATCTGCATCGCGTCGCTGGTCTCGGCCACTTCGAGCGAGGTCTCATACAGCACGGACATCTCGCGGGCGTGACGTTCCAGTGCCGCCTCGGCCCGCTTCCGGTCTGTGACGTCCGCCAACAAACCCATGACGGCCTGGATGCGGCCGGCCGAATCCCGCAGTGGCGCGGCAGAGACCGACACATCGAGGATCTCGCCCGAGGCGCCATACGCCCGCACCTCGATCCCGGACACATCTTCGCCCGCCAGCACGCTCTGCACCACGCCGGCGAAGGCGTCAACGTCTACCCCCTGGAAGGCGCGCAGGCTGTCGAGCGTCCGCTCCAACACCTCCTCCGCCGGCACGCCGAACATGCGCTGCGCGCTGGGGTTCCATAGCCGCACCCGGCCCTCCAGGTCCAGGACTGTCACCCCGACGGGCGCGGCGTGGACCAGTGCCTGCAAGGTCTCGGTGGTTTCGCGCAGCGCCTCTTCCCCCTTGCGCCGCTCGGTGACATCGCGGGCCAGCGACAGGATGTACGGCCGCCCGTCGATGTCGAACCCGCCGATGCGCAGCTCCACGGGGAAGGTCGATCCGTCCTTCCGGCGGTGGGTGCCTTCCAGCGTACGTGGGGCGCCGCTGGTCACCTGCCGCCACAGATCCTGCTGGGTGTCTTCCGGCACCTCGGCCTCGATCTGGCCCACATGCAGGCGCAGCAGTTCGTCACGCGAATAGCCCAGGCTCTCACAGGCCTGCTGGTTGACGTCGACGATCGCCCCTTGCAGGTCGTGCAGAAACACGGCATCGGCCGCGCGCTCGACCAGCAGGCGGAAGCGCCTCTCGCTCTCCCGTAACGCGCTCTCGGCGCGCATGCGCTCGGTGATGTCCTCGACCATCCAGATGCTCGAGGCCGGTTCGGCTGCCGGCCCGGGGATGAGCGAGACGGTCAGGCGGGTGTCGATCAGGCGCCCGGATCGATGCCGATAACGCGTTTCGACTTGGTAGGGCTGGCGTCGGCCGGCATAGACCTCGGCGTGCAGCCGGCGGCCGACCCCCGCGTCTTCGGGGTGGATCAGGTCCCATTGCGATCGGTGCCTGAGCTCCTGCTCGCCGCACCCCAGCATGGCCTCGAACGCGGCGTTCGCCTCCTGGATCTCCCCGTCCCGATTGACCAGGGCGATGCCGATGGCGGCGTGGACGAAGAACGCCCGGAATCGAGCCTCGCTGTCCCGCAGCGCCTGCTCGGTCTGCTTGCGATCGCTGATGTCGATCCCGACCCCTACCATGTAGTCGTGTTCGCCCACGGTGGCGCGCACGCCGGTCAGGTACGTCGGGATTTCGCGGCCGTCCCGGGTCAACAGAGTGGCCTCAGCTTGCCCGGCGCCGGTGGCGAAAATTCCGGCGATGGTTTCCGGCACATCCCTGCGGTCGGCAGGCACAAAGAAGTCCGCTGCCGTCATCGCCGAAAGCTCCTCGCCCGAGTAGCCCAGGATCGCTTCCGCCTGCCGGTTCCATCGCACGGGCTTTCCGGCCGGGTCGTACATGTAGAAGATGCCCGGCAAGCTGTTGAGCACGGCGTCGGAGAAGTCCCGCTCGCGACGGACCTCCTGCTCGGCACGTTTGCGTTCGCTGATATCGGTGATCAAGCCCAGGATCGCCGGATGCCCGCGATAGCTGATCAGTTTGGTGGCGTTGATGACCGTCAAGCGCTCTCCCTGGCGTGTGAGCAGGTCGAACTCGTAGGCCGGTACGTCGTCTCCGCGAGCGTGGCGGCCGAATGCCTCCCGTGACGACCGTCATCGATTCCGGCGCCACCAGGCTCTCGAAGTGGAAACCTTCGGACAAGAGCTCCTCCGGGGTGTAGCCCGTCGTCAGGCTGCACTGCGGGTTGACATAGACGATCCGCCCGCCCTGGTTGATGAAGATCATGCTGGGCGATTTCTCGGCCATGCTGCGCAGCTGCTCCTCCGACTCGCGCAGCGCGACCTCCGCCTGCTTGCGGTCCGAGATGTCGGCGAACACCGCCAGCATCCCGACGAACTGTCCACCCTCGAATCGCGGATTGCCGCTCACCAGCGCCGGGACCCGCCGCCCGTCTTTGCGGACGAATTCGATCTCGTAGCGGCTGGCGCCGCCTGCCTCCCGCGCCGCATCCACCTCCTGCACAATGGCGTGCTGATCGGGCGGGACGACCTTGGTCCACGGCGCGCCCAGCAGTTCGTCGGCGTCGTAGCCGAGCATGGCGGCGGCCGCCGGGTTAACGAAGGTGAAGCGGCCCATCCGATCCTGAAGGACGATGCCTTCGCCCATGCTCTGGACGATGTCCTCGTTAAACTCCTTCAACTGGCGCAGGTCGTCCTCGGCCCGCAGCCGTTCTTCCAGCAGCCGGGCGTTCTCGAGCGCCACGGCAGCGCTGGACGCCAGACCCTCTAACATCGATACGTCCCCTTCGTCGAACGATTCCCCCCGGCGCTTGTTGTGGACCTCCAGGCACCCGAGCAGGGCGCCCTCGCGGCTGAGAATCGGAACGTTAACCAGGTTGCGGATGCCGAGATCTTGGCCGGCGGCGGCCAGCAGCCGGTCCGCCGTCGGATCGTTGGCCAGATACGGCCGCCGGGTTTCAGCCACCACGCCGGACACGCCCTCGCCGAGGACGAGCGCCGAGTCGATCGGCCTGAGCAGCCCGTCGTTGTTGTACTCGGTGAACTGCATCGTCTCGCCGGTCCACAATCCCGCCGTCCCGGCCGCAGCGTCCACCAGGTCCAGCCCACTCGCCACGAGCGCCCGCAGGACGGCCGGCATCTCGAGCACCGAGTTCAGCTGCTGGCTGGTGCGCGACAGGAGCTCCAGCTGGCGGCTCTGTCGCATCAGCGCCTCCTCGGTCGCCTTGCGCTCCGTCAGGTCCGAGATCGACCACAGCGTCAAGGGTCGAGCGCCTTCGGAGGCTCGGATCCTGCGGCCTCGCGCCCGGAACCAGCGCACCCCTCCGGGTACGGCAAGCGGGTACTCGAAGTCGTAGGGCGCGCCCTGCTCCAACACGATCCGGATTCCGGACAGGAAGCGCTGTGCCGTCTCGGCCGGCAGGATCTCCGTCACCGTGCGGCCCAGCATTTCCACCGCCGGCCGCATGAGGAGCGAATCATCTCCGGCAATCACGTCGATATATCGCCCGTCCGCGTCATAGACCACCAGCAGGTCATCGACCGCTTCCACGATGTGCTGCAGCCAGGCGCGCGACGATCGCAGATCCTCCTCGGCGGCTTTGCGGTTGCTGATGTCGGCGATGAACCCTTCCAGGAGCTCGACCCCGTCGGGCGCGGTGCTCACCGCGCCGCCTTGTTCCCAGACCCACCGCATCTCCCCCTGGGCAGTCGCAATCCGGTAGGTGAGCTGGAAGAGCCGACCCTCGCGGACCGCGGCCTGCACCTCGTCCCAGACCATCGCCTGGTCCTCGGGATGAATGAGCGAGGCGTAGCTCACCACGCGGTTGCCCTGCACGTCGGCCGCCGGGAACCCGGTTAGACCGAGGCAGCCCTCGCTGACCAACTCCATCGTCCATTGGCGATCGTTGCGGCAGCGGTAGGCCATGCCAGGCAGATTGCCGAGCAGCGTGCCCAGACGCCGCCGGCTCTCCCGCAAGTCGGCCTCGGCCTGCCGGCGCTCGGTGATCACCCGCGTCGTCAACACGATCCCGCCAACGGCGGGCTGATCCAGCAGGTTCCGGGCTATCAACTCGACCACGACCCAGTCCCCGCCGGCGTGGCGGAAGCGGTACTCGGTCGGAGTCCCCGGGTTCGTGCGCTGCATTACGCTGGCGAAGGCCGCTTGCACGGTCGCCAGATCATCCGGATGGACCAGCGCAAAGCCGCTCGTGCCCACCAGATCATCCGGCCGGTACCCGAGGTGTGTCTCTACGGACGGCGTCAGGTACTGGAACTCCCCTGCGGCATTGATCACCGCGATCACATCGCTGGCATTCTGCACCAGGGCGCGGAACCGCTCTTCGCTGGCCCGGATCTCCACCTCCAGCTTGCGGCGCTCCGCGACATCGAGGAGAGAACCCTGGCGGGCAATGACCTCGCCCGCCGAATCGCTGAACGCGGCGCGGTCGGCGCCGCGCGCCAGCGCCAGTTGCAGGTGGAACGCCAAATCCTGCTCGAGTGCCGGCGAGTCGGCCAACATCCCGTCGACGTCCGCCAGCAGGGCGGCGCCCAGGTCGTGCCGGACGCCCGTTGTGCCCAGCCACAGCAGAACGCATCCGGGCCAGCGTTCCTTGATCCTCCGTTCGACCTGCGGCTCCCCACCCCATCCCAGGGGGCGTTGGACCAGGGCCAGGCCGATGTCCTTCTTCTTTAAGCTCGCAGTCCAGGATGCGGGATCGGAGGCGACCGTCAAACGGAACGAGGGCAGAGCCCGGCGGATCCAGCGCCGGATGCGTGCCATCGCCTGCTTCTCTCCCACCAACAGCACGTTCACGGCGTTTGCCATGACACCTCCCTTCCCACGCGCACCGCCTCGTCGAGTCACCATACCCGGAACGCCCTCTCCTTCGCGCGCGGCAGACGAATCTGAGCTAGCCAGCCTACCGGGCGGGCCGGAACCGGGGATTGGGCGCGCCCTCACCCCCCCGCGGACGCGCCTTCCGCAGGCTGCATGCTCAGCCGGCCGGCGGGGCGGGGAGCCACACGGTGAAGGCCGTGCCGTCGACTCCGCTCTCGACCTCGATCCAGCCGGCATGGCGCTCGACGATCTCCCTGGAGATTGCCAGCCCCAACCCGGTCCCGGGCTGGCCGGACTCTTGCCCGGTGCGCCCGCGGTAGAAGCGGTCGAAGATGTGCGGCAGGTCTTCGGCGTCGATCGGGGGCCCGTCATTGAACACCCGTGCGCCGACGAACGCGCGATCGCCCACCGTCACCCCCCTGGTCGAAAGCCGCACCAGTCCACCGGGACACGCGTAGGCGATGGCATTGGCCACCAGGTTGGTGAACACCTGCAGAATCTGCGTCCGGCTGACGAGCGCCACCGGGAGGTCCAGGTTGGGATCATGAGTGAGGTCCACGCCGCGCGAATGGGCACTCGGCGTCTGGGCGACGAGCACCTCCGCCAGGAGTGCATCCAGCGGGTGCGGCTCGGCTTCCACGGCAACCACCCCACGTTCGAGCCGCGACAGCGTCAGCAGGTCCTCGATCAAGCCTCCCAGCCGGACGAACTCGGACTTGAGCACCTCCATGTAGTGGGCGCTCCTCTCGGGGGCCGGGGAGAGGCGCAGCAGGTCGAGATAGAGAAGGATGTTGGTGATGGGCGTGCGCAGCTCGTGCGTGACATTAGAGACGAACTCAGTCTTCAGCCGATCCAGCTCCTGCAGCCGGGTATTCGCGTCCTCCAACTCATGGGTGCGATCGTGCACACGTTCTTCAAGCGTTTCCATCACGCCGGCACGGTGCAAGGCGTTGCTGGCCATCTCGGCAATCGCCGTCAACAGGCGAACATCCTCCTCCCGGAAAGGCGCTCGACGGCCGACCATGAGGCAGCCGATGGTCTCCTGCTGCACGATCAGCGGAACACAGGCGACGGCCGGGATGTCCTTCACCAGATCCGGCCGCGCCAGCGCCGAGTCAGTTCGGATGTCGGCACTAATCTTCGCCACACCGGAACGGATGACGAGCCCGACGACCCCTTCGCCTGGGCCGAGGCGCAGCCCGGCCACAGGCTCCCAGTCGCCGCTGGCCTGAACGGTCAGGTTATCGCCGCTTTCTACATCCCGCAGGGTGAGCGTGGCACCCTGGGCGTCCAGGAGTTGGAGCAGTTGGCCAAGGATGATGGGCTGCATGCTCGGCCGATCGGGGGCGACCCGCAGCGCGGCGGCCACGGTGGTCAGTGCCTCCAGGTACGCTGCACGGCGGCGCGTTTCATCCAGCAGTCGGGCCTTCTCCAGCGCCACGGACACCTGAGAGCTGAATACCGAGAGCGGGATGATGTCGTCAGGGCGCAGGTGATCGGCCCATAGGAGCAGCAGACCGATCACATCGTCGGCCTGGAGAAGCGGCAGGGCAATCGCCTGTGTCTGAGGACCGATCTGAGCTGCGGCCAGCACCCGGTCCTCGAATTCCGCTCGGAGTGCCGCCGGCAAGATCCTGGCGACCAGGTCGTGAGGCTGCACCAACTCGGGCCGGCCGTCGGCAAACATCTCGCGAAACCCGGGGATGTCGTCAGCCCGGATGCCCGCCTGGCCGGTTGCCTGGCGCAGCGAAGCCTCGACCTGCGAGAGGTCCGCTGAGCCCGTGGAGAGGAATCGGCTGCGCAGCAGCCCGCTGGCCCCATCGATCAGACCCAGCCAGCTGTGAATCCCCAACTGCTGCAGCTCGCCGCGCAGCGTTTCGAGCAGCTGATCCGGATCGGTGGATTGCTCAAGGTTGGCGGCCAGGCGCGAGAGCAACTCCATCAGCGCCCGCGAGCGTGCCAGATCGGCAGAACGCTGGCGCTCGGAGTCCAGCAGCCGGGTGTTCTCAATCGCCACCGCGGCCTGGTCGGCGAACAGGCTCACCAGCCGGATCTCCGCCGGCGTGAACTGCCCGCGCTGGAAGTCGCTGACGTAGACCGCGCCCGTGATTCGGCCTCCGACGCGCAGCGGGACGGCCAGGACGCGTCCCAGGCGGACATCGTCGTAGACCGGGGCTTTCCCCTCCCAGTCTGAGTAGCTCTCGACGGCGAACGGCTCGCCGAGCTCGACCGCCCGTCCGGCCACGCCCTCGCCGATGGCGATGCGTGTCCCGGCGTATTCCCGATCCGGGTAGCGGCTCACAACCATCTCGAGCATCTGCGTGGTCTCATCCAGCAGGTACAGCCCGCCCACCGGCACACCCACCAGGTCCGCCGCCCGGTCGACGATCGCCGCGAGCAGCGTGTCGAGGTCGGTGTGAGAAGTGATCTCCACCGCCGTTTGGTACAGCGCCTCCATCTCCTCGCCGTGGCGTCGCGCGTCGTCATACAGCCGGACATTATGGATGGCGATGGCCGCCTGCTCGGCGAACAGAGTCGCCAGCCGCAGCTCGTCCGTAGAGAAGGTTCCGACCTCCTCATCCGATAGCGACAGGACGCCGAGCGTTTTCCCGCGTGTCTTGAGCGGCACCGCCAGGACCCGCCCGGTGGTGCTATCGCGGAAGACCGGCGCCTTGTTGGGCCACAGGCGGTGGTTCTCGACCATGACGGGTTCGCCGCTGGCGGCCGCCCTCCCCGAGACCCCTTCACCCAGACGCAAGCGGGCTCCCAGGAACTCCTCGGACCGCCCAAAGTCGACAACTTGCAGCAGCTCATTGCCGTCGGCCGTGACCAGGAACAGGCTCCCCATGCTCGTGCCAACCAACCGGGCCGCCCGTTCGACGATCGAGTTCAACAACGGCTCGAGCCCCACTTCGGCGCTGATCTCGAGCGACGTCTGATACAG
This sequence comes from uncultured Chloroflexia bacterium, assembly GCA_963743255.1. Classification (GTDB taxonomy): domain Bacteria; phylum Chloroflexota; class Anaerolineae; order Anaerolineales; family E44-bin32; genus DYJB01. The sequence continues at coordinate 101,181 of CAVUPD010000012.1, forward strand.
CCCAGCCAGTTGTTCGGCTCTGCGCCTCTCGGCGGTTTCGGCCTCCACCCGTCGGGTCACGTCGCGGGCGATGCCCTCCAGCGCCACCATCCGCCCCTGGTCGTCAACGATGGGGGAAGTCAGCTGCTCGATCCAGACCTGCCGGCCGTCGCGGTGGGTCCAGCGGATTTGCAGCGCCCCGGCGGCCGAGACCTGGCCTGCAAGAGCACGCAACAGGCGTGGCCGATCCTCCGGATGCACGAGCTTCAGCAGCCCATCCGGGTCGTCATACAGATCGGAAGGTGTGTATCCCATCAAGCTGGTGATCGCCGGGCTGACATACTCGAAGGCGCCATCGGGGACCAGGCGGTAGCGGAAGATGACATCCGGCGCGTTCTCGGCCAGACGCCGGTAGCGATCCTCACTGGACTGGAGGGCCAGCGCCGCATGCTCGCGGGCGATCACCGCGCCGAGCATGCTGGCGGCGGCGCGCAGCGCTTCGATCTCTGCCGCCGCCCAGTTGCGCTCGCGGGTGCACTCGTCGAAACCGATCAGCCCCCACCAGCGCGGACCGAAGAACACCGGGACGAGCAGGATCGACCGGATCCCCTCCGGTGTCAGGAAGACCGGCTCGGCTTCCGGGAAGTCCGAGGCGTTGCCGGCCACCACCTCGCCCCGTTCCAGCGTGTCCGCCCAGAGCTCCAGTGGGCTCCCGTGGCGCGGGATGTTCTGCAACTCGGGGTTGTCGATTTGCGGCTCGATCCCCGATGCGCACCACTCGAACCGCTGACTGACCACGGGGCGGGCGCCCTGGCCGTCGTGCACTTCGAACAGGTAGGCGCGGCTGGCGTCCGTCGCTTCACACAGGCGGCGCAAGACGTTGTCCATGCAGTCCTGCCAGCGGTCAGCCTTCAACAGCTCCGCGGCTGCGCCGCCGACAGCCGCCAGCACGCTGTCCCTCCGGCGGAGCATCTCCTCCGCCTCGCTCCGGGCGCTGACATCCTCAAACATGGCGAAGGTCGCCGTGATCCGCCCGTCTTCATCGCGCAAGGGTGTCGTCCACAGCCGCAGGGTGGCCGTGGTGCCATCCTTGCGTCGCCGGACGGCCTCGACGCCGGAAAGCGACTCGCCCGCCAGCACGCGCCCGAAGTTCCTTTCGTACTCCGCCCGCTTGTCCTCCGGGACGAATGGCAGCTCGCGCCCGATGACCTCCTCGGCCGACCAGCCGAAGATTCTTTCCGCACCCGGATTCCACAGACCTACTCTGCCGTCGGCCCCCAGGATGATGATCGCCAAGGGCGTGCTGTGGACCATCGTGTAGACCTGATCGGCCGCCTGGCGCATCCGCGCCTCGGCGACCCGCCCCGACGACACCGCACGCCGCTGGGCGCCCATCTCGCGCCGGACGAGGGCGAAGATGATCGCTGCCGACGCCGCCACAAAGCCCCAGCCCTTGAACGTCTGCGCGAAGGTGTACGCCTGCGGGTCGGCGATCAGACGCGCCAATACCTGATCGCTCAGAGCAATCCAGGCGGCGCTGACCAGGGTGTAGATCAGGGCGACGCGCAGTGCCGCGCGCCAGGAGCGGTCGCTCGGCGCAGGCCGGCTGAAATCGGCGCCGGCAGGCGAGTCCGCCCGGGGGTCGTCGTCAGGCGATCGGATCCGTGTAGCGCCAGGCATCACGACCCTCCCCTTGGTTCGTGAGCGAGGTGCAGGGTTGCGACCTCACCTCCTGGCGTGCGCTGCGGGGGCAGGCCATCGCTCCCGACAGGCGCGGCGAGGTTAAGTGTAGCCGTCTGCCGTCGACGTGGCAATGGGTTCGAGAAAGTGGGGCCACCGCCCGACCCAAGCCGCCGACGCGTGCCGTGCCGGTGCGGATGGAGCGTCTTCCACGCGGACCGCGCGACTGATGGCCGCCGGCCCCATGATGCGAGCGTCCGAAGCAGACGCCTGGCACTGCGGGTCGGCGATTCGCCTGCCTTAACGTGCGGCGGACCTCAGAAAGACGGCCTCGGCCGTCAGGTCACTACGCGGCCGCCTGCGGCAGCCAGACGGTGAAAGCTCGTGCCGGCCTGCTCGCTGCTGTCCACCTCGATCCAACCGTGATGCAGCTCGACGATCTCCTTCGAGATCGCCAGGCCGAGGCCGGTTCCCGGCTCGCCTGACTCTCGCCCGATGGCCCCGCGGTAGAAACGCTCGAACAGGTGCTCCATGTCCTGAGGCGGAATCACCGCCCCGGTGTTGTGGATCACCGCCCCGACGATACTCCCGCCCCTCGACGCCGATCCGGGCGGTCCCCAGGTGAACGCGCCCCCCCGGCGGCGTGTAGGCTACGGCATTTGCCACCAGGTTGGTCAGGACCTGGTGCATCTGCACCCGGTTGACCGATACGACCGGCAGCCCGGCGTCCGGTTCGTGCTCGAGGGCGATACCCTTGGTCTCCGCTCGTGCCTGGTGCGCGACGAGCACGTCGGCCAGCAGCGCGTCCAACGGGTGCGGCTCAAGGTCCATCGGCACCGCGCCGCGCTCCAGGCGGGACAGCGTCAGCACCTCCTCGATGAGTTTCCCCAATCGCATCGACTCCGACTTGAGCACGTCGAAGTAATGGGCGCGCTTTGCCTCGGAAGGCGACCGGCGGGCGAGGTCCAGGTACAGGAGCACATTGGTGATCGGTGTGCGCAGCTCGTGCGTCACATTGGACACGAACTCGGTCTTCAGCCGGTCCAGTTCCTGCAATCGTTCGTTGGCCGCCTCCAGATCCTGCGTCCGCTGGCGGACACGCGCCTCGAGTGTTGCCATCACCTGTGCTCGGAAGATCGCATTGCCGGCGATCTCCGCCAGCCCGGTCAGCAGCCGCACCTCCTCGGCGCTCAGCGGCTCGCGTCGCCCGACCATCACGCAGCCGACGATCTGGTTCTCCACCGTGAGCGGCACGCAGGCGATGGCCGGCAGGTCCTGGAGCAGCTCCGGCCGCGCCAGGCGCGCGTCGCCGCGTATGTCGTCGCTGACGAAGGCTTGCCCGCTCGACGTCACCATACCCACGATCCCCTCGCCGGGGGACAGGCGCATGCCGGTCGTCCCCTGCCAGGCACCCACCGCCAGCACGGCTTCCGTCCCGCCGCTCTCAGGATCTAACAGCGCCAGAGTCGCTCCGTATGCCTTGAGCTGATCGACCACCTGGCCCAGAACGTCAGCGTACATCTCCTGCGGTTCAACGGCCGCCCGGAGGGCCGCCGCCGTGCTGGTGAGCGCTTCCAGGTAGGCCGCCCGACGGTTGGTCTCGTTGACCAGCCGGGCGCTCTCGATGGCCATCGCGGCCTGGTCGGCGAACAGACTGGCTAGCCGGAGGTCGTCCTCCCCATACGAACCGGCCTTGGAGATCGCCAACGTTCAGGACGCCGATCAATCGCTCGCCCACCTGCATCGGTATGGCCAGGACACGCCGGACGCCGGCGTCCGTGGAACTTGGGCGACCTGCCTTCCCAGGCGCGTAGTCCTCGATCACGATCGCTCGGCGTTCCTGGGCAGCCCGGCCGGAGATCCCCTCGCCCAGCTCGAGCTCGGTCCCGGTGTAATCCCGCCCCATGTTGTGGCTGATGTGCACGCGAATGCCGGGTGCCGTCCGACGTCGGCATATACAGCGCGCCGCGATCGCCGCCCGTCAGCCGAGCGGCGCTCTCGACGATCGCTGCCAGCAGCCCGTGCAGATCCTCCCCGGCCCAGCTGTCTGCATCGATGTCTGCAGGAGCGACTCCATCTCGTCAATGCGCCGAACCAGCGCCAGCTCGGCCCGCTTGCGCGCGGTGATGTCGTGCGCCACCCAAATGACGGTGCTCTCCGAAAGGCGTGAGGCGCTGCTGGCAAACCAGTTCTCCTCGCCGTCGAGCTCCAGGGCATACTCGCCAGCGACAACACGACTTGTTTCTATGGCCTCACGGATTTTGGCGACTATGTAGTCGGCTGTTTCCTTCGGGAGAATGTCATGCACTGTCTTACCCAGCATCTGATTTGGCGGGAGGTAGAACTTGATGAGGTTGGTCGGGGCGATACTGATGTAGCGACCCTCTGCGTCGTAAACGATGACCACGTCTGTCATGGCTGCAAAGAGGGCGCGGAAGTGCTCTTCGCTCTCGCGCAGCGCCTGCTCCACCCTTTTGCGCTCCGTGATGTCGCGGATGATGGCGGTGTAGTAGCTCTCGTCGGCCACCCGCCATTCGGAGAGGGAGAGCTCCAGCGGAAACGCTTGCCCGCCCTTCCGCGATCCCTCCGCCTCCAGCGCCCTGCCGAGGATCTGCGTCTCCCCGCCGGTCCGCAGCCGATCCATGCCCGCCAGGTGTCCAGCGACTCAAGGGGGCCGGCAACAGCCGGGTGAGCGGTTGGCCGCGGATCTCGCCTTCCGCGTAGCCGAACATGCGCTCCGCTCCGGGGTTCCAACCCACGATGCCCCCGGCGCTGTCGATGCTGATGATGGCATCAGCGGCGGATTGAACCACGGCCCGGTAGCGCTCCTCGCTCTCGCGCAGCGCCTGCTCGGCCTGCTTGACCTCCGTAATGTCGCGGGCATAGCCACGCACTATCGGCTCGGCGACACCCTCGTGTGCGGAGCGTGTTGTGATACTCCCAGATGCGCCGTTCCCCTTGCTCTGGTCACGATCGTCATCAGCCCGTTCGCGGCGCCGGTCTTCAACAGCGTTGCCAGGTAGCGTTCAAACAAGGGGCGATGGTCGGGGGGCAGCAATTCGCGCATATCGACACCGAGGAGCTCGTCGGGGCCATAGCCCGTCAGCTCTGTGGCGCTGCGGTTGAAAGACAGGAGGCGCCCTCGTACGTCGTGCGTGCAGATCAGCTCGCGGATGTTCTCCACCAGATCGCGGTAACGCTCCTCGCTGGCGCGCAGCTCCTCCTGCGCCAGCTTGCGCTGGGTGACGTCGGACAGCGTTCCCTCGTAGTGGATCAGCCGGCCGGTCTCGTCGCGCACGATGCGGCCGCTGTCGCGCGCCCAGATCACCGCACCATCCTTGCGCCGCATCTGGATCTCGGAGTCATGCAGTACGTCTGCGCTGCTTGACCGCCTCGCGCCAGCGGACCTGTTCCTCCGGATTCACGTAGAAGTCTCTGGCGTTCAGCCCCACCAGTTCGTCCGGAGAGTCGAAACCGAACAACAGCGCCAGCGCCGGGTTAGCCTCCTCGATCCGGCCGTCCTCGCCCGTCCGGTACACGCCGACGGGGCTCCCGTTGAACAGCGACCGGTAGCGCTCCTCGCTCTCGCGCAAGGTCGCCTCGGCCCGCCGGCGCTCGTCGCGCAGCCGCTTGTCTTCCAGGGCATGCTCCACTGCCTGGCCCAGCCGAGCCGGGCGGTCCTTGAGCACATAGTCGTAAGCGCCCTGGTGCATGGCGTCCACAGCGGCTTCCTCGCCGATACTGCCGGAGACAATGACGAACGGAATGTCCAATCCGCGCTGGCGCATGAGATCCAGGGCGCGCAGCCCGCTGAAGTGCGGCAGGCGCCAGTCGGCCAGAATCAGGTCCGGGAGAGTGCCGAGCGCGGCCAGATAGTTGGCCTCGGTATCCACCCGGCGCCAGTCGAGCTTCAGGCCGGCCTGCGACAGCTGCCCCGCCATCAGCTCGGCCTCGTCGGGCACGTCCTCGACGATCAGCACGCGGCAAGGTTGTTGTCATGCAATCACATCTCCTCCCATGCCCTGACCGTGGCCAGAGTAGGCAGGGCTCGGGTGGCGGCCCCGGCTCGGGCCTGGTTCCAGCCTTGCCGCCCGGGGCGTCTTACCCGAGCGCCGTTGCACTCTACAGCCAGCGGAGGGGCCGAAGTCACTCGATGCGCTCCCCGCGCCGGGCAATGCCCTGAACCGCCACCGTCAAACGGTTACCCGCGGCCTGGTGGGCGGGGGCTGGTTGATGAGCAGCCAGTACAATCCCACATGCTTGATCGCCTCGGCGAATTGATCGAAGTCGACCGGCTTGCGCACGTAGCTGTTCGCCCCCAGTTGGTAGCTGGCGAGGACATCCTCCTCCTCGCTGGAGGTGGTCAGGACAACCACCGGGATCAACTTGGTGCGGGGGTCGGCGCGCAAGCGCTCCAGCACCTGCAGCCCACTCAGCTTGGGCAGCTTGAGGTCCAGCAGGATGAGCTGCGGCAGGAGAGATAGGTCGCGGTCGGCATGGGCGCCGGTGCCAAAGAGGTAGTCGAGCGCCTCGATTCCGCTACCGGCGACGACGATCTCATTCGCGATGTTGGCATCCTTGAGCGCCCTGCGCGTCAGCTCCTCGTCGTCGGGATTGTCTTCGACCAACAGGATCGTTCTGCGTTCCATCATGCACTCTCCAGCGTGAAATAGAAGGTTGCGCCCTGATCGACTTCCGCCTCGGCCCACACGCGCCCCCCGTGGCGGGCGATGATGCGCTGCACGGTGGCCAGGCCGATGCCCGTGCCGGGGAACTCGCGCATCCCGTGCAGGCGCTGGAATGGGGCAAAGAGCTTGTCGGCGTAAGCCATGTCGAACCCCACGCCGTTGTCCCGGACGAAGTAGATGATGCCCCCCTCCTCCCCCCCGCTCGCCGGGGCAGAGGCAGGTGAGGTGCGGGGCAGCATGCCCACCTCAATCCGCGGCTGCAACCGCGGGCCGGTGAACTTCCAGGCGTTGCCCAGCAGGTTCTGCAGCGCCACGCTGAGCAGGTTCGCGTCCCCCTGCGCGATCAGCTCGTCGGCGATGACCCATTCCACCCGCCGCTGCGGGTCCTGGGTTTGCAGCTCGGCGGCGAGT
>CAVUPD010000013.1:0-494211 GCA_963743255.1 uncultured Chloroflexia bacterium
GGTGTGGATATGACGGTGGCTGTCATCTTGGTCGGGGTCGGCTCCACCTGCATCGGCTCCGGCGCAGTGGCACACCCGGCCAGGGCCAGCATGGGCACGCACAGCCCCAGCACCAGGTTCCGCCCGCGCCCCGAGGCGATCCGCCTTCGACGGCGCACCACATCGACTCCATCAAATGCCACATGGCCCCGGGCGCTTCCGCAGAGTAGTTGTGTCATCGGAGAGACCTTGCGTCCGGCCTCGGGAGATGGGGGGCCGCGGGGTGGCTCGGCTCGGCCAACGCCGAACCGCACCAGCGGATGGCCCAAGCTCAGCGTAAGTCCTTCGACGCCTGGGCGGCCTGTACCAGTTCCGCCGCGCTCAGCCGATTCGAACTCGCTGTCTCCGCCCAGCATCTGGGCCAGTTCCGCCACACGTTCGTCGCCCACGACCGTTCGCACTTGGGTCGTCGTCCGGCCGCGGCTGGCATGCTTCTCCACCCGGTAATGCTGATCGGCGTAGGCCGCCAGTTGGGGCAGGTGCGTAACGCACAGCACCTGGTGCCCGCGCGCCAGCCCCCGCAGCTTGGCGCCTACCACCGCACCGACGCGCCCGCCGATGCCCTGATCGATCTCGTCGAAGATCAGCGTGGGCGTTCGATCGGCCTTCGCCAGAACCCCCTTCAATCCCAACATCAACCGCGAAGTCTCGCCCCCGGAGGCGATCTTGGCCAGCGGCTTCAGCCCCTCCCCGGGGTTCGGTGCCACCAGGAACTCGATGCGATCGAGCCCCGTCGGGCCGAACCCAAGCCGCTTCTCGCCCACAATCGCACCCTGCGGCGAGTCCTCCCAGCGCACATCAACCCCGAAGCGCGCTCCCGACATGCGCAGATCGTTGAGCTCCGCCTCGATGCCTTTGGCCAGCCGTTCGCCCGCTTTGCGCCGCGAATCGCTCAGCCGCGCACCGATTTCGCCCAGCGCGGCCAATAACTCAGCCTCCCGCCGCCCCAGTTCCTGCAGTCGTTCATCGGCATGGGCAATGGCGTCCTGTTCCCGACGAGCGTTCTCGCCGTGGGCCAGCACCGCCTCGAGCGATGCTCCGTATTTGCGCTGCAGGTTGCGCAGCAGCGTGAGCCGTTCCTCCACCTCGTCGAGCCGGCGCGGGTTGAACTCGATCGCCTCCCGGTACAGCCTGAGCCGGCGGGAGATCTCCGCCGCTTGCTCCTCGAGCGCCTGTGCCTCGGCCTGCAGCCCGGCGAGGCTTGCGTCGACACGGGCCAGGGCAGCCAGCGCTTCGGCAGCTTCCCCGAGCAGGTCGATCGCCGTCGGCCGCTCCTCCACAGGCTCATCCAATGCGGCCAGCGCCTGTTCGGCCAGACGGGCCAGTTGCTCGGCGTTCGCCAGCCGCGTGCGGTCCTCCAGCAGCGTCACCTCTTCGCCGGGCTTCAGCCGTGCCGCCTCGATCTCATTGATCTGGAAGGCCAGCATGTCGGCGCGTCGCGCGGCCTCCGCCTCGCTCACGCGCAACAACTCCAATTCCGCCCGCACGGCCGTCATCTGCTTGTAGGCAATCCCGAACTCACCGCGCAACGTCTCGTTCCGCGCATGGCGATCCAGCAGGTTCAAGTGCTCGCGGACGCGCAGCAGGCTGAGGTGCTCCGACTGGCCGTGCACGTCGACCAGAAACTCGCCCAGCTCGCGCAGCAGCGCCAGGCCTACGCTCCGGCCGTTGACCCGGCAGACGTTGCGGCCTTCACTGCGCACCTCGCGCCCCAGGGTCAGGAACGTCGGATCGTCGAGCAATCCCTCCCGATCGAGCACGGCGCGCACCTCGCCGGCGACGGCCTCGTCCAGGCGGAAGACTCCCTCGATCAAGGCTGCCGCCGCCCCGGACCGGATCATCGAGCTCTCGGCTCTCCCGCCCAGCAGGAGCTCCACGGCATCGATGATGATCGACTTGCCTGCGCCGGTCTCGCCGGTGAAAACGACGAAGCCCGGGCCGAACTCCAGGCCCAGGTCGTCGATGATGGCGAAATCGCGGATGCGCAGGTCGGTCAGCATCAGAGGCGGATGCCGCGCAGGCGGTAATACAATGCGCTGAGCAGCAGCCCTCCGGTCACCAGCGGGTAGGCAATACTCAACAACACGCCGCCCAGGACTCCGAGGCCTCCGCCGTTGGACAGCGACACGATCACGAGCGCCACGGCGGGCACCAGCGTCGGCAGGACTCCCACCGCGCCGGCCAGCGCCGCCACCAGCGGCAGTCGCCGGGCGCGCCGGCGTCGCGTCGCGATCCGCACGACTTCGGCCAATGCACCGCCGGCGACCGGCGCAACAAAGAATCCCCAGAAGCCGAGGATGTTCAGCACGGCGACGCCCACGCCCGCGCCCACCGCCGAGAGCACGGCCGCCACAACGAAGTCCAGCGGTTGCGCCGTCTCGAACACGGCCTGCTGGCCGCGTACGCATTCCTTGCAGCGGTATCCGACAGGGGTCAGCACGGCGCACTTGGTGCAGATCGGCTTCTCGCAGCGATTGCAGCGGAGTGTTGTCTCGCGGTCGGGATGGTTGGCACAGCGCAGGACGGCGTCCGTCATCAGTCGGCTCCGTGGGTTGAAGTTCGGCGCATGCGGCTCTGCAGGTCGCGATAGAAGTAACCCGGATCCTGCAGACGGACAAACTGAACGGTATGGTCGCCGGCCCGGACCCTGACGCAATCGCCGTCCTGCAGATCGACCGGCGTCTGTCCATCCATGCTCAGCGTGGCCTGATGGTCGGTACGGACGGTGACGGACACCGTCGACCCCTCGTGCAGCACCACCGCGCGGTCGACGGAAAAGTGCGGCGCCACCGGGACGATCAGGATGTTGCGCAGTTCAGGGGGCAGGATCGGCCCGCCAGCGGCCAGGGCATAGGCCGTCGATCCCGTGGGCGTGGCCAGGATCAGGGCGTCGGCGGCGTACGTCGTCAGGTACGTCCCGTCAATCTCGGTGACCAGCTCGACCAGGCGGACGCTCCGGCCGCGGCCCACGACGCATTCGTTGAGCACATCCCATTCACCCTGTACACGTTCGCCCTGCAGCCAGGTGACGCGCAGCATCATGCGCGACTCGAGCCAGTAGTCCCCGGAGAGCAGGCGATTCACCGCCGGTTTCCACTGATCGCGCTCGACCTCGATCAGGAATCCCAGGTGGCCCAGGTTGATCCCCAGCACCGGGACGTGCCGCGGGCCGCACAGCTGCCCAGGCGCGGAGCATGGTGCCATCTCCCCCTAGGGCGATCAGCAGGTCGACTTCGCCGTTGAGCACGGCGCCGCGCAGCGCCGGGTCGACCAGTGTGCCCTGCACGGCGTGGACGGCGGAACCCTCCAGGCGCGCGGCGATCGCTTCGGCCAGCTCCACCGAACCGGGGATGCGCTGGTAGGAGCACACCGCCACACGCTGCGGGACGGGCGACCGGTTGTCCATGATGGGTATTATAGCCAACCGCCCTTGCCGCCCTGATGGGCAGCAAGTCGCTGGTCACAAGTTGACTGGTAGCCGCATCCGGCGCAGCGCGCCGCCTCGTCATGGGATCGGTCCGGGAGCTCGTCCGCCCGGGCGAGAATCCGCTCGGTCATGCGCACCACGCTTTGCTCCAGCCCACGCGTGTACGGAAGGGAGTAGCCCCGGTCGGCGTATTGCAGAATGCCGTAGGGGGGCCGCCGGCCGTTGGAAGCCTCGACCAGGCGGCAGTAGGCGGCCAGCTGAAGCACATGCGAGGCGTAGGGCCTGGCCGGCGCCGGGCCGGACTTGATTTCGACCGGAACCCAGCCGCGCCGCGTCTCGAGCAGCAGATCGGGCCGCCCGGTCAGCCCGAGGCGCTCATCGGTCAGCGCAGGTGAGACATGGCCGTGGCGCTCGAGGTCGACCGAGATCAAGCGCCCGCCGGGGATGCCGGCCTCCGCCTGCCAGCGGCGCGAGAGCGCCAACAGCGCCCAACCCAGGACCAAGAACAGGATGAATACCGGCCACCACATGGGGATCAGCTCGTCAGGGCGATGGCCAGGGCCGTGGCTGCCAGGAGCAAGCAGGCGACCCCGAGACCGCGCAGCGGGATCGACCATGTTGCATGTCGCAGCCGGCGGGCGTGGTAGTGCTGCCCCGCCTCCCGCTCCGGCTGCCGCTGGCTTGGCTCACCGCGGGCAGCGTAGCCCCAGGCGCGCTCGCAGAAAGCGAAGGCGCCGAGTTCGGATGCCCGAACCCGACGGTTCACGGTCGGGGGAGCTTCTCCTCGAGGGAGCGCAGAGAACGCTTCAGATCTTCCTGCTGCGAGGTCGTGGTCAGGTCACCACGCGTGCGCTCGACGACGCCGCGCACCATATCGGTGATGCGGCGCAGGTTGCCCGTCAGCGCATCGGGGAAATCCATCGTCACCAGCAGGCCGTAGATGTCATCCATCACAGTCATCAGCCGTTCGGCCTCTTCGTAGCGGCCGTGGCGCAGGATGTCGAGCACGCGGCGGCGGAGCTCGCCGGCCGCCTCTGCCAGCCCGCACAGATAGGCGGCATTGTCGATGCCGACCTCCTCCGGGGCAGGCAGCGGCTCGCCGGCCAGGATGGCGGTGACGATGCTTGCCTCGACGTACTCCTTGAGCGCATCCTGGGTGTAGCCGGCGTGGTACAGATCCGGATACTCGGCCAGATTGGCGCGCAATTCGGCCTGCAGCTGCGAGGCGGCGGCCAGCTCGGCCAGCGCCTCGGCGCGTTCCTCGCGGTGTGCGGCGCGGATGGCCAGCGAACAATGCCGGATCAGCGTGCGCGATTGCTGCAGCGCCCGGTCGCGGGCGGCGTTCTTCTCTTCGAGGTGCTGCCGAATCCGCTCCCCGATCTCATCCAATCGTTGCATGCAATTCCTCCACAGTCCGTCGGCGGCCGATGGTGCGTGGTCGATCGGAGGTCGGCCTTCTCATCACCCGCCGGCCCCGGGCGCTCCGCTCTCGGGCGCCGGCGATCCAGGCCCGCCTTCCCCGCTGGGTGGGTGGAAGAGTTGGTCGGCCAGCGTAGACGTATCCGGTGCGACGATCGGGCCGAACTGCGCCTCGAAGCGGCCGACGTTCTCCGCCAGCGCCCGCAGCAGGAGCTTGGCATGCACCGGCGTGGTGATCACGCGGGCGACGACGCGCGCCTGGGGCACCTGCGGCATCAACTGGGCAAAATCGAGGACGAACTCCGAGGGCGAGTGGGTGATCAGTGCGAAATTCGAGTAGATCGGCTCGAGGCCGGGGGGAACGGCCACCGGCATGCGCCCGACGGGGGCCGGGGTGTTGGGTTGATTGGTCATCCGGGGCACCTCTCGAAAGACGCCCAAGCCGGCGTGACGCCGGCTTGGGCTTTCGTGGTGACTGCGGGGTTAGAACGGGATCTCGTCTTCGGTCTCAGGCCCCTGACCAACGGCGGCTTCCTCGCTGCCGGCGCCGCCCTCATCGCGCCCGCCTCCGAGGAAGCGCACGGTCTCGGCGGTCACCTCGAACGAGGCGCGCGGCGTGCCGTCCTGAGCGGTCCAGATGCGCGGGTTGCCGTTGTCGTCCGGGTTCAGGCGGCCTTCAACGAGCACCGGCCGACCCTTGCGCAGGTACTGGTGGCAGGACTCGGCCTGCTTGCCCCACACCGAGACGCGGAACCAGATCGTCTGTTTGACCTGGTTGCCGGAGCTGTCGGTGTAGGTCCGGTTGGAGGCCACGCTGAGCGTGGTCACCGCCTGGCCGCCGGGCGTGTAGCGCATCTCGGGGTCGCGGCCGAGGTTGCCAACGAGAATCAGCTTGTGAAACATGGGGAACTCCTTGTCCGGTGGGGGTCATTCTGCCGGTTCCGGCCCGGGTGGCCGGTGCTCTGTCTCGTACCCCGCCGGTGCTTCTAGAACAATTGTACTACTACTGGGTTACCGTGTCAAGAGTCTACGTGGCGAGCCGGACCAGGATCCGCCAGGGCCCTGCCGGCGTCCCGCGCCTGCAGCCCATGCATCTCGGGGCTTACGCCGAATGGACGGACACCACTGGCGTCCATGTGTGACGCCCCGATCGTGTATCCCGACTCAATCGTCGCCCCTCCGTGGGGGTCGCGTAGGCTGCCCATGCTTGACTATCATAATTCGGGTCAATATACTCCACCTATATCTAGACGGCGCCCCCTCATCGCGACCACCGGACCCCGTCCGGAATCCCCGGCTGACCATCGGAGGCGCGCCTCATAACCCTGAGGAGGGAAGCTCATGCGACGGACTGGTGTGATCTTGTTGACCCTGATGGCGATTCTGGTGTTGACCGCGGTACCCGCGTTCGCCATCACCAACGGCCAGGCGGACGGAAGCGCACATCCCTACGTCGGCTTGGCCGTGTTCGATGACGCGCCGGGCCACCCAGCCTGGCGGTGCAGCGCCTCGCTGCTCTCCCCCACGCTCGTCCTGACCGCCGGGCACTGTACAGACGGGGCCGTGGCGGCGCGCATATGGTTCGCTGAGGTAGTGACAGGCAATCCCGAATATCCGTCTAGCGGCCCGACGTCCTACGACGGCATGCCGTTCACCAACCCCGACTTCTGCACCGGCTGCGGTAATGGATTACCGCAGTTCGCCCACGGAGATGTCGGCGTGATCGTTCTCTCCGAGCCTGTGCCGACATCGGTTGTTGATACATACGCGACTCTCCCAACCGCTGGTCTGGTCGATACCCTTAAGAACAAGACCGGGATCGACTTTGTCGGCTACGGTGTCCAGACACAAGCGAAGATCCCCGGAAACCAGTTGCCGCAGCCCCCGCCGTTCTACCGCTGGACGGGCCTACGAAACCGGCTCTATGCTCCATCCGAACTGGTCTCGGGCAACTTCGTCCACAGCGATGAGTTCATGAGGTTGGCCTTGAATCCAGGCGGCGGCTCAGGCGGCACGTGTTTTGGTGATTCGGGCGGACCGGACCTTCTCGGCGGGACGAACACGGTCCTGGCGGTCAACTCGTACGTGACGAACGTGAACTGCTCGGGCGTCGGGTACTCTATGCGCGTGGACACGCCTGCTGTCCTAGCGTGGATCAACGGCTCGCATCCGTAGGCACGCGAGGCGTGTCACATCAAATGGGAGGGGCCCGCCGCGTGGCGGGCCCTTTCATTCCATAGACCCCATGGCGTCATGCGCTCCGCTCCACGCCGAACGTTTCTGCGCGCCGCCGGGAGGCCGCCTCACGACGGCCTCCCGCGCCTAACCAACTGCCCATTCGGCTTACCTAAGCTTGCTTCTTCCCCGCCGCCGGGCCTACCTGGAGAGTGCTAGCCCCAGCCTGTTGGACGACCTTACGGCGTCGCGGTCGGTGTCGGCGTGCCCGACGGCATCGGCGTGGGTTCTTCGCCCGGCAGGCCGATGTGACCTAGGCGGCGCGATTCGAAGGCATCAAACGTCATAGACCCCAGCGTGCCGGTGTCCACGCCGGCTACGAGCCCCCAGCGGACGAGGTCCACCAGCGAGTTGGGGTTCGCGATGCCATCCCGGATTTCGGACGGGGCGTCGTTGATCCACATCCCCAGGCGGCCGTCAGACGAATCAGGGTAGGAGGCCGCTCGCCACTCCAACTCGATCACCTGCGGGGCGTCCTCGACGGTGAACCAGCTGGTGTTCACCCACCGGTTGGCATCCGTCAGGATGCCGCTGCGCACCCCGTAGTGGAGAGACTTGTAGCGCATCTCGACGCGGGCGACAACCTTGGACGCACCCGCAAGCGCCTGGAAGATGACATGCGACCGGCCGTCCAGCATGGTCAGCCCGTTGGGATCGAAGATGAAGCGGACGTGAACCTCCCGCTCGCCCACCGGGCGTCCAATCGGTGACGTAGCGGGGCGCCGTATCGTCGGCGACGGTCCACAGGCTGAATCCGCCCACCAGCGCCGAGCTGCGTTCGACCATCAAGTCGGGCTCGTTCTTGACGGCCGACCAGGCCGAGAGATCCCCCGAACTCGAAGCCATCGGCGAAGATCTGGTCCGGGGGGAGCGGCGGCGGAGGCAGCGTGATGGCCGGGTCAGGCCCGATGTAGCCTCCGGCGGCGGAACCGAAGGCGTCGAAGTAGGTTGTGCCGCGCGTGGCTGTGTCGATGCCGCCGACTGCGCCCAGGCGGACAGAGTCGACCCGGCGCGTGTCGTTGTCGATCCCGCTGCCGAAGGCCACGCCATCCCCATCGATGTAGAGTCCCAGCCAGCCGTCGCCAACGCCTTCCGCCGACGCAGCCTGCCAGATACACAACGATCATGTGACCATCATCACGGATGCGGAACCAGGGTGAGTTGTAGGAGCCGCCGCTGTCCCACGGGGCATGAGCCCGCAACTGATAGTCCCCCTGGAAGGAGCGCAGTTCGACCTGGAAGGCCGTCCTGGACGCGGCATCCATCGCCTTGAAGATCACGTGGGCGTTGCCACTGGCCATGGAGATCCCGTTGGGGTCGAAGTAGAAGCGGCCGGAGTAGGTCCTTTCGCCGGCGGGCGTCGTGTCCACAACGAAGACCGAGCGGTTGTCATCCAGCACCGCCTGAAGGCCAAAGGCGCCGCCGATCGCGGCCTCAGGGGAGACGCTCAGGTCCCCGGAATCCGTCTGAGCCGAGGACCAGGCAGAGAGATCGCCCGTCTCGAAGCCATCGAAGAACAGGCTCCCGGGAAACGGCGTCGCCGTAGGAGCAGGTGTCTCCGTCGGCGTAGCCGTGGGTGTTACAGTCGGTGTGACCGTGACGGTAGCCGTGGGGGTGACTGTCGCCGTGCTTGTGCCTGTGGGTGATGGCCGCGGGAGTGATTGTGCCCGTCGGCCCTCCCACCATTTCACGTGCGCCGATGTCGCACGCCGGACCTTGAGGTCGGGAGCACGTCGCGCTGATCGACTTGCTCGCAAGCGAAGGCGGAAGATCCCGGAGCCGCCGGGTTGCCGCCGTTCGAGTGCAGGACTCCCCGACAGCAGAGGGTATGAGACCGTGAAGGCGGGGTCAAGGTCGTACGGTCCCAGCCCAGGCTCGGCCGTTACGATGTCCGTGGATGGATCGCCGCCGACCGTGCACCCCTCGAGGTTGCTGAACAGGTTGTACCCGCGCGAGGTGATCGTCCCCAGGCAGTCCGTCAGCCTCAACGTCGTTGATGGCGTTTCGGGCGACGATCGAGTTGCTCAGTTCCACCGAGCTCGCCGGCACGTTGTAGATTCCGCCGGTGGCGTCGGCACCGTCCCCGTCGGTCAGGATCTGGTTGACATAGACGGTGGTGTTGTTGAGGGTCAGAGAGGCGCTGCCGCTGTTCGGGCCGTACCCATTGTAGATGGCCGCCCCGCCCGAGCCCGCCCGGTTGCTCGAGATCGTGGAATTCCGGATCACCAGCGTGCCGTGGTTTTCGATGCCTGCCCCTGGTCCGGCGAGGGCCTCGTTCTCGATGATCGAGCTGCGGTCGATCGTCAAGCATGCCGTCGTTTCGCAAGTCCGCCACCCGCAGTCGGAGGCGGTGTTGTAGCCGATCAGGCTGTGCTCGATGAGCATTTCGCCGACATTCAACAGCCCGGCGCCGTTGTGCGCCTGGTTGAACTGGAACGCCGATCCCCGAATGATGACGTTCCCCGAGTCGTTGCGCAGCCCGGCGCCGTTGTCTCCCATACTGGTGCCGGCGTATCCGACCGTCACGCCCTCCAGGGTGAAGGTGGCGTCGGGGTGAACATGGAGAGCGCGATCCCCCATGGCCGCACCCCCGGCATCGATGGCGGTCGCCATCATGCCCTGGCCGACGATGGTCAGGGTCCCGTAGATGTCCAGGTCGCCTCTTGCGGCGGCCTCCTCATTGCCTCCGGGGATCGACAAGGCGTAGAAGTTGGGTCCCAGCTCAATGCGGTCAGCCGAGGGCAGCGCATTGGCCTCCATCACAGCAGCCCGCAACGTGCAAGTGTCCTCCGCCGTGGCGCAGACGGTATCTCCCGGGAAGATGTCGACCCCATCCACGGTTGTGTCCACGACAAACGTCGCGCCGCCCTCAGCGGAAGCGATCAGGAAACGGAAGCAGCAGGGCAAGGGGAAGCAGGATTCCTAGCGAACCGAGCAGCGCGCGCGACGGTTGTCGTTTCATGGAAGATCCCCCAGAAGTCCGAATCGAGCTTGCAGAGGCGGTCCCCCCGGACCGAGGCGGCAGTCGTGCGGAGTGAGACCAGTCTAGGCTACACCGTGCCGGACATCAAGGGGCAAGATGCCGGCATGCCTGCACGCGCCCGGCCAGGGATGGCGCCGGTGGATGTTGGCTTCCGGGGAGTCACCTTCCCGAAGTGCTCGTTCCCAAGACCCGGGCGCGTCGGGAGGCCGCCTCGTAGGAGGCAGCCTCCCAATCTGGCCAACTGCCCAGTCAGCCTACTCGTTCTTGCCCTTGCCGTGTTCTCCATCCTGCTCGCGCAGCGTCGTGCGCACGCAGCCCCAGTCGCCTGAACACGTGCCGGTGAACATCGACAGCACCTGTTCGGCCGTCACCCCGTACTTGGCCGCCAGCTGCGCCGCCACGCGCGCATTCACTTCGTTCTGGATCTGGTTGTGCTTGGGCTGATCCGGCTGCGAGCCTTCGTCCTGGCCGTTGCCCTGCCCTTGGCCGTTGCTCTGGCCAAACTCGGCGCCCGCATCGCCCTTGCGGATCGAGCCCCAGCTCTCGCCGGCCGCATGCGCCTCAAGCACCGAAGCCCAGTCGGTCCCAAGCTTCTCGGCTACGCGGGCCGCCTGCTCGAGTTCCTCCGGGCGAACGCCCATCTCCTGGTAGCCGGCGATCACCGCCGGGTCGACCCCCAGTTCCTGCGCCGCGCGGTAGATCTGGCCCAGCTCGCCGTTGTTGGCGCCTGCGGCCAGCAGGTCGAGCGCGCCGGCGAAGTCGGCTTCATAGCGTACGACCATGCGCGCCGCGGTTCGAATCTCAGCCACACTGTTCTCGCCGGTGGCAACTCGTTCGATCAGCTCGGCGATGCCCACCTCGCCCACCGCCTCGGCCACGCGGTCAAGCTGCACCAGCAAACCCCAACCGTTGCCGTCCAGCTTCCAGTCCAGGATCTCTTCCCAGGTCAGGTCGGGGATCGTCTGAGCCAGCGCATAGGCGTGCCTCATCTGCCCAAACCCAAGCTGCGAACCTGTGAGCCCGCCGGTAAAGAAGCCGTAGATGTCCTCGCAGGTGTAGAGCTGTTCGGCCTGCTGCGGGAAGAGCGTGTTGACCGCATCGGCGATCCACTCCGCCGTCGGATGGCAGCCTTCAGCCAGCGGGTCATCGACCACGATCGTCAGCGTATCCTCGGCCGTCAGCCCGCAAGCATCCGTTACCGACACGGCGGCGGTGAACTTGCCGCCCGTGCTGTAGGTGGCGCTGGCCGTCGGCGAGGCGGGATCGGAAGTCGAGGCCGCCGCGCCGTCGAGCGACCAGGTGTACGCGAAAGGCGCCGTTCCACCCGCCACCTCCGCTCGTCAGTTCCAGCGTGGCGCCGCCCTCCACCAGCGGGAGCAGCGGAGGAAATGGGTTGCTGGTGAGCGTGACCGCCGGGCCGATGGCCAGCGTCCCGCCCGCCTGCCCGGACAGCAACCCGCTGACGGCGATCACCGACCACACATACTCGCCGCCAACGGCGTAAGTATGGGTGAGCATCGTCGGCGGAAGGCCTTCGCCGGAGACGATCAGCGTCTCGCCGTCGCCGAAGTCGACCGTCAACTCATACGGCGCCGTCCCGCCTTCGACGCTGACGGCAAAGATCGCCTGCGCGCAGGTGGCATTGGTTGCCACGGAGACTGTCAGCCCGTCCTGAGCCGCGGGGGCGGCGCTGGCCGGCAGTGGAACCGCCAGTACGCCGACCGAGATTGCCAGTGCGGTCAGGGTTCGAAAAGCAAGTTCATGGTCTTTCCCTCCGGTCGCTGAGCGCGGATCGGCCGTGCCTTGCGGCGCCGCGCGTTGTGCCTGCAGCGGGGCTAACGGTCGGTGGGCATCGGCGTTACACCGGGCGGGTGGTACCCCGGCACTATCCGGCACGGTGCACAATGTGTCACTCGCGAGCGACAACCGGTCGTGGTACCCTGCAGCCGGCGGCGTAACATCCGCCGGACCGTTGCGTTATCAGGGGTGAACGCATGGCCTCGATGCTGGACGAGGACGAACTGATCGCGCGTGCCCGGAAAGGCGACCGGGAGGCGTTTGCCGATCTCTACCAGCGGTACCTGCCGATGATCTATGCCTATGTTCGGGCACGGGTGTTTGATGATCGCGATGCGGAAGACCTCACCGAGCAGGTCTTCCTGCGCGCGTTTCAGGCCTTGAGCCGCTACCGCGGGCGGGGTTGGCCCTACTCGGCCTTCCTGTACCGCGTCGCTCGCAACCTGGTGGTCGATCACTTCCGCCGCGCGCGGCCGGTGTTGCCGGCCGAACTCGCGGACGAGCACCCCGATCCGGCGCCTTCGGCGGACGAGGTGCTGATCTTGCGCGAGGAGCGCCACCGCCTGCAGCAGGCGCTGAGTCGCCTGCCGGCGGATTACCAGGAGGTGATCCGGCTCCGGCTGCTGCTTTCTCTGCCCACCGCCACCGCAGCGGCATGGCTGGGGCGGAGCGAGGGTGCGGTGCGCGTGCTGCTCTTTCGCGCGCTGAAAGCAATGCGCCGCGAGCTGGGTGTCGAGCATGACTGACGAGCGTCGCCTCGCGGCAGAGCTCGAACGCAGGCTGGAGGCACAGAGCTCCCGGCCCGCACCTCTTGCTGCCGGCCAGCCGGACGGCCTGGAAGACCTGGCATTGCGGGTGCGAGTAAGCCTGGCGCCTCCGCCGGCTCGTGCGGCGTTCAAGGCTGCGGCCCGCTGGCACCTGATTCATCGCCTGCCGCACCTCCCCTCCCACGCGCCCGCACGCCGCAGTCCCGCTATCGTCTTGGTGCGCAGGCTTGCGTTCGCCGCGGCCTCGGTGCTCCTGGCGTTCAGTCTCGGGACGGCCGGCGTCGCCTACGCCGCCCAGGAGGCGATCCCTGGTGACACCCTCTACGGCGTCAAGCGCGGCATCGAGGCGGCGCGCTATTCGCTGACCGAGAACCCCCAGTCGCAGGCGGCCTTGCTTTCGGATCTTGCGGCGGAGCGCATGCGCGAGATCCAGGCGCTGGCCGACGACGGACGCGACGCCTTGCTCGCCCCGACACTCAGTGACTACATGCAAACGCTGGACCGGCTGCAGTCGGTCGCGGATGCACTTCCGGTGGACCTCCAGCTGCAGGTGCTGGCGCAGGCTTCGGCGCGGGTGCAGCAGCATCAACAGTCCCTCGAGCGCCTGCTCGGACAAGTTCCAAGCCAGGCCGTGCCCGCCATCGAGCGGGCGATCGAACGCACGTCACACAGCCACGAAGTGTTGGAGGCCCTCCAGCAGGGCGAAAGCCCCAGCGATCTCGCACCCGGTCAGGACAAGGAGAAGGAGCGCGGGCCCAAGCGCACCCCAGGCCCGCCGGACGGCAAGAACAAGCCCTGACGCACACCCATCCCCACAAACGCAGGCCACACCCGATCAGGCGCGGCCTGCATCTTTGTCGCAAGGCTCAGATGTCTACCAGTCGCGTTTCGACCGGGGCAGATGTGCGGCCTGCCATCGCCAACAAGACCCGCCGAAGATCGCATGCGGACGAGGGAGGCTGCCCTCCGTCACAGAAACGCCAGGGGAACCCGGTCGCGCATCGTCCTGCCAGTGCGCTCGCCAGATCCGGTCAACCAGCGACAGCCAGAGCAGGACCAGCGGCTGGCCCAGCACAATCACGGCCAGCGCCATCAAGGACGTGATGCCGAGGAACTTCATGGGCGGCGTCTCGGAGGCACCGATGCTGGTCACCAGGATGATGCCGTACCAGGCCACCAGGAGAGCAGTCGTGGAGAACCCGCCCCAGACAGCAACCCTGCCGATCCGTTGAAAGCGCGTCCCGCTGGTCAGCCAGTAGCCCACGAGGCCAAGCGCGAAGACTACGGCGGTTGCGGGCAGCGGGCCGAGCCCCCAGGCGCAGAAACCCGCAAGGCCACGCGGATCCAGCGACGACGGGTCGGCGAGGTGTGTCGCTGTCAGCAGGAGACACTCCGAGCCCAGACAAGGAACCGGGATCAACAACAGCACTACGAGTGGTGCAAAGAGGAGTAGCGAGTACCGCACGGATGCTGGGAGTCTGGTCATGGGCGCCCTCCACCGACCAGAATCGCACAACCAGGCTCGCCGATGCTGTCGGCCGTTCTCAGAACCTATCGGGCGCTGTGAAGCCGATTGCATGACTTGGCCACTAGCCACGGATCTCCCGCAAGAGACCAGCGGCCCAGCGGAGCCCTGAAAGGTCGGTCCGGGCCATGTCGTGGCTGAGAGTGCGGTCAGGCACGGGACGGCTGTGAGTGGAACAAAGTACAACTTGGCCGTTCCGGCCAAGTTGTACTTTGGGTCACAGTGTTGCTTAACCCATAATCTGGCCGGGGTTGGAAGCATATCTTGGCCGGGAGTTCAGGATCTCCCGCAAGAAACCGACCCCCTCGCATCCCGCCCTACCGCCCGTTGGAACCATAATATGGCCGAAAGTGCAGTTTGGGAAGCATAGCGTGGCCGAGAGTGCAGGCAGGCGGGGGCGGTTCACGTACAGGGGAACGGCACGCTGGACGATGTAGGTTCACATCCGTGAGGTCGAGGGTTCGAGCCCCCCGCGCCCACCAGATCGACACCTCAGTCCTTACGGTTAGCCTCTAGAGGGAACCGTAAAGACCTCGCTTTCTGCGGCAACTCCACCCACGCCAACCGCGGACCTTATGGTTGCAGGCCGTGAGGGCTGCCGTCAGCCTCGTTGCAGGCCGCCGTGCCCACCCTAGAGCTTACGGCTCGTTCGCCGTATCAACGGCGAAGTCCACAATCGAGGGGCCCGACTTGTACGCTAAGATCCACCATCCCGCGCTTGACCATCCGGGGCGGCAACTGGCTTTGGTCATGCCGGAGATGCGCCCTCGGTCTTCGGGTGTTCCGGCATAGCCCAACGGTCTGCAAAACCCTCATGCGTGGGTTCAAGTCCCACCGTCGCCTCTACATCTCAGGCGGCTCTCGATCGCTCGATCCGCCCGATGGCAGGTACAGGAGTCCCGAGGCGGAGCCGAGGGTCAAGTCCCATCGTCGCCTCTAGTCAACACCAGACAACGGCAGGCAACACCGGACAACACGTCTTGGGGCCTGCCGCGCGCGGTACGCGCGGTTGTCCGCAGCCCACCGCGGTTCATGCTGTCGACTGCCGCTGGGGTCGATCAAACGGGCTTCGCCGGGACAAATTCAAGATGCTATCTGAGGCTTAGCCGAGCGATCGAAGTTACTGGTTTTCTCCCAGGATCCATTTCGATACGCTCAGATCTTCCCCCCATCTTGGACACTTGCGGGGGCGCGGTCTACAATTGACCCGTGCCCACTGCGATTCTGGCCACCAAGCTCTATGTCCCCCCTCCCCGGCCCAACCTTGTCCTCCGCCCCCGGCTGGTGGAGCGGCTGAACGAAGGCCTCTCTTCGGGTTGCAAGCTGACCCTTATCTCAGCATCTGCCGGATTTGGGAAGACCACGCTGGTCAGCGAATGGGTCGCCAGTTTCAACCGGCCGGTCGCCTGGCTGTCGCTGGACGAAGGGGATAACAACCCCGCATGCTTTCTCGCTTACCTCATCGCTGCTTTGCAGACGATTGCGGCGAATATTGGAGCAGGGGTGTTGAGGACGTTCCAATCGCCTCAGCCATCGCCAATTGAATCGATTCTGACGGTCCTGCTCAACGAGATCACCGCCCTCCCGGATAATTCCGTCCTCGTCCTTGACGACTACCATCTTATTGACGCCAAACCGGTTGACCAGGCCCTCACCTTTCTGCTCGAGCATCTGCCGCCACAGATGCACCTGGTCATTGCCACCCGTGAGGATCCACATCTCCCCCTGGCCCGGTTGCGCGCCCGGGGTCAACTGACCGAATTGCGCGCCGCCGACCTACGCTTCACCCCCGCCGAGGCCGCCGACTTTCTCAACCAGGTGATGGGCCTGAACCTCGCGGTGGAAGGCATCGCCGCACTGGAAGCCCGCACCGAAGGCTGGATTGCCGGCCTGCAATTGGCCGCGCTCTCCATGCGGGGGCAGAAGGACATCGCCGGTTTCATCCGATCGTTCACCGGCAGCCACCGCTTCGTGCTGGACTACCTGGTGGAAGAAGTCCTGCAACAGCAGCCCCAAACCCTCCAGACCTTTTTGCTAGGTACGTCCATCCTTGACCGCATGTGCGGCTCCCTGTGTGATGCCGTTCTACTCGACTCCGCTGCTTCCGGGCAGAAGACCCTGGAATACATCGAACAAGCCAACCTGTTCGTCGTCCCCCTGGACAACGAGCGGAGATGGTACCGCTATCACCATCTATTTGCCGATGTTCTTCGTATGCACTTGATGGCGGAGCAACCTGATCAGGTATCTGCCCTTCACCGGCGCGCGAGCGAGTGGTACGAGCACAATGGTTCGGCGGCCGATGCGATCCGTCACACGCTGGCCGCCGAGGATTTCGCGCGAGCCGCGGACCTGGTCGAGTTGGCCATGCCAGCCATGAATCGCAGCCGACAGTTTGCCACGCTGCTGGGCTGGTTAAAGGCAATACCCGACGAGCTGGTCCGCCTCAGGCCCGTGCTCAGCACCGGGTATGCCTCGGTGTCATTGTCTTGCGGCGAGCTCGGGGGCGTGGAACTCCGGCTGCGGGACGCCGAACGGTGGCTGGACACGACGGCCGACATGCACGAGCGACCGGAATCCCCAGCGGGGAGGATGATCGTCGTAGACAAAGAGGAATTCCTCCGTGTGCCGGGTATGATCGCCATTATCCGTGCCGGGCTGGCCCTGGCCCGGGGCGATATGCCCGAGACGGTGAAAAACGCTCGACGGGTGCTCGATCTCGCACCTGAAAACGACCATCTGATGCTCGGTGGGGCAGCTTCGCAGCTGGGGCTTGTCGCATGGACGAGCGGGGATCTCGACACCGCCCGACGGATGACTGCCGAGGGCATGGCGAATTTGCGGCTAGGCGGGTATATCTCTGAGGCCATCGGTGACGCCATCGTCCTGGCGGATATACAGATTGCGCAAGGCCGTCTCCACGAGGCAATGACCACCTATGAGCGGGGATTGCAGTGGGCGACGGAGCTGGGCGCGCCGGTCCTGCGGGGAGCGGCAGATATGTACGTGGGCATGAGCGCCCTTCGCCGTGAACATAACGATCTGAAGACCGCCACGCAGTGCCTGCTCACAAGCCAGGCTCTGGGTGAGCTTGCCGGGCTACAACAAAACCCATATCGCTGGTGCGCGGCGATGGCGCGCATACGGGAGGCCCAAGGCGATCTGGATGGCGCGCTCGACCTGCTCGACCAGGCCGAGCGTCTATACGATGCCAACTTTTCCCCGAATGTGCGTCCGGTCGCGACGCGGAAGACTCGGGTGTGGGTGGCCCAGGGTCGGTTGGGTGAAGCCCTGGGCTGGGCCCATGAGCAGGGACTGTCCGTTGAAAACGAACTTAGCTACCTGCACGAGTTCGATCACATCACCCTGGCCAGGGTGCTCCTGGCCCGCTATCAGAGCGACCGTGCAGATGGTTCCATTTCTGGGGTAGTGGGGCTGTTGGAGCGTCTGCTGAAAGCAGCGCAAGAAGGCGGGAGGAAGGGAAATGTGATCGAAATTCTGGTATTGCAGGCGATCGCTTATCATGCACAAGGCGACATCCCTGCTGCTCTTTTGCCTTTGCAGCATGCTCTTATGTTGGCCGAGCCGGAGGGCTACGTCCGCATGTTCCTTGACGAAGGCTCAAGCATGATGCAACTGCTTGCAGCGGTCCGCCGCCTGCCCGAAGCTTCCGCGCGTGAAATCATGCCAGACTACACAGACAAGCTACTGGCAGCATTTGAAGCTGAGAAGCAAGTGAGCGAAGCCAAACCCGATATACCCCCTGCCAAGATCCTTCTTGAGTCATTGAGCCAACGCGAGTTAGGAATACTACAACTCATTGCCCAGGGGCTCTCGAATCGCGAGATTGGCGAGCGGCTTTTCCTCGCCCTGGACACGGTCAAAGGGCATAACCGCAGGCTCTTTGACAAACTGCAAGTTCAAAGCCGCACCGAGGCTATAGCACGCGCTCGCGAGCTGGGCCTGTTGTAGCAAGACCAAGATCCTTCAGTATTCTCCCCTCAACAGCAAGAACAACACCAC
Source organism: uncultured Chloroflexia bacterium (assembly GCA_963743255.1). GTDB lineage: Bacteria > Chloroflexota > Anaerolineae > Anaerolineales > E44-bin32 > DYJB01. The sequence goes on from CAVUPD010000013.1 coordinate 18,216, forward strand.
TGACCGACACCAAAGTGTCTATACGGTAACACCGTGTAGGCCCTATGCTGTTTGTGTATTAAGCAAGCACGCAACAGGTTGCTTTCACCAGCCATCACAGGTACAGGGTAATGTCAAACGAACTCGACCCAAGAACTAATTCGGATCAACCAGTGGTCTATCGGATCAGGATCAAAGGCCATCTAGGTCACGAGTGGACCGACTGGTTTGAAGGCCTGACCATCACGCTGGAAGAGGACGGCGACACGCTTTTGACCGGCCCAGTGGTCGACCAGGCGGCATTGCATGGCTTGCTAAGAAAGGTCCGTGATTTGGGTTTGCCGTTGGTCTCAGTCAGTCCTCTCCAACACGGCCAGGCGGATCAGTCAGACGTCGAGTAGTAGATGGATACGGGTTACTCGGAAAGGAGGTTTGCCTTTGATAACATTTCCAGCCCATTTCAATCCCCGGTAACCGGGTGGCGACCACAGTTTTATTCAAGTCCAATTCAATGAAACTCATCCATATCGTTCAAAGAAGGAGAAAGAAATGAACACAATCAACAAAACTTCCAGAATTTTAGGCTTTGCCTTCCTGCTTCAGTTTGTGACCTCGATTAGCAGCGGCATATTTCTGAAATCGGCCTGGTTCGTATCAGGGGACATGAGCAAAACGATGATCGAGATTGCCAATCATCCCTTGCTGTTCAGGGCTGGCATTATGCTGGACATACTCACCGCCCTGGGCGTCACCTTTTTGGGAATCTCTCTTTTCCTGACCTTGCGAAAAGAGAACGAACAAGTCGCCTTGACAGCGATGGCATTTTACATCCTGGAAGGGGCGCTCATGGCAGTCAGCCGGATGGAGACCTTCTCGCTCCTGCATCTCAGCCAGGAATATGTCGCCGCCGGACAACCTGCTAATTTGCTGTTGATGGGAAAACTGGCCTACGAATCCATGGATTTTGCCGGTAACACCCTGCACATGCTGGCCTTTTGCCTGGGTGGAATCCTGTTCTATTACCTGCTCTACAAATCAGGCGTTGTTCCGCGCGCCCTGTCTCTTTGGGGTCTCATCACAACGTTCCCAATGCTGGTCGGAACAATGACGCAGGTATTTGGCTACACTATCCCATTCTATTTTTATGCTCCCTATGTCCCCTTTGAATTGGTCATTGGCGTCTGGGTTTTGGTCAAAGGCACATCAGAAATGAAGCAATAGTTAAGCGGCAACGTGCACACTAATACGCATCACAAGGAGAACGCTAAATGTTGAAAAGAGGTTCGATAGTTCTCTCAATATGGAGCGGCATCAATTTCCTCCTCGCCACCTCGATATTGACCATTGTTGTCTTTCACATTGGTAACTCACCAATTCTGGCACTGGTCTTTGAACACTCTGAAATCGCCAGCCTGGATTCCAAGGTCATTGCATCGCTCAATGCTTTGACGATCCTGTACAACTCTTGCTCGGTGGTTCTCTCAGTGCTGGTGTGGTTGCTCATCCAAAGAAGCCTGATCGCCGGCCAAAAATGGGCCTTCTGGGTGTTGCTGTTCGTGATCGGCTTCGTGGAAGTGATGGCCTTCATCGCCTCCGCACCCATCGGAAACGCACGCTGGCAAGTGAATATTCCTCAGAGCGTCTTGTACGTTGTGGGCATTGGCCTCTCGGGGTATTCCCTATTCAAGGGAGATAAGCAATGAATACAAACAAGAAGACCGCAAGACTCGCGGGGTTCCTCTATCTCATGTACTTTGTGACTTCGATCACTGCAAGTCGGTTTGGTCGCTTCGTATCCGTAGAAGCTCCAGTAACGGTGAACAACATTCTCATTCATGACTCGCAATTCCGTGTCGGCTTCGTAATCAGTCTATTCTCGGTTGTGTTCCTTCTCCTGGCAGCCTGGGCTTTGTACGTGCTACTGAAACCGGCCAATGAAGACGTGGCTTTGCTGTTTCTGGCATTGAACCTGGCTGGGTTTGCCATGTGGTGCTTTGCCTTGCTGAATCTATCCGGCAGCCTGCTGCTGGTGAGCGGCGCTGATTATCTGATGGTATTCCAGCCAGATCAGCTGCAGGCGCAAGCGATGTTCTTCGTCAACCTGTACAAGAATGGGTCAATCATCGCCCAGGTACCCTATGGCATCTGGCTCCTTCCACTTGGTTACCTGGTCATCAAGTCGCGCTTTCTTCCAAAGATCCTGGGCATATTGCTGGTCGCAGATTGCTTTGGTCTTATCGTATTTGTGTTCCAGCGTTTCCTCTTGCCGGACTACGAAGTCATATCGTACCCGTGTTTGGGGATCAGTTTCATTGCGGAATTGTCTCTTACTTTGTGGCTCCTGATTATGGGTGCCAAGGATCAGAAGCCAGCCTTGGTTGAGGTTGGCTGAGAAACTCATCCACAGCATCCAAGAAGGAGAGAAGAATGAAAGCGATAGTATGTGAAAGATACGGATCACCGGATGTTCTTCAGCTGAGAGAGGTAGCAGAACCTGCTCCCAAGGATGATGAAGTGCTGATAAGAGTTCTTGCGGCATCCGTGAATTCGCGTGACTGGCGTCGCATGAGAGCGAATCCGTTCTTTATTCGCCTGATGGCTGGGGGACTTCTAAGACCTAAGAACACAATTCTTGGAGCTGATGTGGCCGGGCGAGTTGAGGCGGTTGGAAGCAACGTCAGGCAGTTACAGCCAGGAGATGAAGTGTTCGGGTGCTTATCCAGGTATGGGGGGCGCACTTTTGCCGAATGCGTATGTGCAGGGGAGAACGAAATCGCGCTGAAACCTGCCAATCTAACGTTCGAGCAGGCTGCGGCTGTACCTGTAGCGGCACTCACCGCCCTGCAGGGTTTACGCGACAATGGAAACATTCAACCAGGGCAAAAGGTGTTGATCCAAGGAGCTTCGGGTGGCGTGGGGACGTTCGCGGTGCAGATCGCCAAAGCCTTGGGGGCCGAAGTCACCGGAGTATGCAGCACGAGGAATTTGGACATGGTGCGGTCAATTGGGGCAGAACATGTCATCGACTACAGGAAGGAAGACTTCACCCGAAATGGGCGGCGTTATGACCTGATTCTTGCGGTGAACGGATACCATCCGATTTCGGACTATTTGCGTGCACTGGGTCCTCAGGGAATCTATGTCGTCGCCGGAGGCTCCATGGTTCAACTATTCCAGGCTTCGCTCCAGCGTCGACGGAATTCACAGACCGGGAGCCAGAAGACGCATGTCGTTTCGCTGGTGCAAAGCCAAAGGGATTTGATCTTTATGAAAGAGCTCCTTGAATCCGGAACAGTCATACCTGTTATCGATGGATGTTACCCGCTAAGCAAGACTCCTGAGGCTTTCCGGTATTTTGAGAAGGTACATCCCAAGGGAAAAGTCGTCATCACTATGGAAGAGAATCTCAAGACACAAGGAGAGAAATGAAGAGGATCTTTGCATTCACAGTAATCTTGATGGCACAGACGGCCTGCTCAGTGCTCCAGGTCCAGACTCCTGAACCCACTGCGACGGGCATTCCTCCGGCGAATATGCCAAATCCTGCGTCGGTCTATTGCGAGCAGCAAGGGAACAAACTCGAGATTCGCACTGCTGCCGATGGCAGCCAGAACGGCATCTGTGGTTTTCCGGACGGCAGCACCTGTGATGAGTGGGTGTACTACAGGGGAGAGTGTGGCCTCGTAGCACAAGAAAGCCCTACACCTGCCATGACCGTTGAGGCCACTGCAAACGCAAGTGGTGGTGGCCCAGGAGGGGGAAGTAACTCAGGAGGAGATGCCTCGGGCGGTTACATGCCACCCGGTACGACGGATGAGATAGCTGATTGGCGGGGCGTCATCAAGAGTACGGAGCCCGGCGCACAATTTGATGACTACTTTGAGTTGTGGACCAACGGGCAGATAATCTATTTTGGCATCGATTCTATGGACCCCGCTGTACAAACGCAGATCAAGGCGCTACGCGACAGCGGCAGGATCGTTCATCTGTATGGCACACTATTCAGCAATGTGCCTGACTACAACGGCTCGCAGATCCTGGTGGATCGCATCGAGGTTGAAGGGTAACGATCCATCACTAGTATTGGCATGGTTTGACCTGCCCCCGTTTTCTGTACCAGGTTCTATTCTGGTCCGAAAGCCGCTGCAGTAGCGAGCGAAGATCCTGGGTTGCGCACGGACGCAACCTTGGGTATTCGGGTCTCGTTCTGGGTTCCCAAGACCCTGCATGGCAACCAAGATCTCAGACGTATTCGCGGGGTAGACCGCGCTCGGACACCCGGCGTCCCTCACTGGTCCACCTGGGTGACACCGAGGGCAAGGTGGATTCCATCTCCTGACGGGCTGTCCTGCGAGTCTATGGCCGTTGCCACACATGCAGATCGGGCAGGGGATAGACAATAATGCAGCCGTGCCGCTCTGGTGCCGGCGGCCAAGCGCCGTGGCCACGGTTTGAAGCGTAATTTGGCCGTGAGTACTTTGAAGCATAATTTGGCCGGAGCGGCCAAATTATGCTTCAAGTCACACACTGTCGCTTAAGGCATATCTTGGCCGCGCCGTAAAGCATAATGTGGCCGGCAGACATCTGTCCCCCACAGAAGAACTCCGCCCATTGGACCGCCGACAGCCCCGCATAAAGCATAACTTGGCCGAAAGTGCAGAAATAAAGCATAACCTGGCCGAAAGTGCGGGCTCGTGGTTCCGTGGTTCTTATGGCAGGTGATCTCTAGGGCGCTGCCCGCCGGGTCAGCTTCAGCGAGTTGTTAGGCAGCTCCGAGATGTGCCAAGGCCTCTTGGCAACGATGGGACTAGCCTCACCTAGGGGATCTCGTACCTTCAGTGAGCCGAGCGTGAAGTATTAGCCTGAGAAGCGATACACCCATGGCGGTCGCGAGGAAGTGCACAAAGAAGATCGATTGCGGGATGGCCCGAAAGGATGGCAATGGCGACTGCAAGAGTGCGACCAATAGAAGAAGGGAAATGGAGGCGATGACCACTGCCAGGAGGAGTCGAAGAATCTCCCTTTGGGTAGCGTGGCGCCAGTAGACGCGATAGATGCCGACGGCAAGGAAGATGGCGGGGTTCAGGAGCAGAGAAACCGACGCGACGCCGACCAGCTGAGGAAGATGGGCCAGGAGTGCGGAGCTTACGTCAAACCTAGCGATGAACGAGAGTGCGATCGAACCGACGGCAATAAGCCCGTCCAGGCACGGAAGCACCAAATCACTTGCTCGGAAGTTGGGCCTCATCTTCTTTGGTGCTCCTAGGCAACTAGACCAGAGCTGCCAAACGGCCTCGAGCTAGGCTGCCCGGCGGAAGCGGGCAAGCACTCCCCGAATTCTCGCGCATCTCGGCGGGCCGGGCGCGCCGCCCTATCCGCTAGCCCGCCGGGTCGGCTTCAGCGAGTTGTTAGGCCGCCGGGAAGACGATTACCTCGCTCGGAAGCCGAACGTGTAGACAGTATCCTCTCCCGTGAGACTGTACTCAACTGGAGTAGTCGGCACGAATCCGGATGGGACCTCGACCTCAAGAACCTCGCCTCTTGAGCAATTGCAGGCACATCCCGGCTTGAACAGGACGAGAGTGGCCTGACCAAGATGATTTGTGGTGGCTTCCTCATACAGAAGGTAAACCTTGACACCTTCAAATGGACTTTCCCCGTCCGAGACGAGGCCGTCGGCGTTGTCGTCGTGCCATGTGAATATGTGAGCGACTGCCGCGCCGTCGACTGCAACGCCAGGAGGGGGACTGCACCGTGCTATTCCTGCCTCCCAAAGGATGCCTGAGTACCATAGGAGGCAGATGATGAACGGAGAAAGCAGGATGGGCAATACTAGCGGTGAGACGGTAGTAGCTGGGCTGTCTGGGCGGCTGGGACGGCCGCTGGAAGGTGGTGGGCGATGAAGGAGAAGCGCTCGCTTTGCGGCTTCAGCCACGCCTGGATCTGTGTCGGATAGTGTGGCCTCTAGCGCGGAAACCGCATCTTCGCTTATGGCAGAGGAGACCCTCAACTCCTCGCACGCGTCATAGCGCCTTGCGCTGCGGTTGCTCTTCAGGTCGCGAATGAGCTGGGCTTCTGACCTCAACTCGGGTCTCCCTGCGGTCCTGCGCTCGGCGGCCTAACGAATAAGTTCAGCGGCCGGCGTAGCCGGTCCGCTGCAACGCCTTGTTAGCCGCGCACGCGCCGGTAGTGCATAGCGACTGCGCCGTTGCGGAGCGGCGTCGACGAGACCAGCTCGAGCCGTCGCGTGCTGGGTAGCCCGCTCTGGTAAAGGGTCGGGCCGTGACCGGCGATCCTGGGGTGGACGAGGAACTCGTACTCGTCGATCAGATCCAGCCGGTCCAGCTCGGTCGCGAGCTTGCCGCTACCGAGGAGCACGCCGGCAGGGGTCGCATCCTTCAGTTTCTGCACGCTCGTGCGCAAGTCGCCGGCGATGTGGTGGCTGTTAGTCCACGGGAAGTCCGTTCGCGTCGACGACACCACGTACTTTGGCTTGGCCTCCAGCTTGACCGCCCACTCGCGCATCGCAGGCGGCGCCTCCTCGTCGCCGCGAGCGACCGCCGGCCAGTAGCCCTCCATCATCTCGTAGGTGACGCGGCCCCAAAGCATCGCCCCGCCCTCGTCCATCAGGCGGGTGAAGAAAGCGTGTGTCTCGTCGTCGGCGATTCCCTCCTGGTGGTCGACGCAGCCGTCCAGGGTGACGTTGAGGCTGAAGGTTAGAAGTCCCATGCGAGTTTCCTCCGAGTTGGGCGTTCCGCTGGATTGTCGCTTGTCGACGAGTACCTCGCAGCGGCTAACGGCCTCGAGCTAAGCTGCCCGGCGGAAGCGGGCAGACCCCAAGTGATTGTCGCGCACACCGGCGGGCCAAGCGCGCCGCCCTATGCCGCAGCCCGCCGGGTCAGCTTCAGCGAGGTGTTCGGCGGCCATTGGATTTCTATCGTAGTCGACCGGACTTGTCATTCCTGATAACCATGGAGCCTTTCGATCAACTCGTTCTAACAACTGCCTTCACCGGGAGACTTCTAAGAGCATCCAACCCGGACTTGTAGATGCCGATGTCCTGCACTCCTCGATCGCCGAAGTGGATCCCTCCTGCCTCCCCCAGCCACAACTCCCCAATTGCATAGTCGTTCCGGAGTATGGTCGGGTAGTCTGCATCCGGCGGACCGTCTAGTGAGGGAATGAACTTGTAACCCAACATGGGCCGATCCGATGTGAGCTTGGCTGCCGCCTTGCACACAAGTGCGTTTTGTCGCTTCATCGGCAACTCGATGTCAATGCCCAGTAGCAGGTGCCCCCAAAGCGATGCTTCGCACCTTAGGCGATTGTTGTTCAATGTTCTTACGGGCGAGATGTCCGCATACACTTTGGGAATGCCCTGAAGCTCACGGCCCGTGGTGATGGGCATGGCAGCGTTCTCAAACATGGCCAATACGAAGTCTCCTTCGATGTGGTCGACCTGCCCATTGTATTGAGCCGACACTGCAATTGAGAGTAGACGGTAGCCATTACCGGCCATGAAGTCCACGCCTTGACTCTGGCTGTAGGCTATTGTCACTAGAGGCTCATCTGTTGGCTGGAAGCCGCCAGGCAACAGCGGAGGGATGGCTTCCTTCGCCGTTTCGTATTGGAGGGTGACTGCCTCCAGATCAGGATAAATGGCGTTAGAAACCCTCACCGGGCCCATGATCAGCGGCATCATCTTCAATTCGGAATGTCGGGTTGTCATCGCGGTCTCCCTTCACCTTCAGCATGGCCGCCGAACGGCCTCGAGCTAAGCTGCGGGCCGCGAAGCGGACCGTCAGCTTCACCGGCTTGTTAGGCGGCCCACCCGGATGCACGAATTGTCAACCACTGGCCAGAGTTCAGCGGCATCCGAAGCCGGAGGAACACGGGTCAACCGGCTCGGCGGACGCGAAACGTTAGGTGCGTCACCCGGCTACCAGTCATAACGGTAGGATCCTCCAGCATCACGGGCGCTCCACTCAGGTTCTCAAAGAACCTGATTCCGTTCCCGAGGAGAACAGGCACCAGGTCGACATGGATTACGTCCAGTAGGCCGGCATTCAAGGCCTGCTGAGCAATGTTGGGTCCATTGACGCCCACCGTCTTGTCGCGGGCCACGGCGATGGCCTGCGCGATAGCAGCTTCCACTCCTTCGGTGACGAACCGAAATGGAGCACCCGGATGCTCAGTAATCCACTTCCTTGGGATGTTGCCGTGTGTGACAACGAAAACCGGGACTCCCAACGGGTGGTCTCCGCCCCAGCCCTTCGTGTAGTCGAAAACCCTGCGGCCGACCACCAATGCTCCGGCACTAGCGATGGTCTCCTTTAGATAGGCGGCACTCGCTGGAGAGGTGCGCGACACGAGACCCATGCCAGGCCAGCGAGTCTCGACTTCGCCGTTCATGTACCAGTCGAACAGCGGTTCAACATCGTCTGACGGACTTGCAATGAAGCCATCAAGAGACATCGACAGAGCAGCAATGATCGTCGCCATCTGGCCCTCCTTATGACTCGCTGGCCGCCTAACGGCCTCGAGATGAGCCGCCTGGCCAGCTCTTCGATATCACCTTAGACCCGATTCGCCGCAGCTGGCCGGGTCGGCTCCATCGAGTTGTTAGGCGGCTGATCAGCCGACGCTCAGCGGTAAACGGACGTGTTGTACTCGATTGATTCTAGGTCGAACTCGGCATACCTGAACTCGCCCTCGTCCAGATGCCATATGCCTGCTCCACGTGACGCCAGCCTGATGCCATTGAAGTCCTTATACTGACTCACTGGGGTGGACCAGCGAAGCCTACGATACCGACCACCTGACTCCATGTATCGGTCGTGTGTGACGAAATCCGTGAGCTCACCATCCTGGTTGAAGTGCAGCGTGGCGGATACGATACGGCCCGAGTCTTCTATCGACCCCTTCGCAGTTAGACTGTCCAGCGGGACCCAATGGATTCTCTTGTCGACTAGAGTGGCCGGGGCAAGAAGGCACATGTCATTGAACAAGGTGACGAGCCCACTGCTTGCCATCTCGGTTCCCGTCGCATTGACGACCGGTATGAGCCCGGCAGCCTCCATGACCATGCTGCCTTCGCCGGTCGAATACCGGTCTCTGCCAACCACTGGAACACCAAACATACGACCTTGGATGTAGAAGATTCTTGCAAGGTCACCATAGAAGTTGTACTGCTCAGCCCTGATCGTAAGCCACCCCTGCCTCGGGTCTCTTCTCATCCTTCCCCGCCAAACGACCCGCATGTTGTGGACGGTCTCTTTCCCAATGAGGCCAGCGCATCTGATGTACCGCTGGACCGGCTCAGGCAGGTCCCGGATATCCTCCTCAGTTAGAACGCTCACATGGCCCGCTTGCCTAGCCAGGGAAGTGAGGACTTCGGTTCGATAGAGTCGGCGTGTCCACATTGCGCGATAGCAGAGGAGGGCGATCACGACCACAAGGATCGCGATGGCTGCGGCTCCGGCTGCGAGGTTTGACCACATGGGTGCCTCCCCTGATTGGGATGACCGGTTTCTACGTTGTGAGTAGGGCAACTACGAGCTGGGTCTACGGGAGGGTGGGGTCCCTCCTCCAAGGATAGAACGAAGATGGGGAGCGCGCCCTACCTGAACCACCGGAGGCAGCAACAGCCGCCTAACGGCCTCGAGCTAAGCTGCCCGGCGGAAGCGGGCAAGTTCACCAGGATTGTGCGCCCCACCAGCGGGCCGAGCAAGTGGCCCCGAAAGCGCCGCCCGCCGGGTCAGCTTCAGCGAGTTGTTAGGCGGCAACCAATGCTTGTCAGTAGCAGTAAGGACCATAGTCAATGAAATCGAATTCTCCCACCGACCAGCGATTGTCATCGAAGCTGTAGTCCTCACAGGAAAGGCCATCGGCGGAGTTGGTGGTAAGTGCGTCTGTCAATATCAGATACCTGTCGTTCTTGATGTACCCTGTCAGGAACGAGCAAGGTGGCTCTGGAATGCTGGGAAGGTAGTCTGGTACCAGCTGACTAGGATCTTCAGGCAAGGCGCCTTGGTCATTTCGGTATTCTCGGATCGCGGCAATCAACGGTTGGGCGGAGCTTCGAGTTAGCACACGACAAACCTGGTTGATGGCTGGGCGACCAAGCAAGGGAGAGGCGAAGAAGAAGACAACCGCGAAGTCCTGAAATCCAGAACCATCTCTGCCCTTGCCCATACTCCGTGGATGCCCGACCAAAGCGAGTGCTCATGAGGAGCCATGCGATAGCCGAAACGGGTGTCATGACCAAGGAGGCGAGATGTAGAAGGATGCCGGGTGAAATGAAGCCCGGATACGCGTAGATAGTGAAGAACATGGTGAAGAGCGCAAGCGAAACGAGCACCGCCAACGCTCTCTTCACCGCCTCAATTGAGCCGGCTCCGAGGTGTGCCAAGAGAAAGACGATTGTTGCAACTCCGATGACGCCGATCATGAAGGCGAGAAGGAAGGTGAGTTGAAAAGACATCTCGTCCAGGGCCATCGGAGCAGACCCGCCTGTAAGATTGCCGCCTAACGGCCTCGAGCTAAGCTGCCCGGCGGAAGCGGGCAGACCTGGTAGGACTCTACGCCCGGCTGGCTGGCAATTCAAGCATCCACGAAAGCGCCGCCCGCCGGGTCAGCTTCAGCGAGTTGTTAGGCGGCGTAGCGAGTCTTCGACCGCCGGTCCTCGGGCGGCAACTTCCCCGCGTTGCCTGCGCGCATTATCCTCGGCGATGAGACGCATCGGGCACCGAGACCGCGCCCTCCATTGGTGCCTTGTGCCCGATTGTTAGCTTGGTCCTGAAGGCCTGCGACGTTCTCACTGGTGACAAACTCCCACCGAGCCTGATCCCGTTTGGAAGATTGCTCTCCCACTCGCTGCCTTCTCGCCCGATGCGTCTCTCATCTCACTATAGGCAGGTGAACCCCATGCGTCAACCCTCCACTCTCCCGCAGATCAGCCCCCACGCCGCTGGCGTCGACATCGGCGCCCACTCCCACTTCGCCGCCGTCCCACCTGGCGCCGATCCCCAAGGCCAAGATGTCCGAGAGTTCGAAGCCTTCACCGCCGACCTCTACGCCCTGGCGGACTGGTTCACCTCCTGCGGCGTGACGACCGTCGCCATGGAGTCTACCGGCGTCTACTGGATCCCCCTTTTCCAGATCCTCGAAGAACGCCGCTTCGACGTCCGCCTCGCCGATCCCCGCCGCATGAAGCACGTCCCCGGACGCAAGACCGATGTCGTCGACTGCCAGTGGATCCAGCAGCTTCACTCCTTCGGCCTCCTGGACGGCGCCTTCCGCCCTTCCGCAGACATCGTCCTCCTGCGCGGCTTCCTCCGCCAGCGCGCCATGCTCCTCCGCTCGTGTGCTCAGCACATCCAGCACATCCACAAGAGCCTCGAGCAGATGAACCTCAAGCTCCACCTCGTCGTCTCCAACATCGTCGGCGTCACCGGCCTGCGCATCATCCGCACCCTCCTCACCGGCGAGCGCGATCCCCTCAAGCTCGCCGCCCTGCGTGACCGCCGCTGCAAGAACGACCTCGCCACCATCGCCCGCGCCCTCCACGGACACTACCGGCCCGACCTGCTCTTCGCCCTGCGCCAGGCCGTGGAGCTCTTCGATCTCTACCAGACTAAGGTGGCCGAGTGCGACAAGGAGATCGAGGCCGTCTTGGCCTCCTTCGACGACGCCTCCAAGGGCAAGACCCTGCCCCCGCCGCGCCGCAAGGGAGGGACCTATCGCAATGCCCCTGCCTTCGATGCCCGCTCCGCCCTCTTCCGCATCTCCGGCACAGACCTAACCCGTGTCGAAGGCATCGACACCTCCATCGCCCTCGCCCTCGTCTCCGAGATCGGCCTCGACATGGCCCACTGGCCCTGCGAGAAGCATTTCGCCTCGTGGCTCGGCCTATGCCCAGGCTCCAAGATCTCCGGCGGCAAGGTCCTTTCCTCACGCACCAAGCTCTGCGCTAACCGCGCCGCCACCGCCTTCCGATTGGCCGCCAACGGCCTGCACAACTCCCACTCCGCTCTCGGTGCCTTCTTCCGCCGCATGAGGCGCTTCTCAACGGCCTTCCAGAACTCCACCTCGCCAGCCCTTGCCTTGGCGAATGCTCCGGCGGGCACGTTCGATGCGGGCAAGGAATCTGGGTGACCGGAGGAGGACCAGTGTCTCCAGATCATCCTCAGCTCGGCGCTAAGGCCATCACGGCGACGGCCTGCCGTTCGCAAGATCGCCCGCCTCGGTCTCAGAGCTATCACGAGGCTGCTCAAATTGGCGAAGACCTCTGCGAGCGATGCGATCTTCATCTCCGAACTCCTCTCTACCGATGCGCAACACGTCCAGGTCTTGACGCCAATTGCGAGACAGTACGACAAGCGCCGCTACATCGAGCTCGTAGAACACACGGAAGCGGTGCTTGGGGCCGAGTCGAAGCTCACACTGTGCGTCGTAGGGCTCCGAAAGGTCAACCAAGGGCTTGCGATTCCGGGTCTCGACTGCTGGGGCGCTTCTCAACTGGGCTACAATCTCCGACGCAGGAGAAGACATCGGCATTCTGCACACAACGGCGGGCCAGGCACCCCGCCCTATCCGCCAGCCCGCCGGGTCAGCTTCAGCGAGTTGTTAGGCGGCGGGAATTGGGAGGTTAGGTGGGTGCCTCGGCCTACTACCTACTGTTGCGGGAGGAGAAAGCTGATTAGATAGTAGAGGGCAGGCACCCCCAAGGAAAGGAATCCGGCGGCAAGGTACTTCGGCAAGGGCTCCAGAGAGGACCGAAAGAGCCTAATGCAGGCGACGATCAGAATCGCGGCCAGCACGATTCCGAGTATTCCGACGAGGATCAACACAAGGGGAAAGGAGGCGAGGAGGTATTCGAACCATCCAAGCCGGGGGACAACCTCGAACCGAGTGCCGTCGATCTCCACTCCTGGGAGGTCATAGACCAAGGATGGTTTGAGTGTGATGGTTACCGTTCTGCCATCATCCCGCTGGATGAGGTAGGTATTCCGGCGTTTTCCCTTTGGAGCTCGTTGGCCGTCAATAGTGAGGATCGGCCCTTGAAGAAGACCGGGCGAACGGATCTCGAGTACTTGGCTGCCGACCCCTCCGATCGGAAGTTGGGCCTTCATGTAGGACTCCCCTTTCTGGCATTGAGCACATCGGCTGCGACACCCCGCCGCCTAACGGCCTCGAGCTAAGCTGCCCGGCGGAAGCGGGCAACGCTACTAGGACTCTACGCGCAGGCCGGCAGGCAATTCAAGCAACCCCGAAAGCCCAGCCCGCCGGGTCAGCTTCAGCGAGTTGTTAGGCAGCGGCGCGTATCGGTTAAGGCCTCCTTCATGAAGCCGTCGAAGCTGCCTCGTGCAACTCGGTCTCTGGGGATTGCGAGCGTTACGATCCCGCCCACACTGACGAAGGCGTGGGTGGGTTGCACGTCGATACCATCCACGAGGCTCCATTCAACCTTCGATTCGGCGTGCTCGGACAACTGCTGCATCCCCTCAGCCGAGACACGCAGCTTCCTCCAGCCCACCGATTCAGGGTGCATCTTTTCGCGAGCCATTTGAGGAGCAGATGCCCTGAGCCTCGCCCATGCTAGAGGGCGGTAGAGTGCGAGCGAAGCGACGGCCAGGAGCGAGAAAGGCAACTGCAGGCGGAGTTCTGGAGCCAAGAGATAGAAGCCCAATGCCAACAGTCCGAAGCCGAGGACATAGCCCACGTGAAGCCGAGCGATGCGGCGCTTCACTGAGAGCGAGTGCTCTATCTGATATCGGACGAGGGCGACGATGTCGCCTTCCGTCAATGTGAACTCAAGCTCCATGGAACACCTTCGCCGCGCCTAACGGCCTCGAGCTAAGCTGCCCGGCGGAAGCGGGCAGACTCTCCATTGATTGTCGCGCATGCCGGCTGGCCAGGTGCCCCACCCTACGGCCCAGCCCGCCGGGTCAGCTTCAGCGAGTTGTTAGGCATCGCTGAACTAGAGGAGGTTCTCGGCCGAAGACAGTATCGAGTGCAGCCTTGGCAGCGACTCCGAAAGGAGCCAGCGAACCTCGTGGGCGGTCAGAAGACCGTTCCAAGCGGGTAGTTCTGCTGGGGTCAACCGGGGTGTTCGAAGCGCATCAAGGTCCACTTGGAGAAGGACTCCGAACTTCCACATCCGTGGGCCAACGACAATGGTCTTCTTGGGAACATCCGGACCGAGCCACGAGTGAATACTAAGGGGAGTGATTGTAGGAACGGGAACATCTTGGACGTGAGCCTCAAGGTGACGGAGAACTCCTTAGACCTTTCAGCAAGACGTCGTATTGGGATTGGGCCTTGAGCCAAACCTCAAAGTTGGGGACTGCGTTGGCCTTCAGGAGCTGATCCTTGGTGAATTGAAAAGTCGCTTCTAGCGTCATCAGGAAGGCGCCTACACAATCATCGATGAACTCACGGTGCCTTGCTGCGGCAGGGTCATCACCATTTATGGCCCATCTGAACAGCTCCAGCCTCCGCTCACATTCCCTCAGTTTGGTCCACGCTTTGAGCTTGGGAGTGATCGCTGGCGGGGGATATTGGTACTGGAACGAGGCGAAGTCCGGGAGCAGGCTCGGCGGAATGGGAGGTGCAGGGGCGAGTTCTCAGTCGTTGAAGAAGCTTGGCCACGAATGACATGCGATGCCTAACGGCCTCGAGCTAAGCTGCCCGGCGGAAGCGGGCAAGCTACCGGTCATTCTCGCGCACAACGGCGGGCCAGGTGCCCCACCCTATGCCCCAGGCCGCCGGGTCAGCTTCAGCGAGTTGTTAGCTGGCGCCCAATGCGTGCGCACAAGCGCCTGCTATGTGCTCATTCGCCTAGCGATAGATCCACGTGTACCCGCGAATCATCTCGTCGCATGGCCGCGTGACGCGCACGAGGTCCGTTCCATCAGGGTTCATCATGAAGAGGGCATTGGCGATGAAATCGGATCCCTCGTCGCATGCATCGATGCGATCCGAGAGGAAGAGGATTCTATCGCCCTGTGGCGTCCACGCGGGCATGTAGTCTCGTGGCCACCATTCTGGAAAGCTGTGCTCGGTGTGAAGGCGAGTGATGATAGATGTGAGATTCTGGAGTGCGCCTAAGTCGAGGGTGTAGGTGTACACGTCGAAGCCGCATGAGAATGCGAGTGTCAGACTTCGGGGCGACCATTGAGGATTCGCGTATGGATCGGAGCATCCCCACATTGGCCATTCGTTGTGCGACAGAATGGTCTGGAGGGGAGAGGTGATGTTCGTGGGGGTGCCGGTTCCGTCGGCAGGCGCGATGAAGATCGCTTCACAGTCTGGATCAAGGTCACGGCAGTCCCATGCCCTCTGAGTGTAGGCGAGCCATCGGCCATCGTAGCTGATGCTTGGCGACTGGCCGGAGTAGAGCGCTTCCGGACTAGGCCGACATCGGGGATCCGAGGAAAGGCAGGACAGATCGAGGGCGTAGATGCTTCTCTGGGAGCCGGTGCCGACGGCTGAGAATGCGAGGCGTAGGGAGTCGGGAAACCATGCGACATGGGAGATGTTGCTCAAGCCCGTCGGAAAGCGAATCGCTGTCTCACCGCTAGTGCGCAGTAGGAGAAGGCTGTCGCCTACGTCATTGACAGCGGCGATCCACTCCCCGTTGGGTGACCATGTTGGAGAGGAGCCGATCCTGTCCGGCAACTGCGCCACGGATGGCGAATCGGGAAGCAGGGCAACGGTGTACGGCGGGACTGGTTCGAGGCTTCCGAATCGGTCTATCTTGACGGCGTATAGCGCAATGTCCCCGCTAGGAATGGGCGGAACCTGAGGCGAGCACGCCGCAGCCAGGGGCATAATGACAATGGCAAGGAGGGCAAGGAATCGATGGATCAAGAGTGTCTCGGGCGCGGGCGACGCCAGCTAACGGCTTCGAGCTAAGCTGCCCGGCGGAAGCGGGCAGACACTACCGGGACTCTACGCGCCGAGCCGGCGGGCAAGACAAGCACCCCCGAAAGCGCCAGCCCGCCGGGTCAGCTTCAGCGAGTTGTTGGGCAGCGCGCAGGAAGGTCTAGTCGGAGGCTTGCAGAGTCTCCGGAGACCCCTCGCGATGCACCGCGGGGGACCAGTCTTCTGAGTCCCACGATGAGGAGTGAAAGGCAGGCACCACTCACGGCGGTGTTTCGCGAGGTAGGCCGCACATGTCGGAAACACGACATCGGAGAACTGAAGGTTCATGGTGGGGACACACGCCCCGATGGCGGCCAGGACGAAACCGGCGAGGAGGGCATTAAGTCCCCTGGCTGCGAAGTGCGATGATGACCGCCGCAACGAGCACGATGAGGGGGAGAAACCAAGTCTCAGGGCCGCCGGGGAGCAGATCGGTGTAGGCGTGGGCCCCTTCGAGGAAGCCGGCCCATGGGCGGATGACGGGGACTACCTCCTCCGGGTGGAGCGCGTCTGGAGTGGCATAGTAGAGCGTCTGGACGCGAAGAAGTGGACTGACTGCAAGGCCGGCTGGCGACGCGCTGGCGGTCGGGCAGGAGTTGAGGAGGTACGCGGTTGCTGATATTGCGATGTCGTCCCAGTCCAGCGACACGTAGCAGACGCGTTCCCACATGACTTGTTCGAAGGCCACATGATCGGGAGGACCAAGCTCCTGGACGGCCGAGGCAAACGTTATCGTCTGTGCGGGGGCAAAGGTAACACCGGCAAGGGTGCCGTCGAGCAGCAGCGCTTGCCCCAGCCTTCTAGGCGTTGGCGGGTTCCCAAGACCAGGAGATCCTGGATACCCGGCGGCCGCGGAGGCTGTAGGGGGCATCCTCGCGGACAGAGGCAGCGGGAATGTCGGGGGAGATTGCAAGCACCTGCCGGACGTCGTCTGTAGTCGATACGCCCGGGGCCAGGGATTCCCAACAGGGCGGGCGTGCAGGATTCCGTGGAAAAGAAGGGCGCGCCGGTGCCTCCGGCTTGGGAGGTTTCGCATGCTGCCGATAGGATGGCGCCGGAGAGAAGGAGGGCACAAGGACGGACGATTGGAGGAATTGCACTCATACGACTGTTACGCGCTCCCATCGCGCTGCCCAACGGCCTCGAGCTAAGCTGCCCGGCGGAAGCGGGCAACTCCTCAATGACTGTACGCCCGACCGGAAGGCAGATTCAAGCATCCCCGAAGGCCCAGCCCGCCGGGTCAGCTTCAGCGAGTTGTTAGGCATCGGGCAAAATCGGTCGGCCCCAGCCGGCGGCCGGTGAAACGATGAGCTGGGGAAAGCTCTAGGCCGCGAGATTGGCACGGCGCTGGGTAGCCCAGCGGCGCAAGGCAACTATTGACCAGATACCCTCAACCACAGTGAAGGGCCATGTGCCAGCAAGGGCACCATAGAGCGAGGAGGCGGCGCACCCGAATGCAAAGACCAGGATCCAGGAAGGGGAGCGGGAT
This sequence comes from uncultured Chloroflexia bacterium, assembly GCA_963743255.1. Taxonomy (GTDB): domain Bacteria; phylum Chloroflexota; class Anaerolineae; order Anaerolineales; family E44-bin32; genus DYJB01. Next base: position 35,611 of record CAVUPD010000013.1, read on the forward strand.
TCAAGTGCATATGACACCAGCATTACGGTAACGGCGGCCGCGCCGAATGCAGTAAGCCAGTTCATCGATGAACCTCCAATGGCAGAGCAGTCACTGAGTACCGACACGAAGGCACATGCGTTGCCAGAACGCGCCGCTCATGAAAGCCCAACGGCGACTGGTTGTCGGAATGGCAACTAGGTCGCGGTTCTTGCGACACAACCGCATTGCCTGCCAAAGCGGGAGTGGCAAGCAACCTGTGGATGCACTCGTTCCCCGATGCCTAACGGCCTCGAGCTAAGCTGCCCGGCGGAAGCGGGCAACCTACCACCACTCTACGGCAAGCCGGCGGGCAGGACAAGCGTCCCCGAAGGCCCAGCCCGCCGGGTCAGCTTCAGCGAGTTGTTCGGCGGCCCGTGAATGCTCAGAGGGTGCGGTATGCGTCTCGCCGATGGCGGACGTAGTGGACAATGACACGCTTGGCCTGGTGATCTACTGTGTAGATGACACGGTAATCCCCCACGCGGAGGCGATACAAGTGCTCCGCGCCAGCGAGCTTGGTCGACTGGCGCGGGAGTGGATCCTCTGAGAGGGCTTCTATCCTCTGCCAGACCCTGGTGAGGATTGGCTTCGGAATGTGCCCGAGATCCTTCTCAACGGAAGGCTTAAGGAACAGGCTATACCTTGCCATCTTCCTTTAGCCGGCGCTTGATCACCTCGGCTGGAATGGCCTTCTCGGAGCGCCGCTCCGCGACAGCTGCGAGGTCATGGGAGATCCTCCATCAAGCGCTGGTAGCGGCGTACGGAGAGGACCACCCCGGTCTTGTTTCCCTTCTCGTCGACAATGAACTGCTCACGTGAAGTAGCCACGGCCTCTCACCCTTCCGATCCAATCTTCGTTCCATTATACGCTAGGCAACCTGGACAGCCTCAGGGCCGCCGAACGGCCCCGAGCTAAGCTGCCCGGCGGAAGCGGGCAGGCCCTCCCTACTCTACGGCACGTGGGCGGGCCCAGCAAGCTTCAACTTCGGCCCAGCCCGCCGGGTCAGCTTCAGCGAGTTGTTAGATGGCGCCCTGGATTGATAGGGCACCTTGGCTTGACTCCGCCAGCTTCTTCGCCAATCGTCGTGAGATGATCAGCGGAACTGGCCGGCACCTTTCGAATTCAAGCATCATCCATGAGCGCAGGCTGTGTGCTGGGATGCACTTGATGTCTTCCCATGGAACAAACAGCGGGGCGTGGCCGAAGTTGAAAGGCGGGAGAACCCGAAGGAGCAGGCCTTGCGGGCCGGCTCCAACGATTAGTGTCCCTCGGAGCCCGAATAGCCGATCGCGGATCAAGGCACTCTGGAAGAAGAACCGATGTCCTACAAAGGCCTCCACTTGGGGGTAGTGTCCCGCGAGCTGTGCCCATCCGGAGAGCTTGGAGAACGCGTGACTCACTGCGATCCATAGGCTGGACCAAACTACGACCACTGCCAAGATGAGGAGATAGGGTGAGTACTGTTCCATGACGCAGGGCGCCTCAGTTCAGATCGTCGGCGGGAGGAACGGCACACGCGCCATCTAACGGCCTCGAGCTAAGCTGCCCGGCGGACAGCGGGCAGACTTCCCCTACTCTACGGCTTGATGGCGGGCGGCACAAGAAGCCATTGAGGCCCAGCCCGCCGGGTCAGCTTCAGCGAGTTGTTAGGCGGCGTGGCCGGTCTTTGACGGTCCTTCCCCGGGCGGCATCTTCCTTCAGCCGGACATCCCCATCGAATGGTTTGGAGGCGAGAGCCCTACATTGAGTGGGACTTGATGCTCCTATTTCGGGCCCTCTGATGCCCTTATTCGAGTATTCGAGAATGTCACGTTGGGGATTCCCCCCCACTTCAATAGGCCAATCCTTCCGCTTGAATTGATGCTCTCGTCCAGTAGAACAGAGCCGATCTCTCTTCCATCCAGGATCAGGCTTGCCTTCCGGTCGATGATGCGAATCAACACGGCGTGGTCCTGCTCCCCGAAATCTACGCTGCCGGTGGAGGTGAAGAGGTAGGTTCCATCATCGTATATCGAATTGGCCAAGATAGCCTGGAGATCATTGGCAATTGTGAAGATCAAGTTCCCAGAGGCTTGCGACTTGCCATCGCCATAGACAACAATACTGGCTGCCGCAAGAGGAGTCGCACTTCCAATATCCAATGAAAGCTCAATGCCACCGGCGAAGGTCTCTTCCGACCAAGCGATCGTGTCTCTTGATCCAGTTGCTGAGTATTCGCCATTGTCCTCAACCCACAGGCCGTCATCAGGGATCACAAACTCAATTCCTTTCCATTCGCCGAGGTTAGCGCCCGAATCAGGACTTGAGAGTGTGGCATTGGGTTCCGTTTCTACGACAGGGGTTTGGCTGCCCGGGACATCGCCGGAGGTGGAAAACTCAGGGAGAAGCAAGACGAGTCCAACTGCGGCCATGGCCAGTCCAAGCACCCAGGTGATTCGCCCTTGCTTGACGGTAACTTGCTGTATGCTGATAATGCCAACGCCAGCCAGGATCATGAAACCACCGATTGCCAGCAAGGCTAGGCCGATAAAACCTGCTATCGAGTCAAAGGTGAGGTTGCCTAGAAAATCCATCCTATTCCTCTCAATCCTCAGGTCTCCAGGATAGCCGCCTAACGGCCTCGAGCTAAGCTGCCCGGCGGAAGCGGGCAGGCTCTCCCTACTCTACGCCCCGCCGGAAGGCAATTCAAGCACCCCCGAAGGCCGAGCCCGCCGGGTCAGCTTCAGCGAGTTGTTAGGCGCCCGATCAGCCTTCTGCTTTGGACGACGACTTCCCAATGGCTGCGATCTGACGTTCCCGCCAACGGGTGAGCATGAGGAGCAGCCTTCCTAGGTACTCAGGCGAGCTAGGGGAAAACAGGATTTCTCCCGTTTGGACGCATGGGTATGGATCTGTGATGTCGATGCCGGCCTCCTGGAGGATCCTGACTGTTCTTGTGTGGGGACCCGGCTTGGCGTAGTCGTGCCATTCGTCGTGATGCTTGTAGTAGTTGGCAGCCGCGTCAACGAGTTGGATATCGGTGACCGGCGAGCCCGAAAGGGGCTCACCAAAGGACTTCACCGAGTCGTGCTTGTTGACAGACTGAGCCAGCTGTGGCATTCGAGTCCACATCCCGATAGTGCCAGTGATGTACGCCTGTGCCGCGACGAACGCTAGTCCGAGGACGTTCTCGGCCATGTCGAGCGCGTCATCTATCTGGTGCTGCTCTTGCGCGGCGTCAAGTTCGAGGTCGATGTCAGTCAGGACCTCGGCAAGTGTGATGAGGATTCTCCGAGTGGATGAGATGTGCCAGTCGAATTCGTGGAACGGATGGATCTGCATGTCGCGCGTCCTCCGGGGGAGGAACTGGCGCTGCGGGCGCCTAACGGCCTCGAGCTAAGCTGCCCGGCGGAAGCGGGCAAGACTCTGCCATCACTGTACGCCAGGCCGGCAGGCGATTCAAGCATCCCGGAAGACCGGCCCGCCGGGTCAGCTTCAGCGAGTTGTTAGGCGGCCTTCGACGCATGCGGTTGTCCGCGGAAGACACTGGGTCTAGTCATTACAGACCCGCCCTGAGCAAGTTGTGGCGGAGCAGTAGTCGACTATCGGCGTGAGCTTGTACGCGGTCACGGATCCCCGACGGTTGTCCAACTCGGGAGTTCAAGTAGCTTGTCTTGAGGGTTGGGGTCGACACCGGCCTGTGTCGAGGTCGAAGACGAAGGAGGACGGCGAAGTGGAGGACTCGCTTCCGCCGACGAGGTAGTGTCCGAGCGACTGCACACTCCGAGATGGCCTTAACGGACTCGAGCTGGCCTATACTCCGGCCTCGGACGCAACCCTATCGACTGAGGGTTCCGAGGTATTCGGTCTCTGAAATTCGGGTCGATCTTAAGCAAGTTGAGCGGTCGCGAAAGGAGGCCTGCAGGCAGACGCGCGTGCTGGCTGGCCCAGAACAGGTTCTCCCGCACGGTCGAGAGCTCCGAAGAGGCCGATGGTCACCGTGGAGGCCGAATAGGACAAGGGCGATGACGAGAAAGGCACTGCGGAGAGCCTTGGGCAATCTAGAGAAGAGGTCGAGCGCGAGCGAAGCGACAGCCAGGAGCAGAAAGGCAACTGCAGGCGGAGTTCTGGAGCCAAGAGACGAAGCCCAACCAGTCCGAAGCCGAGGACATAGCCCACGTGAAGCCGAGCGATGCGGCGCTTCGCTGAGAGCGAGTGCTCTCTGATATCGGACGCAGGGCGACGATGTCGCCATCCGTCAATCCTGTTGACCACTGAAGCGCCATGGAGCACCTTGCGCGGCGAAGCCGCCTAACTGTGAGTCCGCGCTTATCTTGCGGTGGAATTCACCCCCAGGCGGGATTCCCAAGAGTTGGGAGATCCCGTAGGATGTTCTAGGAAGATGATACACGGGAATCTGCGCTCACGGTCCGTTGCCGCCGAGCGTGTCTCCGGAGGAGATCCAGTGAAGCTGATGGAGTCAGTCCACAATGTGGCCAGGCGAAGGCACTTGGCGGCCACAACGGAGAAGCGCTACACGGAGTGGATCCGACGGTTCATCCTCTTTCACGGAAAGCGGCATCCTCTGACGATGGGGAAGCTGGAGCTTGAGGCCTTCCTGACCGATCTGGCCGTCCGCAAGCGGCTCTCAGCTGGGTCGCAGAACCAGGCGCTCGCTGCAGTCCTCTTCCTCTATCGGGACGTCCTTGAGCTGGAGGTTCGCTTCCAGCTGGCACCGCAGCGGGCACATCGAACAAAGCGCCTGCCGACGGTGCTGACACGCCCAGAGGTGGAGTCGCTTCTCGGCCTTCTAGACGGACGGGAGCAACTGATCGCAAAGCTGCTGTATGGCAGCGGAATGCGGGTGGGGGAGTGCTTGTCACTTCGGGTGAAGGACCTTGACTTCGGGCATCTTCAGATCCTGGTCCGGGACGCCAAAGGGGCCAAGGATCGTCGCACGATCCTGCCGGCTGTCCTCGTGGAACCGCTTCAGGCGCACCTTACCCGCGTACGGAATCTGCACGAGATGGACTTGAGACGAGGCGTGGGCGCAGTGTCTGTGCCGGAAGCACTTGGCCGCAAGTACCCGTCGGCGGCCACGGAGTGGATGTGGCAGTACGTCTTCCCGGGCTCGCGGCTGCACCGAGGGGGGTCACCAGACGCGCCGAACCGATACCCTCTCCACGCGAGCGTTATGCAGCGGGCGATCCGGGATGCGGCGAGGCGCGCCGGGATCCCCAAGATGGTCTCGCCTCACACGCTGCGCCACTCGTTTGCCACGCACATGCTGGAGGCGGGGTTTGACATCCGAACGGTCCAGGAACTCCTCGGTCACAAGGATGTCAAGACGACCATGGTGTACACGCACACGGCTTTCCGGAGCGGACGGACTATCCAGAGCCCGCTGGATTTCGGGAGTCCGGAGGCCCGGCCTCTCTGGGAGAGGGGGACTTCCGGAGGCCGCCCCCTTGTGGCGTGCCGGGATCCTGTTGAGGGGGGACGTAGGGAGAGCGGTCGCATTGACGGTTCCTTGCCGGGAGCGAGGAGGAGACAGGCTGACGGGTGGTGAGCCGCGAAGCATAACTTGGCCGAAAGTGCGGGAATAAAGCATAACTTGGCCGAAAGTGCGGAAATAAAGCATAACCTGGCCGAAAGTGCGGAATAAAGCATAACTTGGCCGCTTGGATAATAAAGCATAACTTGGCCGTTTCGGCCAAGTTATGCTTTATGTCCCACACAGATATCAGGCTGCCTGATTCTTGGTGCCCCAGGAGGGAATTGAACCCCCAACCTTGGCCTTAGGAGTGCCCTGCTCTGTCCTTTTGAGCTACTGGGGCGTCAGGCAGGATTATACGCCCGACGCTTGGGCGACCTCCGTCTACAGGAGCTTGTCGAGCAGATCGATCATCTCGCGGTCCCCCCCGGCCGGCGGCAGCCAATCCACCTGGACGACGTCGACCTCCTGCGCTTCGAGGCTTTCGGCGAATCCTCGCAGCCCAACGTTGACGATGACCAGCGGCCCGCGCAGCAACTCGTCGATCGGATCGGGCATACCCGCCTCCTACTTGCTCCTCAAGCGTTCTCGGCAGTAGTCCGTCGCCCTGGCGTTGCTCCAGAAGACGTGCACACCGGCTTCGATCATGGTTTCCGAAAGTCGCGAGAGGTTCTGAGGATCTGCGTCCGTCCCACAGAACGACCTCGCCCGCCGGCCAAGGTCAACCAGAACCGGCGAACCGCTAGTCAGCCGGCGAGCAACCTCTTCGGTGGCTTCTGCGATTTGCTGCTTGGTGACCATGATCCCCGCTTCCCTCAAGTCGTTGCGGAAAATGCCCACGCACAGGCCGGGTTGGGGGCCGTCCCCGCGCCGGAGGGGACAAGCGCCATCGCCGTCCATGCCCCGGTCAGCAAGTCCCAGCCCGTCGAGTGGCCCATCTGGATCAGATCGCACGCCGCCCGGTGGATGGCCTCAGGCGACCGATCCATCAGGAAGGCGAAGGCGAATTGATGCAAGGTCTCGGACGCATGGCCGACTGCATGATCGCCAAGCAGAGCGGCGCTGATCAGATTGGTGCGAGCCCCGGAGGCTGTGATGAAGGGAGCCACCGAGTTCGGCGAGCACCACTCCAGGCGGGCGCCGGCCCCTCGCAACATCGCCAGTCCGAACAGGACGCCTCCGAGGTAGTCGTCGCCGGAGGGCGTCAAACCCTCGCCCAACCCCACCAGACCTTCGGCATGTTTCAGGAAAGCTGCCAGGTCCTGCTGGCGGCATGCGCTGGCAACGCCGCACATCGCGGGGTAGGCGAATTCAATCGCTCGATCGCCTCGGGGCGCCCGGGGCGGGAAGGCCGTTCCAGCGGCGTACTCCAAGAGGGAGGTAGGAAGGCGCCGAAACCCCTCGGCGAGGGCAGCGTCTGAAGTTGGTCCGGGCTGCAGATCTCCGTCTCGGAACGCTCCGCCGACCGGGCGAGGCGCTGTGGCTCCCAGACTCGGGCATGGCCAAGCTCGATCGATACGGCCGAGCCCAACTGGAGCGCGCCATCGGCAACCCGATAGGCCGAGTCTCGTGGCGCCCTCGGTAGAGATGCCTGCACGCGAATCCCCCTCCGGTGCATGGGAACATCCCCGGGTGCCAGCCAGAACAATTCGCCAGCCGCGCTGCGCAGGTAGACGGCGCGCGAGTAGCCCGGCAGGATCGTCCCACTCGAATCGGGGGACAGGATCTGGCGCGCCATCAGCCCGATGAGGTCGGCAGCGAAGGGAGGCACATTCATGCTGCGATGCATCGCTTCCGCCGTGGAGGTTGCCCCGGCTTCTTCGGGGACATTCTCCGCTTCGATGATATCCAAGCAGTCGATGTTCTCCTGGATGGCCGTGACACGTTCGTGCATGGCCCGGTTGAAGTCGCCATCGCTCACCGGGCCGCCGCGCAGGGCACCGATGATCAGACGCGGGCCGGCCTTAGCTCAGCCCGTCCAGATCGAGTGGGCGAACAGCACAGCCAACACAACCAGCGCCAGCGCGCTCGCCAGGAGCAGCCAGGGAAACCAACGGCGCCGACCCACCAACATTGCCCCGACCACGAACATGGGGAAGAGGGTCACAGCATAACGCCCCGCGCTTCGCCACAACGAGAAGGACGCCAGGACCATCATCGTTGCCCAGGCCCCATAGGCGATGCGCGGTCTTCCCCAGGCCAGGAAGGAGATGGCCAGCCCCACGCACCAGACGAGCAAATGCAGGACGTGCATCAGCGGCAGGATGCTGTTCCCGCCGAGGGAACCCGTGAGCGCGTTGCGCGCGGTCTCGAGCGCCATGGTCAGCCCGACACCTGCTCCCCAGCCGGGGACGTACTGGCTCTTGACGAACAGGAATGCATCGCCGAAACGTGCCTGGAGAAACACGGCGTGCAACGCGGGACCGAGCAGCGCCGTCAGGATCCACAGTCCGTCCCAACGACACTTGCGCAGATCGAACCGCCGACGCTCCAGGTACAACAGCAGCAGTCCCGGCACGATCAGGACGCCGGTGACCCTCGTCAGCCCGGCCAGCGCTCCCGCCAGCCCTGCCGCCCACCAGCGTTCCTGCTCACCGAAGGTGAAGGCACACACGATCGCCAGGAGAAAGAGCGACTCGGAGTACATCGCCCCGAGGAAGTAGGAGAAGGGGAAGAACGCCAACAGCAGGACGGCGCCGCTGGCGATGGCCGGCTCCGAGTGCAGCCGCACCAGACGATAGAGCAGAATCAGCGTCGCCAGAAGAGCGGCGTTGGAGACCAGAAGCCCCGCCAGGTCGACGTCGCCGAGGACCGCGGCCACCGACCGGGTCGCGATCGGGTAAAGCGGGAAGAAGGCCGTGTCGCGCTGCCCGGTCTCATCCAGGGCAAGGTTGGTGTAGCCGTCGACGGCGATGCGGCGATACCACTCGCCGTCCCAGTGTGTCCATGGGTCCACGAATAGGGCACGGAAAGTGCTCGATGGCGTGGACGTTCCCGGCGCGTCGGCAGTGCGCTGAGCGCCTGGCACCAGCAGCATGCTTGCGGCGACGATCAGCAGCAGCCAGGTTCGGCTGGCGATAAAGACGATCAGCGGCGTGGCATGGGCGCGCCCCCAGGCCGTGAGGCCGCTGCCGATAGCACTCAACGCCTCCCGAGCCCGCTGCCTGGCGTTCGACATTGCCCCTCGACGGATTTGGAATTCGGCGGGCGCCCGCCGCGGGCCGCACAACCGCCGGGGTGAGGATAGCCGCTTCGGGAGATTCAGCAATCAGAGGTGTCGCTGCAATCGAAGGTCGCTCAGCAATCGCGCGCGCGCCGCGCTCCCGGTTTCACGCGCCGGATGCGCCGGCCTCGATCACGTACGCCACCATCGGCTCCTGACGTCCGGGCAGGGACAGCGCATCCAGCCGCCGAGCCGTCAGCCCCGGCACCATCCGGCAGGTGGCCTCGCTGACCAACGTTTGCCCGGCCGGGGCGGCTTCCTGCAGCCGCTTGGCGACGTTGACCGTGTCGCCGACGACGGTGTAGTCCATGACCCGGTCGGAGCCGATGTTGCCGACGATCGCCTCACCGGTGTGCATCCCGATCCCCAGCCCGAGGCCGTGCATCGCCGCCCCGGCTTCGACCGTCAGATCGTGGAAGCGGCGCTGCATTTCGATCGCCGTCTCGACCGCCCGCCGGGCGTCGTCGTCGCCGGCGATCGGTGCGCCGTAGAACGCCATCAGCCCGTCGCCCAGGTACTTGTCGAACGTGCCGCGGTGAGCAAAGACCACGTGGCTCAGCACGCGGAAGATGCGGTTGAGCGTCTCGACCACCAGCGGCGCCGTGTGCTCTTCGGTGAAGCGGGTGAAGCCGCGAATATCGGCGAACAGCACCGTCACCAGGCGCGCCTCGCCCCCCAGCTTGAGGTAGCGCTCCGGGTCGGTGAGCAGGACGGCGACCACATCCTCCGAGACATAGCCGTCGAGCACCTGCCGCAGCAAATGGTTGCGCGACTCGAGATCGTCATGCAGTTTCTTCAGGCGCAGCAGCGAGCGGACGCGGGTGAGCAGGACGGTGGAGTTGTACGGCTTGGTGACGAAGTCGTCGGCCCCGGCCTCGATCGCCTTGAGCTTCTCGTCCTCGCTGTCGAGCGCGGTGACGATGACCACCGGGACGAAGCGCGTCTGCGGCGCGGCCTTGAGCTGGCGGCACAGCTCGAGCCCGTCCATGCGCGGCATCTGAATGTCGACCAGCGCCAGGTCGAGCGGCCCGCCGAGCCCCAGCGCCAGCTCGATCGCCGCCTGTCCGTCAGCCGCCGTCACTACCTCGGCGCCGGACGACGTCAGGTAGGCCCGCAGCAGGTCGCGGTTCAACCAGTCATCATCGACGACCAGAATGCGCGGCCCCCGACTGAAGACGGTCGTCAGATCCATGGTCCCCCCGGTCTGGACTATTCGATCCTCCCGGTGGCGATCGCCAGCTTGATCTCGCCGATAGCCTTGGTGATCTCGATTTCCCGCGGGCAGTCCTCGGTGCAGTTGAAGATGTCGTGGCAGCGCCAGACGCCCATGCGGTCGTTCAGGATCTGCAGGCGCTGCGCCCCGGCCTGGTCGCGGCTGTCGAAGGTGAAGCGGTGGGCCTGCACGATGGCGGCCGGCCCGACATACTCGCCGTTGGCCCAGAACGAAGGACAGGCGGTGGTGCAGGCGGCGCACAGGATGCACTTGGTCGTGTCGTCGTAGCGCAGGCGCTGGGCCGGCGACTGCAGCCGCTCGCGCGCCGGCGGCGGCTCATCGTTGACCAGGTAGGGCATCACCGTCTTGTAGTGATCGAAGAACGGCTTCAGGTCGACGACCAGGTCCTTGATCACCGGCAGGCCCATCAGCGGCTCGACGGTGATATGGTCCCCCAGATTCTTGACCAGCTCTTTGCACGCCAGCCGGTTGCGGCCATTGATCCGCATCGCATCCGACCCGCACACGCCGTGGCCGCAGGAGCGGCGGTAGGTCAGCGATCCGTCCTGGTAGTCCTTGACGCGGTTCAGCAGGTCGAGCACTTGGTCGGTCGGCTCGGCCTCCACCACATAACTCTCCATGTGGGGCCGCTTGTCCTGCTCGGGATTGAAGCGCCGGATGCGCAACGTGACCTGCATACCGTCTCCTGGCGAACCCGTCGTACGGGCGATGCATTCGGCCGTGCCAAATGCATCGCCCCTACACGTGGGCGCGCATCAATACGTCCGTTCCTTCGGCTGGTACTTCGTGATCACCACCGGCTTGTAGTCGAGCGCCACGCCGTCCGGCGTCTGGCGCGCCAACGAGTGCCGCAGCCAGTTGGCGTCATCGCGCCGCGGGAAGTCCTCGCGCGGCATGAGCGCCGCGGCTTTCGGTCCGAGCCAGGGCGGCGCTGGCCGTCACTTCGGCGCACTCAAGCAGGCAACCCAATTCCCATGCCTCCAGCACGTCGGTGTTGAAGACCTGTCCCGTGTCGCCGGCGCGGACGTGCCGGTAGCGCTGCTGGAGCTCGGCGAGCTTGGCCAGCGCCGCCTGCATCCCCTCGGCGGTGCGGAAGACTCCCACGTGCTCGAACATCGTCTCCTGCATCTCGCGCCGCAAGTCGGCGGCGCGTTCAGCGCCGTCCGCCTGACGCAGCATCGTCAGGCGCTGCTCGGTGGCCGCCTGCGCGTCCTTGGGCAGCGGCAGGAACGTCTCGCGGCCGGCAAATTCGGCCGCCTGCTGCCCGGCCATTTTGCCGAACACGATCAGGTCGAGCAGCGAGTTGGTCCCCAGGCGGTTGGCGCCGTGGACCGAAACACAGGCGCACTCGCCGGCGGCGAAAAGGCCGGGCACGCGCCCGCTGTCCGCGTCGCCCACGACCCGGCTGAGCTTATCGGTCGGGATCCCGCCCATGGCGTAGTGCGCCGTCGGTTGCACCGGCATCGGCTGGGTCATCGGATCGACGCCCAGGTAGGTCCGGCAGAAATCGATGATATCCGGGAGCTTGGCCAGCAGCTCGGGAGTGGTGACGCGGTACGCCGTCCCGTCCGGGCGGGTGCGCCCGTCCAAGGCGGCGTAGTGGTTGACCGTTTCCGGCCGCACGTCGAGATACAGGAAGCGCTTACCGCCGATGCCGCGGCCATCGCGCATCTCCAGATACATCGAACGGCTGATCACGTCGCGGGAGGCCAGGTCCTTGGCCCGCGGGGCGTAGCGCTCCATGAAGCGCTCGCCGCCGTCGTTGACCAGCACACCGCCCTCGCCGCGCACGCCCTCGGTGATCAGGATGCCCATCTTGTAGATGCCGGTGGGGTGGAACTGGAAGAACTCCATGTCTTCCAGCGGGACGCCCGCCCGCAGGGCGACCACCATCCCGTCCCCGGTGTACGAGTAGGCGTTGGAGGTGATTTCCCACACCCGTCCGTAGCCGCCGGTGGCGAAGATCACCGCCTTGGCGTGGAAGGTGTGCACCTCCCCGCTGGAAAGCTGCACGGCCACGACGCCGCAGGCGGCGCCGTTCTGCATCAGCAGGTCGAGCACCTGGAATTCGTCGAAGAAGGTGACCTGGTTGCGGATGCACTGCTGGTAGAGCGTTTGCAGGATCATGTGCCCGGTGCGGTCGGCGGCGTAGCATGCCCGGCGCACCGGCTTGCCGGTCAGGTTGTTGGTGTGGCCGCCGAATGGGCGCTGGGCGATCTTGCCGTCCGGTGTGCGGTTGAAGGGCAGCCCCATGTGTTCGAGCTCGTACACCGCTGCCACGGCCTCATGGCACATGAACTCGATGGCGTCCTGGTCGCCCAGGTAGTCACTGCCCTTGACCGTGTCGAAGGCGTGCCAGTCCGGGCTGTCTTCCTCTTCACTCCCCAGCGCAGCGCACACGCCGCCCTGCGCCGCCCCGGTATGCGAGCGCACCGGGTAGAGCTTGCTCAACACGGCGGTGCGCGCCCCGCGCGAGGCGTGCAGAGCGGCCATCAATCCCGCCCCGCCGGCCCCAACAATCACCACGTCGTACTCATGCAGCATGCACCACCCCTCTCCACGACCTGGGCTCCGCTCTCGGCGCCCTCAGGACGCCAGGATCACATATACCGCCACGATCATCGCCCCAATCCACGCCCCGGCGATCAGCATCCGCAGCACGACGACGGCCAGGGGGCGCCGCAAGTAGTCTTCCAGGATCATGCGCACCCCATTCAGTCCGTGGGCCGAAGCCAGCGCCACCATCAGCACACTGTAGATCTGCCAGAAGGCGTTCGACCAGCCGGCGGTCACGTCGGGAATGTTGCTGTTGACGACGTGGTTCGGGTTGGGGAAGAACATCCAGCGCATGAATCCGGGCAAATCGAGCTGCGTCCGACCGCCTAAGACAAACCCCATCCCCAGGCTGAAGGCGCCAAACAACAACAGCGCCAGCCCCGAAAGGCGGGTGAAGGTCCAGAGCAGGTGCTCCCAGGAACCGGAGGGACGGACGCGTTGCGGGGTGGACATCGTCGTCCTCCAGCCTCAACCCGGGATCCACGCGCTGCGGATCAGGTAGAACGCCGGCACCAGGTAGGCCGGGGTGAAGATCGCCCACTGCAGCCAGACCAGCTCGTGCTGGTAGCGCAGCAGGCGCGGGAACAGGTCCATCACCGCCACGCGCCCCCCGTTGATCGCGTGGTACAGCACACAGAAGTAGACGAAGAGCTGGGTGGGCCAGGATTCGTAGAAGGCGGTGATCGCCGTCGCCACGGGATCGCCGAACTGCTGCAGGAAAAAGGCGGCGACCACGTGCATCCCGACGAAGAGCACGATGCCCAGCCCGGTCACGCGGTGCAGAGTCCAGCTGACCATTCCCTGCCGCCCGCGGTAGCGCAGGGTTTGGATGATGTTCACGCCACGGCTGGCTGCCATGACCCCTCCCGCAGGTGAAATCCACCGTGGATTATACCGAGGTCGACCGTCGTGGCGCGGTCGGGCCAAGGGGATGGGATTTGGTAGAATTCCGGCGGCGAACCGCGTCGCCGCCGGGGTGTATCCCGGGACGCTCGCTGAGGATCGAGATGGCGGAGTCCGATTCGGCCGCCGGCCTGGGCCGGCGCACGTTTGTCACCGGGGTAGTCGGCGTGCTGGGCGCCATCATCGGCGCCGTCGTTGGGCTGCCGGCCATCGGCTACTGGCTCGCCCCGTCGCTCAAGAAGGTCGAGACCGACGCCTGGATGCCGCTCGGCCCGGTCGACAAGATCCCGGAGGGCGAGCCGACGCTGTACACCTTCTCCCGCACGCGGCAGGTGGGCTGGGAACGCAGCGCCACGAGCTACGGGGTGTACGTCGTGCGCTACCCGGACGGCCGGATGGAAGCCCTGTCCAACGTGTGCACTCACCTGAGCTGCCGTGTGTCCTGGAAACCCGAGCAGAATCTGTTTCAGTGTCCGTGCCACGACGGGCGCTTTGCCCGCGACGGCTCGATCATTTCCGGCCCGCAGCCCCGCGCCATGGACCGCTTCGCCTTCAAGATCGAAGACGGCACGCTGCTCGTGCACATCGTGGAGGCGTGAGATGGCGGCCCGTGTTCTCCGCTGGCTCGACGATCGCCTCGGCCTGACCGGTATCTACCGCACGGTGCTCGACCGCAAGGTCCCCAAGGTCAACTGGGCCTTCACGCTGGGCAGCGCCACGCTCTTTCTGGTCGTGCTGCAGGTGGTCACCGGCGTATTCCTGACGGTGTACTACGTCCCCCACCCCGACCAGGCGTACGACAGCATCAACTACATCATGAACGACGTGGCCTTCGGCTGGCTGATCCGGGGCCTGCACCATTGGGGCGCCACGCTGATGGTGATCACCGTCGTGCTGCACATGCTGCGCACGTTCGTCTATGCTTCCTATAAGTACCCACGCGAAGTCACCTGGGTCACCGGCGTGCTGCTGCTCCTGGTGACGCTCGGCATGGGATTCACCGGCTACCTGCTGCCCTGGAATCAGCGAGCCTACTGGGCGACGACCGTCGGCACGTCGATCGCCGGCACCGTCCCGTTCGTCGGCCCGATCATCGAGCAGGCGCTGCGCGGCGGGACGGATCTGAGCACGCTGACGCTGACGCGCTTCTTCAGCGCGCACATCTGGATGCTGCCGGCGGCGCTGCTCGGCCTGGTGGGCGTGCACGTCTACCTGGTGATCCGTCTGGGGATCTCCCACATTCCGGTGGCGGACGAGTAGGCGCGGCATGAACGAGCAGCAGCGAAAGCAGGTCGACGCCCGCCACGAACACGCCAAGGCCCATGGCGTGAAGTTCTTCCCCGATATCATCTACAAGGACATGATCGCCGCGTTCGGCGTGTTCGTGCTCCTGCTCCTGCTGGCGACCTTCCTGGGAGTGAAGCCCGAGCCGCCCGCCGATCCCAACGACGCCGCCTACATCCCGCGCCCGGAGTGGTACTTCCTGTTCTTGTTCCAGATGCTCAAGTACTTCCCCGGCAAGGTGGAGTGGATCGGGACGACGCTCGTCCCCGGCCTGGCCGTGCTGGCGCTGCTGTTGCTTCCGTTCTACGACCGGTCGCCGTTTCGCTATTGGCGCAAACGCCGGATCGCGCTGGGGATCATGGGCGTGGCAATGGCCGGCGTCGTCGGCCTGACGATCGTGGCTGCCGCCACGACTCCGCCTCAGGAGGAGGCCGGCGTGTTCACGTCAGTCACCGATCGCATCCTGGCGGGACAGGACGTGTACAGCCTGTACTGCGTCGAATGCCACGGCGACGAGGGACAAGGCGGCGAGATCAAGGGCGTCGAGGGGCTGGAGGGATTCCTGATGAAGCCGCTCAACGTCAGCGATTACATGTACACCCGCGAGGACGACACGCTGGCGTCGATCGTCGAATATGGACAGCCCGTTCTGGGCATGCCCCCCTTCGGGAAGGCCTACGGCGGCGAACTCACACCCGGCGACGTCAAGGCGCTGGTGACCTTCATGCGCTACACCTGGGATGATCGGGTTGAGATCCCACAGGACGTCGCCGGTGCCGGCGCCGTGCCGACTCTGGCGCCGGGGGAGATCCCGTCCTACACGGTGCACATCCAGCCGATCGTCCGGCGTACGTGCGCCTCGTGCCATCGGGAGGGAAAGAAGAACAACAACTACCTGATGGGCACCTATCAGGAAATACTGACCAGCGGTGACAACACCCCGGTGCTTGTGGCAGGCGACCCTCACAGCCTGCTGCTGCGCCTGCTGCGGCGGGAAGAAGTGACGGAGATCAAGGACCTCAACCCGATGCCCCCGTCGCGGCCGCTGAGGCCCGAGTGGGTGGAGATCTTCGAGCGCTGGGTAGCGGCCGGCATGCCGGAGACGCCGGTGCCACAAGCTGCAGGGCCCGCCGTTCAACCCACCGTCACACCCACACCCGGACCGCCCACCGCCACCGGGACTCCATCACCTCCGGATGGGACAACCACCACACCCACTCGGCTGACACCGGGCCCGGGTCCTTCGGCGGCACCAGCGACCGCGACCGGTTAGCCACCCCCATCCACCGGCAGCAAGTTTGCCCGGACACCTCTGCCGCTCGCTCATGCCCTCCTACCCAGGGAGCGTAAGACTTCTGTGTGCAGGCATTGCTTACAGCTATTCCCCCGGTGGGAGGCGCATCAAGTCCTCCGTGCAAATGGCATCGCCCCCCTCGCCGGGGCGCGCTTGGCGTAAGAAGCCAGCGCCATATGACGGATCCTGGGGCGATCGTTCAGGCAGGGGTGGATCGACTCGGGAAGGGGATCTAGGCCAGGGAAGTGCCTGTCAACTCTTGCTGTCGGGTGGCGGACTCTTCAGGATGATCCGCAGACGATCGGTCCCGCCTGAGTGGTAGGGTTCAGTGGAGGGAATTGCCAGGACGTGTTGGACGACCTCACGAAGCTCGTCGGCCGTGTAGGGTTTGCACAAGTAGGCGTCGGCGCCGGCCGCCCACGCGGTGCCGATGTCAGCGGGCATCGCCTTGGCGCTCACCATAACCAGCGGGATGCCGAGGAAGCGGGGGTTCGAGGCCAGCTCTCCGAGCAAGGTCAACCCATCGATTTCGGGCATCATGACGTCGAGCAGGATGGCATTCGGCCTTTCGACTTCCAAGATGGCTTTCGCCTGCCGGGCACCGTTTGCCTTCAACGCCCGGTAGCCAAGAACTTCAAGTATCTCCGCTGTGGCGTCACAATAGGCGACTTCGTCATCGACCACCAGGATTGTCATCTTAGGTTCTTGGGTGCTCATTCTGTCCCTCCGGTGCCCTACACCCGGACCGCGTCTTTCCCTCTAATCATACGCTGGAACGCGTTCCACCCCGCCTTGCGTGCACCTCTCGGGTTGCCCACCCGCACAACGAGCCGGCAGGTCACTCCGGGGTCACCGCCTTTGCCGCGTTAGCTAGCCTATTGTAGGTCCTTTTGGTTGACATATCCAATCGCTGGCTAGGGCTAGGTGCCACAGGTCCGTCTACGTCTCTCGGTACACGCGGCTGGCCGGACTTGCCATCCGGGGGGAAAGTACCCTCTGCGGCTCCACCTGACGACGGCTGGCCCCGCGCGGGCCATCGTGTCAGAAGGCGGCTCGCGACATAGTGGTTTGGGAATGCTCGAGGCCCCCGGGCATGCCCGGGATCGGCGGAGCATGGGTCACCAGGAGCCGCCCGGTCGGACTCTGCACGTCGAACACGGCTGTCGATATCCAGCAAATGCCACGCGGTCTGGCATCCGCGCCCAGTACCACACCGGCGGACCCGGCGGGCTGATGCCCTCGAGCACCAGCGACTGCCCCTGGTTGAAGGTCCCCTTGCCGTAAAAGGCCGTTCCGGGGCCGCGGCGGCAGAAGGTGTTCTTGTTCAATACGCCGAAGACACCCGCCGGCGAAGGTTTGGCGACCTCTCTCGGCGTGGGTACCGGCGTCGGTGAGGCGGCCGGCGCGCCGGCGACGCCCACCATCTCGAGCGCACCACGATCGCAACCGGCGCCCTGAGGTCGGGCAATCGCGCGCTGGTCCTCCGAGGTGCACAGGTCCAGCGTGCCGCTGTGGATCGCCGGGCTGCCCGGGCTGAGGGCGTGGCTGAGGTTCGTGCCGCCGTTCATGTCCAGCTATGCCAGTATGGACCGTTGCACAGCCCACCGGCCACGAGGCTCCGAGTGGGTACAGGTGCGGTCAGTCAGGGTAGAGTGCCTTGTAGTTCGGATCGTCCCTCAGGGAGGCCAAGTCGGTGTCTTCCTTGGACCACCCGAGGAGGCCCGGGTGCAGTTGTAAGGCGTCGCGCAACGCCTCGATTGCCCGGGCCGTCTCTCCGGCCAGGGCGTAGTAGCAAGCCAGGTTGTAGCGCACCACCCCCAGCCAGCGCGGCGAGTCGTCGAGCAGCGCAAGCCCTTCGGAGAGACTCTCCATCATGCTCGCCGCATAGGTAGCCTGGCCGCGCTTCACGTAGGCCTCAGCCAGGTGCATGATCGGATGCGTGCAGCCATTCCCAGCCACTCCTCGCCACAGCGGCTGACCCTGCTGCAACTCGAAGCGCTGTGTATCGTGCACATCGTCAAAGGAAAGCGCCTGCAACCCTTCGATCATCCGCCGGTGGCCCAGCGCCGAGGCCTGAACGACCTCATCCCAGGTCTCGCTCGAGTGCTCTGCCCAGATCGAGGCGTTCTCAACATCGACTTTCTCCGTCTCAGCGGTCGCATCGCCGCCCCCGATCGCCGCGAGCCGGTCGGCCATGCGCAGTTTCCACCCTGCCAGGTGGGCGATCAGGTCCTTGGCCGACCATGCGTCCACCTGGCCAACTCGGTTGAGCTCTTCAGGCGATAGTTGACCGATGAATCGGCGCTCTTCGTTCAGGGTTTGCTGCAACAACTCGGTCAGCTTGGGGCGAACGTCCATCCCTTTCCTCCTCCGGCGTCCACCTCGCGCGACGGATGCCGCCACCTTGCGTGGAGGGCCGAATGCCCGCCGCATGCGCCCTGCGGGCCGGCCGCGCGCCGGCTTTCACGTCCCGCGGCCGCCCCCTACGGTTCACAGGAATATCACTCCGAGACGGCGAAGGGGAAAACGGTACGTGTCGCTCACCGGCGTCACTGCCCAGAGGGTGGAGCCCCTTGCCTGGGGCATCCGACGCTGGCGTCGCCCACCCACAGGCGCGAGAATGCCACGGACCTTGGGCACGGTCGATAGGGACCTCTGCTCAGGATTCGGCCGGCCGCGCGCAGGTCCGTGGAGACCCGAATAGCGGCTGGTCCTCGGGCACTTCCATTCTCGGCTGTGGAGTCACGGAGTCAAGATGATTAGAACTCGCCTGCTCTTCCTGCTCGCAGTAAGCCTGCTGATCCTCGCCGGCTGCAACATGCCGCTGCCCGGTTCGTCTCGGGAACCCACCTCGGCCAGTCTCAGAGGTCAGGTGAGTGTTCCGACCGAATTCCGCGCCGGACCGGGCGAGATGGTACGATCTCCTGGGCGTGCTGCTCCCCGGGCAGGAGTTCGACGTGGTGGGGCTCAGCTCGGAGGGAGAGTACCTGCTCATACAAGATCCGGCCGACCCGGCGGTGATAGGGTGGCTGAAGACCGAGGCGGCCACGCTCTCCGGCAGCCCCATCGGGCTACCTGTGCCCACGCCTCCGTCCACGCCGACACGGGTGGACCTGCCTCCTGAGCCCGGCGGATGTCCCACGCCGGTCGGCGGAGGTCCGACACCGGTCAGTTGCGAAGCAATGCCGCCCTCCGGCGGTTGTCCTACTCCGATCGGCGGCGGACCCACGCCGGTCAGCTGCGACGCATCCTCACCCTCCGGCGGTTGTCCTACTCCGATCGGCGGTGGTCCCACACCGATCAGCTGTGGCGCATCCTCGACCCTCCAGCGGGTGCCCTACTCCGATTGGCGGTGGTCCCACACCAGTCAGTTGCGACGCATCGCCACCCTCTGGCGGTTGTCCTACTCCGATCGGCGGTGGTCCCACACCGGTCAGCTGCGGCGCATCCTCGCCCTCCGGCGGTTGTCCTACTCCGATTGGCGGCGGACCCACACCGGTCAGCTGCGGCCATCCTCGCCTCCGGCGGGTGCCCGACTCCGATTGGCGGTGGTCCCACTCCAGTCAGCTGCGGTGCATCCCCACCCTCCGGCGGCTGTCCTACTCCGATCGGCGGCGGACCTACACCGGTGAGCTGCTTCTCGGGAGGATTAGTGCCGCGCCGATCGAGTGGATGCCCCACCCCAATTGGTGGCGGACCCACGCCGGTCAGTTGTCCCACGCAGGTCTTGCGCTAGGCCTCGCGAGTCGCCTCTCGGCTGACCCGCACGGGAACGTAGTCCGGCCCTGCCCGGCAAGCGTGGCTCGTCTTGCCCGCAAGAGTCGTCGTCACGCCTTCGTTGGGAGCGTCTACCTGCGTGGCGTGCGCCACATTCCGCCCCGCACGTATAGAACTCCATCGCCGCTTCGACATCATCCGACATCGAGTGCGGCGGGAGGTTTCAGCAGAGACCTGCGGTTACGCGGGAGGATCGGCCGATGGACAAGACGACGCGGATGCATCTGGACAACCTGGGCTCTCAAGACGGCGACCGGCGGTATGCGGCCTTGATGTTTCTCCTCAAGGCGACCGATCGGCCGGTCGACTGGGCCTATGAAGTGTGGGATGGGTTCGTGAAGGACCTCGGCGATCAGGACAACCACGTGCGGGCGATCGCGGCGCAGCTTCTGTGCGGCCTGGCCAAGAGCGATCCTCGGAACCGGATGTTGAAGGACTTCGACGCGCTGATGGTCGTCACGCGGGATGAGAAATTCGTCACGGCGCGGCACGGTCTGCAGTCGCTCTGGAAGGTTGGGACCGCAGGTAAGAAGCAGCAGAAGATGGTGGTGGATCGGCTCGCCGCCCGGTTCGCCGACTGTGCTGCGGAGAAGAACTACACCTTGATTCGCTACGACATCGTCCAGGGGCTGCGGAACCTGTATGACGAAGTCAAGGATGAGAAGATCAGAACGAAGGCGCTGGAATTGATCGAGACCGAGCAGGACCTCAAGTACCGCAAGAAGTACGCCGGGGTCTGGAAGACACGCTGACGGTTGACGTGCCGCAGGACTGAGTCTCAAGGCCGAAGGGTGCGCGCGCGTGGCATGGGGCACGCCGATCGGTGGACGTCCAGGCTCATTGGTTTGGAGTGACGAACAGGGCGCGGCGGGCTGCCCTGCGGATGGCGAGTAGGTAACCAGTCATCCGGCGCAGCTGGCCGCGATGTCCCCTAACCACGCGCCGGGATGTCCTCGAGGGAACCGGCGACCACGCCGGGGGTGAATCCAGATGGACACAAAGCTGTTCGTGCGCTACTGCGTTCGTGAAGCCGCTGGGCTGACCGTGATGGGCGTGGCGCTGTTCTGGTCTGCGGACGCGTCAATTGGTGGCCGGCGTGGGCAACCCTGATCGTGATGTTGGGCTGGATCCTGGCCACGGCCATCGTCATCCTTCGTGTCCAGCCTGGGCTGCTGGCCGAACGGTTGGGGCCGCGCAAGGGCGCCAAGCCGTGGGACGTGGCCATCATGAGCATCCTGGGCATGGCGCAGCTGGCGCGCTACATCGTGGCCGGGCTTGACCTCCGCAATGGATGGACGGACGCGCTGCCCCTCGCCGCACAGATCGCGGCGCTGGTCTTGTGCATCGCTGGGCTACACCCTGGTCGTCTGGGCTACGGCCTCGAATGCCTTCTTCTCACAGATCGTGCGCCTGCAGCCGGAGCGCGGCCAGGTCGTCGTCGCCGGCGGCCCGTACCACCTCGTGCGGCATCCGGCCTATGCCGGGGCGATCCTCTTCGAGTTGGCCGTCGCCGGTGCTGCTCGCCTCCTGGTGGGCGATGATCCCCAGTGCAGCTGGGCGCCGTCCTGCTCATCCTGCGCACCGGCCTCGAAGACCGAACCCTGCGGGCTGGGCTGACCGGGTATGCTGAATACGCCGGTCGAGTACGTCATCGTCTCCTCCCCGGTGTCTGGTAGGGGTGGCGCTGCCTGTTTCGCGCGCGCACGATCCCTCCTGAGGCGGCCTGCGCCTGGAGTATCATCTCCGGCGGCGATCCGCTTCCCGACCGTCCACGTGGAGGTCTGGTGCTCTCTAGATTTCGCGAGCCCGTGAATGGACTGACCCATCTGGGCGGCGCCGTCGCATCCGCCGTCGGCCTGGGCCTCCTGGTGTGCCTCGCTGCAGGCGATTTCCCGAAGGCGGCCCCGCTGGCGCTGTACGGCGTGACGCTGGTGTTGATGTTCTCCGCCAGCGCCGCGTATCACCTCGCTCCGGCGGGTCCCAGTGTGCTAGGCGTTCTGCGCAAGCTCGACCATGTGGCCATCTACCTGCTCATCGCCGGCACGTACACACCCGTGTGCCTGTACTACCTCACGGGGTTCTGGCGCCTCGGCTTGCCGGCGATCGTCTGGGCCCTGGCGCTGATCGGCGCCGGGGTCAAGCTGGTCGTGATCCGTGCCCCGCGCTGGGTGACCGCCGGGCTGTACCTGTTGATGGGGTGGCTGGCCATCGCCGCATCCGGCGAGATTCTGTCCAGGCTTCCAGCGGGCGCACTGGCCTGGCTGGTGGCCGGGGGATTGTTCTTCACCGGGGGCGCGGTGATCTACATCCTCAAGAAGCCCAATCTGTTCGGCGGCCGGTTCGGGTTTCCACGAGATCTGGCATGTGTTCGTCATCCTGGGCGCCTTCTGCCATTTCATGCTGATGGCCGTCTACATCGCACCGGCTGGGGCGGCCTGATCGATCCGTCCAGAGCACGGCCGAGGTTGCTGCGTGCCCACGAAGGCCTCCGTCCCCAAGGTCAAGCCTCCTCCACGTGACCACCCGCGCCGCGTGGCGCACGTGGTTGAAGGCCAACTACAAGTCGCGCACCGAGGTGTGGCTGGTCTACTCCCGCAAGAGCACCGGCAAGCCACGCCTGGCGTATAACGAGGCGGTCGAGGAGGCGCTGTGCTTCGGCTGGATCGACAGCATCGTGCGCTCGATCGACGCCGAACGCGGTTTGCGCAGCGGTTCTCCGTCCGCAAACCGGGGAGCCGCTACTCGCAGGCTAACCTCGAGAGACTACGCGCGCTGGTTCGGCGGCGCCGGGTGCTGCGCGACGTTCTGCCGACGCTCCCCGATCTATCGGCGTCCGCCTTCCAGATCCCGGCCGATATCCTCCGGGCGATCCGCGCCAACCCGCACGCCTGGAAGCACTTCCGAGGATTCTCGCCGGCCTACGTCCGCATCCGGATCGCGTACATCGATGGTGCTCGCCGGCGGCCGGCCGAATTTCGCAAGCGACTGGCGCATTTCGTCCGCGAGACCGAGGCGAACCGGCAGTTCGGGTTCGGCGGGATCGAGAAGTACTACTAAGGCCCGTCCCGCCCGGGGTATGACGCGCGCCCGCGGAGATGTGCGAGAATGGGCCGGTCGTTTCCCTCCCTCGCCGAGCGGACGGTGATGGGAGATCCCCGACGCGACGTCTACGAGGTGCTTGCAGGCGAGGCACGCCCCGCCCGTACGCCGGCGTGGATCACAAGGAGCGTATCAAGCCTATGTCAGACGCCAAACTTCGAGTCGGCTTTATCGGCATCGGCGCCATGGGCACGCCGATCTCGCACAACCTGCTGAAGGCCGGCTTCCCGCTGACGGTGTATGACCAATTCCCGGCGCAGACGGAACCGTTTGCCGCGCTCGGGCGTGCCCGTGGCGTCCAGCTGTGCGGACCTGGCGCGCAAGTGCGACGTGGTCTTCACCATGATCGGGCAGGTGGCGGAGGAACTCGAGGCCGTGCTGGGGCCGGGCGGCGTGCTCGAGGGCGCCCATCCCGGCCTGACGCTGATCGACATGAGCACGGTGGGGATCGCCGCCTCGAAGACGATGGCCGCCGCGGCCAAAGCCAAGGGCGTGGCGTTCCTCGACGCCACGGTCAACGGCTCCGTCGGCCCGGCGAGAGAGGCCATGATGCAGTTCATGGTCGGCGGCGAAGCGACGGCGCTCGAGGCGGTGATGCCGGTGCTGCGGGCGATCAGCGCCAAGGTGCACCACCTCGGCCCCAACGGCGCCGGCAGCGCCATGAAGATGGTCATCAACCTGATGATCGGCATGACCGTGCTGACGGTGGCCGAGACGCTGACCCTCGGCCGTCAGGCCGGGCTCGACCCGAACCAGATGCTCGAGATCCTGGGCGAGACGGCCGTCAACTCGCCGCACCTGAAGAACAAGGGCCGGATGATGATCGAGGGCAGGTTCGAGCCCTCCTTCGCCCTGAAGTACATGCAGAAGGACTTCGACCTGATCATGCAGGCGGCGCACGATCTGAAGACGCCGCTGTTCACCAGCGCCATCGCCCACCAGGTGTACACGGCGGCCAACGTCGCCGGCTACGGCGATCTGGATTACGGCGCGGTGGTCAAGTTCGTCGAGGCGGCTGCGGCGATGAAGGGGCAGAAGAGCTGACGGGTGGTCGCGGTCGGACGGCGCGAAATGCGATCCTCGAATGCGTCATCCCTGAGAGCGCGGTGCACGTAGTCGCAGCTTGAGGGCTGCGATTTCCGTGTCCGTCCAACCCTCGGCGCTCGCGGCGGGGAGCGCATGGTCATGACCTGCGGCTACCGGCGTCGGATGCGATGCCTCGATGTGTCATCACGGGGCATCACTGCACCGACGCCAGCACGTTGGCCGCCAAGGCCAGGTTGAGGCCGATCAGATAAAGCTCGGCCGCCGGGCCTCCTGCCGGATCACGTTCCTCGCGACCGGGCCAGTCGGCAAACCAGATCACGGCCAGTCCGGCGAACACCAATAACCCGGCGCCAGCCCACCACGCTCGCAAGGTCCCCAGTCCCATCGGGAACAGCCAGGCTCCCAGGATATAGATCCATGCCAGCGTCCAGAGACTCCCGCGCACCCAGGCGTTGTGGAGACGGATTCTCCCCCCGATGGCCGCACCCACCAGCGGTGCGCCGAGCGCAACCGCCGAGCTGGGGACCCATGCCATGCGCGATCCTGCCACCAGACGGAGGGCCGCTCCCACCGTCAGCGCCAGTCCCAGCAGCAGGATACTGCTCCAAGCCGGCGTTCGACGGAACGTCAACAGCGCAGCGAACAGCAGCACGACGCAGACGGCCAGCGGCGCCAGCCACGCCTGCGGTGCACGCACTGCCCACCCGGCCACAGTCAGTGCCAGCGCGGCCAGGTACAGTGGAAGGACGCGGACGGCGAAGGCCAGCATCGGGTTCCAGCTCTCAGCGCTGGGGCACCTGTGATAGTCCCTGTCCGTCCAGATCAACCCACTCCTTGCCCAGCAACCCGGCCAGCAGGATGGTGGCGCGCCGTTGGAGCGTCACCAGGATACGCACCGCCGGCGCACCCGGGTCATAGGCCTGAGGGTAGACTACCTCGACCGAGGCGAGGTCGTTCAGGTGCGCGTACTGCCGTGCCTCGGCTGCTACCTGCGTCTGCAAGGGTGGCGCCACCAACGTCGCCCGGTCATCATCCGTCAGCCACCCAGGCACGTCATTCAGGGAGGGTGTGGGTGTGCAGGGAAGGGCAGGCGCGCAGGTGGGCAGCAGCGCCGCCTGCGTCTGTCGGGCTGCCGCCTGTGTCACCATTTGCTCGGCAACGAAGGCGATACCGGCGTCGGCTGCCGCTTGAGCCGATCGGCGCAGACGCGTGCGCTCGATCATCAGCCGCCCGCCATCCACCGCCACCGCCAGGAGCATCAGCACAACCATAAGCAGGATGGCGATGACGATCAGCATTTGACCGCGCGGCCTCATGGGTTGCGGTACTCCATCCGGCTGACCGCCCGTGCGCGGACGGGGACCACAACCGAAACCGGCAGGCTCATCGTCAGCCGGTATTCCAGGCTGACGGCCAGCGCTTGCCCGCGTGGCAGCGGCCCGGGTTGATCTCGCGGCAATTCGTTCTGCTCGGGATCAATGTCGATCGTCACCTGCGAGGCGTCCAGTCCGCTGAGCGAGCGCTGCACGGCCCCGACGATCTCCTCGTCCCCATGCGCCGGATCGGTGATCGTCGCGCCGGCGCGGGCCCCCTCCCAGGCGGCATTCGTCAACACGATCTGCGCCTGCATCAGGATGCCCAGATTGACCAGGCCGAGCATCAGCAACAGCAGGATTGGAAGCGTGATGGCCAGCTCGACCACCGACTGTCCGCCTTGCACGCCGCGCCCCAAGCACGTCCTGCAGGGCGGCCTCGAGGCGACGATGCACTGGCCAGGAACGGCGGTCACGAATTCTCCCATTCCCTAGCGTCCCAAGAAGAGGTGCAGGAGTGGCGGTGCTAGGTAGATGATCAACAGTGCCGGTAGAAAGAAGAACACCAGCGGGAAGATGATCAGGATCGGCAGGCGCCGACTAGCCTCCTGAGCCCGGCGCCGGCGGCGGGCGCGCAGCAGTGCGGTCTGCACGCGCAGGGCCCGCGCCAGCGATGTGCCCAACCGGTCAGATTGTTGGACGGCAGCCACAAAGGCATGCAGATCATCGGAGGGTGTGGACTGCACCAGACTCTGCAAGGCCTCGCTGCGCGCGTGCCCGCGGTCGAGCTGCCGCACCAGCAGGCGCAGGTCATCGCCCAGCAGTCCGCGGAAGTCGTGTGCCGTCCGGCGCAGGGCGACCTCGAAGCCCAGTCCCGCGTCGAGGCCGAGCGCCAATCGGTCGAGGAAGTCCGGGAGCGCAAGGTCGATCTCCATTCGGCGCCGGTCGATCCTCCACCGCAGCCAGATCCCAGGACCCAGCATGGCGGCGGCCAACACCAGGGCTGCGAGGAATTGACCCAGCAGATCCCAGCCTCGGCCCACGCCAATGAGTGCCGCCAGCAACAAACCGAGCCACAGCAGCGCCCAGCGCGCCGCACCAAAATCGTGCCCCTCCAGCCGGACCCCGGCATGGTGCAGATTCTGCTCGACTCCTTCACCGCCCCAGCGTCGCTCGAGCCCGGCCGGCAAGTCGATCATTCCCAGTGCCGCCTGGAGAAGACCGGTGACGGCCGAGGGGCCGGCGAGCCTTCTCTGACGGACCGCCTGCATGGACTCGACGATGGCGGCGGCGAACAGCGCAACAGCTGCCCCGGCCAACAACGATGCTACGACCGGCAAGGCGTTCACTCGTTTCCCGTTAGTAACGCACGCGCATCAGCCGCGAGATCACGGCCCAGCCTGCCAATTGAAGCGCCAAAGCAAATGCCAGCAGCAGCTGTCCGATGAGCGAATCGAACAGCACGTCGATGTAGCGCGGGTTAGCGCTCAGCAAGATGCCGGCCGAGACGGGGACCAGAGCGGCGATGACGATTCCCGACAACCGTCCCTGGGCGGTCACGGCGCGCACCTCTCGTTCGAGTTCCACACGCTCGCGCAGAAGGCCGGCCGTGCTCTCGAGCATCGACACCAGGTCACCGCCCACTTGCCTCTGGAGCTCGATGCCCTCGATGGCCAACGCCAGCGATTCTTCCGGGACGGTTTCCAGCAGGTGACGCATCGAGTCCTCGGTGGAATGCCCAAGCGTCATCCAGCGCGCAAGCCGTTTGAGAGCGACCGAGACGGGCGCTCGCGTTTCGGCGGCGGTGTATTCGACCGCTTGTTGGAACGAGAGGCCGGCCGCCAGGCCACTCGCCAGGACATCGAGTGCGTGAGGTAGCTGCTCGCCGAAGGCACGCCGCCCGGCCTCAGCCCGGCGCGCCACCCATTGCCATGGAAGGACCGGTGCGGCCAGTCCCAGCGCCATGCTGAGCACCGGCCCGCCGATCCGTGCCCCCAGTAGTCCGCCTCCCAGTGCGGCCAGCATGAGCAGCACGCAATAGCGCGACGGCTTCTTGCCCAGGCCGGCGTCAAGCCATTCGTCTGCCAGGCGGCTGCCCCACGCGGTTTGAAGCAGCGGCCGGAATAGCCGTTCCAGCGGATCCGGGAAGCGGCGCAGCAGCCTGCGCCATCCCGCCTCCGATTCCAGCGCCGGGAGGCCGGCGACCAGAGCCGTGCGCTGCGTCCATGCCCTGTGCAGCTCGGCTGATTCCACCCACAGGCTGAGGGCCAACAGCGACCAGGCGACCACCAACCCGACAAACAACACGGGGACCAGGCTTGGCCGAGTCCACATGGCCTGGTTCAACCAGGCGCGTGCCAACCACGACCCCCCAGCCAGCGAGGCGACGATGAGGATTCCCCAGAACCATGCGGCGGTCAGCCGGAAACGCATGCGTGACTCGAGAGGTCGTTGCATGGACGGTCAGCGATCAGCAATTAGCCATTAGCAATCAGCAATTGGCAGTCAGCAACCAGCGAATGGCGACTGGCGGTACATGGTGGATATCGTTCAGCACTAGGCAGGGCGAGAAGCATCTCAGGCAAGACCGAAGAGGGAACCACGGTCTCAGATCCCAGGTGCTTGCCTGCCTCACGTCTTCGCCTCCTCGGCCGGTGTGGCCTCGCTCAGAACGAACACCGGGCGCAGGCCGATCTCGCCCCGCGGCGAACGCTCGAGCTCGACGATTGAGGTCAGCACCCGCCGTCCATCCGGCATCCGATCCTGCTGGACGACCACCTGCACCGCCCCGGCGATCATGCGCCGGATGGCCGCCACCGGCAGCTCGAAGCCGGCCATCAGGACCATGGACTCGAGCCGGACGAGGGCATCTTCAGGCGAGTTGGCGTGCAGCGTCGTCATTGAGCCGCGGTGGCCGGTGTTCATCGCCTGCAGCATGTCGAACGCCTCACCGCCGCGCACCTCCCCCACGATGATGCGATCCGGCCGCATGCGCAGCGCGTTGCGCACCAGCGTACGGATTGGAATCTCCCCTTGCCCTTCGATGTTCGGCGGCCGTGCTTCCAGCGCGATCCAATGGGGATGGCCGAGCTGGAGCTCGGCCGAATCCTCGATCGTGATCAGGCGCTCACCCGGGGGAATCACCCGGCCGAGAGCATTCAGGGTGGAGGTCTTGCCGGAGCCTGTGCCGCCAGAGACCAAGACGCTCACGCGTTGCCGAACGCATCGCTCGAGGTACCTGGCCATGTCAGGCCGCAGCGTCTTGAGCTCCACCAGTCGGTCCAACGTGAAAGGCTGGCGGGAGAATTTGCGGATGGTCAGCACGGGGCCTCCGAGGGCTAGCGGAGGGATGATGGCGTTCACGCGCGAGCCGTCCGGCAAGCGGGCATCGACCAGTGGGCTGCTCTCGTCGATGCGCCGTCCCAGAGGCGCCACGATCCGGTCGATCACATGGCGCAGGTGAGCCTCGTCGCGGAAATGAACGGCGCAGGGCTCGATCCGCCCCTCACGCTCGATGAAGACGTGAGTTGGGTCGTTGACCATGATCTCGGTAATGGTGGGGTCGGCCAGCAAAGGTTCCAGTGGGCCGAGCCCAAGGACACGATCGATGACCGACTGCACCAAGCGCTCGGCATCCGATCGCGTCAGGACCGCAGGATGATCTTCCACCAGACGACGCACGCGGGTGCGCAGCGCTTCCGGCTCGGGAACGCCGGCGAGCTCGCCCGTTTCCATTTCTTCTTCCAGCTGCTCCGAGAGGCGAGCATGCAGTTGGTCTTCGAGGTCAAGCCAGGGCTGCTGCTCGGTGGTCATCCTGATTGTCCTGGACGCGAGGGGGAGGCGGCAACGGGGGGCGTTTCCGTCTTGCGGAGTCCGCCGGCGGTGAGCCGCCGCGCCAGCGCGACCGCTGTTCGCCCCAACGGGCTCTGCCGGTCAAGCGCACACGGACGTCCAAAGTTAACCTGATAGCCAACGCCTCGCGGGTCAACAGGGACGGCGGCCAGCAGCGGGCAATCGAGCGATGCCGCGACCTCGGAGGCCGAGGCCGGCTGGCCCCGTCCAAACTGGTTGAGCACCAGTCCCACGCGGCCATGCGCGCCCTGCGGCCGAGCCAGTAGCAATCGCTTGGCGCACCGAAGCGCCGGTGGATCGGCGGTCGTGACGAGCAGCAGTGTGTCGCTCAACTCGGCCGGTGCCGGGCTCCAGGTGCCCGACGGCGCGTCGACAATGACCCATGTGTAACGTCTGGCCAATGCATCGAGGAGCGACTGGGTGCCCTGTGCCAGCGTCGGATCGGTTCCTGAGGCGGGTGCCGCCAGCAGTACGAGACCCTCAGGATGTCGGCAGCCTACCAGCTCGATATGCCGATCGGTCAGCTCGCCGGCGACCGGGAGAAGCTCGGGCCAAGCATGTGGACTGCGCAGGTCGAGGAGCAAGTCGTCCGTGCCCTCCTGACTATGCAGGTCGAGCAGGAGCGTCGGCGCGGAGTGGGCTAGCGCCAGGGCGAGGTTGGTGGCGATGAGCGAGGCGCCGCAACCGCCTTTGGCCGAGAAGACCGTGAGCACGGCCATCATCATCCTCCGGCCGGGCGGAGGAGAGGCAGGAGCAGGAAGCCGTTGGCACGGGAGTAAGTGACGGCGGCCGCCTCCTCAAGCTCGACGGCCAGCGTCAGCGCCTCGGCCTCAGCCGCCGTGCCGGTGACCGCAAGCACCTCAATAGCGGACACAATGACCGCTGCCTGTTCGGCAGGTTGGCCGGCCTGGTAGGCGAGCAGGTCAACGCGATCGCCCGGGCCGATTTCCGGGATCGGGCTCGCCAGCCACGACCCGGGGAGGACCATTGCCCAGCGGCCGTCCGGCAGGCGGCGTGACAGCCCGGCTTCGCCCGTTCCGCTCAAGCGTTGAGGCAGGATGACTTCGCCCGCCGCAAGCGGAACCAGCGCCGTGCGCCCCACTGCCTGCACCGAAGACGTCAGTCGCTCGGCGGGCACGACCGCTTCCGGTACCGCCCGCACCTCGACCATCGTCTCGGTGATCGTCTCGCCTGGGCGGATCGCCTGGCGCGCCACCAACGCCGCCGCCGTGGGGACCATCGAGGCGCGCAGCTGCTCCAGGTAGATGAAGGTGATGACCGCGGCCAGGAGTGCCAGGAGGAACG
Organism: uncultured Chloroflexia bacterium; assembly: GCA_963743255.1. Taxonomy (GTDB): domain Bacteria; phylum Chloroflexota; class Anaerolineae; order Anaerolineales; family E44-bin32; genus DYJB01. Next base: position 65,993 of record CAVUPD010000013.1, read on the forward strand.
CGGCCAGCAGGTAGAAGGGAATCCGACGGCGGACGCCGGCGGCCCAGGACGGGGTGGTTTCGGGAGGTGGGGTAGCGGAGCGCTGCATGGGTCCCCTCTGTGCGTCGGCAGATTTCTTGAGCGTCGTCGTTTGTGCAGGCGCCTGGGGCGCGAGGGTGTTCGACAATCTACAGGTCGCGCGCAGAAGGGTGATACTCGAGGAATCCCGCACCGTGCGCCCACTCGCGCATAACCGTCATCATGGCATCTCGCGTCTCGCTGGTCGCGCAGCTTGCACTGGGAAAGTTAATCTCGTTCGTCCTAATGACAGGTGGGGCGGAGGAGCCTGCCTCAACCCAAGCCCGAACTTGACCAGGCCCATGTGGCGGAAAGTGTATTGACAGATCCTCGACGGTGGGGTTTCCGGGATTCTCGGCAGCGTCAGCGGTGGGCAAGGGTCCTTGATGGCTATGGGGTCACGCCCCACCGAAACCTGTCCCGGCGGCCGTGAGATTGCCACGTCCGGAGCACACGTGGCTCGTAACCCCATCTTCATCCACTTGCGCTATTCTGATGATCCGACGAGCGCTCCGGAATGGAATCCGCTCATTGGATCAACCCCATGGAGTTGTAGACCGTGTGCGCTATGAGGCTTGGCGTAACAGACCGAGACTTCCACGCCAGCCAGCCAAACGCCAGCGCTCCCAACGGGACGGTGATCCAGAATGTTGTGGAGCGGCCGATGAACCTGGCGTGGGAGATTAGAAACAGGCCTGCTTGAACCAAGAGGATCCACCGCTCTCCTATTGCCCGGTTCTTCAGATATCCCCAAAGGAAGCCCCTGAAAACGGGCTCCTCTAGAATGGCAGAGTGACCCATGAAGTGCACCAAGCTTCCGCCGATTGCCATGCCGGTAATTGCGGCTGCGCCCGGGCGAATGGCACCTTCCCAGTGGGCAATCAGCGTGGGCGCTGCAGAGACAGCTCCCAGGCACACGCCTACCAGTACGCCTGCCAGTACACTCTTTGCCAGCCCCCATGACGGCAAAGGCCAGATCGCGCCTCCCCTCCACAATGAGTAGAGGAGCCATGACGCGGCAAAGAGGAACGGCGCATAGGACACTAGGACTCGCACGGCATCCGACTCTGGTGATGTCCTCAGTAGAGTGCCAAACACGAGGAATATGAGAACCGCCGGCCGGTCTATGTGAAACAAAGCCAATTCGTGACGACGGGATACGACCATCAAGGCGATCAATATGTACATCGATGCCTCGATGACATCGTTGCCTTGCCGAGCTACACTCGCTGGAGCCAGTAGCGGCCAGGCGTTGGCCAGCACCACGCGGACGAGTAGATACGCGGCAAGCAGGCTGCCCAGGCGAGATGGGGTTGGTTTCCGCTCGCGGTCTTGGGAGGCGACTGGAGGCAGCTCGGGTTGCGCCTTCGCCCTCATTCCCCTTCTTGTTGACTCCCTAGGTCAGGGTCATTAGGAACGGGATAGGGTAGAGGATACGTCGGATCCAGGTTCTCGACAGCTCTGAATAGGTCCGCCACAGTCGCAAACACCTTCAACGCTGCTCGCACGAGAGGGATGTTCGCAAAAGGGAGTCCCTCAAAAGGCGTTAGGTAGTCATAGCCGTGCAGGCTGAGTGGATCCAATTCGTCGGGCACCAAGCTAAACGAATCCACGAACTCACTTGCGCCACGAGCGACCTGATCGTCGATGGTCCGAAAGTCCAACAGAGGGCCATGTGGATCTGGAGTGTTGGTGGCCAACAGTTGATCCACGGTTGCTGTTGTCGCAGGTGTAGAAGTCCTAGCGGGGTGTAGGGTGGCGGCGGGGATCGTCGCGGAGGTCGTTGCCGTGGCGGTCGGCGTTGCCGATGCTGCCGCCGTTGCGGTTCTGGTTGGGGTGGGATTGTAGGGCGTTGCCGTCGTGGTCGGCGCCAGATAGTAGGGCGTGGTTGTCACCACAGCCGACCCGCCACCGGCCTTGCCCGGATTCGTTGCATACGGGCCGTTGATCACGTCGCCGATAGTTGCCGTGACATCGCTCACGAAGTTGGTGATAGCGGCGGAAGTCTGGGCGGCGACGTTTTGCACCGTCGCTTGTATATTCGTGATCGCGTGCGAGACTGTGTCTGTGATCCAACTGAATAGCCGCGGCCCGGCAGTAGGCGGGGGCGGCTCCACGTCAAACCTAGCCCGCGGCGCCGGCGTAGCTGCCGGCTTGGGCGGAGTCAGTGGCTCCTCGTCGAACCTGGTGCGAGGCTCCGATGCAGCTACTGGCACCGGCTTCGATGTGGGAGCAATAGCCGGCTCGGCGCCGTACTTCTCCTCTTTCGCGAAGGATTTCGGCGCCGGGGCAGGCGCGGGTTTCGGCGCCGACTTCGGTGCTGCCTTCGGAGCCGGAGCAGGTGCTGGCCTAGGAGCGGGTTTCGGCGCCGGCTTGCCTCCCCCACCCCCACTGTCCACGCGGCCACCCACGCCCTGCCGCCGCGCCCCCAATGGCGTCATACTCACCAGCGCCATCACGCCCGCCATCAGCGCTACCCATGGCGAATAGTCAGGCGCGCCGGCTGGCACTTCCTTCAACACCGCCACGCCACTGTTGCCCTGCAGTCCCCACAGGCGCGTGAACTCGTCGGCGGAGATCACTTGCCTCCCCAACGTCGGATCGTTGTAGGACACCCTCTTTCCATCGGGCGAGATCCCGGTGACGGTCACAAAGTGCCCCGGCACGCCCTCGCCATTCGCACCCAGGCTGACGACAACGGGCGATCCAGCAGCAAGCTGCGCCGCCAGATCCTCGAGCGATGCACCATGAAAGGCATACGAGCCACGGTAGCCGAACGACTGTGCGGCATAGGCCAGCTCTTCCACGCCCGTGCCGAAGTCATACATCATCCCGTTGTCCTGCAGGAATCCAAGCAGCGCCGGTGACGTGGGTGCTGCGCCCTCCAGCCCATCGAGCGCCATCCCAAGCGCTTGCACGCCGCACGACACATCGTCTGGGTTCTGGTAGCGCAGCGGGATCTCGATCCCCGGCACGCCCGCCGGCGCACCCGCCGGAACCATCACCGGCGACGCATCCGCCAGCCGCGGCAGTGGCATGGGGATCACGGCCTGCACGGGCAGGAGCGATCCGGGTGAGGCGACCTCACCCGCCAGCCCCACACCGCTTCCCGGATCCGGATTGACCTCCTCCGACTCCGGGGGCATGAGTTCACACTCCGGATTGCCTGGTGGGCAGTCGGCGAAGGCAACCGGCGCCAGGATGAAAAGCGCGGCGATCAACGCCGCGACCAGGGGAATCCGCCAAGGTTTCATCGAGCCCCCTCCACGATCAACCACGGTCCCGGGTGGTACTCAGGTCCTAGTGGTCCTCCAGATTAGCACACCCGGGGGTGGCATGTCAACGGCCGGCGCTCAACGGGTTTTCAACGCGCCGGGCCAGGAACCCGACTTCGTCCCATGCCTGCGGCCAAACGCCCGAATTGAGAGACTCTCCCTGGCGGCGCGAGTTCTCCCGGCTGGCTCATTGGCGGTACGCTCTCACGCGCTCTGACTACCCGCGCGACCGTCCCGTTGACACACCATCCTGCCCCTCCTATAATGCGCTGGCTTCCCCTGCGTCCCCCAAGGAGACTGTGTGCGCATGGCCCCGGATACCTCCCCACAGGTGGTCGATGTTACGTTCATCGGCGCCGGACCGAGCGGACTGTTCGGCGCGTTCTACGCCGGGCTGCGCGAGCTCTCGGCCCGGATCATCGATGTGCTGCCCCTGGCCGGCGGCCAACTGACGGCCCTCTACCCGGATAAGACGATCTACGACGTCCCCGGCCACCCCGCTATCCTGGCCAAGGACCTGGTCACCAACCTGCTTCGGCAGGCGGAGAAGTGGAAACCGTCGATCTTGCTCGGCGAACGCGCAACGACGCTGACCAAAGTCCCGCTCCCAGGCGGCGCCCCGGATGAAACCTGCTGGCGCCTCGAGACCGACAAAGGCACTTACCTGAGCCGGGCGGTCATCCTGACGGCCGGCATCGGCGCCTTCGAGCCGGTCCGGTTGCCCAACGAGAGCATCCGGCCCTTCGAGGGCAAGGGCGTGAGCTACATGGCCGGCGACCTCCAGGCCTACGCCGGCCAGCGGGTGCTGATCACCGGCGGCGGCGACAGCGCCGTCGATTGGGCGCTGGCGCTGGAGAAGATCGCCCGCTCGGTGACGCTCATCCACCGGCGCGAGGGTTTCCGGGCCCACGACGCCTCGGTCAATGCCCTGCAAACCTCCAAGGTCGACGTGCGGCTGTTCAACGAGATCCGCGAGCTGCAGGGCAAGGACCACCTCGAGCGTGCCGTGATCTTCGACAATCGCACGCAGCAGGAGACCATCCTGGAGGTCGACTCTGCCATCCTGGCCCTTGGCTTCAAGGCGGACCTGGGGCCGATCCGCGAGTGGGGCATCGAGACCGTCGGCCGGCGGTACCTCAAGGTCAACGGCCGCATGGAGACCAACCTGCCGGGCGTGTACGCCGCCGGCGACATCACCTCGCAGGAAGGCGTCGACTCACTCAACTTGATCGTCGTCGGGTTCGGGCAGGTGACCGTGGCCGTCAACTACGCCTATGCGCGCATCAAGCCGGGGGGCAAGGTCTTCCCCGGCCACTCGAGCGAGCGCGTGGGCGGAGGGCACTGAGCCGCCGCCTGATCCGGACCACCGTCGGTTTCACCAGCGTCGAGGCAGCTTCTCCAGGCAGGCTGCCTCGGCCCGCGTTCAGCGACCACGCCGTTCAAATTGGTTCCCATGCGCGCAGGACTCGCCGGTCGCTGACCGCTGGCTGGATGATCTTCAAGAGGCTGCGGGGGGAATGCGTCCGGGCTTAGGCCGGCTCCGGTTCGAGGGAAGGCTTGGGCGTGCGCGGCCAGTAGAGCAGCACGCCCACCAGGCTGAGGATCACGCCGGTCACCAGCCCGCCGACCTGCAGCGGGCCGAAGTAGACCCACGGCAGGTGGTGCGAACCGATGGCCAGGAAGTCGGCCAGCGAGGCGGCGGCCGACACGACGAAACCGGTGGCGATCAGCCGCGTGCCGATCTCGGCCCGCAGGCTCATCGGCCGCCCGTTACGCACGACGCGCACAGCCAGGAACGACCCCAGCAGCAACAGCCCGAGGCCGCTGAGCCACACGCCCATCTGAATAAAGCCGATCACCCGGCTGCGGTTCATGCCGATCAGGTCGGGATTGATCCCAACCACAAACACAAACAAGCCGAGGATGACCAGCGTCATCCAGCGGCGCGCCCATCTGACCTGACGTTTTGTCAGCGGCCCAGCGGGCATCTCATGACTCCGGGAGGCCCTGGTTCAGGATCCGCAGCCAGTTGCCGGACAGGATGGCGTCCACGTCCGCCGGCTGGTACCCGGATCGCTCCAGTGCCTCGCCAATAAACCGCAGGTCGGCGATGCTGTCAAGCCCGGCCGGAATCTGGTCCAGCCCGAAGCCTCCGTCGAAATCGCTCCCCAGGCCGGCGTGCTGCGAATCGCCCGCCAACTGGCAGATGTGATCGAGGTGGCGGACGACGTGCTCGACCGTCACTGCGCCCCGGCCATCCTCCGGCAGCCAGCCGCCCTTGAGGAAGCGATTGTAGGGGACGACTCCGATCACGCCGTCGCGCTCGACCAGGCGGCGGATCATCACGTCGCTCAGGTGGCGGTCGGGGATCGGGCTGCCGTCGAGAAAGGCACGGACGTTGCTGTGCGAGGCGAAGATCGTCCCGGGGAAACGATCGAGCGCCTCGAAGTACGCCTGCTCCGCCATGTGGCTCAGGTCGAGCATCATCCCCCGCTCGGCCATCACCTCCAGCAGGCGGTGGCCGTCGGGCGTCAGTGGGCCGGGTTCGCGCGTCCCGCCGCTGTAGCGCGTCCCGCCCCACGCCGGGCCGACGATGCGCACCCCGGCGTCAAACCACTCGTGCAGCTCGTCCGGCTCCCGCACGCAGTCGGCGCCCTCGATCATCAGGACCAGGCCGAGGCGAGGCGCCGCCGGCGGGTCGCCAGCCCAGCTTGCCAGCACCGCCTGCAAGTCCGCCCGATGCTCCACTAGCCCGAACAGGCTAGGGTGGTCGTCCACCAAGCGGTGGTAGACATCGGCCTGGGTGTGCGCCAGGCGGTGCGCCTCCGCCTGCGTGGCGTAGGTCAACTTCTCCCAATCGTGGAGCTTGCGCCGGACAGGCGTGGCGTGCAGCGTGGCGAACACGACCGCCACACCGCCGCGCACGTGGTCCGGGTAACCCAGCAGCGCATCGCCCTGCTGCTGCGTGATCGCCGTCCCCGACTCGCGAGCGCGCGTCTCCGCCACCGAATGCATGAGGTCACGCCCGAAGGTCAGGATGTTCCAGGCGATGTCTTCGTGGGCGTCGACGATCAGCCTCATGCCGCTCCCATCTCTTCCACCAGCCTGCTCCAGAACGCGTCGCGGCTGCCGGGGGTGTAAGGCAGGTAGAGCGACAGCCGGTCGGCCAGCCCGCGGTAGCGCTCGAGCAGCGCCGCGGCCAGATCGGCCTCCGGGGCGACGACGGCGAAGGTGGACAGCATCTCGTCCGTGATCAGCACCGGCATCTCGCCCCAGGCCGCACGGCGGGCGAGGTCGCGCAGCCGATCGGCGATCTCGCCCCAGCCGTGGTGGGCCATCACCGGACGATAGGTGGGGGTCGAAGCGTAGAACGCAATCTGCGAGCGGGCAAACTCGGCTTCGGCGTCATCGGTGGCTGTCAATGCGGTGACGCACAGGCGAATGTCGCTGGGCACGCGTCCTCCGCGCGCCGCACCGGCGTCGATCTCCGGGCGGACGACCTGGCGCAGGTAGTCCGCCGAGTGATACGGGTGGGCCACGAATCCTTCGGCCACTTCGCCCGCCAGCCGGCAGAGCGCCGGATTGACGCCGGCGATGAACACCGGGATCGCAGGGTGCTTGATCGGGCCCGGGTTGAAGAACGGGGTCATCAGCGTCAGCTTGTGGTACGGGCCGCGGTGATTGAGGCGCTCGCCTGCCTGCCAGGTTCGCCACAGGGCGCGCATCGCATCGATCAGGTCACGCAACTTGCCGACTGGCGAGTCCGGCCACGGCATGCCGAAGCGGCGCTCGATGTGCGCCTTCACCTGCGTGCCCAGTCCTAGGATGAAGCGGCCGTGCGACGCATCAGCCAGGTCCCAGGCGGTGTAGGCCAGGACGGCGGGGCTGCGGGCGAACGCCACGGCGATGGCCGTGCCGAGGTGGATGCGCCGCGTGTGCTCAGCGGCGAGCGCCAGCGGCAGGAAGGGGTCGTGCTGGGTCTCGGTGCTCCACAGCGCGCCGAAGCCGACCGCCTCTGCCGAGCGAGCGAGCTCGGGCAGGCTGGTGAGCGAAGCGGGCGGCAGCAGGGCGTCGAGCAGCATGGTTGGAAGGCTGGCGGCTAGCCCGGCAGACCGGACTCGGCCGGCGCCAGCCCATCAAACGCGGCGATGGCCCGGCGCCAGGTTTCCGGAACGGGGATCGTCTGGCTGGCGTGGTAGTCGTAGGCAACCTGGATCGTCCGTCCGGTGGCCATCTCCTGGCCGGTGTCGGCATCCTCGATGGTGTAGTGCAGTTCGAGGCTCTTGTTGCCCAGGCGCGCCGTGCGCACCCCGACTCGCAGGGGCTGTCCGTATCCGATGGCGGCCTTGTAGGTGCAGGCGGCCTCGGCGACGATGATGCCGATCTTGAGGAAGTCCTTGCCGTCCCACAGCCCGAGGTGCTGCAGGTAGCGCGCCCGGGCGGACTCCATATAGGCAAAGAAGGCGACGTTATTCACGTGGCGCTGCGCGTCGATGTCGGCGTAGCGCACCTCGACCGGATGGTAGAAGCGGAAGACGGGCACGGCTAAGCTCCCGGACGATCTACAGGCGCAGGAGGGGGCGGAACCACGGGATGGCGAGCACGATTGCCAGCGCGGCCAATGTAAACCAGATCGCCGCACGGCGATGTTTGCCCGTGTCGTCGGCGGCTTTGCGCGCCACGGCAGTACCGAGGTGGGCCAGGACGACGGCCACGATCATCACCGGCATGTGCTCGGTCAGGAAGAAGCGGAAGGGATCCTGCATCGCCAGCGAGCCCAGGTCGGCGTAGGCCGCCCGCAGGATCGGGCTGATGAGGGCCAGGATCAGGCCGAGCAGAAACTGCACGTCGAGGCTGATGCCAAAGAACATCCCCGCCTGGCGATCAGCCGTTGTCCACGGCCGCTTGCCGAGCCAGCCGGACCAGGCGCGCACGAGCGCCCAGGCAGCGGTGAGCACCACCACCCAACGAAGTAGGTTGTGAAGGACGAGCACGACGGTGTAGAACACGAATGCCTCCCTGCTGAGGCGCGGGTCTCCGGCCTCGAGCTGTCGTTCTCCGCCAGGACGGGTTCTTGTGCAGCGCGCGGGCCGCGTCACGCGGCCGTTGGCGAGAGGAACTCTCACCGTACGGCAAGTCCCAGGTAGTACGGCCAGACGATCAGGCCGAGAAGCGCCTGCCACCAGATCAACTTGGCGAACGCGATGGTGAACATCCAGCCGATGACCCAGAAGATTCCCACGCCGGTATCGACGTGGATGCGGGCAACCCTGGGATCCATGAGCCTCCTCCTTCGCTCGGCTGTTGCCGGCCGGACCTGCGTCGAACTCAAGTTGGCAAACAGCGAGGTGATTATACGACCTCGGCCGCCTGCTCCCTCGCGGCCGGCGCTTAGCAACCGTCAGGGTTCACCCGGATTGCATAGCAGGACGGGATCGCCGGCGCTCGGTCCTGGCCGACATTACCCGAACCGGTTGTCGGAGAGCGCCCCGCCGACGTTGCCCTGGATCTGCCTCCAGCCATCCCGCTCGGACTTGCTCCGGCCGATCGAAGGCCGGGACGTAGGGTTTCACGTCGAGCAGCGGCGTCCCATCGAGGATGTCGACATTGCCCAGGAACAGCGTGCACGCCCTCGATCCGAACCAGGCTGACGATCGACAGGCCGATGGGGTTCGGCCGCGCCGGGGCACGCGTCGCGAACACACCCCGCGGCTCCGAGCCAAGGAACGGCACGACGGTCAGCTGCGCCCGCCGCACCCGGTGCAGGTGATACAGCAGGATGACATGTGAGAAGCCATCGAGATCGCGCAGGCCTTCGGCGTACTCGGCCAAGATCTCGGCCGTACCGGGGGCGCTGGCCCGGCCGGTCGGCTGGATGGGCATGTCGCTCAGATCACGGAATGGGGTGTGCAGGGTGCCAATCGGATGATAGCGGACGTCCATGATTTGGATTTCTCCACAGCTGCGTCTGTTCAGCGACGCGGATCAGCAGCCGATTTGGTGCACGGTCAGCATGCACGGTGCGAGAGAGTGGCCCCAGCCGCCGCCCCCTCCCGCGCACATCCTGAGGGAAGCCGGATGGAAGCGGAATCGTACTCAGCGCAGGTTCTTCTACATCCAGCAGCACTTAGCCCAGGTTGGCCAGCAGTTCGCCGGGGTCGCGGCGCACGCCGCCGTCCGCTTCGATCGTCAGGCGAAGCTGGAAGATGCGCTTCCACGCCGCGCCCTGATAGACGATAAACTCCACCTGACCGCCTCCGCCGGACGCCGGCCGGGCCAGCGGGTCACACACCTCGGGGCGGATCACGCGCGTCACCTGATGGGCGGCACGCACGACGGCGTCGAACTGGCGCCGGGTGAAGATCGGCTCGAGCTCCAGCCAGTCACGCGCCCGGGAGGCCGACTTGGTCGCCCAAAGCTCGCTGATGAAGAAACCATATTCGAACAGTCCGGTCGGGCTCGGGTCGTACGTCAGGTGGCGGTACAGGTGTTCCACTTCCAGCCGGCGCAGCTCGCCGCTGCCCCGTTTGGTGGCCAGACGGTCGCGTTCCATGGCGGCCAGAGCGGGCGGCATCGTCGATTCGCCGCTGGTGACGGCCTCGCGCCGTGCATAGGGGAGGATCCAACCGGTCTCGACTCCGCCCACCGGCAGATAGTCGAGGATGAAACCCCGCGGCAGATGCACGGCGGGGAACAAACGCAGGAGCTGATTGACGTCTTCGGGCCGATGATAGTGCATCCAGTTGGCGCGGAAGCGCTTCACGGCCTCCAGCATCCGCTCGGCGTGGTATCCGGGAATCCGTCCCTCACGCATCATCCCCTCCCCCTGCCACGGCCGGCATGCTGTGCCGTGCGCCGGCACGTCGCGCGCGTTCCTGATCCCTCAGGATCCGACCCTGCTCCAACGCCGAGACACGATCGGCGGAGCAGGCCCTCAGGACTTGGTCTCGATCCAAACTTCGAGCCAGCTGGCGTTATCGTCCAGGCGCGTGTCGTTGATGCCCAGGAATAGCCGCCCGCCTTCGCCCACCGCATGGGCCCAGTGGTCCCCGATTAAGAAGGGCTCATTGTCGCCCAGGCGCGCGATCAGCGCCGCGTGCGAGACGCCCATCAACTGATTGCAGTCACAAAGCGGGTCACCGCCGGAGCCGATGGCATCGTAGTGCCCGCCGGGCCAGGGCGACCACATCCCGCCCCGGTACTCGATCGACAGTTGATCCCCGGCGGCGAGGTCGACATGCGTGTCGGTCCACGCCTGATCGGCCGGGACGCGAACGGTCACACCCGCCGCCTCGTCGCCCAGCCGGTAGTCGATGATGCAGCCGGTCGTGGCGGCGAGGAGAAGCAGCGCGGCGAGCGCGGGTGCCAGCGGACGGCAGAGGAGGCGGGGGGTCGTCATTCGATCGATGTCAGAGGAAGACTCACCGGGGTGCCGTCTGAGATTCTACATCGAGTCCGCCTGGAACCCGTCATCCTGCTCCAGGGTCGGTCCCGGCCTGCGCTCCATGCGTGCCTTGTCCCGTGGGCTCAACGCAAGAAAGTGGTCGCCGAAGGCAGGGCAGCGTCCCGATTCTCCGGCGCGTCATCGACCAGACGACCGTCCTCCAACCACACGCTGCGTGTCGCCAGGCCCTGCACCTCGCCCGGATCGTGGGTGATGAAGACCGTCGTGGTGCGCGTCTCGGACAGCAGGCGCTGCAGTTCCCCGCGCAGCGTTCGTCGCGCGGCGGTATCCAAGGAGGCGAAGGGCTCATCCAGCAGCAGGAGCTCCGGTTCGAGCACGAAGGCACGTGCTAGCGCCACGCGCTGTGCCTCTCCGCCGGAGAGCTTCAAGCCCGGGCGGTCGCGCAGATGGGTGATCCCGAGCTTCTCCAGCCACGCCGTGGTCCGCTGAGATACGCTCGACGCCGGGAGACGGCGAAACCGGAGCCCGGCGGCCACGTTGTCGAAGACCGAGCGATCGAGCAGCAGTGGATCCTGCATCACCACGCTGATCCGACGGCGATAGTCGAGATCACTTTCGATCGGCCCGGCCTGTGAGTCGAATCGGATCGTGCCGCTCTCCGCCTTAAGCAGGCGCGCCAGGACGAGCAGCAGCGTCGTCTTGCCGGCGCCATTGGGACCGAGGACGGCCAGCACCTCGCCGCGCTGGATCGCCAGCCGGTCGATCGTCAGCACGGCCCGGCCGTCACGGCGCACGATGACCTGCGTGATCTCGATCACGTCCGGCCCCTCTGGCGCGCCCGCGCTGCTGGACCATCGTCAGCGCCGCATTGATCAGGAACGTGAGCACCAGCAGCAGCGCCCCCAGCGCCAGGGCACGCTCGAACTCGCCTTTGCCGGTCTCCAGCACGATGGCAGTGGTCAGCACCCGCGTCTGCCCGCGGATGTTGCCGCCCACCATCATCGACGCCCCGACTTCCGAGATCACACTCCCGAAGCCGGCGATCAGCGCCGCGATCAGCGGCAGACGCGCCTCACGCCACAGGGCCAGGATCATCTGCGTTCGCGAGGCCCCCAGGCCGAGAAGCTGAAGCTGGAGCCGCGGGTCGAGCTGCTGCAGGGCCACGGCGGTCAGCCCGGTGACCACCGGGGCGGCGATGATCAGCTGGGCGATGACGATCGCCAGCGGGGTGTAGATCAGGTGCAGGCTTCCGAAGGGTCCCGACCGCCAGAGCAGCATGGCGACGGCCAATCCGACCACCACCGGCGGCAGTCCCATGCCGGTGTTGACCACGCTGAACAGCACACCGCGCCCGGGGAATTGCCCCAGCGCCAGCGCCGTCCCCAGCGGAAGCCCGATCAACAGGCTGAGGGCCGTCGCCAGGCCGGAGACCTGGAGCGACAGGAGCGTGATGGAAAAGACCTCGCCCAATGCGGTATCCATGGCGGGGAGCTATCGGCCGGGCGGCGCGGTCAAGCACCTCCGCCCGACCGAAGGAGGCCCCGCTCGGCTACAGGCCGAGTTCCTCTTCTGCCTTCCCCGCGTCGGGGATGAAGAGCGGCTGGCCGAATTTCTCCACCCCAAAGGAGGCGATCAGTGACTGGCCGTCGACCGAGGTCACGAAATCGGCGAAGGCCGTGGCGCCGTCGGCGTTGACCGCCGGCCACTTCTCCGGGTTGACGGCGATGACATGGTAGACGTTGAGCAGCGTCGGGTCGCCTTCAGAGAGGATGACCAGCTGCAAGTTGTCCTGGTTCGCCAGGTACGTCGCCCGGTCGGTGAGGGTGTAGGCCGCTTTCTCGGAGGCGATGGTCAGCGTGGCGCCCATGCCCTGGCCGGTCTCGAGGTACCAGGTCTGGCCGGCCGGGTCGACCTCGGCCTTCTTCCACAGGTCGAGCTCCTTCTTGTGCGTGCCGGAGTCGTCGCCGCGCGAGACGAAGGTCGCGCCAGTGGCGGCAATGGCCTTCATCGCCTCGAGGGCACCCAGCCCCTGGACCGCGGCCGGATCGGCGGACGGCCCCACGAGGATGAAGTCGTTGTGCATCACCAGCTGGCGGTCGGAGCCAAAGCCGTTCTCCATGAAGGTCTTCTCCGACGCGGGGGCATGGACCAGGAGAACGTCGGCGTTGCCTTCCTCGCCCATCGTCAGCGCCTGGCCCGTACCGACGGCGACGGTCTGGACCGTGTATCCGGTGGCGGCCTCAAAAGCCGGGATCAGGACGTCGAGCAGGCCCGAGTCCTGCGTGCTGGTGGTCGTGGCCAGGATGAGATTCGGATTGGCCGGGGCGGGAATGGCCGTTGACTCGAGGGTTGGAACTGCCACCGTGGGCGGAAGTGGGGTCGGCGCGGGCTGGGGTGCGGGCGTCGGAGCGCACGCACCCAGGATTAGCGCCAACCCGATGAGAAGGCCGGTCCAGCGTGACGAGCGTGAGGTGTGGATCATTGATGTCCTCTCTGGAATGGAAGTGGCCGGATCTGCGGGCAGGTCGCCGCAGGCTTTAGCCTGCGCATCGCGAACGCATTTGGCTCTTCGGCCGAGGAGGGACGCAGCCCAAAAGCTGCGGCTGCAGGCGTCGGCGACGATGACTCCGGGGAGGGGCACTCCTTTCGCGGTGACGCAGCCGCAGGCTTCAGCCTGCGCACCGCGAACGCATGTGCCCCTTCGGCCGAGGAGGGGAGCAGCCCAATCGCTGCGATAACGGTCGCTCGGGAGGGGATCGGCTTCCCGGCGCTGTGGCGTAGGGGCGACGCACCGCTCGTGCCGCGAAGCCCGTCGGGACGCCGGCTGTCTCGCCCCGGCGGGCCATGGCTCGCGGCCCGAACGGAGTGCGAGACGGCATGCGTCGCCCTTACGGTGGAAAGTGGAGCCCGAGGGCGTGGTATCCGCACCAGAAGCAGGTACTCGCGCACTCCGTTGGGGCGGGTTTGGAACCCGCCCTTACCAACGGCCAACGGGTATCGTCGCCTGCAAAGGGCGGGCGTCGGAAGCGGTCGGTTCACAACCGGATCTCTTCTCCGGCGTGGCCCATTTCGTATCCGGCGAGGCTGGTGCTCCAGCGACGGAACGCGCCCGTGGCGAGTTTGTCTATCAGCGGCTGCACGACGGGAAGTTGGTCGTCCGGGATGACCAGGTCGTAGCGCTCATGGAAGAGCGGCAGGAAGCCCAGCCCCGCGTGCGCGGCGGAGGCCTCCAGCCCGAGGGCAACATCGGCCTCCCCCGCGGCGACGGCCAGTGCGCAGGCGGTGTGCGTGTTGACCTGACGTTCGTAGCCACGGATCGCCGAGGAGTAGATCCCGCCTGAAGCGAGCTGCCGGTCCAGCCACAGGCGTGTGCCGGAACCCGGATTGCGATTGAGGAAGGTGACGTCGGGACGGGTGAGGTCGTTCAGGCTTCGGATGCGCATCGGATTGCCCGGCGCGAGCATCAACCCCTGCATGCGGTGGGCCAGGGTGACGACGTGCACGGCGCGATCCGGGAACAGGCTGCGGATGAACGACAGGTTGTATTCACCCTGCGGGTCGAGAAGGTGGCAGCCGGCGATATGGCCGAGCCCCAGGCGCAGGTTTGCCAGGCCATCGAGGCTGCCGACCGGCAGGGTAAGGACGTCGAGATGCGGAGCCAGCTCCGCTGCCAGCCTCTCGACGGCCAGGTCGTGGCTGCCGCTGAAGACGATGACCGGGCGGCCCGAGGTCTGGGGCAGGATCAGTTCCTGGAGCAGATAGCCGCCGGCGCGGGCGCGGTAGTAGCGCTCCTGGGCGCCGTGGGTGCGCCGCGTCTCGACCACCTCCACCAGCCCTGCCTGCTCCAACCGCCGCAGGTGATGGCGGATCCACGCCGGGTGTTCGCCGAGGGCCTGGCCGAGCTGGGTGAGCGTCGCCGGCTGGGCCATCAGGTGCTGGAGGATGGCCAGCCGGCGCGGGTCGGCAACCAGCTTGAGGTGCTCGTAGGAGCGCAGGTGGGTCAGCTCGGGCATGGCCGGTAAGTTTTTCCTTAGCACCGAGAGCCTAACATGGGGGCGCGCTAGGGTCAAGCGCCATCCGACCGATGGCGTGGCCGCTGCACCTACCTGCGCATCTCGTAGGGGCGGGTTTGAAACCCGTCTCTACGTACGGCCGGCAGGCTTCAGACCGCGGCCTCGGGCACACGCGAGAGGGCCGGCGTGCCGCCGGGCTTCGGGGCACGAACGGTGCGTCGCCCTTGCGGAAGAACGTGGTGAACCCAAGTGCGGTGGGCGCGCTCAGGGCGGGCACCTGCGCACCTTGTAAGGGCCGCTTTGAAACCCGCCCCTGCGGAAACGCGAGGAGCGCGGAGGCGCGCCGGGCGCGGGGCAGGCACGATCGATCCGCGCCGCAATCTCAAGCGGCGGCCGGGATGGCCGCCGTTTGAGATGAAGGCGTAGCAACCTGGGTGGACTACTCGCCGTACAGCTTGCGGTGGACGAGGCTCAACGCGTGGACCTGCTGCTCGGCATGGTACGAGGAGCGCACCAGCGGGCCGCTCTCGACCCAGCGGAAACCGATCTCCAGGCCGTAGTCCTTGAGGTCGGCGAACTCGTCCGGCGTGTAGTAACGCTCGATCGGCAGGTGCTGCTTGCAGGGCTGCAGGTACTGGCCGATGGTCAGGATGTCGACGCCCCAGCTCGCGCAGGTCGCGCATCACCGCCGCGACCTCGTCGAGCGTCTCGCCCAGGCCGAGCATGATGCCCGATCTTGGTCAGCACCAGCGGGTCGAGCTGCTTGGCGTTCGCCAGCGTGGCGGCGGCCCACTCGTAGCGATCCTGCGGCTGGACCTTGCGGAACAGGCGCGGCACGGTCTCGACGTTGTGGTTGAGGATTTCGGGCCGGGCGTCCATGACGATGCGCGAGCGCCTCGAGCGAGCCTTTGAAGTCCGGGATCAGCACCTCGATCGAGCAGCCGGGCTGCAGCTCGCGGATGCGGCGGATGACCATGGCGAAGATCGGCGCGCCGCCGTCCTGGCGCTCGTCGCGGTTGACGCTGGTGATGACGACGTGGCGCAGGTTCATGGCCTGCACCGCCTGGGCGACGCGTTCGGCTCGAGCCAGTCGAGCGGCGCAGGCCGGCCGGTCTTGATGTCGCAGAAGCCGCACGAGCGCGTGCAGGTATCGCCCATCATCAGGAAGGTGGCGGTGCCCGCGCCCCAGCACTCGCCCAGGTTCGGGCACATCGCTTCTTCGCAGACGGTGTGCAGCGCCTTGCTGCGCATCATCTGGCGCAGCCACTCGACGGTCTCGCCGGACGGAGCACGCACGCGGATCCATTCCGGCCGACGCTGAGGCGCCGGGGCGGGAACGGCAGGGGAGGCGGTGCGGACTCGATCGCGGGTGGCCATCGTCGTGGGGTTCATTCTACCGCGGCCCGGGGCCCTTCCGGCCCGATCCGCCGGGGCATGTGCGCCGGCGCCGCCCCCTGCCCTGGGCACGCCGGTTGCCTCTTGACAGCATGCCTGCCCGGCGCGAACAATACTACAGACTAGTTTGTATCACAGACCACATCGGAGGGATGCATGATCGGACAGATGGAAGCTGCCCCGCGGCGGGCCGTGCGCTACTGGTTCGATGACGGCCTGGCGGAGATCGGCATCGGATTGCTGTTCCTGGCGCTCGCCGGGCTGTTTGCGTTCGAAGGCCTGGCGCCCGCCGATAGCCTGGCGGCGTCTATCCCCGCCCTCGGCCTGCCGCTGGTCATCATCGGCGGCATGCTCGTCGTGGGATTGGCCGTGCGCGCCGCCAAGGAACGGCTGACCTACCCACGGACTGGTTACGTGGCCTATCCCATTGCCGGCCCGGCGCGCCGCGTGCTGGCCGGCGTGATCGGCGCCGGTGTCAGTCTGGCGATCGTCTGGCTGCTCGCCGCGCGACCGAATCTGCAGTTGGCGTTGGGCGCGCTTCAAGGGGTGGCGCTGGCGATCGTCTTTCTGGCGCTCAGCCTGCGGACCGGGCTGGTCCGGCTGGCCATGGTCGGTTTCGTCGCCCTGGGCGGGGGCCTGGCGGCAACCTCTTTCGGTCTGGGCGCCTCGTTTGGCTCCGCGCTGGCATTCGGCGCGTCCGGCGTCACCGTGCTGCTGGGCGGCGCCCTGGTTCTGGCGCGCTACCTGCGCACGACGGCACCGCCGACCGAAGGGGCGTGACCATGGCCGGCGACGACCTGCGCGCCCTGACCGAGGTCGATCGCGTGATTCACGAGCCGGCGCGGCTGCTGATCGTGGCGCTGCTCTCGGCCGTGCGCGAGGCCGACTTCGTCTTCCTGCAGCACCAGACCGGGTTGACCAAGGGGAACCTGTCGGCGCACCTGAGCCGGCTCGAACAGGCCGGCTACCTGCGAATCGACAAGGGGTTCCGCGGCAAGATCCCGCAGACGGTTTGCAGCTTGACGCCCGCCGGCCGGGCGGCATTCAAGGCGTATCGCGCCCAGATGCGCCGCGCGGTGGTCGGGTCGCGGCGCTGAGCAGGAGTCCTTCCAGAGGGGGCCTGAAGTGTTCTTTCCGCGTCGAACATAAGCCGCGAGATCGAAATCGCGGCCGTACCCCGGGCTATACTTGCCCCGCGAACGTTTCGCGTTTCAATACGACACCCGCTAATGACCTCGAACTCCAGCCCTGCAGCACCCGAACTTGAGAGCCGGCTGGTCGGCGCCGGATTGTGCGCCGCGTCCGCCTTTGGTTTCGCCACGCTGTCGATTCTCGCCAAGCTGGCCTTCGCCGAGGGGCTGAGTCTCACCGGCTTCCTCAGCCTGCGCTTCGGCGGCGCGGCGCTTCTGTTGCTGATCATTCTTGGATGGAGGCAGGGCCGAGCGATCTTCCCGGACCGCCGCCTTGTGTTGGCCCTCTTCCTGCTTGGCGGCCTCGGCTACTTCACCCAATCGAGTTCTGTACTTCCTGGGCCTGCAGCGCATACCCGCCTCCCTCAGCTCGGTGCTGCTGTACATTTACCCGGTCTTCGTAGCGCTGAACATGTGGGTCGTCGAGGGCCGCAAGCCGGCCCGGCTGGAGATGGGAGCCATGGCGCTGGCGTTGGTCGGCGCGACGCTGACCGCCAGCCCGTGGGACTCCTTGCGCGGCGTGGGGCCTGACCTGCTCGGTGTGCTGCTCGTCTTGGGCGCGGCGGCAGGCTACGGCGTCTACATCGTCGTCAGCAACCGCTACGTGCATCGCTCCGGGCCGCTCATCAGCACGGCCTGGGTGGCATTGGGGGCGTCGGTGAGTTTCGGCCTGACCGGGTTGGTCACCCGCACCTGGGTCGTGCCGGCCACCCCGCGGGCCGCCGCCCTGCTCCTCGGTTTGATCGTCTTCAGCACCATCCTGCCGCTGGCGACGTTCTTCGCCGGTATGCGGCGTGTCGGCCCGACGGCCGCATCACTGCTGAGCACCCTCGAGCCAGTATTCACCATTGCCCTGGCTGCTGTGGTTCTGGGCGAGGCGCTGCACGCGCTCTCAATGGATGGGTGGGGGATTGATCCTGGCGGCAGTCGTCTTGCTCAATCTGCCAACGCTCCGTCCCGCTCCGAACTGAACCCCCTCACGCCCCAACCCCGTGACCTGCGCCGTCTGGCGCTTGTGACATTCGTCTCTTGAGCCTGCCGCATGGCGAGATTACGGTAGAAGTGCCCATCGCCTCCGCGCGAACGGCAGAAGGAAACGGACCTATGACGACCCACGAAGTCCACGAGATCAGCATCGACGCACTTCTGCCGGCGGAAATGGCCGTGCGGGCGGAATCGATCGGCGTGCGCAAGGCGGCCATGCCCTTCTGGACGGTGTTGACGCTGGCAATCCTCGCCGGCGCGTTCATCGCCCTGGGCGCCATCTTCGCCACAACGGTCGCCGCCGGGCTCTCCGGCGTCGTGCCGTACGGCATCGCCCGCCTGCTGATCGGGCTGGTGTTCAGCCTCGGCCTGATCCTGGTTGTGGTCGGAGGCGCCGAGCTGTTCACCGGTAACAACCTGATCGTGATGGCCTGGGCCGGCGGCAAAGTGACCACCATGGCGCTGCTCCGCAACTGGGGCATCGTCTATCTGGGCAACCTGATCGGGTCGCTGGGCACGGCGCTGATGATGTTCATGAGCAAACAGTACTCGTTCGGCAGCGGCGCGGTCGGCACCGCCGCGCTGAGCATCGCCAACAGCAAGGTGCACCTGGGGTTCGTGCAGGCCGTGTTTCTGGGGATCATGTGCAACGTGCTGGTCTGCCTGGCGGTGTGGATGACCTACAGCGCCCGCAGCACGGTCGACAAGATCATGGCCATCGTCTTCCCGATCACGGCCTTCGTCGCCGGCGGGTTCGAGCACAGCATCGCCAACATGTACTTCATCCCCATCGGACTGCTGATCAAGGAGTACGATCCGCTCTTCGTCGCCAGCACCAAGCTTGAGCTCGAAGGGCTGACCTGGCAGGCATTCGCCGTCAACAACCTGGTGCCGGTGACGATCGGCAACATCATCGGCGGCGCCGTGTTGGTGGCCATCATCTACTGGTTCGTGTTCCTGCGGCACGCGAGCAAGGAGAAGACATAGGGCGGGCGACACACCCTCCATTTCCAGCCTTCCCGTTCGACATGTAGGGGCGAAGCATGCTTCGCCCCTACCGAGAGATGGACAGATCTACCCGCCCGGTAGGGGCACGGCATGCCGTGCCCCTACGCGGCGCGCGGAGCGACCCCGATTACGGCTTTGAGCAGCCGCACGGTGAGCAGCTTGATCTCGCCCCCTCCGACGCCTGACGGCCCGACGCACGCCGGACATCCCTCCTGGCAGCCGCAGCTCTCGACCAGTTCGAGCGCGCCCGACAGCAGCTCGTCGTGCAGTTCGTACAGCCGCTCGGCCAGCCCCAGCCCCTCAGCCACCCGGTCATAGAATGTGATCGTCGGCGCACGCGTGGACTTGGCCCGCGTCTCGGCCTCCACCCCCACATCCCTCGGATCGCACATCAGGTACAGCGGGGCGATGTTACCCAGCGCGTAGGCCAGGCCGCCCAGCGCGCTTCGCGTGCCGCGGGCCGCCTCCGCCCTCTGATGGCACGCCGGGCAGAGCGTGATCAGGTTGTCGAGCGCATTCGCCAGGCGATCGTTGCGGTTCTCGCCCGGCACGTAGCCGAATTCGCGGAATGGCCTGAGGTGATGGACCTCGTGCCCGCGCCCCTCTCGTTCGGGCGCGTTGCATTGCCGGCAGCGGTGGCTGTCGCGGGCCACGGCCGCCCGCCGCGCCGACGGCCAGTCCGGCCCGTAGTCGTTGGGCGGCAGCAGCACGCCCTCCGCCTCCAGACGCTCGACCAGCTCCGGATCGAGCCACAGCCAGAAGGCCGTCGTCTCGAACTCGCGCGGCGGCAGGTCGATCGTCCCGTACCCGAGCGTCTCGTGCGTATAGCGCTTGATCTTGCGAAACGAGGTCGCCTGCGCCGTGACCCGGATCCGGCCGTGGGCCCGCCGCGCCGCAGCGTGTTCGTCGGCGTCGAAGACTTCCAGGATCTCCAGGTCGACGGCCTCGCCGGCGTCGGTGTAGTAGTCGACCTCCGCCGGCTGGACTTCGGCCAGCGCACCCTCCCAATCCATACGCGTGACGAGGAAGGTGCGGCCTTCGTGAATGTAGACGGCGCCCTCATGGACCAGGACCGGCGCGGCGGCCCGGTCGACCTGGCCGATGACGACGGGCTTGCCCTGGCCGACGTCCTGGATGACGATCGTGTCGTCGCTCCCGGCTCGCAGGGAAACCCCTTCTGCCGGGTACGCATCCGCCACCCAGCGGTAGGCGCCCTGGGACTGATGCAGATCGCCTTCCTCGGCCATGGCTTGCAGAAGCGCAGGTAAATCCGCATAGCGCCCGAACGTATCCATCTCGTTGAAGGGGAGCTCGAATGCGGCGCAGCGCAGATGGCGGGCGAGGATCGCCAAGTTGTCGGGGTTGATCAGCCCCATCTCCGGAGAGCGCTCGAAGATGTAAGCAGGGTGTGCCGCCACAAATTGATCGAGCGGCGCGGCCGAGGCGACCAGGATGGCCGCCGAGACCTCCGATCGCCGGCCGGCGCGGCCCGCCTGCTGCCACAGGCTGGCGATCGTGCCCGGGTAGCCGGCGACGACCGCCGCACCCATCTGGCCGATATCGACCCCCAGCTCAAGGGCATTGGTCGCCACGACGCCCAGGACCGAGCCGTCGCGCAGCCCGCGTTCGATCTCGCGTCGCTCGAGTGGCAGGTAGCCGCCACGATACCCGCGGATCCGGGCCGGGTCCCCGCCCGCCTGCTGGAGCGAATCGCGCAGGTATCCGAGCAGGATCTCGGTCGTTCGCCGAGCACGGGCGAAGACGACGGTCTGCACGTCGCTCTCCAGGAACGCGGTGGCGATGCGCGTGGCCTCGAGGGTGTAGGCGCGGCGGATGCCGAGGGCAGGATCGAGGACCGGTGGGTTGTAGATCACGATGTGCTTCTCGGCCCGGGGTGAGCCGTCCAGATCGGGCGGGATCAGCCGCACCGGCGCCTCGATCAGCTGCTGCGCCAATTCTCGTGGGTTGGCGATGGTGGCCGAGGTCAGGATGACACGCGGGTCCGATCCGTAGAAGCGGCACAGGCGGCGCAACCGCCGAAGGAGGTTGGCGACGTTCGAGCCGAAGACGCCGCGGTAGACGTGCAGTTCGTCGATCACGATCCAGCGCAGGTTCTCGAACAGAGCCGCCCAGCGCGGATGGTGGGGCAGGATCCCGGCGTGCAGCATGTCCGGGTTGGTCAGCAGCAGACGTGCTTCGTCGCGGATCGCCCGCCGTTGGGCGGGGGGTGTGTCGCCGTCGTAGGTGCGTACGGGGATCTGGTCGGCGGCGTTGAGCGTGCCGAGCAGATCGCCGAGAACGGCGGCCTGATCCTGCGTCAGCGCTTTGGTCGGGAACAGATAGACGGCGCGCGCCTCAGGCTCGTCGAGCAGCGTCTGCAGCACCGGCAGGTTGTAGCACAGCGTCTTGCCCGAGGCGGTGCCGGTGACGACGACTACGTTCTCGCCGGCCAGTGCGGCTTCGACGGCGGCGGCCTGATGAGTGTAGAGCGGCGCCGTGCCGGTCTGGCGCAGGGCGCCGATCAATCGAGGCGACAGGCCGGCAGGGAAATCGGCATAGCGCGCCGGCCTGGCCGGCAGCCGCTCCCAGGCGCGGACGTGTGCCATGAAGCCGGGCTCGCGGCGCAGGCGCTCAAGAGCATCAACGACGGGCATGGCGAGGATTATAGTAGGAGCCCCTCGCTGCGAGGGGACGCTCGGATGGCAGGCAACCATTGCACGGTGGAGGCCACGGATGGCTGAGCGCGTCGGCTGGGGAATCCTTGGAACGGGAAAGATCGCCGTCAAGTTCGCCGAGGATCTGCGGCATGTGCCCGGGGCGGCCCTGACCGCCGTCGGTTCGCGCATGGCCGAGGCGGCCGAGGCTTTCGGCCGGATCGCTTCCTCATTCCCCGGCGCCACGCCAGCTACGCCGACCTGGTCAACGACCCCGACGTCGACGTGGTGTACGTGGCCACCCCTCCCGCCCTGCACGCCGAGCACGCCCGTCTGGCGCTCGAGGCCGACAAGCACGTGCTGTGCGAGAAGCCCTTCACGCTGAACGCCCGGCAGGCGGCCGACCTGATCGCCCTGGCGCGAGAGCGCCGCCTTTTCCTGATGGAGGCCATGTGGATGCGCTTCCTGCCGGCCATCATCGACGCCCGCCGCATCCTAACCGAAGGGACGCTGGGCGAGGTGCGTATGCTGTCGGCCGACTTCGGGCTGCGCTTCCCCTTCGACCCGCAGGGCCGGCTGTTCGCGCCCGAGCTGGGGGGCGGTGCGCTGCTCGATCTGGGCGTCTACCCCGTGTCGCTGGCGCTCATGGTCCTCGGACGTCCGGTAACGATCGTCAGCCTGGCAACGATGGGCCCCACCGGCGTCGATGATCAATCCGGGATCGTGTTCCGCTATTCCGGAGGACAGATCGCTGTCCTCTACACCGCCATGGGCGCGGCTACGCCAACCGAAGCGGCCATCATCGGCACACAGGGCCGGCTGCGCCTACATTCCCACTTCTACCGCACCGACGATCTGACGTTGAGTCTTCCCGAGGAGCCGGACCGGCACATCCACCATCCGCGGACCGGCAACGGGCTGCACTACCAGGCGATTGCAGTGATGGAAAGCCTGCGTCAGGGGCGGCTGGAATGTGAGATGATGCCCCTCGGCGAGAGCCTGGTTGTGATGGAGACGCTGGATTCGATCCGGGCGCAGTGGGGGCTGCGCTATCCCGGAGAGTAGCCGCGCCTACAGCCAGTCCTTACGGATGAACACAATGATTACACCGATGGAGACAATCACCGCTGTCCCCATCACGTACCAGAATGCCAGAGGATGCGCTTGGAGCGGCAAGTCAATGTTCATTCCGTAGATGCTGCCCACCATAGTCGGCAGCGCCAGGACGATCGTAACCGAAGTCAGGACCTTCATCACCACGTTCAGGTTGTTCGAGATGATCGAGGCGAAGGCATCCATCATGGCGCTCAGGATGCCGGAGGAGATGTTGGTCATCTCGATCGCCTGGCCGATTTCGGTCAGCGCGTCCTCGAGCAGATCCTCGTCGTCCGGGTACATGCGGAACAACTGGCTCTTCTGCAGCCGCGCCATCATCAGCTCGTTGGCCTTCAGCGCGGTCGTGAAGTAGGTCAGGCTCTTCTGGTACTTGAGCAGCTCCAAAACCTCCCGGTTGCGCAGCGAGAGCTGCAGCTTGTCCTCGAGCACATCGACCGTCTTGTTGATCGCCCGCAGGTAGGTCAGGTACTGCTGGGCGGCCACCAGGAAGATGTGCAGCAGGAAGCGGTTGCGCTTGGCGGTGCTCAGGTTGCGCACCCGACCGTTGGTCAATCCCCGGATCAGGTCGCTCTCAAAGGAGCACACGGTCACCACCACACGGTCGGTCTGGATGATACCCAGCGGTACCGTCGTGTAGGGGATGTCCGAGGTTTCGCCCTGATAGCGCGGGACGCGCAGGATGACCAGCGTCACGCCCTCGTCTCTCTCGGTACGCGCCATCTCATCCTGGTCGAGGGGGTAGGTCAGGAACTCCGGCGGGATGTTGTAGGCGCGTTGGATCTGCTCAAGTTCTTCCAGATCCGGGTTGATCAGGTGGATCCAGCTGCCGTCGATCGGATCGCTGATCTGCGCCACACCCTGCGGCGTGCTGCGAAAGACGGTGATCATGGCGCCTCCGCTCTGCAGGCCCGTCGGGTGCAGCCGCCAAAGCCGGCACGCCCCGCGTGGCGAGGCGGCCGAGGCTGTGCAGGAGATCGTAGTCGGAAAGAGGCTGCCGACTGCGGGCGCTGCCTGCCTGAGGGTCGATCCTGCTCGACCGCCCCCCAGCAGGCGCGCCGCTGTCAGGCGATCGGGGGGAAGACCCTGTATTCGGGGGCCGGGGTCAACTCGGCCCCGCTGGGCTGGTCACTCGAATCGGTATCTGCGTTGTCGTCCATCGGTTTGCCCGGCGCGGGGGTGTCCGACCCCTCCGGGCTGCGTCCACTGGTGGTTATATCACCGCTTGCCAGTCCGCGCACGCCCTTCCTTCGCCTGTCGCCCCCGACTTGCACGCCTTCGCGGGGCGGATTCACCGGCGCTCCCCCGCGGGTATAATCTCCGCCCGCCCGGCCTGCCGCGGCGCAGGGAAAACGGACCGCCTGTCCGCCGACGACCGACAGCAGGAGAGAAGACTCGTGCACTGGCAAGCGGCGTATCCCACCCCTGAGCACCGCGATGCCGCCCTGGCGATCGTCGAGCACTTCGCTGCCGGCCCTGTGGAGGCCGTGCTGCTGACTAACTCGTGCGCTCGTGGCAAGGCAACCCCCGACAGCTGCCTCGACAGGGCCGTGCTGATCCGCCCCGGCGTGCCTCTCGCAGACCGCCTTGGGCTGGGGCAATCCTGGGAGGCGTATCACGAGACCGACGAGGTATTCCGCGCGCTCCGCACCGCCGGTCAATTCTCGGAGGTCCATTTGAATATCGTCGAGGGCGCGTTTGCGGCCGAACCACGCGACGAAGCTGCCGGGCCGGATGAGTTCGAGCTTGAGATTGGGAACCTGCTGGTGTACAGCCAGCCGCTGCTGACCCAGGGGGACTACCTCGAAAAGCTCAAGCAGCAGTGGCTTCCTTACTATGACGAATCCTTGCGGCTCGAGAGGCTTGAGATGGTGCGGCGCCATTGCCTCAACAACCTGCATCACATCCCCGGCTATGTTGCGCGCGATCTGCACTTCCAGGCCTTCGACCGCCTGTACAACGCCTACCGCGAGTTCTTGCAGGCCTTGTTCATTGCCCGCCGAACCTATCCGATCGCTTACAACAAGTGGATTCGGGAACAAGTGGCGGAGATCCTGGTGCTTCCGGATCTTTATGCGCAGCTGACGCACCTGTTCGAGATCCGGCGCTTCGAGGGCACCGAGTTGTCCGAGCGAGGCAAGGCGGTCGAACGTCTTCTCGAAACGTACGCCCCGGCGACTGGGGCATGAGGCGGGAGTTCGGCTCGCTCCCGCGCGGCAAATCGGCATTCGGCGCAGCGCGAGAATAGTGGCCGACCAACGCGGCGTATCGGCTTCGCAGTGGACTGGCGGTGGGACACATCACGCATAACCCGCTTTCGCACTCTCCCGAACCCCGGCCTCCGTCGGCGCCTGTCGGGCCGAACTCCGGCGGTCCGGAGCCCACGCGACCGGAACGGTCATTGCGGTTCAGCGCCTGGGCGTTGGCCGCGCTTGCCCTGGGCCTCGCCTACGGTCAGTCCCCCCTCGTCTCCTCCAACCAGAATCAGTATTTCCTGCATGGCGCCGCACGCGCCGGCATAGGCTTCCTGGCCCAGGACTGGCTGGCCAATACCGCCGATCCCACGCCGGTCTTCTCCTGGCTCGTCGAGTGGACCTATCGGCTTCTCCCTCCTGCGGCTTTCCACATCGAGTACTTACTCCTCTTCGCTGTTTACCTCGCTGGACTGTGGCTGCTGGCGGATTCCGCCTTCGGGTTGCACACCTCGGTCAGGCGAACCCTTCTGTTCCTGGTCATCGTTGTCGTCCTGCACTCGGCGGCGCTGCGCGTGATCCAGGGCCGCCTGCTCGGTGAGACCTGGGAGTATCTGTGGGATGGAGGCGTCGCCGGCCAGAGGCTGCTCGGCCTCGTCTTCCAGCCCAGCGCGTTCGGCGTCTTCCTTCTGCTCTCCCTGGGTCTCTTTGTTCGCGGGCGGGCCGCCTGGGCAGTCGTTGCCGCGGCGCTGGCCGCCTCCGTCCATCCGACCTATCTGCTGCCGGCGGGCATCTTGGTGCTCGCTTACTGCCTGGTCCTGTGGCGCGACGAGCGCAGCCTGCGGCGTCCCGTGCTGCTGGGGGTCTTTGCGTTGGCCCTGGTGACCCCGATCGTCTTGTACGTGATCCTCGCCCTCGGACCCACCTCCCCCGACCGGATCGCCGAAGCGCAGCAGATCCTGGTCCGCGAGCGCGTGCCGCATCACGCGCTGCCTGCCGTCTGGTTCGAGGCTACGGTTCTCGTCAAGCTGGCGCTCCTTGGGCTGGCGCTGTTCGTGACCCGGACCACGCGCCTCGCCCGGGTCCTTGCCCTCGCCGGCGCGGCGGCCTTGCTATTGACCGTTCTTCAGATCCTGACCCGCAGCGACATGCTCGCCCTGCTATTCCCGTGGCGGATTTCGACCGTCCTCGTCCCGGCCAGCGTCGGCCTGCTGGCAGGCTGGTGCGCGACACGCGGGACACGCGCCGCCGAGCGGCTGCCTGCCAATATACTGCGATGGCTGACCCTCGCCACCGTTGCCGTTGTGACGGCGCTGGCCGTCTTCGGCGCTGTGCTCTTCGCCTGGCAGACGGCGGCACAAGCCCGGGACCCCGCTGCACTCATGCTGCGCGAGGTTCGCCGTCGCCTTGAGTCGGGCCAGGTCTACCTGATTCCACCCAAATTGCTGGAGTTCCGCCTTGTCACCGGTGCGCCGGCGTTGGTCGATTTCAAGGCGATCCCGTATCGCGACGTCGACGTCCTCGAGTGGCGCCGGCGGCTGCAGTTTTCCGAACAGTTCTATCGGGAGGACCCCGCAGGCGTCGACTGCGCTCTGCTCGACGAGCTCGCCCAGGACTACGGCGTGACGCATGTCGTCCTGGACGACGACCTGCTCGACTTGAGCTGCCCGCAGCTGCGGCTTGTCTACCGCGATCCTGGCTACGCCCTGGGTATCCTGCAGGCTCCTTGACCGGGCGACGACTGCCGTTCGCCCGGTCTCTGGATCCCGGCTGGCTCGCGCGCTCGGTCGTCATACGCGGACGATGCGCCAGGGACTGGCGCATCGTCCGTGACTCAGGACCACCCTCCTGTCGAGGGGGTTGCTTGCTTAGGCCGATACCGGAAGCACGGTGCGGCGCTTGTTCGCCCGGTGGGAAAGGTGCCTGGCGATGATGCCCGCGTCGGCACCGACTCCTCCCAGAAGGCTCGAGCTCAGCGAGGTCTGAAAGGGCAATCCCAGGAAGTACAGGCCCGGCACATCGTGCACCATGCCTCGATCGTGTCGGGGGTATCCATGTTCATCGAAGACCGGCATCTGGATCCACCGGTAGTTGGGCCGGAAGCCCGTCGCCCAGAGGACCGCGGAGACTTCGAGTTGCTGGCCATTGGCGAGGATCGGCATTCCCTGGCTGACGCCCGTCACCCGCTGGACACGGCGAACTCCTGCCTCCCTGATGGAGCTCGGCCGGAGGCCAATCAGCGGCGTCCCTTTGGTCAGCGAGGCCTTCTGAACGCGGCGTCCGATCGGAGTATCGACGCTGAGCAGTCGGCTGATGAACCACCAATACGGGCGCCCCCCCAGCAGCTTGCCCACGCGATCGGCAGGGATACGGCCTACATCTCTACCTGCCAGCCAGACGTCTCGCCCGGCCTCGGCTAGCTCGACGGCGATCTCCGCCCCGGAGTTGCCGGCTCCCACCACCAGGATCGGACCTTGAAGCAGTTGGTGGGGGTTCTTGTAGGAGTTCGAATGCAGTTGGGTGATCTTGGGATCCAGCTGCACGGCGAAATCCGGGGCCCAGGGCTCCTGATACGCTCCGGTGGCGACAAACACGCGTGAGGCCGCGAAGCGACGGCCGCCGGAATCGAGCACGAACCCTGCGTCGTCACGCGCCAGAGAGTCCACCTTCGAATTGAACCGCACTGGGGGGTTGATGTCTCGGGCGTACGCCTCGAGGTATGCGCCGGCTTCGTCCTTGGACGGGAAGTGAAAGTCCGCGGCCGGGAACGGCATCCCTGGCAGGCCGTTGAACTTGGCCGGGGTGAAAAGCCTCAGGGAATCCCAGCGCGACCGCCAGGAGTAGCCGAAGCCCGGGCCTGCGTCCAAGACGAGGTAGTCGTCACCGGCCAGTGCCAGATAGTGGGCGGCAGCCAGCCCCGCCTGCCCTCCACCAACGACGATGGTGGAGTAGCGCTCCTGCATGTTCATTCTTGCCTCCACGCGAACACTGTAGTATAACTACAACGACTATATATATACTATATCAAATGAAAAAAGTCAACAATCAATTGTCGTCAACACATCGGCAGCGGCAAGCGCTGGAGACCCGACGTCTCATTGTCGAGGCCGCTAAGGCACTCTTCCTAGATGGGGGTTATGCGGCGACGACGATCGAGGCCATCGCCCTGCAAGCGGGCGTCTCAGTGAGTACGGTATACGCCGTGTTCGGCTCCAAGCGCGGCATCCTGCGTGCGATCCGCGAGGCCTGGCACCAGGAATCCAACATCCGGGACGTCACCCACTCGACGCCTCCCGACATGGATCCCGCCACTCGACTCGATCGCCTGGCTCACGCCACGCGCCGGCAGTGGGAGACGGGATCGGATGTGATGTCCATCTATCTGGGTGCTGCCGCCGCCGATCGTGACGCGGCCGCAGAGTTGACGGAGGCCCTCAGGGGTCGCCGCACGGCTCTTGATTCCTTTGCCAGCGGACTGCGCTCGGGCCTGCGCCCCGGCCTTTCGTTGGACCAGGCAGCGTCCGTGCTGCGGGCGCTCTGCCTCGCCGAGGTACACCAGGAGTTGGTGGGCCAGTCCGGGTGGACTGAGGATGCCTACGAGGTCTGGCTGGCGGCAGCACTCAAGCGAGAGCTCCTGCCATAGCGAAGAGGCGGCCGGGTCGATGGCGGAAGGGACTTGTCCCGACTCCATCGGAACCTCATTGTCTGCCTCCTCAGCTTCCCCATCGTCTCTACTGCTGTCGGTTGCCTCACCCTCCCGCAATCCTGTCCCAGCCCAGTCCGTCGTCCTTGGCAAGACAGCCTTGCGACGCGACCGTATCCCCCCGCCGTCTCTCGGCTTGACTTCCAGTCGACCCTTCGCAGCCCGGCAGGTATAATCCTCGGACCGCGTTCGAGCCCTCGCATTGCCCGAGCTCCCGGAACTCGAAGTCGTTCGCCAGGTTCTTACCCACCGCCTCCAGGGCAGAACGGTCGCCAAGGTGGTTGTGGCACCGAGGGGCGGACCGATCGTGGTCCGCGACC
Organism: uncultured Chloroflexia bacterium; assembly: GCA_963743255.1. Lineage (GTDB taxonomy): Bacteria > Chloroflexota > Anaerolineae > Anaerolineales > E44-bin32 > DYJB01. The sequence goes on from CAVUPD010000013.1 coordinate 95,302, forward strand.
TCACCGGGGTCGGCCTCGCTTTCTCTCTCCAGGGAGCGGTCCTGAAGGATGTCAGCCGGCGCGGCAAGTTCCTTCTGTTCACCTTCGAGGGTTCACCTCTCTTGCTCGTCATCAATCCGAAGCTGACGGGCCGCCTCCAGTTGTGTGCACCCGCCGAGAAGAAGGTGGGGCCCGTCCACGTCACCTTCGGCTTCGTCGATCCGCCGGAGGAACTGCGCTACATCGACGCCAAGCTCATGGGCCAGGTCTACCTCACCGAGACACTGGCCAAGATCCCGACCTTCGATGAGATGGGCCCGGACGCGCTCTCGATCCCGCTGGACGAGTTCCGCACCCGGCTACACCGCTTCCGCGGCGAGATCAAGGGCATCCTGGTGCGTGCCACATTCATCGCCGGGATCGGCAATGCCTACGCCGACGAGATCCTGTGGAACGCCCGCCTGCACCCCTATCGGAAGCGCACCAGCCTCAGCCCGGAGGAGATCGATCGGCTGTACCAGGCGATCGGCTCGACGCTGCGCGAGGCGACAGTGCAGGTGCGTCAGGAGATGGGCGAGTCGATTCACCTCAAGCCGCGCGACTTCTTCGCCGTGCACATGCGCCCCGGCGAGCCATGCCCGCGCTGCGGGAGCCCGGTCTCGGCGATCACAGCCAATCAGCGCATCACCAATTTCTGCCGCACGTGCCAGCCGGGGGGCCTGATCCGCGGGATGCCCGCTCCGCCGCCACCCGCTTGAGTGCCGGCCGCGCGTTGGCCGACGAGGCGACGAGTGCTACACTCCCACCGACCTCCGGAGGGAAGGTTGCCTTGCCCCCGACTGACTCACCTCTCGTCGGCGAGAAGATCGCCCAGGCCATCGGCCTGCTCGAACGCTTCAACCTCGATCTCTGGCTGACGTTCGTCCAGGAGACGAGCCTGGTTCGCGACCCGGCCCTCGACTTGATCTGCCCCTTCGACCTGACCTGGCACTCGGCGCTCATGGTGCACCGCAGCGGGGAAAGCGTCGCCATCGTCGGGCGGTACGATGCCGCCAACCTCGAGCGCCTGCAGGCGTACACCCGGGTGGTGAGCTACGATCAGTCCGTCCGTCCGGCGCTGGTGGAACAGCTGCGCGCCTGGCAGCCCGCAACCGTGGCGCTCAACTTCTCTCGCAGCGACCCGGCCTCCTCCGGACTGACGTATGGCCTCAAGCTCGTGCTGGATGAGATCCTGAAGGAGGCCGAGGTCCTGCCGAACCAGGTCGTCTCCGCCGAAGCCTTCCTGGGAAGCCTGCGTGGTCGGAAGACGCCCCGCGAGGTCGAGCGCCTGCGCGCCGCCGTCACGTCAACCGAGGCGTTGATCGACGAGCTCACACCTCACGTGCGCATCGGGCGCAGCGAGCGTCAATTGGCGGACGTCCTGCACGCGTGGATGCGGGACCTTGGCCTCCAGCCTTCCTGGGACTGGGAGACCGACCCGGCGGTTAACACCGGGCCCGAATCGGAGATGGGGCATGCCGGCCCAAGCGATCTGGTCATCGCCCCGGGCCATCTGGTGCATATCGACTTCGGCGTCCGTCGGGACGGGTTCTGCGCCGATCTGCAGCGCATGTGGTATGTGCTGCGCCCCGGAGAGACGGAGCCGCCACAGGTTGTGAGAAACACCTGGCAGGTTGTCCGCCGCGCCTTGCTGGCCGGCGCCGAGGCGCTGCGCCCGGGAAGCCGCGGCTGGGAGGTCGATCAGGCCGCCCGCACCACGATCGTCGCCGGCGGTCTGCCCGAGTACAAACATGCCTTCGGCCATCACCTGGGGCGCGCCACGCACGATGGAGCCACGGTCCTCGGCCCGCGCTGGGAACGCTATGGAACCACCCCGGACGGGATCGTCGAGGCGGGCAATGTCTTCGCCATTGAACTCGGGGCCGAAGTGCCGGGTTACGGATGGGTCTGCCTCGAAGAAGATGTCCGGGTCACCGATTCGGGCGTCGAGTGGTTGAGCACTCCGCAGACCGACCTGTGGATCGTGCCGGGCTCGGGGTGAGCGACTCGTCGACGGTTTCACCCCGTTAACCCCCAGCGGGGCGCGGGCCGTCGGTCTCGCACTCTGTCCTGCGATGGAGTGCGAGCAGGCCGCGGGAGGACGCGACGATGCAGCGCTGGAATGGTTGGGGGAACGAGACGACAGACTATCCGCTGCCCGAGCCGGCCCGCGAGTATCTCGCCGGCATGATCGGCTCCGGCTCCACAGCGCCCGATGCGGGGCTGGCTCAGGTGCTCAGCAGCGTGCCGGCTTCCCGCCTGCCGGCGGATCCCCTTCTCAGCCTGGAACCGTCCGAGCGCCTGCGGCACGCGTGCGGTCACTCCCTGCCCGATTGGGTCGCACTCCGCACGGGCCGGCTGCCGGCGTTCCCGGACGCGGTGGCTTACGCCCGGAGCGAGGAGGACGTTCGCTCCGCGTTCACCCTGTGCCGCCAACTCGGCGCGGCGTTGATCCCCTATGGCGGAGGGACGAGCGTCGTCGGCCACGTCAATCCACTCCCCGGACGGAGCGCCGACCGTCACACTCGACCTCTCGCCCCTGCGGCGGCTGCTGACATCTGGAAGAGACCAATCACCTGGCGACCTTCGAGGCCGGCGTCCGCGGGCCGGACCTCGAGGAGCAGCTCGGCGCGCGAGGGTACACCCTCGGGCATTTCCCCCAATCTTTCGAGCTCTCGACGCTGGGAGGCTGGATCGCCACGCGGTCGTGCGGCCAACAGTCGTACTACTACGGCAGGATCGAAGATTTGTTCTGCGCGGGGCACGTCGAAACGCCGGCAGGATCCTTTGACCTTCCCCCTCTGCCGGCCAGCGCCGCCGGGCCGGACCTGCGGCAACTTGTTCTGGGATCTGAGGGCCGCATGGGCGTGATCACCCGGGCGCAGGTGCGCATCCGACGACGCCCCGAGACCGAGTCTTTCTACGGCGTGTTCTTTGCTGACTGGGCCGCCGGCGCCGAGGCGGTACGAGAGATGGCGCAGGGCGGATTGCCGGTGTCGATGATGCGCCTGAGCGACGCGCAGGAGACGGAGACCACGCTGATGCTGGCCGGCAAGCCGGACCTGACGCGCTGGGCCGATCGTGGCCTGCGCGTGGTGGGTTACCGCGGCGAGCGCAGCCTGTTGATCCTCGGGCTCACCGGTGATCGACGTCGCGCCGGGCAGACGCTGCGCCACGCCGCCGGCGTTTGCCGAAGGCACGGCGGCCTCTTCCCGATTGCCATGATCGGACGCCTGTGGCGGAAGAGCCGCTTCCTGGCGCCGTACCTGCGCAATACGTTGTGGGAGCGCGGCTATGCGCTCGATACGGTCGAGACCGCTTTGCCGTGGGCCGGAGCGCTCGCCGCAGCCCGGACCATCCAGCAAACGCTGCGCAACTCGTTCGCCGCCCGCGGCCGGCGGCTTCTGGTCTTCACGCACCTCTCGCACATTTACACCGACGGCGCCAGCGTCTACACCACCTACCTCTTCCCGCGCGCCGACGATCCGGACGAGACCGTCGCCGCCTGGCGCGCCGCCAAGCTCGCCGTGAGCCTGGCAATCGTCCGAACTCGGGGGGACCATCAGCCACCAGCACGGTGTCGGTCTCGACCACGCGCCGTTCCTGGAGGCCGAAAAAGGACCCGCCGGCGTCGCCGCATTGCGCTCGGCCTTCCAGACGTTCGACCCCGACGGCATGCTGAATCCGGGAAAACTGATTCGACCGTAGCCGCCCGGCCGGCTTGCGCGACGCTCACGACACTTCGAGCAAGTGTCCACGGCGATCCGCGGCACAGGAGAAATCCCGGTCGCGTATTGTGCGCAAGAAGCCCGAATTCGGCTCGCCCGCCTACTGTGGTCTATCCCCATGGGCATGCCGGCCGGAAACCCAAATCCGACAGACTTGCTTCCTCGGCCCCTGTGACGGGGCTATACTCGCGGCCGTGCCTACGGCACACACCGCGCAGCGTCGACCATGCAGCCAACACGCCCGTGGCGCGGCCAAGGGGCCATCGTCAACACCACCTCGGTGGAGGGGATGGTTGCAGAACGAGGGCGCGCTTCATACGTCGCGGCCCAGGGCGGCGCAATCCATTTGACACGCAAGACTGCGGCAGGATGACCATCTGATTCCGGGGAGACGTGGACATGGCGGAGACACAGATCACCTCAAGAAGCAAGGATGGGCTGGCGCTGGTGGGTCGCGAGTGGCGGCCGGACGGACAGGTGCGCGGTGTGGTGTGCCTGGTTCACGGCCTTGGCGAGCATACGGGTCGTTACCCACACGTCGCCTCGGCGCTCGACCGGGCGGGGTACGCGGTCCTCGGCCTGGACCTGCGGGGGCACGGCCGGTCAGCCGGCCAACGGGGCTTCACGCCAAGTTACGACACCTTCCTCGACGACCTCGATGTACTGCTGGAGGAGGCCGGTCGACGCTTCCCCTCTTCGCCGCTGTTCTTCTACGGCCACAGCCTGGGGGGCAACCTGGTGCTCTACCACGCCATCCGCCGTCGGCCGGCACTCTGCGGCGTCGTCGCCAGCAGCCCGCAGCTGCGGCTGGCCTTCCAGCCGCCGGCATGGAAGACGACGCTGGGGCGGTTGCTGTACAACGCCTGGCCGTCTTTCAGCATGCCGTCCGGCCTCGAGCGCGCCGCCCTCTCGCGTGACCCCGCCGTCGTCCGCGCCTACGCCGAGGATCCGTTGGTCCACGATCGCGTCACCCCGCGCCTTGGCATCGGGTTGATCGACGTCGGGCTATGGTTGCTCGCTCACGCCTCCGAGCTGGCCCTGCCGGCACTGATCTACAACGGCGGCGAAGACCGTCTGACGTCCGCCCAGGCCTGCCGCGAGTTCGCCGCCAAAGTCCGGGGCGATTGCAGCCTCAAGATCTGGGACGGGCTGTATCACGAGACGCACAACGAGCCGCAGCAGGGCGAGGTGCTGGCCTTCATGATCCGGTGGCTAAAGGCCCACACGCCCTAGGCTGCGGCTTCGGCGAACGAGGCGATCCCCATGTGGTCTCGCGGCTGGCGCGATGAAGCCTGGTCTCAACTGGACACGGCCTGGGATCTGATCGTCATCGGCGGCGGGATCACCGGTGCCGGGATCGTGCGCGAGGCGGCCCGCGCCGGCCTGCGGGCATTGCTCCTTGAGGGCGGCGACTTCGGCTCCGGGACCTCCAGCCGCTCCTCCAAGCTCGTCCACGGCGGTCTGCGCTACCTCAAGAACGCTCAGGTCCGGATGACGATGGAGTCGGTCTCCGAACGCGAACGCCTGCTGCGCGAAGGACGCGGGCTAGTGTCGCCGTTGGGTTTCCTGATGCCGAGCTTCCGCGGCGATCGCACCCCCGGCTGGGTTTTCGGCCTCGGCCTCGTGATCTACGACCTGCTGGCGATGAAGTGGGGTCACCGGCACTACGACGCCCGCGGTCTGCTGGACCTCTGCCCGGTGCTGGCTTCGCAAGGTCTGCTCGGCGGGTACCGCTACATCGACGCCACCACCGATGATGCTCGGCTGGTCCTGCGCGTGCTGCGCGAAGCGGTCCGCGGAGGATCGCTGGCGCTCAACTACGCACGCGTCGAGGGCCTGTTGACCCGCCGCACCGGCCAAGTGTGCGGCGTGGTGGCGCGCGATCAATCTCCCGGTTCCGACCGGACGGCCGAAATCAGGGCGCCGGTCGTCCTCAGCGCCACCGGCGCCTGGGCCGATGACTTGCGCATGCAGGTCGGCGGCCGCCGGCGCCTGCGCCGCTTGCGGGGAAGCCACCTGATCTTCCCCTCCTCGCGTTTGCCGCTCACCCGCGCCGTCAGCGTGCTGCACCCGGCCACCGGCCGACCGGCGTTCGCTGTTCCGTGGGAGGGGGTGACGCTGATCGGAACGACCGATGTCGACCACGTCGACGATATGTCGCTCGAGCCGGCCATCAATTCGGCCGAGGCCAGCTTCTTGCTGGCGATGGCCACCTTCGCCTTCCCATCGCTCGAACTCGGGATGCAGGACGTCATGGCGACACAGGCCGGGGTCCGGGCCGTGATCAACACCGGGCGCTCGGACCCGTCGAAGGAATTGCGCGAGCACGTCCTGTGGGATGAGCGCGGCCTACTGACGGTTACCGGGGGCAAGCTGACCACCTTCCGGCGCATGGCTCACAGTGCATTGCGCGCGGCGCAAGCTCGCTTACCGCGACCCGTGACGCTCGACGCCCGCCTTCCCGTCCTCGACCCGCTGCCGCCGGAACGCTGCCTCGAGGGACTCGTCGATCCCGCGCTCTGCCTGCGGCTGCTTGGCCGCCATGGCATGGAGACGCCGGCGCTGGTCGAGGCCTCCGAACCCGGGGACCTGGCGCCAATCGACGGTACCCTCTTCACCTGGGCCGAGCTCCGCTGGGCGGCCCGTCAGGAGGGCGTGGTTCACCTCGACGACTTGCTGCTGCGCCGCGTCCGATTAGGGTTGACGCTGCCGCAGGGCGGCCTGGCGCTGCTCGACCGCGTTCGCTCCGTTGCTCAGAACGAACTCGACTGGGATGACGAACGGTGGGTGCATGAAGTTGAACGCTACCGGGAGCTGTGGCGCGCCGGTTATTCGCCGCCCGGCTAGCCGGCTGCGGAAGACGAACGGCGCGCACATGCCCTAACTCATCTTCCTCCGGCCGCGAGGTTCTGCTCTGCCGGAGGTGCGCATGCAGGCGGCAGGCGGCGCGTGCCGTCCGACACGTGTACCGCAGGACGCTGCTCTGACTGCTTCCGCCAGTCCTGCACGACAGCGGGGCTTCCCATAGGAGTCGCACATGTCCGGTGATCACTTGCTCGCCATCGACCAGGGAACACAGAGCGCCCGTGCGCTGATCTTCGACCTGCATGGCAACCTGGTGGCCAAGGCCCGTGCGCCGATCGAGCCCTACTTTTCTGACGCACCGGGGTTAGCCGAGCAGCACGCGCACGTGTTCTGGGACGCCGTGTGCCACGCGTGCCAGTTGTTATGGTCCGAGCCCGGTGTCTCGAAGGACCGGATCGCCGGCGTAGCGCTCACCACGCAGCGCTCGACCGTGCTCAACCTCGATCGGGACGGCGCCCCACTGCGTCCGGCCATCAGCTGGCTCGACCAGCGCCGGACCGAGGGCTTGCCTCCCGTGGGAGGGCGCATGGGGAGCGCTCTTCCGCCTGGCCGGCATGTCGGGAACCGTCGCTTACCTGCAGGCCGAAGCCGAGGCCAACTGGATCCGCACCCACCAGCCAGAGATCTGGAGCAAGACCCACAAGTACCTGCTGCTTTCCGGATATTTGACCTACCGTCTGGTCGGCCAATTCGTCGACTCGGTCGGCTGCCAGGTCGGGTACATCCCCTTCGACTACAAGGGCCTGCACTGGTCCAAGCGTTGGGACTGGAAGTGGCAGGCATTGCCGATGGATCCCTCGCTGCTGCCGGACCTGGTCGTCCCTGCGCAGCCGTTGGGCAAGATCACGCCTGCCGCCGCTGAAGCGACCGGCATCCCAGTCGGGCTTCCCTTGATCGCCGCCGCGGCGGACAAGGCGTGCGAGGTCATCGGTGCCGGCGCGCTCGAGCCGCACATCGGATGCCTCAGCTACGGAACGGCGGCGACGATCAATACGACCCACCGACGCTACCTCGAGGTGATTCCGCTTCTCCCGCCCTACCCCTCCGCCGTCCCGGGCGCGTACAGCCTGGAGGTGCAGATCTACCGCGGCTACTGGATGGTGAGCTGGTTCAAGCACGAGTTCGGGCTGCGCGAACAACGCATCGCCGACGAGCGCGGGGTGGCGCCCGAGGCGTTGTTCGACGAGTTGGTGCGCGCCGTGCCGCCCGGATCGGAAGGCCTCGTGCTCCAACCCTACTGGTCGCCCGGCCTGAAGCATCCCGGCCCGGAAGCGCGCGGCGCTGTCATCGGATTCGGCGCCGGGCATACTCGAGCGCACTTGTATCGCGCCATCCTCGAGGGCTTGGCCTATGCGCTGCGCGAAGGCGCCGAGCGCACCTCGAAACGAAGCGGTGTTCCGATCACCGAGCTGCGCGTCGCCGGCGGCGGAAGCCAGAGCGATGCCGCCTTGCAGCTCACCGCTGACGTCTTCGGCTTGCCGGCGTCGCGGCCGCATGTCTACGAGGCGTCCGGCCTGGGCGCCGCCATCGACGCCGCCGTGGGCCTGGGATTGCACCCGGACTTCCCCACCGCCCTGCGCGAAATGACGCATCTCGGGCGCACGTTCGAGCCGGATCCGCGATCGCATCGCACCTACGACGAGCTGTACCGGCAGGTCTACCTGCGCATGTACGACCGGCTGCGCCCGCTCTACAACAGCATCCGCAATTCGACGTCCGGCCAGGATCGGTGACCCACGACGTGACACGTGGCACAACCACGTGTCACGTCGTCCATTCGCCCGCATGATATGCTAGGCCGGTCGGCCGTCATGCATCACCGGATACGCCCCGCCTGCTTCGTACTGCTCCTCTCGCTGTGCGCAGCCTGCGCGCCGCTCTCATCCGCCACTTCGACCGCGACTGCATCTCCGATCCCGCCGTCGACTTCGCCTGCTCTCACCCCCGCGGCTGCGGCCCCCGGCACGCTCCCGCCGGCGCCGCTCGCGGGACTTCAGCAGATCTACCTCCAGGTCGAACGGCTGCGCGGCCTCGATGCGCGAGAGGCACTTACCACTCGCGTGGTCACCCAGGTGGAGATCGAACGGCTGTCGCGGGCGGCCTTCTTCGCCGCATGGCCCGCCCCTTCCCTCGAGAGCGACGTTCGCTTGCTGCGGCGGTTTGGGCTGGCGGAGTTGGATCCCGACCTGGACGTGATCCTCGCCGCGCTCGGGCTTGGCGCGGCTGTTGTATCGGAGGCGCCGGAGGACGGCCTGGCCGTCAGCTCCGACCTGCAGGCAGGGGATGAGGAACTTGCGCAGGTCGCGTGCGCGTACGATCGCTGGCTCGTGGGGTCGATGCCCGGCCTCGCCACTGCGGCTCGATCCGATGCGTGCCCGTCCGATACAGACGCCTGCCTGGCAAGCCGAGCACTCATTCAAGGCGATGCCGCCCTCCTCGCCGAACAGTGGCAGCGCACGTTTGGGTCATCGTCCCGTCCTCTGGGAGATCATCTTGCCGGGTGCGCCGCTTCGCCGTCCGCGATCGGACCCGCCGCTTCGGGCCTGGTGCAGGTCCTCACTTTCCCGATCCAAGAGGGAGTCGCGTTTGCCCGCTACCTGTTCCTCAAGTCGGGCTGGGCCGGCGTAGACCAGGCCTATGCCGATCCGCCAATCTCCACGGAGCAGATCCTCCACCCGGAACGCTACCCGAATGACCTGCCGCGCCCCCCGAATTGCCGGACCTGGCACCCTCGCTGGGCCCAGAGTGGACGACCGATGACGCCGGCGTCCTGGGCGAATGGCGCACGCTTCTGGTGCTTGAAGCTTTCCTCGGCTCCGACGAGACTGCGCTGGCCGCATCCGGCTGGGACGGAGATTACTACGCGGTGCTCTCCAGCCCCGAAGATTCCCGGACCGCCCTGGTTCTGCTGACGCGCTGGGATACCGTTCGGGACGCCCACGAATTCTCCGGCGCCTTCCGCACGTACGGGGAGAATCGCTTTGGACCCTCCCGGCGTGCGGGTACATCGCTGACTTGGACGACGCAGGCCGGCGTAGTGGTCCTCGATGTTGGCAACGATCAGACGCTGTGGATCGAAGCACCCGACGCGGCGTCCGCCGCAGCCCTGCGTGAGGCCACGGGCTTCCCGCTGCACTAGGCACGGCAGCACAGGCTCAGCGAATCCGGATGCAGGCCGAGTTGCTCTCGGCCTCTGGGCCTTCCCCCGGCTGTTCGTGTGCTTGACTGTGAGTGGAGCTTAGCCTGCCAGGCTGCCGTTTTACCGTGTCCCGCGATATATGGCCGCGGTCACGCCGCTCAAGACGAGCCCGAGGTGCGTTCGCCCGACGTGGGCTTCCGCAAGCCAAACCGGCACCAGCGTGAGGCGGAAGGACTCGACGATCATGCGCGCCGATCGGACCGCAGGCCGCAGACCACCGGCCTCGGCACTCAATCGTGCCTCGGTCGCGTCCAGGGAACGCTCGCGCGCCCGTAATGCGGCGTCCGCCAGGGAGAGGCTATAGGTCTCCGCCGGCCAGGCGGCCAGATACCTGGTCTCAAAGGCAATCAGCAAGTCCGCCGAGATGTTCTCGGCAGCCGCCGCCTGCCCTGGCTGCGCCTTTGCCCTGCCCAACACGGCGATCGGGCTCACTGGCGATTCCGTCCCGCTCAGCGGGCCGGATTCCAGCCTCCATTTGCTTCCGGCGGGCGCAGCGGTCCAATCGATCACCCCGCCCATTTCGAACAGCCAGACCGGCAGATACACCGCGGCCAGACGGTCGATGATGAACGCCTTGTCGATCCCGACGGACTTGTGCGACCACGCCACCAGGCTGCGCCGGGCCTCGTCCTCCGAAACCATCAAGGGCACGATGGCATCCGGTGCGACCAGCATGCGCTCATCGCCCGACTCGACGGCATAGGTGGCATCGCAGTACGGGACAGGTGAGTGAGAGCGTCTCCGGTGCGAGAAGGAAGCGCGCCCCACATGCCGCGCAGGCAAAGGTCCGGCTTGCCTCAGGCCTGGCATGCCCGCGCGCGGTCGCCAACGCCAGCACGAAATCGTTCTCGGCGGCGGGAATGACAACCTGTTCGCCGTCGGCGATCGCCGTCCGCCGGCCGCAGTGGTCACACTGCAGGCCCTCGCCGTCCGGTGCATAGGCCATTTGCCCACCGCACGCGGGACAGGCGAATCGCTCAACGTCCACGGGGCCATCGACTTGTGCGGGTGCCGGGAGAGGTTGATCCGGGTCGATGATGTCCCCGCGCGGCAGACGCCCGTCGAGGACAGCCAGTCGTCGGAGTGCACGTGGGTTGTGAGTGTCGTTCGCCAGGACTTCTTCCAGCCAGCGGCGCGCCTCGTCATGCGCCTCGGCCACATCACTCAGCCAGAGCCAGGCCTCTAGTTGTTCGTCCGAGGACGGCTGCTGCCGAAGGGCCCACTCCAGGTAGTGGCGTGCCTCGGCCCGCTCGCCGGCTTTCGCCGCCGCGATCCCGCGAACAAGCAGGTCGTGCGCACCATCGGACATCGCACCTTCCTCTGGACCCGGCCAGGTCGCCTCAGGATTCCGTGCCGTCGATCGCCAAGTCCGGCGCCCCCGCTTCGGGCTCCATCTCGGCCAGCGCCTGACGGACGTCATCCTGCAACACGATGCGGCTGGGCGCCCGTCGGCCGCGCCGGCCAAGCCGTCCTATCAGTCCCTCGGTGGTTGATTGCGACAGATGCCGGAGCGTCTCCCCTGAGAGCTTCTCACCGCGCTCGAACCAGACAGTTGCCGCCCGGCCCATCGCCACGGTCGTTCCGCCCGCTACCGCCGCTGCCACCAGCCAACCCGGAGGGCCTCCGAACTTGGTTAGCTCGTAGAACAGGCTGCGCGCCAACAGCCCAATGCCAAAGGTTGCCACCAGCTCGCGGGCCCGGCTTAGCGTCATCCGGTACGCATAGATCCGGGCGATGCTCATCACCATGGCGCTCTGTACCACGACGAGGGGCAGGAAGCTGGCGAAGGGCAGCGGCGTCAGCGCAATCGCTCCGGCCGTCGAGGCCGCCCGGGCTACGACCGCCTGGGAAAGCTTTCCCCGATAAGCCGGCAGTGCCGCACCCAACGCGGCGACGATGCCCGGCTCGGATTTCGCCACGGCCACCAGGAGCCGGTCGAGGCCCTGCCCCTGTTTGGCGCTGACCGGAATCAGTTGTGAGGCTTCGACCCCCAGCGCCGCAGCCGCGCGCCCGAGGACCGCTGCCCGCTCCCGCCCCACCAGGTCGATCTTGTTCAGCGCCACAACCATGGGCCTGCCCAATCCGGCCAGATCGTTGAACAATGTCTGTTCCGGGGGGCGGATTCCGTGTTCGGCATCGAACAGCACAAGCAGCAGGTCCCCGCCTTCCGCCGCCGCCAGCGCTCGCCCGCGCTCTTGCTCGCCGACGCTCCCCGGGGCATCGACGCCCGGTGTGTCGACGATCGAGAACAACCCTGCGTCGGCCGCCTGCGCCTGGCGCGTCGTCCCCGGCAAGGCGCTCACCTCGGCGCGGTCATTCCCGGAGCGGATCAGCGTGTTGTACAACGTCGACTTCCCGCTGTTCGCCGGGCCGACAATGACCACCCGGTGCTTGTCACCCGCGGCGACGCGTAAGTGTTCGATCGCCTCGCCGATCAGGCCGCGCCACCGCTTCATGTCGGTCGGCAGCAGGCCAAGCGCCCTTCCCAGGTCCGACTGGCTGCTAGAGGGGAGCGAGGTCCAGGCACGGCGAATTTCATCCGCCTGGCGCCCAACAAACTCCGAGAGCGTATTTCGTTCCGTCATGGCGCCATTGTAGCCCAGCGGCCGTTGCTTGCTTGAATCCGAGCTGACGCCGGGCCGGCACACGTCCTCCTCTGTGGATAACTGGCCTCTTTCTGTGGAGAAACGCCCTCCTTTGGGGAGAACCCAGGATTGTCTGAACAGGACGCCGGTTCGGTTGACGGCATCTGTGCCATCGGAAGGGCCAAGTCGCTTACATGTGGCGTACTTGTCGGCATCGGTCGTTCAGGATGCTCGCCGTTCACATGCTGTCCCCCGAGTCCCTGTTCACAAACAGAGACGGTGACTGCGCCACTCCTGGCGGCGTTCAACGCGTGGAGGCTGCATCTTCGGTTCTTGCATCCATTTTTCAAGATCATCCACACATCCACAGCCCCTACGACGACTACGAGATTCACTAACTGGTGAAAAGGGAGAGGAGATCAGATAGGGCTTAAAGACCCGACCGGGGGTCACTTGACCCCCCGGTCGGAAGATTTGGTTCGGAGGCGCTGCAGGCCTAGATCCAGCCGCGGAACTGCATCGCCTTGACGACACGCTCGATGGCGACCAGGTAAGCAGCGTCGCGCATATAGACATTCTGCTTGAGAGAGGTGTCCAGAACCGCGTGGAAGGCGGTACTGATCTTCTCGTCCAGCCGCTTGAGGACCTCGTCGGTTGACCAGTAGAAGTTCATGTCATTCTGAACCGACTCAAAGTAGGACACGGTCACGCCGCCGGAGTTGCACAGGAAGTCGGGGATATCCAGGATGCCGCGCTTCTGGATCTCCTTGTCGGCTTCGATGGTGACCGGGCCATTGGCGCCTTCGGCGATGATCTTGACCTTCTTGCCGATCTTGCCGACGTTCTCGCCCGTGATCTGGCCTTCCTTGGCAGCCGGGATCAACACGTCGACGTCCTTGGACAGCCAGGCATCGGCGTCCTCGATCTCGTAGCCCGCCTTCTTGGCGGCCTCCTTGTCGATCGAGCCGTACTGATCGACGATCGAGAGCAGGAACCGGCCGTCGACGCCGTCTTTCTTGGAGTAGGTATAGGCCTTCTTGTCCTTCAGATCCCAGCACGAGACGCACAGGACCTTGCCGCCCAGAATCTCGGTGAAACCGATGGTGGCATATTGCGAAACGTTGCCGAAGCCCTGGATCGAGGCCGTGCAGGCCTTGGGATCCATCTTCAGGTGCTTCATCGCCTCGCGGATGGTGTAGGTGACACCGTAGCCGGTGGCCTCGGTGCGGCCGAGCGATCCGCCGGCGCCCAGCGGCTTGCCTGTGATCATGCCGGGCGTGTAATGGCCGACGAGCTTGGAGTACTCGTCCATCATCCAGGCCATCATCTGCGGCGTGGTGCCGACGTCCGGTGCCGGGACGTCCTGGCGCGGCCCGAGGTTCCTCCACATCACCTGCATCCAGCCGCGGCACAGGCGTTCCTTCTCGCCCACGCTCAGCGTTGACGGGTCGACGATCACGCCGCCCTTGCCGCCACCCAGCGGGATATCAGCCACGGCGCACTTCCAGGTCATCCACATCCCTAGGGCGCGCACAGTGTCCATCGTCTCGTCGGCCGCAAAGCGAATGCCACCCTTGTTGGGGCCGCGCGCGTCGTTGTGCTGAATGCGGAACCCGGTGAAGATGCGCAGGCTGCCATCATCCATGCGCACCGGGATCGAGAACTTGAACTCGCGCAAAGGCCAGCGCATCAACTCGCTCTCGGCCTTGCCGAGCTTCATCTTGGCGGCCACAGCGTCGAACTGGGCCTGGGCCATCTCAAATGCGTTCACAGTCAGCTTCCTCCTGGGATGCTTGGGCTCTCCGCCAGAGAGCGCCGAATGGTCTCAACCCGGGCGCGCAATGCCCCACCGGCGGGCGCTGCCGGCGGAAGAACGGGCTTCTGATTGGACTGTACTGCTCCGGTTCAGGAAGGGTCAAGTTACGTCTCTCACAAACCGGCATGATGGTTCTCCGCCGACCGCAGGGCATCCTGCAAGGCCCGCTGCACCCGGGCGGGATTGGCCTGGCCGCCGGCCAGGCGCATCACCTGCCCGAAGAACCACTGCCCGATCGAGGCCTTGCCGGCCAGGTATTGAGCCAGCTGCTCAGGGTGCGAGTCAAGCACTTGCCGGACGAGCCGAGCGACTTGGTCAGCATCATCGACGATCTGCACCCCGCGGCGTTCGACGACCGCGGCAGCCGAATCACCAGTGGCGAACATCTCGGACAGCACGGCCTTCCCGCTGGCGACCGTCACCGTTCCGGAATCCACCAGCGTGACCAGCGCGGCCAGCGCGGGTGGGGTCACGGGGCAAGCCTCGATGCTCAGCCCGGAGGCGTGTAACAGGCCGTACAGCTCGCCGGCCATCCAGTGAGCGAGATGCTGCGGAGAGGCAAGTGGAGCCGACCGTACGGCGGCATCAAAGAAGGCTGCCTCGGCCGGCTCGGCGCCGAGGACGGCGGCCGCCGCTGGGGTCAGCCCATACTCCCGTTGCCAGCGGGACCGTCGCTCGGAGGGCAGCTCGGGCAAGGACGCCCGTACGCTCTCGACCAGGGATGGCTCGATGCGCAGCGGGGGAAGGTCCGGCTCGGTGAAATAACGATAGTCGTGCGCCTCCTCCTTGTTACGCTGTGAGAACGTCTCGCCGGTCGCTTCGTTCCAGCCGAGAGTCTCCTGCTGCACCGGGCGACCGGTGCGCAGCAATTCGGCCTGGCGGCCCGTCTCGAATGCCACCGCCCGGAGCATGGAGCGGAATGAGTTCAGGTTCTTGATCTCGGTGCGCGTCCCCAGGCCCGAGGCGCCGGCCGGGCGAAGCGAAACATTGGCCTCGAATCGGATCACGCCCTTCTCCATGTCGCCGCTGTTCACTCCCAGCGTGCGCAGGACCGAGCGCAGTTCGGTGGCGTAGGCCTTGACCTCCTCGAGGGAGTGCAGGTCGGGCTCGGAAACGATCTCGAGCAGCGCCACGCCTGAACGGTTGTAGTCGATGAGCGAGTACCCCTGGCGGTGGAACAGCTTGCCGGTGTCCTCCTCGAGGTGGACGCGGCGGATTCGCACACGGCGCTCCCCTCCGGGAAGCTCGATCTCCAGCCAGCCGCCTTGGGCCAGCGGCAGTTCGTATTGAGAGATCTGATAGCCCTTGGGCAAATCCGGATAGAAGTAATTCTTGCGGGCAAAGGAGCTGTGCTCCGCCGGGGTGGCATGGAGCGCCAGAGCGACCCGCAGTGCGTATTCGACGGCGCGGCCGTTGATCGCCGGCAACGTGCCGGGCATTCCGGTGCAGATCTCGCACGAAGCCGAATTCGGAGCGGCCGAAGCCGAAATCGACGACCGGGCAGGCGCAGAACATCTTCGACTGCGTCTGCAGTTCGGCATGCACCTCGAGGCCGATGACCGGCTCGAACTCCGATCCAGATGCCATGTAGTTGCCGTCCGTCGACGTCACGTACACCCCCCGGCGCACAACCTCTAGGGAGCGGGAGGGAACGAACCAGCCGGCGCGTACCAGTCTGCCGGATCAATCCCGTCCGTGGCGGTTCCATTCGCCGCCGGCACCGGCAGGAGCGAGTGATCCGTGCATTCGACGCTCAGCCCGCAGGGGACCGCATTCGTGTAGCCTCCGGCAAGCTGTCCGTCCTGGGTGTAGGCGACGACGTAGTAGATACCGTCGGGGACGGAGAGGCTGTAGGAGGACTGGCCAGCTTCGGTCTCGACGCTGGCGACCGGAGCCTGCGTGATCACGTCAAACGCGACGACCTTGAGGGGCGGGATGCCCTCGGACGGGTAGGACAGTTGACCGAGGATCGCCGATCCGAGGTTCAGGATCGGAGGCCCATCGTCGGTCGCCTGGGGAAGTTCGGAGGGCAGCTCAGCCGGCAGCGTGGCCAACATGGATTCCATCTCGGATTGCAGCGCCTCGAGCGTGGACGCCGCGCCGCCCGTGGCATCATCCACCACCCGTCCAAGCAGCGAACAACTGAGCGCCGTCAGGGCGAGAATCGTGATCGCCACACCCCCAGCGAACGACCGTCGCGTCATCTTCCCCTCCACGAGCTTCGAATCGGCTGCGTTCTTGAGCGGGCTCATTCTACCCGGGGACGAGAGGAGTGAACCCGGGTCGAGCGCAGGGCCGAGGATCAGGCGCTTCGCGCGGCCGCGTGTTCCCCCACGCGCTCACCCGTGTCGGCGCATGAACCTCTGAATACGCTCCAGGGCTTCTTCGATCTTCTCATAGGCCGTGGCATAGGAACAGCGGACGAAGCTTGCGTCCCCGCCGAACGCGTTGCCCGGGACGACCGCCACACGTTCCTCGTTGAGAAGCGCCTCGGCGAACGCCTCGTCGGTCAGCCCGGTGGCCGCGATCGACGGGTACGCGTAGAAAGCGCCCTTGGGCTCGAAGGTCGGAAGGCCCAGGTCGTTCAAGCCGCCGACGATCAACCGGCGGCGCCGGTCATACTCCTCGACCATGGCCTGCACGTGCGGTTCGCCGCTTCGGATCGCCTCCAGCGCCGCGATCTGAGCCGTCGTTGGGGCGGACATGATCGTGTACTGATGCACCTTGCGCATTTCGGAGAGCATCGGCGCCGGGGCGGCGGCATACCCGATGCGCCAGCCGGTCATGGCATAGGCCTTGGAAAACCCGCCCAGGGTGATCGTTCGCTCGCGCATCCCCGGCAGGCCTGCGAAGCACACGTGTTCGTGCCCGCCATACACCAGCCGGTCATAGATCTCGTCCGAGATGACCAGGAGATCGTGGGCCTCGGCTACGCGCGCCAGCTCCACCAACCGCTCGCGCGACATGACGGCACCGGTCGGGTTATTGGGGTAGCCGAGCAGCAGCGCCTTGGTGCGCGGCGTGATCAGCGCCTCGACGGCGGAGGCGGCCACCTGGAAAGCGTCCTCGACGGTCGTCGGCAGCGGCACGGGCGTACCGCCGGCCAGGAGGATCTCTGGCTGATAGGCGACAAAACACGGCGTGGGGACGATGACCTCGTCGCCTGGATCGAGCGTCGCCACCAGCGCCAGATACAACGCCTCCGATACACCGACCGTGACCAGGATCTCGCTGCGGGCTTCGTACGCCACGCCGTACAGTCCCTGGATCTGATCGGCGATCGCCTGCCTTAGCTCGAGGATGCCGGAGTTCGAGGTGTAGTGCGTGTGGCCGTCCTGCAGCGAGAGGATGCCGGCGTTCAGGATCGGGCTGGGGGTGGTGAAGTCCGGCTCGCCGATGCCGAGGGAGATCACATCCTGCATCGTGGCGGCGATGTCGAAGAAGCGTCGGATGCCGGACGGCGGGATGTCGGCAATCCGGCGGGCAACGAAGTCGCGCATCCTGGCGTGCTCCTGAGGGCCCGCCGCCCAGGAGATCAGGGGAGGTGGACCCGCCACTCGTCGTATAGTTCGCCGTAGAACAGCTCGAAGATTCGGCCGTCCTCGGTGCGGACCCGGAAGCAGGTTCCGCCCGGGATGCGCCAGCGGGCCTCAATCGCCTGAACGATCAGGCGTTCCCCCTGCCAGTGCAGGGCGATCGGCCGCTCACCGTAAGTATAGCCGGAATGGCATTCGACCTTCTCGGCGGACATCGGTCAGGCTCGCCGGACCGAGTCGATGTCGATCAACTGTCCCGGCAAGGGAGCGGAGCGAACCCAGGCGCGCAGCACCTCGGCGAATAGATCAGGCCGCTCCAGCGGCCAGTTGTGACCGGCGCCTTGAACGATCGCACCTTGACCCCGAGGCAGCGCCGCCGCCAAATCGCGAGCCGAGCGGCGCATCACGCCGTACTCGCGCTGGCCGGCTAACACCAGCGTCGGAGTAGTAACTGTTGATAGGTTCCCGGGAAGCCGGAACGACAGATTCGCGAGCATGATCCGAAGGAAGGAGTCAGCGGTCAGCCGGCGAGTGTCCTCCCGGAACGCTTCGAGATACGCGGAGGGGATCCCGTAGCTCCAGGCGTTGGCCCGCACGAGTCCGTCGAGGTTGCGGAAGGGCATGTAGGCCCGCACCGTCAGCTTGAGCAGGCCGTACAGCCATCGGGCTCCTGGAAGCGGGTGGACGAGCGCTCCCGTGACCAGCGCCCGGTCGACGACCTCTGGCGTCTGTGACAGCAGGGCCACGATGGTTTGTGCCCCGAGCGAAAGGCCGGCCACGTGGGCCCGGCCGGCGTGAGCGCGGCGACGGATCAGATCGATCACCGCGTCGACCGCCGTTGGCATGCTGAACGGGCCGGCGGACGAGATACTGCCGGCGTGGTCGGGGAGATCGGGGACCAGACAGTGGAACTCCGGCAGGCGCTCGACCGCTGGACGCCACGTCCAGCCGGCCGCCCCGCCGCCATGCAGCATGACGACCGTGGGGGCATCATCCGGACCACTCTCGGTGAACGCAAGTGCAGGGGAGGCCATCGGCGCCTAGGCGAAGCCGATCTCGGACGAATCGCCGACGTTGAGTGATCGGTAGCGCCCGATGACCCGCGCCTCGCGCCCGATCAGCGATGCGGCCAGGGCAGTATCCAGGATCAGCGACCCATCATCGATGATCGAGTCCTGCACGAGTGAACGCCGCACCTCGCAGCCGGCGCTGATCGAAACGTGGGGGCCGATCACTGCTTCGGTGACCACGGCGGTCGGATCGATGAAGACCGGAGGGATGACGACGACACCCGGGCGCTGCGCGGCGATGGCCGAGTTGTCGCGGCCGTGATCGAGCAGGTAGCGGTTGGTCTCAAGCAGCGTGTCGGGCTTGCCGCAGTCGTGCCAGACCTCCACCGGCTGCACGCGCATCTTCAACCCCTGCCGAAGCAGGATCGTCAAGGCGTCAGCCAGGAAGAACTCGCCATGCAGCACCTGCTCGATTGGCCATCTGGGTTTCAATGGCCGAGATCAACCGCTCGGCCTGGCGCAGGTAGTACATGCCGACCACGGCCAGGTTGTTGGTGACATCCTGGGGTTTCTCGACCAACCGGCGCACGAGTCCGTCCGGCCCGAGTTCGGCGACGCCGAACCGGCGCGGGTCAGGGACGGCCTTGACCCAGGCGATCGCCTCCGCCGGATCGGACGCCAGGCCGCGCAGGTCGGTGTCGATCAGGGTGTCCACAAACACCAACAGCATCGGACCACTGAGCCCTTCACGCGCCAGCCAGACGGCATGCGACTGGCCCAACATTTCCGTCTGCTCGACATAGCGCGCTTTCAGCCCGGGGTAAGCACGCCCGACGTAGTCCTGGACCTGCGTGCCCAGGTAGCCGACGATGAAGATCACCTCGTCGATCGACGCCAGGGAGGTGAACATGTCCAGCACGTGCCCGAGCACCGGCTTGCCGGCGACGGTCACCAACGGTTTAGGTTTCGACCAGGTGTGGGGGCGCAGGCGTGTGCCGTACCCGGCCATGGGAATTACGATCTTCATAGTGCGGGGCGCTCCTTGTGCCAGGCGGTGACGGCCTGATAGGCGTGTGCGGCGCGAAACAAGTCCGCTTCGCCCAGCGACGGTGCGTTGAGCTGCATGCCGATCGGCAGCCCATCCTCGTCGAACCCGACGGGGAATGCAATCCCCGGCACGCCGGCCAGATTGGCCGGCAGAGTGAACACGTCTTCCAGGTACATCGACAGCGGATCGTCGCCGTGCTGGCCGATACCGAAGGCGGTCGTGGGCGTGACGGGACAGGCGATCAGGTCTACCTGGCGGAAGGCGTCATCAAAGTCCTGTTTGATCAACGTGCGCACCTTCTGCGCCTGGCCGTAGTAAGCATCATAGTAGCCGGCCGACAGGGCGTAGGTGCCGAGCATGATGCGCCGCTTGACCTCCGGGCCGAACAGGGCACCGCGCGTCTCGAGGTACTGGTCGAGCAAGCCTTCCCCACTGCGGCGCGGGCCGAAACGCACGCCGTCATAGCGGGCGAGATTGGCCGATGCCTCCGCCGGAGCGATCAGGTAGTAGACCGGCAGCGCCAGGTCGGTGTGCGGCAGGTGGATCTCGCGGATCGAGGCCCCCAGCGAGCGCAGCACCTCCACCGCCTGACGAACGCCGCGTTCGACCGCCGGCTGCATGCCGTCGATGAAGTACTCCCGCGGCACCCCGACGCGCACGCCGCGCAGCCCCTGGCTCTCCCACTCCACGGCGGGGACAGGCGCCGGCAGGCTGGTCGAATCCAGCGGGTCGTGGCCGGCGATAGCCTGGAAGACCGGCAGCAAATCGGCCGCTGATCGGGCGAATCCACCGACGGTGTCCAGGGACGACCCAAAGGCGATCAGCCCGTAGCGCGAGACGCGTCCGTAGGAGGTCTTCAGCCCGGTGAGGCCGCAGAAAGCGGCCGGCTGGCGGATCGAGCCGCCGGTGTCGCTGCCCAGGGCCGCAAAGCACATGCTCGCCGCGACCGCCGCTGCCGATCCACCCGATGACCCGCCGGGCACGCGGCGCAGGTCCCACGGATTGTGTGTCACACCGTAGGAGGAGTTCTCGGTCGATGAGCCCATGGCGAACTCGTCCGTGTTGGTCTTGCCCAGGACAATCGCCCCGGCCTCGATGAGCCGGCGGACGCTGGTCGCCGTGTACGGAGGGTGAAATCCCTCCAGGATCCGCGAGCCGGCGGTGACGGGCATTCCTTCCAGGCACAGCACATCTTTGACCGCCACGGGGATACCCGTCAGCGGCGGAAGGGAAGATGCCTGGTCGATATGCCAGCGGGCGAGCACGCGGTCGGCGCGGCGAGCCTGCTCCAGCGCCCTGTCGGGGGCAACGTACAGGAAGGAGCACAGCGCAGCGTCGAGGCGCTGGATGCGCTCGAGGCACGCACCGGTCAGGTCCAGGGAGCGGATCTCGCCCGAACGGAGCCGCATCGTGGCCTCGAGCAGAGAAAGCGACGAAAGATCAGTCATGGGCAGGGTTGCAGGGAGAGCCCGCTGCTATTCGAACACCGGCGGGATGCGGAACATGCCTTCGGCCGCCTCCGGGGCATTGGCCATCAACTGGGGGACCGCGCCGGACGAGCGCGGCACATCCGGACGCAGCGGAGCGTCGAGAGGCAGCACGCTGGCCGTGGGAGGGATGGAAGACGTGTCGACCTCGAGTAGCCGGGCGGCGTACTCGAGGATCGCAGATAACTGGACCTGGTAGCGGGCCTCTTCGTCTGCCGTCAGGCTCAAGCGGGCCAGTTGAGCGATGTGATGCACTTCGTCGCGCGTCAGGGCCATAGTCGGCATTATAGCAAAGCGGTCCCTCAACGAGCGGTGCGTGGAAAGCGGACAGGGGCGAGATGCCTCGCCCCTGCCCTGTTCAACACGGGGGATCGAATGGCTAGATCAGTTCCGGAAGCTGCGGCTCGACCGCCACCAGGCGGGCGCCAAGCTCGTGGAGTGCCGTATACACCATCCCGTCTGGCTCGACGTAGGACGTTTCGTCCTCCGGCTCGTCAGGCTCCATCAGGTACCAGTCGAGGTCTACTTCTGCGTGATCCACTTTGCCCTCGTCACTATCCTAGGTCCGAAACCCGCCAGATCTCCCTTACAAGCGCCATACGCTTCCATATATAGCATGCCAAGGTAAGCCTTCCGTTAAAGCCGACGAAGGGGGTGAAACGGTAGGAGCCGGGGAAAGGTCCATAACAGCAGGGCGCGGAGCGTCAATTATGACAAGCCAAACTCGGGGCTTGGAGACACGCAGGCGTCGCGGCTAGACCACTTCGGGCGGCAGCTCGAAGGCGAACTTCGGCTGATCTTCGAAGCGTTCCGGGTAGACCCATTGGCGCAGATAGCGGCCATCGGCCTGCTCCAGGCGAGGGAACACCAGGCCGGTGCCTTGGGGCAAGTCCGCCGTCCGGGCCTCGATCTCAGGCTTCAGCGGATCCGTGTGCACATACTGCTCGCGGAATCGAATCGCGCCGGGCTTGTCTCCCGCCGCGCGCAAGTCGGCGACCGTCCGCAGCATCTCGATCACCGTCAGGCAAATCTTCTCCGCCACAACCTCGAAGCGCAGCTGGCCATCTTCGGTCACGCGCCGCAGGGCGCCCGCCGCTTCGGCGTAGTGGAAGATGGCGTTGCGGGCGCGAACGTGCGCCTGCAGGGGCTCATACTTCAGCGCTCCCAGCATCGCCAGCAGCATGCCGTCGTACCCGGCCTGCTCGACCGCCGGGTCGAAAATGCCTGCCTCGGTCAGCGGCCGCAGAGCCCACAACCCAAAGAGTTCGGCGCGCGTCTCCTCCAGCCAGGAATACTCCTCCTGCAGGTAGTCGCGCGGCTGGCCCTCGGCGTGGGCCGGGTCCATCCGGCCGGTGGAGTGCCCGATCTCGTGCAGAGCAGTGTGCATCGTGTAGGCGTCAAACAGCGCCTGGGACGGCCGCCCGGCCCTCTCGCGGGTCAGGAATCGATCCGCCGCCAGCCGGCCGCTGCTGACCAGCGCCAAGCGGCTGGTGTTGACGTAGACCATGTTGACCGCACCGTAGGCCTGCACGATCCATTCATCGTTGGGCAGGCTTTGGGCCAGGGTGGTCATCGGCCCTCCGACGTAGTCTCCGGCCCAGGCGATCACGTCGACGAACTTGAGTTTGGGGAGCGTCGAGAGGTCGACGTCGGTCCGGCGATGCGTCCAGGGAGCCAGAGACTCCAGGTGCGGAACCTGCGCGACGATCGTCTTCAGCAATGCATCGGCGCTGCGATTGCGCAGGTAGACGCCGCCCGTGGCGGCGCCGCGCGCGTTGCGGTAACCGTCAAGATAGACCTCCAGCCCGGTCGAGATCACGATGTCGATCGGCGAGGTGTGGCTCACCCAGGCGTGGTCGGCCACGCGTCGCGCCTCTTCGCTGCCGCTTTCGAGCTCGACGATCTTGGCGTCCAGGTAGATGCGGAACCCCGGATCGGCGGTCAGGTCACGCGCCGCCCGCAGGTGGGCCAGCACCGGCAGCAGGGCGGTGCGATAGCGCACCTCGTTCAGGACGACATGCGGGGTTCCGTTGGAGTCGCGGACCACGGAGGAGTTCGGCAGGCTGCGGGCTGCACCCAGGGAATCGAACTCGGCATCGGTCAGGTCGGGCGGGTAGAAGTTGACCTTGTCCGAAGGCGTCTCACCACGGGTGAGCAGGTCGAGATACGCGTGGAGGTCGTGTTCCACCGACGGGCCCGCCAGGCGCGCCAGCAGGTGCAGGTCCTCCGGCGAGACATCCAGCAGATGATTCTTCGGGGGGATCGACGCGAAAGGCGCATTCTGCAGTTCGAGAATGGCCCGGTAGTCTTCCAGCTTCTGCAGCACCGAGCCCTCGGCAGTCTCGATCAGCTGCAGGACTAGGCGCCTGAGGCCGGAGGTGCGGGCATCGCATTGGTGACGGAAGACAGGGTTGATCAGGTCGGCGGCCTCGATCAGGTGACCGAGGACTTGCAGTTCGTCGTCCGAGAGCCCCTCCAGCCCCGTCTCCACGCGCACGATCGCTGCCCGGTGCGGAGGCTCGGCCTCCTGCCGGTAGGGAACGAGACGGATGGCGGCGGGTGCAAGCATCGACGGACTCCGACGGCGGGATCAGGATTTTAACATGCCGCTCCGCGGCGTCGGCGCGAACGGAGGGCGCCACCCGCGCCCTCCGTTCATCGCCTGCTCGCGTACAGACGTCAGGCTGTCGGCGGCGTTTGAATCGGGGCCGTCACTTCCGGCTCGATCGGCACCAGGAGCAGCAGGATCAGGTAGAGCAGGAGCCCGTGCCCTCCGAAGACGGCTGCCAGGACGAAGAGTACCCGAATCAGCGTGGGATCGATCGCCAGGTACTCGCCCAGGCCGCCGCACACGCCACCGATCATGCGCTGCCGAAGCGACCGGTACAGGCGTCGGGTTTCCGTGGTCATCGTTACCTCCGTTTCCTTTCTTCCTTCAACCCGGTCTACGCAACCCGCGCCAAAAGGTCGCGACAGCGGGCGGGCCGCTCAGCCCCGCTACCCGGGCTTGGACTCAGGCTAGACCTTCGGAGAGGCTCGGAGAAGTGTCAGGCGCCCAGGCGGGTCTGCAGCTGCGAGATGCACTGGGCAGCCATCGGGCGTTGTGTGTCGGTTTCGATTTTCAAGGGCTTGCACAGACCGGGTTCGACGGCCAGCGCGTCGAGCGCGCGGCAGTCAAGACAACAAACGCGGCCCCGGTGAGGGGCTGATCGTCAGGCCGGAGGCTTCTGTTCCAGGGGCCCGGCGAGCATATACCCGACGCCGGGGACGGTCACAATCAACAGGGGATGTGACGGATCGGCCTCGAGCTTCTGGCGCAGATAGCGGACATAGGCGCGCAGGTACTCGAGGTCATCCCGGTACTCCTCGCCCCAGATGGCGGAGAGCAGCTGCTCGTGCAGCATCACCTGCCCGGGATGGCTGGCCAGCTCGTACAGCAGCTTGTACTCGGTGGGCGTCAGGCGCACGTCCCGCCCGCTGACGGTAACGCGGCGGCGCACCAGGTCGATATGCAGTTCGCCGACGTCGATCTGGCTGGTGTCCGGCGATCCCTCCGCCTGACGCGAGCGCTTGAGCAATGCCCGGGCGCGCGCCACCAACTCCCGGGAACTGAAGGGTTTGGTCAGATAATCGTCGGCGCCGACCTCGAAGCCGCGCAGCAGATCGGCCTCGCGGGACTTGGCGGTGAGCATCAGGATCGGAACATCCGAGAACTCGCGCACCCGGCGAGCGACCTCGTAGCCGTCGGTGTTGTCGCGCAGGACGATGTCGAGCACGATGAGATCGGGCTGCTCGACGGCCGCCATCTCGACGGCGCTCTCGCCGCTGGCGGTCGTCAGCACCTCGTAGCCGATGCTGGTCAGCACCTCGCGCACCAGCCGCACCAGCTTCGGCTCGTCGTCCACCACCAGGGCACGCGGCTTACGCGGCAGGCCCCAGCGCCCGCGGAACAGGCCCTGCGGTCGATTATTGGTCATGGTTATCCGAGCTCAAGCCAGTGCGCGGCAGCGTGAAGTGCAGCGTTGTGCCCTGGCCGACTTTGCTCTCCGCCCAGATTCTCCCGCCGTGAGCCTCGACAATGGCGCGCGCCACGGGTAGCCCCAGGCCGGTACCGGCGACATGGTACCCGGTGGGGGACTTGGCGCGGAAGTACTTGTCGAATAACGGGATCATATCCTGGGGGGCGATGCCCACGCCCTCATCGGAGATGCTGACGGTCGCCTCGCGTTCGTCGGCTTCGGCCCGGATGACGACCAGGCCGCCGGTCGGCGAGTATTTGACGGCATTGTCCAGGATGTTGCGTACCACCTGTTTGACGCGATGTGGATCGGCGTCCAGGATCGGGAAGTCCGGGGGCGTATCGACCAGGAGCCGATGGACGCGGGTCCGGCGCTGCATCTCGGCGGCAACCTCGGTCAGCAGATGCGGCAGGCGGAGCGGCTGAGGCTCGATGGTCAATTGCCCGATGTCGATGAGCGACAAGTCGAGGATCTCGCCGATCATGGCCTGCAAGTTCTCGCATTCCTCGTCGATCTGGCGAAGGAACTGGGTGCGCTTCCACTTCGGCCAGCGGATCTCTTCCATCATCATAGCGGTGGCGTAGCCGCGGATGGCGGCCAGGGGCGTGCGCAGTTCGTGCGACAGCGTGGCCATGATCTCGGACCGCAGCCGCTCGGAGCGGCGGACCTCGCGGATGACTTCGTCGGCCTCCTCTAGCCGGCCGCGGTCAATTGCCAGGGCCATCAGGTCGGCCAGCGTCTGGATGAAAGGCAGGTCGGCGGAGGTGAAGGTAATGGCGCTGTGCAGCGTGTAGAGCAGCAGAACGCCGAAGGCCTCGTCGGCCACGCGCAGCGGTGCGGCCAGGACGTTGCGTGGCAGCAACTCGGTGCCCAGGGCCCGGCCCAGCTCGTGCCGGTTGCCGGGTGAGAGATTTCCCATGGCCACGGCGATCAATTCGGCGGTGGTGTACAGCCGCGGCTGGCCCTCGGCGAACACCTTGCCCGTCACCAACTCGCCGCGCTGCAGTGCGATTTCGCCGAGCGGCTCGGGGTCGCAGCCGAAGGAGGCGGCCGCACGGAAGAGTTCGGACCGCTCATCCCACAGGTACAGGATGCCCACGTCGGCCGAACTCAGGCTGGCGTTGAGGCGCTCCATCGCCCGGGACAGCACGTCTGCCAGAGGCAGGCGGGCAGTCAGCGTCTTGGCGACCTCCGTCAGGACGCGGAGCTCGAAGGGATGTCGCTCAAGGGTGACGTCCAAGGCGTTGGTCACGGCGGCCTCTGCAGCGAGTCTACACCTCCCGAAGGACAGGGCAACGCGGCCGGTGAGAAAACGGCGAGAGGCGGGGGATGGCGCCCGCGCCTCTCGTCACCAAGGAGAGAAGCTCACACCACGACCGCCCAGCAGTGGGTTGACGTGGCCACCCGGTGGAATCCGCCGGGCTACATCCAGCCTAGCATCCGGCCGATGAAAGACGCATGCAAATCCGACCCAGCGGCATGAAAAACTCGTGAAAACTTCAGGCCCCCCGGCGTGCTTTTGGGGGGCCTGATTCACGTTCGTGCCGCCGCTCTAGCGGCTCCAGATTCCTGTCGGCGCCGAGTGCACCGAGGCCAGCCGGGCGGCGTCGCCCAGCCCGAGGCGCACCTCCTGGGGCGTGATCAGGTGGACCTCGAGCACCCTGTCCTGTCCGGCGAATTCCGGGACGTGCAGGTTGTGCAGTTCGATCGACAGCGCACGGTCGAGGGCGGCGATGAATGCCGCCAGCGCCGCGGTCGGCTCGGTGACGAGGACGAGCAGACACAGAGGCAACTCGGCCGGATCGGCATGAAATACGGCCCGCACGCGGTCATCATTGGCGCCCAGCACCTTGCCCAGGCAGACCGCCAGCCCGCACTTGAAGGGACCGATGAAGTCCGGACGGCGGATGAGCGTTTCCATTTGGCCGATCGGGGCCAGCGCCGGCGTGTGCTGGCGTACCAGGTTGACCGCCTCCAGACAGACCGTCTCGGCCACTTCGGACAAGTGCCAGATGATCGGCGTTGTATGTTCCATCGGCTCGTGGCGGTTCCACACTCGCAGCGGGGCGCTGGCGACCGACGAGAGCAGACCGGCGAGGCCGATGCCGAGCCGGACGTCGCGCGGGGTCACCTGGTGCACATCGAGCACCGAGGTGCACTCGAAGCAATCCGGCAGGCGCAGCGCGTCGATGGAGGCCGAGAGTGCCCGGTCGAACTCCTGGGCGAAACCCTCCAACCCGGCGGAGGCCTCATCGACCAGAAGGAGCAGATGAATCGTGTGATCGGCCAGGTCGTAGGTGAAGGCCGAAAGGACCCGCGGCTCGCTGGCACCGAGAACGCGGGCACACTGGGCCGCCAGGCCCAGCTTGAAGGGCGTGAGAAAGCCGGGCTCGTGGGTGAGGCGGGCGAGCGGAGCCTCGCGCCAGGTTTCCGGCCCGAGCCGCCGCACGTGCTCGATGGCCCGATCGCGTGTCTGGTTGGCGGTGTCCGCCATGCGATCGCCCACCTCCCGGGCGGCGGCCTGCAAGGCCTCGATGACGCGGTTGGTATCCCCCCGGACCGCCGGTGCGGATGACTTCGTTCTGGACAGTCGCTCTTCTCGGTCGGGGGTCAGGATCGGCGTGGTCATAGCTGCCTCCTTCACGTGTCCACGCGGCTCTATCTTCTGCCTTCAGCCTACGCCCCCGAGAGTGAAAGGCGAATACAAATGGACCCGGTCTGCATGAAAGGCATGTGAAAGACACCACCAAGAGAATCAGGGGCAAATCAGGAGGGGAGTCGTGGCGTGGAGCCTTGCCAGGGGAAGAGTTGGAAACTGAGCGAGCAGCGGATGCATGTGACCCGCCGGGCAGTCGAAGGTGTCCTGGATCAGCAGTGGCAGCCGGGGTTCAACGAAGAGGATGTTAGGGAGCCCGGCGGTCGGCCACAGGCCGTAGAAGAGATGGTGACCGCCATCGGGCAGGCGGCCGTAGGACAGGTTGTAAGCGCGGACCTTAAGGTAAGCGATCTGATCGACGACGCGCCCGCCGGGCTCGAGCAGGCGGACGGTGTCGCCCGTGTCGTTGAGTGCCAGGCGGGTACGAGACCGGAAGTAGGCACGGAACTCGTGCGCCGGGAGCACGCTGTCCGGGAGCGTGTAGGGCTTCGAGCCGGCGCCCTCGGCATCGTCGAGTATCCAACCGAGCAGGTGAACGGGCAGGTCCCCGGCGTTGTAGATCTCGATGAACTCGTCATTTGGCGATACACCGCCGGTGCCTTCCCAGTCGTAATGTGGACGGATGAGAACTTCATTGATCACCAAGCGGCTGGGGATGTGGGTGGGAGCAGGCGCCGGCAAGTTGATGGCGTTGGGATAACGCGGCGTGCCGCCGATTCGGTTTCCGGACGAATCGTGGCCCACGCCGCCATAGCCGGGAAAGGTCCCCCAGTTGCCGGAACGATCCTCCCCGCCGCGGCGCTCCATGCTGTGCCGTGCGGCCCCGTTTCCTGCCGGCCATCCGCCGCCGTCCCCGTTGGCCGAGTCGATCACGGCGCCGGCCGGGTCCAGCAGCCAAAGCGACTCGCCGTCGTTGTTCAGCCCGCCGGTGTAGATCTGATCGGCAGCCACGTCTGCCACCGGATGATCGTCCGTGCGTTCGAGCAGGAAGAACCCGTACGGCGGAATCGACCCCTGCAGGGTGACGTGCAGGTCGCCCTCATCCGTCAGCCGCCAGCCGTGCAGGTCGACGGGATCGGGGCCGGGATTGTGCAGCTCGATCCATTCGTCGCTGGAGTCGGCGATCGTTCCGCCCCAGGCGACCTCATTGATCAGGATCGATTGCGAGGCGGCGGCCGTAGGCTGCGGTGACGGGGTCAGGGTGGGCGTGGCGGATGAAGTAGGCGAGGCAGAGGCGGTAGGAAGCGTGGGTGAGGCTGTGGCCGAGAGGCACGGGATCGAATTGGGGTTGCGCGGCGTGCCGGCCACCGGCGCGCCCGCGGCATCAACGCCGGTGCTCCAGCACCCGGTGAACGTTCGCCAGGCCCCGGGCCCATCCTCTCCGGCGAGGCGCTCCATGCTGGCATGGGAGGCAACGCTGCCGGCGGGCCACCCTCCGCCGTCGGCGTTGGCAGTGTCGATCACTCTCCCCGAGGGATCGACCAACTCCAGGCTCTCGCCGCTGTTGCTCAGTGCGCCGGTGTAGATCTGGTCGGCAGCGAGGTCGAGGACCGTCGTATCGTCCGTGCGCTCGAGCAGGTACAAGCCGTACCCGGGGATTGAGCCCTGGAGGGTGATGTCGCACGTCGTCGCCGTCGGTCAACCGCCAACCGTGCAAGTCGATCGAAGATGGACCGGGGTTGAACAACTCGATCCACTCGTCGTTGGACGATGCGGCCGTTCCAGGCCAGGCAACCTCGTTGATCATCACGGCCATCGGCGCGAAGGGCGTGGGTCCGGGGTCGACGGGCAGCGTGGCGGTCGGCGTGTGCGTCGAGGTGGCGGTCGGCAACTCTGACGGGGTGAGGCTCGGGTTGACGGGCTCCGGCGTCTGGGTCGGTGTGGAGGAGGCCTCGAGGGTCGGCGTGAAGGTTTCGATGGTAACCGGTGCCTCTGTACCGGTTGCCGTTGGAGCGGGTGACGGGACTCCAGCGTCTTCGGTGGAGGTCTCGGTCGGGAGTGGTGTGGGCAGATCAACGTCTGTGGGTGAGGGCACTTCGGACGGGACGGCAGTTTCGGTCGCCGTCAGATCAGCGTCTGCCGGTGACAACGTTTCGGAAAGTACGGGGTTCTCGGTCGCCGGAAGATCGGCGTCAGCTGGAGAGGCTGTCACAGGCGGGATCGAATCTTCGAGGGGCGGCCGAGGAGGCGGGAAGAAGAGCAGTGGAACGAGAAACCCGGCGGCCAGCAGCCCACCGGCCGGGCGCAGGAATCGCACCGCATGGGTCATGACTATCCCCCCGTGACCCGTCAGCGTTTCTACTATTGACGAAAGAGCGCTCCGAGTCAACAGGGTTCTTTGGACGACAAGGGCCAAACGAGGGGACGTCGACTCGCCCGGGCATCTCACCCGCGCGGGGGATAGCGTCTTGAGCCTGAGTGAGCACCCGCGGCGATCGAAACTGCAAGCAGTGGGGTTCTACGGCGGCCGTGCCTTCCCTGCTCCGCGTGGCGGCAAGGGGGTTGGCTAAGTGCCCTTGGCGTTCATCATCGCCACAATCGAGAGGATCAAGACCGCCGCCAGGGCAAGCGCCAGGCGCACGGTCAGTTCCTCCCGCGGGCGCTGATCCACGAGGCGCGGCCGGCCGTCGGGCAAGAGGGCCGTGGTGAAGCGCGGCCCAAGAAACCACGCCAACCCTGCACCGGCCAGCATCCCGCCGACATGTCCCCAGTTATCGATCCCGGGGGAGAGGCCCAGCCCCAGATTGATGAGGGCCACGAACAGGAGCTGGCGGAGCTGCATGGCGCCGAACTGGCCGAAGGTGGCCCGGTGCAGATACAGAAAAGCGGCCAGTGCGCCCAGCAACCCGAAGATCGCCCCCGAGGCGCCCACGGATGGGTTGGGGCTCATCACCAGGCTGAGCAGGACGCCGCTGATTCCGGCCAGCAAGTAGATGGCCAAAAACCGCCCGTGCCCGAAGAAACGCTCCACGGCAGGCCCGAGCGCGTACAGCGAGTACATGTTCACGCCGATGTGCAGCAGGCTTGCGTGCAGGAACACCGGTGTAATCAGCCGCCAGGCCTGGCCTGCCGCCAGTTGATCGTTGATCTTCGCCCCGTAGTACAAAACCACGTCTGCGCCCACCAGCGCATTTCCCAGCCACTGGGCGGCGAAGACCAGGACAGTCACCCCGATCAACCCGAAGGTGGCGGGGAATCGCTGCACGCGCTGCAGGATCGTCGGGGAAAGGGGTGCGGGAGGTGCGCCGGCGGGGGTGCCTGGAATGCCTGCCAGAGGCGGAGGCGGATAACTCATAGCGTGACCCGCCGCGGTCGTGTGCGATGGTGCTCGGCTTCGATGATTGCCACGATCGAATCGACCGCCGCGTCGAGCTGCAGGTCGGCATTGACGACGAAATAGTCGAACAGCTCGATCCGCCGGAGCTCCTGGCGCGCCGTGGCGATTCGCAGCTTCAACCCTTCCGGCGTCTCGGTCTTGCGCCGCGACAGCCGTTCGACCAGTTCCTCTTCGGTGCCCGTGGACAGGAAGATGAGCAGCGCGTCAGGACACAGGCCGCGGATGGTCTCCGCGCCTTGCACGTCGATGCGCATGACGACGTCCTGACCGCTGGACAACGCTTCCCGCACCTGCCGCTTGGGGATGCCCTTGTAGTCGTTGTACACGATGGCGTGCTCGAGCAGCTCGTTGTGCTCGATCATCTCGGCGAACTGATCGTGCGTCAGGAAGAAGTAGTCCTTGCCGTCCGCCTCGCCCGCTCGGCGCGGGCGGGTGGTGGCGGTGACCACGAAGTGAAACGGGAGCCCGCGCTCCTTCATGCGCTCGAGCACGGTGTCCTTGCCCACGCCGGACGGGCCGGAGATCACGATCAGCAGCGGTGAATGCAGTGGGGGAATCATCGGGTGAGCCACGGCCGGCGCCTCGCGAGGCCTCAGTATAATCCAGGCCGGGAGACGGACATGCCAACGTACGAGTACCGCTGTCTCGATTGCCGCCGACGTGTGGCGATCTACCAGACCTACGAGGAATACGGCCGCGTACCGGTCGTCTGCCCGCAGTGCGGCGGCGGGCGGCTCGAGCGCCGCATCGGGCGGGTGCGTTTCGCCCGCTCGGAAGAGTCCCGGCTCGACACGCTTGCCGATCCCGGCGACTGGGGTGACGTCGACGAGAACGACCCTCGCTCGGTCGCCCGGATGATGCGCCGCATGGGAGGCGAGTTGGGCGAGGACATGCCGGCCGAGTTCGACGAGGTCGTCGATCGGCTGGAAGCCGGCGAGAGCCCGGAGGAGATCGAGAAGGACATCCCCGATCTGGGTGGCGGTGGCGGGACCGATGACTTCGAAGGCTGAACTCCGGAGAATCCGGCCTCGGATCGACCTGCAACCAACCGCCGACCAGCCTTGTATGGCTAGTTGGTGATGACGAACCTCACCCCGGGGTCACGGGGCCGTGCCCCACTTCGCACCTACGGAGCATCCGCGTGAGGCCTCGCGCCCTCCTTCCGCTCTCTGCCATCGCCCTGCTGGCGGCCGGCCTGGCTTGCGGTCGGTCGGACCCTGCTCCGGTGAATGAGCCCTCCACCCCGTCGCCTGCACCGCCCGCGGCGCGTGTACTCTCGATTTCGGCATCCCCGCGCCTGATCCCCGAGCCGACGGCACGGGAGTGGCTGGAGGCGACCGGGATGGCATTCGAGGCCGGCGCGCGCGGCGCCTTCGCCGACTGGCGGTGGAGCAGCCTGGAAAGTGCGCCGGGTCAGTTCAACCTGAGCGAGGCTCAAGAGGATACGGATTTCCTCGGCCGGTCACAGGACCTGACGCTGCTGGTCGGGCTGCAGCTGATCAATACAACCGGCCGTGAGGTGCCGGCCGATCTCCTCGAAGAGCCCTTCGACTCGGTTGAGATGCAGGTGCGTTTCCACCGTCTGATCGACGCGCTGGCGCCGATCCTCGACCGGCACGTGCGCTACCTTTCGATCGGCAATGAGGTCGATGTCTACCTTGGCGAGCACCCCGAGGAATGGGATGCCTACCGCTCCTTCCTCGATGACGCTTCGGCCTACGTCCATTCCGTCGCACCGTGGATCCAGGTCGGGACGACCATCACTTACGACGGAGCGACCGGCATCAACGCCGAGCAGGTGGAAGCCCTCACCGTCGGCCGCGAGCTCCTGATCTTTACCTACTACCCGCTGGAGGCCGGCTTCCGCGCCCGGACTCCGGACGCGCCGCTTTCGGACTTCCCGCGCATGGTCGAGATGGCAGGCGGCCGACCGGTCATCCTGCAGGAGGTCGGCTATCCCTCATCCGAAAGTCTGGGGAGTTCTGAGCGCGCCCAGGCGGAGTTCGTCGAGCACACCTTCCTGGCGTGGCAGTCCGAGGCTGCGCGTATCCCTTTCCTCAACTACTTCCTGCTGCACGACCTGACGGCCGAAATGTGCAGCCAATTGCAGGACTACTATGGTCTGCGCGACGGCAGCTTCGAGGCCTTCCTGTGCAGCCTCGGTCTGCGGCGGGCGGACGGGACGCCCAAGGAGGCGTGGCAGACTTTCCTCGACGCGGCACGGACCTCGGGACTTCCGTAGACGGACACGATCCGAAAGGTGGTAACGCGATCTGACCGGTCGCCCAGCGCGGCGGTCGGTCGCACTTCCCGGGCGGTGTTAGCCTTCGATCTGGCTGCAGGCCCACGAGTACTGTTCAAAAAGACGCGACACGTGGCATTGCCACGTGTCGCGTCGTCTAGGTCGATTTCGGTGCCGAGGCTACTTCAACCGCTGGTCGACGATCCTGCGCAGCTCCACCTGGACGGCGTCGAATGGCTGCGTAGCATCGACCTTAACCCAGCGCGCCGGCTCGGCCGCGGCCAACTCGAAGTAGCCCTGGCGCACGCGCTGATGGAAGGCGAGGTCGTAGGCGTCGAGCCGGTTCCATTGCCCCCCGCTCTTTCGGCGCTGCAGGCCCGCCTCGGCCGGCAGGTCGAGCAGCAGCGTCAGGTCCGGGTGCAATCCGCCGGTGGCGAATTCGGTGATCGCTCGCAGGGCAGATAAGTCGAGCCCGTGGCCATAACCCTGATAGGCCAGTGTGGAGTCATAGAATCGGTCGCACACCACGATCCCGTCGGACTCGAGCTGCGGCCGGATGACCTGGTGGACGATCTGGGCGCGCGATGCCGAGAAGAGCAGGATCTCGGTTCGCGGGTGCATGCCGGTGTTGCCCAGGTCCATCAGCGTGCGTCGGATCTCATCGCCGATAGGCGTGCCGCCCGGCTCGCGCGTGAGCAGCACGTTCTGCCCGCGAGACTGCAGGTGTTCCACCAGCCGACGCGGCCTGCGTCGACTTGCCGCCCCCATCCGGGCCTTCGAGGCTGATGAACAGGCTCATTCGCGGAAGATGCGCACCCGGCGGTGCGGCTCCTTGCCGTACGAGTGCGATACCAGGTTGGCCTGTCGGGCGAGCTGGTGCTGCAGGCGACGGATGTAGGCCGAGGCCGGCGGCCAGATCGGTCGAGCGCGCCCCGTTGAGCACATTCTGGATCGCCTGCTGCGTCTCCTGCAGTGCGCCTTCCAGCCCGGGGTCCTGCACCGGCACGGCCTCCAGGTTGAACAGGTCGGTCAGGAACGACTCCATCTGGCCGACCGTGTTGGCGCGCAGAACGTACACCGGAATGCGGCGCGCCTCGGCATCGGCGATCAGCTTCTGGTGTCGGCGGTAGTAGGCGCGCAGCGTGACGATCAC
The DNA here is from genome assembly GCA_963743255.1 of uncultured Chloroflexia bacterium. Classification (GTDB taxonomy): domain Bacteria; phylum Chloroflexota; class Anaerolineae; order Anaerolineales; family E44-bin32; genus DYJB01. The sequence continues at coordinate 130,001 of CAVUPD010000013.1, forward strand.
GCCGGCTTCGGTCGGTTCATCAACCAGCGTGGCGGGGACGCGCAGCCGGCGGGCGGCCTGGCGCAGGCGGTTGCGTGCCACGCCGTAGGCGTAGACGCGCACCGGCTGGAGCGGCATGCCCGGGATGTGCGGTGGTGTCGGGGAGTAGGGCAGGTCGCTCTCGGGAACCTGGCTGAGGCTTGGCACAGCCGCCTGCCGGCGGTATCCGGCCTCCCCGCTGCGAGCCGACGGCGAAATGGGCGGCGGGGCGGCCACATCGACGCGCACCTCGCCCGCCTCATCCAGGCTGCGCACCTCCGGCGGCTGCGGCCGCCCGCGCAGCATGGCATCGACGGCCGACGCCACGTCGTGGTGTACGGCCAGCACCCAGCGGTCCTGGATCTCGACCAGCACGTCGAACGTCGGTGCGGCGCGCCGCTCGAGGACGGTCTTCTGCGTCCCCCGCCGGCGGGCTTCCTCGTCGGACAGGGTGACCGATTCGATGCCGCCCACCAGATCGGAGAGCGTCGGGTTGAGCAGCAGGTTCTCGAGCGATGTTGCCGTGGGCGGTGCCGATCAACTGCACGCCGCGCTCGGCGATCGTGCGGGCGGCGACGGCCTCGAGTTCGCGACCGATCTCGTCGATGACGATCACTTCGGGGTTGTGGTTCTCGACCGCCTCGATCATGACCTCGTGCTGCAGCACCGGTTCGCGGACCTGCATACGCCGGGCGCGCCCGATGGCCGGGTGCGGAACGTCGCCGTCGCCGGCGATCTCGTTGGAGGTGTCGACGATCACCACGCGCTTGGTCTCGGCCAGGATGCGCGCCGCCTCGCGCAGCATGGTCGTCTTGCCGACGCCCGGCCGCCCGAGCAGCAGCACGCTCTTGCCGCTGGTGACGATGTCCTCGATGATGTCGATCGTGCCGTAGACGGCCCGACCGACGCGGCAGGTCAGCCCGACGATGCGCGCGTGGCGGTTGCGGATCGCCGAGATGCGGTGCAGCGTGCGTTCGATGCCGGCGCGGTTGTCGGCGTCGAACTCGCCGATGCGCGCCACGACAAACTCGATATCCTCGCGGGCGACCTCGCGTTCGAGCAGCATGCTTTCGCCGTCGACGTAGCGCGCCGTCGGCACGCGTCCGACATCGAGGATCACCTCCATCAGCTCGTCGAAGCGGTCGATCTCCGTCAGCCGCTGGACGATGGCCGTCGGCAGGGCGCTGAGCATCACATCCAGGTTGTCGGTGATGCGCTGCTGAACGGTCATGGACGCCCTTCGGTTTCGGGCATGGTCTCGGCCTCGATCCGGGTGAAGGGAGCCGTCGGCTTGGGGAGCGTGCCTTCCAGCGCCGGAAGGACGGCCGGTTGGGGCTGGCGCAGACTGACCGACCAGCCGCTTGACCATCACGGCCTGGTCGGCGAGCGCCTCAAATCCAAGCGCACGCAGCGGCGCCGTCATCCAGCTCTGGTAGGACCGCACGCAAACGTACAGCGGTCGCTGTCGCCGGTCTTCCAGATTGGAGAGGAAGGCGCCCAGGAGCCGGTCCGGGTCTTCCGCCCCCGGATGGAAGTACGGCTGGATCCACACGCCGCGCGGCCCCCCGTTGAAGTTCAAGTATCCCAGCAACTCGCCCTGGCGCCAGTGCACCAGGTCGGGGCCGTGTCGAGTCGGTGGAGGTTCGACTTGCTGCACGAGCGGCGGCACGAGGTTCAGGTACAGGCTGGAGATGGCCAGCTCGTCGGCCGCGGCGGCCGGCCGCCACAAGGCGGCGCCGTCCTCGGACGGGAGTTCGCCGGCCAATGCGCCGGGCATGGCGTCCGAGGCCATGCCCCAGATCCGCTGGCGAGAGTAGATGGCAAAGCCGAAGCGCCGCAGGCATTCGAAGGCCGGCGAATGCTCGTCCACCTCGGCGATCAGGCTGTGCGCACCGTGCTCGGCGCCGGTGCGGGCCATCGCTTCGAGCATCTCCGCGCCGTGACTGTCCTCCAGGATATCGGCCGGGCTGAGGAAGGCGATGTGCGCCCCGTTGCGCCCTTGCGGGAGCACGACCTGGCCGATGCGCCGCCTGGCCGCCGGGACGGAAGACGAATGTGTGAGCGCTGCGGCCGGGGTTGAGCATGTCGAGCAGTGCGAACTGCAGTACGTTGGGGCCGCGGGTATAGGCCAGCTGCGAATCGAGGCACAGCCCGCGGTGACGAAGGCGATGGAGCAGGGACAGGTCGCGCCAGTCGAAGGGTCGAATCATAAGTGGGCTAGCCTCCAACCAGCGACAGGAAGTACCGGTGGAATCGCTCGTCCCCGGTCAGTTCGGGGTGGAACGAGGTCGCCAGCATTCGTCCCTGTCGAGCGGCGACGATTCGCCCCGACCCTCCGTCGGGCAGTCGGGCCAGGATCTCGACCCCCTTACCCGTGCTCTCGATCAGCGGAGCGCGGATGAACACGGCCCGAAAAGGGCGCTCCGGTTCGATCAGGGCAGAGACCGCCAGATCGATGGCGAAGCTGTCCACCTGTCGGCCAAAGGCATTGCGCTCGACGGTGATGTTCATGATCCCAAGCAGCGGCTGGTCGCGGCGGGCGTCCTGGGAGAGGAAGATGGCGCCGGCGCAGGTTCCCCACACCGGGTGGGCGATGGCGAAGCGCCGCAGCGGTTCGATCAGCCCGAAGGTCTCCGACAGCTTGCCGATGGTGGTCGACTCGCCGCCGGGGATAATCAGCCCGTCGAGCCCGTCGAGCTGAGCCGGAAGCCGGACCTGGCTGGCCTCGGCCCCAAGGCGCCGCAGCATCACCTGGTGTTCGGCGAAATCCCCCTGTAAGGCCAGGACGCCGATTCTCACCGCGGGGCCACTTTCTGTTTGCCGCTCCAGGTTTCGATCTCGATCGCATACACGGCCGTCGTGCTGACCTCGGCCTCGGTCATCGGTCGATAATCGCGCTCGGGCTGCAGGTCCGGGAAATACTTGTCCAGCAATGCCTGGAGGGCATGGCGCTTCTCGTCCTCGCCTTCCACCAGGCGCGCCTGCCCGAAGACGACCACGCTGGCGTACTCGTTGCTGAACTCCATGGCGGTGTCGGCCGGGAGCAGCCGGCCGATCTCGGCGACGGTGAAGCACACGCGCGGATTGGCCAGGACATTGGCGTGCATTCGGCCCTGTCGGGCGCCGTGGAAGTAGATGCGATGGGAGGCGGCATCGAACCAGAACAAGCTGGTGTGTTGAAAGGGCTGCCCGTCGACGGCGGTGGCTGTGAACCCGAAGGCGGAGCGTTCGAGCAGGGCCCGCAGAGCGGCCTCGTCCGGCATGGCGCGGTCGTCGCGCCGCAGGCTGGTCAGTTCCTCGGTGGTCATGGATGGTGAGTGCCCCAGCCTACCAGCCGCGCACGGCCAGCCGCTCTCCCTCCGCCAACTGGGTCACGCCGATCCCGACCATCGCTTCCCCCAGCCCCTTGCTGACCTCAGCGATGATCTTCGGGTCGGTGTAGTGGGTTGTTGCCTCGACGATCGCCTTGGCGCGGCGGGCGGGATCGCCGGACTTGAAGATGCCCGAGCCGACGAATACGCCGTCGACGCCGAGCTGCATCATCAGCGCCGCGTCGGCCGGGGTGGCAATGCCTCCGGCGGCGAAGTTGACCACCGGCAGCCGGCCGAGTTCGCGGGTCTCACGCACCAGTTCGTACGGCGCGCCGATCTCCTTGGCATAGGCCATCAGCTCTTCCTCGGCCATGGTCTGCAGGCGGCGGATGTCGCCCAGGACGGCGCGGGCATGCCGCACGGCCTCGACCACATCGCCGGTGCCGGCCTCGCCCTTGGTGCGCATCATGGCCGCGCCTTCGCCGATGCGGCGCAGCGCCTCGCCCAGGTTGCGGCAGCCGCAGACGAACGGCACCTTGAACGGGTGCTTGTGGATGTGGTGCGCCTCGTCGGCCGGGGTGAGGACCTCCGACTCGTCGATGTAGTCGACGCCCAACGCCTCGAGCACCTGTGCCTCGACGAAATGGCCGATGCGGCACTTGGCCATCACCGGGATGCTGACGGCGTCCATGATCTCCAGGATCATCGACGGGTCGCTCATGCGGGCCACACCGCCGGCCAGCGCGGATATCGGCCGGGACGCGTTCGAGCGCCATGACGGCCACGGCTCCGGCTTGCTCGGCGATGCGGGCATGCTCGGCGTGACGACGTCCATGATGACCCCGCCCTTGAGCATCTGGGCCAGTCCCTTCTTCAGGGCGAAGGTGCCGACTTCCTTCTCCACTCGATCCTCCTGAGGTCCGACGGTCGGAGGGAAATCCGGGGAGCGCCGGCCCGACCGCGGCCGTGCTGAGAGGCTTGCACGCTCATTCTATCATGCAGGCGCAAGCCGGCTCGCCGGCCGAAGGCCCCCCACCCCTGGCCCTTGACACTTCACCCCTGGCGCTATACAATTATTACAAAGATACAAAGAGACAATAAGACAATGCTACACTTGGAGTCCGCGTGACCTTAGCGATTGACGTTGACCTGCGCAGTCACGTCCCGATCTACATCCAGATTGTCGAGCGCGTGGGGCATCTGGTGGCGACTGGCGTGCTGCATCCGGGGAACCAGCTCCCAACCGTGCGCCAGCTGGCCACGGACCTGCGGGTCAATTTCAACACCGTGGCGCGGGCTTACCGATTGTTGGATGAGGCGGGCGTGATCTCCACACAGCAAGGACGCGGGACGTATGTGCTTGAGGGCCTGTCGATCGGTCAGGCCGAGGAACTGCGCCAGGCGGCGCTCGAGGGCCTGGTGCGCGCGTTCCTTGGCGGCGCCGCACGCATGGCCTTCAGCCCGGACGAATTGGAAGGCGAAGTTCGGATACAGATCGAGCGCTGGCGCCGCGCCGGCGACCCACCGGTCGAGTCGGAGTGACGTGACCGATCCCTTAGGAGGTGCAGCGTGACCATTGATCTCAAGTCGTTGAAGAGCGCCCGCAAGCAAGAGGTGAAAGCTGCCGGGACCGAGCGCATCCCCCCGGTCGCTGGCATGCTCTTCACCGTGATCTTGCTGCTGGCCGGCGGCACGGCCTTGGGGCTGGAAGCCCTCGGAGCCGCAGACTGGGCCTCTGGGGCGGCGGTCGTGGCCTGGACGCTTATAGGCGTCTATGTCCTCATGGCGCTCAAGATCGCCGACCAATGGGAGAAGGCCGTCGTCCTGCGCTTCGGCCGCTTTCGGGGGCTGCGCGGACCGGGCATCTTCTGGATCGTGCCCGTCGTCGATCGCATCCCGATGTGGATCGACCACCGGGTGATGGTCACGCCGTTCAACGCCGAGAAGACGCTCACCAAAGACACGGTCCCGGTGGACGTCGACGCCGTGCTCTTCTGGCTGGTGTGGGACGCTGAGAAGGCCGCCCTGGAGGTCGAGGACTACCGTGCGGCCATCGGTTGGGCGGCGCAGACGGCGCTGCGGGAGGTCATCGGCCAGATGACGCTGGCCGACATCCTGGTCGGTCGGGCGCGCATGGACCAGGACCTGCAGAAGATCATCGACGCCCGCACCACGCCGTGGGGGGTGACGGTCCAGTCGGTCGAGATCCGTGACGTGGTCATCCCGCCGGACCTGGAGGACGCCATGAGCCGGCAGGCTCAGGCCGAGCGCGAGCGCCAGGCGCGTGTCATCCTGGGCGAGTCCGAGCGGCAGATCGCCCAGTCGTTCGCCGATGCCTCGGTGGCCTACCGCGACAACCCGACGGCCCTGCACCTGCGGGCGATGAACATGCTCTTCGAGGGCCTGAAGGAGAAGGGGGCCCTGGTGATCGTGCCTTCGAGCGCCGTCGACACGATGAACCTGGGCGGGTCTGAGCGGGATGGTTGCCCTCAGCCAGATGGCAGGGAAGACGGTCGACAAGCCGGAGAGCGGAGGCTAGCATGACAGGCGCGGCCTGGGAGTACCGGGTGCACTCGATCGGGGGCATCCTGAAGGGGGCCAACCCGGAGCAGCTGACCGAAGTCCTCAATCGGGCTGCGGCGGACGGCTGGGAGCTGACGCACATGGTGCCGCAAGAGAACAGCAATGGTTTGTGGCTGGTGCTTCGGCGTCAAACCACGGCGCGCACGCGGCGGGAGGCCGCCTGGACCAGGGAGGCCTGATCCCGGGCGAAGCGGGAACCGCGACCCCTTGCTTGCCGCAAGCACAGGCTCTGAACGGGGGCGACGAACCGTCGCCCCCGCGTGACGCCCAGACGGCCCTGGGGGTTCGAGCCGCCTGGGATGCCGGGGCCGCCGGCAGAGTGGGCCAGCGAGGCTTCCGGGTTGCCGGAAGAGAGTCTAGACTCGCCGCTGCATGGCCGCCGGGTTTCACGTGAAACATGGCCCGGACAGTGCCCGGCAAGTGCCGTGAGCGCCCAGGAAACGGGCGACGCGGAAAGGTGGAGATCGATGGAGACCGAAGAACTGGCACGCTTGCTGCCGCTGATCGCCCCGCTGATCGTCGTTCAGCTGGGCCTGATGGTAGCCGCCCTGGTCGATCTGATTCGCCGCCAGAGCACCCGGGGGCCCAAGTGGGCGTGGGGGATCGCCATCGTGGCGGTCTCGATCCTCGGCCCGCTGGCCTACTTCGTCTTCGGCAGGGGGGAGGAATGACGGCCATCCGCGTCGACGGGCTGCGCAAGAACTTCCGTCAGATTGTGGCCCTGGATGATTTGACCTTCGAGGTGGCCTCCGGGACGGTCTTCGGGTTCCTCGGCCCCAACGGCGCCGGGAAAACGACAACTCTCCGCATCCTGGCTGGGCTGGCCCGACCAACTGCGGGGCAGGCCTGGGTGGAAGGCCACCCGGTGGGGCCGGAGAGCCCAGCACGCCAGGCTCTCGGCTACCTGCCGGAGGAGCCGCACTTCTATCCCTGGATGACCGCCACCGAGTTCCTGCGCGACTACATCGCCGGGCTGTTCGGCATACCGGCTTCCAGGGCACGCCAGCGGACCACCGAGCTGCTCGAGCTGGTCGGCCTGAAGGACGTCGCCCGCCGCAGGATCGCTGGGTTCAGCCGGGGTATGCGACAGCGGCTGGGGCTGGCTCAGGCGCTGATGAACGAGCCGCGGGTCCTCTTGCTGGATGAGCCGGTCAGCGCGCTCGATCCAGCCGGCCGGCGGGACATGCTGCTGCTGATCGAGGCACTGCGCTCGAAGGCCGCCGTGCTGATGAGCACGCACATCCTGGATGACGTCGAGCGCATCTGCGACAGGGTCGGGATCGTCGATCACGGTCGGATGGTGGCCCTCGAAGAACGACAAGCGCTGCTCGACCGCTACGCCACGCCCTGGCTTGAGCTTGAATTCAGGGCAGACACGGGGCCGGTGAGGACCTGGGCGGAGACACTGCGACCGGTCGCAGGTGTGGCCGACGTCACCACCAGCGAGGCTAAGGTGCGCGTCCGGCTCGAAGGGGTCGACGGAGGTGACCAGAAGGTCCTCGGCCTGGCCGTGGCATCCGGGATGCCGGTCGAGTCCTTCCAGCATGCCAGGCCGACGTTGGAGGATGTCTTCCTTCGCCTTGTGGGTACGGGCAGGGAGGGGCGGCGATGAAAGTGCTGTTGTGGAAAGAACTGCTCGAGCAGTGGAGGAGTTATCGGATGCTGGCAGTGGTAGCCGTCCTGGGCGTGATGGGCATACTCGGGCCGCTGACGGCGCGCTATATGAACGAGCTAATGGCCAGCATCCCAGGCACGCCTGAGGGCCTGGAGGCCGTATTGCCCAAGCCGACTGCTGATCTGGCGGTGGCGGAGCTGACGGATAACCTGGCACAGTTCGGCCTGATCCTGGCCCTGCTGATCCCGATGGCGTCGGTGGTCGGGGAGAAACACAGCGGCACGGCAGGCCTGACACTCAGCAAGCCGGTCTCGCGCTTCGCGTTCCTGCTGGCCAAGCTGCTGGCTCTCCTAGTGACCTTTGCCGTTGGCATTGGCCTTGGCGTGGCGGCCGGATACGCCTACACCGGCATGCTGTTCACCTGGCTCCCTCCGGGCGGTTTCCTCGTCTTGGGTGGTGGGCTGCTGCTCTACCTGATGTTCTACGGGTCGCTCTCGCTCTTGGCCAGCACGTTGATGCGCTCACAACTCGCCGCAGCCGGGCTAGCCTTCGGGCTGACGCTGGTCCTTGGCGTGCTGGGCACAATCCCGGCCGTCGGTGTCTACCTGCCAGCAGGCATGCTTGGTTGGGGGCGGGCTGCCGCCGTCGGATTGGCCGGGGACACTCCCTGGAAAGCGCTGGCGGCCGCGCTGGTGCTGATCCCTGGCTTGCTGCTAGCAGGCTGGGGCGCGCTGCGTCGACAGGAACTCTGACCTGGATGGTAAGGAGGGGATGTGGAGACTGCCATTCGCGGACTGAACGCCGGGCTGATGATCGCGCTCGGCCTGGCGCTCGGCGCCTGGTTGGCCCGTCGACGGAAGATGCCCTGGGGGTTGTTCGGAATCGGCGCGGCGACCTTCGTGGTCTCGCAGATCGGACACATCCCCTTCAATGGCCTGGTCCTCAGCCGGGTCCTGGACGGCCTCGGCTGGGTCGACATGGCATCGACCGGCTCGCTGATCGGGGTCTCGGCACTGCTCGGCCTGTCTGCCGGCATCTTCGAAGAGGGCGCCCGATACCTGATGTATCGCTTCTGGGCGAAGAAGGCACGGAGTTGGGACGAGGCGCTGATGATCGGGGCGGGCCACGGCGGGATCGAGGCGATCTTGCTCGGCCTGCTCGCCGCGTATGCACTCCTTCAGGTGCTGGCGCTGCGCGGGGTGGACCTGTCGACCGTCGTGCCGGCGGAGCAGGTGGAAATCGCACGCCTGCAGGTCGAGGCCTACTGGGCGGCGCCCTGGTACGCGTCACTTCTCGGCGCGGTCGAACGCGCCTTTGCCATCTGCCTGCATCTGTCGCTGAGCGTACTTGTACTGCAGTGTTTCACCCGGCGGGAATGGTTCTGGCTGCCGCTGGCCATCGGCTGGCACGCGCTGGTCGACGGCGTGGCGTTGGTTGCCGTCCAACGCCTGGGTCCGTACTGGACCGAAGGCCTGGTGGGCGTGATGGCCGTCATCAGCCTGGGAATCCTGTTCGCCCTACGTCCCAAGGCGGAGCCAGGCGGTGTGCTGACGGGTAGCTCTCCGGCAGAACGATCGCCGCTCCGGGTCCGTCAGGACGAACGGCCGACGCAAGACCAGTTGGACGACAGTCGTTTCGCCGGCTGAGTGCAGTAGACTGGGCGGCGCGCCGCCGGCTCGCTCGGGCACCGAGGAACCATGATCGTCACCGAACGACTGAGCAAGAGTTTCGGAAAGCTGCAAGCGGTGCAGGATCTCGACCTGCGCGTCGAGGCGGGAGAGGTCTTCGGATTCCTCGGCCCAAATGGTGCCGGAAAGACGACGACGGTGCGGATGCTCAGCGGCCTGATCGGCCCGACGTCGGGCAAGGCGTGGGTCGCCGGGTGTGAGGTGGGCAAACAGGACGGCGACCTGCGGCGGAAGGTTGGGATCCTGACCGAGTCGCCCGGGCTCTACGACCGGCTGAGCGCAGAACGGAATCTCGGATTCTTCGCCGATCTGTACGAGGTGTCGGACATCGCCGGGCAGGTGGAGCACTACCTGCGGCTGCTTGGGCTGTGGGATCGGCGGCATGAACCCGTGGGGGGATTCTCGAAAGGCATGCGCCAGAAGCTGGCTATCGCCCGGGCGATGCTGCACGAACCGCAGGTTGTGTTTCTCGACGAGCCGACGAGCGCGCTCGATCCGGAGGCGGCCCGATTGGTGCGCGAGTTCATCGGCGAGCTCAAACAGGAGGGGCGGGCGATCTTCCTGTGCACACACAACCTGGACGAGGCCGACCGGCTGTGTGATCGAGTGGCAGTATTCCGCACGCGCCTGCTGGCGCTCGACACGCCTGCCGCGCTACGCCGCCAGTTGTTCGGCCGCTCCGTCGTCTTCCACTTGCGGGAGATCGCGCCGGCTTACCTGGCGTGCCTGCAGGCATTGCCCGCCGTCCGAGGGGTGGAGGTGGTTGACCGCCGGCTCGTGGTCAGCCTCGAAGATCCCGAGCGGGACAATCCGCACTTGATTCGAGCGCTTGTGGTGGCCGGGGCTGAGATCCAGTTTGTCGGGGAGCTCAAGCGGACGCTGGAGGATGTGTATCTGCGCCTGCTGGGCGACTCGGGAGCCGGAAGTTCAAGTTGACATAATTGCCAAATCCACCTGGCCAAGCTAGGCCGGGAGGCTGCAGGCGGGGCGGGAAGATGCATAAGATCGCCGTGATCCTTCGCAAGGAGTGGTCGGAGGTCTTCAAGAACCGGCTGGTTCTCGGCACGGTCGCCTTCATGCCGTTGATGCTGACGGCGCTGCCGCTGGTGCTGCTGGGCGTCATGGGCTCCGAGGGCGGGCTGGGAGACGTGGCGACGTCGGACATGCCGGCGTCGTTCGCGCGGCTGTGCGAAGGGTTGAGCGGCAGCGAGTGTGGGCAATACTTCTTCGTGACCGAGTTCCTGCTCTTGTATATGCTGATGCCGCTGATGATCCCGGTCACCATCGCCGCCTACAGCATCGTCGGCGAAAAGAGCACCCGCACGCTCGAGCCGCTTCTGGCGACGCCGATCACCACCATCGAACTGCTGGCGGGGAAGGGCCTGGCCGCGGCGTTGCCGGCGATCGCCGCCACCTGGCTGTCGTTCGCCGTATTCGCCGTCGGTGCGCGCCTGCTCGGCGTCGGGGCCGGGCTGCTGGCCAAGCTCGTGGACCCGATGTGGTTGACGGCGATCTTCCTCGTCGGTCCGCTGCTGGCGGTCGCTTCGGTCAGTTTCGCCGTGATGATCTCGTCACGCGTCAATGAGCCGCGCGTTGCCGAGCAACTTTCCGGGCTGGTGGTTCTACCCTTGATGGCGCTCTTCTTTGGACAGATCTCTGGCTTGATCCTGCTGAATTCATCGCTGGTGCTGTGGATGGCGCTCGGGCTTCTGGTGCTGGACGCCGGGTTGTTGGCCTTCGCCGTGCAGTTATTCCAGCGCGAAAGCATCCTGACGCGCTGGAAGTGAGGCGGGCGTGACGCGACGTATCCTGCACTCCGGAATCCTTCTCCTTTTCCTGCTCCTGCTTCTGGCCGCCCTCCCGGCGGTCGCCCAGCAAGCAGACGAAACGCTGTCCCTTCACTTCAAACGCGATTTCGGATATTCCGCCGGCGGCGAGATCCAGGGCGCGTTCTCGCTGACCGCGGCGGGGCCGGACGACCTGGCGCGGGTCGACTACTACCTGGACGATCAACTGCTCGGCCGCGCCGAGGCCCCGCCGTTCAAGATCAGCTTCAACACCGGCGATCACCCGCTGGGCCAGCACACGTTCGTGGCCGTGGGGACCACGAGCGCGGGCGCGGAGATCCGTTCGGCGAGCCGCACGGTCGAGTTTGTCTCGGCGGAGGCCGGATGGCAGATGGCGGGCAAGATCGCGCTCCCGATCCTGGCCGTCGTCCTGGCCATCTCCGTCCTCGGCACCGCGGTGCCGATGCTGCTGGGTCGCAAGACCCCATTCCGCCTGGGCGAGTACGGCATCTCCGGAGGGGCGGTCTGCTCTCGGTGCGGCATGCCGTTCTCGCGGCACGCGATGTCGCCCAACCTGGTGCTGGGGAAGCTGGAGCGCTGCCGGCACTGCGGCAAGCTGGCGATCGTCGCCGCCGCATCCGCCTCCGCGCTGCGAGAGGCGGAAGCGCGCTGGCAGGAAGACCGCCAGCGCGGCGAGCTCCAACCGCCGAGCGAACGGGATCATCTCAAGGAGCTGTTGGACGACTCGCGGTATGAAGAGTGAGCGGACGGTGGGGCGAGAAACCAGCAGCGAACAACTAGCAACTAGCAGCAAGGAGCTAGAATCCGACCGTCCCCTCCGAGTAGAATCCCCCTAGATGACCACCCCGCCGGTCTGTTCATATGAAGGGTCCGACTACCAGGAGCGATTCTGGGACCAGGGCGACCGCGCCTACGAGGACCGGGTCGAGGCCATCGCGCTGCGGCGGCTGCTCCCGGCGGGCGGAACGCGTTTGCTGGAGTTGGGCGCCGGGGCAGGACGCAACACGCCGCGCTACATCGGCTTCGAGCAGGTTGTGCTGGTCGATTACTCGCGAACGCAGCTCGAGCAAGCGCAGCAGCGGCTGGGCACCGGCAGGCGCTACACCTATGTCGCCGCCGATATCTACCGCCTGCCCTTCGCCCCGTCGGCTTTCCCCGCCGCCACGATGATCCGCACGCTGCACCACATGGCCGATCCTCAGGCCGCGCTGCGCCAGGTCCGCCGCAGCCTGGCCGCGGGCGGAGCGTTCGTGCTCGAGTTCGCCAACAAGCGCAACCTCAAGTCGATTGCCCGCTGGGTGCTCCGCCGCCAGACGTGGAACCCGTTCGACCGGGCGCCGGTCGAATTCGCCGAGCTCAACTTCGACTTCCATCCGCAGGCCGTGGCGGACTGGCTGCGGGCCGCCGACTTCCGCATCGAGCGGCGTCTGAGCGTGTCCCATTTCCGGCTGCCGCTGTTCAAACGGCTGCTGCCGCTTTCGGCCCTGGTGAGGTTGGACTCGATGGCGCAGTGGACCGGCGAGTTGTGGCAGCTGACGCCCAGCGTGTTCGTGCGCGCCCGCGCCACCGGGGTCGATGAACCGGCGCCCACCGGCGCCCTCTGGCGCTGCCCGGCGTGCGCCGGACTCGGATTACACGACCAGTCGGACGGGCTGGCATGCGCGAGCTGTCATCGCGTTTGGCCGCGCCGCGACGGCATCTATGACTTCCGCGAATCGCCGGGCTGACCCCGGCCGTCGGCTATAATGCCTGCGACCCGGCTCCGCCGGGACCCATCGCACCGGATCGGCGCTGGCCGCCACGGCTGGCTCGATCAACGACAGAGGGCCTCCATGCTTCCACAGCGCGAAACCCATGCAGTCGAGATCGCCGGCCTGAAGCGCAACTTGCCCCTGTTCCAGGTGGCGCCCGGGCTGCGCATCGCCGTACTGAACATCCTCGGCGACACCGAGTTGGTCCAGGCCTGTGCGGTGGCGCTTGGCGAGCGACTGCGGTCCGAAGTCTTCGATCTGATCGTGACGGCAGAGGCCAAGAGCATCCCCCTGGCCCACGCCCTGTCGGTCGTCATGGACAAGCCCTACATCGTCCTACGGAAAGCCTACAAGCCCTATATGGGCGAGACCGTGCAGGCCGAAACGTTGTCGATCACCACCGGCAAGCCGCAGACTTTGTTCCTGGATGAGAAGGATCGCGTCGCCGTGCGCGGCAAGCGCGTCGCCCTGGTGGACGACGTCATCAGCACCGGATCGACGCTGGAGGGGATGCGCAAAGTCATGGAGATGGCCGGCGCACAGATTGTGGCGCAGGCGGCGGTCTTCACCGAAGGTGATCCGGCGGAATGGAGCCATATCACCGCGCTGGGGCACCTGCCGCTGTTCAAGTCCTGACCCGCACGCATGGAGCCTGAACGGCTGGTGAGCGAGCGTGAGCTGCGACGCAGCACAGGCGAGCGCGGCGCGCCAATGTGGGTGGCGGTGGACGGCATCGTCTATGACGTCAGCGAGTGCGACCGCTGGCGCCGCGGGCTGCACGAGGGCCAGCACTTCCCCGGCCAGGAACTGACGCAGGAATTCACCGAAGCACCGCACGGGGTGGAGGTCTGGGGCCACCCCTGCGTCCGGCGCGTCGGCCGCTTGAAAACAGACCGGGCCTCCACCGACTGAAGCGGGGAGGCCCGGAGCTCTTGGACCCGAGGGCCTACGGCCAGGTGTAGCGCACGGTGTAGGTGAGGGTCTTCTCCCCGTTGGCCGCCACGCGCGCCTGGAACTCGATCGTCGATGAGTTCATCTTGGTGTAGTCGGCGTTCGACTCGAGGATGCGCCATTCGCTCCAGCGGAAAAGGTGCTCGACGCACGCGCACGTCGACCGCTTCGTCCTTGTGATTGCGGAGCGTAATCTTGAAGGTCTCTTCGAGGGTGTGATCGTTTGGCGTGCGGAAGTCGGTCTGGATCCGTTCGCCGACGATATCGAACGCGTCCCCGACGTACAGCCGGACCTGCTCGCCCTTGGGCGTATGGTCGATGCTGTTCTCCCCGATCAGCAGGGCAGCCTCATCGATGTCCTGCTGGTAGACCCGCACACGGCCCTTCGGCAGGTCGGCGTCCACCTCCTCGGTGTCGAATTCGACCATGACCATCACCTTGGGGTTGGAGGCGATGCCGTAGGACGGGTCGGTCTGCGGGTAGCCGTAGAAGCCGCAGTACCACGGGTTGGAGTAGCACTGCGCGCCGTCGTAGACGAAGAACTTGGCGGCGGCGACGTCGGCGGCGGACACGAACTCGATCTGCTTGGTCTCGTTGTCGCGCACCGTCACCGGCCGGGGCACGTCGTACAGGTGGTACTCGAAGAACTCGCGCTGCTGTACCGGGGTTGCCGTGGGCGCGGCGGCCTGTTCCATCGCGATCTTGTCCGCCGCGTATCCGGCTTCGGCGATCCGGTTCAGGTCGCCTGCCACGAGCTTCAGGTGAGCATCGCGGAATGATGCGCCGCTGGTGTTGCTGAGCGTGATCCACCCGTCCAGATCGAGGTGTGTCTCGTCCGGCGAGAGCAGAAGGACGTAGTCGGCTTGCCAGGCGACGCCGCCGGTCAGGTAGGTGACTTCGACGTCCTGCGGGCCGGTCTGATCCGTCTGCAGTTGCCAGACGAGCGTCGGGCGTGTGCGCAGGCCCTCGGGAAGCTCGGGGAACGAGAAGTCCTGTACGTTGTCGATCTTGATCACGACCACGCCGCCGGCGGCGTCCTGCAGGATGATGTCTCCTCGGCCGCTGAGCAGCGTGCCGCGATATTCGTGGCCATCCTTGGTCAGGACTTTGATCTCCTGGTCGAGGTACTTCTCCAGCAGGGCCTGGGCGCCGACCAGGTCGAATTCGAAATTCTGCTCCAGGACGCTGGTGCCCTGCGGGTGGCTGATCGAGCGGAAGAGCACGCTGGTCGGGTCGATCGAGGCAGCCACGTCGCTGAAGGCGATCTCGTTCAACCCCTCGGACAACGTGAACTGCCGCCGGTCTCGCACCAGCGCCGTTCCCTGGTTGTACACCGTCAGGGCCACACCGGGAGAGGACGCCTCGGCGGACGGGGTGGGGGTCGGGGCGACGGTCCCCAACCCGCTGCAGGCCACCGATAACACGATCATGGGCGCCGCCAGGAACAACAGTTTGCGCAGGTGAGTCGAAAGCCAGGTGCTCATTCCGTCCTCCGCACGACAGGTCTACGGAAGAGACGCCGACGCCCGGCCAACGGTTCCGCACGGCGGGACCTTCCGAAAGTCGACCTGATATAATCGCTCCGAATTGGAGGCGGGTGATGTCACCAGGGATCTTCGGACGCCGGAATGACGAGGAACGCGTGCGTCAGGAGGGGCGCCTGCCGCCGGGCCAGTCGCTGACGCAGAAATTCCCCGTGCTGCACTATGGGTCCGTGCCCGGGTTTGATCCGGCCCGCTGGGACCTGCGCGTGTGGGGCGAAGTGGAGCACGAACTGCGTTGGACGTGGGACGAGTTCCAGCGCCTGCCGCGCGCTCGCATCCAGATGGACATCCACTGTGTGACGCGCTGGAGCAAGTTCGACACGATTTGGGAGGGCGTCTCTCTCGGGCAACTGGTCCGGGAGGGAATCCTTCAGCCCAAGCCCGGGGCCCGATTCCTGATGCAGCACTGCGAGTTCGGCTTCACCGTCAACCTGCCGTTGGAGGTGGCGCTGGCCGAGAACTTCCTGCTGGCGACACACTTCAATGGCGAACCGCTTTCGCCCGACCACGGCTTCCCGCTCCGCGGCGTGGTGGGCAACCTGCCGGGGCGCGCCGATCTGATGACGCCATACCTGTGGAAGGGCGGCAAGTGGGTGCGCGGGCTGGAGTTCATGGCCAACGACCGTCTGGGATTCTGGGAACAAGCGGGCTACCACAACGAGGCAGATATCTGGAAGGAACAGCGCACGACCGGCGGTGGTAGCCGCGACCAGGTGAGGACACTTGAAGCCGCCTGCCCATAGGGCAGGCGGTTGCGCGCCTGGCCGGTCGCGAGCCTATAATCGAATCGAGACCCGGATGGACGACGACGCATTCGCCCTCGAGCGCGATCGCATGGTGGACGATCAGCTGCGCCGGCGGGATATCACCGACCCGCGCGTGCTGGCCGCGATGCGCCAGGTTCCCCGCCATCGATTCATCCGAGCCGCGGACCGGCATCTGGCCTACGCCGATTCCCCGCTGCCCATCGGGATGCACCAGACCATTTCCCAGCCGTACATCGTGGCCCTGATGACCCAATGGCTCGAGCCTCACCCGGACGATCAGATCCTCGAGATCGGCACCGGGTCGGGGTACCAGGCGGCCATCGTGGCGCGGCTCGTGCGGCAGGTCATCTCGGTCGAGCGCATTCCGGAACTGGCGGCCGAGGCCAGGCGGATCCTGGCCGAGCTCGGGGTGACCAACGTCGAGGTCGTCGAAGGCGACGGCACATGCGGCCACCCGGACGGGGCGCCGTACGCCGGGATCCTGGTGACCGCCGGCGCGCCGCACGTGCCTGATCCGCTGCGCCGACAGCTGGCCGAGCAGGGGCCGGCTGGTGCTTCCGGTCGGATCGCGCGACGGGCAGATGCTGGAACGCTGGACGCGCCGCGGGGACGATTTCCACCGCGAGCGAATCGCACCGGTGGCCTTTGTGCCGCTGATCGGGGAGCATGGGTGGAACGAGGCGACCGCCGCCGGCGAGGGCTGGGCCTTCGGCTAGAAGGTCCAGCCGGTCTCAGGTGCAGGGGGATACGAAACGCGCCGCTCGATCGAGCGGCGCGTTGGTTTCGGCTCGGTTGGAATCGCTAGCGGCCGAGATGCATCGGCATGACGACGTGCAGGAAGTCCTCCCGGCCGACCGGCTTGATCACCCCGGGCGATGAGGTGCTGCTGGTCTCGAGCGCCACGTTCGGCGTGTCGATCACGTTGAGCACCTCGACCAGGAAGCGCACATTGAAGGCGATCTCGACCGCCCCGCCGTCGACCGTGGCGTCGACGACGGTCTCGTTCGATCCGGTCTCGGCAGCGGTGGCGGTGATCTCGACCTTGCCGGGCTCGAGCTGCGAGCCTGGGCTGATGTGCAGGCGGGCGGAATGCGCCGCCTCGCGGGCAAAGATGTCGGCCGCTTTGCAGGCCTTGAGCAGGGCGTTGGTCGACATGACGCTGCGCGTGGTGTAGCTGGTCGGGATGATGCTGCGATAGTCGGGGAACGTGCCGTCGATCAGCTGCGACACCAGCTCGACGTTCTTGGAGCGGAAGATGACCTGGCCGCGATCAGGCGGCAGCGTCATGGTCACGGTCTCCTCTCCGTCGGACAGGATCCGCCCCAACTCGGCCAGGGCCCGGGCCGGGATGATGGCTTTGGTGGTGCCGGAGACCTTCTCGCCCAACTGGGCGCTGCGCACTGACAGGCGGAACCCGTCGGCCGCCGCCAGGGTCATCGTGTCCCCCGTGATCTCGATCAGGACACCGGTCAGCACCGGGCGGGCGTCATCGGTCGACGCCGCCAGCACCACCTGCCCGATCATTTGCCGCAGGTCCTCGACGTTGAGCGTCAGCCCGGAGTCGGCCTCGACGCTGGGGAACGGCGGGAAATCCTGCGCGTCGATGCACTTGATGTCGTTGTTGAATGCACCGCAGCGCACGTTGAGCGTCAGGGTGCGCACGGCCAGGTCCATGCTGACCGTGTCATTGGGCAGCGTGTTGACCAGGTCGACGAAGGTGCGCGCTGGGACGGTGATGGCGCCGTCATCGTCGACCTTGGCGCCGATCCAGCACGAGATTCCCAGTTCCAGGTTGGTGGCCGAAAGCCGCAGACGACCGTGATCGGTGGCCAGGAGCACATTGCCCAGGACGGGCAGGGTGCTGCGGGTGGCCACCGCACGGGCGACCAAGCTTAGGCCGCGCGCCAGATTCTCTTGTAGACAGGAGACTTTCATCGGGAAAGTCCTCGGTGAGAGTCGATAGTCGAAGTATACAACGGAAGGCGAAGCGCAGGCATGCCGGTCGCGTGACTGCAGGAAGCGTGCCGCGCGCGGCCCGGGTGCGTAACCCATCGCGAGACCGCGCCGCGGAGGGCCGTCTGGGCTACACTTGGAGCATGAGAGGCTTGCAGTATGAGACGGCCGACCTGCGGCGCATGGTGGTGCAGCTTTCCCGGCTTGTGGAGATCAGCGTCACGCTGAACTCCACCGTCGATCGGGAAGGCTTATTGCGCTTCATCGCCCTTTCCGCCTCGGATGTGCTGGAGGCGGAGACGGCGGTGATCCTGCTCGTGGACCCCGACACGCGGGCGCTGCAGGCTGTGGCCTCGGCCAGCACCTCGGCCGGCGTCCGCTCTCAACCGGCGACGGGGATCATCATCCCGCAAGAGGGCTCGATCGCCGGGACCGTCCTGCGCGAGCGGCGGGCGATGATCCTGAACGAAGTCGAGGCGGGGCAGGGTGCCCTCGGTCGAATGCCGGAACTCGCCCGGGAAACCGTGCGCTGCCTGCTGGCCGTTCCGGTGTACAGCCGGGACGAGGCTGTCGGCGTCCTGGAAGTGGCCAACAAGCGCAGCGGGGACTTCGATGAGGCCGATGCCGCGCACTCTAGCCATCATCGCCTCCCAGGCGGCCGTGGCGATCCACAACGCCCGCCTGCTGCACGATCTGCAGCAGGCCAACCTCGAGCTCGGCCGTCTGGACAAGCTCAAGAGCGATTTCATTGCCGTCGCCTCCCACGAACTGCGCACCCCTCTGGGTGTGATCCTGGGCTATGCCGGCATCCTGCGCGAGGAGGCGGGAGGGGAGAGCTCAGACCACGCCGAGGCGGTCCTCAGCTCCGCCCTGCGGCTCCGAGCGCTGATCGAGGACATGACGCACCTGCACCTGATGGGGGTGGCGACCGAAAGCCTGATGTTAGAGAAGTCGGACCTGAGGAATGTGCTCGAGCGCGCCTGCGCCTCGATCGGCGAAATGCTGACGGCGAGCGAATCCGCCCTGGATCTCCAGCTGCCGGACGAACCCCTGCTGGCGTCGGTGGATGCGCAGCGACTCGAACTGGCGCTGGCCAACCTTCTGCGCAACGCCATTCGCTTCAATGCGCCGCAGGCGCGCATCGAGGCCGAACTGGTTCGCCGCGGTCACGAGGCATGGTTCCGCGTGCTTGATCGGGGCGTCGGGCTGGCGGCCGATGAGCTGAAGCGCGTCTTCGACCCGTTCTACCAGGTGGAGGATCACATGACGCGCCGGCACGAGGGGCTCGGCCTGGGGCTGCCGATCGTGCGCGGCATTGCCGAAGCGCATCACGGCCGGGTATGGGCCGAATCGCCCGGCGTCGGCAGCGGTACCACGTTTACCCTGGCAATCCCCCTGGATTGACCGCCTCCACCGCCCTGGACGGTAGGCGCAGGATGGCGGCCGTCCCCAAGAGGAACGCCACCAACGTCAGCCCGTACAGACTGAGATAACCGGCGGACGTACTCCCCATCACCCGATTGATCGGATCGATCAACGCTCCGCCCAGCAGCCGGGCGACGCCGCTTCCCCCGGCGGTGGCGATGTTGGCGATTCCCAGATACGCGCGCCGCCTCAGCTTCCGGCACCAGGTCCGTGACCAGCGCCCAATTGGCGCTCAGGAAGATACCCACCCCCAGCCCGATGATCGCTCCGGCGGCGGTGATCAGTCCGGGGGTGCGAACGACGAGCACTATTCCGGTCCCGGCCGCGGCGATCAGCCCGGCCAACGCCACCAGAGGCCTCCGCCCACGCGATCGGCAAGCCATCCGGACGGCAGCGTGACCACCAACAGCACCAGGCCGATCACCGTCGACATGTTGCCGACGAATCGCTGCGCCTCCGCCTCGCCCATGTGGACGACATCCATCATATAGAAGAGCAGGAAGGTATTCAGAGCGATGAAGCCGCCCCAAAACAGGAACCGGTTGACAAACCACCAGGCGAATGCCGGGTGCGCCTTCCAGTCGACCGAGAAGCTGCGCACCAGGCTCCGGGCCGCCGGCTGAGGCGGTGCAGGCGGCAGCCCGGCCGGCCGCTCGCGTGCCGCTGCCAGCGTGAGCATGAGCGCGACGACAAACAACCCGGAGGCCGCACTCACCGCACCGACCACGCTTCCAGCGGCCACCAGCCGGCCCGAGACCTGCCTTCCCACGACAAACGCCAGGATATCGAAGGCCGCCTTCAGCCCGGAGGCGGCGCCACGCTGACCGGCCGGGACCTGATCGGGGATCAAGGCCTGCCACGGCCCCTGCACCGTGTTAGAAGCCAGCTGAAGGAGCAACACCCCGGCGACGACCACACCAAATGAGGGCGCCAGCGCGATGGCATACAGGCAGCCGGCGACCAACACGGTGCCGGCGATGAAGTAAGGCGCCCGTCGTCCCCATGGACTACGCGTGCGGTCGGACCACGCGCCGACGATCGGCTGCCAGGCGACGGCGACGATCAGCCCGGCGAAGGTGGCAAACCCAAGGGCGGTGTTTTTCTGCTCGGGGACCAGCTCGAGTACTTTGTGGCCCAGCACCGCCGGCTCGAGCGTATTCGACACGACACCGAGGGCAAGCGAGAACAGCGTCACTGCAGCCAGGCGATACCAGGGGAGAGCTGTGGTGGGCCGGACTTGAATGGAGGCCTCCCGATGCATTCGCCACGGCCGGTGAGCAGAAGCTCGCCGGGCGGGACCCGCTGCCGCCGCGGCGTCCTGCAGGCGGAGCCGCTCCGGCCAGGATCAGATCGTCAGGCTCTCCCCGGGCTTGAGGACAATCGGAGTCGTCGAGGTCTCGACTCGGACGCGTGCCGCCCAGGCTTCCGGGTCCTGCGCAATCAGCCCCCAGGTGTTGTAGTGGATCGGGATGACGCGCACCGGCCGCAGGAGTTTGACGGCGCGCAGCGCGTCGTCCGGCCCCATGGTGAAGTTATCCCCAATCGGCAGCGCGGCGACCTCGACCCCTTCTTCGCCGATCAATGCCATGTCGCCGAACAGCCCCGTGTCGCCCGCCAGGTAGATGCGCTTCCCCTCCGGCAGCGTGAGCAGGAAGCCGGCCGGGTTACCGCCGTACGAGCCGTCCGGCAGCCCCGAACCGTGCAGGGCGAGGGTGAGCTTGAGATAACCGAAGGGGTGTTGATGACCTCCGCCCAGATGCTGGGCGTGGGTCTTGACGCCTTGCTTGGAGAACCAGGCGGCGATCTCGGCGTTGCTGATCAGTAATGCACCCGTGCGCCTGGCGATTGCCAGCGCGTCGCCGACGTGATCCCCGTGCCCGTGGGACACCAGGATGAAATCGGCCGGCAGGGCGTCGGGTTTCACGGTCGCCTGCGGATTGTCGGCCAGAAAGGGATCGACCAGCACGTGATGGCCGGCTACATCGAGGGCAAATGCGGCATGCCCAAGCCAGGTAAGCGTCGTCGCCATGGAAGCCTCCGGGAGAAGGGCTGAGTCCAGTATAGGGCAGGACCAGTGACCGACGAAGTTACTAGGAGCTTCGGGAGTCGCCGGCGTCTTCGCGCAGAATGTCGGAGGCGCCGAGGCCCGGCTGGCGCGGGCGCGATTGCTGGCTGCCGCGCCATGCATCCAGCCGGCTGGAAAGCTGATGGCTGAGTTCGATCCAGTCTGAGACGATGAAGATGAACCCGGTCTTGTCCGGGCTGAGCATCAGGCGGTGGAAGAACAGGCGGACGACAAAGGGCCGGATCGGAAGTGCGTACAGGTCGACACCCAGCGCCGTTCGGCCGGCGAAGGGCGCCAGCAAGCGGCGCTCGCCGGTTCGCAGGACGGCGAGCGGAAACGCCCGGGCGACATCCACCGGGCGGGTCGAACTCGATGCGTCGGTATGAAACCGCCAGCCGGAGGATTGGCGTGGACAGACGCAGATGATCGCGCATGGGCTGCACGTAGGCGAAGCGCGGGGAGAACGTCGTGAACAGGGTGAAGGCCAGAGCGACCACCCCGCCTGCCAGCAGCCAGCGGTCGGCTGGCGGCTGCGGCCAGGCAATCATTCGCATGCTCACCGGGTACCACAGGCCCAGCAGCAAGACGGCCAGGGCGGCGGAAGCGCGCCGGTGAGGCGCCACGGCGCGGTGATAGAGGAGCAGCGGGAAACGGTCGCCGGCGTCCATCCTAGGCCTGCCTTTGCGGAGCCGTCGGAAGCGTGAACCAGAACGTGCTGCCGCGGCCGAGCTCACTCGACACGCCCATCTCTCCCCCTTGCAGTTCGACCAGCCTGCGCGTCACGTTCAATCCGAGCCCCCACCCAGGCTGTTCTCGTACCGCCGGATTCTCCGACCGGAAGAACTGTGTGAACAGACGGGCCAGGTCTTCCTGGCTCATGCCGATCCCGCTGTCACTGACCGCCACGCGAATCCGCGCCCGCTCCGAGCGGGCGGCGATCGCAACCCGGCCGCCTTCCGGCGTGTACTTGCAAGCGTTACTGAGCAGGTTGGTGACAATCTGGACCAGACGCGTGCGGTCGGCATATGCGTCCGGCAAGTCGGGAGGCAGGTCCAGGATCAGGGCGTGGCGGCGGGCGTCGATTTGAGGCCGCATGGCGGTGACCGTTTCTTGGACATAGCGGGCAAGCGGGATGGCCGCCAACTGCAGCCGCAGGCGGCCGGTCTCGATGCGGGAGATGTCGGACAGGTCCGACACCAGCGCCGCCATCTGGTCGACGTTGTCGACGATGGTGTCGAGGAACTCGCGTGCCTGGGCGCTGACAGCGCCGGTCATCCCCTGGCGAATCAGATCTGCGAAACCGCGGATCGAGGTCATCGGGCTCTTGAGCTCGTGGGACACCAGCGAGACGTACTGGGACTTGGCCAGGTTGGCCGCCTGGACTGCCTGGTACAGGCGTGTGTTCTCGATGGCCAGCGAGGAATGCTCCGCCAGGCGCAGCAGGAAGGCCTCGGCCTCGGGCGTGAACGGCTGGGATCGTCGCTGAACGCCGATCAAGGCAATCGTCTGTGTCTCCCGGCGCAAAGGGGCAATCAACCGGTGCGGCCGACCGTCTGGGCTGGCACGCCGCGTCACGAACTCGCCGTCCTGTAAGGCCGGGGCGATATCCGGCGAGTCCGGATTGAGGCTGGCGCCCTTGCCATCGCCGGCGACGATGGCCAGCGGAGACCGTTCGTCCGCACGCAGTGCGATCCAACCTGACTCGGCCTGCGTGCCTCGCAGCCCCCAGTCGAGGGTCAGGTCCAGGACGCGGTCGAGGTCGAGCCCGGTGTTGAGCTGCTGATCGATACGCTGCAGCGTTTCGAGTTCAGCGACGCGTTCGGCCAGGGCGGCATCGGTTTGTGTGTACAGGCGGGCGTTCTCGATCGCCACCGCCGCCTGCGCGGCGAAGGCCGCCATCATCTCGAGATCTTGATCGTTGAACACGCCGGCCTTGATTTTGTTGTCGACGTAGATCGCGCCGGTCACCTGGCCCCGGGCGCGAAGAGGCACGCACAGGATCGAGCGCAGGGCGTAGAGCATGACCGACTCCTGGTTCGAGAAGCGGGAGTCGCTCTGGGCGTTGGTGGTGACTACGCCCGCGCCGGTTCGAAGCACCTGCTGGACCAGCGTGCGGCTGATCTGCATGTCGTCCTGTTCGAGCGACTTGCCCTCCAGGTTGCGGGCGGCCTGCAGCCTCAGCTCGCCGCCGGCGCCGTCGCCGAGAATCAGGAAGCCGCGCTCCGCGCCGGTGAGCTGGATGACCGCATCCATGACCTGGTTGAGGACTTCGGCGAGCTGCAGCGACGAACCCAGGACGCTGGAAACGTGGTACAGGGCCGACAATCGCTCCTGCTCGCCATTGCCGGAAGCCCGCAGAGCGGAGGAAGGCTCAACCATGGGCAGCCTGGCGCGTCGGCGGAAGCGCAAGCCGAAGGCGGCCATAGGGACACAGGCGCCGAAGGACACACTCCGGGCAGGCGGGGTTGCGGGCGTGGCACACCTCACGTCCGTGTCGGATCAGATTGAGGTGCGCGGCGTAGTAGGTCTCGGGCGGAAAGGCGCGAGCGAGCAGAGCGTGTGTCTGGTCGAGGCTGGCCTTCTCCGGACGCAGGCCCAATCTACCGCTCAGGCGGTAGATGTGCGTGTCGACCGGGAAGGCCGGCATTCCCAGGGAGAAGAGGAGGACGATCGAGGCCGTCTTGCGCCCGACACCTTTGAAACGCATCAGCCACGCCATGGCTTCTTCCGGAGGCAAGCGGCGCAGAAAGCGCAGGTCGAGGCTTCCCTTCTCCTTGGTGATGGCCTGAAGCACGGCCCGGATGCGCGGCCCCTTCAAATTGGCCAGGCCGGCAGAACGAATCGCCTGGACGACCGCCCGGGTCGGGGCGTCGCGCACGGCCTCCCAGGTGGGGAAGGCTGCCCGGAGCGCAATGAACGCCCGGTCGCGGTTCAAGTCGTTCGTGTTCTGCGACAGGATAGTGGAGATCAACTCGTCGACCGGGGGGAGGGGGTGCCTCCAGCGCGGTTCGCCGTAGGCTCCCAGCAGCCGGCGGTGCACGGCCAGCGCGCGCGGGCGAAGCGACTTCACAGTAGCATTATAGCAAGCGGGCCGGACTCCCGGCGGGAATGGAAGTTGACCGAAAGCCGCCATTCGAGCAGGGGGTTCGTGACGACATTTGTGCAATCCTGAACCGGTTTGACCTTTGAGGGAACACTGCTATACTCACCTTGCGAGTGAGTAGGACCCTGGCGGGGGTTACAGTTCCGCGCAGGACGCCCGTACCCGGGCGTACGACCGGGGAACGCGGGCTCGATGGCCGCGTTCTCGCATCCCACCTGGTGGCCTGTCGTGGTGCGTCCGACACGATGACAGCCCAGACGGCGGCTGGACGACAGCCCCGTGAGGACGGCAGCGGTATCCTGCTCGACCTCATCATGACAAGCAACGACTCCCTCGCTCACTGGCTGTGGTACCCAGTTCCTAACGTTCGTGTCGCGCGCCTGGTTGGGCGCGTTTTGCTTTCCCCGGCCGGGGCGCGCTACCCATCCCCGACGCAGAAACCTCTCGCGCCCCAGGAGGGTCCGTGACGCGCCTGTTCTTCGCCACCGATGTGCACGGCTCGGAGATCTGCTGGAAGAAGTTCATCAATGCCGGCAAGTTCTACGAGGCCACGATCCTGATCCTGGGTGGCGACATGACGGGGAAGGCCATCATCCCGATCATCGCCCAGGGCAGCGGCAAGTACAAGGTGACCCTGCTGGACCAGGAAAGCATCCTGGACGGGCAGGCCGAAGTCGACAAGATGTCCGCCACCATCCAGGACCGGGGTTACTACCCGTACGTGACCGACCCGGACGAAGTGGCCGAGATCTCGGCCACACCGGGGCGCTCGGATGATCATCTTCCTCGACAAGGTGCTGAGCACCATCGACCGCTGGATGCAGTATGCCGACGCCAGGCTCGAGGGCTCCGGCATGACGTGCTACGTCTGCCCGGGCAACGACGACATGTTCGAGATCGACAAGGCGATCGCCGCCTCCAAGTACGTCCACACCGTCGAGGGTCAGGTGATCCGGCTCGACGACCACCATGAGATGCTCAGCACCGGCTGGTCCAACCCGACACCCTGGAAGACCCATCGCGAGGAGCCGGACGAGGCGCTGCGCCGGCGAATCGAGCCGATGCTGCCCCTGATCACCGACATGCCCAACGCCGTGTTCAACCTGCACGCGCCGCCGTACGGCAGCGGGCTGGACGAGGCGCCGGAGCTGACCAAGGACATGCGCCCGGCGTATGCCGGCCGCTCCCTGATCCCGGTGGGCAGCAAGGCCGTGGCGGAGGTCATCGAGAAGTACAAGCCCCTGCTCGGGCTGCACGGGCACATCCACGAGGGCAAGGGCACGCGCAAGTACGGGCGTACGCTGTGCATCAATCCGGGCAGCATGTACGAGCAGGGGATCCTGCACGGGGCACTGGTCGACCTGGAGCTCAAGAAGGTCGGCAACTACGTCCTGACCACCGGGTGAGGCCGCCGATCCGCGCGGATCGGGCGAACGGGCGGCTGTCTCCCTGAGTGCCGGAAAGGAGGGGAACGAAGAGGTCGCACGTCATAGAAGGATGTGCAGCTGGAACTAAGACGCTCGCGGTTCCGGCGCAGGTCGTCGGCCCAGGGAGTTCCCGGGCCGGCGAGTACAACCACGGAGGAGGAATTCTCGATGTCTGAAGCAACACTCTTCGTACGTCGAGCAAGCGGCCTGGTGCGTTCATGGTCGGTCTTCGATGCCTTCATCTATGCGACGTTCTCGATCAACCTGATCACCCTCGGTCTGTTCATCTTCTCGTACTGCTGGTACTTCGGCGGCAACCTAGTCACGGCCGTGATCATCGGCGCCGTGTTCACCATCTTCGAGGTCATCCTGTATGCCAGCCTGATCTCGGCCATGCCGCGCGCCGGCGGCGACTACGTCTGGCAAAGCCGCATCCTCGGACGCGGCATCGGCTTCTTGCTGACGGTCACGGGCTGGTGGTTCATCCTGTGGCTGTGGGTGCCGCTCTACGGTCAGATGCTGGCCTACGAAGTGCTGACGCCGCTGGCCGCCACCCTCGGCTTGCAGCAGGCGGCGCTGTGGTTCACCACCTACCCGTGGGGACCGCTGGCCAGCATGCTGCTCGTGTGCGCTGATCGTCTTCATCTACATCGGCATCGGCATGAAGTGGTACGCCCGCGTCCAGAAGTTCAGCTTCTACGTCGGCATGGCCGGCCTGCTGGTCGTCTTCGGCCTGCTGCTCTTCGGCTACGACGCAAGCCTTCATCGCCGGGCTGAATGCCAACCTGCCGGCGCTGTACGGCGTGCCCGCGGGGGTGGACTACTACCAGGCCACGATTGACGCCGGGGACAGCAGCCGGCACGACCTTTGGCTCCGCTCGGTGTCCGTTGCATTCGGCGCCAGCTTCGCCCTGATCCCGATGCTGGTCTTCTTCAACCTGTGGCCGAACTGGGGTTCGACGCTCTACGGTGAGGTGCGCGGCGCCTCGGACTACAAGCGCAACTTCTGGGGCATGGCGTCGGCCATCATCGTCACGGCCGGCCTGGCGCTCGTCTTCTTCCTGCTGATCGACAAGACGATCGGCTGGGACTTCTACATCAACGCCAACGGCGCCTTCTGGAGCAACATCTTCTACGGCACCGAAGTCGCCATTCCGGTCTGGCCCTACCCGGTGCAGTTCGCCACCTTCCTGACCAGCAGCCGGCTGGTTCAGTTCCTGGTCATCTTCGCCGTGGGCTTCTGGTGGATCGGCTGGTCGGGCACGGTCTTCCTGTCCTCGACCCGCGTGATCTTCGCCGCCGCCCTCGACCGCATGCTGCCGGAGTGGGTGTCGAAGATCGAGCCGCGCACCAAGACGCCCGATCAACGCCCTGCTGCTGATGGTCATCCCGTCGGTGATCATCTCGATCATGTACGCCTTCAATATCGTGAAGATGCAGATCGATCGTGCTCGATGCCACGCTGGTCATCGCCATCACCTTCTTCGGGACGGCGATCGCCGGGCATCATCTTCCCGTGGAAGCAGAAGGCGATCTTCGATGGCTCGCCGATCTCCAAGTACAAGGCGGCAGCGTGGCTCGGCTGGATCGTGACGGTGCTCTACCTGGCCGCCGCGCGTATACCTGATCTACCTGAGCTATAACCACACGCTGGCCGTCTTCGCCCAGTGGGCGGATCAGACGCTGCTGACGCCACCTGATGATGCTGGTGGTCATCGTGCTGGGCGTCTTGAACGTCATCCTGCTGGCCTGGGTGGCGTACTACGTCATCCGCAAGATGACGGCCAGCGCCGCAATGCCGCTCGTCACCCTGTCCGGGTTGATCTTCTTCGCCTTCCTGGACTGGCTGCTGATCGAGTGGTTCTTCGATCCCGGCTACCTGTACGGCATCGGCTGGCAGAACAGTACCTCGATGCTGTTCATGATCATCATGTATGGACTGGCGGCGGCGATCTTCTTCGGGTTCAGCTCCTACCGCAAGCGCCAGGGCATCGACGTCGACAAGGTCTACAAGGAAATCCCGGTCGAGTAGACCCAAGTACGTGGCCGTGTATCCCTGGGCGGCGCAAGCCGCCCAGGGGACTTCCGTCAAGCGCCGCATGTCAACGACGCCGGATACGTTCGACGGGCATTGACTCCTGCGCGGGACGTGCTACAACCAAAGGAACTACCCGGTGGGCCGTGTCGGGGCCACTACGCCCGTCGATACTGGCGAG
The DNA here is from genome assembly GCA_963743255.1 of uncultured Chloroflexia bacterium. GTDB lineage: Bacteria > Chloroflexota > Anaerolineae > Anaerolineales > E44-bin32 > DYJB01. The sequence continues at coordinate 158,226 of CAVUPD010000013.1, forward strand.
AGGAGGTCACCGACACCTGACCCGAGTCACGCAATCCCCATACCCCTGGTCCTGAACGCCGGTGCACGTGCCGCGTCCTCAGGGCCCCCGAGCCAGTCTAGATCCAACGCAAGTCTCACTGGGAGGAGAATGAACATGTCTAAGCTGAACCGCCGAGATTTCCTCAAGGTTAGCGCCGCCGCCGGCGCCAGCGCCGTTCTGGCTTCGTGCGGTGGAGCCGCCACCGAGGCTCCGGCCGCCATGCCCGATCTGACCACGGGTGAAGCCATCCCGATGGACGCCCTGATCGCAGCGGCCAAGACCGAAGGCCAGCTGACGACCATCGCCCTGCCGCACGACTGGGCGAACTACGGCGAGATCCTGTCGACCTTCAAGACCAAGTACGGCCTGACGATCAACGAGCTCAACCCGGACGCCGGCTCGGCGGACGAGATCGAGGCGATCCGCGCCAACAAGGACAGCAAGGGCCCGCAGGCACCGGACGTGGTGGACGTGGGCTTGGCCTACGGCCCGACGGCCAAGGACGAGGGTCTGTTTGCCAAGTACAAGGTCTCGACCTGGGACACGATTCCGCTCAAGGACGCCGATGGCTACTGGTGGGCTGAGTACTATGGCATCCTGACCTTCGAGGTCATCAAGGACGCCGTCCCCACGCCGGCGGACTGGGCAGACCTGCTCAAGCCGGAGTACAAGGGCAAGGTCGCCATGGCCGGTGACGTGCTCAAGTCGAACGAGGCCGTGATGACCGTCATGGCCGCCGGCATCTCGCGCGTCGGCGGAGTCGACGGCACGGTCGAATCGGCCAACACGGCGGCCGAGGCCGGCCTGCGAGTTCTGGAAGGAAATGAACGAAGCCGGCAACTTCCTGCCGGTGATCGCCGACCAGGGCAAGATCGCTGCTGGCGAGACCCCCGTGACGGTGGAGTGGAAGTATCTGTCGCTGGCCAATCGCGATGCCCTGGCGGGCAATCCGGACCTCGAGATCGTCGTCCCGAAGACCGGTGTGATCGCCGGCCCGTACGCTGGAGGCATCAGCGCCTACGCGCCGCATCCGTATGCCGCCCGCCTGTGGTGGGAGCATGTGATGAGCGATGAGGGCCAGCTCCTGTACCTCAAGGGCTATGCCTACCCGATCCGCTACAACGACATCGCTGCCCGCGGGCTCGTCCCGGCCGACCTGGCCGCCAAGCTGCCGCCGGCCGAGGACGTCGCCAATGCCGTCTTCCTGACCCTCGACCAGATCAGCGCGGTCAAGACTACATCACCGAGAACTGGCGCAAGGTCGTGTACGGCGAGTAGGTAAGGAGAAGCGTATCGTGGCTGTCGAGCGCGCCCCGCGCGCCGACGCACGCCCACGACAGGACCAGGGGGACGCGCCACTGGCGCGTCCCCCTCGCAAACCTTCTCGTGGACGTGGGTCGGGGTTGCACCCTTCTTCCTGTTCGCCTTCCTGTTCCTGTTTCTGCCCTCGATCTCCATCTTCCTGCGGAGCTTCGAGAGCCTCGACCACACGTTCACGTTCCAGAACATCCTCGACATCTTTCAGAAGAGCGACATTCGCAACGCCTACAAGCTCAGCCTGCAAGTCAGCCGGTCACGGCGCTCGGTGGGGCTTTCTTCGGCTTCCTGCTGGCCTACGCCGTGACCATGGGCGGTCTCCCCAAGGCGATCCGCTCGTTCATGTTGACCTTCTCCGGCGTGGCCTCGAACTTCGCCGGCGTGCCGCTGGCCTTCGCCTTCGTGGCCACGATGGGCAACGCCGGGCTGGTGACGCGGATCATTGAAACCACGACCGGCGTCGACATTCACGCTGGCGGCTTCACGATCTACAACTTCTGGGGTCTGAGCATCGTCTACATGTACTTCCAGTTCCCGCTGATGGTGTTGATCATGGCGCCGGCGCTGGATGGGCTGAGGCGTGAATGGCGCGAGGCGTGCGAGAACCTGGGAGGCAACACCTTTCACTACTGGCGCTACGTGGCGCTGCCGATTCTGATGCCGACGCTGCTGGGCACCGCCATCTTGCTCTTCGGCAATTCCTTTGGCGCCTATGCCACCGCCTACGCCTTCACCGGCAGCTTCCTCAACCTGGTGACGATCGTGATCGGCGCCCAGATCCAGGGCGATGTGCTCTACAACCCCGGCCTGGGCAATGCCATGGCGCTGGGCATGATCGTCATCATGTCCTTCTCAATGGTGATCTACATCTGGTCTCAGCGGCGGGCGGCGAGGTGGGTGCGATGAAACGTTTCCCCCTCTGGTCCTGGTTCTGGTTCATCCTGGGCATGCTGTATTTCTTCATCCCGCTGATGTCCACCTTCGAATTCAGCCTGCGGATGATCAAGGGCCGCTACACCTTCGAAGCCTACCGGGTCGCCTTCCAGGACCCGCGTTTCTACCAGTCGTTCGGCTACTCGCTCCTGTGGGCGGTCGTCACGATGGTCATCAGCCTTCTGCTGGTCGTGCCCACCGCCTACTGGGTGCAGCTCAAGCTGCCCAAGGCCCGGCCGTATGTCGAGTTCGTCACGCTGATGCCGTTCGTTGTGCCGGCCGTCGTCCTGACCTTCGGGCTGATCCGGCTCTACGGGCGGCCACCCCTGATTCTGACCACGACCCCGGCGGCGCTGATCGTCGGCTACGTGGTGCTGTCGCTGCCCTACATGTACCGGTCGGTTGACAGCGGGTTGCGCGCCGTCGACATCCGCACGCTGACCGAGGCGGCCCAGAGCCTGGGCGCCGGGTGGGGCACCATCCTCAAGGACGTGATCTTTCCCAACCTGCGCGTGGCGCTGCTGAGCGGCATCTTCCTGACCTTCGCCATCGTGATGGGCGAGTTTACCTTCGCCGCCCTGATGGGCTGGCCGGCCTTCGGCCCGTACATCGAGGAGATCGGCGCCATGCGCGCCTACACCCCGCAGGCGGTGTCGGTGATGAGCTTCCTGATCACCTGGGGCTCGATCATGCTGATCCAGTGGGTTGGCCGCGGCGCCCGCGGGCAGCAAATCCAAGTCGGCGGCGCACGTTAGGACAACGAGGCAACGATGGCATTCCTGGACATCAACCATGCAAGCAAGACCTTCGCCGGCGCGGCGGCGGTGCAGGACTTCGACCTGCACATCGAAAAGGGCGAGCTGGTCTCTTTCCTGGGCCCAAGCGGGTGCGGCAAGACGACCACACTGCGCATGGTCGCCGGCTTCGAGGTGCCCACCACGGGCAGGATCGTGCTGAACGGGCAGGACATCACCGAGAAGGCGCCCAGCCAGCGCGACGTGGGCATGGTCTTCCAGGCATACGCACTGTTCCCCAATATGACCGTGGGGGATAACATCGGCTTCGGCTTGAAGATCGCCAAGAAACCCAAGGACGAGATCACGGCGCGGATCAAGGAGATGCTTGGGCTGATCCGGATGCCGGAGCTTGGCGACCGCTTTCCCTACCAACTCTCCGGCGGCCAGCAGCAGCGCGTCGCTCTGGCCCGGGCGCTGGCGATCGCGCCGCATGTGCTCCTGCTCGACGAGCCGCTCTCGGCTCTGGATGCCAAGATCCGCGTCGAGCTGCGCTACGAGATCCGTCGCATCCAGCAACAACTCAGGATCACCACGATCTACGTCACCCACGATCAGGAGGAGGCGCTGACGCTCTCCGACCGCGTCGTGGTGATGAGCGCCGGGCACATCGAGCAGATCGGCTCGCCGTTCGAGATCTACAACTACCCCAAGACGGCCTTCGTCGCTTCGTTCGTCGGAACCCTCAATCAGATGCGATGCCGGGTGGTGGACGCCGGCGCGGGCAAGCTGGCGCTGGGCGACCAGCAGTTCAAGACCAGTGCGCTGGTGAAGCCCGGGGCGACCGAGGCCCTGGTCATGCTGCGGCCGGAGGAACTGCACATGGGGGTCCGCGAGGGCGACAACAGCCTGACCGGCAAGGTCGAGTTGGTCGCCTTCCTGGGATCGGTCGTCCGCGTGCACCTCAAGCTGGGTGACTCGGTGGTGACGCTCGATGCGCTCAACGAACGCAAACTCGTCCTGCCCAAGGTGGGGGAGAACCTGACCGTATCATTCCCTCCGCACGGCTGCTGGGTCATGGGCTGACCACCGGCCCCTTAAGTCGAGGGTGTTGTGGCTTTCACCGTCCCCGCCGCCGGATTCCGGCGGCGGGGACGTGATTTGTCGGTTGAGACAGGGTGTGGACTTAAGGCCACGGCATCGTGCCCCGCGACCCCCCTGCGCATGGGTGAGAAACCTGACTCAGACGCCTGTCAGCTGCAGGCTTCAGCCTGTGCGGTGTGTCCTCACCTCCATAGCCCTCGCTCAGGGCGTTTGACCGGCCGGCCAGAGGTGTGGTATACTAATGGTATACACCATTCGTGCCTAAGCCAGAGCTTGCCGTATGAGTGTCTCCCCTGATCGCATTGTTACGCTGCCAATCGACCGGCCGATCGATCGGCAGATGACTGACGTCCCCCTCTATGTCCAAATCGCCGAGAGCCTGCTCGATCGGATTAAGTCCGGCCGATTGCAGGCAGGAGACCGCCTGCCCCCCGAGCGAGAACTCAGTGAAGGGCTGGGAGTCAACCGGTTGACGCTGCGCCGTGCCCTGCGCGTGCTCGAGTTCGCAGGGGCTGTTGATCCGGCGTCAGGGCAGCGGGACATTCGTGGCCGACCCGAAGATCGAGCGCCAAGCTGGACGGTTGATCTCCTTCACGCGGGGCATGGAGCGCCGCGGCTTCTCGCCGGGTGCGCGCCTTGTGCGCGCAGAAGAACGTCCGGTGGAGGCCTCGCTGGCCGCAGTGCTGCACCTGCCGCTCCAAGCGCCGGTGTACGACCTCTTGCGCCTGCGTCTGCTGAACGACATTCCGGTGATGCTGGAGCACTACGTGATGTCGGTGCGCCGGTTTCCGGATCTGCGCCGGTTCGACCTTGACCACCGCTCGATGTACGAGGTGATGGAAACCGAGTATGGCGTGAGCATCCGCCGGGCGAGACAATCGCTCGAACCGGTGATTGCCAGTGAGTTCGAGGCCGAGCTGTTGGGCGTCAACCCGGGAGCGCCGCTGATGCTGGAACGCCGACTGGCGTACGACCAGGACGACCAGCCCGTGGAGCACGGGCGCGATCTGTATCGCGGCGACCGGTTTCGCTTCGTGACGGAAATCGCGCCCCTCGAATCCTGAGGGGCAGCAGGCTGCGCCGCGGCCGCGGGGCCCGGCGGCGCACACGGCACGGCCAGGGGCCCGACACCTTCGCACGAGGTCGAACCATGCAGAACTTCGCAACCGTCCTCACCCCGGAGCAGGTGATCCGCGTGCACCAGGCGTCGCTGGAGATCCTCGAGAAGGTGGGATTGCTGGTGCGCAACCCGCAGGCGCGCCAGATCCTCGCCCGCAGCGGCTGCGCCGTGGACGATGCGACGCTGATCGTCCGTTTCCCGCGCGACGTGGTGGAGGACTTCCGCACCTCGATCCCTCCGACCTTCACCTTCTACGCCCGCGATCCGAAACTCGACAAGACGCTGCCGGGGGACACGCCGGTCATCGTCACCGGCAGTTCGGCTCCCAATATCCTCGACCCGCTGAACGGCCAGGAGCGGAGGGCGACGTCCGAGGACCTGGCGCGCATCGCCCACCTGGTGAACGCCCTTCCCGGTCACGACGTCTTCTCGATCTCGACCCTGGCCGAGGATGCCCCGCCGGGACTGTTCAGCGTGACGCGCTTCTACGCCGCGCTGAAGAACACGGTCAAGCCGGTGCGGGGGAGCGGACCGCCGGAGGATTTCGAGCGGATCCTCAAGCTGCTCTTCACCATCGCCGGGAGCGAGGCCGCCTACCGCCAGCAGCCCTTTGTGACCCATCACTACTGCCCGGTGGTATCGCCGTTGACGATGGACTTCGACTCGGTCGCGGCGCTGATCTTTTACACCGAGCGCGACCTGCCGTGCTATCCGACAATCGTTCCCAACGCCGGCCTGACCTCGCCGATCACGCTGGCCGGGACGCTGGCGCAGGGCAACGCCGAGTTTCTGGCGGCGGCAGTGTTGGAGCAAATGGTCCGCCGCGGCAAGCCGACGATCTACGCCACCCTGCCGACGGTCGGTGACATGCGCACCGGGGCCTATGCGCCCGGGGGGATCGAGACCGGCATCCTGTTCATCGCCTTCGCCCAGATGGCGATGTACTACAACGTCCCCAACGGCGGCTACATCGGCCTGACCAACGCCAAGGTCAACGACGCCCAGTCGGGATACGAGACGGGGATGTCGGCCGTGGCCGGGCTGCTCGGCGGGGTGCAGATGTTCAACATCACCGGGCTGCTCGACTCGCTGATGGCATTTGATTTCGCCAAGGCGGTGATCGACGACGAGATCGCACTGATGCTCAAGCGCATCCAGCGCGGCCTGGAGTTCAGCGAGTCCAACCTGGCCCTCGACCTGATCGCCCAGGTGGGGCCGGGCGGGATGTTCATGGATCACCCGCATACGCTTGAGCGGATGAAGACGGCCGCCCTCCTGCCGGACGTCGCCGACCGCGAGGGGCGACAGCAGTGGATCGAGAAGGGCAGCCTGGATTCGCAGGCGCACGCGATGCGACGCGCCCGCGACTTGCTGACCCAGGACAATCCGGCCGTCTTCTCGCCCGAGGTGGATGCCCGCGTGCATGCCGCCTTCCCCGGGCTGGTCCGCGGCAACTCGGTGCCGCCGGCAGGTTGGACGCGCCCGGCGCCGGCTGCCGGGCGGCGAGAGCGCGGCGAGCGCCGGCGCCGAGTGGCGGAGGGCGAGGCATGAGGCTGCTCTTCGAAGCCCGGCGGCGGCTGGGATGTGAGGCGAATGGCGGATGACGCTCGCCGGTCTGCTGATCCTGTTGGGTTCGGCGTTCATTCACGTCGTGACCCACATCGCGCTCAAGCGCAGCCGCGACCGGACGGCCTTCGTCTGGTGGATGCTGTTGTTCAGCGGCGTGCTGTTCGCACCGGTCCTGGTCTTCGCCTGGCAGCCGATTGCGTGGCAGGGCTGGGCGCTGCTCATCGCCAGCGCCGTGTTCGAGGCGGGCTTCTTCTTTGCGATCGCCAAAGCCTACCACGGCGCCGATCTGTCGATCGTCTACCCGCTGTCGCGCGGCGCCGGCCCGGCGCTGCTGCTGATCTGGTCGGTCTTGCTGCTGCGCGAGCCGCTCACCTGGGGCGGGGCGCTGGGCGTGCTGACGATCGTCCTGGGTCTTTACGTCGTCAACCTGCGGCATCTGGGCGGTTGGAAGGAGCCGCTGCGCTCCCTGCGCCTGCCTTCGTCGCGCTGGGCGCTGGGCGCCGGCGCGTGCATCTCCTTCTATACGATCATCGACAAGGTCGGCATCGGCTACGTCACGCCGCTGCTCTACACCTACCTGGCACTGTGGTGGAGCGTGGTGATGCTCACGCCATTCACGCTACGCGAGGTGGGGTGGAGCGGCCTCCGCGCCGAATGGCGCTACTCCAGAGGTTGGACGGTGCTGGCCGGCTTCACCTCGCTGAGCGCCTATGCGTTGGTGTTGTTCGCCATGGCGCGCGGGACGCCGGCGTCGTATGCCGGCGCGATTCGCGAGTTCAGCGTCGTCCTGGGGGCGGCCTACGGCGTGCTGGTGTTGAAGGAAAGCAGCGGTCCGATGCGCTTGCTGGGCGCGGCGCTGGTGGCCGCGGGGATCGCCACCATCGGATTGCTCGGATGACCGGCCGGGAGCCGATCGACGCTGTGCGCCGCCCAGACGCGGCGCTGGAGAGGGTCTGAGAGATCATGGGCGCCGAACGCGACGATCCCCAGTTGGTGTTGTTGCCGTCCGGCAGGCGCGGCCGGGTTCCCGCCGGCGCCAGCCTGCTGGAGGCGGCGCGCGGACTGGGGGTCGAAATCGAGTCGATCTGCGGCGGCCGGCAGACCTGCGGCAAGTGCCAGGTGGTCGTTGAGACCGGCCGCTTTCCCAAGCACGGGATCGACTCGAGCGAGGATCATCTCTCCGCCGTCGGAGAAGTCGAGCGCGAGTACTGTGAGGCGCACGCGATTCGCGATCGACGGCTGGCGTGCGCGGCGCAGGTGACCGGTGATCTGTTGGTCAGCGTGCCGGAGGAGAGCCAAGCGCGCAAACAGATCATCGCCAAGGCTGCCACCGACCGGGTGATCACCGTCGATCCGGCCGTGCGGCAGGTCTACGTCGAGGTGGTGCCGGCGCAGATCGACGACCCGCGCGGCGACTGGCAGAGGCTGCAGGCGGCACTTTCCGAGCAGTGGAAGCTGAACGACCTGCGGATTGAAATGGAGCCCCTCCGCAACCTGCAGCGCGCGCTGCGCAAGGGGCGCTGGGCCGTGACGGTCACGCTGTGGAAGGATCGCCTCGTCCAGCGCGTCGAGCCCGGGTATGTGGAAGGCATCCACGGCCTAGCGGTCGACGTCGGCTCGACGACCGTCGTGGCGCACCTGTGCGACTTGCGCACGGGAGCCGTGCTGGCGACCGAGTTGATGATGAATCCTCAGGTGCGCTACGGCGAGGACCTGATGAGCCGGGTGAGCTACGGCATGTCCGAGCCGCAGGGCGTTGAACGCATGCATCGAGCGATCGTGCGCGCCGTGAACGAACTGGCCGAACAGGCGACGCGCCGTGTCGGGCTCACGCCGGCGGCGATCCTCGACGCCGTGCTGGTGGGCAACACCGTCATGCAGCACTTGCTGCTGGGAATCGACCCCGTCGAGCTCGGGGGGACGCCCTTTGCCCTGGCGACTTCCGATCCGATCGATCTTGCGGCGCGCGACCTGGGGCTGGAGTTCCACCCGGCGGCCCGCGTCCACATCCTGCCCTGCATCGCCGGACACGTCGGAGCCGACCACGTGGCGGTGTTGCTGGCGGAGACGCCGCACCAGCAGGACGAACAAAGACTGGTGATCGACGTCGGGACGAACGCCGAGATGTCCTTGGGCGGGAGGGAGAAGGTGCTGTGCGCCTCCAGCCCGACCGGCCCGGCATTCGAGGGCGCGCAGATCACGCACGGGCAAAGGGCCGCGCCGGGGGCGATCGAACGCGTGCGCATCGATCCGGTCAGCCTGGAACCCCGCACGCGGGTGATCGGGCATGAGGCGTGGATCGAAGGTGGGCCGGATGCGGACCTGCCGGACTCGGCCAAGGCGACGGGCATCTGCGGCAGCGGCATCATCGAGGTGGTGGCGGAACTGTTTCTGGCGGGCGTCGTGCGGCCCGACGGTCGGTTCGAGGAGGCGGCGGCGGAGCGCTCGCCGCGTGTGCGTTTCGCGGGCCGCGCGGGCGAGTACCTTCTGGCCGAGGCGGGGCACACGGCCGGCGGCACGCCGATCGTCGTGACGCAGAACGATGTACGCGCCATTCAACTGGCCAAGGCGGCATTGTATGCCGGCATCAAGCTGCTGATGCAGCACCAGGCGATCGCACACGTTGACGCCATCACGCTTGCCGGCGCGTTCGGCTCGTACATTGACCCGCGGCATGCCATGATCCTGGGAATGATCCCGGACTGTCCGCTGGAACGGGTGCAGGCCGTCGGTAATGCCGCCGGGGATGGCGCACGGATCGCCCTGCTGAATATGGGGCAACGCGCTCGAGGCGGCGCGGCTGGCACGCTGGGTGCAGCACGTCCAGACGGCCACCGAGCCCAACTTCCAGGAAGAGTTCGTGGGGGCCATCGCGTTCCCACATGCAAGCGACGAGTTCCCACATCTGGAGGGGGTCCTGCCCTCCAGGCCGCCGGATAGCCGGACCACCACCTCGGGCGCGGCCGGCCGCCGCCGGGCATCGAGATCACTCTCTTGAGGGAGACCATGAGCGACGAACTGGATGTGACCAAACTGGAAACGCCGGAGCTGATGGACCAGATGAAGGACGACCTGTACGACGGCCTGGCCGATCAGGTCGTCGCCGGGGTCAACGAGTTGCTGCGGCGGAACATGACGCCCTATGACGTGTTAACCAAGGTGCTGGTGGCCGGGATGGACGTCGTGGGCGTGGATTTCCGCGACGGCGTGCTGTTTGTTCCTGAAGTGCTGATGGCGGCCAAATCGATGAAGGCCGGGATGGAAATCCTGCGACCGAAGCTGGCCGAGACCGGCGCCCCGCAGATCGGCACGATGGTCATCGGGACGGTCAAAGGCGATATCCACGACATCGGCAAGAACCTGGTGGCGATGATGATGGAAGGCGCCGGATTCCAGGTGGTGAACCTCGGAATCAACGTCGACGCCGATAGGTTTCTGGCCGCGATCCGCGAGCATAAGCCGGCGATCGTGGGCATGAGCGCGTTGTTGACGACGACCATGCCCTACATGGCCGTAGTGATCAAGGCGATGCAGGAGGCCGGACTGCGCAACGACTCGATCGTCCTGGTGGGGGGCGCGCCGCTGAACGCGGCCTTTGCCGAGGAGATCGAAGCCGATGCCTATTGCCGCGACGCGGCCGTCGCCGTCGAGACGGCCAAGAAGCTGATCGCCATCCGACGCAGTTAGCAGAAGGGGTGTCCGATGGGAGTCTGGGAGGCGCTGCTCGCCCGGCCGGGGTTGATCCTGGCCGATGGGGGGATGGGGACGATGCTGATGGAGCTCGGGCTCCAGTTTGGCGCGTCGCCCGAGCTGTGGAACGTGGAGCACCCGGATCGGGTGCGGCAGGTGCACCGCGGGTACATCCAGGCCGGATCGCGCATCGTGCTGACGAACACCTTCGGCTGCAATCGCCTTCGGCTTGGCTTGCACAACTTGCAGGACCGCGTCGTCGAACTCAACCGGGCCGCGGCCGGGCTGGTGCGCCAGGAGGTCGAGGCGGCGGGTGGTTCTGTGGTTGTAGCCGGCGATATCGGTCCCAGCGGCGGCATCCTGGCGCCGCTGGGTGAGTTGGAGCCGGCGCAGGCGGTGGAGGCATTCGCCGAGCAGGCCGGCGGCCTGATCCAGGGCGGGGTGGACGTCCTCTGGATCGAAACGCTCTCCAGCCTGGAGGAGATGCGGGCGGCGGTGGACGGGGCGCGACAGGCGTCGCAGGACATCCCGATCGTGGCGACGATGACATTCGACACGCGTGGCAGGACGATGATGGGCGTCACACCCGAGCAGGCTGTCCAGGAGCTCTCGTCCTGGGGGCTTGCGGCATTCGGTGCCAACTGCGGCAACGGCCCGGAGGAGATTCTGGCCGTCATCACCAAGATGCACGCCGTCGCACCACAGGCCGTGCTGGTGGCCAAGGCGAATGCCGGCATACCGAAATTGGAGAAGGGCCGCGCCGTGTACGGCGCCGGGCCGGAGGAGATGGCGCGCTACGCCACGTCCGTCGCCGATGCCGGTGCGCGGATCATCGGGGCATGCTGCGGCAGCACTCCCCGGCACCTGGAGGCCATGGCGGCCGCCCTGAAAGGGAGGCTGGCATCCTGACAACACCCGCACCTGACGGCGAGGGCGAGGCGAGGACTGCGCTGATCGCGTGCGGTGCGCTGGCGCGCGAGGTCCTGGCACTGCGCCAGAAACATAGCTGGCGCGCCGACGTCCTGGCGGTGCCCTCGCTGCTGCACAACCACCCCGACCGCATCCCGGCGGCTGTGCAGGCGCGGATCCGACAGGCCCGGGAGCGCTACGCCCGCGTGATCGTCGTCTACGGCGACTGTGGAACCGGCGGCGAACTCGATCGCCTGCTTGCAACCGAAGGCGTCGAGCGCATCGCCGGCCCGCATTGCTACGAAATGTTCGCCAATGGGAGGTTCGAGCGGTTGATGACCGAAGCCCTCGGCACGTTCTTCCTGACGGACTACCTGGTGGGGTCGTTCGAACCGCTGGTGATCAAGCGCCTGGGTCTCGATCGCCATCCCGAGTTGGCCCAGGACTACTTCGCCAACTACACCCGCGTGGTGTACCTGGCTCAGCGCGATGAGCCAAGACTGCGCGCCGCCGCGCGGGCAGCGGCCGATCGGCTGGGGCTGCCGTTGACGGTGGAGCAGGTTGGATACGGTGCGCTTGAGTCGAGGCTGGTGGAGGTGATGGAACGATGACGACCACGTGTGAGATCCTGTTCTGGCGCGACATCCCGGCGCAGGTGAAGACGCGGGCGGGGCGGCAGCGCGCCGCACGCCAGCTGAGCGAACGATTCCAACAGGCGATCGACGTGGCCGCGATGCGCTCCGGGATGAGCGGGACCGACGACTATCTAGCGGAGTGGAAGTCGCGTCCGGTGCCCGAGCGCGACGAGCCGCCTGAACAGGCGGCCGAGATTCTAGCCGCCGAATTGGAACGCACGTATACGCCTGAGCGTCTCTCAAATCTCGCCACCAACGGCGGCACGGAGGGCTAGGCCCACCCCTTCTCCCTGAAAGGGAGAGGGTCGGGGTGAGGGTCATGTCCTGGATCCAGAATTACCCGCACGTCCTCGAGGGTGCCTACCGCCGCGCGCAGGCTGCGCTGCAGCCGTTCCGTCGCTGGCTGCGCCGCGGCGGCGCCATCGAGCGCCTGTTCATCGTCGGCGAGATGGCCACCAAAGGCCCGATCTTCGATTGCCGGATGTGCGGGCAGTGCATCCTGCACAGCACCGGCATGACCTGCCCGATGACCTGTCCCAAGACGATGCGCAACGGACCCTGCGGCGGCGTGCGGCTCGACGGGAACTGCGAGATCAAGCCGGAGATGCCCTGCGTCTGGCTCCAGGCCTGGGAGCGGTCGAAGCGGATGCCGGCCTTCGGGGACGAGATCCTTCGTCTGCAGCCGCCGGTCGACCGTCGGCTGGAGGGCACCTCGGCCTGGATCAATGAGGCCACGGGGGACGGAGTGCGGATGCCTCCGGGATGGGGCGCATGACCGAGCCGTCGCGCCTGGAGCGCGTCCTGCGCTCGGGACGGTTCGCGGTGACCGCCGAGCTCAACCCGCCGGACAGCGCCGACCCGATGGCGGTCTATGACCGGGCCCTGGTGCTGGCGACGGTGTGCGATGCAATCAACGCCACCGATGCCTCCGGCGCCAATGTGCACATGTCGAGTGTCGGCGTGTGCGCGCTGCTCGACGCGCGCCGGCTATGAGCCGGTCCTCCAGGTGTCGTGCCGCGACCGGAACCGGATCGCCATCCAGGGCGATCTGCTGGGTGCGGCCGCGATGGGCGTGCGTAATGTTCTGTGCCTGACCGGGGACGGCGTCCAGGCCGGCGACCAGCCGGAGGCCAAGCCGGTCTTCGACCTGGACTCGACCTCGCTGCTGCGCACGGCGCGCATGCTGCGTGACCAGGGCCGCTTCCTGAGCGGGCGCACGCTCGATGCCCGGCCGCAGTTCTTCCTGGGGGCGGCCGCCAATCCGTTTTCCCCCCCGTATGACGTGCGCGCCGTTCAGCTGGCCAAGAAAGTGAGCGCCGGGGCGCAGTTCATCCAGACTCAATACTGCTTCGATCTGCCGCGCCTGCGAGCGTTCATGGCCCAGGTCGAAGACCTGGGATTGCATGGAAAGGTCTGCGTCCTGGTGGGCGTAGGGCCGCTGCGCTCGGCCAAGGCCGCGGAGTGGATGCGGACGCACGTCCCCGGCGTTCACATCCCCGACGAGATCCTGCGGCGTTTGGCCGGCGTCCCCGCCGACCGCCAGCGCCGGGAGGGACGCGATCTGTGCGTGGAGATCATTCGTCAGGTCCGTGACGTGCCCGGCGTATGCGGCGTGCACGTGATGGCCTATCGTCAGGAAGAGCTGGTGGCAGAGATCATCGAAGCCGCCGGCTTGCTGCCCAGGGGCGTGCCTTCGGCCGGCAAGTTCAACCCGCAAGGACCCGAGGAGAATGCCAACTGATGGATACCAGCCTGCGCTCACCCACCAAGGAAGTGCTCATTGGCCCCGACCATCCCTTCGTGATCATCGGCGAACGGATCAATCCCACGGGCCGCTCGAAGCTGGCGGTCGAAATGGCCGCCGGCAACTTCGACCGCGTGCTCGCCGATGCCCTGGCCCAGGTGCAGGCCGGGGCGCAGGTGCTCGATGTGAACGCCGGCATCCCGATGGCGGACGAGCCGGCCATTCTGGCCGAGGCCATCCGCATCGTGCAGGCGGCGACCGACGTGCCGATCAGCATCAACTCGTCGATCATCAAGGCGCTCGAGTCCGGGCTGGCGGCGGTGAAGGGCAAGGCGCTGATCAACTCGGTGACTGGCGAGGAGGAGCGCCTGGAGGCGGTCCTTCCGCTGGCGAAGCGCTACGGAGCGGCGATCATTGGTGTGTCGAACGATGAGACCGGGATCTCACAGGATCCGGACGTGCGCTTCGAGGTGGCGCGTCGGATCGTTGAACGGGCCGAGAAGGCCGGCATCCCGCGTCAGGACGTGTTGATCGATCCGCTGGTTCTGCCCGTGGGTGCGGTCGGCACGGCCGGCGTGGCGGCCTTCCGGTTGCTGCGCCGCTTGCGCGACGAACTGGGAGTCAACACGGTCTGCGGCGCCTCGAACGTGTCCTTCGGGCTGCCGGATCGGGTGACGCTTAATGGCGCCTTCTTGACCATGGCGATTGCCAGCGGGCTGACGAGCGCCATCACCAACCCGCTGGAGGAGAGCATCCGCAAGCTGGTCCTGGCGGCCAACGTGATGATGGGTCATGACGAGAACTGCATGCGTTGGCTGAAGGCGGCGCGCGAGGCGGCCAGGGCCGAGGGCGGCGCGGAGGCCGAGCGCGCTTCGCGGCGGGAACGACGACGAGGCGAAGCGGCGGGCTAGCCGCGCTCGGGAAAGAAGACCGCCCGGCTGATTTGGCCGGGCGGTATTGTCTTTGTCCGAAACGCTGCTCAATCGGGACGAGCCGCGTCCTCCAGCCAGCGGGAGAAATCCGCCGACGCCAGGATGCCCTCCGCCCGCTCCCACCGACTGGTGGCATAGCCCCAGAAGTCATAGTCCAGCTTCGAGACCTTGGCCTGAATGGCGCCCCATAACGTCCAGCCGACATCGGACATCAGAGCGTACAGGCGCATGCGCGCCAGCAGGTGGCGGGCCGGCTGCCCGAAGTAGGCCTGGCACAGCTCGGCGTAGCACGGCTCGTCGTACTGGATCTCCTGACAAGTATTGCCGAGCTCGAAGCACGGGTCGTTGTTGCCGCTGTACTCGAAGTCGATCAGCCGCAGGATCGCCCCATCGTCGATGTAGTTCTCGGCCAGCAGGTCATTGTTGCAAGGGACGGTCGGCAGCGCGTAGGCGCAGACGGCTTGCTCGATGCGCGCCACCGTGGGCAGGCGTTCGAGGTAGGTTGTCGGGATGCGCACTTCATGCTGGCGCACCATCTGCAGGTAGAACTCGATCAGGCGGAACATATTGAAGTCTTTCAGAAAGCGCGGGCCGGCGTGCAGTCGGAGAAGAGAACGGGCGATGCGCGACGGCATCCCGGGCGCCTGCAGGCTCTCGTTCGACATCGTCCTGCCCGGGATGAACTCAAGGACCATCACATCGTGGTCCGGCAGGTAATGAACTACCTGGGGCCCGACACCTGCCTCGGCCGACGCCCGCGTGTTGTGGTATTCGTTCTTACGATCGACGGCCAGAAGCTCGGTGCTGGCGCCCGGGATGCGGACGAAGTACGGCGTGCCGTCGACCTCCACGCGGAAGTTGGTGTTCGTCAACCCGCCCGACAGCGGCTGGGCCGAGACGGCCCGGCCCTCCCAGACCGGGATGCGGGCGATGACCTCGTCGATCGTGATGGTCATACCAGACTCCTGAACGCGGGTGACTGCCGGACCGGTAGGGGCGACCCATGGGTCGCCCCTACATGCGAAGCTGCGACTGGCAAGCCCGCCTATACCCGCAGGCGATCGCCCTTCGGATCGTACTGCACGTCGTCGGCCACCTCCGCCGCGAGGCGCTTCCCGAAGACCTCCACCTCGAGCTTCGTGCCGGCCTTGGCCTGTGCCACAGGCAGGTAGGCATAGGCAATGTTGCGCTTGACCGTGAAGCCATAACCGGCGCTGCGCAATCGGCCTACCACCTCGGATCCAAGCAGGACTGCCTCGCCGCCGTAGATCGTCAAGTAGTCCTCGCCACCGATCAGCAATGTGCACAGTCTCTGCGTGATCCCCTGTTCCTTGATCTTCGCCAGGGCGGTGCGCCCGACGAACTCACCCTTGTTCATCCGCACGCAAAATCCCAGCCCGGCGCTGTAGGGGTTCTCGGTCATGGTCACGTCCATGCTGTAGTAGCGATACCCCTTCTCGAGGCGAAGCGAGTCCAGGACCTTGTAGCCTCCCGGCTCGATGCCGTGCTTCTCGCCGGCGGCGTACAGCGCGTCCCAGACGTGCAGGGCGCGCTCGATGGGCACATAGAACTCCCAGCCGAGCTCGCCGACGTAGGTGACGCGCTGGGCAAGCACCGGAACGCCCAGGACGTCGATCGCGGCCGAGCTCATGTAGGGAATCGCCTGATTGGAGACGTCGCTCTTGGTGACCGCCTGCAGCACGTCACGCGCCTTCGGGCCCCACAGCCCGATCGTCGCCAACTCCTCGGTGACGTCGCGGATCTCCACCGGCGGATCATCGGGGCGGACGCCCATGCGCACGAAACCCAGGTCGTTGCCGATGAAGTTGGAGCCGGTGACCAGGCGGAAGTGATCCGCCGCCAGACGGGTAATGGTCACGTCGGCCTCGACATTGCCCTTGGTGTTGAGGAACTGAGTGTAGACCGCCCGTCCGACCGGAACATCCATCTGGCTGTCGGCCAGGCGTTGCAGCAGGGGCAGGGCGCCGGGTCCGCGCAGGTCGATCTTGCCGAACGAGGACATGTCGAAGATCGCCACGCGCTCGCGGCAGGCAGTGTGCTCCTGTCGGGCGCGCTCGAAGTACGGCGGCCGCGTCCAGCCCCACTCGCGCTGCTCGGCGCCCATGCGCCGCGTCGGCTTGCCGGGCTGGAAGTAGTTCACCCGCTCCCAGCCATTCTTCTCGCCGAAGACCGCCCCGAGTTCCTGCAGCCGGTTGTGGACCGGACTGACCCGGTGTGGTCGTGCCCACTCATTCTCGTCATTGGGATACCGGAGCAGGTAGTAGTACTTGACGCCCTCGCGCGTGCGCTCGGCGGCATACGATGGGTCGGAGTAGTAGCGGCCGAAGCGCCAGGCGTGGAAGCCGAAGACATCCAGCGATGGTTCGCCCTCGACGATCCACTCGGCCAGGACTTTGCCCATGCCGCCCGCGCCGCCGTAGCCGTTGAGGGACAGTCCCGCCGCGCACCAGAAACCGCGCACGCCGGGCAGCGGCCCCAGCAGCGGCCGGCTGTCGGGCGTGTAGGCCCCGGGGTGCCGCACGATGGTGACGATCTCGGCCTGATCAAGGAACGGGAGGCGCCGGATGGTGCCCTCGAGCAGAGGCTCGAACTGATCGTAATCGCCCGGCAGCGCCTTGCCGCCGTGCTCCCAGGGCACGCCGTCGACCCAGCGCGCTACCGGGTTGAGCTCGTACCCGCCGACGACGATGCCGCCCGACTCCTCGCGCAGATACACCAGATTGTCGGGATCGCGCACGCACGGTGTCTGATGCGGGAGCTCCTTGCCCGGGACGGCCTTGAGGGCAATGTGCTGGTGATCGACCGGCGTGGTGGGAATGTGCAGGCCGGCCATCGCCGCCACCTGCGGTCCCCACAGCCCGGCAGCATTCACCACGATCTCGGTTCGAACGTCGCCCTGGGTTGTGCGCACCTTGCGGATCTCGCCCTGCGGGGAAATTTCGAAGCCGGTGACGCGCGTGTCGGTATGGACCGACACGCCCATCTCGCGCACACGGCGGGCGAGGTCGGTGGTTGTCAGGTACGGATCGAGGTGGCCGTCGCGCGGCAGGTAGATGGCACCGTACAGGCTGTCCTTGGACAGTGACGGGAACAGCTTGAGGGTCTCGTCGGGGGAGATGACCTCGCATTCGAGGCCGATGGCCTTGGCCTGGCTGATGTTACGCTGCAGTTCCTTGAGCTGCGCCTCGCTCGAGGCCAGGCGCAGGCTGCCGACGTGCTGGATCAGCCCGAGTTCGCTGAAGAGGTCGATGCTGTACTTGCGGATCTGCATCAACGTGGGCGAGGTGTGGAACTGAGTGACCAACCCGGCGGCCCAGCCCGACTCGCCGCTGGCGATCTCGCCCTTCTCCAGCAGCATCACGTCTTTCCACCCCAGCTTGGCCAGATGATACGCAACACTGACTCCCATGATGCCGCCGCCAATCACGACGACCCTGGCTTGATCCTTCATGCCGACCTCCAGACGGAAGAAGTTTGTGGCGGACGCATCTGGGAACACCCCTGCGGCACCCCGTCACTGGCGAAGGCAGCGGGGTCTCGCAGAGGCCGGAGGGCCGGCGCGCCGGCCCTCCGGTGATGCGTGAGCGTGAGCAGCTTACTCGGGCGGGATCTCCTTGAAGGCAAAGTCGACGTTGATGCCGCGCGTCTTCTGCTGGTTCTTGACGATCAGGTACCAGACGAGCGACAGGACGATGATCCCGAAGGCGATGATCTGCGCCCACAAGCCCTTCGGGAAGTCGGCGAAGTTCCAGTTGCCGAGCACGCCCAACGCCGGGGCGAGCAGGAAGGCGACGACCATGGCCATGCCGAAGCCGCCGCCGATCATGCCCAGCGCCGAGAGCCACGGTGCCTTATCCGCCGCGCATCCACGTAGCCAGGTGGTTGCGCATCGGGTACAGGAAGGCGACGACTGCGGCGATCGCGCCCAGGCGCACGAGCCAGATCAGGACGGCGCTGGCGAAGGCCTGCGGAGCGAGCACCCACGCGGTCCAGATGAAGGCCACCACGCCGAGCAGCGTGAAGAGCAGGGCGACCAGACCATTGACCGTGTACTTGGATCCGGGCGAGGCTTCGTAGACGTCCTTGGCCCGGTAGGGTAGCAGGGCGCCGGCCAGGCAGGTGATGATGAACACATAGCCGCAGCCGAAGGTCACGCCCAGGGTCAGCCCGACCCAACCATGCACCAGGTTGTAAGCCAGGATGACCGGGATGCTGGCCAGGAAGTAGGCCACGTGGGCGTTGACCGGCGTGTGGTAGCGCTCGTTGACCTTGCTGACCCACTCGGGCAGCAGGCGGTCGAGGCGACATGGCCACCATAACGCGGGTCATGCCGATGTAGCAGTTGTGCACGATCTGGTGCGAGTTGAGGATGTAGCCCAGACCGATGAGCAGGACGACGATCGGGCTGGCGGTGACCGCCACGGCGATGATGTTCGGCCACAGGTAGAAGCCGCCCACCGTCGCCTCGGGGATCAGCGACCAGTACCCGGCGCCGGCTACATACAAGAACTGCGGCCCGGCCAGGCGCTCAAGCCCGGCGGCGATCAGGGCCAGAAGGATGCCGGTGACGATCAGCGAACCGACGATGATGATCGACTGGTTCTTGAACGAGCGGGCATCCTTGATCTCACCGTTCTGCTGGGCCGAGTAGGTGGCCCACTGCGAGCGAGGTCCAGGCGATGGGGGCCACGAGCAGCGTGGCGAGTAGGCTGAGGGCGGCGGGTTGAGGTCGATCCCGGCGGCAGCGACGGCGTCGACCGCCGTCTGGTAGAAATTGGCGCCGCCACCGGAGGCGACGGCGAAGGCGTTCAGCCGTTCGACGAACTGCGCCGGCGGGGTGAAGAACAGCACGACGAACATCACGCCAAAGGCGATCAGTACGACATACCACATCACCCACTGCAGACGGACGTAGTTCTTGAAGCCGGAGCACAGGATCACCAGGGCAACGAAGGCGTTGACGATGCTGGTGATGATGATCCCGGTCGACTGTGGTGAACCACACGCCAAGGTTGGAGAGGCCGGGGCTCTGCATCGTCGCCCCCAGCCCCAGGAACAGCGGGGCGAAGCCCAGGTAGGAGAGCAGCCAGCCGGACAGGGCTACCCACTGCAGGATCCAGATCACGTAGCCGGACATCACCACGGTGAAGGCCGTGCCGCCGCCGAAGACGCGGCTCTCGAAGACGTAGTCACCGCCGGAGCGGGGCAGGGCCGTCGAGAGCCAAACGTAGGCGAAGGCGATCGGGATCTCGATCAGCATGGCCAGCAGGATGCCCCAGACCAGCCTGCCGCCCGGGAGCGCGCCGGGCGCCCACAGGTAGGTCCAGGGGAAGATCAGGCCCATGGTCAGGATGTTGTAGACAAAGGCAGAGTATGGAGACATGACCCGCACAAGGCCGGAGGCTTTGCGGGTAAAGACCTCAGGAATCGCGGTCGCAGTTGCCATTGCATCTCCTCCAAATGATCTGGCGATCCTCGAAACCACGGACACGCAGGGTTGTGCCTCTTACGCACCTCCTTGGCACTGCGGGCAGGCGAGGGTCTACCCGGATGTCATCTGGTAGCCGTCGACCTTTCCATCCGAAAGATTGACCAGGACGCCCCGGAGACGGCCCTCGCCGTACTCACTCCCGGGGTTGACACACAGCGTGCGGCCGATGCGAGCCGCGGCGGCGGATTCATGGATGTGGCCATGCAGGCCGAGGAGGGGCTGGTGCGTCTCGATCGCCTTGCGCACCGATTGGCTGCCGGCGCCGTGCATGACGAGCTGGCCGGCCTTGACGATCGGTGCCGGCGGATCGGTGTTCCAATCGAGCTCGGGACAGGTGTCGAGGGCCGAGTCCTTGGGGGGATCGTGGAAGTTGAACACGCAGTTCTGCATGTCGGTCACTTTGGCAATCATGCCGTCGATGATCCGCCCCAGCTCGTCGTCGGTGACCTCGCGCGGTGTCTTCCACGGCGTGGGCGTGCTGTTGCCGACGCTGATCATGAGGTGCAGGTCGTCGATCGGGACGACGATGCCTTCGCAGTCGATGAACGATTGAGCACCGGAGGCCTTGATTGCCTGCAGCACGTCCGGGTAGTCGTCATTGCCGCCGGTCACGTAGCACTTGATGCCCGTCCCGGCCAGCCGTGACTCGGCCAGTTCGATCCACGACTCCAGGCGCTGGCGGGCCAGCGTGTGGAAGAGGACATCGACCGCCGCCGGGTCGGCCGAGAGGCTGCGAAACTCCTCCTCGGACATGATTTTGGCGTAGAAGCCGAGCATGCCGAGGCGTTCCATCAACCCTTTGAGCGCCTCTTCGGACTCGATCGAACTCGGTCGTCCCTTGCAGCGTGGCGCGGTAGCGGCCGGCGCCTTCCTGGATGATCGGGACGGCCACCTTGCCGATGATGTCGCCGCCCATCACCAGCACTTGGGCGTCGTAGAACTTGCCGGCGTTCAGGAATTTGCGGTAGGTGCGCTCCGAGCCGTGCACGTCGGTGGCGAAAAACAGGCGGGTGGACTTGCCGGAGTCCTTCTTCCCGATGAGTGGCATGCCCGTCTCCTGGGGTTTACGGTTCCGCGATCTCGTGGCCGTTGTCGCCTGCTTCGGGGCCCGCCAGCACGACGTTGACCGAGCGTGCCTTGAGCTCGGCTCGCGATTCGGGGGACAGCCCGGTGTCGACCACCAGGGTGTGGATCTGGTCGAGCGAGGCGATCTCGAAATTGGAGACCACGCCCCATTTGCTGTGGTCGGCGACGATCACCACCGGCCCGCGGGTGCGGTCGACCATCGTCTGGGCGATCTCGGCCTCGACGCTCGACGGTGTGGTGCAGCCGAACTTCAGGCTGATGCCGTCCACGCCGATGAACGCCACGCCGGCACAGAACTGCCGCAGCTGGTCATTGGCGAAACGTCCGACGGTTGAGACCGCTCGGGGACGGAACGAGCCGCCAAGCAGGAGGACCTCGAAGGGGGTCTCGCGCGCGTCGGTGGCGGCCGTGATGTTGTTGGTCACCAGGATCAGGTTGCTCAGGTCGGTTCGGGCGCGCAAGGCCCGCAGGACTTCCGTGGTTGTCGTGCCGGAGTTGAGCAGGACGGTGTCCCCGTCCTTGACCAGCGCCGCGGCCGCGCGGCCGATCCAGCGTTTTTCGTCCGGGTGGGCCAGGGCTGAGTGCGAATAGGCAGGCTCGAGGGGCATGCGTTGGCTGAGGATCGCGCCGCCGTAGGCCCGCTCGACGACCCCCTGGCGCTCGAGCCATTCCAGGTCGCGGCGGATGGTCGCTTCGGATGCGCCGAGCATTTCCGAGAGCACCGACGATCGCACGATCTGGTGGATCTCCAGGTACTCCCGGATCATCCGGTGGCGTTGGGCCGGTATCAGCGTCTTGGGCATCGTTCCCCTGTAAACGATTACAGAGACGCACGCTGGACGAACTTCGACCGACGGACGGGTGCAGGCCCATTATGAGGGATTCTGACGAGATTTGCAAGCAGCGTCGGGAAACCGGTCAATCTTGAGGCCTGGACAGCCTGGCGGGGTAACAGCTTACAGGTGTGGGTAGGACCGCAATACCGGCGGTTTGAGCGGGAGGCGTTGGGGCTAGGTGTCAACTGATCCCTGCTCCTGAAGTCTGATGATTGAATTTGGAAGGGTTTGTGCCAGCCTGCGCTTTCGGCTATAATGACGGCGTTCGCAACCGTTTGCAGGTCGCCTTCCTCCAAGGGTCAACGCGATGCCAGAATCCGCGGTCGGGATGGGGCAGCAGGACCGGGCAGAACGCGAGCGCTTTGAGAACGAGGTGCGCCGCATCGTCGAGGCCGGAACGGCTGCCGGGGTCACCCTGCGCCTGCTCGGGTCCCTCGCCTTCCAATTCCACTGCCCCGCCTTGGGATCGCTGCAAGAGGAGATGGGCCGCGCCTATACCGATATCGACTTCGCCGGCTATGGGCGGGAATCCAGGAATGTCCGCGCCCTGATGGCCGGCCTGGGCTACTCCGAAGACAAGGAAGTGTGGGTGGTCTCAGAGGGTGGCCGGGCGATCTTCAACCATCCCGGGCTCAAGCTGCACGTCGACGTGTTCTACGAGAAGCTGGATTTCAGCCACGTCATCCCCTGGGCCGGACGCCTGGAGATAGACTCGCCCACCCTCCCGCTGGCCGAGCTCCTTCTGGAGAAGATGCAGATTGTGCAGATCAACGAGAAGGACGTGATCGACACGATCATGCTCCTGCTCGAGCATCCCCTGGGCGATCACGACCGCGAGACGATCAATATGACTCGCGTCGCCAAGCTGTGCTCAGACGAGTGGGGGCTGTGGCGCACGGTGACGATGAACCTGAACAAGGTGCGCCAGCTGGCCGCCGGGTACCCGCAGCTCACCGAAAAGCAGAAGAACGACGTGGCGATCCAGATCGATGGGGCGCTGGCGCATATCGAGGCCTCGCCCAAGTCGATGGCCTGGCGCATTCGCGCCCGGGTTGGGGATCGGGTGAAATGGTACAAGGACGTCGACGAAGTCATGTAGGCGCGCCGCGACCGGCGCCAGGCCGGGGAGACCCGCGATGAAGAAGACCGCAAGCGACTTGATGCACCGGGGCCTGATCACCTGCAAGACCACCACCACGCTGGGCCAGGTGGCGACACTGTTGACCGAACACCATGTACACGCCCTGATCGTCACCGACCGTGACGGTCGGCCGGTGGGCGTGATCAGCGACTTCGATTTGCTGGCCGGGGAATGGCTGTCCACCGACGAGGCCAGCCTGGCGACCATGCGCGCCCTGACCGCCGGCGATCTGATGACCACCCCGATCGACATGGTCGAGGCCGACGTCCCGGCGCACCTCGCCGCCCACCGCATGGTCGATGAGGGCATCAGCCGCCTGCTGGTCACCGAGAAGGGCAAGCCGGTCGGTGTGGTGTCGATCTCCGATTTCGTCGCCCATCTGTCCGAGACGCAGACGGTGAAGCGCGGCACGGTCGAGGATGTAATGTCGCGCGCCATGCTCATCACCCGGCAGGAAACCCCGATCGTAGATGTGGCCCGGGTGATGACCAGCGCCCACTTCCGTTCGGTGATCGTCGTGGAGGACGGCGGCAAGCCGATCGGTGTGGCCAGCGGGCTCGACCTGCTGTCCTTCTGCAGCGAGGAAGGCTGCCACAACGTGCCGGTGGTCCAGGCGATGCACGATGCCCTGACCATCTCCCCGTCGGCCAGCCTGCGCCAGGCCGCCACGCTGATGATCGAGAAGCACCACCACCGACTGGTGGTCGTCGATCCGAAGGCGCCGGACAGCATCCCGCTGGGGGTGATCTCAAGCTTTGATATTGTGGCCGAGATGGCGCAGGCGGGGTCGGTCTGGCAGCCGTGAGGCCCGCACGCCGCCCTGGTGCCGGCCATCACGCGCCTTGTGACACTCATCACTTGACCGGCTCGCACGCAGGCCGTACGTTGAGCCAGAGCCGGTCAGGCCCGCCGTAGGCCCCTTCCCGGGGACTGCGGGCTGCATCGTGTTCGGGGTGACGCGCATCACGCGTCTGGGGGTGCCACGTGTGGGAAAACTCGCGAAAGGAGGTGGTCATCGGAACGCCTGAAGCGTGGATCAGCCGGGGGCCGGGAACCAGCCATCATCCAGTCTTCGCATTATCTGGCTCCACCCCCACCCTCCCGGGAGAACCGTATGGCGCGGCCCTGGGGGTTTGCCCGATCTTCCAACTCTGAGGAGAAAAGCTCATGGCTGACATGAAAGGCAAGACCCGCGAAGAGGTTATTGCGGCCGACGTCAAGGAACTGCACAAGCTGGGCTACGCTCAGCAGCTGTTCCGCGAGATGGGCGGCTTCTCGAACTTCGCCATCTCCTTCTCCATCATCTCGATCCTGACCGGCGCCATGCTGCTCTACGGCTACGGCCTGAAGTTCGCCGGCCCGATCATCAACACGGTCGGCTGGCCCGTGGTCAGCGATCTTCACGCTGTGCATCGCCGCCTCGATGGCCGAGATCGCCTCCGCCTACCCGACGGCTGGCGGCCTGTACTTCTGGGCCACCAAGCTGGGCGGCGTCGGCTGGGGATGGGTGACCGCCTGGTTCAACATGCTCGGGCAGGTGACGATCACCGCCGGCATCGACATTTCGGTGGCGATCTACGGCGTCGGCATGATCACGCGGATGTTCGGCCTCGATCCGGCGACGCCGCTGGCGGATCTTCGGCTGGACGCTGAGTTCGTGGGGCTTCTACCTATTCATCATGGTCGTCCTCATGATCCCGCAGGTGTTGATCAACGTCTACGGGATCAAGCTGACGGCCAAGCTCAACGACTTCAGCGTCTACTGGCACATCGCCGGCGTGCTGATCATCGCCCTGCTGCTCACGATCTTCGGCAAGCACCACCAGCCGCTGTCGTTCGCATTCACGTACGTGAATTCCGTCAGTCCGCTGGACGCCAGCTCTGCAACCTTCGCCGACGGGACAACCGGGCCAGCGTTGATCTTTGGGACGCTGATCCTGAAATCACCGCTGTTCGCCATCCTCCCTGGGTTGGCGAATCTGTACAAGGCGGCACCGTTCGCACTCGCCTTCCCCTTGGCCTTCCTGCAGGCGCAGTGGACCTACACCGGCTACGACGCCTCAGCGCACGTGGCCGAGGAGACCGTCTTGGCCCGCCTGAACAGCGCCTGGGGCGTCTTCCTGTCGGTGGCCGTCTCGGCTGTCGTCGGCTACATCGTGCTGATGGCGTTGACCCTCAACATCCCCGACCTTGCCGCCACGATAGCCGATCCCTACCCGTCGTTGTACATCGCCTACCAAGGGCTGAGCACGTTCTTTGCCGATGTGGTGGCCATCATCGTCTTCGGCGGCATGTGGCTGTGCGGTCTGGCGACCATCACCAGCATGAGCCGCATGTTCTTCGCCTTCGCCCGTGATGACGGCATGCCCGTCTCGAGCATCTTCCGCTTCATCCACCCCACACTGCGCACGCCGACCAAGTCCATCTTGTGGACCTCCGTCCTGGCCTTCCTCCTGACTGTCTACTCGGCGGCCTACTTCGTGGTCACATCCATCTCCACCATTGCACTCTACGTCGCCTACGCCATCCCGATCTTCCTCAACTTCCGCAATAAGATGCAGAAGAAGGGAACGTTCACGACGAAGGAGAACGCCCCCTGGAACCTGAAGTCCTGGGGCCCGTTCATCAACATCGTGGCACTGGTCTGGACGGTGTTCATCGTCATCCTGTTCATCCTGCCGCCGAACGAGCTGGTTCTTTGGACGATGCTGGGCTTTGTTGTGATCCTCATCGTCTACTGGTTCGCCTGGGCCCGAACCCACTTCACCGGCCCGAAGGCAGCAGCCGAAGCTGACCTGCGCCGCATCGAGGCCGAGTTCGCCGCCGCGGCCAAGGGTGGCGACTAGCCATCGCTGAAGGTTAGGGGCCGGCCCGCTCCTAAGGGGCCGGCCCCACCCTCAACCGGCTGACGCCAGGAGCAATCCAATGGGACTGACACTCGAACAAGCCATCGCAAGGGTCCCGTTCCTCAAGGACGCCAAGGACATCAAGACGACGGAACTCAAGGGCGGGATCACCAACCTGAACTACAAGATCGAATCGGGGGGCAAGGCGTACGTCCTGCGGGTGACCGGGGAGACCACCGGCCTGCTGGGGATCAAGCGCGACGTCGAGTACGCCTCGAACAAGGCCGCCGGCGAGCTGGGCATCGCGCCCGAGGTGTACTACTTCATCGAGCCGGAAGGCTACCTGGTGACGCGCTTCATCAAGGGCAAGGTCATCCCGCCGGCGGAGATGGCCACGCCCTACAACATCCGGCGCGTGATCCGCAAGCTGCGCATGTACCACACGCGGGCGCCCGCGGTGAAGGGCGAGTTCAACGTCTTCCGCCGCGTCGAGCACCTGATCAAGATCTCCAAGGAACACAACAGCAAGTTCCCCTTCGACTTCGACTGGATCATGCAGATGATGCACGGGGTCGAAGAGGCGCTGCTCAAGGACCCGTATGTGCCGACGCCCTGCCACTGCGACCTGCTCAACCTGAATTTCCTGGACGAGGAAACCCCCGGCGAGATCGGCGAGATCAAGATCCTCGACTGGGAATACGCCGGCATGGGCGACATCTTCTTCGACCTGGGCAACTTCTGCCACCACCATCGCTTCAGCGATGAGCTGGTGCAGGTGCTGCTCCAGGAGTACTTCGGCGAGGTGACCCCCAAGGTGTTTGCCCACCTCAAGCTGATGTGGCCGATGTCGACGATCCACGAGGCGATGTGGGGGACGACCCAGACGGGGATCTCCACGCTGGACGAAGACTTCCAGGGTTATGCCGATCTGTGGTTTGCCCGCACGCGGGAAGCCATGATCGATCCCCGCTGGCCTCAGTGGCTAAAGGACGTAGCGAAGAAATGACCAATCTGCCAACTCAAGCGCGAGTCGTCATCATCGGAGGCGGCGTCGGCGGCACGTCCGTCGCCTACCACCTCACCCTGATGGGGTGGAAGGACGTCGTGCTCCTCGAGCGCGGGGAGCTCACCTGCGGCTCGACCTGGCACTCGGCCGGCCTGGTGGGCCAGCTGCGTTCCGACTTCAACCTGACGCGCATGATGAAGTACAGCACCGACCTGTACCGGCGGCTCAAAGAAGAAACCGGGCAGGACACGGGCTGGCGCGAGGTTGGCGGCTTGCGCTTGGCATCGACCCCGCAGCGGATGGAGGAGCTCAAACGGCAGGTGGGGTTCGCCCGCTCGTTTGGCATGCCGCTGGAAATGATCAGCACGGCCCAGGCCAAGAAGATGTTCCCGCTGATGAACGACGAGGGCGTGCTGGGGGCGGTGTTGACCCCGACGGACGGCAGCATCGATCCGACGGGGCTGACCATAGCACTCGCAGCGGGCGCCAAGAGCCGCGGCGCCCGCATCTTCCTGGACACCGAGGTCACCGGCATCACCACCAAGAACGGCCAGGTCGAGGAGGTCATCACCAACCAGGGTCGGATCAAGACCGAGGTGGTGGTCAACTGCGCCGGGCAGTGGGGCGGGGTCATTGCCAAGATGGTCGGCATCACGCTGCCGGTCGTGCCCTTCGCCCACCTGTACCTGATCACCAAGCCGGTGGAGGGACTGGATCACAACGTGCCGACGATGCGCGACCCGGACCACCTGGTCTACTGGCGCGAGGAGGTCGGCGGATTCATCACCGGCGGGCTACGAGCGCAACCCGCGCGCCCTGCAGATGAGCGACATTGCCGGGGAGTTCAAGTACAAGTTGTTCCCGCCGGACTGGGAGCGATTCACGCCTCTGATGGAGAACTCCATCCTGCGTGTGCCGGCGGTCGAGAAGGCCGAGATCATCCAGCTGCTGAACGGGCCGGAGGGCTTCACGCCCGACGGCGAGTTCCTGCTCGGCCCGACGGACGTGCGCGGCTTCTGGGTGGCGTGCGCCTTCTGCGCCCACGGCCTGGCGGGCGCCGGCGGGCTCGGCAAGGCCATGGCCGAGTGGATCATCGAGGGCACGCCGGAATGGGACTGCTGGCGGCTGGACGTGCGCCGCTTCGGTCCGCACTACGCCAGCCCGCAGTTCATCTGGAACCGGACCTACGAGAGCAACACCAAATACTACGACATCCACCTGCCCGGCGAGGAGCGCGAGTCGGAACGGCAGTTCCGCCTCGGGCCGGCCTACGGCCGGGAGAAGGACCTGGGGGCCCACTTCGGCGAGAAGTTCGGCTGGGAGCGCCCCAACTGGTACACGCCGTATGAGCAGGCTGCCAAGCACGGCTACAAGCCGCGCGGCTGGCCGGGCATCCACTGGTCACCGGCCGTCGGATATGAGCACCTGCAAACTCGCGCCGTCGCCGGGCTGTTCGACGAATCGTCCTTCAGCAAGATCGAGGTGCGCGGGCCGGGAGCGCTCAAGCTGCTGCAGTACTTGTGCGACAACGACGTCGACAAGCCGGTCGGCAGCTGCATCTACACCTCGATGCTCAACGCCCGCGGCGGGATCGAGTGCGACTTCACCGTGACGCGCATGGCGGCCGACCGCTTCCTGATCATCACCGGCACCGCCTTCGGCCAGCACGACCTGTCATGGATCCGGCTGCACATGCCCACCGACGGCTCGGTGTCGGTCGACGATGTCACCTCCTCCTACGGCTGCTTTGGACTGTGGGGCCCCAAGGCACGCGAGATCCTGGGCAAGGTTACCCAGGACGACATCTCCAACGCCGGCTTCCCCTACATGACGGCCAAGCGCATCAGCGTCGGCACCGTCCCGGTGCTGGCAGTGCGCGTGACCTACGTCGGGGAACTTGGGTGGGAGTTCTACTTCCCGATGGAGTACGGTGCGCGCCTGTGGGACACGCTGTGGGCGGCCGGCGAGCCGGAGGGAATGGTGGCGGCCGGCTACAAGGCGATCGACACACTTCGACTGGAGAAGGGCTATCGCTATTGGGGGCCCGATATCAGCC
Organism: uncultured Chloroflexia bacterium; assembly: GCA_963743255.1. Classification (GTDB taxonomy): domain Bacteria; phylum Chloroflexota; class Anaerolineae; order Anaerolineales; family E44-bin32; genus DYJB01. The sequence goes on from CAVUPD010000013.1 coordinate 187,417, forward strand.
CGGACTACACGCCGTACGAGACCGGCCTGGGCTTTGCCGTCAAGTTGAACAAGGGCGACTTCCTGGGGAAGGAAGCGCTGGTGAAGCAGAAGGCCGAAGGCATCAAGCAGAAGCTGTGCTGCTTCTCGCTCTCCGATCCGACGGTGATCGCCCTGGGCAACGAGCCGATCCTCAAGGGCGACAAGGTCATCGGCTGGATCACCTCGGGCGGCTACGGCTACAGCGTCAAGAAGAGCATCGCCTTCGGCTATCTCCCGGTCGAGGACGCCAAGCCGGGCAACGAGTTCCACACCGACTGGTTTGGGGAGCGGATCGCGCTCAAGGTCGAAGCCGATCCACTGTACGACCCGAAGGGCGAACGCATCAAGTCATAGCGGCCGCTCTCGGCCGCAGGTAGGACCAAGGGCCCGGAGTCGCCCGCCTCAGGGCCCCGGGCCCTTTGTGCCTGCGGAGGCCGGACAAGCGTCAGCCTCGTAAGGTGAGTTTGGGGACGGAGGGGCCCCCTCCGTCCGGTGTTAGGATTGAGGGACGGGCGGTATGCCCGGCACGATTTCACAGACCAAGGCTGGGAAGACCCCAGCATCGTCCGCAGGAGGACAATCGATGGCCGAGAGTGTCTTGGAGCGACTGCAGAAAGCCAATCCGGATGCCGAGATCTGGTGGGACTCGTCCCCGTTGGTCTTCGACGGCTGGGTGAAGAAGAACGTCGACGCCGCGGCGGCAGGGCAGAAGAAGGAGCTGGAGGCCCAGCTCAAGCGCCTGTTCGTCTGGGACGACATGGGCAAGAGCGTCTTCCGCGGCTGCACGACCAACCCGCCTCTGTCGCTGACGGCGATCAAGACCGACCCGCCGATGTGGGAGAAGTGGGTCGACGACACGATCAAGGCCAACCCCGGGATCCAGCTCAAGGACCTGTGGTGGATGACCTACAAGGAGATCGTCAAGCGCGGGGCGCGAGAAGCTGCTTCCGCTGTTCGAAGCCTCGGGCGGCCGCTACGGCTGGGTCTCCGGCCAGCTGGACCCGCGCTTGTTCACCGAGAAGGAAATCATGTACGGGCAGGCGGATGAGCTCCGTGCTCTCTCGAAGAACGTGATGATCAAGGTGCCGGCCAGCCAGCAGGGCGTGGACGTCGTGCGCCATCTGACCTCCAAGGGCATCTCGACCAACGTGACCACCTGCTTCACGCTGCCGCAGATCATGGCCGTGGCGCGGGCGGCACAGGAAGGCCTGGCGGAGGCCGCCAAGGCCAAGACCGATACCTCCGGCTGGCGGGCTGTGATCACGCACATGCTCGGCCGGCTGACCGAGCGCCCGATCCTCCCCGAGCAGGCCGCCTACTACGGCGTCAACTGGACCGAGGCCGACCGCAAGTGGTTCGGCATCGGCGTCTTCCGCCGGGCGTATCGCATGCTCAAGGAAGGTGCCTATCCGAGCAAGATGCTGATGTGCTCGGTCCGCACCGGTCCGCTGGTGAACGGCAAGATGCGCTACTGGGACGTCGAGGAGATTTCCGGCGGCGATATCGTCTATACTCTGCCACCGAGCGCGCTCGAGCCGATGTTCCAGCTCGGGGACGCGCTGGAGTTCCGGGAAACGGCCATCGAGGAGGAGATCCCGGAGTTGACGCTGGAAAAGATCTACCAGATGCCCTTCACCATGCAGGCCTACGAGCCGAACGGGCTGTCGCTCGACCAGTTCAACACGCACCCGTCGACGATCTTCACCGTGGGGGAGTTCTCCAAGGCCGTCCAGGGCGTGGAGGATTTCTGCAAGGGCCGGATGGAGAAGGCCGGCATTAAGGTGGCGTAGGAGCGCGCCGCCTCCCGCCGTACGATCCAGACAGGGGCGCACCGTGTGGTGCGCCCCTGGTCCATGCGCTGCCGGCGCCGATCGGCGAGTTCTCGCCCATCCCGATCCAGCCGCCGCGCGGCCAGTGAGCGACAAACCATGATCGAGAAGAAGATGTTGTTCACGCCCGGGCCGGTGATGACGTCGGAGGCGGTGAAGGCCGTCCTGCTGCAGCCGGACATCCCGCACCGCCAGCCGGTCTTCGAACAGTATGTGCGCCGCATCCGTGAGTCCTTGCTGCGGCTGTCGGGCGCCGACGACGGTATGACGGCCGTCGTCGTCAGCGGGTCGGGGACGGCGGCCAACGAGACGGCGCTTTCCTCGATCGTGAGACCGGGCGAGGCGGTGCTGCTGCTGACCAACGGCGAATTCGGGGAGCGGCTGCGCGGCATCCTCGAGGTGTATGCCTATCCCCTGCACGTTCTCGACTTCGGCTGGGCGATGCCGTACGACCTGGAGGCGATCCGCAAGACGCTGGCCGACCAACCGGCGATCGGCTGGGTGTGCATGGTCTACCATGAGACTAGCACCGGGATGCGCAATCCCGTCGGCGCCGTCGGCGCCCTGACGGCAGGCGCCGAGCGCAAGTTGTTCGTGGACTGCGTCAGCGCCATTGGCGGTGAACCGTTGGATGTCGTGCGCGACCAGATCGACGTCTGCACCGGCGTGCCGAACAAGGCGATCGCCGGGCTGCCCGGCGTATCGTTCGTGATCGCCCGCCGCAGCAGCGTCCCTGAACTGGGGAAGGATATGCCCCGGCGCAATGTCTACCTAAACCTGCAGAAGCATATCGAGTGGTCGGATCGGTCCGAGCAGACGCCTAACACCCCGTCGGTGCAGATGTTCGTGGCACTGGATGCCGCGTTGAAGGAGCTGCTGGCCGAGGGCCTGGAGGCGCGCATCGAGCGGTACCGCGAATGCGCCGGGATCCTGCGTGTGGGCCTCGAACGACTCGGATTGCGTCTGCTGCTTCCACCGGAGCATCGCTCCAACACGGTGACGACGGCCTTCCTGCCGCGGGGCCGGCGGGTGGACGAGTTCATCGAAGCCCTGGACGCGCAGGGTTACGTCCTCTACCCCGGCAAGGGGCCGCTGCTCGAACAGAACTGCTTCCAGATCGCCAACATGGGCTGGATCCTGCCAGATGACTGCCGCCGGCTATTGCAGGTCGTGGAATCAACGCTGCGTACCAGCGATGTGTCGGCCGCACCGCGGCCAGGGAATCGCGTCGGATGATGCGCAGGCCGCCGGGGCACAGCGAGGCCGTAGCGCGCCTTCCGGGCGTGGTGCTTGATCTGGACGGTACGATCTGGGTCGATGGGCGGATGATTCCCGGTGCGCTCGAATGCCTGCACTGGCTGCGGATTGCCGGGTATCCGGTCGTGTACCTGACCAACAACCCGGTGCGCCCGGAGGCGTACGCCGCGCGGCTGAGCGCCGGGGGCGTGCCGACCTCCCCGGACGAAGTGATCACCGCCTCGAGCATTCTCCTGGAGCACTTGAGGGAAATGGCGCCGGGTGCCAAGGTGTTCGTTCTGGCGGACCCCGATGTGCGCGACCAGCTGGAGCCGGACTTCCGTCTGAGCGAAGATCCGGCGGAAATCGACGTGGTGATCGCCAGCTCTCCAACCGCCCTCGATTATGACGGCCTGACGGTCGCTTTTCGCGCCCTACGGCGCGGGGCGCGGTTCCTGGCGACGAATGCCGACCCTTCCTGCGTGGCGCCGGATGGTCTGGAAGTCCCGCACGCCGCGGCGGTCATCGGCGCGCTGGAGGCCAGCACCAAGCGCAAAGTGGAACTGGTGGCGGGGAAGCCATCTCGTTTGGCGGCGGAGCGCGCACAGAGCCGGCTCGGACGTATGCCATCGGAGATCCTCGTCGTCGGAGACAGCCTGGACACGGACGTGCGCTTTGCGTGTGAGAACGGTATGGCGTCGGTGCTGGTGCTGACCGGCGTGGCGCAACGCGACGACCTGGCGCACTCGAGCTGGACCCCCGTCCATGTGCTCGACTCGATCGCCGGGCTGCCGGCGCTGCTTGAGGCGCGGGGATCAGGCGCGTAGCCGGCCTGGGCCTGGTGGGAACGGAAACACAGAGAGGCAGGGACGGCTCCCTGCCTCTCGGGCTTCCACGTCTCGGCGCAGATTACTTGAGGAAGTACTCCTTCACGGCCGAGATGAACATGTCGTTCTCTTCCTTGGTGCCGACGGTCAGCCGGAACCAGCCGTCGCTGCCGTACATCGGTTCCTGGCCGCGCAGGATCATGCCCTTGGACTCGGCGAGCTTGATCATGCCCTCCCCGGACTTGCCCGGGACCTTCGAGTTGAACAGCATGTAGTTGCCGCGGGTCGGGAAGGCCTTGACGTTCGGGATCTTGTTGACCTCGCGCATGATGCGGTCGAGCTCGCCGTTGTTGAATTCGACGCGCGCCTTCAAGCCGGCGGTGTCCTCCAGGGCGGCCAGGCCGGCCCACATGGCGATGGTGCTCTGGTTCCACGGGATAAGCGTGGCGGCGATCTGCATGATCACGTCTTTGTCGCCCAACGCATACCCGAAGCGCATGCCCGCCAGGCCGTAGGCTTTGGAGAGCGTGCGGGTGATCAAGACGTTATTGTGCGACTTGATCAGGCCAACCTGCGACTTCTCTTTGACGCCGGCGTACTCGACGTAGGCCTCGTCGATGATGAAGGGGATTCCCAGCTCGGCGATACGGGCGAACCCGGCCGGGTCCATGAAGTTGCCTGTCGGGTTGTTGGGGTTGGCGACGATGATGACCTTGGTCTTGGGTGTGACGGCCTTGAGGATGGCGTCCGGGTCATACTGCATGTGCTCATCGCCCCACTTGTAGACCATCGGGACGCTGACGGCCTTGCCGCCGGCGATGAGTGTGCGCAGCTTGTAGATGCCGAAGCACGGCGTATGCTGAATGACTTCGTCACCGGGCTGGACGAAGCTGCGCAGGATCATGTCGTAGACTTCGCTCGACCCGTTGCCGAGCAGCACGTTCTCGAAGCCGGGCAGGCCGTTCATTTCGGCCAGCTTGCCGCGGACGGCGAAGCCCTGGTCGGCGTAACGGTTGGCCATCTTGGCGTACTTCATGATGGCTTCGAGCACCTTGTCGGATGGCGGATTGGGGTTCTCGTTCGACATCAGGCGGTGGAGCTCAGGACGCTTCCAGGCCAGGTCGATGTGGGGTGAGTAGTACATCTTCTGGCCCCTGAGCCATGGGACAAAGAACTCAGAAATGTCAGGCATGGTCGATCTCTCCTTGGGGGATGGGTTTCATTGCGGATGGACAGCCGGTGTTCATGGTGGACGAACGAGGCCATGATAGCACAGCAGGCATCCGCCGCCGGGATACGGACACGGGAAACAGCAGGCGCCCTGTTGGCCGGCCTGCTGCCTCACCAATCCTGAGGGTAGGCGCGCGCGGGGTGAGTGTCAATTGACGTTCATCCGCCGGGGAGCTGTGGAATTACGGCGGCGGGGACGGGGGCCCCTGGGCTGGGGGCCGCGCGAAGCTCCCCGCAGGCTTTGCTCAATCACGACGGACCAAGCGCGAGCAACGAGGTGCCGTCCGGGTTCGTCCGGCGGCGCCTAGATCATATACTCGATGACCGCCTCGCCGAATTCGGAACAGCGAAGCAGCGTGGCGTTCTCCATCAGGCGATGGAAGTCATAGGTCACCCGGCGTGAGCCGATGGCGCCCTCGATGCCGTGCAGGATCAGATCGGCGGCCTCCGGCCAGCCCAGGTAGCGGAACATCATCTCGCCGCTGAGGATCACCGAGCCGGGATTGACCACATCCTTGTCGGCGTACTTGGGCGCCGTGCCGTGGGTCGCTTCGAACACGGCGTGGCCGGTCTCGTAGTTGATGTTGCCCCCCGGAGCGATGCCGATCCCGCCCACCTGGGCGGCCAGCGCGTCGGACAGATAGTCCCCGTTCAGATTCATCGTGGCGATGACGTCGAACTCGCGCGCCGGGTGATCGTCTGCTGGAAGGCAATGTCGGCAATGACGTCCTTGATCAGGATTCGCCCGGCGCGCACGGCTTCGTCCTGCTGCTGGTTGGCAGCCGGTTCGCCGTGGGCCTGGCGGGTCCGTTCCCAGGTCGCCCAGGTGTAGACGCGATCGCCGAACTCGCGCTCGGCCAGTTCGTACCCCCAGTTTCGGAAGGCGCCCTCGGTGAACTTCATGATGTTGCCCTTGTGCACCAGGGTCACCGATCGCCGCCGGTTGTCGAGGGCCCATTGGATCGCGGCCCGGATGAGCCGGTCGGTTCCCTGGCGCGAGATCGGCTTCAGACCGTAGCTGGCGCTGTCGGGGAAGCGGATCTTGGCGTATTCCTCGGGGAAGTGCTGCCGAAACAGCGAGGCGAACTGAGCATTGGCCGGGCTGCCGGCCTCGAACTCGATGCCGGAGTACAGGTCCTCGGTGTTCTCACGGAAGATGACCATGTCGACGTATTGCGGCCGGCGGACCGGCGACGGGACACCTTCGATATGGCGGATCGGCCGCAGGCAGACGTACAGGTCGAGCGCCTTGCGCAGGGCGACATTGAGCGAGCGGATGCCTCCCCCGATCGGAGTGGTGAGCGGGCCCTTGATGCCCACCCGAAACTCCTGAAAGGCGGCAACCGTCTCGTCTGGAAGCCAGGACTGGAACTGCTGGAACGACTTCTCGCCGGCGAAAACTTCCATCCATTCGACGCGTCGACGATCGCCATAGGCCTTGCGCACGGCGGCATCGAAGACGCGCACGGAGGCGCGCCAGATGTCGCGGCCGGTCCCGTCGCCTTCGATGAAGGGAAGGATCGGGACATCCGGCACGTCGAGCTTGCCGTCACGCAGGCTGATCCGCTGCCCACCGGAGGGCACGTGGGCGTAGGTGTAGGTCATCAATAGAACTCCGACTACCAAGCGGGATAGAGCAGAGGAAGAAGGTCCGCGTGGGGGATTATAGCACCTGGGGTTTCGCACGCCCGAGACTCAACCGCCATCTTCGGGGCCGTCGCTTGCTGTCATGCCGTGCGAGTGGCTCCGGTCTCCCCAGGACCGTGGGCGCTAAAGACGCCGCGCGTATCCGTCAGGATGGGATCGATGCCATTCCCAGGCGCTGGCGATGATCGCTTGGAGGTCGGTGAATCGCGGCTGCCAACCCAATTCTGCCCGAATGCGCTCGGCCGAAGCAACCAGCCGAGGAGCGTCCCCCGGCCGACGCTCAACTTCCAAAGCCGGGATCGCGTGGCCGGTCACCCGGCGCGCGGTCTCGATCACCCGGCGGACCGAGTACCCCTCGCCATTCCCCAAGTTGAAGATCAGACGATCGCGCGTTTCGAGCGCCTGCATCGCCAGCAGATGTGCATCGATGAGATCCGAGATGTGGATGTAGTCGCGGATGCACGTGCCGTCCGGGGTAGGGTAGTCGGTCCCGAAGATGCGGACTTCGGGGCGCTTCCCGAGCGCGACTTGCAGGACGAGCGGGATCAGGTGGCTCTCCGGCCGATGATCCTCGCCGCGATCGGGGAGCGAACCGGCGGCGTTGAAATAGCGCAGCGCGGCGAAGCGCAAGCCATGGATCTGCCGGTACCACTCGAGCGCCTGTTCGATCATGAGCTTGGAATGCCCGTACACGTTCGCCGGACCGAGAGGCGAGTCCTCCGATAACGGTGCCTGGCTGGAGGCGTACACGGCGGCGGTGGACGACAACACGAACCGCCGCACGCCCGCCTGCACCGCCGCCTCTAACAATCCGAGCGACAGGCTCAGGTTGTTGCGAAAGTACTTGCCGGGGTCCTGCATGCTCTCACCGGCCTCGATGAACGCGGCAAAGTGCATGACGGCGTCGACCGGAGGGTCCGCCAACGTTCTACGGAGCAGATCGGCGTTGGCCAGATCGGCATGCACGAAGCGGACCTTCCCGGGGATCGCGGCCCGGTGGCCGGTGACCAACGAGTTGTAGACGGTGACCTCATGGCCGGTGTCAAGCAGCCGCTGGGCGGCGGCCGATCCGATATAGCCGGCGCCGCCGGTCAAAAAGATGTGCATGTCTACCCCCGAGCCGGGCGATGCGGCCCGGCCTGCCAGCCCCGGATGCTGGAAGTGTCGCGTGAAATGTGCCGGCTATCCATCCAGGACCTCGAGATGGGCCAGGGATGCGGCCAGCCACTTCAGGCCGCCGAGCTCGAATTGGACGGTCAGCTCTTCCTCCCCGTCCGCCATCCGGGATTCAAGCACCATGCCCTCGCCAAACGAGGGATGCAGCACGCGCATGCCGGCGCGGTAGCGGGATTCGATCGGCGTCGGTGCCCGACCTTCCCATCGCGTCTGACGTTCATACACGGCCTGGGCGCGGGTCAGCCGTGTCGGCGCGTCGCCGTTGATCCGATCCGCCGGCAGGTCGCCGAGGAAGCGCGACGCTTCGGTCAGGGACGAGCTCCCGGCGGCGTGGCGGCGGAAGGCGCGGACCAGGAATAGACGGTTCATGGCGCGGGTCAGTCCGACGTAGAACAGCCGCCGTTCCTCGGCCATCGCCTCCGGGTCGTCGTACGAACGCTGGTGAGGCAGCAGCCCATCGTCCAACCCGACAATGAAGACCACCGGGAACTCGAGGCCCTTGGCGGCGTGTAAGGTCAGCAGCGTGGGGGCGTTCTGCGAGTTGGTCAGCGTGTCCTGATCCGAGACCAGGGCCACGTTCTCGAGGAAGATCTCCAGGCTGAGGGCCGGATCTTCCTGGGCCAGGGCAAGGAATTCCTCGACGTTTGCCCAGCGGTCTTCGCCTTCCTCCGTCCCGTCGTCGATAAACTCGCGGTAGCGCACATCGCGCAGCACACTCTCCAGCAGCGTCGCCACGGGTGCGGTGGCGGCCAGGCCGCGCCACGCCTCCAGCCGCTGACCAAACTCGGCCAGCGCGGAGGCCGGGCGCGTGCCGAACGCCTGACGGTAGACGGAGTCGCGTCCGGACAGGTCCTGCAGGATCGAAGCGGCGCTGCGGCGGTGCTGCTCGGCGAGCGCCAGCATCGTCTCGATCGTCTTTGCCCCCAGGCCGCGCGGCGGGGTATTGAGCACGCGCAGCAGGCTCACCTGATCGGGGGGATTGTGGATCAAGCGCAGGTAGGCGATCAGGTCCTTGATCTCGCGCCGGCCGTAGAAACGCTGGGCCCCGACCAGGCGGTAGGCGAGATTATGGCGGAGGAACGCCTCCTCCAGCGAGCGAGATTGGGCGTTGGTGCGGTACATGACGGCCACATCGCCCAGGCCCCAGTCCCCCGCCGCGACGCCGGTGACGAGCGTCTCGATGACGTACTGCGCCTCATCCGCTTCGTCGTACGCCTCGTGGATGGAGACGAGATCGCCCTGGCCGCGATCGGTGAACAGCCGCTTACGCGGCCGTCCCGGCTGCCGGTCGATCACCCCCATCGCGGCATCCAGGATGGTCTGCGTCGAGCGGTAATTCTGCTCGAGCAGGAAGACTTGAGCGTGCGGGTAGTCCTCCTGGAAGCGGCGCACGTTGCGAACGTCGGCGCCGCGCCAACGGTAGATCGACTGATCGGCATCGCCGACCGCGTACAGGTCGGGCTGATCCCCTGCCAGGTGCCGCAGCCACTGATACTGGACCGTGTTGGTGTCCTGGAACTCGTCGACGAGCAAGTGCGGGAAGCGGCGCCGGTAGGCGAGGCGCAGGTCCTCATGGTCGCGCAGCAGGCGCACGGCGCACAGGAGCAGGTCGTCGAAGTCGAGGGCGTTGTTCTGCAGCAGCAATACCTGGTAGCGCTGATAGGCGCGCTTGGCCACTTCACCGATGTAGCTGCTGGCGGCGAAATCCTCCGGTTCGATCAACTCGTTCTTGGCCCGAGAGATCAGCGCCAGCACCTGGCCCGGGGAGACCCGCTTCGGGTCGAGGTTCATCTCCTTGAGGCTTTGCCGGATGAGGGAGAGCTGGTCGGCGTCGTCGAAGATGACGAAGTCGCGGCCAAAGGGGAGTCGTTCCGACTCGCGGCGCAGCATGCGGGCGCACAGGGCGTGGAAGGTGCCCAGGCTGACCGCCTCGCGTCCGGACGCCGGAGCGACCAGAACCTCAAGCCGGGCGCGCATGGCACGGGCCGCTTTGTTGGTGAACGTCACTGCCATGATGTGGGACGGGGGGACGTTGAGATCCTGCACCAGATAGGCAATCCGGTGTGTGAGGACCCGCGTCTTTCCGGACCCGGGTCCGGCAAGGACGAGGATCGGCCCGGGCGGCGCGGTGACCGCCTGGCGTTGTTGGGGATTCAGTCCTTCGAGCAGGTCCATGGACGGATGGATTCTAACATCGGAAGGGGGAGCGAGGGGCGGACGGTGCGAACCAACCGGGACGGGGCTGCTCGCAATCAGCGACTAGCGACCAGCAACTAGCGGCTAGCTGCTAGCAGCTGACTGCTAACTGCTAATAGCTGAATGCTGACCGCTGACTGCTACCTCTACGGCCGCGGGGCGATGTCGAGCGTCCCCGTGCCGGCGAGCAGGCCGCCGAGCGGATCGTTCGGGAGCGCCATCACCCGGCTGTCGGCGAAGTAGGGGAAATCGAAGTGGACCTCGTCGCCGGCAGACTTCCCGGGGAGCGGCATCAGGCGCGCCGTCAGCTGTTTTGCGTGACGCAAGCTGATCGCGGCGACGTCGATCAGGACGGAGGCCAGTGCCGCCGGCGATGCATCGCCCGGGAGCGGGAGGACATCCAGGCCGGTGCCGCACAAGGTCGAATACAGGAGAAGATCCGTCACCGTCAACAGTCCTGAGGCGGCGCGAGCGGCGAGGATCGAGTCCTCCAGGACCGGCAGGAACAGGCCGCAGAAGCCCGTACGGCGAAATTCCGCCCGGTCGAGGCAGTCCGCCAGAAAGGCGGCGGCGGCGGCCGATCCGAAGGCGCCGACGGCCGACAGCCCAAAGGCTTCGATCGCCGTCCCAAGCGAGCGCACCGGCTCAGGGTACGGCGCCAGCGAGAAGTCGATGCCCAGGAAACGAACATCCGCTTGGGTCAGGACGGGCTGCAGCAGCCGCGCGAAGGCCGCGCCATGGGCTTCGATCATGCTCACCAACCGGCGGCGCGCCTTGGCTGGCGAGGTCACCTCGCGCATGGCGTCCACGGCGAGCTCGGCCGCCTCGGTCGCCACGGCGATGGCCGGGGAGCCGCGGTCGGCGTAGGCGGCCGGGAAGAACGGCGAGCCCGGCGCCACGCAGGCCAGCGCGGCGAAGCGCAGGTTGGCGAATCCATCCGGGGTGAGGGACGAGGCGCGGTGGATGACCTCGGCGGCGGCATGGGCTGCGGGGAGCGATAGGCCCGCATCCGGGCTGGCGATCAAGGCCGAGGCGAAGACGTTCTCGGTTGCCGCCAGCAGTTCGGGAATGACGGCGTAGCCCGGGAGTTCGTCAGGAAGAGCCGGGCCCACCGCGGCGTAGTCGATGCCGTGCATGAAACATTGGGCTTCGAGCTGGCGCGCCAATTCAGGGCGATCGGCCGGAGCAACCGGCCGTTCCATCTCGGACGGCGGCGGCGTGGCCACCCGGAGGGTCTGGACGACATAGCCTGCATCCTGCAGTGCCTTGCGCGCCGAATGCAGCGCCTCGGCCAGCAGGCCGACGCGGCGGGGATCGATCGGCCATCCGGGATCGAGGAAACCGGTCAGGGCGCGCACATTCATGGCAGGCCTCTCTGGCGGGCGATCTCGAACAAGATGACGGCGGCGGCGGCGGAAGCGTTGAGCGACTCACTCTGTGGGGCGGAGGGAATGTGGACGCGGCGCGCCGAGAGTGCACGGATAGCGTCGCTTGGGCCGTGGGCCTCACTGCCGATGATCAGCGCGCACGGCGGGCGCCAATCGACGCGGGCGTGAGGGGTTCCGGCCCTAGCCTCGGCCAGCCACAGGTCGAGGCCTTCGACGGCTGCCGGAAGGTCGCCGGGGTCCACCGTCTGGAGCGGCAAGTGAAAGTGGGCGCCGGCGGCAGCGCGGACCACTTTGGGATTGAAGGGATCGACCGTGCCGCCGGTGAGCAGGATTAGTTGCACTCCGGCGGCCAGCGCCGTGCGCAGCATCGTCCCCAGGTTTCCGGGATCGGATAGACCGTCGAGGACCAGCGCCAGGCCGAGGGGGGAAGGCGGCCGAAGATCGGGAAGCCGGACGACGGCGACGAGCCCCGGGGGCGTCTCGGTTCCGGAGCAGGCGGCCATGACGGCCGGCGACACCGCCTCAGTCTCCGCCCCTAACTTCGCCAGGCTGTTCACCAGACCCCGGCCGCGGGCGTCGAGATCCTCGGTGTACAGCACCAGACGGGCCGCAGCCCCAGCCGCCACCGCCTCTCGCGCCAGGTGCAGCCCTTCGATGACGAATGCCTGCTCCTGTTCGCGGGCGCGCTTGCGGGCCAGCAGCCCCCGAACGGATTTGACGCGCGGGTTCTGCGTCGAGGTGATCATGCCGGGAGCACGCTTGTCGGCCAGCGACCACGGAATTCGGACATGAAGACCTGGACGCTCGGCTCATCGATCAAGGTGATGTGAATCTGGGTCAAGGCTCCGGTAGGATGGGCTTCAAGGAATTCCGCGATTGCGTCGGTCAGGATCCGGGCGCCGCGGGCCTTGGGAAAACCGAACACGCCGGTCGAGATGGCGGGGAGAGCAAGGCTGGAGAAACCCTGCTCGTCCGCCAAGCGCAGCGCGCCGCTGACTGCGGCGTAGAGTTTGGCGTCTTCGTCCCCCTCGCCCCACACCGGCCCGACGGCGTGGATGATGTGTCGGCAGGCAAGTCGCCCGGCGCCGGTCAACGCGGGGTTGTCGTGGTTCACTGGCCCGTGGGCCCGCACCCAGGTATCGCTCTCATGCTGGATCACACTCCCGCCCCGACGCACGATGTCGCCCGCCACGCCGCCGCCGTGCTCGAGGTGCGCATTGGCGGCGTTGACGATGGCGTCCACGTTTTCCTCTGTCAGGTCCCCGTGGATCAACTGCAGGACCTGGCCGGTCGGCCAGCGGCGTTCGGCAACGAGCTGCGGCATGCACACTGTCCGGTGAGGATGGGTGCGATTCTATCACCGGGAACCGCGAGCGTCGCCGGTTACAATCCCGGCAACGCCTGCGGGTGCGGAGAGGGGTGGGGCAAGGAGAGGACTGAAATGGACGTCGGTGCGGGTTGGGAGGCGCTGGCCGAGGCGGTACGAACCGGCAACACGGCACGTGTGCGGGAACTGGTCATGGAGGATCCCGGCTTGAAGGCGGCGCACGCGCCCTCCGGCGAATCGGCCGTGCTTCTGGCGATCTACCACGGGCAGGACGAGGTGGCGAAGTGGCTGGCGGACGCGGGCGCGCCGATCGACCTGCATGAGGCAGCCGCGCTCGGGTTGAGCGACCGAGCGGCCGCGCATCTGGCGCTGCAGCCACAGGCGGTGAATGCCTTCTCCTTCGATGGCTGGACGCCGCTGCACCTGGCGGCCTTCTTCGGTCGAACGGCGACGGTGGAACTGCTGCTGGCAGCCGGCGCGGCGGACAACCTGCTGGCGCGCAATGAGCAGGCGAACCTGCCTCTGCATGCGGCGACGGCGGCGCGGCGTGTGGACGTGGTGACCTTGCTCCTGAAGCACGGATCCGAAGTAGACGGCCGCACCGCAGGCGGGTGGACGCCGCTCCATCTTGCGGCGCACGGCGGCTATGCAGAGCTGGTCGATCTCCTGCTCGAATGGGGCGCGGCTCCGGAGTCTCGTGATACCGAAGGCGCCACGCCGGCCGACCTGGCCGACCAGCAGGGCCGGACCGAAGTGGCGACGCATCTGCGGGGCCTCGGGATCGCTCCGGGAGGGAGCACCGGCTGAGGCGCGGCAGAAGACGGCACACATCCCGGCCCGAACCTTCACGACCAATCCCAATCCGACCCCCAGAACCGGGGATTCCTGGAGCAAGCAGGCGTGCAGGGCGGCGCCGGCTTGTGGATTGCGTCGCCGATTCGCCCAGTGGCCATCAGGCACGCCCACCCCCGGGAAGGCTTGCACGACTCAGGTCTTCGCCCTAGAAGTCTCGGAGCTCGGACCAGCCGGTCGGAAGGGGACCGCGCTCGATTCTCCAGGGGCGGCCGGCGATCCCGCGGGGTGATGCGATGCTGAAGAACGAAGCTGGGACGAAGGCCCTGGCCGTGGCAGGGACGACGCTGGTCTGGATTCCGATTTTGGCGCCGCTCGTGCTCTCGGTGATCTTCCGGGTCGCGAGGGGCTGGTTTCGGTTCGACTATCTGATGCCGGCTGAGCTCTTCCCATCCGCGCTGGTTGGCGGAGGGTTGTTGCTCTGGGCGGCAGTCCGGGCACGATCGAACCGGCGCCTGATCGGCTGGTCGCTCGCCGCCGCCGTGTGCATGCTGGTGGGTGGTCAGGCGCTGGCCGTCGTTACGGGATTAGCCTCGGGGGAGGCTGAGCCGGTCGGCTTCGGGTGGGCGATCGTGGTCCTCTCGCTGGTCGTCTATGTCGTGTCGGTGGTGCTGATGGGGGTAGGTGGAATCCTGCTGCTGCGAGATGCGTTCTCGCCTCGCCCCCCTATGGCCGATGGGCGCTGAGTGTGCCGGACCGAATGCGCAAGAGTCTCCCCGCCGCAAACCATCGGGGAGAATCCTGGGTGCTGCTCTGCTGTAATCACCCACCTGTCTGAAGCCTCCGACCGGCGGCGGCACGTACCGTGAGAAAGGCAGATCACCCTTGCAGACTGAACTAACCCAACCCGGCCCGCTGTTGGATGCGCACGGCCGCCTGGCGCAAGTCGGCTGGTCGCGCCGACCGCTGCTGGACTGCAATCTCGAACAGGCGCAGTTCTACGCACTGCGGCCGCTGCAGCGGTTCCGCCTCAAGCGGTGGGACTACTACGCCGTCTTCACGCCACGCCGCTTCTTCTCGGCGACCATCGCCGACCTGGGCTACGCCGGCAACATCTTCGTCTACACACTGAACTTCGCCAGCGGGGAGCTGCACGAAGAGGGGCTGGTGATCCCGTTGGGGCGCGGCATCCAGTTGGAACGCAATTGCACGACGGGAGAGGCGTCGTTCGTCAGCTCTAAGGTCTCCCTGAGGTTCGAGGCCGGACCGCAAGAACGGCGGGTGAGCGTGGACTGGCCGGGATTCCATGCAGGTCGCGGCCTCCAGGCCGAGATCGCTCTGGCCTGCCCGCCGGAGCATGAATCGATGAGCATCGTCATCCCCATCGGCCGGCGGCGGTTCTACGAGAATACCAAGATCAACTGCTTGCCGGCACAAGGCATCCTTGCATACGGCGACGTTCGCGAGGAACTGCGGCCGGAGACATGCCTGGGCTCGCTGGACTGGGGACGCGGCGTCTGGGAGTATCGCAGCTACTGGAACTGGGCAAGCGCTTCCGGATACCTCCCACCGCCCGACGGTCGCACGCTCGGGTTGAATCTCGGATGTGGTTTCGGAGACTTGAGCAACGCCACGGAGAACTGCGTCCTCGTCCAGGGGCGCATCCACAAGCTCGGCGCTGTGCGGTTCGACTACGCCGTCGGGGATTACATGCATCCCTGGCGCCTGACCGACGACGAGGGGCGATTGGACCTGACCTTCACCCCGTTCAAGGACCGCACGGCGCAGACCAATCTGGCGATCATCTTCAGCGAGGTCCACCAAATGTTCGGGCGCTACCGCGGGCGCGTCGTGCTGGATGACGGCCAACCTCTCGAGGTGCAAGACCTGATCGGATTCGCAGAAGAGCATCACGCGCGCTGGTGAGCGGAAGGATTGCCAACGGCCGGAGTGTGGCGCACTGAGAAAGCAACGGGCTCCCCGAAGGGAGCCCGTTCTGCGGGAGGCGGGAACCGAATGTCTAGCTGCGGGAGGCAGCGACGATGGCGGCGAAGGCGCCGGGATCACGCACGGCCAGGTCGGCCAGCATCTTCCGGTTGAGGTCGATGTTGGCCTCTTTCAGGCCATGCATGAGCCGGCTGTAGGACGTGCCGTGCAGGTGGGCGCCGGCATTGATGCGGGCGATCCACAATCGGCGCAGGTCGCGTTTGCGCGTCCGCCGATCCCGGTAGGCATACCAAAGGCTCTTCATCAGCGCCTCGTTGGCGCGGCGGAAGAGCAAGTGCCGCGAGCCGTACATGCCGCTCGTCTGGCGCAGGACCTTCTTGTGCCGGTGGCGGCTGACCATCGCGGCTTTCACACGTGCCATGCTTCACTCTCCTGCGGTCCCCTGGGCGCCGGCGTCGCACAGGACGCCTGTTGGATGCACCCAACGGCCGCCAGCCCGGAACGAATTACTTCGACTTGCCGCCCCGATCGGCGCTCGGGTTCGCCTTGTACAGATGTAGGTACGGGGCCAGGCGACGTACGCGTTTCTTTATGCCGGGTCCCTTGACCTCCACCATCTCGCTGAGCAATCGCTTGGCGCGAGGGGAGCGGCGGCGACGCAGGTGGCTCTTGCCGCCCTTGGTGCGAACGAGCTTGCCGGATCCGGTCACCCGGAACCGCTTGGCCGTGGCCTTGTGCGTCTTGAGCTTGTACTTTCCCGTCTTGGTCGACTTACGAGGCACTGTCCTACTCCTTCCCTGGTTTCGCCGCCTCCCAGCGGCAGACAACACCGCGGACCCCCGTGCGTCCGCGGACCGTCTCATGCACTGACGTACGTCCGACTCAGGTGGCGGCCTTGGCCGGCTTCCCCGGTGCGAGGGTCATCAGCATCGTCCGGCCTTCCATCATGGGCGCCTGCTCGATGGCGGCCACATCGGCCAGGTCGGCGGCCACGGCCCGCAGGTCTTCCAGGGCGATCTCCGGATAGGTGATCTCGCGTCCCCGGAAGCGAATGCGCACTCGGACCTTCTTGCCCTCCGTCAACCACCGCCGGGCGTCGCGGATCTTGAACGAGCGGTGATGATCGGAGGTCTTGGGGCGCAGACGGATCTCCTTGATCTCGATCTTGGTCTGCGCCTTGCGCGCCTCGCGTTCCTTCTTGGCCTTCTCGTACAGGAACTTCCCGTAGTCGAGAACCCGGCAGACGGGAGGTTCAACGTTCGGGGCGACTTCCACCAGGTCGAGGCCTGCCTGCTGCGCGATCTGCATCGCTTCGCGGGTGGATACGACCCCCAGATTCTGCCCGTCGGGCCCGATGAGGCGCACTTCGCGGACCCGAATGTCGTCGTTTACGCGTAGGTCTGAGGCGCTGATGTCCCGCTCCTCCTGATCGAATCACGTTGTGCCGCCGAATGCCGGTGCGGCACGTCCAGCCATGTTACCACGGGTCCAATCCGGGCGTCAACCAAACACCCCCAGGGCTTTGGGCGGGGGAGCGTTCTTGTGGGGTTCGGGAGCACCCCTGGCAGTCCGGTCGAATTGGGCATTTGGTCCGGGGAGACGGGCGTAACTTTGCGGCGGCGAAACCGACCAACAGAGGAGCCCACGCTGCCGGCTCGGGGAATCGGGCCGGTTCGGGGTGGCGCGGCCCCGAACGGTCGGACCAACCGGACCCTGGGTGGACGATCAGCCCTGCGCAGTTCGCGGCCTCCGTCGAAGGGCCGGCGGGCAGCCAGGGGCAGTCTCCGGCCCGGGCGCGGCCGGGGCGCCAGCCAATCGACACCGCAATCCAGCGGGAAGCTACCATCCAGCCGTTCGCTCGCTGGGCAGACCTGAAAGGCAGCCAAATCATGGTGAATGAGGGTCTTACTGGGTCGGAAGCGGGGGTTGTGGAACACGCCCACTCGCCTATAGCATGGAGTGCCTAAGGGAAGGCGGGGGGGGAAGACTGGCGATGCTCCGACAACTCCTCCGACGCGACGCCGCCGTGCGCCGAGCACTCGTCTCCGCCTATGTGCAGCCGGAGGCGGTGCGCTGCGTGCAATGCGGGTTGTGCAGCTACAACTGCCCGCTGGGGATCGATGTGCGCGGGCATGCGCTGGCCGGGAAGCCGGTGGTCGATGACCACTGCCTGACCTGCGGCGAGTGTGTTGCGCGCTGCCCGCGAGGAGTGCTGCGGTTCGAATCGAGTTCGCTGTTCGTTCCCCCGGAAGGCGGCGTCTGACATGGCGCGGCAATTCGTCCTGGTTGGGAACGGGCCGGCGAGCCTGGCGGCGGCGGAGGCCATCCGGCTGTGCGACGCGCAAGCGGAGATTACGATCCTCGGCGATGAGCCGCACGCCTTCTACTCGCGACCCGGATTGGCCTACTATCTTGCGGGCCACATTCCCCAGTCACAGTTGTACTCGCGGCCGGACGAGGAGTACCGGCGGATCGGCGTGCGGCGGCAGACAGCTATGGCCATCGGGCTGCAGCCGCTCGAGCACCGCGTGCTGCTGCAGGACGGCCGAAGCCTCTCTTACGACACCGTGCTCTTGGCCGTCGGGGCGCGTGCCGTACGTCCCAAGGTGACAGGGATCGATCTGCAAGGCGTGGTCACGCTGGACACGCTCGAGGATGCGCGGCGCATTGTGGCCCTGGCGCGCCGGGCGCGTCGAGCCGTGGTTGTCGGCGGAGGGATCACGGCCCTCGAACTGGCCGAGGGCCTGGCGGCCCGGGGCGTCGAGACGCACTACCTGCTGCGGCGCGACCGCTACTGGTCGAACGTGCTCGACCCGGATGAGTCGGAGCTGGTCGAGACGCATCTCGAGGAGGAAGGCATCCGCCTGCACCACAACACCAACCTGACGGAGATCCTTGGGCGCCGCGGGCGCGTCGTCGGCGTCGACCTGGCGCCGGGGGGCAAGATCGCCTGCGACATCGTGGCCGTGGCCGTTGGAATCGAACCGCGCATCGACCTGGCGAAGGCGGCCGGACTGCAAGTGAGACGCGGCATCGTCGTGGATCCGCACCTGGCGGCTTCGGCCGATGGCGTCTTCGCCGCCGGCGACGTGGCCGAAGTGCTCGATCCGGACACCGGGGAATACGTGCTTGACTCGCTCTGGTGGCTGGCGATCGAACAGGGCAAGGCCGCCGGTTCGAACATGGCCGGCGCACGCACCGCCTACCGGAAGGGTACTCCTTTCAACGTCACCCGCATCGGCGGCCTGACCACGACCATCCTCGGCTGCGTCGGGCAGCCCACGCCAGATGATGACCTGATCGGGATCGCCCGCGGCGACAGCGAAGCCTGGCGTCGCCAGCCGGATGCCGCCTCGGTGGAGGCCGACGACGACTCTAGCCGGCTGCGCGTTCTGGTGGGCCGCCAGCACATCCTCGGCGGTGTGGTGATGGGGAACCAGCGCGCCTCGCGCCCGCTGCAGGACTTGATCTCGAATCGGGTTGACGTTACCGCCGTGCGCGATCGGTTGCTTTCCAACCGGGAGGGACTGTTCCCCGTGATCGAAGAATCCTGGGCAGCGTGGAAGCGAGGCGGCCGTGTCCTCTAAGCGCGAGCTGTGGCTGTCGTTGGTCGCCGTGATTGCCATCACGGGACTGTATTTCGGCGTCAGCATTCGGCTGGGCGTGCCGGAGGCACGCGGGCTGTTTGGCCACAGTCTGGGGATCCTGGGATTCACGTTGATGATCGCCACCGAGACGCTGTACTCGATCCGAAAACGCGCCACCCGGCGCGTCCCGGGACGGATGAGCGACTGGCTGCAATTCCATATCTTCACCGGGATCGTCGGTCCCTACATGGTCTTTCTGCATAGCGCCTGGGCCTACCGAGGGCTCGCCGGGATTGTGCTGCTGATGACGGCCGTAGTCGTCGCCAGCGGATTTGTGGGTCGGTATATCTACACCGCCGTGCCGCGGACGGCCGACGGCCTGGTGCTGGAAGCGGAGGCGATCGAGCGGGCGCTGCGGCAGGCGGAAGCGGACCTGAGAGGGATTGCAGGTCGACGAGGCCGGCGTGGGCGGGCAAGCCCTCGGCAGCGGCGTGTCGCTGGTGCTGGGGCGCGGGCTGCAGGATCTGCGCGAGCGGTGGCAGGCGTGGTCGACCGGCCGACGGCTGGATCGGAAACGCGCGAGCAGGCCAGCCGCACGGCCATGGCGCAGCGCCGGCTGCGGGACCTGAGACGCCAACTGGCATCCCTCGCCACGGCGCGGCCGGCTGCTGGCCGTCTGGCACACCGTCCACATTCCGCTGGGAATGGCGCTGTTTGTGGCGGCCTTCGCTCACGCCGGCGCGGCGTTGTACTACGCCACGCTGCTGCGTTAAGGAGGATCGGGTGCGGCGACCACTCGGGTGCATGACGGCGACAGGTCTGCTGGCGGCGGTGATCACCGCCGTGACGGTGGTCGGTGCGGCGGCGTTCAGCGGCAATGCGATCTTCAGCCTCCGGAGAGCTGAACGGCATCGTCGGTCAGTCGGCCCTCGGCGGCGTGCGATCCCACGCCGAGCTGGCGCAGCGCTGTTCCAGCTGCCACGTGCCGGCCTGGGGCGGCGAGCGCATGGGCGATCGGTGCCTGGACTGCCACGGCGATGTTCGCGCCGAGATGGAGGAGCGGGCCAGCCTGCATTTCGGGTTCGCCCATTCGGGTAACTGCCGCGATTGCCACACCGAACATCAAGGCCCCGAGGCGTCGCTGACCCGCGCCGACATGACCGGGTTCCCGCACGATCGGGTCGGGTTCTCGCTGCGAACGCATCCGCCCGTCGGCGAAGGCGGCACTTTCCTGTGCACCGACTGCCACTACATCAGCCTGCAGTCCTTCGATGCCACCAGCTGCCGCGGATGCCATCAACTCCTGGACGCCGCCTACCTATCGGAGCACGAATCCGTTTTCGGCGACGGGTGCGTGGCGTGTCATGACGGCGTCGACCGCTACGGCCGAGACTTCGACCATCAATTGGCGGGCTTTCCTTTGATGGGGAAGCACGCCGCCCTCACCTGCGGGAGCTGCCACGCCGGTGCGACCAGCGTGCTCGCCCTGCAGCAGACCCCGGCTGAATGCGCTGACTGCCACGCGCAGGATGATGTCCACGAGCGCCGCCTTGGGTTGGCGTGCGGCGAATGCCACAGCCCCGCCACATGGCAGGAGGCAACCTTCGATCATGCCGCGCTCGGGGTTCGTACTGACCGGCAGTCACCTGCTGGCCGATTGCCAGGGGTGTCATGTCGACCGCAAGTGGCACGGCATCCCCACGGAATGCACCGACTGTCACACGAAGGACGACCCGCACGGCGGGCAGTTCAAGGTCGGTTGCGGCGAATGCCACCAGACCACCCGTTGGAGCGAACTGACCTTCGACCACTCGAAGTCCCGCTTCCCACTGACCGGAGCGCACCGGCCGGCGACATGTGCGGCGTGTCACGCGGGCGGGAAATACGTCGGCACGCCTCGCGATTGCGTGGGCTGCCACCGGGACGATGATCGGCATGACGGCGAGCTGGGCAGCGATTGTGCCGCCTGTCACCGGGCGACGCGCTGGGATGACGTGACCTTCGACCACGACAAGTCGGCGTTTCCCCTCGTGGGGTCTCACCAGCAGGTCGCCTGCTCCGCCTGTCATGCCGGCGGGCACTATCGAGGAACGCCGAAGACCTGCGTCGGCTGCCACCGGGAGGACGACAAGCACGGCGGTCAGTACGGGACCGACTGCGCTGCGTGTCACCGTGTGACGCGTTGGAGTGACGCGACCTTCGATCACAATCGATCGCGCTTCCCGCTCACCGGGGCACACCGCGGCGCGGCGTGTTCGCAATGCCATGCGGGCGGCACCTTCCAGGGGACGCCGCGCGCTTGTGTCAACTGCCATGCCGAACCGGGCGTGCACGCCGGCCGCTTCGGCACCAGCTGCGGCGACTGCCATTCGACCTCGGGCTGGCTGCCGGCAGGCTACAACGGGCCGCACTCGTTCCCGATGAACCACGGGGGCGCCGGAAGTAGCTGTTCCACTTGCCACCCCTCGTCGCTGACTTCCTTTACCTGCACCAACTGCCACGAGCACAACGAATCCAGGATGCAGGACAAGCACAAGGAGGTCTCCGGCTTCTCCCTGGGGAGCTGTCTGGATTGCCATCCGGGCGGGCGAGGAGGAGATGGTGACTAGGAGCCTTCGGCGAGACGGCTAGGCGGAGGCGGGACGTTCGGGCAACGGCCCAGAAAATCAACCGGGGAGGCGATCGTCGGGGTCCGGACCGGGCCGCGTCCCCGGTGTGGTTGGTGTCCACCGGCGGAGATCACACAGCGCCGATCAGGCGCCGGACACGAATCGCGGCGGGCAGGAGAACCTGCCCGCCGCTGCTTTGATCCGACACGCCCCCCGAAGGGGGCTTGAACGAGCGGCTCGATCGGTTCGGGGTCCCCCGCAGAGGCGGGAGCTTGCGATCGCCTCAGGGATCCGGCGCCGTGGATCGCTCCTAGCCCCATGCCTCGGGCATGTGGAAAGAACCCTTCCTGTCTTTGAGCACCGCGGGGAATTGACTGCTGGCGAGAACGCCGTGCCGAATCTGCTTCACGAAGGAAGCGTGTTTGAGGAGCATCTGGCTGGGCGTCTGCTCATGGGGATTGAGGATCCCAACCTGGAGGCCGAGGTCGCGCCGCACGATCTTGATCGGCTCCGTCAGATCGGAGTCGTTCGTAACCAGCACGGCGACGTCGAATAACCCCTGGTGGGCGTCATGGATGAGATGGGCGGCGATATTCACGTCGGAGCCCTTCTCTTCAGTCTTGATGACCCTGGCGAACCGCGACCCTCCTGGAACGGGCTCGGCCAACGGCATGGGCACATCGTGGGACAGGAAACTGCCGTAGATGATCTCTACGTCCGGGAGTGTGCGAAGCGCCCTCAGGTAGATCTGTTGTCGGGTTGGCTTGTCGGGGTCGTCGGGACGGGCACTGACCCTGGCGGTGAAGTACTTGACTTTGTCGATCCGGTGGCCCGGGAGCAGCAGTTCGCAGAGCCGCCGGACATTCAGCCACTTGAGCGCCGTACCCTTCACGGCTCCGTAGTAGAGGTTGAAGCCGTCGATGTAGACGTGGGTCTTGGGCGGCATCGGCCCCTCCCAGCAAGCAGAGACCGCACTCTTGCGAGTACGGTCTCGCGGCCTGCCCCCGAGGGGACAGGCGGGATAGACGGATTCTAGCATTCCCTGCCGGGTTGTCAACTACGGGGCACACGGGCGTCTTGAGGGTGAGCCGGCGAGGTGTCGGGGAGAATGACGAGCGAGTCACGCGGCGAGGACGGGGGAGGGCGTTTGGCGATCGACCACGGCGCGGGCGTGGCCTGCGCCGGTGCCACCGGACCCCGAAGGGCTGGCCGCAAGATGGCCGCCCGCACGGCAGATGCCAGCAGCGGTGCATGGCCATCGACGCCCGGCGGCGGCAGCGTCCCCGGCGGCCCCCAGTAGCCGGCGTCGCCGATCAACCACAGATCGAGCATGCGCCGGTCGACGCCCACCGGGAGCAACAGGCTTTCGACGGCGCGCAGCAGCAGCTCGGTATAGGCCTGCGGGTCGTAGGGCGGGCTGCCTTCGACCAACTCCCAGGCGCGCGCTTTCTCCGGCCCGGGGACGTACACGAAGCGCAGGCTCTCGCCGGGGCTGAGCCTGACGCCGGCCTGGGTGAGCTGTTGGGCGACGCGTGCGGCGGCGGTGCGCACGACGAACTCGGACGGCTCGCGGGCCAGTCGGTGGGTGACGATCAGGTCGTTCAACGCCACCTGACCGGTGCGCAGGGAGCGCAGGCGGCGGCGCACGTAACGGATGGCGTCGGGCACCGTCTCGCGGAACCCGGCGACGTCGCGGCCCTCGGCCAGGATGTCGAGCATGCCGAGCTGCGTCTCGCGGATGAAGCGCGGCGTATCGTGGCGGCGGGCCTCGATGCCGCGCACCTTCACCGACCCGTCGTCGAAGGCGCCGAAATAGCGGTTGGCGACCGAGATGCGCGGCTCGACCCGCGACGGCAGAAAGGCCACCCAGCGGTAGACGCCCTCCAGGCCGATGTGCAGCCCGGTGCGCTGGTGGATGTCCTCCAGCAGCGCGTCGTAATCCGGCCGCAGATGCGCCCCGGGTTTTTCGATCCACAGCCCGTCGACGTACAGGTGCAGGACGCGGTAGCCGCGCTCCTCGACCAGCTCCTTGGCGCGCAGCAGCACCTCGCGCCCGTAGGCCGTCACCGCTTCGTGCGCCTCGATCCGGCCGAAGCGGGCGTTCTTGTAGCCCAGGTAGCCGAAGCAGGTGACCAGCAGCCACTTGTGGGCCGAATAGCGCCGGCGGTAGATCTCCTTCCGCGGGTCATCCTCGGGCAGCTGGCGGATGAGCGCCTTGTAATGGAAGCGTTTCTCGAGCAGCGGAGCGAGCGTCTCGGGCACCAGCCCCTGGCGATGGGAGCACACCGGCGTGCCGATCTCGGGCACCGGTGTCCCCTCGCAGCACGTCGCGCCGACCGTCTCGGGCGACAGGTTGAAACGCACCATGATGCTCGGGTACATGGCCGAGAAATCCAGTTCGGCGACGTGCTGGTGCAGCCCGACGATCGGGTTGTAGACCAGCCCGCCCTTGTCGGCGACGAGCAGGTCGCCGACGGTCTTGAGCGACTCGGGCTGGCGTTTCTGCCACGGGACGAGCACGCCGCGGCGCCAGGCGGTGTTGACCTGCATGGCGCTGATGCCGGTGCCGGTGGAGACGCGGGCCACGGTCTGCACCGGCAGGCCGGTGAGGCGGGCGATCTCGAGCGAGCCCTCCAGGCCGTAGTCGTCGGCCAGGAAGGCGTTCTGGCGGTCGATGTGCCAGCGTCCGTAGAGCAGGTGCTGCTCGTTGCGGAAGACGATGCGTCCGTAGGAGAAGTACGAATGCGCCGCCTTGTGCGCCACCGCCTGTCGGAGGTCGCGGTTGAGCGGCAGCGGGATATGAAAGTGCTCTGAGAGTGCCAGCAGGCGGGGCAGCAGATACGAATCGCCGTAGGCGGTGACCAGCAGGTCGGGATCGTGCTGCTCGAGCAGGTGGCGCACGCCGAGGACGAGCTGGCGGCTGTGCCGGCGGGGAAAGGTGTGCTGGCGGCCGTCGATCTCGACCAGCAGGTCGCCGCGGTGGCCGCGTGACGGGTCGCGCAGCTCGCCGGCCAGGCGCAGCGCCATGACCCTCAGCGGCGGCAGCCGGTATTCGGGCTCCCAGGGGGTATCGAGCGGCTGCAGGTCGACGATTTGCCCGGCCTGATGTTCGATGGCGCAGTAGGCCAGCGGGAAGATGCTGCGCGTCAGCACGTAGCGCTGCGGCAGCGGGATGTCGGCGTCGTAGTAGGTCAGGTGGGGAAAAGCGTCGGCCGTCTGGCGGAAGAGACGCGTGAAGGCGGCCGGCTGGCCGACGCCGACCTCGAGCACCTCGATGGCGCGGTCGAGGAACAGGTCGGTGCGCTCGGTGCGGCGCAGCGCGGTCGGGGGGAATGCCTGGGCGCGAAGCCAGACGCACAGGTCGTGCAGGTCGGAGCGCGGGCCGCGAACGTAGAACACGGGCGTCAGGTCGTCGGCGCAGCGCGTGAGCCCGGCCGTCGGCGTCGATCCACCAGGTAGTCATGCCGGCGTCGGACGGATAGGCGTCAAACAGCCAGGCGTAGAGCGTGGTCACGCGTCACCTGCGCGCAGGAGGGTTGCCGGGGTATGGTAGGGGCGAAGCACCGTTCGTGCCGCGAGCCCGGCGGCACGCCGGCCGTCTCGCCCCGGCGGGCCGGGGCTCGCGGCCCAGACGGGGTGCGAGACGGCATGCTTCGCCCCTACGGCGGCCCGGATGGTGCGAGACAGCATGCTTCGCCCCTACGATGGCCCGAACGGGGTGCGAGACGGCATGCATCGCCCCTACACGGGCACCGACGGGTCCTGTGCGTCGGCGATCCAAGCCTCGAGCTGACGCTGCAGGTCGAGGACGCGTTTGTGTTCCTCGACCAGCATGGCGAGCAGCAGCGTTTCGAAGGGCAGCAGGTGGGAGGCGTAGGCGGCGGCGGCCAGGTGGTGGCGCGCGGCGGCCAGCAGGTCGTCCAAGGCGAGCTGATCCTCGCGGCGCAGGGCGCGGCGGAAACGGCCGAGCGATTCCTGCTCGGCCAGGAACGCCTGGGTAATGGAAGGGAGGGTGCGTCCCATAGCGGCTTACGCCCACGGCAGGCCGGGCTGGATGACGGCCGGCGACTGCGGCGGCCGGAGCAGCCAGGCGGCATCGGCGGCTGCCTGCAGGCGGTCGAGAAGCGCCCAACGATCCTTGACCAGCGTCTGCGGCTCACGGGCGCCGACGATCACCGGGCCCGCAGCGGCCAGGCGCTTGAGGTGGGCGAGGGTGACGGTGAGCAGGCGCTCCGAGTCGGCCAGGGGGACGCTCTCGTCGTAGAACGTGGCCAGCAGCTCGAGGACGAACAGCGGCTCGGGGCCGGCCGGAGCGTTCTCGATCAGCTCGGCAAGTTGGAAGCAGGTGAAGGCGCGTGACAGGCGAATGCGTCCGAGCAGCGCGTGCGGGTCGGCTGGCAGGCGCGGGTGCAGGCTGCCGGCGAGCTGCCGCGCCAGGCGGGCGACGTAGTAGCCGTCGAAGCGGTTGCCGCCGTCGAAAATGCACACCGACTGGCCGCGGCCGGCGAGCGCCGTGGCGACGGTCAGCAGCGTTCGGGCAGTGGTCTCGGCGCCCCAGAACAGCGACAGGCGCGGCTGGACGAGGGCCTCGACCAGCGCCGGGTCGGCGGCCGGGATCGGAAGATCGGAGGGTGCATAGGCGAGCAGTTGATGGGTCACGGCTACCTCGCGGGTGGGATGCGGCGGCGTCTGATGGAACCAGAACGTTTGTTCTATTTCTACCCCAACCAGAACGGGCGGCCATCCCACCAGAGGTTGAGATGTTTGGGGGAAGTGGCGTCCCCCGCGGGGGATGGCAATGGAAGAGCGCCTGGAAACCAGAAGCTACGACGCCGTGCCAGGCCTTCGAACTCAGCGGCCCGGGCGATTAGAATCGGACCCTGAGCAGCATAGGAGCAAGCAAAGCCCTGTGTCTCTGCAGGAGGGGAGCGACATGACCAGCGGGCTCGATCTGCGGCCAGTCCTCAAGTTCGTCACGGCGCTGAAGCGGAACAACAACCGCGAGTGGTTCCAGGCGCACCGCGCCGATTACGAGGTCGCCCGCACCCACTTTGAGGACTACGTTGCCGCGCTGATCGGCGAGCTATCCCGAACCGAACCCCTCGCTGGCCTCAGCCCGAAGGACTGCGTCTTTCGCCTGAACCGGGACCTGCGCTTCACGAAGGACAAGACGCCCTACAAGCCGTACATGAGTGCCTACATCGCCCCCGGCGGACGCAAGTCGCGGCGCATGGGCTACTACGTCCACATCGAGCCCGGCACCTCGATGCTGGCGGGCGGGATGCACGAACCCGAGCCGCAGCAGTTGGCTGCCTGGCGTGCGGCGATCGACCGCGACCCGCGCCCCCTCAAGAAGATCATCGCCGGCTCCGCCTTCCGCAAGTACTTCGGCGAGGTGCAGGGCGAGAGGCTGAAGACCGTGCCGCGCGGGTATCCCAAAGACCATCCCGAGGCGGACCTGCTGCGCCTGAAGAGCGTCACGGTCATCCGGTACATCCCGGAGGCGGGCGTGGTTTCCCCTGCATTCCTGCGCGAATCGCTGGCGACCTTCAGGGCGGTAAAGCCTTTCCTGCGTTACCTGGAGTTGCTGCGCTGAGAGGGGTCCGATGCCGGGCGTAGCCATGATCCCTTGACCACCCCGCAAGCTCGATTCATCAACCCTGGGGATGACAATTCCCCCTGTCAGTGCCTAGAGTAGGCTTGCAGGGCCCCATCCCGGGCGGTGACCCGGTTCCCCGCACGCGGCCCGGCGGGCGCTGGAAGTTGGATGGCATGGCACCCTCGATCACTCCGATAGCCCTGCCGATGCCCCTGGGCATGGGCACCGTGAACGTCTACCTGCTTCGAGCCGGAGATGCCTTCGTGCTGGTGGACACGGGCGCGCCCAACGCGCGGGGCCGTCTTCACAAGAACCTGGAGAGCCTCGGCTGCGTGCCCGGCAAGCTGAAGCTGATCATCATCACACATGGCGACTTTGACCATACAGGCGCCGCCGCCTACCTGCGCCGAGCCTTCGGCAGCCGGATCGGCATGCACGCCGACGACGCGCCGATGGCCGAGTATGGCGACATGTTCGTGAACCGCAAGAAGTCGAACGCCCTGCTGAGGGTCTTGACCCCAAGGTTGATCGGGTTCGGCAGGGCGCAGTGCTTTGCCCCCGATGTCCTGCTCACTGAGGGGTCTACCCTGGCCGAGTACGGCCTGGGTGCCCGGGTGGTCGCCATCCCCGGCCACTCGAAGGGCTCGATCGGGATCCTGACGGGCGAGGGCGACTTGCTTTGCGGCGATCTCTATGAGAGCATCAAGCGACCGGCTCGCAACTCGCTCATCGACGACTATGCAGCGGCACATGCCAGTGACGCCCGCGTGCGCAGCATGGGAATCAGAATGGTGTATCCAGGGCACGGCGCCGCCTTCTCACCGGATCAACTGGCCGGGACGGCGATCCAGCATCGACACTCGCCGGTGACAGCAGGGTTTACTGCTAGGCGAGCCTCCGCCCGAACGCCGGGATAAACAAGGAAAAAGAGGCTGTGACCATGACCGATGTCATCATCCAGGTCAAAGACTTCCGCAAGACGTACGGCTCGTTCGTGGCCGTCGACGGCATCAGCTTCGACGTCCAGCGCGGCGAGATCTTTGGACTGCTGGGGCCCAACGGCGCCGGAAAGACCAGCACGCTCGAAAGCCTGGAGGGGCTCCGGCGGCCGGACGGAGGGTCGCTGCGCGTCGCCGGCATCGATCCGAGCCGGCAGGCGCGTCAGCTTCGCGCCCTGATCGGTGTCCAACTCCAGATCTCAGGCCTGCCAGACAGCTTCCGGGTGGAGGAGGCGATGCGCTTCTTCTGCGCCTACCACGGTGTCGCCACCCGCGACGACCTGATCGACCGCGTCGGGCTGAACGACAAGCGGGCGACCCAATACCACCAACTCTCCGGCGGGCAGCAGCGTCGGTTGGCGCTGGCGCTGGCGGTGGCGCACAAGCCGCCGGTCGTCTTCCTGGACGAGCCCACCGCGGGACTGGACGTCGCCTCGCGGGCGATGCTGCACGAACTGATGGGCGAGCTTCAAGTGGGCGGCACGACCATCCTGCTGGCCACGCACGACATGGCCGAGGCGTCCGAGATGGCGACGCGCGTCGCCATCCTGCTGCGCGGCAAGATCGCCGCCCTCGGCACGCCGATGGAACTGACCGCCACCGGCGCCGGGTTGACCAAGATCTCGGCGCACACCGAGGCCGACTGCCTGGCCAGGGCGGAAGCTGCCTTCCCGGCCGTCCGTAAGGTGCAGCGCCAGGAGAGCTATTTCATCTACTTCACCACCGACGTCGGCCCCACCATCTCGGCGCTGATCAACTACATCCAGGCCCAGGGCGATACGCTGGTGGATTTGAGGGTGGAACGCCCGACGCTGGAGGACCGGTTCCTCGAGATCACGACGAAAGGTGCCGCCCGATGAATGCCTTCGCCTACCATTTCGGTTTCGACTTCCGTGTCGGCATCCGCAACAAAGCGCTGATGCTGATGAACTACCTGTTCCCGCTCGGCTGCTACGTCATGTTCGGGGCGCTGCTGGGATCGATCAACCCCGGCTTCCTGCAGACGATCGTGCCGGCGATGTCGGTCTTCGCCGTCCTCAGCGGGGCACTGCTGGGCATGCCCGACACGCTGGTGAGCGCGCGCGAGGCCGGCATCTTCAGGTCGTACAAGATCAACGGCGTGCCGGCCCTCTCGATCCTGGCCATCCCCGTGCTGACCAGCATGCTGCACGCGCTGCTGGTGACGGTGATCATCGCCCTCACTGCACCGGCGGTGTTCCACGGCACGGCGCCGGCCAACTGGCTGGGCTTCCTGCTGGTGTTCCTGGTGGCTGCCTTCGCCTGCGCCGGGATTGGCGCGCTGATCGGCGTGATCTCCTCGAGCACGCGCATGACGGTGCTGTTCTCCCAGCTGGTGTTCCTGCCATCGATGATCCTGGGAGGGTTGATGCTGCCGTTCAGCATGCTCCCGCCCGCGATGGCCAAGGTGGCGCTGGTGCTGCCGACGACGTACGCCATGGACGCCTTCGCCGGGTTGGCGATGGGGCAGATGGCGGGTGCGCATGCTTGGCAGTCCGTGGGGATCCTGCTGGCGGGCGGTGCGATGGCCTTCGGCCTGGCCGTCTTCTTGTTCAGCTGGGACAGCAAGAACGCCACCCGGAGGGGACACCCGGCACTGGCGGCGCTTGCCTGGCTGCCGTATGTGGTCGGGATGCTCCTCTCATTGCGCGGGTAGCTGTCTGCCTCCACCTGAGGCGAATATTCAAACGGGAGGATCATGCCGAAGCATGATCCTCCCGTTCCGTTTCAGTCACCCGGCGTCAGGCCACGGCGGCTTCAGCCAGCAACCTCTTCAACGCCGGGTGGTCGGCGTACGCGCCGCGATACTCGGGGGGCAACAGGGCGGCGATGTGACACATGACCAAGTCGGTTTGCTCGCGCAGGGCGACGCTGCGCTCGTCGCCCGGAAGCGGAGGCAGCGTGAAGAGCGGGCCCATGCGCACCGTGACCTCCGGGCGCCGCAGCCGCAGCCAGGTGCGGGCGACCTTCTCGGTCCCAAAGTGGGCCATGGGCAGGATCGGCGCGCCGCTCTGCTGGGCGATGAAGGCCACGCCGCTCTTGCCCCGCGCCAGTCCACCGGTCTTGGTGCGCGTGCCCTCCGGGGCCAGAGCGAAAACCTTGCCTTGCTTCAGCCAGGCTACGGCGCCGCCCAGGGCGTCGCGGTCGACCTGCCCGCGCTGGATGAAGATGCCGCTGCCCATGCGTAGGATCGTGCCCCAAATCGGGTTGTAGCGATATTTCTCGGCCGCCCAGCCGCTGAGCTGCGGCCCGCCGATCAGCGCGTACAGGATCGGCGCGTCCCAGAAGGCCAGGTGGTTGGCGACGATGATGCACGGACCCTGTGCCGGCCGGTGCTCGAACCCCTCGGTGCGCACATTCACCAGAATGCGCACCAGCCCGCGAATGACCCAATGCAGGAAGCGTGCGATCATGGAATTCCCACCCTGAGATCGGCACGATTGTAGGCGGATTCCAGCAGTGCTACAATCGCCCGAACCGACGGAGGGGCGCATGATCCAGGTCGAGGCGGTCGATCTCAATGACAGGGGACAGGTGAAGCGCTTCCTGGACCTGCCCTTCCGGTTGTACCGCGGCCAACCGTTGTGGGTGCCGCCCATCCGCATCGATGCGGCGGCGATGCTCAATCCCAAGAAGCACCCCTTCTACGAGCACTCGGACGCCGAGTTCTTCGTCGCCGCGCGCGACGGCGAGGTCGTTGGGCGCATCGGGCTGCTCGAGAACAAGCCCTACAACCGCTACCACAAGAAACACACGGCGCAGTTCTACCTGTTCGAATGCATCGAGGACCTCGAGGTGGCGCGGGCCCTGTTCGACCGCGGGGCCGAGCGCGCCCGCGCCCGCGGATTGAACCAACTCGTCGGGCCGAAGGGTTTCGGGGCGCTCGACGGCTACGGCATGCTGGTGGAGGGTTACGAGTTCCGCCCGGCGATGACGATGATGAACTACAACCCGCCGTACTACCCGAAGTTCGCCGAGGCGCTGGGGTTCCGCAAGGAAGTCGATTTCATCTCCTGCTACCTGACGCCGGAGAAGTTCAAGCTCGACGAGCGCATCCACCGCATCGCCGAGCGGGCGGCGGCGCACAGCGGGCTGCGGGTGGTCCGCTTCCAAACGAAGAAAGAACTGCGCGCCTGGGCGCCGCGCATCGGCCAGGCTTACAACCAGGCCTTTGTCAACAACTGGGAGTACTTCCCGCTCAGCGATCGCGAGATCCAGTTCGTGCTCGATAACGTGCTGACGGTCGCCGACCCGAAGCTGATCAAGCTGATTGTGCACGGCGAGCGCGTCGTCGGATTCCTGTTCGCCTTCCCCGACGTCTCGGCTGCCATCCAACGCAACGGCGGCCGGCTGCTGCCGTTTGGGATCGTCGACCTGCTGCTCGAGTTCAAGCGCACAAAGTGGGTGGCGCTCAACGGGGCGGGCATCCTGCCCGAGTTCCAGGGCCGCGGCGGCAACGCATTGCTGTACTCGGAGATGGAAAAGACCGTGCGGGAGGCGGGCTTTCGCCATGCCGACCTGACCCAGGTGGCAGAAACGGCCGTGCAGATGCGGCACGACCTGGTTAACCTGGGCGGTGTCCCATACAAGAACCACCGCGTCTTCATTCGCGATCTGTGAGTTGGGCCAGGAGGAGCGCCATGTTGGACCGGATCATTCGTGCCATGCGTCTCGAGGCCGCCGTCTTCAAGGAGGTGGCGGGCGACGCCAAGTACAACGGCGAGGCCGTCATTCTCGCCGTGCTGGTCGCCCTCCTTGCAGCTCTCGGCCAGGGGTTGGGCGCCCTGTCGGGCGGCCGGCCGGTGGTGGCTTTCTTCCTGGAGCTGGCGAGCAACCTGCTCCTCGGTTGGCTGTTGTGGGCGGTCATCGCCTACGTCGTGGGACGGGCGCTCGGTGGGGTGGGGACACTCAGCGGGATGACCCGGTCGCTGGCTTTCGCTGGGGCGCCGCGCTTCCTGCTGTTGCTCGGCTTCATCCCGTGTGTCGGATGGATCTTCCGTTTCGCGGCCTGGCTCCTGACGCTCGTGGCCGGGGTGATCGCGCTGCGTGAGACGATGAGCTTCGACACGCTCAAGGCGGTGGTGACCGCCGTGCTGGGCCTGTTCTTGTACGTGGCGGCCAGTATGATGCTTGGAATCTTCGCTGCCGGCGCGGGAGCGTTGACCCAGTTCCAGTTACGCTGATCGAGGCGGATCTTCCCGCACCAACCCAGTGCGCCTTCCACACGGAAGGCGCACTGGGTTCCCGGCGCGATGGTCGAGCCCGCTTAGTTGCTCGGGGGACGATGATCGAGGAACCAGCCAAGGGCGAACTCGGTGGCGGCGCGGATGGAGAAGAGCCGCGTTGTGCCGGAGCCGACCAGGCCATTGCGCACGCTCCCGGTCGCCTCGAAGGCCAGGCCGCAGGCGGCGAAGTCATCCGACTGGTAGTCGACATTGCGATACGTCTTCCACATCCGGCTGCCTTCGACCAGCAGGGGGGCGCCTTGAAGGATGAAGTCGTAGCGGCCCGAGCGAGACTCGGCCAAGTGGAAGCTGGTGTTGCTGTCGAAGCCAATCCCAAGCAATAGGACCTGTGCGTCGAGGTCGACGAGGCGTTGCAGGGGTGAGGCTTCGCCCAGGCTGTCTTCCAGGCTGTGGCCTGAAGTGACGGTCCGGGCGTGCTTGCCCCACGCGGCGAACGAATTGGCCGGGTGATCGCTACGCAGGACGCCCGGCCAGGTGCGGAACAGCTCGGCGATACGCCCCATCCCACGCGTCGGCGTGCGAGCCGCATCGAAGGCCGGCATGGTCTCGCGGATGACCGACCACCAGTCCTGCGGCACCGGCGGGTGCTGCCAGTACCCGGGGTCGGAGAGATCGCCGGAGTGGGCCGGCATGACGAGTGTGCCGGCCTCTGTAAGCACGTCCTGGAGCGCCTGGATGACGGCCGTAGGCCCGCCGCATACCCAGCCCAGGGAGCTCAAGGACGAGTGGACCAGAAGCGTGTCGCCGGCCCGCGGCCCAAGCTGGCGAAGGTCAGCCGCCAAGCTGGTGCGCGTGCGCGGCTCGGGCACTCCTTCGATCGATCGCGTTTCGCTCACGTCCCTCTCCTCTTTCCCTTAGCATGCTGCTGGAGGACGCACCCGCGCGCGGAGGAGGTGAACGCCGGCGAGGTGGTCGTGGGCCTGCTCGGAACAACCCGGTGTGCGTCGTACGGAGTTTACCGCCTGGGCAGGACCTGGCCATCCGGACGGACCTCGGCGACGGCCGAGATGCCCGAGTAGGCGATGGCCAGGACCTCCGCCTCGATCGAGGCGCCAGGGTCGAGGTGTCCGCAGGTGCCGCGCTGTCTGGCTACCTCGAGATCATACGGGTAGCCGGTGGAGGCCTCCAGGATGAGGGTATACAGCCCGCGCCATCCCCCGAGCGCGCGGAAGAGCCATACGTGAGGGAAGATCGCACGCGGGAAGGCAAGGGCGAAGCCGACACCGGCCGCCTGATCGGTGGCCGCATACCAGCCCTGCCGCACGTCGATGAGGTAGTGCATGTCCGCAACGCCGGCGTCGGGAGGATCCACGCTGCGCAAGTCGACCTTGCGGCCGTCGCGGTCGATCGCATAAGGCCAGGCGAAGGATGCGTTTCCCTCGAAGCGGTCTTCCCTCCAGGGATCGGTGATCCCGCGGTCTGCCGGGACCTCCAGCCGCGTGTGTTCGGAGATCGCCAGCGCCGGGTGGATGTTCCAAAGGAAATCGACAGGGTGGCGGGCGAGATTGGTGAAGGTATAGCGGATCCGCAAGAAGGGGTCGTTTTCCTGCAGCGAGAGCACCTTCTCGAACCGGGTGGGCAGGACCCTGCCGTAGGTTGTGAAGCGCGCCGCGCAACGCCGGGGATGATCTTCGAGGATCTCCCATTCGGCTTCTTGCGACCAGAATTCACCGTGGTCGGGCAGCAGGTCGCCGTCCGGCGCCGGCCGAGGCAGGTCGTTCGGAAGGAGCTCGTCCCAACCGCCCGACCAGTTGTCATCGAACGCTGCGCCGAAGGGCAGCCGGCTGGGGAGTAGGTGAGGGTTGTGCCAGAGGAGGTTTCGATCGCTCGGTTTGTGGATGAAGTTGTAGATCTTGGCGCCGACCTCCGGGAGAATATCGATGCATAGCTGTTGGTTCTCCAGGCGGATGAGGCGGAGATCGCGGCACTTCTTCTTCAGGATCAATGCGTGCCATGGACTGTCTCTCCAAGCAGCGGAGGGCCGATGGAATGTGGGATGCCGACGCGTGGTGGACGCGCGGCGCCGGAGAAAGAGCTTACCCCAGGAGGGTGCCCTGCGAAAGTCGAGGGCCAGGCCGGAGAAGCGAGCGTTTTCAGCCTGGGATTCGATGGGTGAGAAGGGGGAGCGGCGCAGAAGCGGGCGCGAATCAACAATCGCCTGGCCGGTCCGGCGTCTCTCGTCACGCCTAACTCGGAATCGGGTCGAGCGGCGCGGGTGCGCGCAAAGCATGCCGTGGGGGAGAAGCCAATTCAGCCGGCATCGCCCCCACGGCGGTTCGAAGACCCGCAATTACTCGGCGTTCAGCGTGAAATCGAGCTCCAACACGATCAGGTCTTGCACGCTGAGCACCGGCCCGACGCGCGGCAGCGTCATCCCGAATTCGGTGAAGGTAATGCTCGTCGTGGCGGTGCCGCGCAGCGTCCGGCCATCGATCTGGGCCGTGACGTCCCAGGTGACCGGGCGGGTGGCGCCGTGCACCGTCAGATCGCCGGTGAGCTGGAAGGCGACCGAGCCGAACTCGGGCAGTGGCGAGGGTAAGCCCGTGACCGCCGTGGGCACGAACACCGCCTCGGGATACGTGCCGGTCTCCAGCGTATTGCGCTGGATATATCCGTCGCGCCGGCTGCTGTCGGTGGCCAGCGTCGTCAGGTCGACGGCGAAGCGCGACTCGGCGGCGACGATCTGACCGTCGGGCTGAATGATGATCGCACCGCTCACGCCGGTGGTCGTCCCGACGGCATCGCTGGGAAGCGTCAGGCTGACCAACTGTTCGCGCACCCGGAAGCGGGCTTCGTTGCCCTCCGCGGCGACGACCAGGCGGAGCGCCCCGACGGGAGCGTCGGCGGCTGCGGTGGCCACCGGCTCGGTGGGCGGGACGGGCGTGAGGGTCGGCGCAGGCACCGCCGGCTGTGTGGGTGCGGCGGTGGGCGGGGCGGCGATCGGTGCGGTCGCACACGAGGCCAGGAAGGCCGCGACGAGGACTATTGCGAGTAAGGCCGAGTGCTTGTTCACGAATTCCCTCCAAGGAGATACCGGTCACGATCGTAGGACAGGCCGGTGGATCAGGAGACCGGGGCCGGACTTGAGACCTCGGTCCGCCGGCCAAACCAGAAGCGCTTCCATTCGCCCCCACTGGATTGGAGCGCCAG
The DNA here is from genome assembly GCA_963743255.1 of uncultured Chloroflexia bacterium. Taxonomy (GTDB): domain Bacteria; phylum Chloroflexota; class Anaerolineae; order Anaerolineales; family E44-bin32; genus DYJB01. The sequence continues at coordinate 223,240 of CAVUPD010000013.1, forward strand.
GAAGGTGTACAGGCTGGCAGTGAAGAAGCCGAGCACCATCATCAGGATGACCCACACGAGCGAGCGCGGCCAGGAGCGCTCGCGGAACACGATCCAGGCCGAGAACAAGATGAAGCCGACGTACAGATCGACGAGGGAAACGATCCCCCATGGCATCGCCAGGAGCTGCCGACCCTCGCCGGTGAAGTCGCCGACGGAAAAGCCGTAGATCAGTACGCCGGTCATAGCCAGCACGCCGAGCAGTGCGATCCCTTTGGCAAGTCGCATGGCGGTCTCCGTGAAGACTCAGGCCGAGGGGCCGGGACGGCGCGGGAACCAGGGGACGAAGGCGCTGGTCGTTTCGGCGTACTCGCGGTAGCCTGGTTTGGTCTTGATGAGCGTCTTCTCCAGCAAGGCAACGCCGGAGACGCGCATCAGGAGCAGCGTCATCAGAACCGGGCTGAAGATCGTCCACCAGGCGCCGGCCGAGGCGGCGATCAGAAAATAGCCCCACCACTGCGCCGCGTCGCCGAAGTAATTCGGGTGACGCGTGTAGCGCCAGACACCGCTCATCAATAGCTTGCCCTTGTTCGCCGGATCAGCTTTGAAACGCTCGAGCTGCCGATCGCCGACGGCCTCGAAGAAGAAACCGACGGCCCAGACGATAACGCCCAAGGCGTCGATCAGCCCGAGCCTCGCCGGTAGCGAGCCGGCCTGAGCCGCGACGAGTGGGACGCTGATGATCCACAACAGCACGCCCTGCAGGAGGAAGACCTTCAGGAAGCTGTACCACCACCAGCTTCGGCCGCTTTCCTCACGCCATTTTGTGTAGCGGAAATCCTCCGGCTTGCCCCAGTTGCGGCGCAGGATGTGGATCGAAAGGCGCAGACCCCAGACGGTCACCAGTCCGGCCAGCAGCAACTTGCGCGGCGGGAATCCGTCGGGGGTGAGCAGGAAGACTGCCCAGGCGACGATGACGAACCCGGTGCCCCAGAAGATGTCGACGATGCTCGAGTTGCGCAGCGCCAGGCTGAGCAGCCAGAGCAGGATCATCAGGCCCAGGATGACCGCCCCGATCAGCATGTAGAGCGTCCAGAATTGCATCCCCGATTCTCCTTCAAGCGCGCGGGGGCGCCTGCGTGCGCACCAAGCCAACGGCGCTGTGCCCTACGTGGGCGCCGATCACCGGCGCGAATTCGCCCTGCATGCGAATCGGCACACCGGCAATTCGGTGTTCGGCGATCACCGCGGGCGGCAGATCACAGGTGCTGTCGGTGAGGATGCGGACGGTCATAGGTTGCGTCTCCGGGCATGGCTCGAGGCTACAGGATCAGAATCACACCCAGGACAGTCTCGGTGATCAGGCTGATGACATTGGACTGGACGACGGAGCGGTCGACGATCATCGAGACGGCGCGCACGGCGCCGATGGCCAGGTAGCCTATGCCGAGCATCAGGTAGGCGGTTGCGCCGAGGAACAGCGGCGCCACGCCGAGAGCGATGAACAGCGCCCCGAGCACGGCGCGCAACTCGGTGATGCCGCGCCCACCGACCGGCTGCAGGCCGGTGAAGCCCGTGATTCTGGTGGGGGCGAGGAGCGAGAACAAGCCGGTGGCGGCAGTGGCCAGGGCGGCGGCGATCTGCAGGATCTGTAGCACGGTCATGGAGATCTCCTGTGCTGCGGCGGAACTAAAACCCGCGCTGCTGTCCGGTCCAAAGTGAAGGCGTCTCAAGGGTCCGGGATTCCTCAATGACCTCGCGGGCCTTGCTCGTCTCGGCCGCTGCGATTGCCCGTTGATCGTTCATAGGCATAATTATACTATAGTGTATAGGTTTTGTCTATATATGTACTTGATGAGACTATGGCGCAAGAAACACCAGTTGGGTTGATCAGCGCAGTGGCAGATCGAGGTCGAGAGATAGGCGGGCGGGGGCGGGAAGCGTGTCGGGCGCGGCCTCCGGCCAGCGGCGCACGCCCATCTCGCTCAGGCGCAGGCGCAGCTCGGCCTTGCTACGCACGCCCAGCTTCTCCAACGTGTGGCGGATGTGCGTCTTGACCGTTTCGGGCGAGACGACGAGCGTGGCGGCGATCCGCCGGTTGGTGTGACCAAGCACGACCCAACGGGCGACCTCGCGCTCGCGCGGCGTCAGGCGGGTGAGCGCCGCCTCGGCCCGCAGGCGCAGGCTCTCCTGCTCGACGGCCTGCATCAGCAAGTCATTGGCCAGGATCTCGGCTGGCAGGTCCTGAGCCTGGGCAGCGCGCAGGAGCTGGTCGGCGAGCGCGCCGTCCACCTCGAGCACCAGGCGCGGGCCGGGCGAGGGGGGAGAATCAGGCCAGCCGGGAGCTTGGCGGGACCACACGTCGGCCTCCTTTGGGCAGCACGAGTATATCGAACAAATGTTCTGATGTCAATTCCCAGGGCTCCAGTTAAACTGCAATCGGCCCCCGGAGGCTCCCATGCGCTCGCTGGCTCGCTTACTGCTCGCCGCCCTGCCGATATCACTTGCCTGTTCGCTGGGCTCCGGCGCTACGCCTTCCGCCGTGCCGGCGCCGATCCCCACGACCGGCCCGGTTCCAGGCGAAACGCCCGCCTCGGCCGAGCCGGCCGAGGCGATCCGCATCACCGCGCCGGGCCAGAGTTCGCGGCTGGTAAGCCCGATGAGCGTGCATGTGACGACAGCGCTGCCAGCCTTCGAAAACACGCTCACGCTGCCGCGTGCTTCTGGATGACGGCACCGATCTGGTCCCGCCTCAGGCGGTGATTGGCACCGAGATAGAGGGCGGTGCGCTGGCCTTCGACGCGTCGCTGAGCTTCAGTGCAACCGAGGAGCGGCCGGCGTTTCTCCAGGCCTACCTGGTCAGTCCGCGCGACGGTGGCGTGACCCATCTGGCATCCGTCGTCGTGACGGTCATACCAGGTGGCGCCGCCGACGTCCGCCCGGCGGCGGGGGAGGAGGCGGAGCGGCTGCAGATCAGCCTGCCGGCCGCGGGGGATGCAATTCGCGGCGGCGTGGTGCACGTCGAGGGCATCGGTGTAGCGAGCTTCGAACAAACGCTGCTGATCGAGGTGGTTGACGCCTACGGCGTGGTGATCGGCCTGCAGCCGGTGTTGGTGCAGGCGCCGGACTTCGGCCTGCCAGGACCGTTCGCTGCCGATGTGGCCTACACACTGACGGCGGCCGGGCCGGGGCGCGTGGTCGTGCGCGACATCAGCCCGGCGCACGGCGGCGACATCCACCGCAGCAGTGTCGAGATCGACCTGGCGCCTTAGGGCGCGGCGGATGAGGCGGCGTGAGATGAGCTCCTCCCGGCCTTCCTCCGGTAACACGCGTCCGACCGAGCGCGCCAGCCGCGCCGTGGCGCTGTTCGTGCTCGTGCCGGCGATCCCGGCGCTGCTCCTCTCGGTGCTGGCATTGGCGGCGTTCTACCTGGCGCCCGAGCGCTTCACGACACTGCTCGAACGCCTGCCGGGAACTGAATTCCTGCGGGTAGCGCTCATCTTCTCGCCGGCGACACTGTTCGGCGTCGTGCTGCTGGCCGCGCTATACGCCCTCGAACCGGCGGGACCGCGGCCGGTGCAAGAACCTACCCTGCCTCGCCCCGGCGCGCCGCTGGCTCGCCTGCTGGCCTCGGCGGCGCTGGCCGTTTCGCTGCCTTTGCTGCTGCTTTCAGCCGCCGGTTGGGTGTTATCGTTTGTCGCCCCCGGCCGTTTCGAACTACTCGTCGAGCCCCTGCCGGGGACGGCGCTGTTACGGGCGGTGCTACCGTACGCACCGTTCGTCTTCCTGGCCATCAGCGCCGGCGCGGCGCTGGCGTTGGCGGGCGGGTCCACGCGCCGCCCCCTGCACTTGCCGGAAGTGACACGCTGGTCGGTGCGCCTGATCCTGCTGGCGGCCCTGCCGCTGCTCGGCCTGACGCTGGGTGGGTTGATCCTGTTCTATGCCCAGCCGGAGTGGGGCGACCGGCTGGTCGCCAAGCTCGGCGTCACCGCCTTCGTCAAGTTGGGCCTGGTCTTCGGCCCGGCGGTGCTCGTCGCTCTGGTCGTGCTGGCGTCACTCTACTTCGCGCGCCCTCGCGCGGCGGATGCGATACTCGAAGGCGCGAGCGAAGCGCCGATCATGCAGCCGACTACGGGCCGACGGACATGGTCAACCTGGGCCTTCATCGCCGCGTTGGCGGCCAGCAGCATGATGGCGGTGGGGGTGACCGTGGTGGTGGTCTACCTGTTGCTTCGTTAGGTGGGATGAAATGCAGACGGCCGACTGGATCGCCGAGTTTCCCTTCGTCCTCAGCCTGATGGCCGGGGCCGTGGCCTATGCCGGCGCTCTGCTGCTGCGACGGGGGCTGGCGCTGGCGGCGGGCGACCGCGTGCCCGGCTGGCCGGCAGCCGTCCTGCGCTCTCTCGGCTTGGCCAGCATTCTGGCTTCCTTTGTGTGGGCATGGACGCTGGGGCCGAGTGTTGGACCCTCCGGGGTGATCACCTCGATGGGCACCTACTCCCCGGCAGCGCTCGCCCGCACGACCCTGACGCCGGCGGTGCTGGCGTGGACGGTCGGGAGTGGGCTGCTGATCTTCGGCGGATTGGCGCTGGCCCTGTGGGCCTTGATGGCGCGCCTGCGCAACGGCACCTATGGGCGCTCGCCGGATAGGCTGGCGGAGTGGGCGCCCTACCGCGTGATCCGGCGACCCCTTACGTTGGGTTGCGGGCTGGCAATGTTCGGCGCCACGCTGTTGGCCGGGACACTGGGCGCCTGGGCGTGCCTGATTCTGGCTGCCGTGCTGCTCTGCGTTCTTCAGGAATTCGACGACCGCGAGCTGCGCTCTCGCGTCGCCTGGGTGGCCGAGCAGCACCGGCGCATCCCGCGGCTCATCCCTCGACGCGTCCCGCGCCGTGCACGTCAAGCCTGACGCCGGGAACGCAAGCGTCGAATCAGATGTTAGGCGTCGATTGACGTCGCCTTTATTGGCTGATCCCTCGTTGATGAAGTCGGAGCAGTGATCATGAACTCAGAATCGCAAGGTGAGTTGAGAGAGGGCCAACATTGTGTAGTTGTAGGGGGACACATGCGGGCAAGTCCGGCACCGTCAGAGATATCAGAACCAGCAAGACAGGCCACGTTTCGATCACCGTCGAACAGGCAAACGGAGAGAGGTTCGAGACTCTCGCCAAGAATGTTGTCGTTCAAGCCGGCGGCGACGCCTAACAACTCGCTGAAGCTGACCCGGCGGGCTGGGCCATAGGGTGGGGCGCCAGGCCAGCACTTGTACGCGAAATCGATGGAGCGTTGCCCGCTTCCGCCGGGCAGCTTAGCTCGAGGCCGTTGGGCGGCTCAACCGAGCCTACCGATTGATGGTACTGAGGATGTGAAACGTCCCCCGATTGACGTGCGTCGCTCCATCGCCATCGCTTGGCCGATCTTCACGCAACGGCCGGGGCTCTTCGTGGGGATCCTTCTTTCCATCCTGGGCGCATGGCTCCTTCTCGAACTCGTCGTGATTACCGGCCAGAGTTCGGGAATTGTTTTGTGGGTCGCCGCGCATTCGGCATTCCTTCTCTTCCTCGCTGGCGTGGAGGTAGGCTTCCTCCACGTTTGCCTGGCCCTCATCGATGGCCGGGACATCGCCTTTGGTGACGCATTCCGACATTTCGCCTTGGGGCCAAAGTTCTTCGTGGGTCAACTGAGCTACCTGTTGGCGGTCGGGGTGGGTCTGATGCTACTGATCGTTCCCGGTGTCTTCCTTGGCGTGCAGTACGCTCTCTTCGGTTACTGCTTGATCGATGGCGAGGCGAAGTCGCTCTTCGCTCCTTCCAACGGAGCTCGTGGCTGACAGTTGGTGTGAGGAACGGCCTGTTGGGGATGCTTGTATTCCTGCTCTGCTTGAATGTGATTGGTGCAAGCCTGTTGGGGCTTGGGTTGTTTGTCACGATCCCTCTGTCTGCGTTGACGATGACGCACGTCTACCGACAACTCACTGGTTCCATCGCTGGGACCGCGGCGTGAAGCCGGGCGCGCCGCCTAACAACTCGCTGAAGCTGACCCGGCGGGCTGGGCCATCGGAGGTGCTTGTCTGGCCCGCCGGCGTGCCGTAGAGTAGGGAGGAGTCTGCCCGCTTCCGCCGGGCAGCTTAGCTCGAGGCCGTTGGGCGTGCCACAGGGAGTGGCGACTTGACGTCATCACACCTTTCCACGCTCGTTGCAGCCAAACTGGAGGAAATCGAGGCCGAGATGCATACAATCGGCTTCTGGCAGGCCTCACAGCTTCCTCCCGACCAGCTCGAGAACCCAGGCGCGTTCGGCCTTGACAAGATGGCGTTCTCCCAATGGCTCCAATTCATCTTCGTTCCTCGCGTTCGAGAGGCTATCGCCACCAATGAGTTCCCATCATCCAGCGATGTCGGCACACAGGCTGTTCGCGAATTTGACACTGAGCCGAGAGCGGCGCGCCTTACCATCCTACTCTCTGAGTTCGACGCATTGTTCGGCGGTCGGTAGCGGGAGTTGAACTTTGAGCCTCCGAGGACGCTTATGTCGGTCCTCCCGGCCCCAAGTACACCGTTGGCCCGCCCAACAACTCGCTTTAGCCCCGGGAGATCACCCCCGCCTACTGCGCGGGGCCTGCGGCAGGACTTCGGCTGACCCCCGGGAAGAACACCGGGGGCCTTCGGCCGGCGGGCTGGGGCATAGGGTGGGGCGCCCAGCCCGCAGACGTGCGCGACAATCAGTGGAAGTTTGCCCGCTTCCGCCGGGCAGCTTCCCATGAAGAACATCCCGCCAAGAACGTCCCGCCAATAACGCGGGACCTGCGGCGGGACCTTCGGGTGGGACTTCGTAGCGCGAGGCCGTTTGGCAGCCGTGCCAAGACACCGACGGGAGAGGCGAATGCACCGGTTTCCATCCGGCTTTAGGACGCCCGAAGGCGAAGCCGAATACATCGACGCGTATAACGCCACCTTGGCACTTTGGCCAGTTCCCTTCAACTCGCAGGAAGTGAACACACGTTGCGGAACTCACCCATATCATTGTTAGCGGCCCAACCGAGGCGCCCCCTCTCGTTCTCTTGCACGGCATGAATCTAAGTGCCACGATGTGGTTTCCGAATGTCGCTGAGCTGGCGCACCGCTATCGGGTCTATGCTGTAGACACGATTGGTAGCGCCAGCAGGAGTGTGGCTACTCGACCGCTCAAGAAGAGAGCCGAGTTTGTTGATTGGCTCGATGACGTGTGCGATGAGTTGGGAATTGCGTGCACTCACATCATGGGACATTCACATGGCGGGTGGATCGCACTGAACTACACGTTGAGCGCACCCGAGCGCGTGAAGCGCCTGATCCTGCTGGCACCGGCGGGCACGCTGATGCCTCTGGCCATCCAGTTCTATGTCAGAGGTATCCCGACACTCTTGTTTCCGGTTCGGCCTCTTCCTCACAAGCTTCATTCGATGGATGACTGCGGAGGGGTTTGTCGCCCAAGAGCCATTTGTCGAGCAAATCCTTCTAGGGGCGAAACACTTCCGATCCCAGATCAGAGTCCTTCCCAGCGTCTTTTCTGATGCCGAGTTGAGGCAGGTTGCAGTCCCAACGCTATTGTTGCTGGGGGCGCAGGAAGTGATCTATGATCCACGGGCCGCTTCCAGTCGTGCAAGGCGACTCATACCTAACATCAAGGTCGAAATCATCCCAAACAGTAGCCATGGTTTACCCATGGAGCAACCCCGCTTGGTTGATGAGCGCGTACTTGGCTTTCTTGGTCCAGAGGGCGATCGGCCATTGCACGCCGCGTAGGGCCGCCCAACAACTCACTGAGGCCCCAGGAGATCACCCCCGCCCACAACGCCCCGCCAAGAACACGGGACCTCCGGCGGGGCGCTTGGCAGGACCCCGGTAAGGACATCCGGGGCGAACGGCCTTCGGCTGACCCCCCGGGAAGAACACCGGGGGCATTCGGCCGGCGGCCTGGGGCAAAGGGCAAGGCGCCTGGCCTGCCGGCATGTGCGACAATCATCGGGAGAGTCTGCCCGCTTCCGCCGGGAAGCTCCCCATGAAGAACATCCCGCCAAGAACGTCCCGCCAATAACGCGGGACCTGCGGCGGGACCTTCGGTGGGGCTTCGTAGTTCGAGGCTGTTAGGCGCTTCGCAGGAATGATGCGAACAGACGTCCGTGGGAATGCGGCCCGTTACTACGACCTCAGTCCGGAGCACCCGGACGATATCCCTTTGTATGAGCAGAAGATCCCTTCTTTGGAGGCGCGCATTCTCGAGTTGGGCTGCGGTACCGGTCGCGTCCTGGTTCCGCTTGCGGAGAAAAGCAGCTATATCCTCGGCGTCGATATCTCCGAGGCCATGCTCTCGGTCTGCCGTCAGAAACTGGCAGAGAAGGGAATTCCGACCACCAGAGCGGAAGTCCAGCAAGGGGACATCACGGACCTAGAACTGGGGAAGAGGTTTGACCTGATCCTTGCGCCCTTCCGGGTGTTCCAGACCCTGGAGACAGACCGTGAAGTTAGCGGTTTCTTCAAGACTATTCGGAATCATCTAACGAAGGAAGGCACGGCGATCTTGAATGTGTTTCGGCCGAAACTGGACCGCGATCGGATCAGAAACGAATGGGTCACAGGGGTCGAACAGCTCCGATGGGAAGTTCCGTTCGAGGGAGGGCGAGTCACCTTGCACGATCGCAGATCCAGGATGGATCGGGAGAGGCTGGTTCTCTATCCTGAGCTGATCTACCGACGGTATCGGGACGATGAACTGGTGGATGAGGCGGTGCTCAAGATCGTCATGCGCTGCTATTATCCGGAGCAACTACTGAACCTCATTGCGACGCATGGGTTTCGAGTCGTGAACAAGTGCGGAGGGTATGCAGGGGAACGGTACGGCGAAGGGCCGGAGTTGATCGTCGAGTTCGCGGGGGGCGCCTAACCACTCGCTGGAGCCCTGGAGAAGCACCAGGACCTTCGGCCCTGGCAAACCGCCCCTGCCCAAGGCGCCCCGACAAGAACGCCCCGCCAAGAACGTCCCACCAATGACGCGGGACCTGCGGCGGGGCCCCGGTAAGGACATCCGGGGCGAATCCCGCCAAGAACGTGGGACCTGCGGCGGCCTTCGGCGGTCTGCGATCCCGGAAGGACACCGATACCTTCGGCTGACCCGGCGGGCTGGCGGATAGGTTGGCAAGGCCCGGCCGCCGGGATGCGCGAGAATGGGTGGGCCGCTGTCCGGGCGGCCGAGCAGCTTAGCGCCACCGGTGAGCTGCACCTTCCCGGTCGGTTATGATCAAGGACAGTCGCTCTCGTTAGGAGGGGGGATTGCCAACGCCGGAGGTCTCAGTCGTCAGCCGCATGGCGACACAGATACGCGAGTGGGAGAGTGTGGCTGACCAACGCTCGGTGTTCCTCAGCTGCTACCTCCTCATGACCCGCAACATCCTCTCCGCGATTGAACAGCGCGAGTTCCACGACTCGGTCTGGGTCAACAGCCTCATGGAGCGCTTTGCCGACTACTACTTCGTGGCACTCGAGGCCTACGAGAAGGAACCCGCGTCGGCTCCCGCTGTCTGGCAGGTTGCGCACAACATCACGCGTGCTCCCAACACCCTTGCCCTTCAGAAACTACTGGTCGGGGTCAACGCCCATATCAACTTTGACCTGGTCCTAAGCCTGGTCGACATGCTCGGCCCCGAATGGGATGCACTGGCGGATGACCAGCGCTCCGCACGGTACAACGACCACTGTCATGTGAATGCCGTCATCGGCCGCACGATTGATGCTGTGCAAGACCAAGTATTGGACCCCGTGATGCCGTTCATGGCGATCATCGATGCGGTGCTTGGGCCGGTGGATGAGATGATGGTCTCTCATCTCATCTCGCATTGGCGGGAAACCGTATGGCAAGACGCCATGCGACTGCTGGGGACAAACGAACCGAGCGAGCGAGCTCACCTGGTTGCTCAGATAGAGCAGGCGGCCCTCTCCCTCGCCAACCTCATTGTCTAAGGCCAGATGGAACGCAGTCCGCCGTTTCGGGAGACCAGCCTGCTGGCGCGGCCCAACACCGGGCCGAAGATTTGGAAAGGCATCCGCGACCGAGAGAGATGTCGCGCCAACAACGCCACGCAAGGGGCATCCGGGGCGAACGGCCTTCGGCCCAGGCAGGATGCCAAGTTCCTCGAGTCAGCCGGTGGGCCGTGGCTTCAGAGCGTCTTGCCTGGCCGGCGTGGACCAGAGTGAGAAGGACCAACCTGCGCCTGCCGGGCAGCCTGGCCCGCGGACGTTAGGCGCGATCTATTTCTACGCCTTGTCGCCCCATGAGCGATCGATGCGAGGACAGCAATGGCCGCACCGAACCCCACGCGCCAGGACCAACCGGCTCAGCGCCCCACACATCGCCTGATCCTCGTCTGCAGTGGACTGCTCGTGTTTTGCGGGCTGTTCCTGTTTCTCGATCAGGTGTACTACCGCTTCATTGCAGCGCACTTTCCTGATGTGGGGACTTCAGCCTGGATGGCAACGGCGTTTGGCGTTGTCTCGCGAGCCCACTGGATCCTGCTCATCACGGCGGTTGCCATCTTGCGGCCACGCCTGCTGGGGCTGCGGCTAGGCGACTCGGTTGCGCGCTGGCGCCTGGTTGCCGTTTTGCTGGCCATCAACCTTGGTCTGGTCGGTGCTTATCTTGCGCTGAGCGCAAGCGCAACTCCTTACAGCGGCAATCAGTGGCTGGTGACGGAAGTTGTCACCGTGCCGCTAGTTGAAGAGCTGTTTTGGAGAGGCCTGGTGTTTTCGATCCTGCTCGGTGTCCTTCGTATCGCGTTTGCGGTCCGTGCCAGCACGAATTGGGCCGTGTGGCTGAGCGGGATTGCGTTCGGACTGTTGCATGCTGGCAATGCCCTGGCAGGGGTCCCGATTCAATTCGTAGCGATCCAGACTCTAAGCGCGGTGGTCTGGGGGGTGATGTACGGGTATGCCCGCGCACGGACGGGAAGCGTCTATCCAGCCCTACTCCTGCATGCCGCCATGAATTTCCTGGTCGTGGTGTTCTAGCTGCCCCGGAGCGCGATTGGTAACTCGCCGAGTGTGCCCCGGCGGGCCTGGCCCTCGGGGCTTCTTGTCTGGCACGTGGTCATGCCGTAGAGTCCTGGTAGCGATGCCCGCTTCCGCCGAGCAGCCTCCCACCAACAACAGGGGACCCTGTGCTACAACGAGCGCAGGATCTTCGATAGCTCGAGTCAGTTTGGCCGCCGCCGTCCCCTGGTGCGATAGCTTCGTGGCGAGAATAGTTCCACCCCCCACTTCCTTCTTGGCTGCCATCCTCCTCGGCGTGGCGATGGCCGGTTGTGGCAGCAGGCCGTCAGCCTCCGCTTCGCTCACGCCGCTACCATCTTCGACTTGGACCGTCGATGGCACTCTGAGTGCCGCGACACCGACCACGGCTGGGCCCGCACGGGGCTGCACACCAACCCTCGACGACGGGCTCAGCCTTTCTTACAGATCCGGTACCCCCGTCCGCTCCAGCGTCGGATACGGCCATGTCCTTACCGGAACAGTCAGGTCCAGCCGCGACTGCGCTCCAATCGCCAATGCCCAGCTCGAGTTATGGCCAGAGTATCCCGGACGGGGACATCCCGACGAGGCGCGTGCCACCGTATTCACCGACGGCGACGGGAAGTATCGCTTTGAGTGCGACCTTCCGGAGCATATTCACATGCGTATTTCCGCTCCGGGGTACATCACGATCGCACAGAACAGCTACCATCCGGAGGGGAAGACGGAGGGCACTTTCGATGTTGTATTGGCGCCCGAGGCCTCATGAACCGCTCAATCGGACGGCGGCCTGAGAACCCCGGATAATCTGGGAAACCACAACCGTCCCGGTGAGGACATCCGGGACGAATCCCGCCAAGAACGTCCCGCCAAGAACGCGGGGCCTGCGGCGGGACCTCCGACGGTCTCCGACCCTGGAACGTCACCAGGGCCCTCGGCTGACAGGGCGGGCTGGGCGTAAGGATGGGGCGCTTGAGCCGCCAACCCAAGTACCCCTATCTCGGGTTATGCTTTGAGGTCATTGGAGATGGTTGGCAGCGAGCTCGGTGACGAGTTCCTATCGGGAGAGGTGCCATGCAAGCCCTTCAGAGGATCACCCCGTGCTTGTGGTTCGATGACCAGGCCGAAGAGGCGGTGGACTTCTACAGGTCCATCTTCAAGAACTCAAAGATCGTGGAGGTTGTTCGTTACGGCGAGGCCGGACATGAGATCCATGGCAGGATGGCCGGATCGGTGATGACCGTCACCTTCCAGCTGGACGGGCAGGAATTCATCGCGCTCAACGGCGGCCCCGTCTTCAACTTCAATGAGGCGATCTCGCTGCAGGTTCGGTGCGACTCACAGAAAGACGTGGACTACTACTGGGAAAGGTTGTCCGAAGGCGGAGATGACAAGGCGCAGCAGTGCGGCTGGCTCAAAGACAAGTACGGTGTTTCGTGGCAGGCGGTACCGGTCGCGTTGTTGGAGATGCTCCAAGACCCGGACCAGGTCAAATCCCAGCGTGCTACCGCGGCGATGCTCCGGATGAAGAAGTTCGATATCGAAATGCTGAGGCGCGCGGTACGAGGGAATGGCCTAGCCGTGCGAGTGCGCTAGCAAGGCTCTCTTCCCTGGTGCCGAACTTGCCGCCGAAAGCCGGGGGGTGGCCATCCCCGCCCACTGCGGTGTGGCGGGATCTCGGTAAGGACACCCGGGGAGAACGGCCCGCGGCGGGGCCGACGGCATGCTCCCGGCAGAGCCATCCGGGACGAATCCCGCCAAGAACGCCCCGCCAAGAACGCGGGGCCTGCGGTGGGACCCCGGTCAGGTCATCCGGGGCGAATCCCGCCCAGTTCGCGGGACCTACGGCGGCCTTCGGCGGTCTTCGGCGGGACCAGGCGGTTCTGGGGCAGGCGAGGCTCGCACCGCAAGGTGGGAGCCCTCCCGGCCTCGTAAGGCCCGCCTACCTCACGCATCCGGACGTTAACCGGGCATTGTCTGGCGGCGCAAATTGAGACCCGTTGGCGGGCACTTGAGAGGAATCGATGCTCCGCGGCGGGTATCCATAGAGGCGCGGAAGGGATCCGCCGTCTCGGTGGGGGCGCGTGATGGGGGGCTGGACCCGCGCGGCACCGATTCTCAACGGCGCGTGGTGAGTCATGATCAGGTCCATCTTCGACTCGAAGGTGCGGATAGCGGTAGCAGCATCGTTGGTCGTCAATGTTCTGCTTTCCTGGGCGATCCTGCCTTTCGTCATCCCTCCCTTCCGCGCCTATCCTCCGGGCGACCTTATCGAAGTGCTCCTCTGGCAGGGAATGGGGATCGTCGGATGGCCTTTGGCGCTCTTTGGGGGAGTCCTGAGTCTTGTGATGCAGCCCCAATCGACGGATCTGGGATCTCTGTTTTTGCTGCTCATCTATCCGGCCATGCTGGTGCTTCTCATTCTCGTCTTGATCCCAAAACGTCCCAAGTGGTGGGCGGTTGTCGTGCTGCACATGCTCCTCGCCCTTTCGTTCGCCGCTGTATGGCACGGCGTCCGCACGGGATATGAATTCATGGGAGGGTAGTCGGGCCGATCCAACGCCGGTCTGGCGGTGCCCGACAACCGGGTGAGAACCTGGAAGCGCAGCTTCGCCACTCACGCCGGACTCAAAGAACTTGCGTGGGAGAGCCGCTAAGTCCCCGCTTCGGACGCAGGCTTCGGCTGCTTTGAGGCCCGAGGCAAGATTCTGCGTATGTAGGCACAGGGGTGCATCATGGACATGCTGCAAGAACTTGTGTTCGTCGTAAGCCCTGACGTTGCAGGTGTCCAGGATCAGGAACCGCCGTTCTCGTCGGCCGCAAATCTCTGGGGCGCATGGTCGCTTGTACCGACCGCTTCCCCCAGTGCAGGGCTCCGGAGACGTATTGCGGCCTCAGCCCGCGTCAGGCTTGGCCTGCAGCCTGTAGATGCAGTTCTGCCCCTTGCGTAGGTGTCTTGCGCTTCTTGCGCCACGACCTACTGCTCCTCCAGGTGTCGGATCACGGGGTGCCGAAGCCTACGATTCTTAACAGGACCAGCCGGGCCAAGGTGATGGGAGCACTGAAGGCAGCGCTCACCTCTTCCCACTTCGGTGGCGTACGCACCGAATCGCACTCCGGACGGCGACCGTCCTCGCTGCCCTGCGTATTCTCATTTGGAACCTGACCATTTCCAGGACCAGGAGCATGTCACCCGATGGAACGTGTAATGTCCGCTCGACCGCATCCGCCTTCGCTTCGCCTGCCCTCCGTCTGCACAACTAATGGCGCAGCCACCCTTCGTGCTTGCACCTTTTCCCCATGGCTTTCCCCAACCCTGGGGATGACGCCTCCTCCGCCCGCGCCTTAGCATGGAGCCGAGGTAGGAGCAGTGACGCCTTGAAGCCCGTTGGTGATAAACCATCGATCCGGCAGAGACTGCAGGACCAGGGATACTGGCCGCGGAGCGAAGCCGAAATGCGGGCTAGACAAGTGTGGGATCGCCTTCGGCCTGAGCTTCCCGGCGGTGGTTGCCCTGCGTCTGGCCCGCGCGCGTCGTGCGCGGCATGCGGCCGACAGCCCCTCTGCGTCCCGCGTGGCCGGGGCTCGCTTACAAAATCAGAACAAGGGAGGAGTTGACCGCATGACGGACCACGGATCCATGGAGCCGACGCATGGCCTGCTCAAAGGCGCTGCCCGGGCATGGGTATCGATCGCCCTGCTGGCAGCCGCACTTGTCGTGAGCGTTCCGGTCTACGGCGGCTGGCTGTCGGGAGACATTGAGGCAGCCTACCGGTTCGGGCTTCCCCTGCTCTGGGGCGGCCTCGCGCTCGCCGCGACGAGAAGCGAGCGCGTGAAGCCATTCACGCCTCTGCTGCTCAGCCTGTTTGGCGTGTCCCTGGGCTTTGCTCTTGCCTACATCATCGGGAGCCGGCCGATCGACATCCTCGGGTTGTCGTGGCGCACGCCGAAGGGGGCAGCATTCGCCAAGATCCTTTCGGAAGTGCTGCCGGTCTGCGCGGCGATCTTCCTGGCTGCCTTGCTCGCGCGACGAAGTCTCGAGTTCGCTCGGGCTCCGAGGCGGACGGGGGTGGCTGAGCATCGGACTCGGGCTGCTGGCCACCATCCCTCTTCTACTGATGGCTGCCCTTGATCCTTCAGGGGGAACCCGGGCGGTGCTCGCCACGCCTGCGGCGACGCTTGGCTCCTGGTTCCCATGGATCCTGTTGTTTTCAGTCGGGAACGGGTTCATGGAGGAGCTTTGGTTCCGCGGCCTGTGGCTGGGCGCGTTCAAGCAGATCCTCGGGTGGTCCGCAGCCATCCATGTGACCAGTGTGATCTTCTGTGCTATGCACGTGATCGTCTATTGGGGCGACCCTGTCGCGATTGCGGTACTCACACCTGCGTGGCTGTTCATGGGCTACGCCTACGCCTTGATCGTGCGCAAGACCGGATCGCTTTGGGGACCGGCCCTGGCGCACACGATAGCAGACGTGCTGTTTCTGTTCATCTCCTTCAGCACGGGCAAGATGTGACCGGGAGAGCCTGCCGGAAGCCCGGAGCTCAGGCCGCACGGCCCGGCTGAGGGTTCGAACATGGCCGCGCCTCTGGTCCGCCGAATCGTTGATGCTTATCTTGTCTACCCGCTGGCCGCAGAGTCGTGGCGGACTTGCCCGCTCCCGCATAAGACCGTCGCTCGCCTTCTTCGCCGGGTGAGGCAGCAGGTCGTCAGGCGATTCAGCGAGGAATCCCATGGCGTCTCAACAGACATCCCGACCAAGCCTGCTTACCCTTGGGGCGATCGCCTTTGGCCCGGGGCTCTTGCTCTTGTACGCGATGCTGGTCCCGCTTGTGGTTGCCGTTTTCTTCGCCAGCAGGCCTTCGGCCGCAACCGGAGTCGCAGCCGGCCTCCCGGACGTCGTTGCCCTTTCTTTGATCACCCTCCTTCCGCCGCTGTGCGCATTCCTGGCGGCGCGTACTGCGAGGAGCGCCACGAGCTGGATCCGTCTCGCCCTGCCGATCTACGCCGGGCTGCTGCCCACAGCCCTAGCACTTGCCTTCCTGATCGCTGCCTCCATCGCCGGGGTCTCCATGGCGGTCGTCGAGGGTGCCACGGGGGGTTGGGCCGTCAAAGCGCAGGAGCTCCTGTTCGCGCTGACCCTGCTCGTCCCCATGCACATCATCATCCTTCCATGGATCGTTCTCTCAAGCTTGGTCATCCGCCGGATGAACACCCGCCCTGCTTGAACGAAGCGGTCCGACGGAGCATGACGCCTCGCCCCTTCCAGAAAGAAAGCTTCGGCTCGGACAGCTGCGCAGTGGTTGGCGGCGTGGCGGTGAGGAGAAACTGTGCGTTCCTGGGATGCAGGTCACCAAGCCAGATAGGCTGCGATCATCACGACAACGAACAGAGCGCTCGATCCGAGCTGGCGCAGCCCGATGGCGGCAGGGCGCGCGCCGACCGGAGGATGGGCTACACCCTCGAGTGCATCGACCAGCATCAACGCAAAGGCCACGGGAACGAGGGCCGGCGCGAGGTGCAGCGCCGCAAGGCCGGCGGCAACGCCGAGGTTGAACGTGTGATAGACCAACGTGCGGGCGCCCATGTTCCAGCGCTCGCTCGGTGCAGGCATCGCCGGCAGGCGCCGCTGCTCAAGGCGCAGGTAGACGAAGACAATTGAGGCGGCCGACTGCAGCCAGGTGAGCATCCAAAGCAGCCAGGCGGTGAGCGCGCCGGGGCCTCCAGCCACCCAGTAGGCGGCGGGTGCGGCCAGGGCCAGCACGCCGGCCGCCACGAGCTCGACGCCGCGCTGCCCGCGTTCCTCGCGTCGACTGACCAACCACAGGTGCCAGGCGAACACCAGGACTCCGGGGATTGCGAGCCACAGGAGCTGTGCATGGCCGGACCGGACGAGTATCAGCGCGGCCACCAAAGCAACCAGTGCGTAAGCAGCGGTCCAGAACAGCCCGGGCGCCAGGTCGCTACGCGGTCGCCGGCCGCTCAGGGCCTTCACGGCGATCGCCGTCGGGTGGCGCATGAAGAACGCCGCCGCAACGGCCAGGAGAAGTACCGGCGTGTCGAGGCCGAGCTTGCCGCCCGCGGCCGCCCCGATCAGAAATGGGCCAATCCACCAAATCCAGGCGCCGTGCTCGGTGGGGATGAAGTAATGCCTCCGCCACAGACGGCGGCCGAACAGTTCGAGTGGCGGACGGGGTGTGTCGGACGTCATCGTATCGGCATCGAAAGTGAGTTCCCCGGCAAGGGCATTCCCTAGACGACGTGACGGACGATCGAATCTGGTTGATGCGGATGCAGGTCCCCCGGGATGGAGATCGGGCTCCGATCTGCGACCGCCTCTCCCCGGCAAGGCATGGCGCCCATAGCCCGTGCCTCTCCGGGTGTTTCCACCGCTAAACCTGTGCCAGCTGGATCAGGTTTCCACAGGTGTCCTCGAACACGACGGTCATCACCGGGCCGGACGTTTCCGGCGCGCCGCGGAAGATGACACCCAGCGCCTTCAGGCGCTCGTATTCCTTCTGCACGTCGTCGACGGCGAAGCTCGTCAACGGAATCCCCTGTTGGAGAATAGCCTGCTGAAACGTCCTGGCCGCCGGGTTGACGTTGGGCTCGAGCAACAGCTGCACGCCGTCGGGCGCATCCGGCGAGACCACGGTCAACCAACGAAATTCCCCGAGCGGGAGATCGATCTTCTTTACGAAGCCGAGTACGTTCGTGTAGAACTGGAGGGCCTTCTCCTGATCGTCCACCAGCACGCTGCTTACATAGATCCTCATTGAAACCTCCACAACTTGTGGGCGGAACGAACCGCTCTGTTATCCGGCGGCCGCTAGGCGATAGATTGTACCGGCATAGTCGAGCAGATAGACCCGACCGTCGGAGCCCTCGCCGAAGGAGCTGATCGAGACGCCGGTCTCAAACAGCGGCCCGTTGAGCCACGCGCCATCGGCGGAGCGGCGCAGGCCCCACACGCGGCCGGAACAGTAGTCGCCGTACAGATACGTCCCATCCCAGGCGGGCAGGGCCGGGTCGCGCACGACCACGCCGCCAGTCACCGAGCAGCCGAGGTCGTGGCTGTACTCGGCCGCCGGATCGACCAGCCCGGCGCTCGAGTCGCCGGCGTACGCGTGCAGTCCCTCGCGGACGTTCCAGCCAAAGTTGGCGCCGCCCGGTGCGCCGGCAGGGACCACGTCGATCTCCTCCCAGCGGTTCTGGCCGACGTCGCCGATGTACAGGTCGCCGGTCGGCCCGTCGAACGCGATGCGCCACGGGTTGCGCAGTCCGTAAGCCCAGATCTCCGGCGCCCCTCCGCCGCTGCCCGCAAACGGATTGTCCGCCGGAACGGCATACGGCTCGCCACCGTCCACGTCCAGCCGCAGGATCTTGCCCAGCAGCGTGTTGACTGATTGCCCGTTGCCTTGAGGATCGCCGCCCGAACCGCCGTCGCCGGTGCCGATATAGAGATAGCCGTCCGGTCCGAAGGCCAGCGCGCCGCCGTTGTGATTGGCGAACGGCTGTGGGATGCGTAGTAGGATCACCTCCGAGGCGGGGTCGGCGCGATCGCCGGAGGCCAGATAGCGGGCGATAACCGTATCACCCGCGAGCATCGGTGTAGTTGACGAACAGCCGGCCGTTCTCGGCGAAGCGCGGATGAAATGCCAGTCCGAGCAGCCCCTGCTCGCTCGCCCCGGCGCCAACCCGGTCGCGCAAGTCAAGGAAGGACTCGGGGAGCAGGACGTCGTCGCGCACGATGCGGATCACGCCTTGCTTCTCGACGACGAACAGGCGCCCGTCGCCGGCGTGCTTCAGGTCGACCGGCTGGTGCAATTCGCCGACCACAGGGGTCCAGACGGCGGTCGATGGGTCCGGCAGCGCCTGCACCGGGGTGGCCGAGGGCGAAGGCGGAAGGGTGACAGTGGGAGAGACCGCCTCAGTGGGCAGGCTCGCCGGCGAGACCGCTACCGTCGGTTCGAGGGTTACGGTCGGTGCTTGTGACAGTCCGGCGCAGGCCACGAGGGCCAGCACCAGGGTGAACATCATCCAGCGCAGCATGGTGACACCTCCGCCTGAGTGATTAGAATTGTAACGAAGAGATGCCGATGATCTGGAGCCATCATTCCCGGGAGGCCGAGTTTGCCGTGCAGGCCGTCCGCACCGCTGCGGGGGTGTGCCAGGCTGTGCGCCGCGAAGCCGGCGGTGCCTCCCTGCGCAAGGCGGACACCTCGCCGGTGACCGCGGCCGACTTCGCCTCCCAGGCGTTGATCGCCGGACAGTTGGCCGAGGCATTCCCGGACGATCCACTGGTCGCCGAGGAGGACAGCCGGACGCTCGAGTCGGATCCGGCGACGCTAACGCAGGTCGTCGAACGGCTGCGGGCGCTGCGCCCCGAAGTGGACGCCGGACGTGTGCGGGCATGGATCGATCGCGGCGGCGGACAGGTGGGAGACCGCTTCTGGACGCTCGATCCGATCGACGGCACGAAGGGCTTCCTGCGCGGCGATCAGTACGTGATCGCGCTGGCGCTGATCGAAGGCGGCGCGGTCGTGGTGGCCGCGCTGGCAGCGCCGTCCCTGGGGCTCGACCTGCAGCCGCGCCCATCGACCGAAGGCTGCATCGTCATCGCCGTGCGCGGGGATGGCACGTGGGTCGTGCCTTTCGATGGCAGCGGCGAACGGCGCGTCGTGGTTTCCAAGTGTGATACGCCCTCGGGCACCCGTCTGCTGTCGTCGGTAGAGAGTGCGCACACCGATCCTGAGCAACTGGCGCGCCTCACCCGTCGCCTCGGGCTGAAGGCGGAGCCGATTCGCATGGACAGCCAGGCCAAGTACCTGGTCATTGCCGGCGGACAGGCGGAGCTGCTGATCCGCTTCCCGCCGCAGGACCGCCCGGACTATAAGGAGAAGCTCTGGGACGTGGCAGCCGGGCTGCTGGTGGTCGAAGAGGCCGGCGGGCGCGCCACAGATGTTGATGGACGGAAGCTGGAGCTGATGGCGGGTCGGGAGCTGCGTCGCAATCGCGGCATCCTGATCTCCAACGGCCGGCTGCATGAGGCGGCGTTGGGTGCCGTCATGGCTGCTCAAGGAGTGACGCCGGCGTGAAGCGGCTGCCGGGTTTCCTCGCGGCACTGATCGCGACTGGGCGCGTGCCTGGCGGCGGCGTGGGCCTCGCAGTCCGTGTTCGAACGCATCCCGCATCTCGAAGACGAATTCGCCAACTTGTGGGAAGCGGAGGTCATGGCGCGCGGCGAAATCAGCCAGCCTTCGCCTCCGTTCCCGCGGTCGTTCATGGTCCCCTTCGTCGTGGACTACGAAGGTCTGCGCTTCGGCAAGTACCCGCCCGGATGGCCCGCGGCGCTTTCGCTCGGGATCCGGCTGGGGGTGCCGTGGCTGGTGAACGCGCTGCTGGCCGGCGCGGCGACATGGCTGGCGTACCGCCTGGGATCGCGGGTCGGCGGGCAGGGCGTCGGGCTGCTGGCGGCGCTATTGGCGGCCAGCTCGCCCATGTTTCTGCTGCTGTCCGCCTCGATGATGTCGCACGCGCTGAGCGTGTTCCTAACGCTGGCGCTGACGCTGGGTTGGCTTGACGGAGTCGCCGGCGCGCCGAATCGCCGTCGAATGCCTCGCGCGCTGCCGGTGGCCGTTGCGGGTCTTTCGCTCGGACTGCTGGCGCTGACCCGGCCGCTGACGGCGGTGGGGGTGGGGCTGCCCTTCGGCGTTCATGGCGTTTGGTTACTACTGCGCGGCGAGCGCGAGGCGAAGCGCGCCGTCCTGAGCGTGGGCCTGCTGGCGCTGGCCCTCGCTGGGGTACTGCTGCTTTGGCAGTGGGTTCTGACGGGCGATCCGCTGCGCAATCCCTACCTCCTGTGGTGGCCCTATGACCGGATTGGATTCGGACCGGGACACGGCGTGACCGAGGCCGGTCACACGCTGAACCAGGCGCGCATCAACACGAAGTTCAGCCTGCGCGTCGGACAGCATGATCTGTTCGGATGGCCCTACTTGTCGTGGCTGTTCGCGCCAATCGGGCTGTTCGCCCTGCGGCGGCGGGTGGCAGCATGGCTGCTGGCGGGCCTGCTCCCGTCGCTCGTCCTGGCTTACGCCGCCTACTGGGTGGGAGCGTGGGTCTACGGCCCGCGCTACTACGTCGAGGCGCTGGGTGCGCTCTCGGTCCTGAGCGCGGCCGGGATCGCGGCGCTCGCTGGATGGTTGGGAGAACGAGGCACGACGCGCCTGCGCTCGCTGAGCGTCAGTGCGCTGGTGTTGGCCCTTCTGTCGCTGAACGTCCTGTACTACCTGCCGGCGCGCCTGCAGCAGATGACCGGCCTTTACGGCATCACGCTCGCCACTCGTGCTCGCCTGCAGTCGGCCGCACCGACGCGAGCACTGGTGATCGTCTATCCTGCCAGGTCGTGGACCGAATACGGTTCGCTGCTGACGCTGACCCCGCCGTTCGCCGACGGCGATCTGCTGCTGGCCTACACCCGTGGCTCGGAGCAGGACCTTCGGCTGGCACGGACGTACGCCGATCGGCCGGCCTTCGAATACCATCCCGACGATCCCGATCGCCTGATCCCGTTTCCGCGCTGATCCTACCCCCGCCGGCCGACAGGATCACGTTCGGACGGGCGTGACAACTCCATTCGGCCGGCGCGCCGGAGGACAGCGCAATCCGGCGCAGACGGTCGGGGCTCGAGCCGGAGATGCAATTCCCTTCACCACCAATCATGAACGCGCTGGAAGTAGTCCGCACGAAGCGTGTCCCGCTTGTGAAGCGCGCCGCGAGACGGTCCAGCTTTACTTGCCCCGGCCTTTGCCGTATAGTAACGACGGACTTGGATACTCAGGAGGGCAGGAAGGCATGAACGGGTTCAAGCGCGAATTCAGCACGATGACGCTGGTGATGATCCCGGTGGCCATCGCCATCAACATCGCCGTCGGGCAGCTGGCGCTGCTGATCAAGGTGCCGCTGTACCTGGACTCGATCGGCACCATCCTGGTGGGTGTGCTTGCCGGCCCGTGGGCCGGGGCGCTGACCGGTTTCCTGTCCAACGCCATCTGGACGCTGGCCGGGTGGTACACACCCGCCTTCGCCTTCGCCGGCGTGGCGGCGATCATCGGTGCGCTGGCCGGCGTCTTCGGGCGAGCCGGATGGCCCAATGTGTGGTGGAAGGCGATCCTGGCCGGCCTGATCACTGGACTGACCGCCGCCATCCTGTCGGCGCCGATCGCCACCTACGTCTTCGGCGGCGTGATGGGCAGTGGCACCGACGTCATCGTCGCCATGGCACGCTCCATCGGACTGGACTCGCTGGGCGCCAACATCGCCCAGGGGACATTCTCCGACCCGATGGACAAGATGGCGACCTACCTGATCGTCTACCTGGTGCTGCGCGCGCTGCCTCTGCGCTTTCTGGCCCGCTTCACCAACCTGGCCGGACGCACGGTCTAGCCGACCCGATCCCATCGAAAGCCCGGGGCGCTCAGCGCCCCGGGCTCCTCCCTTCCACGCCATGTACTCACCCGGCACGCCACGATGACCGGCGAGGGATCCACCCGCTCGGACTCGGCGTTGCGCCTTCACCCACTCACCTCCCTGGGATTGAGCCTGCTGGCCGTCTTGGCCGGCGCTTCACTCCCCTCCGCGCCGCTGGTGCTGGCCGTCTTCCTCGGGCTGCTCGTCCCGCTGGCCGCGCTGGCTCGCCGGCTGCGAGTATTCCTGCGCAGGTGCGCGCGCATCCTGTGGCCGTTCGTCGTCTCGCTTGTGCTCATCCAGGGTTTTTTCACCCCCGGCCCCTCGGTCCTGTTCCGCCTCGGGCCGTTTGATTACACCAAGGAAGGCCTCGAGGTGGCGCTGCTCTTCAGCGCCCGCCTGCTGGTTGGCCTGGGCGCAGCGACGCTGCTGATGATGATCACCCGGCCGGACGCGCTGATGCGCGCTCTGGTCGAACGCGGCCTGCCCAACCAGATCGCCTACATCGTCGTCACCACGCTGCAGATCGTGCCGACCTTCCAGGCTCGAGCGCACGCCATCCTGGACGCGCAGCGCTCGCGCGGGCTGGAGACGGAGGGGCCGTTGCCCGTCCGCCTGCGGGCGTTCGCCCCGCTGGTCGGCCCGTTGATCCTGAGCAGCCTGATGGAGATCGAGGAGCGCGCCATCGCTCTCGAGGCGCGGGCGTTCAACCGGCCGGGGCGGCGCACCAGCCTGGTGACACTGAAGGACTCGAGCCTGCAAGCGCTGGGGCGCGGGCTGATGCTGCTGGCCGGGGTGGCGCTGATCGTGGCGCGCTTCACCGTCTGGAGGGCGCCGTGATCGCCGTCTCCGGCCTGCGCTTTCGCTACGCCGGAACCGGACAGGATGCGCTGCAAGGTATCGACCTGTCGATCGGGGAGGGCGAGTTGGTCGGCGTGGCCGGGGCGAACGGCGCCGGCAAATCGACGCTGTGCTACACGCTGACCGGCTACGTGCCGCATTTCTTCAGCGGGGCGCTGCAGGGTTTGGTCAGCGTAGCCGGGCATGACGTCACGCGCACGCCGGTCAGCCAACTGGCGGCCGACATCGGCCTGGTGTTCCACAATCCGTTCAATCAGATCAGCGGGGCGCGCACGACCGTGCTGGAGGAGGTCGCCTTCGGCCTCGAGAACCTGGGGGTGGAGCAGGCCTTGCTGCGGCCGCGCTCGATGCAGGCACTGCGCGCCACCGGGCTCGACGACCTGGCCGATCGATCGCCGTACACGCTCTCCGGCGGCGAGCAGCAGCGGCTGGCGATCGCCGCCGTGATGGCCATGCAGCCGAAGGTGCTTGTGCTGGACGAGCCGACGTCGCAGCTCGATCCGGCCGGGACGCGTGCCATCTTCGAGGTGCTGCGCCGCCTGGCGCGTGACGGCCGGACGACCATCGTCCTGACCGAGCACAAGCTGGGCTGGCTGGCGGCGTTCGTGGATCAACTCGTCGTGCTGCATGCCGGGCGGCTGGTGGCCGACGGCCCACCGCGCGATGTGCTGGCCGAAGCGGTCGAACAAGCGTGGGGCGTCGGGGCGACGCGCTACACGCGGGCGGCGCTGGCTGCCAGGCGGCGAGGGCAGCTGGCGGCCGGGACGCCCCTGCCGGTGACACTCGAACAGGCGCTCGAGGTGCTGCGGTGAAGCTCGAGCTGCGCGACGTACGCTTTCAATATCCGACCGGCGTGCTGGCGCTCGATGGCGTGAGCCTGAGCATCGGAGCAGGCGAGGCGGTGGCGCTGATCGGCGAGAACGGCGCCGGCAAGACGACGCTGGCCAAGCTGCTGAACGGCCTGCTGCGCCCGACCTCGGGCACCGTGCTGGTGGGCGAGGACGACACGCGCCGGCACACGCCGGCACAGCTCTCGCGGCGCGTCGGCTTCGTCTTCCAGAACCCGGACGACCAGCTGTTCGCCCGGACCGTCCGCGACGAGGTCGCCTTCGGGCCGCGCAACCAGCGAGTGTCCGCCGGCGAAGTCCGGACGCGCGTCGACCGCGCGCTGGACGAGGTCGGGCTGCGTTCGGCGATCGACCGGCATCCCTACGACCTGACGGCGCCGGAGCGCAAGCGCGTGGCGCTGGCGGCGGCGCTGGCGATGCATACGCCGGCGCTGATCCTCGACGAGCCGACGATCGGGCAGGACGCCGGCGGCGTAGACCGGCTCGGCGCGCTGGTCGACCGCCTGCACGCCGAAGGCCGGACGCTGATCGCCATCACGCACGACCTCGACTTCTGCCTCGAGCACTTCGAGCGCGTGGTGGTCATGGCCGGGGGCCGGATCCTGGCCGACGGGCCGGCGCCCGAAGTGCTGAAGGACGTCGAGCGGCTGCGACAGGCGCAGGTCGAACCGCCGGAGTTGGTGCAGCTGGCGCTCGGGCTGGGCTGGGAGACGATGCCGCGCACGCCGGACGAGTTCGCGGTAATGTTGGCCGACCACCGGACGTGAAAGGATGGCGCCATGATCCTTATTCTGGGTGACCTGCTGGCCGATCTCAGCCTGCGCATTGAGTCCTTTCCGGTGCAGGCCGGAGGGATGCAGCGCGTTTCGTACTTCGAGCTCGGTCCCGGCGGCTCGGCCAACACGGCCATCGCCGCCGCGCGCCTTGGGCTGGCCGTCGGGCAACTGGGCGAGATCGGTGACGATCGCGCCGGTCGCTGGATCCTGGAAGACCTGAGGGCCGAGGGCATCGACGTCAGCGGGGTGATCGCCGGGGGCCAGGCAACGACGCCGGTCGCCGGCGTGATCGTCGACACGTCCGGTGAGCCGGCCTATCTTGGTTATCCGGGACGTCAGTACCTGCCGTCGCTGCCGGCGGAGTGGGCCGAGCGCATCCAGAAAGCCGAAGCGCTGTTCGTCGACGGCTGGGTGGATCACACGCGCCAGGCGGACCTGATCCTGGAGGGATTGAAGATCGCCCGCAGCGCGGGCGTGCCGTCCTTCTTCGACCCGGGGCCCGGCAACCCGGCGCTGGACAGCGCCTGGCACGGCGAGGCCTGCCGGCGGTCGGCCATCGTGCTGGCCACCGAGGACGAGGCGCGGCGCATCAGCGGGCGTTACGATCCACTCGAATCCGCCCGGGCACTTCTGGCCCTCGGACCCGAATTGGTGGTCATCAAGCGCGGCGTCGCCGGCTGCTTCCTGGTGCGCAAAGATGAGGTGCATATGGAGGCCGGGCTGCCCGTGGAAGCGCGCGATGCGACCGGCGCCGGCGACAGCCTGGATGCGGCGGTGATCGACGGCTTCCTGCGGCGGCTGCCGCTCGCTGCCCTCGGCACACTCGCCAACGCCGTCGGTGCGGCCAAGGTGCAGAAGCTTGGCACCGGGCGCAATGTGCCGACGCGTGACGAAGTGCGCGCCGTGCTGCGGCGCTTCGGCGTGGACGACGCCGGGCTCCTTCGCACGTGAGCCCACCCCTCCCCCGAGAGGGCCGAAGGTCTCCGGAGCGCAGCGTAGGAGGGTTGGGGTGAGGGTCGGCCTTTCACCAACAAATCCCATTCTTATCCGGCCATGAGTTGGCCCGCCTCGATCATCCGCCCCGCGTCAGCGGGGCGCATGCTCTCGGCGGGGAGGCGCGGTTTCGACCGCTTGGGTTGTCATGGCGAGGAGGCCGCAGGCCGACGTGGCAATTTCCCGTTGTACGGCTGTCTCCAGCCATGGAGACTGCTTCGCCCCTGCGGGGCTCGCAATGACGGATGTGTACAGGGCTCGCGATGACACCTCACGATGAGGCAGGCCGCGGCTGACGACGCCCGCCTCTCCGTTGGGTGTCATTGCGAGGCACCGCGGAGCGGGGCCGTGGCAATCTCGGCCCCGCTCCGCGTCCGCGGAGACTACCGCGCCCCCGCGGGGCTCGGACTGACGGATGAGTGTGGGGCTCGCAATGCCGGAGAGATGCGGGGCTCCCCAATTCGTTCAGCCGCCGGGCTCCCAGATCTCTTGCACGCGGGACCGTTGGCTCGTGGAGAGTCGTGCCCGCTGCGTGTCGGCGGCGCCCGTGTCGCGGGTCTCCACCACGGGCACCAGGGAATCGCGGCTAGGGAGCGCCGTGTGCGACGTGTCACGCCGCACGTTGTAGACCCTCCCCGGCTTCATCACCAAGGGCTGGATCGATCCCGGCTCCTGCTTATGCCCTGCAATCACCAGGACCATCTTGCGTTCGAGGAGCACGAAGACCTCATCGCTCCCGGTATGCCGCTCGACGACCTCGAGCTATTCGGGAGGCAGAGGGAAGACCGGCCGCAGGCTGGCCACGCGCCATGACCCGTGGTCAACCAGCGGCGAGTAGCCCGCCGGCCCATAATCCACGATCTCACACAGGGACGTCGCCATCGGCCTTACTGCGTCATCCGAGCCAGATGTCCACCGTGTGTTCCTCGCCGGGCAGGTCTGGTGGAATGCAGGCGCCGGAGAAGTCCTTCCCGTCCAGCTTCATCAGGGAGACGCCGCGGCAGGCGTGCTTGGGATTATGGACGCGGATCTGGAAGCTCCGCCCTCGGAACCGGCGCAGCGCTGAGTACCCCTTCCAGGCCGATGGAATACAGGGATCGATGCGCAAGCCCTCGTACTCGGGACGGATCCCCAGGATCCACTGCGTAATGGCAACGAAGTCCCACGCCGCCGCGCCCGTCAACCAGGAGTTCTTGGCCTCGCCATGGGTTGGCGCATCACGCCCGGCGATCATCTGCGCGTAGACATACGGCTCGCAGCGGTGGACCTCGCTCAAGCTCTCGCGCACGGAGGGGTTGATGCGCAGGTAGTAGTCATAGGCGACATCGCCGCGGCCGAGCCTGGCTTCGGCGATCATGATCCACGGATTCGTCTGACAGAAGATCCCTGCGTTCTCCTTGTAACCGGGCGGATAGGTCGAGATCTCGCCGAGATTCAGGTAGTAGCGGCCGTACGCCGGCTGGAGTAGGACGATCCCGTGCACTGTCGCCAGCCGCGCGGCCACCAAGTCGAGTGCCTGCTGGGCTCGGCCGTCCTGGAGCCCCAGCCCCGCCATAACGCAGATCCCCTGCGGCTCGATGAAGATCTGCCCTTCGCGGCACTCCCGGGAGCCGATCGGCTGGCCGGAATCGTCGTAAGCGCGCCGGAACCAATCACCGTCCCAGCCGGCGGTCCAGATGGCGTCCTCGAGTTGCCGGGCGGCCTGCTGACAGTCCGCGGCATCCTGCGAACGCGAGGTATGCCCGGCGATCCCAACCATGTCCTGCGCCGCCAGGACAAACAAGCCAGCGATCAGAACGCTCTCGGCGGTCCGTCCGTCCTTGTTGGCGGTGGTCTGAAAGGATTCGCCCGGCGTTTCGGAGAAGCAGTTCAGGTTGAGGCAATCGTTCCAATCTGCGCGGCCGATGAGGGGCAGCCCATGCGGCCCAAGGCGCTCGAGCGTGTAGCGCAGGGCGAGCTGCAGGTGGTCATACAGAGGTCTTTCACTACCAGGCTGATTCTCGTACGGTGCCAACTCATCGAGGATGGCCCAGTCGCCCGTTTCCTTGATGTAGGCCGCCGCCGCCAGCACGAGCCAAAGCGGGTCGTCGTTGAAACCAGCGCCGATGGCGGAGTTGCCGCGCTTGGTCAGAGGTTGATACTGGTGATAGGCGCCGCCGGTGGCCAGTTGCGTGGCAGCCAGGTCCAGGATCCGTTGGCGAGCTCGCTCCGGTGCCAGGTGAACGAAGCCAAGCAGATCCTGGTTGGAGTTCGCGAAAGCCGATGCCTCGGCTGATCCCGCTTTCAAAGGAGGAGGCGGAGCGTGAGACGTTGAACGTGACCATCATCTGGTAGGCATTCCAGATGTTCACCATGCGGTTGGTGTGTTCATCCGGGGTGGTGACCGTGAACTGGCCGAGCAGGTCGTCCCAGCGGGTGCGCAGCGACTGAAAGGCCTGCTCCACCTCATCGGCCTTCCGATAGCGGCCGATGACCGTCTTCACCCGGCGCTTGTTGAGGATCAGCGACTCGGGAGGATCGAACTTCTCCTGGCTCGGATTCTCCGAATACCCCAGCAGAAAGATGATCTTCCGCTGTGCGCCGGGGGCGAGTGCGAGCCGAATGTGATGGGCCCCGATCGGCTGCCAGCCATGGGCGATCGATCCGGAGAGTCGACCTGCCTCCACGCCCGCCGGCGAGTCCCAACCCCGGTACGGCCCCAGAAAGGCCTCGCGCTGCGTGTCAAACCCCGCCAGCGGCTCGGAGCAGGCGAAATAGGCGAAGTGATCGCGGCGCTCTCGATACTCGGTCGTGTGATAGATCACGTCGTCATCCACCTCGACTTCGCCGATGGAGAGATTGCGCTGGAAGTTGGTGAGGTCGTCCAAAGCGTCCCAAAGGCAGAACTCGATTGCCGAGAACACCGAGAGACTGGCCCTCTGGGCCCGTTGATTGGTGAGGGTCAGCTCCCAGATCTCGAGGGTCTCGCCCAGCGGTACGAAGTAACGGATCTGTGCTGCCAGGCCGGCCAGGGTGGAGCGGATGGTGGTGTAGCCCAGTCCGTGGCGGCACTCGTAGGTATCCAGCGGGCGGCGGACGGGCTGCCATGTCGGAGACCAGTAGGCGTCGGAGCCTGACGATGCGGCGCCATCGTCGCGGATGTAGAGCATGCGCCCGCCCGAATCCGGAGGCACATTGTTGTAGCGATAGCGGGTGAGGCGACGCAGTCGCGCGTCCCGGTAGAAGGAATAGCCGCCGGCGGTGTTGGAGACAAGCGCCAGATAATCCTCCGACCCGAGGTAGTTGATCCAAGGCAACGGCGTGTCGGGCCGCTCGATCACATACTCGCGTTGTGCGTCATCAAAGTGGCCGTATCGCATGGGCGCCTCTGATTCGGCTCGGTGCCAAGATGGGAAACTCTCGACGGATTATACCGACGATACTCACGGGATGGCGTACTGGACGACCGACTGCGTAGGCTACTCGATTCGCGGGACGGCTACCTTCGGGGTGCTCGTGCTGACCCTATGGAAGAACCGCTGCGAGTGGGAGTTTGTCCCGGTGGAGGGGAACGCGTTCGCCGATCGCGCTGGGGGCGTCTGCCATCCCTGACGGCACTTGGCGTGATCGGTGTCACCTGGGGGCTGGGAGCACCTCGACCGAATGCCGCTTACCGGGCAGATCCGCAGCGATGAGGTTGGTGGGGAGAAGTTCCCCGTCGAGGCGTATCTCTGCAACACCGCGGCCGACTCGGTCGGGGTCGTCGACGACGATTGCGGCTCGGCGCCCGCGGAAGACCCCCCTGGCCTAGTAGCCCCCCAGGCTCGCAGCAGAACCAGATCAATCCGCAGACCTCAGTATTCGGACGCCTCCCTGAGCCAAGCAGCGGCGGTGGAGCCGGCACCCTGCGGCCGGCGAAGGACCGCGTACCTTCGCCGCCCCCGGCTTGGGGAGTGGCACGAGCGCGCCATGGCTGGGGCGTGCATCGACTGCGAGCGCGACCTCGTTCAAGCCTGCGCGTTGTCGCTCCGATCAGTCCACCGTCATTGACTCTTCATACGCGGATGTGCTAGACTGAAAGTGCTTTCAGCCATTCTTTCATGAGTCAGGCGATGGCCACCAAGAAGCCCACCATCTACGATGTCGCCAAGATTTCCGGCGTCAGCATCTCAACGATCTCCCGCGTGCTCAATTCCCCCGATAAGGTCAATGCCAAGACTCGCGAACGCGTGATGTCGGCCATCGACCGGTTGGGCTTCGTCCCCAGGGCGGAGGCGCGGGCGCGGGCAAGGCGCAGCACGAACCGCATCGGCGTGCTGACTCCGTTCTTTACCGCGCCCTCCTTCGTTCAGAGGCTGCGCGGCGCGGCCGGCGCGCTGTCGCGAACGAATTGCGAACTTGTGATCTACACCGTCAACTCGGTGGAGCACTTGAAGGGGTATATCGCCTCCGTCCCCGTCATGCAGAACCTGGATGGTTTGATCATCATCTCGCTGGCCATCGAAGAAAGGGACGCCCGGCGCCTCCACGACAATGGCATCGAGACCGTGCTGATTGAATCCTGGCACGCCCAATTGAATTGCATCTGCATCGACGATCTGCAGGGCGGGATGCTCGCGGCGCAACACCTGATCGGCAAAGGACACACGCGAATCGGCTTCCTCGGCGATATCGAGCCGCCGGAACGGTATGCCATCCATCCGGTCAAAACCCGGCTGATCGGCTTCAAGAAGGCGCTCGAAGAGGCGGGTCTGTCTTTGCCGCGCCGCTATATCGTGCGGGCTCCCTATACCCAGGCCGGCCCACAGCAAGCTGCGCGGGCTTTATTGGCTCTTCCCCGGCCGCCCACCGCCATCTTTGCCGCATCCGATATCCAGGCGGTCAGCATCATGAAGGTGGCTCGCCAGGCCCATCTGAGGATCCCAGAGGATCTCGCCATCGTGGGTTTCGACGATATCGACCTGGCCGAGTTCATGGATCTGACTACCATCCGCCAGAACCTGGATGAATCTGGACGGCTGGCGGCCGATATCCTGCTCTCCAAGATGGCAGAACCCGGTCGAAGCCTCCAGCACATCAGCCTGCCGCTTGCTCTGATCGAACGGCAGACCGCGTAGGCTGCCCGTCTTTCGCCGCCCGAAAGAAGACATACCTTGTCTGTATTGACACCCGGGGCAGCTGTGCTATACTTGGCAGTGAAAGTGCTTTCATAGAAGATCCTTCACCTGATCTGGACAGCAGCGACTCATCACCGTCGGACACCAGGAGGTGAGCTGCCAGAGATACACCTTTCCACGCCCCGACCGTCGGTTCATTCCGGTACTCCCCCCAAAAAACAAGGAGCGAGAGATGAGAAAGATGATTTGGCGATCCATGGGGTTGTTGCTCGTTGCGGCCGTGGTCCTCGCGGCCTGCGCACCGGCACCGGCCCCCACCGCAGCTCCGGTTGAGCCTGTGGTGCCCGCCCCCACCAAGGCGCCGGCGCCCACCGCGGCCCCTGCCGTGCCCGAGGCGCCCTTTCCGTATCCGGCCGGCGGCGCCCTGGAAGAGGCGCTGAAGGGCACGTATGCTGGAACCACCGTCACCGTGGACGGCGCCTTTGAAGGCAACGATCCCGACGGCGTGAAGATGGACCAATCGGTGGCTGCCTTTGAAGAGGCCACCGGCATTGACGTCAATTACATCGGCAACAAGGAATTCGAAGCCACCATCTCCGTGCGCGTGGATGCCGGCGATGCACCCGATATCGCGGACTTCCCGCAGCCGGGCAAGGCCGCCCAGTTCGTGCAGGCTGGCAAGGTGGTGCACGTCACGACCTTCCTCACCGAGGATTGGCTGGCCCAGCAGTACAACCAGAGCTGGCGCGACATGGCCACCATCAACGGCACCGAGGCAGGGGTCTTCCACCGCTTCAACGGCAAGAGCCTGGTCTGGTATCCCAAGAAGGCCTGGGACGCAGCCGGCTACACGATCCCCAGACCTGGGACGAGTTGATGGCCCTCAATCAGCAGATCGCTGATGACGGCGATACCGCCTGGTGCATCGGCATCGAGTCCGGCGCCGCAACCGGTTGGACTGCGACCGACTGGACCGAAGAGATGATGCTGCGCACGACATCGCTGGAGAACTACGACGCCTGGGTGGCCGGCACACTGCCCTTCGACTCCCCCGAGGTCAAGAAGGCCATCGAGACCTGGAGTGAGCTGTGGTTCAATGACGCCTACGTCAACGGCGGTCGCTCGTCCATCGTCTCAACCTTCTTTGGGGACGCCCCCGGGCCCATGTTCGACGATCCGCCCAAGTGCTGGATGCACAAGCAGGGCAACTTCATCACCGGCTTCTTCCCGGAGGGGAAGGTCGCGGGCGTGGACTACGGCTTCTTCTACTTCCCGCCCGTGGATCCCGCCTACGGGAAGCCGTTCCTGGTCGCTGGCGACGTGATGGTGATGTTCAACGACCGGCCGGAAGTGCGGGCGTTGATGGAATACTTCACCGTGCCCGAATCGGCCCTCGGCTGGCTTGAGGGCGGCGGCGCGTCTGGCCGCGCACCAGACCGCCACGCCGGATATGTACGGCGTGGATCTGGAACGCGGTATTGCCGAATTGGTGCAAGGAGCCACCAGCTTCCGGTTCGACGGGTCTGACCTGATGCCCGGCGAGGTTGGTGCCGGCTCGTTCTGGGAGCACATTACCAGCTACGTGGCCGGCTCGGAGGATCTGGATACGGCCATGAAGGCGATCGACGCCACCTGGCCCAAGTAGCGTTCAGCTCGGTTCCCGGGGTGGACCGCCAATCGGCGGTCCACCCCAACTCTTTTATACTTAGGCTTCGGAGATCAGGTTCCGTAGAGGCACTCCCGTCCCAGCTGCATCCTGGTTAGCCAGTGTCTGAGGAACGAGCCATGGACGCTTCGCGCGGCGGAGATTATCAAAGCTCAATCGATCCGGATCAGGACCGTTTCATTTGTCGGTCGGATCCTCGTCGCAGTCGGCATTCCCCTCCTGGCCTTCTATGTCCTCTTTGTGGGCTTCATGTTCCTGCGCGACAGCCACGCCCCGCGGGAGGCCATTGCCTTGGTGGCGATCGTGTGGGGTGTGGGCGGAATTGCTCTCCTTTTCTGGATATTCAATGGCCTCGTCGAAAGGCTCCCGGATGTCTTGAGGACCCGCCTTCTTCCGTTCGTGTTCGTGGGCCCCGCGATCGCGATCCTTAGCTGGTACCTCACCCTGCCAACCCTTCGCACGTTCTGGCTCAGTCTGTTCGGAAGAGACGGCCCCCAGCCAGGGCTGGGGTTTTTCCAAGAGCTGGCCAGCGGGAGCTTCGTGGGCCTGCACAACTATGTCGCCGTCTTCACCGAACAGCTGATGCTGCAATCGTTTCGCAACAACCTGATGTGGGTCATCTTCGGCAGCACCTCCTCGGTCGTCCTTGGGCTGCTGATCGCGGTGCTGGCTGACCGCAGCAGCTTCGAGCGGGTTGCGAAATCCTTCATCTTCCTGCCCATGGCGATTTCCTTCGTGGGGGCGGGCATCATCTGGAACTTCATCTATGAATACCGGCCTGCCGGGCAACCGCAGATCGGTTTGTTGAACAATATCGTCGTCGGGTTGGGTGGGACGCCTCAAGCCTGGCCGCAATGGGTCGCTGTCGCGCCCTGGAATAACCTGTTCCTGATCGTGATCGTGATCTGGCTGCAGGCCGGGTTCGCCATGGTGCTCTTCTCGGCGGCACTGAAGGGCATCCCGGAGGAGCTGCTCGAGGCAAGCCGCATGGACGGCGCCAACGAGTTCCAGATCTTCTTCCGCATCATGATTCCCTCCATCCGAGGAACGATCATCACGGTCTGGACGACCATCGTCATCTTCACGCTGAAGATTTTCGACGTGGTATGGGTGATGACCGGGGGCCAGTTTGGCACACACGTGATCGCCACGCAGTTCTATCGCCAATCTTTCACCAACCGCAACTCGGGCTTTGGTTCCGCCATCGCCATTGTGTTGTTGCTCGCCGTGGTCCCCGTGATGATCTACAACCTGAGACAATTCCGGGAGCGGGAGGCGTTCTGAGGTGAAGAGCGGAAAGCGCCAAAGACGGCTTGGCCGCGTACTGGTCAATGGAACCCTGCTTTTCATGGTTGTGCTGTGGACTATCCCGACCATGGGGATCTTCATCTCCTCCTTCCGCAACCGGGACGATATTGCCACCTCGGGTTGGTGGAATGTCCTTCCCCACCGTGAGTGGCAGCCGGTCAGCGAGATTGACACCAAAGCGCTGGGACTGGATCCCAATCAGGTCATGGAGATCGATGGGGTCAAAGGGACCTTCGACGAGTTCCGGGCGGGAATCGAAACACCGGACGGCCGACGTGTGATTTGGGTTGGAAACAAGCGCCTGGGCAGGGTGGAAATCCAGAAACAGGTCTGGACTGTATCGTGGGATTTCTCGCTTGACAACTACCAACAGGTGCTGGGGGGCCAGGATTTCACGTTCACACACGCGGACGGAACGAAGGAAGTGCATCCCGGGGATAACATGATCGGGGCATTCGTGAACAGCCTGTCGGTGGCCGTTCCATCGACCGTGATCCCCATCTTGATCGCCGCGTTCGCCGCCTATGCATTTGCCTGGATGAAGTTCTCGGGACGGCGCGAGATGTTCATGATGGTCGTTGCGCTGCAGGTGGTCCCGCTGCAGATTGCCCTGGTCCCCATCCTCCGGGACTACAAGGCGTTAAACCTCAACGGGACCTTCCTGGGCATCTGGCTGGCTCACACGGGTTTCGGGCTGGCTCTGGCAACCTTTCTCCTCTACAACTACATCAGCGGCCTGCCGCGGGAGATCCTCGAATCGGCTTTCATCGATGGCGCCTCGCATTTTACGGCGTTCACGCAGCTGGTCCTGCCCCTGTCGGTGCCAGCCCTGGCTTCGTTCGCGATCTTCCAGTTCCTCTGGGTCTGGAATGACTACCTGGTAGCGCTTATCTTTCTGGGCGGGAATCCTGAGTTCGAGCTGGTCACGCAACGCATGGCCGCGATTGTGGGCGCTCGCGGCCAGGATTGGCACCTGCTGACCGCAGGAGCTTTTGTGTCGATGGTATTGCCCTTGACGGTGTTCTTTGCACTCCAGCGATACTTCTTGCGAGGCTTGCTATCAGGATCCGTGAAGGGATGACCGTCTGCGCGCAGAAGACCCAGGGAGTGCATGGTTTGCCCTGCCTGCGGCCTGGGTGGCCGGGACTAGAGATGCATCGGACTTGGACCGATCCGAAGGCAGTGTGATCTCGACCGAGCTGCGAATCCCCCGGTTTGGACTCCCGGATCTCGCCTTCGAGTAAGGATCTCCATTGCAGTACAAACCGTTGGGCAAGAGCGGGCTGCTGGTTTCTACCCTCTGCCTTGGGACGATGGTGTTTGGGGAAGAGAGCCTGCGGGGCGCCGACCGCAAGTCGGCGACCCGGCTCATTCACGGCTTCCTTGATGCGGGGGGGAATCACATCGATACGGCCAACGTGTATGCCGGCGGCAGATCCGAGGAGATCGTGGGAGCGGCGATCAAGGATCGGCGCGATCGGGTCATCCTGGCCACCAAGGTCCGGCACGCAACGGGGCAAGACCTAAACGACCAAGGTCTATCACGGTATCACATGGTCCGAAGCGTGGAAGCCAGCCTGCGGCGGCTTCAGACCGATGTGATCGATCTGCTCATAGCGCACGCCTGGGACCCGCTGACCCCTCTGGAAGAGACGCTGCGCGCCTTCGATGATCTGGTGGCCTCGGGCAAAGTGCGTTACATCGGCGTTTCCAACTTCAAGGCCTGGCAGCTGATGAAGGCGCTCGCGCTGAGCGACGCGCACAGCTGGTCGCGCTTCACAGCCGCTCAGTACCAGTACAGCCTGGTGGAGCGCAATATCGAGCATGAGATCAGCGAGCTGTGCTCGCACGAAGGCCTGGGGTTGACCCCCTGGGGCCCGCTGGGCGGCGGATTCCTGAGCGGCAAGTACCATCCTGATGAGAAGCCTCAGGAGGGTCGTCTGGCGATGATGCCAGACGAGACGGAAGAATCCTGGTCGCGGCGGTCCAAGGAACGCAACTGGTCGATCCTTCAGGTTGTGGCCGAGATCGCGCGGCAGCACCAGGCAACCCACTCGCAAGTCGCCCTGGCCTGGTTGCTTTATCGGCCCGCGGTCTGTTCGGTCATCATCGGGGCGCGCACACTGGCCCAGTTGGACGAGAACCTGGCTGCGGGTCAGCTGGCCCTCTCGGAAGAGGAACTCGCGCGTTTGAGCAAGGCGAGCGAACCGGATGATCCTTATCCGTACCGGTTTCTCGAACTCTACGGTTCTCGCGATCCCAACCCCGAAGCATGAGAATCGTTGCCCGAGGATACGGCGAAGTCATCAAGCCGAACGCGATCTGAAACTGATGACGAAGGACTTGGCCCTCTCTTCGGGGGACGGACCGTGGAACCCGATGCATGAGCAATGACCTCTGGTACAAAAACGCGGTCTTCTACGAAATTGCGGTCCGCGCCTTCAAGGACAGCAATGGCGACGGACACGGCGACTTGCGCGGGATCGCCGAGAAGGTTGAGTACCTGCAGACCCTCGGTGTGGACTGCGTTTGGATCATGCCCATCAATCCCTCCCCTCTCAAGGATGACGGCTATGACGTGGCTGACTACTACGGCGTAGACCGCACCTACGGATCACTGGACGATCTAAAGCAACTGGTCGAAGCAGCCCATTCGCACGGAATCCGCATCATCATGGATCTGGTGCTAAATCACACTTCGGATGAACATCCCTGGTTCCAGGCCGCCCGTTCCAGCAGGAGTTCGCCCTACCGCGAGTACTACGTCTGGAGCGATACGGATCAGAAGTACAAAGACGCGCGAATTGTTTTCGTCGACTCCGAATCCTCGAATTGGAAGTGGGACGAGCAAGCCGGGCAGTACTACTGGCATCGCTTCTATTCCAGCCAACCTGACTTGAACTTCGACAATCCGAAAGTCCGGGACGA
Source organism: uncultured Chloroflexia bacterium (assembly GCA_963743255.1). Taxonomy (GTDB): domain Bacteria; phylum Chloroflexota; class Anaerolineae; order Anaerolineales; family E44-bin32; genus DYJB01. The sequence goes on from CAVUPD010000013.1 coordinate 260,200, forward strand.
AATGCTCAGCGTGGCCCGCTTCTGGCTGGACCTTGGCATTGACGGCTTCCGTGTGGACGCAGTGCCGTACCTCTTTGAGCGCGAGGGCACAATCTGCGAGAACCTCCCGGAGACGCACACCTATGTGAAGCGGTTGCGGTCTTTTATAGATGAACAGTACCCGGGGCGGATCCTTCTTTGCGAGGCGAACCAATGGCCCGAAGATGTGCGGCCCTACTTCGGGGACGGCGATGAGTTCCACATGGCGTTCCACTTCCCGCTCATGCCGCGCATCTTCATGGCTCTGCGCCGCGGCGAAGTTGGACCCATCCGCCGGGTGATGCAGCAGATCGCATCGATCCCGCGGGACTGCCAATGGTGTACGTTCCTGAGGAATCACGACGAGCTCACCCTCGAGATGGTCACCGAAGAGGAGCGCGAGTGGATGTGGAAGGAGTATGCGCCCGAGCGCCGCATGCGTTTGAACCTGGGGATCCGCCGGCGCCTTGCGCCCCTGCTGGATAACGACCGCCGCAAGATCGAATTGGCGAAGTCGCTCCTCTTCACCCTGCCCGGGGCGCCCATCCTTTACTACGGCGATGAGATCGGCATGGGCGACAACCTTGACCTGTCCGACCGAAACGGGGTCCGGACGCCCATGCAATGGGACTCTTCCCCCAACGCGGGCTTCACCACCGGATCCCCATGCACAGACCTCGTCAAAGGAGATCTGGCGTTTCAGAATGTCAATGTGGCTGCCCAGTTGAGAGATGCCCACTCGCTGTTCCATACCGTCCAGAAGATGATCGCCGTGCGAAAACGACACGCCGCATTTGGCGGCAGCAGCATGGAGTGGGTGGAGATTGGCAACCCGACGGTGGCGGCCTACCTGCGCCAGAACGGAGATGATGTCGTACTCGTACTCGGCAATCTGAGCTCTGACGTGCAGTCCGTCGTTGTCCCGCCGCAGTATCGGAAGAACTACCTCGACCTGCTCTCATCTTCCGTCGTTTCCCTGGGGCCGGAACGGGAACTCGCACCTTACTCCTCTCTCTGGCTTCAGCCGACCAATGGTGAATAGCGGTTCGCCCCCAGAACGCGCCACGGAAGGCGGCAGTACGAGACCTCTGAGCGCGATGGTGACGGCGACCGGGCAGCTTCCACGTCGGCGCAAGGGGCGGGGCCTCCAAACCCTCATTCGTTCTGAAGAGAGACCCGCCAATGCAGGAGATGGGAGACCACTATGAGAGGCGATATCGTTGTGGTCCAGGAATGCCACAGACGAGCGGCGGGTGAGATTGTTCCACGAATCATCGATGCGATCAGACGGAAGCACACGAGGTACACGATCACGATCGCAGGGGAATCTGGCAGCGGCAAGTCCGCAACAGGCAGGGCCCTTGCAGACGAATTGGAGAAGTACGGTATCCGATCTGTCGTGCTGGGACAGGATGATTACTTCGTCCTCCCGCCCAGATCGAATGACATGGAAAGGCGGAGGGACCCACATTGGCTTGGGCCTCATGTAGAAGTGAGACTTGATCTGATGGAACAGAATCTGGCGTCGGCTACGCAGGGCAAGGGAGCAATAACCAAACCACTGGTGGACTACAACTCCAACACAATCCAAGAAGAGACCGTCAGTCTGGATGGGATTGGCGTCGTGATTGCAGAGGGAACATACACGTCTCTGCTCAAGCACGTCGATACCAGGATCTTCATCGCCAGGGATTGGCTGGACACCCTGGAGGACCGCCAGAAGAGAAACCGGGGCAAAGAAACAGGCGATCCGTTTACGGAGCAAGTGCTAAGCACGGAACACAAGGTCATTGCTGGCCACAAGCAACTGGCTGATCTTGTGATCACAAAGGACTATGAGGTCGTCGTTGTTGCATAGCGGAATCGTATGACGGTTAAGAACGAAGTTCAGCTGATTACGTATCCGGATTCGCTCGGGGGGAATCTAGGAGCACTTGACCGTATCTTGCAGATGCATTTCCGCGGTCTCTTTGGAGGCGGGATCCACATTCTGCCGCCATTTCCATCTTCCGGCGACCGGGGGTTTGCTCCCGTGACCTATTTTGACATCGCGCCGGAATTCGGCACTTGGGAAGATATCCGACGTATTGGCAACGAGAGCCCGATCCTGCTGGACCTGATGGTCAATCACCTGTCCTCGGAATCAACCTACTTTCAGGACTTCCTGAAGAACGGGAGCGAGTCCGAGTATGCCGACCTGTTCATTCCCGCCAATAGGATTTGGCCCGCCGGAGAGCCTCCACGCGACGAGATAGAGAAGATGTTCTTGCGCCGGAAGGAGCCATTCTCCGACTTCACGACCAAGGAAACGGGTGAAGTGGTGCGGGTCTGGACAACTTTCGGCAAGACGACGCCCTCGGGGCAAGTGGACATCGACGTGAATTCCGAAAGCGCTCGCCATCTGTTGACGGAAGTCCTGGCCAAGTTCGGCGAGAACGGAGTCGGCACTGTACGTCTGGATGCAGTCGGCTTTGTGACCAAGAAGCGAGGAACCGCGTGTTTCTTCGTGGAGCCGGAGATCTATCACTTCTTGGAGTGGATCTCTGGACTTGCCAATGCCCTTGGGATCGAAGTGCTACCGGAAGTCCATGCGGACTACGCGACCCAGTTCAAGTTGGCCGAAAGAGGGTATTGGATCTATGACTTCATCCTGCCGTATGCGGTACTCGACGCGTTGTTGAGAAAGACTGGCACAAGGCTGAAAGAGTACATGAGAATCCGACCGCACCGGCAATTCACCATGCTTGACTGTCACGATGGGGTACCGATCCTACCGGATTTGAATGGGTTGTACAGAAGTGAGGACGCTCGCAAAGTGGTTGGCATCTGCCTGAAGAGGGGCGCCAACCTCAGCACGGTATTCTCTCCCAGGCAAAGGGATCCGGATGGTTTTGATGTCCATCAAATCCGGGGGGCCTTCTATTCTCTGCTGGACTGCAATGACGATGCCTATCTGGCTGCGAGGGCTATTCAGTTCTTCACACCTGGCGTTCCGCAAGTCTACTATGTTGGACTTCTGGCAGGGATGAATGATCAATCCGCGGCGGAACGAACGGGCGACGGCCGGGAAGTCAATCGGCACAACTATTCGATGGAGGAGGTGGAACGGGACCTGCAGCGCCCGGTTGTTCAACGTCTATTGAGACTGATTCGCTTCCGCAATGAGTACGAGGCCTTCGATGGGGCGTTTCAGATCCTGGACTCGGATGAATCAGTCCTGGAACTGGCTTGGGCGAAGGGGCGAAGCACATGTCAGCTCAGGGTGGATTTCAAGAGCGACAAGGCTGTGATTCGTTATGCAGATGATGGTGGCAATCCTGTAGTCTATCCCTTGTGAACGTCGAGACCGAATGGCGCATCTGCGCAGCGCTGGCTTCGTGCCAGGCGCATATGCCAGGCGCCCCGCGTCTTGTGCGGGTGCCGATTCCATCTCCTGTCGGGCGAAGGTCCCTGCACCCGGGGAGATCGCCACGCCGGTTCGGGGCCGGCAACGCCCGTCACACGCACGACTTGCCATAGCGATCGATCGCACCGTCACCTATCTCCAGATCGTCGACCCCTGCTGCCCGCTGGAATCGGAAGTGACCCGTTCATCGCCGCGGACGAGGGATCCGTAGTAGTTGCGAGCGTCGGCCACGGCGCGCCAGCCGCTTAGGACGAACGGCACGGGACCGTCGGCTGCCAGCCACTCGCCGTTGTATCTACGCGCCACATGGACGTGCTTGCCGGTAGATCGGCCGCCCTCGCACGACGGATGGCCGAGCCGGTCGCCGGCGGCCACGCGCGTGCCGGGGGTGATCATGCCCGCCTCGGCCAAGTGGTAGTACAGCAGCACCCAGCCGGTGGACTCGCGGCCGTCGCCGTCCAGGTCGAGCACCACGGCGTGGTCGCCGGCGCGGGCGATGACGCCCGGCGCGGAGGCGATTACCCAGCGCGCGGAGACAGTACACGGGCCCTCGTTGGTGATGGGTGAGAGATCGAGCGCGGCGCGCGGCGTGCCGGCCGTCCAGGCGGGGTGCGGGCCGGCCGTCAGAACTCCAGCCTTCGCCGGCGGTGAAGGGCAGCTCGAGCGCCGGCTGCGCAAGGTCGGGAGGCAGCAGCGGATCGATCACCCGGGCGCGCGCCTCGCCGAACATGGCGGTGTAAACGACAGGGAAGGCCTGCGGTCCCACCACCTGGTCCAACCATCGGTTCGTTCCGGACAGCAGGGCGAACACGTGCAGCACGGCCACCGATCCGGCATTGAGCGTCGGGTTCCAACGCACCGTCCCGCCGTCATCGGGCCGCGTCTCGGTCAGGCTCCCCTGCTTCCACCCGTAGTAGCCGCGGGCCAGCTGCGAACAGGCGACCGACAATTCCTGGTAAAGCCCGGGGCGATCGGGGATGCTGAAGCCGAGCGGGTAGGTGCGAGCGTCGGCGTCCTGCGGGATGCCGTACACCCACCCGGCGCGGAACTCGAGCAATGCCAGCAGCAGCCGCGGGTTGATCGAATTCTCCTCGGCGACCCGCTGGACGACTTCCGCGCCGCTGTGCTCGGTCCCGTCTTCCAGCGTCTCGCTGAAGCGGCTCAGATATCCGCCGGCAGACGCGACGAAGGCGGTGACATCGAAGTCCGCCGCAGCCGGTGAGTAGACCACCTCGCTGTCCGGCAGCAGCTCACCGCCCGGGGTCATCGTTTCCAGGACGTTGGGGATCCGCAAGGCCAGGCCGTTAGGGAGGTAGCCCGTCGGCGTGAGGGGCGTGTCCGCCAGGATCTGCGAGGCCTCGACGCCGAAGCGCAGAGCCAGCGCCGGCAGCGTGTCGCCGGAGCGGGTCACGTAGAGGAAGACGGCGCCGGGAGGCTCCGTGATCGGGAATCCGGGTTCGACGGGGACGGGGGTTAAGGTGGGAGGGCTGGGTGCGGTGGCCTCCGGCAGCGACGGAGTGAGCGTTGGCGTCGCGGGCTCAAGCGTTGCGCCGGGCAGGACGGGCTCGGGTGTCAGCGGCATGATTCCACCCGTTGGCAGGTTGCAGGCCAGCACCGAGGCAACCAGCGCGGCGATGCAGGTCGCGATCGGGGGAGGGCGGCGTCTCATCGGATACCCGGTCTGGTCACGGCGCACAAGTCAGGTGTGATGTTACCCCAACTAGGCGCATGCCTTGGGCCTGCGAGTGACGAAACGCCGGGATGGGAGTGCGGGGGGGCGGCATTCGGCATGGCTCCGGCGCCCATGGCCCACCGAAGGCGCTCGGGGGACAGAGAGAAACTGGGTCTTGACAACCGCCCGGCCCGGGAGCACAATATTGCCAAGTACTTTGTATTGCAAAGTTAAATGCCCCGGGTGGGGCCCGGAAGGAGAGGTCGAGATGTCCGATACTCCCAGCCTGAGCGAGGTGCAGAGGCGCACGGTGCGACTGTTGTCCTACGAGGACGGATTATGGGACCTGCTCTTGGGCACGATGTTCCTGCTGTTGGCCGTCTACCCTATCACGCGCGCGCGCCTTGGGCCGGCCTGGAACATGGCCTTGTTCGTCGGTCTGATTCTCCTCGTGACGGGGATCTTCTCCGTCCTCCGGCGAAGGATCTCCACCCCGCGCCTGGGCTATGTGAAGGCACGAACCACGCCGGCGCACAAGGTGATCCTGGCCGCGACCCTCGCGCTGGTGGCACTGACCGCCGGCTTGGTCATCCTGACACTCGTCCGCCCGGGTTGGCTGGGGGGGCCGGCGCCCGAAGTTTCCCTGGAGCGGGTGCAGTCCTATCTGGTGGAGATCGTGGTGCTGCTCGCCCTGGTCGGCCTATTCAGCGCGATGGCCTACCGGTTCGGAGTGCCTCGGCTCTTCCTGTACGGCTGGTTGCTGGGAGGCGCAAACCTCGTCTCGGTGATCCTGTACCGCGGCGCGCCGGAGGGCTTCAATCTGCCCCTGGCCGCCGCCGCCGTAGTGATCCTGCTCATCGGCGCAACCCTCCTCGTCCGCATGCTGCGCAGGTACCCCTCCCAGGGCGCGGAGGCCTGAGATGGGGAAGGACCGCCAGCAAGGGCAGGAGTTGCGCCACCTAGGCGGGGTCGACCGCGTGGTGCATGAACCGGCGCGGCTGATGATCCTGATGTACCTGTACGGGGTCAAGGAAGCCGATGCGCTGTTTCTCCTGAATGCCACTGAGCTGACGTGGGGCAATCTGTCGTCCCACATCAGCAGGCTGGAGGAAGCCGGCTACGTCGAAGTCGACAAGGGCTTCGTGGGTAAGAAGCCGCGCACGATGGTCCGCCTGACGAGCGGCGGCCGCAAGGCCGTCGATGACTACCGCAGGACCATGCAGGCTGCGCTGAAGAAACCAAAAGCCGGATGAGGGGTGGGTGGCGGATGCGGGACGATGCTCAGATGGTGACCGGCCCGGTCGGCAGGGCGCCCAACAGCGGGAACGCCAGCATCGCCTCCGGCACCCACAGCCGTCCCAGGCCGATCAGCGACAGGGCGATGTACGCGACCATCAGCAGCACGCCGCAGGCGATCAGGATGCGGTCGCGGCGACGATAGACCAGCTCGATGAGCCAGGTCCGCGGCTGCACGCCGAAAGCGCGCAGGTCCATGGCATCGATGATGTCTTCGCTCCCGGCGATGGCGTGGATCGTCACCGGGACGAGCAGCGGCGCCAGCTTGCGCACTTGCGCCAGCAGCCCGCCCTCCAGCTTCTCCAGCTCGTAGCCTCGTGCCCGCTGTGCGTCCATCGTCAGCTGGAAATCGCGGCCGAAGGTCGGGATGAAGCGCATCGTCAGGTCCATGGCGTAGGCGAACTTGTCCGGCAGCCCCAGCCCGCGGAAGGTGATTCCGTACAAGGCGGGGTTGATGCAGTACGGGATCAGCACCGTCATCGACGCCAGGCTGAAGACGCGCACCAGCATGCTCACGGCGAACATCAGCCGCTCGGAGGAGAAGATCAGCGTTGGTGTCCAGCCGAGGATCGAGAAAGGCGTCCGGGCGGTAGCGATGACGTGTTCGACGGTGTAGTGCTCCATGCCCCCGCGGCCGGTCAGCAGCGTCAGGCCGGAGAAGAAGACGACGAAGGCGGTGATGAACAGCCAGGCCCGGCGCGTCTCGCGCCACGTAAGGCGCGAGGTCAGGATGAAGAACAGGGCGATGGCCAGCAGCGGCAGCAGCAGGCGCAGGTCCCAGGTCATCACCGTCGACACCAGGAAGCAGGCGAAGAAGATCATCCAGGCTCGGGGATCGAGGTTCTGGACGACGGAGTTCGGCCGCGTCCGATAACGCCAGGTGACGAGCATGGTGGCTGGCCAGGGGCATCCCCGCGGCGGAGCCGGTCAGGCGCTCCGCCGCGAGGGACGCGGGTGATCTTAGCGCCCGGTCTGCCGCCGCATGGCGGCGTAGGCGCCGACCAGCAGCGGGATCAGGACCGCGGCGAAGATCAAGTTCGGCCCGGCAGCGGGGATGAACTCTCCCACGACCGCCGCCACCGGCGGGTAGCCGTTGATCCAGATGTCGGAAATGGCGGCGAAGCCGATGCCGATCAGGTTGCCGAGCATCGACCAGGTGACCGCGGCGGCGATGTCGATGTTGGCCCCGAACAGGTAGCGTGCCAACACCACCAGGACGAAGCCGATCAGCAGCGACAGGCCGGCGATGACCGTGATCGGCTGGTCGCCGAAGACGTTGTTCGGCACGTCGAAGAACAGCATATTCGGCGTGCTCTTGCCGACGAAGTAGATGACCGTCGCCAGCAGGGTCAGCACGCCGCTGGCGATCAGCACGTTGTTCAGGCTCTTCTTCTTGTCCGGGTACAGCAGCGCCAGGCCGGCGATCAGGCCTACCAGCCCGTTGCCGATGCTCCACTGCGGCGACAGGCCGAATCCGGTCAGCGCATCGCCGAACATGTTGCCCACCGCGCCGCTGAAGAAACCGACCACCGGCCCGAAGGTGTAGCCGAAGAACATCGGGATGACGATCGCCGGCCGCAGCGCCACCTGGCTCACCGATGGGACGACGAACACGGTGCCGTTGAACAGGTAGGAGAACACGGCGTACAGCGCCGCGCCGATGGCCATGTAGACCACCTCGCGCGTCCCCACCTGCCAGATGCCGCTGGATTTGGTCAGCCAGTAGAGGATGAACACGATCACCAGTCCGACGGCGACGAAGACGAAGCGCAGAAGTGCGGTCTCATCGAGCTGCAGGCTTGGATTGAGCATGCCGCCGATCCAGATGATGGCCAGGAAGAAGACGAGGACGGCAGCCAGGGCCAGGAGTACGGACAACGTCTTGCGATCCATGATGATCCTCCTCGAGATGAATCAGCGCCGCGGGTCAGGCGGCGTGGGCGAGCTCCTCGGCTCGCAGGAACCGCCCGGATGAACTGGGCCGCTGCAGGTTGAGCTCCAGCAGCGACGTCGGCACGATGCGGCAGCGCCGCAGCCGATCGGCGTCGGTCAGCACGGCACGCGGTTCGCCGTCGGCGGCCAGGCGTCCGTCGCTGACCAGCAGCACGCGGTTGGCGTAGATCACCGCCAGGTCAACGTCGTGCGTGATGAACAGGATCGCCTCGAAGCCGGGCATCTGGACGATGGCGTCCATGAAGTCGAGCACGTTGCGGTAGTCCTGCCCGGCCGTCGGCTCGTCCATCACCAGGACGCGCGAGCGCATGGCCAGGACGGCGGCGATGCTGACGCGCTTCTGCTGGCCGAACGACAGCGCCAGCGGCGGATCGTTCTCCCGGCCAGGGAGATGGACGACATCCAGGGCGTGGATCACCTCCTTTTCGATCTGCGCCGGGTCGTGGCGCAGGTTGCGCGGCCCGAAGGCCAGCTCGTCGTGGACCGTCGGCGCGAACAGCATGTGGCTCGGGCTCTGGAAGACGTAGCCCAGCGTGGCGGCGATCTGCGCCACGCTCAGCGCATGCGTGTCGCGCCCGTCCACCAGCACGCGCCCGTCAGTCGGCTTGAGCAGCCCGATGGCGTGCTTGATCAGCGTCGTCTTGCCGGCGCCGTTCGGGCCGAGGACGGCGATGATGTCGCCGCGGTGGATGTCGAGCGAGACATCGTGCAGCACCGGCCGGCCCGGCTCGTAGGCGAACGAGGCGTGCTCGAAGCGCACGATCGGGTCGCTGGGCGGATCGGCCGGCTGCAAGATCGGCTGCACCCGCGGCGCCGGCGGCTCACGCCGAGCGCGGGCAACGATCTGCGGGGCGGGGAGCTTGACCTCGCGGTAGTCGATCGCTTCGGCCATCGCCTCGGGCACGCCCAGGTAGCGAACGCGCCCCTCGGCCATGTACAACACCCGGTCGGGCCGGATGCGCAGCACGTCCTCGACGCGGTGCTCGACCATCAGCACCGTCATCCCCTCGTCGGCCAGCTGCCGCACGAAATCGAGCGTCTCGTGCGCGCTGGCCGGGTCGAGGCTGGCCAGCGGCTCGTCCAGGATCAGGATGCGCGGCCGCATCGCCAGCACGCCGGCCAGCGCCACCTTCTGCTTCTCGCCGCCTGACAGGTGAAACGTCTCCCGGTCGCGCAGCCCGCCGATGTTCAGGTAGGCCAGCGCCTGCTCGGCGCGCTCGCGAATCTCTTCACGCGGAAGCCCGAGGTTCTCGAGCCCGAAGGCCACTTCGTGCAGGACGCGCGTGCCCAGGATCTGCCGCTCCGGATCCTGCAGCACCGTGCCGACCATCTGGGAGATGCGCGCCAGCGCCAGCCCGGCGGTGTCCTGGCCGAGCAGCTCGATGCGACCCTGCAGCTCGCCCTTGTAGGAACGTGGTATCAACCCGTTGATGCAGCGGATCAGAGTCGTCTTGCCGCAGCCGCTGGCGCCGGCGATCAGCAGCACCTCGCCCGCCGCCACCTCGAACGACAGTCCTTCGATCGCCGGCGACGGCCGGTCGCGGTAACGAAACGATAACCCGGCGACGGACACGGACGGTGTGGAAGCGGCGGGCATGGGCTTCGTCATGGGGGAGGGGGCGAGGGCGCCGGCGTCGAACGGGCGCCTCTCTCCCATACTACAACCCTTTCGGGCCGCGGGCGAGGCGCCGGGTTGCGGATTCCGACTCTGGCCCGCCTCGGCCATCCGGCCTCCGCACGGGGGCCGCATCCCCTCGGCGGGGGGCAGCTCTTCGGGGGATGGGTGTGTGGATGGCAGGGGAAAAGGAAGCAGCCCCCGGAGGGGGGCTGCTTGTTGGACCATAGGTTGGCCGTCTAGAGGACGGTAACCGAGGCGGCCTGCAGGCCCTTGGGGCCCTGCACGACGGTGAACTCGACGCGCTGGCCTTCCTCGAGGCTGCGATAGCCCTCGGCGAGGATCGCCGAGTGGTGGACAAAGACATCGTCACCGCCCTCGCGGGAGATGAAGCCGAAGCCCTTGCCGGCGTTGAACCACTTCACGGTACCCTGGATACGTTCTGTCATTGTGTTTGCCTCCTCAGGCAAAAAGTGTTGAGGCGCCTGTGGTGTTCTTCAGGAGGTCGGGTTGTCCGGGGACCCGGAGTTAACCGAAACGACCTGAGCACTTGCTGCTCAGGTCGAAACGCTACGACGTCCAGACACAACCAGCATGCTACCTTGCGGGCAAGAATACCACAGGCCCGTGGATCTGTCTAGGGTGATGTGCGCCCCAATTCTCTCCCCTTGGGGCGGCCGGAAGTCCCCGAGGTTGCGAGGCGAGGAAAACCCGCCGTGACAATCTCAGGAATGGATGTAACCCATCCACCGAGTTGCCCACAGGGCATGGCCGCCGGCGGGCAAGGAGGGCGTGTTGCTGTGCGGCGCCCGTCCTCTTTTCTTGGTAGGATACCGGCCATCGGGTACTTTCCCTGCCGCACGCCCGGTCTGGAGGACGATGAGCTACCAGCAGAATATCAACGCCGGGCTCGATCGCGCCTACGCCCAGGCGCCCTTGGTGCCGTTCGAGCTCAGCGAACTGCGCCTCGCCGTCGTTTCGGACCTCCATCGCGGAGCCGGCGATGGCGCTGACGACTTCCTTGCCTGCAAAGCAGTCTACCGCGCTGCGCTCGAGCACTATCAGGCGGCTGGCTGTGTCCTGGCCGTCCTTGGCGACGTGGAGGACCTGTGGGAGTGCCGTCCGTCCGAGGTGGTTACCGAGCACGCGGACTCAATCCGGACGGAGAGGCCCTTTCTGGATGTTGGCCACTACTGGCGGTTCCTTGGCAACCATGACGAGGACTGGCAATTGCAGGCCGAAGTCGAACGGTACCTCGATCCGCTGCTGGGCAGCGTGGGCGTCCTGGAGGCACTGCGTCTCGAGGTGATGGACCGCAACAAGCATCTCGGCGAAATCTTCCTGGTTCATGGCCACCAGGGGACGGCGTGGGGCGATCGGTACGGTTGGCTCAGTCACTGGGTGGTGCACTACCTTTGGCGACCGATCCAACGTCTGACAAAAATCAGGAGGACGACCCCGGCCACCGATTGGCGCCTGGCGCGTAAGCATGAGCTTGCCATGTACCACTGGGCGGCCAGGCAGCCCGGCGTCTTGGTCGTTGCCGGCCACACGCATCACCCGATCTTCCCGTCGCCAGCGCGTTTTGAGCAGCTCACCGCCACCTATGACGAGCTGCGCAACCAGCCGGAGGCCTACGAGAGCGAAGTGCTGGAGCGGATCGAGGCCGACCTGGCCTTCGCCCGGTCCCAGGAGCAGCCGTGCTTCATCAACACAGGATGCTGCTCCTTCAGTGATGGCAGCATGACCGCGATCGAAATCGCCGCCGACCACATCCGGCTCGTGCGCTGGCTTGAAGTCGGCCGCCGAGCCCGGCGCGAGGTGCTCGCCTCCGGCAGCGTTAAACAGATCTTGCGGGATGTTGCCCCAGTCGGCGAGCCGCCCGTAGCTGGCTAACCCCTCTCCGATCGCCGGCCAGCTTCTTCAATCCCCGCCATCGCCGGCCCTGCCCGGCCGCTGAGTTCCCCTACGCCTCCCCGCGAAACGGCCTCGGACCCGGGAATCCCGAGCCAACTCCCCGCTGCCCGTAAGCTGATGGGGAAAACCCCCAACCCGCTCACCAATTTAGGGGATGACGGTGACCATGAGCTGCGCGATGGTAGGCGTGGGAGAGAGTTGGCCGTGTCCCACGTGGCCGACTGGGCAGGCTGCCTCATGGGTCTTGCGTGCCCACGCTCCCAATACTCGTGGCTTGTCGCCCCCAGCTACTCGCCAGATGCCGCGCCTCAGGCCTTGCGCGCGGAGAGTTGCACGCTGTAGACCGCAACGCCGGTGGCCTCCCCGGAACTCGTGGAACGGCGCACGTGAATGTCGCCGAAGCCTGCCTGCCTCACCAGGTCAACGTACTCGGCCTCGGGCAGCGCGCCGGAGATGCACTCCGACCAACCGGTCGCGGAGACGCGCATCGACGGAAGCACCGCGCCGCCGAAGACCATATCGTTGACTTCCAGCCGGCCGCCGGGCCTGAGCACGCGGAAGGCCTCGGCGAAGACCTTCGCCTTGTCCTCGGTCAGATTGATCACACAGTTGGAGATGATCACGTCCACCGAGGCATCGTCGGCCGGCAGCGCCTCGGCCAGGCCGTGGCGGAAGCTGACGTTGGCGTACCCGCCCTGCTCGGCGGCGCGGCGGGCGCGCTGCAGCATGGGCGGCGTCATGTCGACGCCGATCACGCGGCCTTCGGGGCCGACGCGCTGGGCGGCCAGAAAGGCGTCGATCCCCCCGCCGCTGCCGATGTCGAGCACGACCTCGCCCGGTTTCAGATTGGCCATCGCCGTCGGGTTCCCGCAGCCAAGCGAGATCTCGGCCGCTTCGGCCGGGATGGCTGCCTTCTCCGTCGCGGAGTAGCCGCCGTCGAAGTGCACGCTGGTCGGTTGGATCTCGTCCAGGGTGATCGTCCCCGGTGTGCAGCAGGCTGAGTCACTGCAGCCGCACTCGGCGTTGAGCGCCCGGGCGGCGTACGACGCCTGGACCGCCTCTCGAGCGCGGATGCGCTTCGTCCCGGTGGCGACGAAGATACCGATGCTGGCGGCCGACTTGCCGTCGGCCTCGCACTCGGCGTGGCAAGATTCGCCGGTGCAGTCGACGATCACGTTGACCAACCCGGCTTGCTCGAACCAGGCGCTGATCCGGGCGCGGTCGAAGCCCAGCCACACATCGGCCATCTCGGCCTTGAACCACTCGTGGTCGTGGGGTTCCATGTCGGTCAGCACCAGCCGGCCGCCGGGCCGCAGCGTGCGGACCATCTCCAGGATTGCCGGTAACGGGTCGGGGCAGTGATGCAGATACATATTGGCAAAGGCGGCGTCGAGGCTTCCGTCGGGGAGAGGCAGCGACAGGCCGTCGGCGTGGTGGAACTCGAGGTTGGCGAAGTCGGCCAGATTCCTTTGCGCCACGTCAAGCATCGCCTGGGCGCCGTCGATCACGTGGACGCGGCGGACGAGCGGCGCCAAGCCGGCGGTCAGGAACCCGGTGCCGGCGCCGACGTCAGCGACGATCATCTCCGGATGCAGGTAGGCCTTGTGGATGGCAGCCTCGCGCACCGCCTCGGTGAAGTAGCCGGAACGCAACGAGTCCCAGCGATCGGCGACCTGGTCGAAGTATTCGGCGGACGGGTAGGTGGTGGTCATGCAGGATCTCCTGAGCCGCAAGGCGGCGGGTTGGACAGCTCAGCGCCTTTGGCCGGCGCGGGGTGTGGATTCGATGGCCACAAAGGTGGGGTCGTGGCGCCGGATCCAGGCTTGCAGGTGCTGGTCGAGCCAGTGGAAGCCGTCTGGGTCGAGGCAGTAGCAGGTTGCCGGGCCTTCGATCTCGCCCTGGATTAGCCCGGCGTCGCGCAGGACTTTCAGGTGCTGGCTCACCGTGGACTGCGCCAGCAGGGTCGAGGCGACGATCTCGCGCGTCATGCACGTCGGGTGCTCGGCCATGTAGGTGACGATCTGGAAGCGCACGGGGCTGCCGAGCGCTTTCAGCATTCGGGCCAGACGGCGTTCGTCGGGCGAGAGAGCGGGTGATCTGGCCACGTTGGTTCATCGTAATTTTACGATGAAACGCCCATGTGTCAAGAGGCCAGACGGCGTTGGATCGGTGTGTGACCCGCCCAAGCCAACCATCCCGGGAACATCGAATCCATGTCTAGGTCATGCGGTGAAGCACCCGCGCCTGGCCCGATCGGCGCGAAGGGAGCCCGGGCCGCGCTCGGCAGGGTTCACCAGGATGCGATCATCGGCTCTTGCCCCGTGGGCGCCGCCCGAGGCAGGATTCCACTTCGGAATTCGGACACGGGCACTGGACAGGGCATTGGAATCTCCGCACTCGCAGGCGGGAGAATCCCTGTGGGCGGACTCCTGATGGAAGCAGGAGCCTGGTCTCAGGATCTCAGGCGCGTGAAGTCCACACGGCATGGATGGCCGCATGCATCCGGCATCGAACTTGCACGGAGGACCGCAATCGCCTATGCTCCTGGAGCGGTGAGCGGCCGCACCTCGGCACGGCACACAGATTAACGGAGGGACCTCGACCATGACGCCGGACAAAGAGAAACTGCTCAAGTTGATGCGCTTCTGGCTGGTGGGGACATTCATCATCGTATGGACGGCGATCACGCTCTACATCGGCCTGTTCACCAGTCGCAACTGGCTGCAGGCTATCCAGCTGGGATTCCCCATCTGGGGCATCACGGCCGCGCTGTGCGCGGTATGGTACTTTGCTTACAAGGCCTGGTTGGTGCGCAAGAAGTCCTGACGCCAGGCGCGTCCCTACCGTACTTCCTCCACAAACCTGAGTTCAGGGTCGCGGCGGCCGCCGCGACCCTGATGGCGTTCGTTCCCTCTGGGTGCGGCTGCTCCGGCGCATCGCTCTATGTTTGCAGTCCCTGATCGAGGTGGTCGGCGTGCGCTCGACGATTGCGTTCGTCCGCGTTAGGGAGGTCGTAGAGTGGAGGGGCGCGCCGTCGGTGCGGACGCCCGGCCCGCGGCGCCGCAGACTCGAACTAGGCATGGCCAGAGGTTGCTCGCAGCACGCAAGTGACTCGCCGTGTGGGCGTTCACCCGGGTTTGAAGAAGCTAGGCCGTCTTGGCCTTGCGCCTTCGGCGGGCGGCCGCCACGAGAATCAGTGCCAGGACGACGGTGGCCCCGAGGCCAACTCCAATCCAGCCTGCCGGCGCGCGTGCGGTGCCGCCCTTCGGCTGCGCCTCGAAGGCCAGGAACGAAGTGCGTTCGACCAGAATGCCGTCCGCGGACGTGCCCGCAACGTTCAGATCGATTCCGTACAGGCCGGCCATCGTCGCCTGCAGCTCTCCATGCGCTTGACCGCCGGTGATGGACAGATCAAGGACCTGCAGCTGCCCGTCCGGCGCCCGTATCGACGCCTGAGCGTCGGACAACGCTTGGGCGGCACCATGCAGCATGAGGCCGGCGGTCAGGCCGACCGTGTCCCCGATCTGCGGAAGCAGCGAGCTGAGCGACGCGGCCAGCTCTGCGCCGCCGGCGAAGCGGGCGGCCAGAGCATAGTCGGCGCCTTGCGCGGGGGTCCGCCCGGATGATCGCAGTTCGACGCGCCACAACCCCGGCTTGGGATTCTCGAAGCCGTAGCCCAGGTAGAGCAGCGCGCTGGGATCATCCACCACGATCAACCCGTTCGCCTCGGCGCTCAAGTCGATCGTCTTCCCGCTGGCTCCGGTGACGGTCACGGCCAATGAGCGGGTCGTGTCGTACAGGGCGAAGCTGGCGACGGTCAACCCGGGATCGAGCGGAATGGTGACCACCTGGCTTGCCCCGCTCTCGACGTGACCGGTGTAGACGCGGGAGAACTGCAGCGTCCCGCCCGACTCGGCCGCGGGAGGAGGATCGGCTTCCTGCGTGAACCCGCCGAAGGGTGTCTGCAACAGCGGCCGGACGAACTCCTGGTAGACCTGTGCCGAGAGGTTCAGGTTCATATGCAGGACCGCCATCTGCCTCGATTGAACTGGAATAGCGGTCACGCTCTCGAGCGAGACGGCCAGGTCGCTGGGCACCGACGTGCACGGGGACTTGAAGCCCTCGACGATCGGGACGCCGGCCAGCGCTCGAAACGGCACGCCGTGGCGTTGGCGGATCTGCGGGTCGAACACCTGGCGCACGTAACTCGGGCGGAGCTCGAGCGTCGCCGGGAGGTAAAGCCCGAGCGATGCAGGCAGGTTGGCGCAGTCCGTGCCAGCCATCGGCGAGCCGAGCATGATCAGCTGCGACACCTCACCGTCCGTCATGACGCGGTCGATGTAGTAGCGCGAGATCAGCCCGCCCATGCTGTGGGCCATCAGGTCCACGGATCGGGCGCCGGTCGCCCGCCGGACGCCGTCGATATACTCGCCGAGGATGGCAGCGTTCTCGGCGATCGTGTTGGTGCGCTGGGTAGGAGCGGCCAGGTTGCCCGTGTTCATGCTGCCCGGCACCTGGCCGTCCCCGACGGCGAAGCCGGAGAGTCCATCGGCGGCCAGAAAGCCCGAGGGCCCGAGGTAGTTGACCCACGCCTCCCAGGTGGACGAGAAGCCGTGGACCATGACGACCGGGCGGGGGGCGATCTCCATCGTGGCTGCGGCGATTACGTCGCCGCCGGAGGTCAGCCCGGCGACGATCGAACGGCGGGGGGAGGAAGCCCCGTCTGGCCGCCAGTACCAACCCAGAGTCGCGAACGGCTCGGACATGCAGTCCGGAGAGCCTTCCAGGATCGTACATCCCACCAGGGGTTGGTCGCTGCCTTCGAGCGAGAAGGCGACCGGGACGGCCTGGCTCGACGATTCCGGAAGCGTCAGTTGGAGCTGAACCACGTCGCCGTCCGTCAGGTGGGTCAGGGGCATTCCGTCCTCGCCGATGACCAGGAGCTGTGCGGCCGAGACGGGGGCAGGCAGCGGTGCGGCCGACGCTAACAAGGACGCGAAGGCCAGCGACACCACCAGAGCGCTGTTCGCGATGCTCATCTTCGCCCTCCACCAGAGCTATGCGGGCCTGGTGGTTCCATGACCAAAGAGACCCAAGAAGATCAGTTTACAACCATGGACCGGCGGACGCCAGTTACAATCAAGGCATCCCGGGCGCACTGCCGGGGAGCAGTCTCTCGACACGACTTACCCGCCAGACACGCGTGCCCGAGGCCCGGGGTGGGGTTGATGACCTTCAAGATCGCCCGGTTTGTGATCCGCCTGCTCTACCAGCTGCTCACCCGCATCCAGGTGATCGGCGAAGACAACATCCCGCCGGCGGGCGGAATTGTCGCCGTGACCAATCACATCGGGCGCCTGGACCCCGGGCTGGTGTACTGCCTGGTCGACCGCGACGACATCATCATGCTCGTGGCCGAGAAGTACCGCGAAGTGGCGATCTTCCGCTGGCTGACCGCGGCGCTGGATGGCGTGTGGGTCGACCGCTTTGGCGCTGACCTGACGGCGATCCGGACCTGCCTGCGCCGGTTGAAACAAGGCGGAGCGCTGGTGATTGCACCGGAGGGGACGCGCAGCCCGAGCGGGGCGCTGATGAAGGCGCGGTCGGGCGCCGGCTTTCTGGCCGCCAAGTCCGGGGCCCCCATCGTGCCGACGGCGATCCTCGGCACGGAGGACGCAGCCGTAAAAGCCCGGCTGCGCAGACTGCAACGCGTGAACGTCGTCGTACGCTTTGGCAAGCCGTTCCGGCTCACGGCCAGCCCCGGGCTCGACCAGGCCGCGCAGCTCGCCGCGTATGACGACGAGATCATGTGCCGGATCGCGGCGCTCCTGCCTCCCGAGCGCCACGGGGCCTACGCCAATCATCCACGGCTGAAGGGATTGCTGTCCTCCCTGCCGCTCGAAGCAGCCACACGCTCGGAGCAGGCGACCGCTCCTGCACCGTCGACCTAGCGGGTACCTCTCGCGGCTCCGGCAAGAGCCCGCGCGGGCCGACGGGCTGCGGGGCTCCATCCGTGGGACCAAATGAATAGGAACGCCGGAGACTAACCTCCGGCGTTCTCGTTTCGTTCAGCCTGCGGATAGCGGCGGAAGGTGCGGCTAGGTCCCCATGGCCACGGCCAGCACGTCGTAGTATGTCCCGGCGCCGAAGCCGTCGAACAGCACATGGTCGCCCGAATGGATCTTAGGGAGCTGGCGTAGGAAAGCGATCATGTTCGAGGCGGCGCTGACATTGCCGAACTCGCTCAGCAGCCACGGCATCGGGAAGCGGATGCCTTCCTTGTTCAAGTGCTTCTGCTTGAGCAGGTTGATCTTGTAATTGGCGTGGTGCACGATGGCCACGGCGATCGACTTGTCGGGCGTGCCGCGGCTGCGCATCAGCTCCTGGTACTCGCGCACGACATCCGACACCACCTGGACGCCGTTGCGCACGAACAGCTTGACCATGCCCATCAATCCGGCCATCACCACCGGACTGCCGTCTTCGGGCTCGTGCATCATCCCGGCGACGCGCACTTGATCGGGCGCCGGCTCCGACACCTCCACCCGCGACTGCCCCGTTTCCTTGGGGCCGGAGTACGGGTAGTACATCCGCACCTCGAGCAGACCCTCGGTGTCGAACACCTCATGGCTCTTGCCCACCAGGAAGGTCATCGTCTTCCCGGGGATCACCCCGATCACGCCGGCGCCGTTGCCGAACAACTGCAGCGCGTTCTTGTCCCGGGCGCGGCTGGTGAACCGGCTCAACCCTTCGATCCCGCCGACCAGGACCTTCTTGCCTTGAAGCTCGCGGGCAATATTCCGATGTCCGGGTACGGCCAGATTCGGGTTGAGCGCCAGGTGCAGGGCGCCCATCGATCCGTCGCAGGCCTTGTGGACGCTGACCTTGAGGGCGGCGTCCGGGATGCCGGCGCGCTGGGCGATCTGGGCGACGTAGTCAACGGCGACAGGCCCGCTCATCCCGATTAGCACCCCCTCCACCTCGGACGGGTTCCAGCCGCTGCTGCGGGCGGCCTCGCGCAGCAGCCGGGCGCCGACCTCGAGCTCCAGCTCGAGGTGATCCGAGTCCGAGAGGTCGGGCAGGTGATGCCGGCCGACAAAACCCAGCTCCGCCAGATTGAGGACCTCATCGTCTCTCATCGTTTCGCCGAGGCGTTTCTCGATGAAGCTGCGCAGGGCGAGGTTGTCGTAGCCGGTGCCCCACGTGCCGTACGCCCCGCCAATGCCCAACTCGCGGCTGGACACGCGCTCGAGCCCGATCGGAATCCCCTGGCCAACGGGGATGATCGCCTGTTCGACGCGGGGCTGCTCGAAGAAAGGAGCTGCCTGAGGCTTAGCGTCTTCTGCGTCTGTTCTCTCGCTCATCGGGCCTCGCTTTCGGTCCTGCTCACCATGCCTGACGACTACTTATAACCCCACCGAGGGCCCTGCGCCTCTCGGCCTTCCGGGGGGCCAGGCCGAGCGAATCCAGGCATGAACTTTGACAGGCTGGCAGCCTCGATGAGGCGGACCGCCGTCGACAAGCCCGTCTCGGCGCGAACTTGAGACCCAAGCAGGGCCGCCCGTTCGGCGATTCTCGGATCGTTCAGCGCCTCATCGATCGCGGAGACCAGCCGCTCCGAAGTCAGGGAGCCACGCGGGATGGGAGGGGGCCCTCCGCCCGCCCGGTGAATCCGCTGTCCCCAGAAGAGCTGGTCACCGAAGAAGGGGATGACGACCGACGGCTTGCCCGCCCGGGCGGCCTGGGCCGTCGTCCCGGCGCCGCCGTGGTGGACGATCGCGTCCATTCTGCGGAAGAGCCAGTCGAACGGAATGTCCCGGACGGTGAGCCAGCGAGGAGAAGGCGACAGATCGAGCTGTCCAGCGGGACCGGCGAGCAAGACCGCGCGGCACCCGAGCCTGGTCAGGGCCGCCTCGATGATGGCATTCAACTTCCCCGGCCGGGCGTCCATCATGCTGCCGAATCCGAGGAAGACGACTTTCCCCGATGCCCGCAGGAATCGATCCAGATCCTCCGGCGGGCGCCAGCCCTCCTGCGCATCCATCCACCAGGGGCCGGTAACGACGACGCCCGGCGGCCAATCAGGCGGCGGCGGCAGAAGACTCCGGCAGAAGCCATACAGGCAGACTTCGCCGTCCGGCGGGAGAAGCTCGATCGGCGCAGGCGCCAGACCGACGACCTGCGAGCGCCATGTGTTCGGCGCTTCGTTCAGCGCCGCCCGCCCCATGCACAGAGCTATGAAATGGCTCAGGCGGTTCCACCCGGGATGAGACGAGAAGGTAAAGAACGGGCTGGGAAAGGCGTGTGTCGGATGAATCGGCGCCAGATAGGTCGGCACGGCAAGGCAGCCGCAGGTCTGCGCGATGGTCCGTGCGACCGGAGCAAGCCAGGGCGGGTGGAGGATGATATCGACGTGACGGCTGGCCTCCAGGTATCCGGAGTAGGCGATGCCCAGACCCGAGCCGGGACGGGCGGCGCGACGCAGGCGGATCGCCCCCGCGGCCACCGACGACCGCAGCCAACGCGGCGGTTCCCCTCCGACGGCCAGCAGGCGAGGATCGGGTTCCACACGGAATGCAGCCAGGCCTGCACGCCGAATGAGTGTTTCGAATGCGGCCGGTGCGGCCACGGTGACCTGGTGGCCGGCCCGCGCCAGGGCGACGCCCAGGCCAAGATACGGCTCCACGTCCCCGCGGGAACCCAGCGTCAGAACCGTGATCCGCAGCCGAGACCCACCGGTCACGACCGAGGACGGCGCGCCCGCCGCGATTCGATCCAGACCGGCTTCACCCCCCGGAGGGATTCGGCCGCCTGGCAGTTCGGAGGGAACGTGATTTCCACGGGCTGGTTGATCTCCTCGAGGGAAGCCTCGATGGAAAAGACGTTTGACTCGGCCTCGGGATCTCCCTCGGCGGCCGTGCGCAGTTCCATGTCCAGCCGGTAGTGCACCAGGTAATTGCCGTCGGCAGCGACGGCATATTCGCCATCGGCGCGGGCCACCTCCACCCCCGAGTCGACACCCAGGCTCCGCACTTCGAAGGTGTAAGTGCGAACGGGCACCCCGCTGACAACATCCTCGCCGACGTACACCGGGTTCTCGATCAGGGGTTTGAAGACGACGACCCGGGACATCAGGTCCGACATCACCCGGGCCGGGCCGCTCATCGTTGTCAATTCCGCTTCACCGCCTGCGACCTGGCACAGCTGATTGCCGATCTTGTACTGCTCCTGGACGTCCTCGGAGACGACCTCATCCGCTTCGCCCGTGACCCGCGTCTCCGTGCGATTGTAGCTGGCGTCCGCACCGGCATCACTGGCCACCACGAACGTGCTTACGCTCCGTTCCTTGGTGACCGAATCGAACGCATCGCTGGTGTAGGTCATGTGGTAGCTGTCGAGGCTGGCGAGGCCTTCATTGATGGATACCGGCAACATGGGCGCCTCGGTGGTTGGCTCCGCGATCGGAGTTTCGCCATCCCCTGCAGCTGGTGTTCCGCCCTGCGAACTGATCCCGCAGGCGCTCCCAACGATCAGTACGAGCAGCCCGAGACTGACGATACTCCTTCTCGACATCATCGCTCCTCCTTAAGAGTCAGAAAGCAGAGAGGGGAACCCCCTCATTCGCCGATCATGAGCTCGGCAACGCGTCTGCGGCCCAACGCCCAGACGGGGAGCACGACGCTCAGCAGAGTTAGAAATCCCAACCAGACGCCGGTCGACAGCAACAGATCTGCCGTGAGGTGCGGGCGGAGACTGACGCCCGCCAGCGTGGGTCGCACCCATCGAAGAAGCGCCAGCGCACCCAGGACGCCGCATGCCCCTCCAACGAATGCGACCGACGCGCCCTGCACGGCCAGGTAGATCGCAAAGACGGTACGGCCGAAACCCAGGCTGCGCAGGACGGCGATCTGCCGCCGCCTCCTCCAGGCAAGCCTCCACAACATGGCGGCGAGTGAGAAGGCGGCCGCCAGCCCGATCGCCTGCGTCACCGTCCCGATCAGGGCCATCAGACCATCCCACTGCCGCGGGAACGTCGACCACAACTCACCCCGGCGGGCGACCGACACGCCGTCGAGAATCTGTTGCCCCGGCGTCAACCGGCCATCGTCCTTGACGACATACAGGGAGACGTCCTGACCCCAACCGAGCAGGTCTTGCGCCCCGGCCAGCGGAACCCAGGCCTCGTTCTCCGTGTACGAGCCGGTCTCGAAAACGCCGATCACTTCGAAGGGCCGCCCGCGCAACTGGATCGTGTCCCCCGGAACGGCCTCCAGCCGTTCCGCCAGACGCGTACCGATCATCGCTCGACGTGCAGGATCGCCAGGTTCGAGTCTTCGGCCGGCGCGGATGACGTAGGAGTCCAGCTCTGGGTAGTGCGCCAGATCGACGCCCTTCAGCAGCACGGCATCCTCCAACGATGTCCCCACGATGGCGTGGATCTCCGCCACGGCCCCGGGAAAGCCGAGGTTTTCGAGCACGACCGCGATCTCGGGGGAGAGGCGGCTGCCGTAGAACTCGGCGAACGACTGGGTCTCCTGGATCACGAGTTGGTCTTCCCGCGCCGGCCGATAGTCCTTCAAGAGCGTCTGCCGATAGCTGCCCAGCGATACGAAGGCCGTGACGGCCATCGCGAACACCGTCCCCAGCGCGATGGCCTGGCGCCGGTGGACGGAGAGATCGCGCAACGCAAGCCACGCGGCCACGCTCACGCGAAGCTGCTCCCCGGTCCTCTCCCCAGCAAGGATGCCGGAGAGGCACTCAGGATATGGCGTGCCGATAGCCAGGTCCCCGCAAGGCTCGCGGCGCACGCCAGGAGCAGACCCAGCATGGCCATGGCCGGACTCAGACTTAAGTCGGTCTGGGTTCCTCCGATGGCGAGGTCCTTCGCCCCAACCCCCAGCCGGATGAACAGGATCGCCGCTGTCAGAGCCAGGAGGTACGCAGCCACGGAGATCACTCCGGCGCGGAAGAGGAGGTATCGGCCGACGGCTCGGCGGTCGAATCCAACCGCACGCAGGACGCCGAGCAAGCGCATCCTCTCCTCCGCCGCGAGCCACGCCAGATTGTGCGATCCGACGGTGACCGCGGCGATAGCGATGACCGCCGTCAAGAGCGACAGCGAGCGGAGATCGTTCAGCGCCGCGCCATACTCGCGCAGGAGGGCGTCTTCGAAGTACGCATCGTACTCGGCGCCGATCGACCGGAGCCCGTTCTCCAGGTCTTGCCTTGAGACAAGCGGATCCGCCGACGGTTGCAGATGGGCCACGAGGAGTTGGGCGCCCTTCTCCGGCCCGAAGAGCGCGCTGGCGGCCGAGTAGGACATCCAGATCGTCTGCGTCTTGGTCCCCGGTCCATCGGCGATGCCGGCGACTCGAAAGCGCCGGCCATAGATACTGATTTCGCTTCCGGTGTGCCAGCCGCCGCCCTGGGCTGCCAGCTGACCGACGACGACTTCAGACGAGCTGGATGGCCATGCTCCTTCGAGGAGCCGCAGGCGAAACGTCGTCACCCACAACTCGAAGGCGACGCCGCGCAGCTGGATCGGATGGGTCTCCACACGCATGATGCGGAAGATGACCGGGTCGACGCGGTCCAGCCGGTCGCCGAGGATGGCAGACACGCTCTCCGCCAGGCCGGGTGCGATCCTGCTTTGCTCGGGCTGCAGGGCATCCCGTTCAATGACGATCAGGTTCTGGGGCAGGCCCCCCGCCTCGCCGATGCGGGTCACCGCCAGGGAAAGCGGGATCAGGAGCAGGAAGGCGAAGACCAGGACCCCGGTGCCAAGCACGCTGAACCCGAAGGTGAGCAGGTCGTGACGGAGGTCCTGAAGCGCCAGATGGATCATGTCTGCGGCGCCGGGGGTGTCAACCGTCCGTTGGAGAGTTCGATCACTTGCGTCGCACGCGACACCAGCCGTGGATTGTGGGTGGCAATCACGAAGGTCGCGCCCAGGTCACGATTGAGGGACGACATCAGGTCGAGCACGATCTCGGCCGATTCGAGGTCAAGGTCGCCGGTCGGCTCATCCGCCAGGACCAAGGCCGGCCTGGAAACAACAGCCCGAGCCAGGGCCACGCGCTGCTGCTCGCCCCCCGAAAGCTCCTCCGGCCGATGGCTTGCCCGGCTGCCCAGGCCGAGCGCCGCCAGCTGCGTCCTGGCCTCATCCCTCGCCTGGGCCCAGCTGCGTCCCTGGGCGATCAGCGGCAAGGCAACATTCTCCAGCGCGTCCAGGTTGGGGAGCAGGTTGTTGAACTGGAAGACGAAGCCGACGTAGTCCCGGCGGTAGCCGTCGAGCTGCCGCTCGGTCAGGGTGTGGAGCTCGAGGCCATCGACCCTCAAGTGCCCGCTCGTCGGCCGGTCGATCCCCCCCATGAGATTGAGCAGCGTGGACTTACCGCTGCCGCTGGGCCCGAGGACGACGGCGAAGGCGGACGGCGGGATCGCAAGCGTCACATCCATTAGGGCATGCACGTCTTCGGAGCCCCGGCGATAGGTGCGCGTCAGAGCGTTGGCCTGAATGGAAATGTGGCGCAAAGCGGGTAGATCCTCGTCCAGCCGATCGGCTTCTTGAGCGAAGGTCCGTCATTCTACATCGCGAACCTAGTCGTGTCCAGACAATGAAGGTCGATTATCGGTGACTTGTAGGAGTAGCCCAGGATCACCGCTCATCACTCTCCCCGAGATCCGGGCGAGGCCGGGATGAGACGCCCGCTCAAGATCGTCCTCCCTCACCTGGCCGCGAGCTGTTTCCGGTAGCGACATGACTGACCCGATGCCCACGGCGGACACCGCGCAGGAGGAAGGGTGGGCGGGACGTGGGCAAGTGTGTCAGCCTGTCTTCTTGATTCCAAGCAGGCAGGGGTACAATCGCTCCCGCAATGAAGGGGACTGCCGGCGGAACTCGCCGCCTCGGGAACACGGCCCGATCGAGGGTCACGTCACTGGAGAAGGGAGTCGCATCGCTGTGAATGTCACCATCCAGTGGCATGAGTCCAAGTAGCATGCGTCGACCCGTCCTGGCGGCCAATTGGAAGATGAACCTCGGGCGCACGGACGAAGCCCTTGAGTTCGTGCGCCGGATCCGCTTTCCGCTCTCGGAGATCGAGGGCGCGGATCGCGTCCTGTGCCCGCCGTTCACGGTCCTGGCCGTGGTGGCCGAGGCGCTGGCGGCGACGTCGATTGCCGTGGGCGCGCAGAACATGCACTTCGAGGACAAGGGCGCGCATACGGGAGATATCTCGGCCGGCGATGCTGGCCGGCGTGTGCCGGTACGTCATCCTCGGCCATTCCGAGCGCCGTGCCGCCGGCGGAGCCCTCGAGACCGATACTGCCATCAACCGCAAGGTGCGGGCAACGGTTGCCAGGGATCTGACGCCCATCGTGTGTGTCGGGGAGAACCTGGCCCAGATGGAGGCCGGGGAAACACACGCCTGGGTCAGCGGCCAGGTCGCCGGCGCCTTCGAGGGCGTTGACGCCGCTCAGGTCGCGCGAAGTGTGATCGCCTACGAGCCCATCTGGGCCATCGGCACAGGCAGGGCAGCGACGCCGGCGGATGCCAACCGGGTCATCGCCTTCTCGATCCGGGGACCGATCGCCGACCGCTTCGGTGAGGAGGTCGCTCAGGCAGTCCGCGTCCAGTATGGGGGGAGCGTGACGGTCGACAACATCGCCGAGTTCATGGCGATGCCGGAGATCGACGGGGCGCTGGTGGGGGGAGCGAGCCTCAAGCCCGACTTTGTCGACCTGGTGAGGCGTGCGGTCGAGGCGTCCGGCAATCGCTAGCCCGACGTCGGGGATCCGAGGCAACCATCGGGGCCAGCTCAGCTGGCCCCGCCAATTCCCCTCCCGTTCCTTGCCTGGCCCTACCCCGCCTCCGAGCTCCAGGCCACCTGCGATTTGCCGCTTGCCCTTGGCTGTTTGCTGACCGCCGATAGCTGACAGCCGCTAGTCGCTAGCTGCCAGTTGCTACATTCCCACCGCCACCTCGTCGACCACGCCGACGATCACCGCCCGGATCGCCCCCGGGTCGAGCTGAAGGATCTGGCGTGCGCCGTTGCCTTCGTCGATCACCAGCACCGTATCGCCCGGCCCGGCCTGGACGACGTCCACGGCGATATCGTACGCCCCGGCGTGTGACTGAATTGAACTGTTAACCCTCGCCTCGGGCTCGCCTGATCCGGTTTTCCACATTGCGCTCGGGGCAGGGGCCTCCGGCCACAACCTCCGTTGTCAGCGGCCAGTGATGCAGCCTGCACGAGGAGTTACATCAAACCGGAGACCGTTCGCCCGGATCGCTCGTGGAACGAATCTTGGCCGCGCAACCGCGCCGATCTGTGAAATCCCAATGCAGCGCTCCCGACCCCGGTGCCGGAGTTTTTGGCCCCAATACCTCCCCTTTGGGTTCTGTAGCATCGTAACGTGACGTTTGTCAATTGCCGCCCTTCCAAGCCTTGGAATAGGCTGTTATCGATCCCGTGATCGATACCGAGATCGATAACAATGCCCCCTCGATCCAGTCGACTAACGATCAAGCAAGTCGCATCTGCGGCGGGAGTCTCGACCCAGACGGTCTCCCGGGTGATCAATGCTCGTCCGGACGTGTCGATCGAGACCCGAAAGCGAGTCCAATCGGTCATCGAGGAGTTTGGCTACCAACCGAGCGCCCTGGCGCGCAGCTTGATCCGCCAACGCAGCTACACCCTGGGAGTGGTCACCGCCGGGCTCAAGTACATTGGCCCTTCGCGTGTCCTTGACGGCATCGCTGGCGCAGCCGAGGGTTTGGGCTACTCGCTTCTCCTGAAGGAACTACCCCAGTTCGACTCGAACGACGTCTTGCCGATCTTCCAGACGCTCCACTCGCGCCATGTCGACGGGGTCATCTGGGCCGTCCCCGAGGTCGGGGCGAACCGGGAGTTCGTCGATCGGCTGACGTTGGATTCAGAGGTCCCGGTCGTCTCCCTGACGATGGAGCCTCGCAAGAACCTCAAGGCGGTCTCGATCGACAACCACGCGGGCGCCCGCCTGGCCGTCGCCCATTTGCTGGATCAGGGCTACCGGCAAATCGGCCACATCTCAGGACCGCTGGATTGGTGGGAGGCCCGGCAGCGCAAAGCCGCCTGGGAGGACACCCTCAGCGAAGCTGGCCTGGAGCCTGGAGCGGAAGGCTCGGTCGAGGGGAACTGGTCTTCTGCCAGCGGCGCCGAGGCCATTGAGCGGCTCTTCCGACAGTACCCGACGATGGATGCGGTCTTCGTCGCCAACGACCAGATGGCGCTGAGTGTCATGCAGGCGGCCTGTCAGAGGGGTATCGGCATCCCGCGGGACCTGGGCGTTGTCGGTTTCGACAACATTTCCGAGTCCGCGTACTACTGGCCACCACTCACGACGATCGAGCAGGACCAACATGCACTGGGAAAGATCGCCGTGGAGGAAGTGATCCGGATGATCGGATTCCAGTGGACAGGCACCGCCGCACCGGCTCCCACGCCGGTCATCTTGTCCCCGACTCTGGTCGTCCGACAGAGCTCCATCCGACCGTCCCCATAGACCAGGAATACGAAAGGAGGCTACGCAAGGGAGAGGAGAAGATCGCCAGAGCCGCCAGCCCACTCGCGTGTCCATCGTGCGCGCGAGGACCGAAGCACGGGCTCATCAGCGAAGACTGCAGAAGTCGACAAAGGATCGTTCGTTTCCGCCCGCAATTCGCAAGGGCAATACATCGAGAGAAGGAGCATCGACATGTCCCGCATCAAGACGATTGCGTTTGTTCTCCTCGTTGCCGCCATCGCCCTGGGCGCTTGCGCCCCCGCGGCCCCGACCGAGGCCCCGGTAGCCCCGGCAGCCCCGGCCACAGAGGCCCCGGCCGCCCCCGCGGCACCAGCCGCCGGCTTGGCGTGCTCACCAAACTGCGAGTACTCAGACCTGGTCGTCGGTTTCCTGCAGACCGGATCCGAGGGCGGCTGGCGCGCAGCCAATACAGCCTCCTTCAAGGAGACCGCAACGCAGCTGGGCCTGACCCTGAAGTTCTACGACTCGCAGAACGACCTGGCCAATCAGGTCGCGGGCTTCCGCCAGTTCATCCAGGATCCTGAGGTGAACGTGATCATCCTGGCCGCCCTCGAGACCACGGGCTGGGAGGATGTTCTGAAGGAAGCCAAGGACGCCGGCAAGATCGTCGTCCTTGAAGATCGCCGCATCGACGCCCCCGAGGACCTGTACGCCACCTACATCGGCTCCGACTTCGCGCTGGAAGGCCGCAAGGGCGCCGAGGAGATGTGCAAGCTGCTGGAAGGCAGCACGAGCAAGGTCGTCTGGGAGCTGGTCGGCAACGTGGGTTCGTCGGCCGCCAAGGACCGCGGCCAGGGCTTCCGCGAGAACATGGGCGACTGCGGAATCACCATCACCAACAGCCAGACCGGTAACTGGAGCGCCACCGAAGGCAAGGCCGTCACGGAAGCCTGGCTGAAGGAAAGCAAGGACGTCAACGGCATCTTTGCCCAGAACGACGAGATGGGCCTGGGCGCGATCGAGGCCCTCAAGGAAGCCGGCCTCGTTCCGGGCGAGGACGTCAAGGTCCTGACCTTCGATGCGACGGCGGGCGCCTTCAAGGCGATGCTCGCCGGAGAGGTGAACGTGGCGGTGGAGTGCAACCCGCTGCTCGCGCCGCAGGTGTATGAAGCCGCCCTGAAGGCCGTCAACGGCGAGAAGCTGCCCAAGTGGGTGCCCTCGCAGGAAGGCGTCTTCCGCGCTTCAGATCCGAACCTGCAGACCGTCGCTGACGGCCGGAAGTACTAATCACGGACGGGGAGTCCTGGACGATCTTCGCTTCAAAGAACCGGTTACCCAGGACCTCTCCAACCGATCGTTTGGAAAGGGCTCGAGAGGAGCGGCGGCGTTCGCCGCTCCTCTCCCCCAAGCCTGAAGGAGATCGAGCCCATGCCAGAGCCAGATGCCCCCGGCCTGCTCATCTCGATGCAGGGAATCTCCAAAGCCTTCCCGGGGGTGCAGGCCCTCGTGGACGTGGATTTCGAGCTCCGCTCAGGAGAGATCCACGCTTTGATGGGAGACAACGGCGCCGGGAAGTCGACCCTGATCAAGGTGCTGACCGGCGTCGAAAAACCCGACGCCGGGCGGATCCTGCTCGAAGGCAGGGAGATCTTCGTCCGCTCACCCCAACACGCCCAGATCGCTGGGCATCAGCACCGTCTACCAGGAGATCAACCTGTGCCCCAATCTGACCGTGGCCGAGAACATCCTGATCGGCCGTGAGCCCACGCGCTTCGGCGCCGTGGACTGGACCGCGATGAATGCGCCAGGCGCAGAGAGATCCTCCAGCGGGTGCTCGGGATGGACATCGATGTCACCCAGCACGCTGGGGTCCTACTCGGTCGCCATCCAGCAGATGGTCGCCATCGCCCGCGCGCTGGAGATCGAATCGGCCAAGATCTTGATCCTGGACGAGCCGACCTCCAGCCTGATCGTCGCATGAGACCGACCAGCTCTTCGAGGTGATGCGCAAGCTGAAGAGCGAAGGCAGTGGGCATCATCTTCATCACCCATTTCATCGACCAGGTCTACCGGATCTCGGATCGGATCACCGTGCTCCGAAACGGAAGGCTGGTCGGAACGTACGAAACCGCATCCCTGCCCCGGCTGGACCTGATCGCGAAGATGATCGGCCGAACGATCGACCGAATTCGATGAGATGTCGAAGATCAAGGCCCGAAAGCAGCAAGCAGATCGGCGCGAGGCGCCATTGTCACGACCCAGCAGTTGGGCCTGAGCGGCGATATCGACCCCTTTGATCTGGAACTGCATGCCGGGGAAGTGCTGGGCCTGGCGGGTCTGCTGGGATCGGGGCGGACGGAGGCTGGCCAGCCTTTTGTTTGGCCTGCAGAAGCCCGACCGGGGCACGATGAAGATCGATGGCCAGGCTGTGGAGAAGTTCTCTCCGCTGGCGTCCATCAAGCGCGGCGTGGTCCTGACGCCCGAGGACCGAAAAGCCGCCGGGATCGTCGATGACCTGACGGTCCGCGAGAACATCATCCTGGCCCTGCAGGCCAGCCAGGGCTGGTTCAAGTACCTGAGCCTGCAGGAACAGATACGAGATCGCCGACCGGTACATCAAGCTGCTGAACATCGCCACCCCGTCGCCCGATCAGCCGGTCAAGAATCTGAGCGGCGGCAATCAGCAGAAGGTGATCCTGGCCCGCTGGCTGGCCACGAACCCGCAGGTGCTGATCCTGGATGAGCCGACCCGCGGGATCGACGTGGGCGCCAAAGCCGAGATTCAGAAGCTGGTGCTTTCGCTGGCCGAGGAAGGCAAGGCCTGCGTGTTCATCTCCTCCGAGCTGGAGGAGGTCATGCGCACCAGCCACCGCATCGCGGTCGTGCTGCGAGGACCGGAAGAAGGTGACCGAGTTCAGCGGCGAGAGTGGACGAGACAGGTCATCATGCAATCGATGGCAGGGGGTGAGATGCATGAGACAGCCAGGCCCGCGCCTTTAGTGGAGGAAGAGCGACCGAGAGCAGGCTCTTCTTCCCGCTCGTCGCCTCTGGCGCTCATCCTGCTCTTTGACTCTGTCGTTGTTCCCGGGTTTTTCCGATCCAGACTCAAGGACGGCAACCTGTACGGCAGCCTGATCGACATCCTGCGCAACGGCTCGACGGTCATGCTGCTGGCCATCGGCATGACGCTGGTCATCGCCACCGGCGGGGTGGACCTGTCGGTGGGCGCGGTCATGGCAATTGCCGCTTCGGTGGCCGCCCTGCTGATGAATCCGTACGTTCTGGCCAAAGAGCTACCGCCGAACCTGATGAGACTGATCAACGACCCAAATTTCACCTTTCAACCCCTGTGGGTCGTGATCCTGGTGACGCTGCTGGTGGCCATCGTCTGCGGTTTGTGGAACGGGTGCTGGTGGCCTACGTGCGCATCCAGCCCATGGTGGCCACCCTGATCCTGATGATCGCCGGACGCGGGATCGCCCAGCTGATCACCAACGGCGTGCGGATCCAGATCTTCTACGAACCCTACGCCTTCATCGGCCAGGGCTGGGTCGTGCTGCCCTTCTCCCTGTACATCGTGGCCTTTGTCTTGGGCTCGCCTGGCTGCTGACGCGCGAGACGGCGATCGGGCATGTTCATCGAGTCGGTGGGCATCAATTCCCGCTCCTCCTTCTTCAGCGGGATCAACGAGAAACGATCAAGCTGCTGGCCTACGCCTTCTGCGGGCTGTGCGCCGGGATGGCCGGGCTGGTCGCCAGCTTCGAATATCAAGACCTCGGACGCCAACAACATCGGCATTGACCTACGAGCTGGATGCCATCCTGGCGGTGGTCATCGGCGGCACCGTGCTGGGGGCCGGCGGACGGTTCTCGCTGCTGGCCAGCCTGCATCGGCGCCTTGGTCATGCAGGCCATCACCACGTCCATGTACGCGCTCGGCGTGCCGGCCTTCGCGCTGCAGGCCATCAAAGGGCTGGTGGTCATCCTCGTCATCCTCCTGTATTCGGAGCAGGTCGCGGTCCTTCCTGCGCCGGCTCGGGACCAAGGCGGAGGCCAGCCCATGAGGCAGAAGGCGGCGGCCCTCGTTACCGCCAACCAGCGTTTCATCCCGCTGCTGGCGACCGCCCTGCTGGCGCTGGTTGCCTATGTCTTCGGGGCCATGCTCTATCCCGGGCATGCGGGATCCGCAGGTTTTCTTCAACATCCTGACCAGCAACAGCTACCTGCTGATCAGCGCGGTCGGCATGACCCTCGTGATCCTGACCGGCGGCATCGACCTGTCGGTCAGCGGCGTGATCGCGCTGACCACCGTGGCCTCGGCCGCGTCTGCTGCGCGCCGGTGCAACCCCTGGGTGGTCATCCTGCTCATGCTGCTCATGGGGATGGCACTGGGCGCGATCATGGGCGGCTTCATCGCCTACCTGAAGGTCCAGCCCTTCATCGCCACCCTGGCGGGCATGTGGTTTGCCCGCGGGATGTGCTTCTTCATCAGCGACGATGCCGTCGCCATCAGCCATCCCTTCTTCCGCATTCTCGGCCACACCAAGCTCCTCATCCCCGGGCTGAGCGATCCGGCCACGCAGCGGGGTGACTTCGTCACGATCCTGATCGTCCTGTCGTTCCTGGTCCTGATTGTCGGCGCACTGGTCGCCCAGTACACCCGGTTCGGACGCTCCCTGTACGCCATCGGGGGGGATGAGCAGTCCGCCCGCCTGATGGGCCTGCCGGTTCCGACTACCAAGGTCCTGGTCTACACGCTGAACGGCTTCTGCTCGGCGTTGGCCGGGATCGTCCTGGCGGCCTTTGTCGCCTCCGGTCATGGCCTGTATGCCTCCGGCTACGAATTGCGGGTCATCGCCGCCGTCGTGATGGGCGGGACGTCCCTGACCGGGGGATCGGGGTATGTCTTCGGGACCCTGTTCGGCGTGCTCATCCTGGGACTCACCCAGACTCTGATCCAGTTCAACGGCAGCCTGAGTTCCTGGTGGACGAATATCGTCATCGGCGCTGCTGACGTTCATGTTCATTTCGGTTCAGAGCGTCCTCGCGGCAAGGCGCAAGCGGGGCCGCCGGGTACAGTCGCTTACCCCTGGCGAAGCGGGTTTCCGGGCTCGACGACGCGCCCGGGCGTGGACTGTCGGCGCGGCGGCCGTGATCGTAGGCCTCGCGGCTCTGGCTCTGGTCGTCGCCCGCAACAAGGCATCCGGCACCGGCGCTGTGGGTACCGTCGAAGCAGGTCACTGTCTTGTGAAGCCCTTCCGCCAGGATCTTGCGGAAAGCATGGTCCAGGCCGGCGCGGTGGTCGTCTACGAAAGGAACGGCGGACCGCGATGCATTGACGAGGTCTATGCCATCTTCTCGGACGGGCGGATCACCGGGGATAATGGGACCGACCGCATCGAGAAGACCGTCACGCCAGGGGCGATCGGCGAACTGCTGGGAGGGATCAGTGAGCACGGCTGGTTCACGGCCGAGATGTACAACACCTGGCATACGCCCTGTGGGCAGTGCTACGGTTACTATCTTACCGTCTCCGATCAGGGCGTGACCAAGACCGTCCGAGGAGTGGATGGCGGCACGGACGCTCCTGCGGACTACTGGGAGGTGGTGTCCCTGATCAAAGGCATCACCCCGCCGTTCGAAGACGGCCCGTAGTTCATGGGGCAGCCACTCCTGTCGTCGAATGGCGCGGATGGCCGGTCCTGTCGCCGGGACAGCTTCCGCCGGCAGATCAAGTCGTTCGCGCCAAGAGGCACCGAGGAGCCATGACGCGCAATCCGATCCGCATCATCGTTCTCATGGCGACCCTCTTCTCGAGCATCGCCTGCGCCTACATCGTGCTTCCTGAGGGACTGGAAGTCTCTTCGGCTGCCGACTCCAAGGGCTGGCGCGCGATCCCGACGAACGTCGCCGCCACCGAGTCCGGCGCCTTGCATGTGGATCTCACCCTTCTAAACGAGACCGGGGATTGGAGCGCCATGAAAGCCGTTGAGGGTGCACCGGCGGTGCTCCACGCCGGCGGCGCTGACCAACCATGTGAAACGGTGTTCGTGGGAACCGGCGGCCACCGCGTGGCGCCTGGCTTCCAACTGAGAGGATACACGGCCGGCACCAAGGCCGAGCCGCGCACCCAGCTGATCTACGTCGAATGCGCCGGTGCGGCTCCCGCCCTCGGGTCGTCGCTCTCCATCGCTTACAGCTACGTCACGGGGCAATACAACTACTACGAGCAGGACAAGAGCAGGGTGGACACCTCGCTGGAAGTTGACCTGGACCAGGTCGCCATGGACCTGACCTACCCGATCGGAGATCCGGTCGAGGGTCTGATCCAGGCTCTTGCGGCCCCGATCGAGGCGATCAACAAGGTGACCCTCGAGCTGACCGATGTTCGCCGGACCGACGCAGGGCTCGAATTCGTGTGGAAGACCACAAACCCCGGAGAATACCCTTCCTACGTCCACGTCGGCAATCCCCCCGTTCTGGGGGATGACGGCATTCTGTACGGTTTCTACGAAACACCCGACATCGTGTCCGTGCCGATCACGGGGGCCGGGGAAACGGCCGAGTGGACGACGACGGTCGCCGTCCCCCCGGAGGTGCACGGGCTCTACATCCTGCTCAGTGTAGAGACGGGAAAGGCGAGACTGTTCGCCAACTACGCCATGGACGTCACGGATCAATAGAGCCGAGCCCCATCCGGGCTCGTTGGCAGTGCGTAGGCGAGTTTAAGCATCAATCGTTGGAGGGCAGGATGGTGAGCCATGTGCGGCCGGTAACCCTGGGTGTGATTGTAGGCAATCGGGGCTTCTTTCCTTCGCACCTTGCCCAGAGCGGGCGCAAGACGGTGCTGAAGGTGCTGGAGGCAGAAGGTATTCAGGCCATCTGCATGGACGAAAGCGACTCGCAGTTCGGGGCCGTCTTCAGCCTCAAGGATTCCCACAAGTGCTCAGACCTCTTCCGGGCTCATCGCGATGAGATCGACGGGATACTGGTAACGCTGCCCAACTTCGGCGAAGAGACGGCGATCGCCAACGCCATCCGTTGGGCCGACCTTGGAGTTCCGGTGCTGGTGCATGCCTTCCCGGACGACCCGGCCAAGATGACGTCGGCGGATCGGCGCGACTCCTTCTGCGGCAAGATGTCCTGCTGCAGCAATCTGGCTCAGTACGGGATCCGCTACAGTCTGACCCGGCTGCACACGGTGGATCCCGAAAGCGAGGGTTTTCGAGCCGACCTGCGCGATTTCGCCGCCATGTGCCGGATGGTGCGAGGCCTACGATCGGTCCGCCTGGGAGCCATCGGCGCCCGGCCGGCAGCCTTCAAGACCGTTCGGTTCAGCGAGAAGCTCTTGGAGCGAACCGGCATCTCGGTCGAGACGGTCGATCTCTCTGAGATCTTCGGCCGGGCCCTGAAGCTCGGCGACAGCGAGCCTTCGGTCAAACACAAGATCGATGAGATCATGGCTTATGTCTCGACCGGCCGCGTGCCCCCCTTGATCCTGACGAGAATGGCGAAACTTGGGGTTGCCATCGAGGGGTGGATGCAGGAGACGGAGGTGGTGGCGACCGCCCTGCAATGCTGGACGGCGATGGAGGAGTTCTACGGTGTCGTGCCGTGCACGCTGATGAGCATGATGAGCAACAACCTCATGCCCTCCGCCTGTGAGACGGACGTCGCCGGGCTTGTGGGCATGTACGCCATGGTCCTGGCCACGGGGAAACCCAGTGCGATTGTGGATTGGAACAACAACTACGGGGACGATCCGGACAAGGCCGTCATCTTCCACTGCTCCAATCTGCCCAAGGATATCTTCGCCACGGAGGGGATCGCCGCCGAGGATATCCCGACCATGGATTATCAGGCCATCATCGCCGGCACGGTCGGCAAAGAGAATACGTATGGGACCATCGTCGGTCGCGTTCGGGAAACACCCTTCACCTACTGCCGCGTTTCCCCCGATGACCTGCACGGAAGCGTCCGGGCGTATTTCGGGGAAGGCCAGCTGACGAACGATCCCTTGCGGACCTTTGGCGGCTACGGGGTCGTCCACATCGATCACCTGCAGAAGTTGCTGACGTACATCTGCGAGGAAGGCTTCGAACATCATGTAGCCATCAACCCGGCACGCTGTGCTTCGATCCTGCAAGAGGGCCTTGGAAAGTACATGGACTGGGATCTCTATCATCACCCAGGAAACGGAGCCACCGGTTAGCGCGGCCCTTGCCGCTCGAGTTGGGTGTGGAGGTGCACTCGGATGAAGTACGCCATCGGTGTGGACTTTGGGACAGAGTCCGGCAGGGCTGTCTTGGTCGATGTCGGCACCGGCCACGAGGTGGCGACCGCGGTGTACCCCTACTCGAACGGGGTCATTGACGAACGCTTGCCGGAAACGGGTCTCCCGCTTGCGCCTGACTGGGCGTTGCAGGACCCGGAGGACTACCTTCGCACGCTTCGGGCCACCATCCCTCAGGTGCTCCAGGATGCCGGGATCCCGCCCCAGGACGTCATCGGCGTGGGGATCGACTTCACTGCCTGCACCATGCTTCCCGTTCGGTCCGATGGGGCACCGCTCTGCACGCTGCCCGAGTGGCGTGGCGAGCCGCACGCCTGGGTGAAGCTCTGGAAGCACCACGCCGCACAGCCCGAGGCGGACGAGATCAACCGCGTGGCCCGGGAGACGGGGCAAGCCTGGCTCAATCGCTACGGTGGGAAGATCTCCTCGGAGTGGTTCTTTTCCAAGTCCCTGCAGATCTTGAACGAAGCGCCCGCGGTCTACGCCGCCGCAGATCGGCTGATCGAGGCGGCAGACTGGGTCGTCTGGCAACTGACGGGCGCCGAGACCCGCAACTCGTGTACGGCCGGCTACAAGGCGCTGTGGTCCAAGCGCGAGGGCTTTCCTCCGCCGGCGTACTTCGGCGCCCTGCATTCCGAGTTTGGCACCGTAGTAGAAGCAAAGATGTCGCGTGACATTCGGCCTGTGGGCGAGAAAGCCGGCGGTCTCACACCGCAAGCCGCCGCCTGGACGGGCCTGATGCCTGGTACGGCGGTGGCGATCGCCAACGTGGACGCCCACGTGGCCGTGCCGGCCACGACCGTCACGGAGCCCGGACGCATGGTGATGATCATGGGCACCTCCATCTGTCACATGGTGCTCAGCAAGGAAGAGCACCTTGTCCCGGGCATGTGCGGGTGTGTGGAAGATGGGATCATCCCCGGCTTCTTTGGCTACGAGGCGGGGCAATCGTGCGTGGGTGACCATTTCGCTTGGTTCGTGGAGAACTGCGTTCCGGCGCGCCTCGAGCGCGAAGCAGCCGAAGAAGGGATCGACATCCACACCCTGCTCGAACGGCAGGCCGCCGCCCTCGCGCCAGGGGAAAGTGGGCTGCTGGCCCTCGATTGGTGGAACGGCAATCGCTCGGTACTGGTCGATGTGGATCTGGCGGGCCTTCTGGTCGGTGCGACCCTCGCCACCAGGCCCGAGGAGATCTACCGGACCTTGATCGAGGCCACGGCATTCGGCACACGAGTGATCGTTGAGACGTTTCAGCAGAACGGCGTCCCGATCCATGAACTCGTGGCCTGCGGTGGATTGCCGGAGAAGAACAGGCTGCTGATGCAGATCTTCTCCGACGTCACCGGCCTGCCTATCCGAGTTAGCTCTTCGAAACAGACGCCTGCCCTGGGATCAGCGATGTTCGGCGCCGTGGCCGCCGGCGCACGTTCGGGTGGATATGACACGATCTACGACGCGGCCGGCCGTATGGCTCGGTTGAACGACGAGGCCTATGTGCCTGACCC
Organism: uncultured Chloroflexia bacterium; assembly: GCA_963743255.1. GTDB lineage: Bacteria > Chloroflexota > Anaerolineae > Anaerolineales > E44-bin32 > DYJB01. Next base: position 297,381 of record CAVUPD010000013.1, read on the forward strand.
GCAGCACCACGCAACCTACACTGAGATCTACAGCGACTATCTGCGACTGCACGATTACTTTGGGCGGGGCGAGAATGATGTCCTCAAACGGCTAAAGCGCTGGAGAGCCGGGGTGCGCACCCGAGCGGAGGTCGTCCATGCTTGAAGCCCTGCGCCAAAGCCTGTTCCGCCTGCACCAGGAACTGCCCAGGAACGGGCTCGTTGCCTGGACAAGCGGCAACGTCAGCGCCCGAGATGCGGCCACGGGGCTCGTGGTGATCAAGCCGTCCGGGGTTCGCTACGAGGACCTTCGTCCCGAGCACATGGTGATCGTCGATCTCGAGGGACAAGTTCGGGACTCGGACTTGCTGCCCTCATCGGATACGGCCAGCCACCTCTACATCTACCGCCACCGCCCGGACGTTGGTGGAATCGTTCATACGCATTCCCCGTATGCCACGGCCTTCGCCGCCAATGCCCGGTCGATCCCGGTCTACCTGACGGCTCACGCCGATGAGTTCGGCGGACCGATCCCCTGCGGGGGGTTCGCACCCATCGGCGGCGAAGAGATCGGCCGGGTGGTCGTGGAGTCCATCGGTCCCTCCTGTGCTGTCCTGCTCAAGAACCACGGCGTGTTCACGCTCGGGTCAACCGCGGACGACGCCGTCAAGGCCGCGGTGATGGTTGAGGATGTGGCCCGGACCTCGTGGCTGGCGCTGCAGTTGGGTCACCCCGAGGAGATCCCGGCAGAAGCCGTGGCGGCCCTGCACCACCGTTACCAGAGCAAGTACGGCCAGAGGTAGACCAACAGCTGGAGAAGGCCCTCGCTCGGGAGGGGGCGTCACGCCACTGGGTGGAACTGGCTGCCCGATAGCCAACATCCTCCAGCCAGGCCCAGAGGCCGAAGGCCTGTGGCGCTCGGCGCCTCCGCGCCTGAACGACGCCACGGTCTGCGGAGTTCGCCCCCGCGGAGGATTGCGCAATGCGCCTGAGGCTCCTCGGGGGCCTGCGATCGATCTGGAATCACAGACGCGCCCGAGCGCGGTCCATACCCGTCGGCCTGACCCCATTCGAGCAGGCGCAGCGATCTTGGGCGAGGTCGATCGCCTCCTATGCCGACGTGCCTGCCCCGTACAGCACCTTCTTCCAGCCTCTGCAGGCGAAGGGGGTGCCATTCCCGCTTGTCGCCATCGCGCCCTCCTACGAGGGGTTCCTCCACCGGGAGATCGAGAAGCTAGTGTGGGCGACGTCCGACGAGATTCGGATCCTGGAAAGGCGCGGTCACAAGATCGACGTGCGCAGCTATCTCATCCCCGGGATCAGTTGCGTCGAAGTCAGCTCCAGGCTTCTTGACGCCCGTCTCGAGATCATGGGCCTGGAAGGAGACGGGCTCGCACCTGCTCGCACCGCAGTCCGCTTCAACGCGGTGACCGAGTATCTCTTCTCTCCCATTGTGACAAGAATTCGGTCGGGCGCGGAGGTGTCGAAGGTTCCCCAAACCGGAGGGCAGGACCCCTTCGATGCCTGGGGGAAACGCAACTTCAAGTTCATGAACTATGCTAAGCGAAGCCTTGTCGGGGACGAGGAGATCCACCAGGCGATTCTTCAGCCGGAGATCTCGGTCAACATCGGAGCCGCATTCGGCCGGACCTACCGACGGATGGTATCCCCGACGAATGCGATCATCCTCACAAACCGCGAGCTCATTGCCATCCGGGAGGTACCCTCCCCGGGTGATCGCGAAAGATACGGCGGGGTGTGGAACTACATGCCTCTGAGTAGGATTGACCATCTGTCGCTTGCCGGCGCCGGTCAAGGGAACGTGGTCCTCTCGATCCATCTGCCCGGCGAAATCCACATCGACCTCCGGTACGAGGCCTCGGCGAGACTCCAACTGGATACCCTCCTGGCCACCTTCCATGAACTGAGAAACGGCAACTCACAGGGAAACACCGCCGGTACACGCGATGCCTTCTGACCCGCTCGCGCTGTGCCGCGCGGGTACGCTCCCGGAGCGAGGCGTCATTCTCCACCTCGTGCCCCGCGGATCACGACCCAAGACGGGAACATCTCAGCAGGATCGGGTCGCCCACACCCGGCCGGCAAGGGCCATGCCGGAGATCGACGGGGCGCTGGTGGGGGGAGCGAGCCTCAAGCCCGACTTTGTCGACCTGGTGAGGCGTGCGGTCGAGGCGTCCGGCAGTCGCTAGCCCGAAGCCGGGGATCCGCGGCAACCATCGGGGCCAGCTCAGCTGGCCCCGCCGATTCCCCTCTCGTTCCTTGCCTGCCCCTACCTGCGCCTCCGAGCTCCAGGCCACCTGCGACTTGCCGCTTCCCCTTGGTTGTTGGCTGACCGCCGATAGCTGACAGCCTCTAGTCGCTAGCTGCGAGTTGCTACATCCCCACCGCCACCTCATCCACCACGCCCACAATCACCGCCCGGATGGCGCCCGGGTCGAGCTGAAGGATCTGGCGCGCGCCGTTGCCTTCGTCGATCACCAGCACCGTATCGCCCGGCCCGGCCTGAACGACGTCCACGGCGATATCGTACGCGCCGGTCTCATTCCCCTGAAGATCGAGCTGATCCACGAGCAGCAGCTTGCGGCCATCGAGGTGCGAGATCTTGATGGTTGAAACAACCGTCCCGATCACCTTGCCGATGTACATCGTCAGTCCTCGTCCTCGGACAGGGGACTGTGCCAGACGGCCGTCGGCTGTGTGCGGCGCAGCCCGCGCTCGACCTCCACCTCGTCGATGATGCCGGTGATGGCCAGATCGACCGGGACGAACACCACGGGCAGGGCCTGCGCCGCTTCGCGGCTGCCAACGACGAGGACTAGCTCCCCCGGCCCGGCCTGGGCTGTGGCGTCGGCTGCGATTTGCGGACGGCCGATGGGCCGCAACTCCTCGTCCAGCGGCTGGACGACCAGGAGCTTGACGCCCTCTAGCCCCTCGTACTTGCGGGTGGCCACGACGGTACCTTGAACGCGGGCGAATTTCATAGGTGACCCAGCACGCGGTGGCCGAAGCGCGTGGCGTCGCCGACGTTCTCCCACATGCTGGGGTGCAGCTGCGGGATGACGACCTGGTGCACGAGCAGGTCTGGCCGTTCGAGGACGCCCACGCCGCCCTGAATGGCAGCTTCGACGTCGGCAACCAGCCCGGAGAACAGGACGATACCCTTCCCGCCCAGGCCGTCGGCCAGGCGCACCTCGACCAGGCGGACCATGGCGGCCTTGATGCCGGCATCGGCGGCGTGAATGGCGCCGGCCGCCGTCGACGTCTCGATCACGCCCAGAGCGTCATTCGCCTGCGGCGCGCGCGCTCCGCCGATCGTCTCGACGACCTCGGGATGCACGTGCGGCAGGAAGACGAAATCCAGGACTGCATCGGCGCCGACCTGCCGGCCGGCGGCCAGCGACTCCTCGACATCCGCCGTCAGGCCGCCGATCAGCACCAGGTACTTGCCGTTGTGCACGGTCCCCGCCTTGATCACGTCGATCGGGGCGCGCTTGACCATCGCATCGGCGGCTTGGATCCCGGCGGCGATGCTGGAGAACTCGACCAGAGCGAGTGCGGGCTCAATCATCGGTCATCGCCTTGCTGCAGAATGGGCGCATCGATCTCATACGATTCGGAACGCATCCTTGAGCGTACAGCGCCGGAGGCGGCTGAAACTGATTGGATTGGTGATGCCCTCGCCGGTGGGGCTGGCGATGGTGAAGGAACAGAACCCCTCCCCGCCGGCGCCCAGACCCGCGAGCGACGGGGCATTCTTGACAAAGATGCTGCAGTCCATGACCCGCGCCATGCGGCTGAGATGATCGAGGTTTTTGGAGTACATCACCGCCGTGTGCCGGTAGCCGTGCTCCACCTTTTTGGCCAGGTCGATGCCTTCGTCGGCATGGCGCACGCGCACCAGCGGCATGATCGGCATCATCTGCTCGGTCACCACCAGGGGGTGATCGGCGGCGACCTCCGCCACGATCAGACGGATCTCGTCGCCGACGGCGATGCCGATCTCCTTGAGTAGCACGGCGGCGCTCTTCCCGATGAGGGACTTGTTCAGCGGCCCGACCTTCCCCGGGGGAGGCACCTGGGTGAAGATGACCTTCATCAGCCGCTCGAGCTGACCGGCATCGATCTCGTAGGCGCCGTGAGCAAGCATCGAGCGCTTGAGGGCCTCGGCGACAGTCGCCACGGCGAAAGTCTCCTTCTCGACGATGCACACGATGTTGTTGTCGAACGAGGCGCCGCGCACGATCCCGCGCCCGGCCTCGTCGATATCGGCGGTTTCATCCACCACGACCGGCGGATTGCCCGGGCCGGCGCAGATCGCCCGCTTGCCGCTCTGCATGGCGGCGTGCACCACACCTTCGCCGCCGGTCACCGTGAGCAGGTTCACCGTCGGGTGGTGCATGAGCTCCTGCGCCGATTCGATCGTCGGCTCGGCGATGGCGCAGACCAGATTGGCCGGCCCGCCGGCTTCGACGATCGCCTGATGAAGCAGCTGCACCGTCAGGTTCGTGCATCCCTTGGCCCCCGGGTGCGCGTTGAACACCGCCGCGTTGCCGGCGGCGACCATGCTGATGGCGTTGCAGATCACGCTCGACGTCGGATTGGTGCTCGGGGTGATCGAGCCGATGACGCCGTACGGGGCGTACTCGACGAGCGCCATCCCGTCGTCGCCGGTCCAGACTGTCGGGGTCAGGACTTCTGTACCGGGCGCCTTGTTGGCGTTGAGCAGGTTCTTCTCGATCTTGTCCTCGAGCCGGCCCATGCCCGTCTCTTCCCAGGCCAGACGCGCCAGGACCTGGGCGTTCTCGCGTGCCGTCCGCCGCATTCCAGCGATCATGCGCTCGCGCAACGCCAGGGGCAGCCCGCCCAGCTGTTCAAAGGCCCGCCGGGCGGCCTGCACGGCGCTGTCGACGTCCGGGAACAGGTTGTCCGCATGGCGCAGATCGGGAGCCGGTGCGGACGGCAAGGCTGGGCTGGCGGGCGGCAGCGGCTCATGCGGGCCGGTCTCCGCCTGGCGCAGTTCGGCCATGACCCTTTCGATGATCGCGTCAATCCGAGCGTCATCGAGCACGGTATGCTCCTGCGCCCCACGGTCGCGCCGGTCGCCCATCATCCGACCCTGGCCTTGTCGTAGGTCACCACGCCGTCCACCTCAAGCGTGTCGACGATGGCCATGATCACGCCGTCGCACGGACGCTTGTCGGTGACGGTGGTCATGCGCGCCGAGCTGCCCGTGGCGTACAAGACCACTTCACCCAGGCCCGCCCCCACCGCGTCGGCCGCCACGCGGTAGCCGGACATCTCCTTGCCGTCGATGTCCAGCTGACGCAGCACGAGGAACTTCAGCCCCTCGAGCGACGGCTCCTTGCGCGTGGCGACGAGCGTGCCCACTACTCTGCCCAGCAGCATTGGCTACTCCATTCGACGCCCATGCCTCTCGGCGAGGCGGCGTGCATCCGCCCGGGCGGCCCCCGGAACCGCCGACGCTGGCCGGGGACCGCCTGGGACAATCGCCACAGGGTCCGGTTACTTGCCGCCCTTGCCGGCGGCAGGGGCACGGCCCAGAGGCAGCGTGCGATCCACATTGACGTGCGGGCGCGGGATGACGTGAATGGCGACGACCTCGCCGACCTTCTCCGCCCCGCGCGCACCGGCTTCTACGGCCGCCTTGACCGCGGCGACGTCGCCGCGCACGATGGCCGTGACAAACCCGCCGCCGGTCTTCTCATAGGCGACGAGCTCGACCTTGGCCGCCTTGACCATCGCGTCGGCCGCCTCGACCATGGCCGCGTAGCTCTTGGTCTCGATCATTCCCAGCGCTTCGGTTGCTCCGTATTCTTCAGACACAGTTGCCTCCTGATGACTCGTTGGATGAGTTCGAACGTCTACGCTCGACGGGTTCTTCGATCCTAGTCGCGCCGGCCACCTTCGACCACGCGCCCGGACACTCCCTCGATAGCGCCCACGGCCGCACCGTAGGCGGCCATGATGTCGCGTTCCTCGCCCCCAAGGTACACACGGCCAAAGCTGCCAAAGGCCATCACCTCAAGGATGTTGATGTCCGCGGCCTTCTCCGCCTCGTTGGCGGCCAGGGCGGCGTAACCGGCTGGCTCGACCTCCAACACGTACAGGGTCTGGCCGGCCAACAGCATGTGGCCATGCCGCATGCGGTTGATCAGCTGAACCTGATGGGCGTCGATGTGGCGAATGATCTGACTCGACACCACCCTGGGCTTGATGCGATCCGATTCCTGGAGATCGAGCGCCCGCAGGATGGCCGCCCCGGCGGCCCGCACCTCGGCCTGGTCCTCATGATGAACTTCAAGCATCCCGAACAACCGCTCGACGATCTGCATCCCGGGACGGACGCGGGTCGATTTGAGGGCGATGTCGGTAATGCGGTTGATCTCGATCCCGGGCGAGATCTCGACCCACAGCGAGGTGTCGTTGGGCAGGGGCAAGAACCCCCGGGCAACGGTCCCCAGGAAGCCCGAGTGCTGGAGCTGCAGGCTGTCGAGAAAGATGTAGGTCCTTAGATCCACGGCCATGGGCGTATCTCCTTGCCGGCTACTTCTCGGGTCCCTGAATGATTTTGACGCTGGCACTGGCGCCGATCCGGCTGGCGCCGGCGGCGATCATCTTCTGAGCATCGGCGTAAGTACGGATGCCGCCGGCTGCCTTCACCCCCATGGACGGACCGACGACGCGCCGCATCAGGGCGACGTCTTCCGGCGTCGCCCCGCTGGGGCCGAAGCCGGTCGAGGTCTTGACGAAGTCGGCGTCGGCCACCTTGGCCAGCTGGCAGGCGATCACTTTCTCCTCATCGGTCAGGAAGGCGGCCTCGATGATGACCTTCAGAATGGCATTCCCGGCGTGGCAGGCGCGGGCCACGGCGGCGATGTCGCCCCGGACCAGCTCGTACTCCCGCGACTTGAGTGCACCGACGTTGATCACCATATCGAGCTCGCTGGCGCCGTCGCGAATCGCCTGTTGGGCCTCGAAGACCTTGACATCGGTCGGCGTGGCGCCCAGCGGGAACCCGATGACCGTGCACACCGGGACACCGCTGCCTTTGAGCAGATCGGCGCACAGCTTGACGTGAGAGGAGTTGACACACACCGAGGCGAAGCCGTACTTGCGCGCCTCGAAACACAGCTGGGCGATCTGGTCCTGCGTGGCGTCGGGCTTGAGCAGCGTGTGGTCGATGGTGTGCGCCAGGCTCTTGTCCGTCGGCGCGACCCCCAGCGTGCTGGCCAGGCGATCGGCGCCGGCGCTCAGCACCGGACGAGCGTGCTGCACGAAATCGTGCGCCGAGAGAGGGGCGGGGGCAGGCGAGCCCTTCGCCGCCGGCTCCTCCTGCAGGCTGAGCAGCACCTGGCTGGTGATCTGCTCGATGATGCGATCCAGTGTCTTCTCGTCAATCGGCTTCATCATTCGTCCCGTTAGGAGTCCAAAGTCCTTTGTCGCCGCCGCCTAGGGCCTGCGCAGGAAGCGCCGTTCAGTTTCCATGATCTTCTCGACGCGACGCGCGTGCCGGCCACCGCCGAACGGCGTCTCGAGCCAGATCTTGACGATCTGACGGGCAAGCGTCTCGCCGATCAGGCCCGCACCCAGCGTCAGCACGTTAGCGTCGTTGTGCTCGCGGCTGTTCAGGGCGGAAGACTGGTCGTAGCACATGGCCGCCCTGACGTCCGGCACTTTGTTGGCGGCCATGCACGAACCGATGCCGGCGCCGTCGACCAAAATGCCGCGCCAGGCCCGCCCCTGGGACACCAGTTCGGCCACCGCCAGGGCGAAATCCGGATAGTCGACTGCCTCGGTGCTGTCCGTCCCACAGTCGATGACCTCATGCCCGAGCTCGTGCAGGTACGCCTTGAGTTTCTCCTTGAGTTGGAAGCCCCCATGGTCGGCGCCGATGGCGACGGCCTTGCCTCCGGCGGCGACATTGGGTGTGCGCGGCGTTTGCTTCTTTGTAGTCGTTGCCGGCGCGGACGTCTTCTGCAGCGTGATGTGGCGATCCATGGCAACCTGGCGGGCCAGGGGCGTGATCAGGCCGTCTTCCGGAACCTGGAAGTCCGATCCGAAAGGCAGGCCGCGCAGGTCGTGCTCGGTCACGAGCCGGCGCCTGGGCGCGGGATCGACGTGCGGCTCCAGGCCGAGCGTGCGATACACCGCCTGGCGGACCTTGGCCCGGATCACTTCCCTGTTCGTCACGAACCCCTCCTGGCCGCCGAACTGCAACTCGTCACGTTACGTCCCTGCGCCGGACGGTCCCGCCGCCCGGAGGCAGCCGCCCGAAGCGGTCCCCGCCCGATCCGGCCGCCCCGCGATCTCGGCCTCGAACCAGTTCGACCTCGAAGCGTGAGCGGTCGCCGCGGTGGAGCGCCCGGTAGTACTCGATCGGCCGCCCGTCGGCCAGATAGCTCACGCTTTGGAGGTACACCAGCGGAGCGCCCTTGCGGATGCGAAGCAACCTGGCCTGGCGGGCATCGGCAGCGACGGCCTCGATGGTGCGCTGTCCGCGCGCCAGCGTCAGGCCGCACTCGGTTTCCAGATACTCGTACAACGATCGGCGGGTGAGGTCGGCCGTTGCCAGTCCCGGCGCCAACGCCAGGGGCAGGTAGGTCGTGGTCAACACCACCGGCTCGTCCTCCACGAAACGCAGCCGCTCGATCTCGACGATGCGCGTCCCGGGCTTGACGTTCAGTCGGTCAGCGATCTGCTCGTCGGCCGGGCGGTCTTCCTGATGCAGCACCTGGCTGATGGGCGGGTAGCCCAGGGCGACCATATCTTCGAAGAAGCCCGACAATCTTTCGACCGCGGTCTCGGTCAGCTTCGGGGGCGCAACGAAAGTCCCGCGACCCGTTCGCGCACCACCCACCCCTCGTGCGCCATCTCCGCCAAGGCTTGACGGATGGTGGTCCGGCTGATCCCGAGCTCGGAGCACAATTCCAGGTCTCCCGGGACTCGGTCGCCGGGCTTCCAGGCGCCGCGCACGATCTGGTCTCGGAGAGCCTGCGTCACCTGGACGTGCAGCGGGAGCGGGCTGGCACGATCAACCCGCAGACGCCGGTCGGGAGGTGGCATACGCCCACTAGACATCCAACGCCCACCTAGGTCGGAAAAGTCATAAAGTTACTACAATATGATGATAGGACAATTCCGCCTTGCTTGTCAAGGGCCAAGGCCGGGCCAGGGGGCTGGGGATAGCCTCTGGCAAGAAAGATACCGGGAGTTGGCGGGTGAACTCCTGCTTGGACAAGGCGTGAGGCCCCCCCCACTTCTTGACAATTCGGGCGGGCAGAGCCTCAATCCACCGTCCGGTCGTCCGACTGTGGACATGCCGAGCGGCAACCCATCAGGGTGCGGGTGTTTGAACCACCATGGGAATGCGGGTCTTGGTGACCCGACCTTATGCGGCGCCGTCGCCGCGGTGATCTTTCCGGGGCCCGGGATGTGTTGCGGAGGGGTGCTAAGCCGGGAAGGTAAACTCGCCGGAGGGGCCGCCGATCTGCGGTGCCCGCCGGCGACCGTGGGGCGCCGGGGCGAAACTGGTTGCTCGATGCACTTTCGGAAGAGCACCCGCAGACCCGGGTCTCCGGCCAGGAGGTAGACGTGGCGCGTAAGATCCTCTACGGTTTGCTGATCGGCCTGAGCGTCATCCTGATGGTGCTGAGTCTGGTCGGGATCGGTGCTGCCTGGGCCTACAACGGGCCACTCACACGCCAGGGCCTGGCCCGCCTGAACGAGGTCGACCAGGAGTTGAGCCAGGCGCAGACGACGCTGCAGAATGCCGAACTGGAACTGCAGCGGGCGGCCCGCATCCTGGAGGATGTTGGGGTTGCACTAGCCGCCTTGACGCAGAAGACCACGCAGGCTGCAGAGACTCTGCACTCGTTCGGGGAGACCCTGGACGGGAAGCTGATTCCAGGCCTGCGGACAGCCAGCGAGAAGATCGACCAAGTTCGGGTCGCCTTGCAGGGGCTGCTGACCACGCTTGAGACGATCAACTCCAACTCGTTTCTCAACCTGGAGATCCCCGGCGAGGAACTTCTCGGCGGCCTGATTGAAGCTGCCGACCGACTGAACGGCGACATCGCCAGCATCGAGCTGGTCGCCGATCAGGCATCCACCTTCCTGTCGGATGTCGAATACGTTTTGAGAGGCGACCTTGGAGAGACCCAGAAGAACGTCGAAGAGCTCCTGGGCGTCGTCTCGCTGTATGAGTCCAGGATTGGCGGATGGCGGGCGAAGATCGCGGTGGTTCAGAGTGGTCTTCCCGGATGGGTAGACTGGACGTGCATCGGCCTGACCGTCTTTCTGCTGTGGTTCGGGCTATCGCAGTTTGGCCTGCTGCTCCACGGCCTGACCGGCTGGAGGGGCGGGGATCCACTCGTGCCGCTGCGCTCGCCTGGAGGCGGAGGCGGATCGTAATTGCGAAGCCGTCGTCTCACTAGATTTCACGGACAGCCTCCATCCGCTTGCGGCCAGGGGATTCTGGGTATCGGGTGCAACGCGGCTGAGGCCGGCCTGGCCCACATACAGCACCGGTCTTCCGCGCTGCATGCGCGCGCCCTGTCGGTGATGGGCTAGCCCTCATTCATCAGGGAAGACAGATCTCCGCTTGAGAGGTCTCGCGTGAGCGAACGGCCACGGCGGGTCTCCTCGTCCGGAGTTCCGGAGCCGTGGTGTAGCCTGGACAAGAGGCCCGCATGTGCATCGGAGAAGGCAAGGATCACCCCGCCGAAATCGTCCGCACCGGATACGGCCGCGGCCTCCGGATCGGGCTTGCCGCTATACAGCGGCCAGATGCCGATCGTCTCGGCCCGGGCCTCGGCCTCGAGACGATCCAGGCGTGTGTAGTAGTCTCCGATCTCCTGGAGGTGCGCCCAGGCGATCTTGCCGGTGAGGGTCAGATCGTCGTTCGTGACATTGGTGTCCGGATCGCGGGCGCCGTGTTCGAGTTCTACCTCGAGGCCGCGCCGAAACTGTTCCAGGACGATGTTCGCCCAATCGACCCCGAGCCGCACGCCAATCGCGCGTGCCTCCTCAGTTGTGATCCGTTGTCCGTCACTTATGCATACCTCGCGAGTCCATATTGATCTGCTTCTGTCGGATGGCCCGGCCTCGGCCTGTCTGGCTCACGCTAAGTCCGCAGATGCTCTCGGACCCTGGCTGCGATCTGGCGATCGGTCATTTTGTCCACGGTTTCAACCGCCAGGACATGACCCTTGAGTCCTTCGTGCTCAAGACGCTTGCTGAGCTCACCTTTGGCCTCGCCTGGACCGAAGATCTGGATGGAGTCCGCGCCACGAAGAACGGCGATGACCCTGTCGTAGTAGCTGTTGAGGTGGTTCCCAAACTGTCGGTCCCGCATGTCTTCCGCCGAACCGACCTCAGACCCCGTCCCACCTGTGAAGCGGACGCGCTTCTCCATGTTCGAGGGGATTTCGCTGAGCGTTTCCCCTTCGTCCGTAACGATCACAATCACGGCCTTGCGATGATCGATCCACAAACCCGCTTGCTTCTTCATGGAAGTTCTCCTTGGTCCAATTCGAGGAGCGGCAGCCGGAATCCCAGCCCCGTCGATCTCAAGGATGGACCTTTCTAAAATCGATGAACCCTCGCTGAACGTCTACGGAAGTCAGTTCCACTTGAAGCCGGTCACCAACGTCGGCCCCCTCAAACCCCTGAGTCAACTTGCCCTCAACCGGAACCGTGAGCAGGCGGACCCAGGTGCCCTTCTCGGAGGCACCGGAGACGATCGAATCAAACCGCTCGCCAATCCTCGACTGGAGCAGAAGCGCGGCCGCCGACTTGCCAACCTGACGTTCGACCTTGGTGACCTCATCTTCGGCTTCCGTGCAGTGCGCGGCCAGGCCGTCCAACTCGTCCTTCCGATAGGGGGCAGGCTGACCGGCCAGCGCCGCCCTCACCAGGCGCTGGGTAAGCAGATCGGGGTAGCGCCGATTGGGGGCCGTCGAGTGGGTGTAATCCTTGACGGCCAGGCCGAAGTGTCCCGGGGCATTCCCTCCAGGCAGCTCGGCCACGTATTCGCCTGAACCCAGAAGCTTGATCACGGCCAGGGACAGGTCCGGGAATCGCACAGGGTCGGCGGCCTTCTCCTTGATCAGGAACTCCTCCAGCGCCTTCGAATCCGGGCGGTCCGGGAGGGAGGCTTTGCGTTCGAAGGCCAGGGCGACGATCCGGTCCCAGCGTTTGGGCGTGCGTACGACACGCCGAATCGAAGGGAATCCCTTGGCCGAGAGATACCGGGCGGTCACGCCGTTGGCTGCGATCATGAAATCCTCGATGATCTCCCTGGCCCGGTTCTTCTCATCGACGTCCAGCGCCCGGAGTTGATCACCGTCGAACACAGGCTTGGCTTCAAGGGTGTCCAGACTGAGCGCCCCATGGACATGCCGGAGACGCTTCATGCTCTGGGCGGTCCGATCCTGCAGGCGCAGGACCTCGTCCAATCCTTTCACGACCCGCCAGAGCCTCCGGCGGGCCGCCGCTTCCCTCCAACCAGGCCGCCACGCTGTTGTAGGCGAGCTGGGCATGGTTGGTGACCCGCGCCCGGTAGATAGCGGAGTCGTGAAGCGCTCCACCGGAATCGATCACCATCTCCACAACAAGTGCAAGACGGTCTTGGCCAGGATTGAGCGAGGTGAGGTCGGTCGAGAGCCTCTCCGGGAGCATGGGAAAGATCCCGCCGGCGGTGTAGACCGAGGTGGTATTGTGGCGGGCGTGGGCGTCGATGGCTGAGCCATCGGCCACCAGCGAGGCTACGTCCGCCACGGCGACGAGAAGCCGCGCCTGGCCGCCGGGCAATGCCTCGGCAAAGGTCAGCTGATCGAGGTCACGCGAGTCGTCGTTGTCGATCGAAGCCCACAGCAGGCTGCGCAGGTCACGGATCCCAGGCGAAGCATCGGCCGGCCGGGACTCCTCCGCCGTCGGCGGCTGGAGTTGTCCCAGTTCGGCAAGCGCCGCCGCAGAGAAATCAGGGAGCAGCCCTCGCTCAAGCATGGCTCGATGGGCGATGCGTTCCAGGATCGCGCGGTGGTTGTGGCTGTTGGAATCCATGGCGATTTGGTCGGCAGCAGCTACCCGGTTGAGCGGGTGGAGGATGCCGTATCCCCTCTCTCATCATGAGGATCTCGCAAAGGGAACGAGCAAGACCCCCGTTGGCGGAGCAACGGGGGTGGATACCTTGCCGATGGAACGCAACGTATCACCTACCCGACGCGTTGCTCGCGCGGAACTCCCAAGGCCAGGACCGGGTTCTCAACATGCGCTTCGACTTGTAAGCAGGCCCTTGTCGGCCAGTCGATCGCATCCTGCGTTGAAGCCGCAGCAACGGTCAGGCGCAGGAGATTCGCCCCGTGGCGACTGCTGAGCGTGCTCCCGGCTAGATAACGTGCAGCGAGATTCAAGATAACCAGGATGACCACGATCACGATCAGGACGTGGACTGCGTTGCCCATCTTAGGGATGCTGGGGATATAGTTCGGGCCAAGAAAGCCGAGAAGCCACAGGATGACGAGAATCACAATGATCGTCCACAACATGAGAGTCCTCCTCTTGAGCGAGTGACTTGAGGCGGTGATGGTGGACGCGGCCTTCGTGCCGTCCACCGCACCCAAGACGCGGATCGGACAAGCCGATATGCCCGTCCAGGGCACGAACTCATCCTACAGCAAGGGCTCCCGGCCACATCCATCGGCCGGGGAGTGTTTTCCTCCGCCACTCGGGGGAGGCGGCATCACAAGCGAGGCACAAACCAATGGCTGTCCACCAGGAGTCGCCAGTAACCCCCAGACCGATCCAAGAACAACGCCTGCGATGACGTCCCGCGGGTAGTGCGCGCCAACATAGATCCGCGTGAGGCCGACCAGGGCCGCGACTGCATACAGCGCTCCAGCGACCACCATGCCGAACTGGAAGTGATAGATGAGCAGGGCGGTCAGGAAGAACACCTGGGTCGTATGACCGCTGGGAAAGGAATTGCCCCTCTCCCGCCAGCCGATGACGCGGGCCTTGTCCAAGGTGTGGAACGGCCGGTCCCGATCAGAAATCGCCTTGATGAGTTCCACCAGCAGCCAGAGCGTGAGGGTCCCGAAGACGATCTCTACTGGCCAGACGCCGGTAGTCAAGGAGATAGAGAAGGAAGGCGGCGATCATTGCAGCCAACATGCTGCCGAGCTGGGTGGCGAGCCACATACAACGATCCAGCCACGCGGGATAGACCCGCATGTTGAAGCAGCATGAAGACCCGGGTGTCCAGGCGCTGACCGGCCGACCAGATCAAGGACAAGGTCACCAGCGCAAACAGGGAAAGCAAGACGACGAGGCCTCGTTGGGCGCTCAAGGCCGTCCAGAGGGACGCCCGCGTCCCGCCCGGCAGCCAGAGCAAGGACCAGCACCAATCCGGTCACCAGGAGGAGCAGAAAGGCGGGGCGTCGTCTGTTGGGCAGACCAGAAGGAAGCGCGGGCCGTCAATGGGAGAGCAGGACTGGCTTGGGAGCGCCATTATCCATCGGGCGCCAGCTTGGGATCGATCTTCGCGCGTTGTCGCGTCCTGTCCCGTCAGCTCTGTGCCAGCCATCACCCTCAGGGCGCGCGGGTGGACATGAACGATCAAGGAGCCCTGGCCCAACAGGATGCCGTCGGCAAGCACCGGCATTTGCGGGTTTGCGGCGATCGTGATGTGTTTGGCGCGGTAGTGCTTGACGCCGGCATCCTTCACCAGGGCCCCGCGAGACAGCACGGCATGGGAGAGCATGCTCAGCTTGCTCATGTCCGAAAAAGCGAATACATCCAGACGGCCGTCCCTGAAGGATACGTTCGGGGAGATCTGGAAGTGCGGCCCCAGGAAGGGCATGTTCGTCACCAGGATCATGTGCGCCGTCGTACCCAGAAGCTTGTGCCCGTCCAGACTTACCCGCAGGCGCGAGGGCGTCGCCGAGACCAGGGTCGACAACAATGCGCCGATCTGCCCCAGATCGCCGTGCTGGAGGTCATCCGCCATGGGATAGAGATCGGACAGGAGGCCCAGCGCGGCGAGTTCCAGAAACCAGTGACGGAAACGGCCGCAGTGAACCCGTCCTACATCGATCTTCAACCGGCGTCCCTGGCGCAGGAGGGCGACGGACTCGGGGATATCCTCGCCGATCCCCAGGTTGAATGCGACGTTGTTCCGCGTACCGGTGGGGATGATGCCGAGGGTTGCGTCCTGTCCGACCATGGCCCCTACGACGCTGTCGATCGTCCCGTCGCCGCCGGCCACGACGATCAGTTTGATGCCCGCCTTGATGGCATTGCGCACGATGGTCTCAACTTGGCTGTCCGGGCGGACGGTATAGACCTCGGGCAGGATATCGTGGTCCTGCATCTCCGAAAGAATCGTGGCAAGCTGCTGAGGTGATTCTTCCGGCCGGCCGGAGCCAGCATTGAAGATCAGCTTCGCCCGCAGCGGGCGGTGGGAGGCAGACTTGAAACCGCCTGCTATTGACGCGCGCATTTCACGCCAGGCCCCCTCATGGGCCGTCTGAGCGTAGGCTGACCTATCGCCCTAGCAGGAGGAAGATGCCGGCTGCGATGGCGAGGATCGCCAGGAGCGGGCTAGAGGCCGCCCAATCCTAGAAGTTGGGCCAGTCCCCAGGCGATGAGGAAGATGGCCAGCAGAAGCATGCCGATGTTTTGGTGAAACGCATGGCGTCGGTCCTTTCTGAGGTGAAATACGTTGCGAGCCGTCTAGCGCCCGCGGCTCTTGTCGTGCCGCAGGGTAACGATAGGCTGCGGAGGCCGCGGCCTCAGGCGGACTTGACCGCTTTCTTCCCGGCGTCGAGAGCGTCGGATGCACGATCGATCTGCTCGACGAGCTTCTCCTGCCCTCGATGCTTGAGTTCCCCGGCCTTCTCCCGAACGCCAGCCGCCATCTCCTCGGTTTCGACACGAGCCTGCTCCAACACGCTTCCTCACGGTAGCGGCCGTCTGATCGCGCAACTGGATGCTTTTCTCCCGAATCTGAGTGCGCGTCTGCTCCCCCGACTGGGGTGCGAGCAGAAGCATCGCTCCTGCGCCGGCCAAACCGCCGACCAGAAAGCCGATCAGCATGCTCTTCGTACTCTGGAAACTGCCGTTGTGCTCCTCGGTGCTGTCTCCATCTTGCCATCTCCTTGACTAGAGATACCGGCGAACGTACTTTCCGGGTGGCGCAAGGTGCGCTGCACTATGCCTATCGGTCCTGCTCATGCCCCTGACGGCCTGCACCAGGGCCAAGAGCGCCCCAGGCCGGACGATGTCCATGCCGTCCCTCTGCTATGGAGTGCGATGATCCGTGGTCGAGGTGCGCGTGACGCCCACGACCGGCCCGCCGCGGGCTGTAGAAGATCCACCCAGGCCAGCGGCTTGAGCCGACATCAAGCCCTAATCACCCGGCTCGAGGCAGATCCAGCGCCGTGACGGCATGCCCTCGTCACCCTCTTCGCCGTCGTCCATCGGTCGCCCTTGGGATTCCTGGGCACCAAGACGAATGCGGGCCATCAGGCCGTCAAGGGTGTTCGCGTGCTCCCTCGGAACAACAACGTCAGCACCACGCCGGCGACAAACCCTCCGACGTGTGCCATATAGGCCGTACCCCCCGTATCGGCCGAGCTGGCGATGGAGCCGATGCTGCTGAAGAGCTGCAGAACGAACCAAAGCCCGATCACGATCAGCGCGGGAACTGGGACGACTGCCTGTCCTTGTGCGACACTCACCCTGGCTCTCGGGAACAACAAGATGTAGGCGCCGAGCACGCCAGCGATGGCCCCGGAGGCGCCCAGGTTCGGGATGCTTGAGTCCAGGCTGAAGGCCAACTGGGCCGCCGTGGCCGCCAACCCGCAGATCAGATAGCCAATCAAGAACTGTACGTGCCCGAAACGATCCTCGATATTGTCTCCGAAGATCCACAGGTAGAGCATGTTGCCACCCAGGTGGACCCAACCGACGTGCATGAACATGGAGGTGAACAGCGTCAGGAATTCGGCTCCGGGGTTGGCCAGGAAGCGGCTGGGAACGAACGCCCATCGCATGATGAAGGCATCGCCGCCGCTGAGCTCCACAAAGAAGAAGAGCACATTCAGCAGGATGAGAATGTACGTGACGATCGGCACGGTTCTTCGAGCGCTATTATCATCGCCAATTGGAAGCATGGTTCTCTCCGCTTATCTTGGCCCTGTTAGCGAGGACCCGTGCGCTGATCCGTGCTGGTGGTTTCTGTGATGCCCACGACCGGTCCGCCGCGCGGGCGGTAGAAGAGCACCCAGATGAGTTTTTCAAGCGCCCAGGCGATCAGGGCGTACACCACCATGGCGATGACGGACGACAGTTCCAGCACCATGCCGGCCGCTTGCGGCGTCCCCAAGAGCCCTGCAAAGGGCCACAGGAACAGGTCGGTGAACCCATACAGGAATGCGGCCACCGGGCTGGCGGCGTTGGCCCCGAACAGCTTCAGCACGATGCGCAGTGCGATCAGCGCTTCGAGCACTCCGAAGAGCAGCCAGACCAACTGGGTGGCTTTGAAGGTGAAGATGCGCTGCTCTCGTTCCGGTTCCCTTTGGGTCGTTCGGACTTCGGAGACTTTGTTGTCGGTCATCTGTGGATCCTCCTTGTTGGGTGTACTCGCATACGAGAGGCCTGGCAGGGGTGCGGTGACGCACCCCTGCCCTGCGGATCGAACCCGGGCGAAAGCGGGCCGGGTTAGACTCGACGTCGGACCAGATGGACGAGCGCGATCACGATGATGGCGCCCAGCAGCGTCACCAGCATGGTGGGAAGGTTGACCGCATCGTTGATCGTCCCGACCTTGAAGATGGGGCTGAGGAAGTAGCCGGCCAGGAAGGCGCCCACGATGGCCACAATGATGTTGATCAACAGGCTGGCGCGGTCGTGCATGATTTCGCTCGCCACCCAGCCGATGATCGCCGCAGCGATCAGGTAGATAAGGATGTTCATCGATTCTCCTCAAGTGTGAAGTCAGAGTTGCGCAGAATCGCGCTTCATCTTCGACCCCGCGTCCTTCCCGACGAGAAGGAGTGGTTGTACACCGCCCCGATCACTTGCTGCGGAGGGGTGCGGTCTTGGCTTTCAGACCCGTCTCATACTCGGTCACGCGCTTATCGATTTCGTCCACCGCGCGCTGGCGGGTGTAGCCGTACTTCTCCTGAAGCAGGCCGGCAAGAACGTCGACCTTGCCGGCGGCCCGATCCAGGTCGTCATCGGTGAGCTTGCCCCACCAGGCCTTTGCCTCGCCTCGGACTTGTTTCCACTTGCCTTCGAATACGTCTTTGTTCAAAGTCTGCTCCTCCTTCTCCTCCTGCTCGATGAGATCGGTTGATCGATTTCCGGCGGCACCCGGGGCGTATGGATGCGCGGGGCTGAGAGCCATCCGCCGGCAAACCTACGTGCGAACGCTATCCGCTGCGGATTGCAGGCGTTCGGCCACACGCTCGGGAGTCTCACCCTTGCTGATGAAGACGTCGGCTCCAGCGGAGAGCGCAGCCTGGTGCCGGGCATCCAGATGGCTGATGAGGACGACCACGATCGCAATGGGACAGGCCACGCGGAGGTCGGCCAGGGCCTTCACGCCCAACCCGGAGGGGAGCATCCCCCAATCCACGAGCAACATGTCCAAGCCGGTCTTGGGAGCCTTGGCCAACGTCGTTGGCCAGTCTGCGGTTTCGCCGACGATTTCCATCTTGAGGTCTCGCAGAACAATTCGCAGAGCCTTGCGCTCATCGGGCTGAGCATCGGCAAGAAACACGCGGGTCATAAGCTCATGATGCATCTAATCCTCCCCGGCGACATCCATCGGCCGGGGAGTGTTTGTCTCCGCCACTTGGGGGAGGCACGGACGGGGCTTAGATGACCAGGCGGTTGCGGAGTGCCAGGCTGACGGCTTCCGTGCGGCTGGCGACGCCCAGCTTGGACAGGACGTTGCTCACGTGGGATTTGATCGTGGAAGGGCTGACGCTCAACCGTGCGGCGATCTGTGTGTTGTTCAACCCCTCGACCATCAGGGCCAGCACGGCAAGCTCGCGCTCGGTCAAGTCTGAGCCCGGTGTCGGAGCCTGGGAGGCGGCATGCACCAGCGCCTGGGCCGCTTCGGGAGAGAGGGTGGCGCGGCCGGCATGCGCCGCGCGGATGGCCTGGGCCAATTCGTCGGCCGACACATCCTTGAGCAGATAACCGATGGCACCGGCCTGCAGCGCGCTCTGCACCAAAACTTCTTCCTTGAAGCTCGTCAACGCAAGGACCTGGATCGATTCGGACCGGCGACGGATGAGGCGCGTCACGGCGGCCCCATCCATGTCCGGCATGACCATGTCCATCAGGACAACATCCGGCTCGAGTTCCGCGCACAGCTGAATAGCGGACTGCCCGTCGGCGGCTTCGCCCGCCAGCTCCAGGTCTTCAAAGACCTTGAGGAAGGTCGCCAGCCCACGGCGGACCATCGCATGGTCGTCAACGACCAGAACGCGGATACGTGGGGAGGGGGACGTCATCGAGCCTCCTCTTCCGGACGCGGCTTGCCAATGCACGGAGATTTCGGTTCCTTGCCCCGGACTGCTGGTGACCGTCAGCCGCGCGCCCGCGGCTTCGGCGCGCTCGCGCATCATGCCCAGACCATAGTGACCGGAGCCCGCAGGCTGTGTGAGGTCGAAGCCTTGGCCATCGTCGCGGATCCGCAACTCCACCGAGTCGACCGCAATCGTGGGGGGGACGCCGGAGAGGGCAAGGGACAAAGGCGCGTTGGCCGCACCGGCATCATAGTCCAGGCTGATCTCCACGCGGTTGGCACCGGCATGTTTGGCGATGTTGTTGAGCGCTTCCTGGCAGATCCGGTAGAGCGCCACCTGGATTCCTGGGGAGAGAACATGTTCCCCGGCGATGGCCACACGAACCGGAACATTCGTGCGGCCGGTGAAGGCGCTGGCCAACTGGCGCAGAAGGTCGCCCAGGCTGCTGTCGGTCAGGACCGAGGGCCGCAGCTCGGCCAACAGCTCGCGCATTTCGGCCAGGGCACCGCGTGTGAGCCGGCGCAGGTCCTCCAAGGACTGCCGCGCCTCGACCGGGTCGAGCTCCCACAGGCGCGGTAGGACTTCGGCGATCAGGCCGGCGGAGAAAAGCGATTGGTTGACCGCATCGTGGAGGTTCCGAGCCAGGCGCTGTCGTTCCTGCAGCGCGGAGAGCGCCCGGGCTTGTTCGTAAAGTTCGGCATTGACCATGGTGATCGCGACCTGGTCGGCCATCGAGAGCGCCAGGGCGGCGTGGTGGGCCGTGAAGAAATCCTGCTGGGCATGCGCCACGCCCAGGCCGCCGATGATCCGGCCTTTGACGGCCAGGGGGACCCACATCCAGGCACGCACCCCTTCCAGAAGCGCGGCTGCAGCCCCGTTCAAGAGCGTGCGCAGGAACTCCGCCGCCGGGTCGGCGCTGCGAACGTCTGCGATGCGGATCGGCCGGTGACCGTTGAACAGAGCCGCCAACGTCTCGGGACCTTGAAGTCGGACCTGGAAAGGCACAGCCCGCTCGAGCTGCTGTGGCCCGCGTACGGCCAGAGCAACCAGTGCTGAGTCCGTCAGACCGAAAAGCCCGGCGTGCGTGTACTCGATGATCTCCCGCAGTTGCTCCAGGATCAGAACGGGCTGGAGTTCCAGCGTCGAGGCCAGGACGTGCGAGATCTCCAAGAGCGCGGATTGCTCTCGCGTGCGGGCTTCGACCCGCTGATTGAGACGCTGGTCTGCCAGGACGTGCCGGCTGACATCCCGAACGGCACTCAGGTGAACGGGTCGGCCCTGATAGGAGAACGCTGTCCCACGCCATTCGGCGTGAAACGTCGAGCCGTCCCGGCGTACGTGCTGGACCCGCGTGTCGGACGCGGCGCCGGATCGAATGGCCCGGATGTAGTTGTCGAAGATCTGCAGGCTTTCGGGGTGGATGAATCCCGCCGGGAGGAGCCCCAGGAATGCCTCGTGGGTGCAGGCGTGCATCGCACACGCCGCGGGGTTGGCCTCGATCACGGCCCCGGTTTCCGCATCGCTAAGGATCAACCCGTCGGCGGCGGCATCGAAGATGCTGCGGAATCGCCCTTCTTCCCCGGGAGACGGACGGGGCCGGCTACCCTGCATGGGGGCGTTCCCTCACGGAGAACAAAGGCGCGAGGTGATCCTGTTTCCGCCCGCACGTCATCTGGTCTGATTCCCGCTTGCTAGCCGGTCCATTCGCTCCTCCCGGGCGACGACCCGGATCCGCTCACCTGCGGCCGGAAGACCATGACAGAAGTGTATCTCGAACGGGGCTGCAGGATCGCGGCCTAACGGAACGACAGTGAGCGTTGAGGGCAGCCGAGACTGGGCACTCCCTGGTTTCTCTGCCAGAGCCCACGTGGGTCCGCAGGCTGCAGCAGCAAGTGGAGATCGTGGGAAAGGCGGCCGATAAGCATCCGCTGCCGGCGGGGGATTGTCTCGCGAGCCGTGTGACGCCATCGGCTGGCCTCGGCTTCCACTGCTCGATCAGCACATCGTCCGGGAGCGGGTCGAAAGACCCCCACTCAAGGGCTCATGCCGCAGCCCGCACTTGAAGCCCAGGTCGGGTGCCCGCCAGGCAGAGTGTGATGTGCCCCCCTTCCTTACTACGTCCCCCAAATGGCGGAGATCGATACTCCCCAGTCGTTGGATGCGGCCGGGGCGAAATGGCCGCAGAATAATACTTGAGCTGCATGCGCTTTCGCGGCTCGCACATCTGCGAGCTCACAAGGGCATCCGGTATCTCAGATCACGCCCGGAGGCAAGGGATGAAGAGGCTTCTGGTGTTCGCTCTGCTGGCCGTGGCGCTTCTCGTGGTCGCGGGCTGTGCTCCCGGCCCCGTCGCACAAGTCAATACGCCGGTCCCGGGCACGCCCGGTACGCCCGCGCCCAGCGGTGAAATCAACGTCCCCGGCGTCACCATCCAAGTCAATGCACCCGGCCCGAACCCGCTGGTCAATACCGGCAATGCGAGTGGGCGCGTCGCCGGCATCCTTCTGGGACTTTGGCACGGGATCATTTCCCCGGTCACCCTCGTGCTGTCCTTCGTCAACTCCAATGTGCAGATGTACGAGGTGCACAACGATGGAAGCCAGTACAATCTTGGGTTCCTGCTTGGGGTGGCACTCGTGTTTGTCCTATTGGGCGCAGGCGCTGGTTCGAGACGCCGCCGTTAGCCCAAACCGCCGGCCCTTGATTGTGGGCCGGCCTGCCTGGCGCCGCTTGGCCCGAAGCCGTTCGGTGTCCGTCGGCCGACCATGGGCATATATCCGCACAACGCGACTTCGCATGCGGTTTGTCCGTCTTCCTGCCGCACCTGGGCCGAACGTCGGACGCCGCACGAAGAGACGTCAATGTCAAAGGAGATGCGACAATGCACCTTAGTCCTCCGAAGAACGTCACTTGGTGGATAGCCTTCGTCCTGGGACTGCTCGGCCTCCTTGGCTACCTGGGCAATCTGGCCGGCTTGAGCGCATACGCGTTCTGGTTTGTCTTCGTCGGGCTGGTCCTGATGCTGGTGGCGACACGCACCAGGAATCTCTAGCGGCTCGAACGCGTGGGGGGCCCTGGGGTTGAGAGTCGGTCCGGGCCGCGTGAGGTTTCACGCGGCCCGGTTTCGGATTGCTTAGTCGGCGCCGGGGCCAATGGACTGCAACCGTAGCCGGCATCGCTGTGCTGATCCCTGCCAGGGCCGGGAGAACGCCGGAAGCGAACCGGACCCACCCCCCTGGTCGGGGGCTGGGTCCTTCACTTTCGCTCATCCCGGACTTGGCCGCGCGGCCCAGCCCACCGGCACGTTCGGACGAAACCCCCCGTCGGGCCGGAGTGCGCTAGACGGCGTCGGTGAGCGCCTTAAGGGCACGGATCTTCACCACCTTGCGCGCCGCCCTCGCCTTGTAGGTCATCGGCTCTTTGGTGAAAGGGTTGAGGCCTTCGTGCTCGCGCGTGGCGGGCTTGTTGACGACGCTGAGCTTGAGCAAGCCCGGGAAGACGACCTCTCCAGGTCCCTTCTTGCCGAGCTCGCGCGTGACGACCGCCGTGATCGCCTCCAGCGCCGCGTTGGTTTCCTTCTTGGTCAAACCGCTCTTCTCGGCGACGGCGGTCACGAATTGACCCTTGCTCATTCTCTTGCTCGCCATGTGCACTCCTTGATGCCAACCGCTCATGAGGTGCGTAACGAACACGCGAATACGCCTATGCGGAGCATCAACTCATTCTAGAGGAGAGGCTCCCCGACCACATCCATCGGCCGGGGAGTGTTTGCCTCCGCCACTTGGGGGAGCCTCCGGCACCCCGGGGCCGAGTGCGAGCGGGTGCGTCCCGGCCGACTCCCGGCGCCATGACGGTTGCGAGCAGTGGAGAGTTGGAGTGAGGGCTGGCGGAACCCGGCTCGAGTGGCCTGACATGGGTCTTCCCGACCGCACACGGGATGGCCGGCATTGGAACAGGATCGGGGAGTGTGGGGGCAAGGGGGCTCGTACCCCGTTCGGGAAGGCACCCACTGCCCCTTTCGCTTCGCTCACGGGGTCTCCGAGGGCGAACGGCCCTCGACCTTGCGGATGTGAACCAGCTTGGTCGGAACGCCTACTGCAGACCCAACGGTACGGCCTCTATGACAACCATTGCGACAGCGCAGGAGTCGTGGCCGTGAGGTCTGCGGTGGTTCCTTGCCTCCCGTTTCTTAGATCAGGGGGAGGTCCGGACTGGCGTCTGCGGCGAGGCATGATGGGTTCCGGGGGTAGTCCCCACGCCCTCCCGGGTCACCGCCATTGCGGGCTGGGGGACGGAGCAGCAAACTGGTGCTTTCAGAAGCCTGCCGAACTCGGCCTGCCAGTGGAAGGAGAAATCGGCGGCGAATGTTCGGCACGCCAACCGGCATTCGATCGCGGATGACGCGGGCCCGAATTCGGCCTCAGGGCAGTAAGGCCGCCTCCTGGATCGCCGCCGCGACCGAGCGCTTTTCTTCTTCATCGAGGGGCATCAAAGGCAATCTCGGATCTCCACCGCGGTAGCCTGCCTGATCCATGGCGTATTTCACGCCGGCAACGCCGTACTTGCCGGAAATGCTGTGGTTGAGCTGGGTCAACTTGAAATGGAGGCGACGCGCACCTTCCAAATCTCCGGATTGAGCCCTTTCGAAGAGATCGCAGCAAGCCTCCGGGAACGCATTCGCCAAGGACACTACCCCGCCAGCAGCCCCGAGGATCAGCGCCGGATAGAGTTGGTTTATGGTCCCTGAAAAAACCAAGAAACTCGAGTCGAACGACCTCCAAATAGGGGCCGCCATCGCCGGGGGCGGAATCCTTAATCCCGACAATGTTCGGGTGGCGGGAAACCGCCCCGACCACTTTGGGGGAAATCGTGACACCCGTGAAGCCGGGCGCATTGTAGATCAGGACTGGGATGGTCAGTGCATCAGCGATATTGTTGTAGTAGCCGATCAAGGCCTCATCCGTAAGGCGCTTCTTGAAATACGAGGGCGTCAATACGCATACATAGTCGGCGCCCAACTGCTCGGCTTGCTTGGATAGAGCGACTGTGTGTCGCGTCGATTCGTGACCTGTGCCGGCAATGACGGCTTGGTGCTCCGCACGGGATTCAAGGACGGCCGCGAGGACCTCAAGCTTCTCTTGGTCCGTAAGGCTCTTGCTCTCGCCATTGCTGCCGCCGACAAACAGCCCGGACAGGCGTGTCCGGGCGTACTTGGCGACATTGCTGCGGATGCTGGCGAAATCGACATCCTCGCTTGCGAACGGTGTCACGAGAGGGACGATCATGCCCCGCAGGTTCCGTTTCATACCGCCTCCAGTGGCGTTGTGACAGAATCGCGATAGCGTCGATGCCCGGTCTCTGGCTGCCCGGCAATGCCCGGGATTCGGATGTGGCCGGCAGGCGATGGTTTCACGAGTTTCCCCCCTGCATGGCCATTTGCCCCAGTATGGCTGCCCCGCGAAGCGAAGATTGATCCTGGAACCGATAGTCGAAGTCTCCGGCCCATCGCCTCTTGGCCCTCATAAAGCCGGGGACGCGCGCAAGGCCGCCAGTGGTCATGACCTCTCGGCGGATGCGAACAACGCCGGCCACTTCCTTGAGATTCTCGCCATCATATGTGAGATCGCCGCGCACGATGCTGAGAAGGATCATCTCACGCGTGGTCTGCAGCGTCAGGCCGCTGAATCCAGCGGTGAGTTGCTCCAGACTATAGCGGGACCCCTGGAGGTAAGGCACATAGACGGGCAATTGCGCTTCGAGCGCATCGACCTCCGGATCGTCAAGGAAGGCGCCCAAGACGTGAGGTAGGTAATCCGTGAAGAACTGGTCTTCGGTCATGTCACGACAGAATACTGAACGGTACCACTCGAGCGCCTTGCCCCCGGTATTGAGAACGAAGAAGGTCACCCAGCGATTGGGCAGGACGTGGCAGCGCACGTTGAAGTTGGGCGAGCGGACCGGCCGATCGACACATACGTTGGTGATATCACATGTCCCATGAACGGTGCTGATTTCTCCGGGCTCCCGGAGCCCGGCGGAAAGAGCCGCCAGCACCGCATCGTTGCCACCACAAAGGACAACCGGCTCGTGCGGAAGTCCGAGCTCAACGGCGACTTGAGGCAGAATACGATCGACGGGGGTGTGGGATGGCATGAGCGGGGGAAGCTTCTCCTCGGGCAATTCGGCGCAGTCGAGGACGGGTTGCAGCCAGGTCATATCATGGCGGGCCGTGCTATAGAGGCCAGTGATAGAAGTTGTCGATGGGTCGATTGCCCACTGCCCTGTCAGCCGTCTAACCATATAGGTGTTGCAGTGACCGAATTTGGCCGCCGCCTTCCATACCGCAGGCATTTCGTCACGCAGCCACAAGATGGAGGCTAGAGAAGAGCCGCCGGAGACTGGGAGATTGCAGGCTTCTTCCAAGAAGTACGCATCCCCGAGGCGGCGGCGGATGTCACGTGCTTGGGCGTGTGATCGACCATCCAAGAAGAGGATGGCTGGGAAGAGGGCGTTGCCGGAGGTATTCATAGCGACGAGGCCTGGAGTGGTCACCGCAAGGGATAGAACACCGACCTCTGAGAGGTACTTGCCAAGCTGGCCGCAACACTCGCGCAACGCCCCCCACCATTGCTCGGGATCGATCTCGGCTTTCACACGGTCATAGAGCCGAATCTGGTAGGTGCGGCTGGCTTCAGCTTTCAAACGCAGCTCAGGATCAAACACTCCGGCCTTAAATGTCGTCGTCCCGACGTCGATCGCCAGAATATCAGCCACCACTCACTCCCCTGCTGTTGTCCGGGCGCGAGGCCGCGCGTGTCGGAGCCCCTGCCGTGAGGCACGGCTGTTCATGACAAAGTGAGAATTCAACGGCAGATGGTCTACTCCACGCGTCATTAGGAATGGGGTGTAGAGGGCGAGGCGCCAAGGCTCAATGCGTGCTTGTTCAGGATGAGGAATGGCATTCTGTAATTGGCATAGTAGCACTGATGCATTCACAGGACAAGGGTCCGGAGTGGGGCGTAAATGGGGGCCGTTGGCCAGATGACGAAAGGAAGGTGTGGCCGAAACTTGAGAATTGAACTCTTCCCTCTTTCAGTGGCAGGCTGGCGGAGTGAGTTATCTGTCCGGACCGCCAGATGTAGAGCTCGATAAGCGGCTTGTTGATGAGCGGGGTACCGCGAAATCTTCCCATGTCCCCTCACAAGGAGGATGAGGGCCTGAATGTCGTGGTTGAACGAGGAAACGCCGTGGCAGGCATAGACAACACGCCTTCCCGCAGGCAAGGCATGTCCATGAGTTCGGTGCCAGCCCTAGACGGGACGATGCTGCAGCGGGAGCCGTTTCCCAGCTCCATCGCGTGGGCGAGGCGAAACCCGGGGATGTCTCCGGTAATGGAATGGACCGGGTGATTGTTGTAGCAGTCGACCTCTTCCCGGAGATGGGCCCCGGGCCTCCTCCAGATAGACAGGACATATGAGGTGCAGGTGCGCGCAATTCGATCCTGGAGCCAGCCATAGGGCGCTCGACCTTGCCCTTGGCCTGAGGGGAGAGGGCAAGGATGACTGCCAAGCCCAGGACCTGCACGGCCTACTTCCACTGGGGGTCGGCCTCGTCGGCCCGGCGGACGAGCTTTCGCCAGCCGCTGTCGCGGCCTTGGACGAAACGGAGCTGCGCAGGGAGTCGACGTAGGAGCGCAGGGGGATGCCATGGGCCTGCATGAGAGTCTGGGGGGCATGGATGTAGCTCCAAGGAGCCCCGTGGGGGAAGAACTCGGCAAAGAGAAGCATGCGGCTGAAATCGTCGATCGAGGTGTTGAGGATCCATTTCCCTTGGGCGTAACGGGACAGGAGATGGAGGGAAGCTTCGTGTTGGATCAGGCGCCAATGGCGGTGGTCAGATCTTCCCGGCCATGGGCCTTCTCCTCGGGTGGGGGCCTTTCGTAGTCCAGCGTCAGGGCGGGCGCGGAGATAGCCGTCGCCGAGACATCGATATCTCGCCTCCTGAGACGACGGCGCAGGGAGGAATTGCTGTAGCCGGGGATCCGCGGCCTGATTCTTCTCCCGCAATAGCTTTGCGTTACTTGTCGCTTCGGCGGCGGGCGAGACTCGGGAGGGGTTGACCTTTCGCACGAGACAGAGACGTCTCCGGGGCCTGTCGGCACTCCTTGAGCAGGCTGAAGAAACGTCTCACGCCAATCCCCGGCACCTCCGGGACATCAGTGCGGTTCAGCTCGCCCTGGATGTAGGTCCGAGAAAGGAACCTGACTTGGTCGCATTTAAATCGCCTGTGGATCTGTTCCTTCGCTCCCTCCCTGTAATTCGCCAGAGGGCATCAGGGGTACTGACATTTCGGCATTGAACCGCCCGCGTTCTAATGCTGAATATCACATTCGACTTGACAGCGACTGAATTCTGCCGTACGTTGGAGGGAGGCAAGTAAACGATTTCATTGCGCTGAACACCGAGGAAAACGTCCCACACCCGGGCGAGTACAGTCCCAACAACAATGCGCCTTCGACGTACTTGGGAACTGGGTGTGCTCAAACGAAGAGGCTTGAGTCTCCATGTCTCGGTGCCTGTATGGAGGGGAAATCAATGGCCCTCGCGGTTCGACCGCGAGGGCGTTTCTCGTTTGCTCTGCGCTCGAGGAAAAGCCACTTCCTCTAATCTTCAGAGATCGTTCGTGACCGCAACGCTCTCTATCGTAGCCAGCCGGCGAGAACCTATGTCCAATCCAAGTGATGGAGGTGAGGTATGCAAGCACCAGACCTAGAGCGCTGGGAGCGTGTGCAGGCCAAGTTAGCCGAGAGCAACCTAGCCGCCCTCGTATGCCGCTTGACCGAAAATGTCGTCATGCTAAGTGGCTACTGGCCGATCTTGGGACGATCAGTTGTGGTTTTCCCCACGGAGGGTAAGCCGGTCCTGATTGCGCCGGTCTCTGAAGCGGAGAGGCTGAGAGGGGCTGGATCTCGGATGTGCGCACCTTCCGCGCCTGGCGGATCGGCGATGATGATCCAGAGGCAAGCATCGCCAAGCTCCTCGGCCAGGTCTTTGCCGAGCGCGGTCTCCTCGGGAAGCGCATCGGCTACGAAGGCTCGTTCGGCGACATTGCAGCCACCCAACGGTTCTTTGAGCCATGGGCCGGAGTCCACTCTGTTCTCGCGTCCTGGGCAAGTGCGGGCGGCGGTGGAGAGTGGATCGATTTCGGTCCGCAGTTGGTGGAGTTGAGCGGGGTAGAAGACGGATCGCGAGATCGCGCGGGTTCGCCTGGCCAATGAGGTTGCCGATTTCGGGCTGGCGGCCTTCTTCCGCGAATCTGTCCCCGGCAAGCGCGAATCGGAGATCGCTGCCGCCGTCGAGTCCGCAATTCTCACGCAGGGAATAGGCTACAAGGGCGTTGCTCACGCCCGAGGAGAAGCCGAGGTGATCAGCGGGCCGCGGACCGGCTCGGCGTGGGATTTTCCAACGACCACCAATCGGGTTGTAGAAAAAGGCGACCTGGTTCTGATCGAGTTCGCCGTAGTGGCGGACGGGTACTGGTCGGACCTCACTCGGACAGTGGTCGCGGGCACCTTGAACGATGAGCAACGCCGCCTTGCCGAAGCCCAGCGCGCGGCCTACCAGGCAGCCCTCCAAGGCTATGAAACCCGGCGTTCCGCGATGCCGAGCCGGATGCAGCCGCGCGGAAGGCGTTGGACAAATTCGGAATGCGCGACCTCTTTGCTCATCACACCGGTCATGGCATTGGTTTCCGTTACCACGAGGCCATCCCCTCCGTCCATCCCGACTCAACCGGCGTCCTTCAGGCCGGCATGATCACGAGTCTGGAGCCAGGGCTATACGGCGAAACCTTTGGATACCGTGTCGAGGACAATGTTCTGATCACCGCCACCGGGGCAGAACCTCTCTGCCACAGCCCACGCTGGCCGGGGTTGGAGTCCTAGTTCCGTCTAGTTGAATCGCCGCTCCTCAGCGGCCGGCGTCCCTGGCTGTCTGAACCTCATGCGACTGGACCGATGCTGAATGAGCGGCAAGATATGCGGAGCTGCCGATGAATGTCTCTCCATTGATCGAAGCTCGCGGCGATTACCAAGGCTTTCCCTGGCACGTTGGCTTTGGACCGAGTTGACTTTCAGTTGTTGCCAGGTGAAATTCACGCCCTGGTTGGCGAAAACGGCGCCGGCAAGTCAACGCTGATGCTCATCATGGCCGGCGTGCACCAGCCCGACGGCGGCGAACTCTTGGTGAATGGGCGCGCAGTCAAGATCCGCGATCCGCACGAGGCGCAGCAACTGGGCATCAGCACCGTGTTCCAGGATCTGGCGCTTGCGCCGATGATGTCCGTGGCGGAGAACGTATTTACCAACTCGCAGCCTGTGGACAGAGCTGGCTTTGTCCGCTTCCAGGACATGTACGCCGCTACCGCCCAAGCCTTGCAGGACTTTGATGTCAAGATCAACCCCCGAACCCCACTGTATTTGTACAACGTGGCGGTCCAACAGATCGTGGAGATCGCCCGCGCGATCCAGCGTCAGGCGCGGGTTCTCATTCTCGACGAACCGACCTCAGCCATCGGCGAGCGCGAGACAGAGCGATTGTTCAATTGTCTCAAGCATGCTCAAGGAACAGGGCGTGGGCGTCATCTACGTCAGCCACAAGCTGGATGAGGTGTTTGCGATTTCTGACCGAATCACCGTGCTGAAAGACGGCAAGTTGGTGGGAACCGTCAAGACGGCAGAGACGGACCAGGACACCATCGTACGGATGATGGTGGGACGCGAGCTGAACCAACTGTTTCCAAAGCGGAATGGCGGCCGGCGGGAGCCTGTGCTCGAGGTGCGGAACCTATCCGGACGCGGCTATTCGAATGTGAGCCTGACCGTCCACGCAGGTGAGGTTCTCTGCCTCTTCGGCTTGACCGGCTCCGGGCGCACCGAACTGGCGCGGGGCATTTTTGGAAGCGAACCGGCCTCCGCAGGCGAGATCCTGTTCCGCGGAAAACCGGTCAAGATCAAGCACCCGAGCAAGGCCATGGACCTGGGGATCGCCTACATCCCAGAAGATCGGAAGACGGGATGGGCTCTTCCTGGAGAAATCGCTGCGCGAGAACGTGGTCGTGGCGTGTCTCCGCGCCTTGAGCGGCCCCGTCTTTGTGAACGCCTGGCCAAAATGGATGCCAGGGCGCGCGCATGCCGTTTCCACGCTGCAGATCAAGGCCAGCAGCATCGAACAGCGGGTGTCACGGCTGAGCGGCGGCAACCAGCAGAAGGTCCTGTTTGCCAAGTGGTTGGCTCGGAATCCCAAGGTGCTGATCGCCGATGAACCGACCCGTGGCATTGACGTGGGAGCGAAAGCCGAGGTCCATACCCTGCTGCGCAAACTGGCGAACGACGGCGCAGCGGTGCTGATGATCAGCTCGGAATTACCGGAGGTTCTAGGCATGAACGATCGAACGGCGGTTATGCGGGAGGGCCGACTCGTTGGCGTCCTTGATCACACAGAAGCAACGCAAGAGCGTATTGCGGCTTACGCGCTGGGCACGATCAGCGAAATCGGAAGTTCCCCACGGTGGAGGAAGGAGAATGAGTAACCCAACCCTGCCGGCATCCATGGGCAGCAGTGACGCCGGTATCAACTCGCAACCGGGTAGCCGAGATCTTGGGCAAGCATCCTCCGGGTGCGCGAGATCTCCATGGTGATATTGATCCTCGTCATGGGCGTATTGCCATGTCCATCCTCTCGCCTTATTTCTTGAATGTCGGCAACTTTCATCGCCATGGCGCGAGGCTTTTCGATGGAAGGCCTCGTCGTGGTGGGAATGTCCACGCTATTGATTGCCGGTGCGTTTGATCTGTCCGTCGGCTCTATCATGGCCCTGTCTGGGATTATGCGCCGCATGGCTCATCTGAATGTCCAGATGCCCTACGTGGTCGCCGTCCTCGGCGGATTGGGGGTCGGACTCGTGTCCGGGACCATCAACGGCCTTGTCGTCACGCGCATCAAGGTCAATCCGCTCATCGCGACGCTGGGGATGATGTCGGTCGCCCGTGGTGTAGCGCTTGGCTTCACCGAGGGGCACCCGGTCATCAACATCCCGACGGACTTTGCCTTTATCGGGCAGGGGAGTGTGTTCGGGGTGCCGTTGATCATCATCTACATGGTGGTCATCGTTGTCATCGCCGACATTCTGCTGCGCCGTGGGCGAGCCTTCCGCCAACTCTACTATGTGGGTAGCAGCGAGAAAGCGGCGCGGCTCTCCGGCATCAACGTGGACCGGGTGGTGCTTCTGGCCTACATTGGCTGCGGCGTTCTCACGGCGCTGGCCGGGGTGATTTCCATGGCGCGCCTCACCAGCGGCGTTCCGACAGCTTTCGCCGGGGTCGAACTACGCATCATCGCCGCCTGCGTGATCGGCGGTTGAGCCTTTCCGGCGGCGAGGGGACGATCATCGGGGCAATTCTGGGGCTGATCTTCATGGCGTTAGATCACAAATGCGTTGACTCTCTTCGGCGTCTCGATCTACTGGGAGGGGGTGGTCACCGGGACGATTCTGACGGCCGCGGTGAGTTTCGACATGTTATCGCGACGGCGGCTGAGAAGACCTAGCGACTCGAAGGGCTGCCTGCGGGCGTAGAACTCCGGCGCGGAGGGGCTGCCTTACAGTGAATCGAACGGCTTGTCCCTGAAGGTGGCCCCCGAGCCATTGGAGGCGGGCCATGAGCTCACTCAAAAGGAAGGAGGGTATGCCGTCGAGTCTTTCATGGCCAGATCGAACGCGACGATGCGCTTGAGACACTCGGAACAGGATTCAGTTCACCTTCCAATCCGAATGAAGGAGGATTGAAATGTCCACAAAAGAAGATAAGTCAGGTGACGTGATCTCACGGCGAGCGTTTCCTTGCAGGGAACCGCGGCGACCGCAGCCGGTGCTTGTTCTCGCCGGCTGCGCGCCGGCCGCTACGCACCAACCGAGGACGTGCGCCGGCGGCACCCACCGCCGCGCCACCGCAGCACCCGCAGTCGGGCAACCAGCGACGAGACTTACGTCTGGTTGGGCGCGGTCACGGCGATCGCGTTCTGGACTGGACGGGCAAGCAAGGGTTCAATGCCGCCTGCAAGTCACTTGGCGTCAAGGGTGAGTACCTGGGACCGGTCGAATACGATGCGGTCGCGCAGCTCAAGATCTTGGAGGAATTGATCGCGAGGAAGCCGGCCGGCATCATGATCTTCCCGGCGGACGATCAATCGCTCAACGAGCCGCTGAAGCGCGCGATGGCAGCAGGCATCGGGGTCGTCGTGGTCAACCATGACGTCAACGATCCAACGGCCCGCTATGGTTTTGTCGGGCCCGACAACCGGCAGGTCGGCAGGATCGGCGGCGCGATATGCGGCCAAGAATCTGACCTAAGAACGGCAAGGGCAAGGTCGCCTTCATGACGACCACCAATCCGGCGCACGGGCTCAGGGCGGCCGGCTACAAGGACATCTTTGCAAGGACTACCCGGACATCAAGGTCGTCGCCGAGGTAGACGAGAAGTCCGACCCGGCTTATGGCTTGACCGTTGCGACGCAGTTGCTCCAGGCGCAATCCAGACCTGGATCATGATCATCGGCGTTGATGCCACCGCCGGCGCAGCCACGGCTCGCGCGCTCAAGGAGACCGGCAAGGCCGGCAAGATCAAGGTCGTGGCCATGGATCGAGACGACGACATGCTGCCCTACATCAAGGACGGGACGATCCTGTGCCACTATGGCGCAGAACAGCGTCCTGGAAGAGTGGATCGCCACCTACTATCTCTACTGGCTCAAGCACAACACGGTTCCCGCTTTCCCGGATTGGAGGGCAGCGGGTGCGCCGCAGGTCCCGGGGATCACGGACACGGGCGTGACGGTGGTCACCAAAGACAACGTGGATTTCTTCTTCCACCAGAAGTAAGCCGGTCGGCGTTGCGCAGTAGATTTCGAAATGCAGAGGGAGTTTGCGGGCCGGAGGATTCCTCTGGCCCGCAGACTCCCCGGGCCGAGCATCCACCAAGTGTCTCGCCGGCCTGTGTCGGCTGTGACGACACTCAAGGCAGGATGCTGTTCGGTCGCGATCGCGAGGCCCGCAGGTTCGCGATCTCTGGCTGGATCAAGTTCAGCTCGCTCGTGGATGCTGTGCTTCCGTCAGTCTCGGGTTTGTTAGTGTGGGTGGAATGCTTTCTGATGTGAAGTGAACAAGGAGGCATCACTCATGATGCGAGCAGCTGTTTGGTACGGAAGACAAAACACGAAGGTCGTCGATGTTCCGGATGCGCCAGAGCCTGGACCCGGAGAGGTCAAGATCAAGGTCGGTTGGGCGGGAGTATGCGGAACGGACCTCCACGAGTATGCAGCAGGCCCGATTTGGATGCCCATTACACCGCATCCCTTGACCGGCAAAGCAGCACCACTCATTCAGGGACACGAATTCGCCGGCATCATTGCCGAGGTGGGGCCGGGAGTTGAAGGCTTTCAAGCCGGGCGATCGCGTGACGGCCGATTCGGCAACCTGGTGCGGCAAGTGCTGGGCCTGCTTGCGCCATGAATACAGCCTGTGCGACAAGTGCGCCTTCCTCGGACTGGGCCGCGATGGTGTCTTCGCACCGTATGTCACCATCCCCAGTGGACTCGGGTCTTTCACATTCCTCCGGAACTCTCGCTGCAGAAGGCGTCGTTCTCCGAGCCCACGGCAGTCGCCGTGCACGTCTTGCGACGAGGGCGGTTGATCGCCGGCGAGAGTGTGTTGTTGATTGGCGCCGGCAACCAGGGTCTACTCCAGTATCAGCTTCGTCAGGCGTCGGCTGCCAGCCAGATCTTCATGGTTGAGCTGAAAGGCATGCGCGCGGATGTCGCTCGAAGCCTGGGGGCCACGGTGTTCGACCCTAACGAAGTGGACGTGGTCGCAGAAATCAAGAAGCGAACCGGCGGGAATGGCGTCGACCTGGCCATAGATGATGCCGGCCAACCCGAGACCTTGTCCATGGCTATCAATGCAACTCGGACCCAAGGCCGCATCGTGGAGGTCGGCATCTTTGAGAAGCCGGTCACGTTCAATATCAATGACCTGGTCTTGCACGAAAGGGAACTCATCGGCATACTGAATAACGGCGTGCAGAGTTTCCGCAGGCAATCCAGTTCCTGGCCGATGGCCGCGTTGATCCCACTCCGTTGATCAGCAATCGGATTGCTCTGGAGGACGTTGTCGAGAAAGGGCTTGAGGAGTGCGTTGTCAACAAGGCGACCAACGTGAAGGTCATTGTGAACTGTAACCCAGACCTCTGTGACGCATAGGCACAGATCGTCTGTCGGGGATTGAACGTTTGCTGGTCGCAACGGGATATCGAGGATGGCAACATGATCGCAATGATGCATCGCAGGGTGTGCGGATCGCCAGGCTATGCATGATGAGTCCACGGGGCATCGCCACAAGGCTCGCTGAGTGGCGATGCCTCTGGATCGTGCCCCGTGTCGGAAGGCTGGGGCAGAGTCCGCTCTGGTTCATAGATTGTCATTCCAAGCGCAGCGAAGAAACTCGGACGAAACTGGTGATCTTCCGCTTCGCTCAAGGTGACGTATCCGTAACGGAAACAGAAATCCGCGCGACTGAGCATTGTATAATGCAGCTACACTGGTGAACCGATCTGGCTTGCTGCCAGACTGCGGTGACTAGTGTCGGACGGCGGCGCATCCGGCAGAGAGCCGCACGGGCATGGTAGCTGAGCGCCAGGTATTCTTGCGGATCCAGGTTGGACTGTGATGGTTCTTCCAGTACCCCCACAGGTATTTGACCGGGGTGAGTTCCGGAGCATAGGCCGGCAGCTGCTCGATGACGATCCTTTCGGCTTGCCCAGGCAGATATTGCCTGACCAGCCGACTGCGGTGTCAGGGCAGGCGGCCCCAGATCACCAACAGCTTACCCTCCAGCTGACGCGGGAGTTGTGGCAGGAAACCGACCACCTGGGGACCGCGGACCGTCCCGTGACAGAGGCGGAGGCACAAGTCCCGCAGGGTGATCCCGACGATGGCCGAGTCCGTCTTCAAGTTGAGGTGATGCGGGATCACCGGGGCCTGCCCACGTGGGGATCGAGTGCGCGCCCGGCGCGGGCGTTCAGGCAGCCCGCTCGAGCCCAGGCACGACAGGGAGCGCCAGACATGACCGGGCTGGCAGCGGGCCCGGTACTCCTGCTCGATCAGCTTGGCCACCCGGTGGCCCGTCCACAGCCCGGCGCCGTGCTTCAGTCCTCATTCCCCCCGCACCAGATCCGCCCGGCTCAGGCAGGGTTCCCGTCCTGCGTTCTTCAGATTAGCCTTGCCTCCATCGTCAAGATGCTCACCGAATGGCAGCGAACACCGACTCGCCTTACGACTTCGGCCTGGCTCAGCCTCCGGCGAAGAAGAAGTCCCGCCGCCTGCAGTCGCCGTATTTCCGGTGCTTCAGGGGCACGTCGCACTCCGCGTGGGTTTCCCATCCCACAGAATCGGCCCACTGTCACAATCTCTTGCGGACATCAATAGATGATCAACGATCGGGCGCCGACGGGGACTGAGCGGTTAGACAGAGAATCCGGTCAACACGGAGGGCGACTGTTGAAAGAGATTCGAATTCACGGACGCGGCGGTCAAGGGGCGGTATTGGCCGCCGAATTCTTAGTCGTAGCTGCGTTCGCGGATCACAAGTTCGGGCAGGCTTTCCCGGCCTTTGGCGGCGAACGCCGCGGGGCTCCTGTCCAAGCATTTATCCGGCTAGATACACGCCCAATCCGCCTCCGCCACCGTGTCAACGCCCCTGATTGGATCATCATCTTAGACCCATCCCTCTTGGAGACGGCTGACGTATTGCAGGGACTTGGCCCGGATGGCCTGGTGTTGATCAACAGCGAGAACCCACCTTCTGCCCTGGCGTGGCCATCGGAAGCGCAGGTCTGTTCGATTCCAGCCACGCGCATCGCCACGGAGATTCTCGGGCAACCGCATGTCAACGCTTCGATGTTGGGTGCCTTCTCGGCAGCAACGGGAGCCATCAGCCTTGCATCTGTCCAAGAGGCATTCCGTCGGCGATTCCCGGGGGAGTTGGGTGAGAGGAACAGTCGTGCAGCCCAAGCGACGTACGACTGGTTTCGGCAGACCGAATCAGCGCCCGTGAGGGTGACGAAGTCCAAACCGCATCCTGGCCTGCCAGCTTGGGCGCATAGCCCTGGATTGGGGGCACCCGGTCGCCCGCTTCACTTCGCTGCCGTAACGGGCCCTCGTACCGCATTGGCATACCCGACGGGGACGTGGCGTTACAGCCGACCTGTGTTTGACCTTGAGAAATGCACTGGATGTGGATTCTGTGAAATGTACTGTCCGGATTCTTGTGTCTGGATGGAAGACAAGAAGTACTACCCCGACTATACGTACTGCAAAGGATGCGGCATTTGTGCCCGTGAATGTCCTGCCGATGCAATTCAGATGATCGCGGAGGAAGGGTAAACCATGGCTGAGACAATCGTGACGAGCGCTCCTCCTCTCCCTTCTTTGGGATTGGCGAACCGCGCTCTGGGTGAAACGAGCGTCATGGAAGGCTCGATGGCGATCGCGCAGGCGGTCAAGGCGTGTCGCCCTGCCGTCATCTCGGCGTACCCCATCACACCCCAGACCCACATCGTCGAGAACCTTGCCCGGATGGTCGCCGACGGCGAGTTGGATGCGGAGTACGTCCGGGTGGATTCGGAATTCTCGGCTGCCTCGGTTATTGGCGGCGCCAGTGCGACGGGAGTGCGCGCCTATACGGCGTCCTCGTCCCAGGGTTTGCTCTTGATGACGGAGGTCATCTACTATCTCGCAGGCACGCGCTTGCCGGTTGTTATCACGGGAGCCAATCGCCAGGTTTCGGCGCCGATCGGCCTGCAGCCGGAACACCAGGACAGCCAGAGCCTCCGCGACAGCGGGCTCATTCAGCTGTATGTTGAAAGCGGTCAAGAAGCCTATGATACTCACATCCAGGCTTTCAAGATCGCCGAAGATCATCAGGTCCTTCTTCCCGCTGATGGTCTGCGTGGACGGCTATACGCTGACCCACGTCTTTGAACCCGTGACAACATTCGACCAGGCGGCGATAGACGCCTTTCTGCCGGGCTATGAACCGATCCATTATCTGTCGCCCGGAGCGTCCGATGACGTTTGGCGCGCATCGCCGACGAGACCAATGCTCTCGAGTTCCACTTCCTGCTGCAGGAGGCGATGCAGAACGCCAAAGAAGACCGTCGAAGCAGTGGCGCGAGGAATATAAGACCACGTTCGGCCACTATCATGGCGGGCTGATCGATTGCTATGGTACGGAGGACGCCGAGATCATTCTCGTCGCCATGGGCTCGACGGTCAGCACTCTGCGCGAAGCCGTCGACCGACT
This sequence comes from uncultured Chloroflexia bacterium, assembly GCA_963743255.1. Lineage (GTDB taxonomy): Bacteria > Chloroflexota > Anaerolineae > Anaerolineales > E44-bin32 > DYJB01. Next base: position 335,354 of record CAVUPD010000013.1, read on the forward strand.
GCGGGATGAGGGAATCAAGGTCGGGTTGGTCAAAGTCCGATGTTTTCGCCCGTTCCCCAGCGACGAGCTGTGTCGGGCCGTGAAAGGTGCGTCAGCAGTGGCCGTGCTTGATCGGGCGCTCTCGATGGGGTTTCAGGGAGTCTTGGCGAGCGATGTCAAGGCAGCTCTGTATGACGCCCCCCACCGTCCGTTGGTGCTTGGGATGCTGGCCGGCTACGGAGGACGGGAAGTTACGCTCGAGACTGCCGCGCTACATTGTGGACCGTGCCGACGGGCTGTTGATGCTGGAATCGTCGCCCGCACGGTCGACTTTGTCGGCCTGAAACCGGAGAATTCTAGGTCCAATCACGAGGACCAGAAATGGAATCTAGATACGACAAGGCACTCTTTACACCCGGCCATCGCGCCTGCCCGGGCTGTGGAGCCTCACTTGCGGCGCGAACGATCATGCAGGCGACGGGGCCGGACGTCGTCGTCATCACGGCCACCGGCTGTGTCGAGACCTTTACCTCCCCGTATGCCTACTCGCCGTGGGGCGTGCCCTGGCTCCACCCCCTGTTCGAGAACGCCGGGGCGGTTGCCTCCGGCGTAGCCGCGGCTTTGAAGAGGAAGGGGCTGAGCGAGAAGGTCAAGGTCGTCGTCATCGGCGGCGACGGCGGGACGCTAGACATCGGCATGGGCTCTTTCTCGGGCATGTTGGAACGCGGGGACGATGTGTTGTACATCTGTTACGACAACGAAGCCTACATGAATACCGGCGTTCAACGCTCCAGTGCGACGCCTTTCGGCGCGACGACCATGACCACGCCGGCCGGGAAAGCCGCGTGGGGCAAAGAGCAGCCGAAGAAGAACCTCGCGGCCATCGCATTGGCCCACGACATTCCCTATGTCGCCACTGCCTCGATTGGCTTTCCCAAAGACTTGACCCGCAAGGTCAAACGGGCACTGGAGATTCACGGACCCAAGTACTTGGATGTCCACAGTCCCTGCCCGATCGGCTGGGGTTTCGACCCCTCGCGCACGATTGAGGTCGCCAAACTCGCTATTCAGACCGGGCTCGTTCCGCTTTATGAAACGGGCTACGGACAGCCACTGAAGGCTCGGCGGATCGGGAAGAAGAGACCTGTGGAAGACTATCTTCAGCTTCAGGGCCGGTTCCGGCATCTTTTGGATCGCGAGACATGCGAACACCTGGCCGCAATTCAAGCGCTGGCCGATGACAATATTGCTCGTTACGGGCTTAGTGGTGGAGAAGCGCAAAGGAGGTGAGCGAGTGAAGACCGGACAAGAGTATACAAGCAGCTTGGACGGTCTGGCGCGCGAGGTCTACCTTGCTGGGCGAGCGCGTGACCGACCCAGTGAACCATCCGATCCTGCGCCCATCCCTCAACGCACTGGCAATGACCTATCGGCTCGCAGAAGATACTTCCGCGGCAGAACTGATGCATGCCCGTTCAGACCTGGACGGAAGCGAGATCAATCTGTTCACGTCGATTCATACGAGCACCGAGGACCTCATTCGCAAGGTCAAAGCACTGCGCTTGCTCGGCCAGAAAACCGGCACGTGTTTCCAGCGCTGCGTCGGCTGGGATGCGTTGAACGCGATTTCGAGCGTCACCTATGAAGTAGATCAGGCCAAGGGCACACGCTATCACAAGCGGTTCCTCGATTACCTGAAATATGTGCAAGAGAACGATCTCGTGCTGAATGGCGCGATGACGGATGTGAAGGGGGATCGTAGCAAACGTCCGTCGGAGCAAGCCGATCCCGATCTCGTTTGTCCATATCGTCGAACGCCAGGCGGATGGGATCATAGTCCGAGGGGCGAAAGCGCATCAGACGGGCGCGGTGTTCTCGCACGAGATTATCGTAATGCCGACCCTGGCGCTGCGCGCCGATGAACAAGGACTATGCGCTCTCCTTTGCCATTCCGATCAATACGCCCGGCATTATCCATATCGTCGGGCGGCAGTCATCCGACACGCGCAAACTCGAAGGCGGAGAGATCGACCTCGGCAACGCCTCGCTTCGGTGGACACGAGGCGCTGTTGATCTTCGAGGACGTGTTCGTGCCGTGGGAGCGTGTTTTTCTGTGCGGCGAGTACGAGTTCGCGGGGCTGCTCGTGGAGCGCTTTGCGGGGTATCATCGCCAGAGCTACGGGGGCTGCAAGGTGGGCGTGGGTGATGTCGTTGATTGGCGCAGCGGCTACCGCCGCGGACTACGCTGGCGTGTCCCAGGCGGCGCACATCAAGCGCAAGATCGCGGAGATGGTACATCTCAATGAGACGATGTTTGCATGTGGCCTGGCGTGCTCCTATATGGGGGAGGCCGACCTCCTCAGGCACCTACCTCGTGGATCTGCTGCTGGCGAATGTGTGCAAGCAGAATGTCACGCGCTTTCCGTACGAGATCGCACGATTGGCGGAGGACATCGCAGGCGGGCTAATGGTGACCATGCCGTCCGAAAAGGATTGGCGCAACCCGCAGTTACAGCCCTACATCGAGAAATACCTGCGAGGAGTAGCGTCTGTGGCTACAGAGGATCGGATGCGCATCCTGCGGCTGATCGAGAACATGACCTCCGGGACCGGTGCCGTCGCGTATCGCACTGAGTCCATGCACGGCGCAGGGTCGCCGGAAGCCCAGGTTATTGTGATCGGGCGACTCAGTGACCTCACCCACAAGAAGGACCTCGCCAAGACCCTGGCGGGAGTGGGCGCGCTCGGTGCGAAGGAGGCATAGAGAACGACCAGGATCTATGTTGGAAGACGGGGGGGACCCAAGGGTGACGTCCCCCGATCTCTGTGCCAGGAGTCATGAGAGCCCGAGTATGTAAGGGGTGCGTCGTGCCCTCGACAACGCTACTCCGGTGACGAGTTCCTCCGACCGAGCTAAGGAGACTCTGGTCCCAAGCCCGTGCCCGCGCGCGAATTCGGCAGGTGTCAGGTAACCGAGTGAACGGTGCGGCGGCTCGTTGTTGTGCTTCCTCCGTTATCCTTCAACCAGTCCCTCCGCTTCCACACGGCTGCTCAAGATCGGCCGGCATTGAAGTTCGTGTTAGAAACGCGAGCGATCTGGCTGATAACGAGAAGCCTGACTGCGTAACCCGATTGTCGTCCAAGTGGAATGTAGAGAAGGCTCGGAGGACTTGGGGAAAGTCCTGAATGGTCTAAGACTTGACGCGGCCTTTCTCGAAGCTCGGGAGCTGTCACAATCACTCGGTGGTCCGGGAGAAGTAGACCACGCTAGGGTGAGGAGCCTGATAGAACAAGCAGTGGCGGTTTGCCCACTTGCCGGAGCTCTACCGGGTGTGTACGTAGATAGCTTCAAGGCCATCAGGCACAGGGTGGGTATGGGCGTACAACCAGCAGCGGTTGCTGTCGACAAAGCGTTGATCTAGACTCTCACCCGCGAGTGGGCGCTAAAGCATCGCTCCGAGGTGCCATCTCATCGGCAGTCAGGCCGTTGTTGAGCTTGAAGGCAACGGCAGGGTTCGTGGGCGCGCACAAGACGGGCGAGCCGCCGGGACGAGATGCTATGCCAGCGGTCGGATGCGCTGTCCCTGGCTGGGCGATTGTCGAGTCCAAAGTGAATACCCCTTGATGGAGGCACACATGCATTTCCGAGAACTGGGGAGCACCGGCATTCGTGTTTCAGAGATCGGTTTTGGCGCTTGGCCGATCGGTGGCGAGATGTGGGGCGGGCAAGATGACGCCAACTCCATTGCCGCGTTGCACCGCGCGCTGGATCTTGGCTGCAACTTCTTCGATACCGCGCTTTCATACGGCGACGGCCACAGCGAGAAACTGATCCAACAGGTGATGAAGGAGCGCGGCGTGCTGAATGAGGTCGTCATCGCGACCAAGGTGCCGCCGAAGAATTCCTCCTGGGATCCGCCGCTCAGTATGGCAATTGGCGAAGAGTTCCCCGCCGATTGGATCATCAGGTGCTGCGAGCGGAGCTTGAAACACCTCGGCCGCGAGTGGGTGGACATCCTACAACTGCATACTTGGAATCCATCCTGGGCCAAGCGCGTGCAATGGTACGAGGCGATGCTTAGACTGAAAGAGCAAGGCAAGATCCGCGTGATCGGCATCTCTGTTTCGGCTGTGCGGCATGACGAAGCTAATCCGCAGATCGAGAAAGGCCGGGTGGAATGCGTCCAGGTCATTCACAACATCCTGGATCAATCGGCCGAGAAGACGCTGTTCCCTCTGGCCGGGAAAGAGGGCGTTGGCATCCTGTCGCGCGTGCCGCTGGCCTCAGGCGCGCTGACAGGCAGGTTCACGCGCGCGACCCAGTTCCCTAAGGGTGACTGGCGCAATGAGCGCCCTGACAAGAACTGGGTCGGCGAAATGGTGGGTCAGGTCGAGAAGATCGGATTCCTCACTGAGGATGGAACACCGCTCGCGCACGCGGCGCTCAAGTACTGTCTGGCGAGCCCGATGGTATCGTCAGTGATTCCGGGCATCCGCAACGCTAGGCAAGCGGAAGCGAACTTCAGTGCATCAGATGGCAGACTGCTGAAGGTGGAGGCTGTGGAGCGTCTCCGAGAGATGTATCGGAAGCATGAAATCGGTGCGCTGTTCTATACGTAGGAGAACGATCGGAGAGCTCGCATTGGTCGGTCGAAGACAACTCGGGGTACTTGTGTGCGTGAAAGGCGTGAGCTCACACGGTTCGCGGTTGGTACTTGAGTGAGTCGACCGTGAAATCGTAGAGAAACCGCATGAGAACGCAGGCGGCGAGCGTGAGCTAAGTAGGCCAACTTACCGTTGAGCCCGTCGAACTCGGCCGAACGGCGAACGAACTGCTCGGCCGCGCACGCCGCTGGCGGAGGCCCCTCGGATCGCACAACATTCGCGTGGTGAGCCCTGGGCAACGCTGCCGATTGTGGTGGCTACGAACGCCCGGGCAGCGGTGAAGCGGTGAGAAGCCGCGTCACACAGGTCTGGTCGGGTTACCGCGCCGTCCCCAACCAGCTGCCCGCGGATGGCATCCGCCAATCCTGCTTGAGCAGGCATCCGGGCCAGTGCGGGCGTCTCTCAAAGACAATGTGCGAGGATCGGTGACCGGGTGGAGCATGGCGCCTCCAGGCGCGCGATTGGGTTCAGCGGGAGCACTCCCTCAGTTGGCCGACGAAGTCCGAGGGCGTCGCGAGGTAGCTGGCCGTCGCGATGGTGTTGCCCACGGGCGTATCGTACGAAGTAGCGGTGGTCATCGGCTGCGCAGTGGGGACCGTGGATGGCGTCGGGCCGGACGGGACCATGGGAGCGTCTTGCCAAGACACGACCGTTGGCCGAATTCTTGCGAAGCGGGAGGCGGAATTGGCGAGAAGCAGGAGAGTGCGGAGGCCACTATTCTGAGGATGCGGTGGGCCAAGAGGAAGAAAGACTTGACAGATGAGAATGTCCGCATCGAGTTCGAGGACCTGCGAGGTCAGACCAACATTGCCACCGCGTGCCAGCAGGAGGGCTCTGGCGAGTGGGGAACTGTCGTGGCCAAGTCCCTGAGTGATGCGGCCGCGTAACAGTTGAGAGGTGGTGCGCCAGCTGAAGTTCTTGGGGCGTGGGCTACACTGCCTGGGGAGGTGTGAGTCTGGCCGGGTGTCCGTGTTACCTGAGGGGGACAACTCACTGTTGAAGGCTCTGAGGGCAGAGTTGTTCCCCGGCATGAACTCGGGAGGGTCGGGCGGTGAGTAATCAAGGGGCTCCCTAGCACCGAAACAGATGAGGATTGTCAAAGGAGCTTAGCCCGTGAGTATCCTGGACCTCTTCCGCCTTGACGGCAAAACGGCGCTCGTTACTGGGTGCGACAAGGGAATGGGGAAGGCAATGGCGCAGGCGCTTTCAGAAGCCGGGGCCGACATCGTCGGCGTAAGTAGAACGTTACCTCCCCACGGCAGCGAAGTCGAGGCCGAGGTGGTGGCACTTGGTGGGGGGTTTCGGGGCTACTGCTGTGATTTCTCGCGGCGAGAAGATCTATATGAGTTCATTGGGAAAGTGAAGAGAGACGTGGAGAGGGTAGACATTCTAGCGAACAACGCAGGCATGGTCATGCGGAAGGAGGCCTTGGACTACGCGGATGAGCTCTGGGATCAGACGCTGGAGGTGGACTTGACTGCCCCATTCATCCTTGCGAGGGAGTTTGGGCGGGAGATGGTTTCCCGAGGCGAGGGCAAGATCATCTTCACTGCGTCAGTACTGAGCTTCCAGGGAGGCATTCTCGTCCCGGGCTACTCTGCAAGCAAGTCGGGCCTTGCACGCCTAACCATGGCCTTGGCAAACGAGTGGGCTTCGAAGGGTGTTAACATCAATGCAATTGCTCCTGGCTACATTTCCACTGACATTACTGCTGCACTGCGGGCAGACCAATCACGCAGCGAGCAGATACTCTCCCGCATTCCGGCGGGAAGGTGGGGCGTCGCCGATGACATCAAGGGCGCAATTGTGTTCTTGAGTTCCCGGGCGGCAGACTACATCAACGGAGCAATCCTGACTGTGGACGGTGGCTGGATGGCGAGATGAGACCGAATGTGACCCCACTCGCCCGACCGGCCTGTTTGGGATCGGACCGCTGCGGAGCAGGCGGCCGGAAGCATGGCGAGTGGTGTAGTCAATCATATTCGCTGCTATCGAGCGAAAGCCCTTATTGACGGTTCGCGTCAGTTGAGGGGAATACCTTTGGTGATCTTGGACGGCGGGCCCTGCCATCGCAGTCGGCTGGCCAGACAATACCCGGCCGGGCAGGCTGGACAGGCTGCCACCGAGTAGGGTCCTGGAGTGCGCCCCGGAACCCAGCCCGGCGGAATACCTGCGGGCCCACTGGAGAGCCGCTAACTGCCCGACCTGTGTCCGCAAGACTAATTTGCGCTTAGCGATCAGGCCCAGGAGGCTCTCCGCCGGTTGCGCCGCCGCCCGATCCTGGTCACAGCCGTCTGGCAACAAGCAAGGTCGGTTCGCTAGTAACACAGTGCCACATGATGCTCAGAAGTATGGCCGCGAGGTTCCTGGAACTTGGCGATCGGCTAAGTGTGCCCCAGTACCGGGTGGGGGCGGTAGAACTCCTCCAGGGCCGTGATCTCCTCCGCCGAGATCAGGATCTGCACAGCGGCCACCGCATCCTCCAACTGGAACATCTTGCTCGCGCCGATGATCGGCGCGGTGATGCCCGGCTTATGTAGCAGCCACGCAAGTGCAATCTGGGCTGGCGTGACACCGTGTGCTTCGGCCAGTGCACGCGTTCGGTCAGCGACAGCGAAGTCTGAGTCCTGATAGTACATACTTTGGGCGAGATCGTCTGTCTTGGCGCGCAGTGTCTCGCCCCACTGCGCGCGGGTACGGTTGCCAGCCAGGAAGCCGCGTGCCAACGGGCTCCAAGGGATGACACCGATTCCTTGATCCCGGCATAAGGGCAGCATTTCCCGCTCCTCTTCCCGGTAGACCAGGTTGTAGTGGTCTTGCATCGAAACGAAGCGTGTCCCGCCGCGTAGGTCGGCAAGGTAGAGTGCTTTGGCGAACTGCCAGGCATACATGCTAGAGGCGCCTATGTAGCGCGCCTTACCGGCCTTCACTACATCGTGGAGGGTCTCCAGCGTTTCCTCGATCGGGGTCTCGAGGTCCCAGCGATGGATCTGGTATAGATCGACATAGTCGGTGCCCAGCCGCCGCAGGGATTGGTCAATGGAGCGAAGAATGTGCAGGCGCGATAGGCCGCGCTCGTTCTGTGCGGGTCCCATAGGGAAGTAGACCTTGGTGGCGAGGATGACTTCCTCGCGGCGGGCGAAATCGTGAAGCGCTCGCCCGAGGATTTCTTCGCTCAGGCCGTCCGAGTACATATCGGCGGTGTCGAAGAAGTTAATTCCGAGCTCGAGGGCACGCCGGATGAAGGGGCGGCTCGCCTCTTCGTCCAGCACCCATGGGCGCCACTGTGGGCTGCCGTAGGTCATTGTGCCCAGACAGATGCGCGAGACTTGAACACCGGTGCGGCCGAGGTGCGTGTATTGCATGGTCAACTTCCCTCATGGCACCGCCCTCTGAGGCGGCTTCCTGACGAACTATGGGATTGGTGATGCGCGAAGCCGCCACCCCAATCACCAGTTGAACTTAGCTGCATGCACGTGCCGCTCCACGAGGGGCATGAGCCCTGGGGCATCTCGGGCAATGGGTCGGTGTACCTGCGTTTCGCAGGACGATTCTAGTGGAAGCTGGTGGGAGGAGGCAAGTCACCCCGTGGTCTTGGTGGCTTCGCACACCACAAGGCCTGCCGATTATCGTCGCCCCCGCTCGGGGCGCATTGAGGAAGAGGGAAAGGCAACGCGGTCAAGTTCGAGGAGGATTGCGACCGCCGGGTCGGAGCTAGGGCACCCCTTGCGGGGCCCTCGCCGATGGTCGGACAGCGCGCAGGCTGCTGCGCTGGCATGGACCCATCAGCCGCCGCCTGGTCCCGGGTCCCAAGAGATTCGACGGGCGGCAGGCACTCGGGAGCCTGCAAGCCGCCTGCCGTTGCCGCTTGCCGAGACTGAAGAAGCTATAGTCGCGAACCTTGACCCGCCCCTGGGACAGAATGTGCTGAAGGAAGCGCCGGATGAGCTTCTCGACCGCCAACGTGCATGGCCGGTTTAATCCGCTATCGGCATCCTGGTAGCTGAAGTCAACCTTATCATTGACGACTCGCCGGATGCGCTGGTTGCGGAGGGCGACACGGAACACATGGGGCGCCAGATGCTTACTCGCAGGCAGACCGTTCCCCGCCGGCAGGCAGTGTACTACCCGATCCAGTCTTCATGCTCTGGCTGGTACGCTCTCAAACCAGCTCGTCTTTCGCAGGCCGTCGCAAAATGGCCCGGAACAGGATCGCCAGCCGCGTGAGCGGGAGGAAGGAACCTCCATGGGCCGGCCGCCTAGTCCGGCCGTCGCCAGGAGAGCGCCCGTCCAGATACCAGGTGGTGCAGGCCTTGCACCTGCTCCTCCGAGCCAGCCGTAAGGCCTAAGGTGGGCGCGAGAGGGCTTGCACCTCCGACCTCACGGAGGTGAACCGGGTTCATGGAGCTGAAGGCCAAGAGAGGTGAAGGGGGGCCGAAAGACGCTGTGGGCTGGCAATGGCCGCCAACGATACCGCCCATGACCGGTCATCAGGGGCGTATACAAACCGTCACCCCCCAGCCCTTTGACCACGATCCGGACCTTCCCCACCGCCGAGCGCTACTCGCGCATCACCTGGTGGATGGTCCGAACAATGGTTTCACCGCGGTCATTCTTCTCAGCCCATCTGCTTCCCGTTTAGGCACGTGAGTGGCCGAGAAGTGTGTCTCATGACAAATCCATCCTGCAGCCTGCAGTAGTTCAGGATCAACGTCAGACGAGCGCACGAGGACAACTAGATACACAGACCGCCGTTTGCCGCCGGCCTGTGAGTGGGTCATCAGGCTAGGGGGCCGCCTTCGGGCGGCTTCGTGCTTGTGTCCTGTAACTCGGGGGCCTTGTTCTCGTCGCCCTGCAGGCCCTTGCGGAACTCCTTGATTCCCTTGCCCAGCTCGCCGCCGATCTTGCCGACCCGGCCGACGCCGAAGATCAGCAGGACAATGACGAGGATGATGATCAGCTCAGGACCGCCCAATCGGAAAGGCATCTCCACCTCCGCGTATGTGTATCAAACCGCGGGCTGATTGTAACACCGGCGGCTTGCGCCGCCCCCGCCGTCTGCAAGACTCGCGCGGTCGGGATCCCCGGGATGACACAAGCCCTCTACCGCCGCTGGAGGCCGCAGACCTGGGACGAGGGTGTCGGCCAGGAGCACGTCGTGCAGACGCTGCGCATTGCCGATCCATTGTTGTCGCCAGCCCGAGTGAGAATCCGGCTTCGCCCCGCCCCCGTCTTTTCAGCCGAGGGGGATCACATTGGATGAGATGCATTTGTTGTTCGAAGCCGGCCTGACAATCCCCCCATGCCCCTTGACCGGAATCCAACAAGGCGCACAGGGATCTTTCTCCTTTCCGGAAACCCGTACACGCCCTTCAACGCCGCCCCTTCTTCACGAGGCGACGGTGGGACTGAACCTACGCATGGGCGCTTTGCGGACCTTAGGGCTACCGGAGCACCTGAAGACCAAGGGCGAATACCCAGTATTGAGGAAGGCAGGACGCCATCCCCCGCTTGACAATCCGAGATGGCCGAGTCTGGCATACACGTCCGAGTCTCTAGTCGAGGACTTGAACATCAATCCGCCGAGCTACCCACAATGGCAGGAATAGACGCCCACTCTTAGGATCTCATTGGGTCCGACGAGAGCGGATACTGCGACCTGAAACCATGAAGTCCGCAATCGGCAGGGGTGACAACCCCGTGGAAGAGAGTTGTCCTCACAGTTCCCTCTCAGGGCTAACCATGAGGACAGCGGTGTCGATCAGGTGGGCGCGAGAGGGCTCGAACCTCCGACCTCACGGATGTGAACTAACTCGGTCGAAACCCCTACCCTGGACCTTACGGTATGGCTGTCTTGATAACCATCGCGACAGCCAAGAGCTTATAGCCGTGAGGTCTACAGCGGCTCCTCAGTGCCCTCTCTGGGCTCACGTGAGAGCGCAAATCAATTCCGATAATTGGAGATTACCAGAATCGGGAAGCCTGTGCAATGGGCAAAACGTGGCAAGGTTCCAGCCTGCAACATACGGTCGCGCCAGGTGGTTGCGAGAACTGTCCATTGGAGATCTTGATCCAGGGGCCGCGGCTGTGGCCATTGTGGTGCACGCGGCTGCAGACTGGATGAGGCGCAGAATCCAGGACCGAGTGCTCTAGTGAGGTGCCATATTGTGTGTGCCGACTGGGCAGGGCGGTATGGCAACCACGGGACGCACTTCGTTGGCAGAGTGGCCAAGCACAGCTTGACAGGCAGGAGGGTGCCAGAGCGAAGGTACTCTCCTCGCCTAGCTGAACCCGCGCCCGACGAGATGCGACGCAGCTGCATCCCATGAGAGCACCGTCCCTGCTTGACAGGCGCGGTGGGCTGCTCTATAGTATTCATGCAACGAAAGGTGATTTCATCAGGTGAAAGTCCGAGTAAGTGGCTCCCCGCCGGCTGAGAAGACCTCCGCCTCTCGGCATTCGCAAGAAGAGCGTTACTCCGTGCGCGCGGGTCGGGCGCGCCCTTTCAATCCTCAAGCTCCTGACGGAGCAGGCAGATCTGGAATCTGTCGGCGATCAGCAGGCAGATCGAACTCCCGCCAAGCACTACCTTCCGCTTGCTAGTGACACTCGCTGGTGCAGGTTTCGTTGAACAGCCATCGAATGGCACTGGCTATCGGCTTGGGGTTGAGTGCTTGGCGCTCGGGGATGCCTTCCTGAGGACAAGCGACCTTCGCCAGGCGGCCGAGGACCATCTCGCAAATCTCCGTGACCATTGCGGCGAAACAGTTCACCTGGCGATCTTGGAAGGATGGGAGGTGGTGTATCTGCTCAAGCTGCCGGGGCTCCACCCGATTGGGTTGATGTCCTCGAGAGCAGGCGGCAGGGCGCCGGCATACTGCACAGGGCTCGGCAAGGCCTTGTTGGCGTTTGTCGAGCCTGAATTGGGGATTCCCCCATTGCTGAAGAAGACAAAGCTCAAGCGGTTCACTCGGCACACATTGACGGACTGGCGGCGGCTCGAGATTGATTTGCGGGAGGCTCGCAAGCGGGGCTACTCAGCCGACAACGAGGAACATGAAGAAGGTGTCGCGTGCATCGCGGCCCCCGTATTCGACCATTCCGGGTTGGCTGCCGCGATCAGTGCTTCGGGCCCCGTAGCTCGGATTCGCGACCAAATGAGGGAAGCTGATCTGGCAGATGCGGTCGTCCGTACCGCGGGCGAGATCACATCCAGCCTTGGTGGTGTTTTTGGACGTTCAGGAGCTGTGGGCTAGTTCGCCGTGAGGACTGGCTGTTGGCCGTGAAGCCTGACAAGTGTAGAGGGCATCTTGCCTTTCATTCGACCTCGTCACTATCCCTGGTCTTGGTCCCAAGAGTCATCGACGGAGATGAGTCATGAGTGATGTTGTGACGTTTGGCGAGACGATGATCCGCCTGAGCCCGCCCGATTTCCAGCGTCTTGAGCAGTCAACATCCCTCAGTCTGAGTGTGGGTGGTTCTGAGCTCACAGTCGCGGCGGGGGTGGCACGCCTCGGTATGTCTTCCGCATGGGTCAGCCGCCTACCTGCGAATCCGCTCGGCCGGATGGTGAGGAACAAGGCTCGCGAACAGGGAGTGGATACGCAGCACATCGTATGGACGAAAGGGGATCGGGTTGGGTTGTACTTCGTCGAGTACGGCGCCTCCCCGCGGGCTAGCAGCGTCCTCTATGATCGCGCTCACTCGGCGATCGCCAATGTCGAGCCGAACGAGATCGCCTGGGAAGAGGTCATGGAGGGCGCCAAGCTCTTCCATGTGAGCGGTATCACTCCGGCGTTGAGCGACCGCACGGCAACGGTGACCGCACAGGCAATCGGCGTGGCAAAGAAGCTGGGGCTCATAGTGAGCTACGACCTGAATTACCGAGCCAAGCTGTGGAGTGAGCAGAAAGCCCGCGCCGTCCAAGAGCCCTTCATGTCTCAGGTCGACATCCTGATCACGACCGAAGAGGATACGGAGCGAGTCTTCGGCATCCGCGCTCCCAGCTATGAGGATGTAGCGCTGGAGTTGGCTAGGAAGTTTGGCTTCAAGGTGGTAACGATCACCCTTCGAGGGACTCCCTCTGTCTGGCGAAACACGTGGAGTGCGATTGCGGTAGCTGATGGCCAGTGCTATCGAGACATCACGTACGAGATCGAGGTCGTGGACCGCGTGGGGGGCGGCGACAACTACAGCGCCGGGTTCTTGTATGGCTACCTCACCCACGACGTCGAGTATGCGCTTCGACTGGGGAATGCCTTCACTGCACTTAAGCACACTTCCTGGGGCGACTTCAATTGGGCCACCCTGGATGAAGCCGAACAGCTCATGAAGGGTTCAAGCCTTCGAATCGCCCGGTAGGAGGAGGCTGCATATGGATCGGCAAGCGCAAGTGGAGTTGATCGAGAGAAGTGGGATTGTTGCGATTGTTCGGTTTGATCGCTCCGAGGATCTGTTGCGTGCAGCGAAGGCCGTAGCCGCGGGCGGGGTGAAGGTCATCGAGTTCACAATGACAACCCCGGGGGCGCTGAACCTGATTGCAGAAGCTGCACACGAGCTTGGCGAAGAGGTGCTCCTGGGTGCTGGGACTGTGTTGGACTTGGAGACGGCCCGGGCGGCAATCCTGGCGGGGGCAGAGTTCGTTGTTGCGCCGACGCTGAACCTGAAGGTGATCGAGACCTGCCATCGCTACAGCAAGGTGGTTATTCCCGGAGCATACACGCCGACTGAAATACTGACGGCTTGGGAGGCTGGTGCGGACTTCGTAAAGGTGTTTCCTGCCGAGGTCGGAGGCCCTGCCTACTTTAGGGCTGTGCTGGCACCGCTGCCGCAGATCAAACTGATTCCGGTTGGTGGGGTGACACTGGAGAACACAGGCGAGTTTATCCGGGCGGGTGCTGCTGCCGTTGCTGTCGGGAGCAACCTCGTAGAGAAACGCGCCATCGCTGAGGGGCGCTTCGGCAAGCTTACCGAGAATGCGCGAACTCTTCGTGGATGCGATTGTGAAAGCACGCGGGGAGATGGGGTGAAGAGACGCCGATGATTGAGCGGCATGTGAGGTTCCAGGTTCCGGCTGTCAGCCAAGCGGAGTTCATCCGCTTCGCCGACCGCGTGTACTTCCCGGCCTTGCGGGAACAGCCCGGATTCATACACGGCTCGCTTCTGCAAGAAAGTGGGGCTCCAGGTCGCCACGTGATGGTGCTCAGGTTCGCGGAGGCAGACCAAGCTGCTGCATGGAGGTCAAGCGCCCGGCACCAGTTGCTGTCAGCGGAGCTCAAGTTGCTGCACGAGGGTTCGGAAGTGTCGGTCTTCGAGGTTGTCCTGGGGTGAGACGAGCAAGCGCCGACGCGGAAGAGGCCGATCTGAAACCCGCACTTGGACTGATAAGAGGCAGATGCGGAAGGAGGTGGCGCGGCAAGGGAATGCACGCGGACCATGAAGACCAGACTCCATCGACCTGACCGGTTTGTGTCAATCAAGTAGGGAGGAAGGAAAAGCCATGACCGCGAGAATGCGTAGAACTCTTGCACATCTTCTCCGCCCCGCTTCTGGTTGCGGCCTTGCTGGGGGCTTGTGCTACCCCGCCGACCCCTGAGGTGACCAGCGCGCCGCCGGTGGCCACGCAAGAAGTGGCTGCCCCGACTACAGCACCTGAAGTGCCCCTCACGCAGAAATATGCCGGGGAGACTATCCGGATTCTGATGTACGAGCAGGTTCCGACCTACAGCACCTTAGACAGGCTGCAGGAGTTCGAGGATGCTACGGGAATCAAGGTGGAGTATGAGCTGCTAGCCGAGGCGGAGATGGTCAAGAAGGAGATGCTGGACTTCTCCGCGCACACCGGCACCTACGACGTCACGAACGTTCACTTCTGGTACGTGGCCCAATTCGCGAAGTCCGGGTACCTTGAACCCCTCGACCAATATGCTGTCGACATGTCCGTTCCCGAGTGGGACTCTATGAGCGATTTCGTGCCTTCCTACCTGGATTCGCAGAAGTACGATGGCACACTCTACGGGTTGCCCTTCCAGGGTATTGTGCAGATCCTGTACTATCGCACGGATCTGATCAAGGAGTTCTGCAACGACACACCGCCAGCCACCATGGATGATTTGATGGCTTGTGCCAAGGCCATCACTGAGGGGCGGGTGAGGTCTTCGGGTACACGGACCGGGGTTCGGCAGACGCATCCACATTCATGAGCCCAGCCGGCTGGATCTACGCGTGGGGCGTGAACTTCCTTGATGACGACTACTACCCGCAGCTTCCACGACTTCCGAAGCGATCGCCGCCATGAAGGCCTATGTGACCCTCCTGTATGACTATGGCCCGAAGGGGCAAGCCGGCATGGGCTGGGCGGAGGCGGAGCAGGCCATCCTCAATGGGGTCGCGGCCATGCATGCCGATACCCATGACCTGGGCCCTGACATGGTGAATCCGGAGCGGTCGCAGTTCCCGACGGAGATAGGCTTCGCCATGCCGCCCAAGCAGGTCCGGTACAGCCAGGACTTCTTTGCGAGTGGCCTGAGCATCAATGCCGACTCGAAGCACAAGGAGGCCGCTTGGCTGTTTGTGCAGTGGGCTACCGCAACCGCGACTCAGCTGGAACAGATCGCGGAACGCAGCGACTTCACTGCCGAGTCCATTCTGAGCAGTGATGAGTACGAGGCGAATGTGCCCGGAGGGTCTGTCATTCTCGAGGCGGCTAAGGTTGCCGATCCTGCCTACTTCCCGGCAATCCCGGAATTCGGCGCCCTATCGGATGTGTTTTCCGCGGCTGTTTCACAGATGGTTGCAGACGGACCGGACAGCGTTGAAGCCCAGATGGCCAGCGCCAACGAGCAGATCACCAAGATCTTGGCTGACGCAGGCTACTACAAGTAGTCAGTTCGTAATCAGTAACGCGGAGACATATGGGTACTAAGGGAAGCGGAACAAGACCCATTCTCCCGTCGCAGCAGAGCCCCGGACGGTCCAACCGGACCGTCCGGGGACTGCTCGGCCGCCTGGCGGATTGGGAGATGGGCTTCGTCCTCCCGGCCGTCGTGGTTATGGTGCTCCTGGTCATCTTTCCAACGCTCTATGCGTTGGGAATTAGTCTGACCCGGTGGCATATGACCGAGGCCACGCCGGCGACATTCAGCTGGTTGAAGAACTATCAATTCCTGCTCACTGACAGCCGTTTCTGGCAAGCGCTTGGGCGGACAGCGATCTTCACCGCAACGTCAACTGTGGCAACCCTGATCTTCGGGATGGCGCTTGCCTTGCTGCTCAACCGTGCCTTGCCGGGGAAGAACTTCTTCCGGACCTTGCTCATTGTGCCCATGATAGTGACCCCAGTCGTAGTGGGGTTGACCTGGAGATTCATGTACAACCCCGAACTGGGCATGTTCAACTACTTTCTCTCCTTGCTGGGACTCCCGAAATTCGTCGTTCCTGGGAAAGGTCTCCACTTCACTTGCTTCGGTAATCGTTACGGACATCTGGCAGTACACGCCCTTTGCACTGCTTATCCTTCTGGCCGGACTGGAGAGCCTGCCCGTCGAGCCCTTTGAGGCTGCGCAGATGGATGGAGCCTCGGGACCGCGCATCTTCTGGCAGATCACACTGCCGATGATGAGGGGACCGGCGTTAGTGACGATCCTCTTCCGTGTGATGTTCAGTTTCAATACCTTCGACACGATATACATAATGACCGGCGGCGGCCCTGGGCGGAGCTCAGAGACGCTCCTAATGTATGCCTACCGGCTTGGATTCGAGCAGTGGCACATGGGGGAGAGTGCGGCGGCTGCGCTCATCATGTTGCTGCTGGTGACCGTGCTGACCAGGTTCATCCTGAGGGTTCTACGAGGAAAAGGTGCGCGTCGGCGACGTAGCCGACTGGCGCTGGAGGGTCGAGAACCACTTGCGTATGCGTGCTCGGGCAGTGACGGGTCTACAGCGTGGTCTTGGTGGCTATTGCGGCCATGATCGCCGTGTTCCCCTTGTACTGGGTGATTGCGACGTCCCTGAAGGCGCAGGTCGACGTGTTCCGGATGCCTCCCGTCTGGATATTCAAGCCAACCCTCGAGAACTACGAAATGGTCTTCAGCAGTCGGTTCCCTGGCTACTTCCTCAACAGCCTGATCGTGAGCGTCGGAACCGTTACGCTCTCTCTCCTGATTGGCGTCCCCGCAGGATATGGCTTGGCCCGGCTGCGAGGATTCGGCGCAGGCAAGACATAGACTTCTTCCTGCTCTCCACGCGAATGGCGCCACCTATTGCCTTCATTGTGCCCTTCTACCTGCTGTGGAGCTACCTGCACCTCGTAGACAAGTACCCCGGGCTGATCACTCGTCTACCTGCTGTTTACGACAGCCTTCGTGGTGTGGATGATGCGGGCTTTCTTTGAAGAGGTCAGCCCCGAATTGGATGAGGCGGCCTGGGTTGACGGATGCAGTAAGTGGGGGGCGTTTGTGCGAGTGGCTTTGCCATGCGTGCGAGGGGGCCTAGTCGCCACAACTATCCTGGCGGTCCTCCTCACGTGGAACGAGTTCTTCTACGCTCTCATCTTGACCAATTTCGATGTCAAAACGATGCCTGTTGCATTGCCGGGCTATGTCGGTTTCGTGCGGCTGCGCTGGGGGGAGCTGTCGGCTGCCGCGACAATTGTGGTCGCACCCGTGTTGGTGTTTGCCGCCCTTGTGCAGAAGTACTTGATGCGGGGGCTTGTGGGGGGGTACAGCTACAAGTAGCTTGGGGATCGGTTCCGCGTGAACTCGCAAGGAGGGACGGCGTGGCCAATCGATTGAAGGGAAAGCGCACCCTGATCACAGGGGGTGCAAGCGGGATCGGTAGGGCATGTGTAGAGTTGTTTATGGAAGAGGGTGCCCGGGTCGCGCTCTGGGACGTTGATGAGGCAGAGGGCCTGAAGCTGGCCAAGAGACTGGGAGAAGGAGGCGTCCGCTTCATGAGGGTGGATGTCTCCGAGGAGAAAGCGGTGAGTGCGGCCTCGAAGGAGGCTGTCGATTGGCTAGGTGGGCTTGATGCACTGGTCAACAACGCCGGGGTGGGCGGGGTTCGGCCCGCCGAAGGCGCTGGAAAGCCTGAGCCTTGAGACGTGGGATCGAACGATTGACACCAACCTGAAGGGGACGTTCCTGGTATCGAGATCCTGCCTTCCGGACCTGGTCCGCTCTGGAGGGGGCTCGATCGTCAACCTGGTTTCCACCTACGCCGTCGTGGGTGGCCCGCAGTTGGGAGCATACTGCGCCTCAAAGGGGGGAATCCTGGCGCTCACCCGCAACATAGCCATCGACTCACGAAGAAGGGCGTGCGAGCAAACGCGGTGGCACCGGGCTTCGTGAATACGCCGATGCTGCGTGCCGACATCGCGAAGGACCCGAACCCCTCGGCATCTATGGCGGCAATCCTGGAGCGCATGCCCTCAAGGTCAGTTGATGAGCCCTGAACAAGTCACGCGCGTAATCCTGTTCCTTGTCTCGGACAACTCGGCCATCATGACAGGCTCACTGGTGGTGGCTGACGGCGGATATACTGCGCTGTAGGGTCGATCTCAAGATGAATGCTTGCGTGCTACGGTGCGTCAGCTGCAGCAAGGAATACCCCCTGGGGCTGCACTACCACTGTGAGAGTTGCGGCTACCCGCTGGAAGTGATCTATGACGGCGTGGGCACCGTTCCCCTGGCGGCTTCGGGCCAACGTGGAGGTCTGGAGGTACTCGCAGTTGCCTCCCGAGTACTCCGGACAAAGCGCGTATAAGTCTGGGTGAGGGACAGACACCGCTTCTTCGAGTCGCAACGCTAGGGGCGGCAATGGGTGTCCCAAATCTCCATGTCAAGAATGAGGGCCAAAATCCTACGGGCTCGTTCAAAGACCGGCCAACCGCGGTAGGCATTGGTGTGGCCCGCGCCCATGCTGTGGATACGGTTGTAGCTTCCTCCACCGGGAACGCTGGTGCGTCGCTTGCGGCGTACGCTGCGGCAGCAGGCATGAGAGCATTGGTGTTCGTTACCGATCACACGCCGCCGGCCAAGATCACCCAGATGTCCCTCTACGGAGCTCGACCGGTCGTTGTCAGCGGATCGCTGAGTGATGCCTTCTGGCTCGCCTACAAGGCCGCTCAGGAGTTTGGCTGGATGGACCTGACCTCGACCTTCCTTTGCCCGTACACGGTAGAAGGTGACAAGACGGTTGCCTACGAAATCTTTGAGGACCTGGGGTATGCGCCGGACTGGGTCATTGTGCCCGTGAGCGTGGGTCCCCTGCTGGTGGGAATCTACAAGGGGTTCCTGGAGTTGCAGGCGATGGGTCTTGTGCAGCGACCACCGCGGATGGTCGCCGCCCAATCGGCAGCGTGCGCTCCGATTGCGCAGGCCTTCGAGCTTGGCGCAGCCGAGGTAACGGCATGGGCAGGGAAGACTGCGACTGTGGCGGGTGGGATTGCAGACCCCCTTACGGGATATGGGCGCGACGGCTCGTATGCCCTGCGGATCGTTCGCGAGTCGAAAGGCTTCTCCTGCGGGTCAACGGATGACGAGATCCTCTCTGCGGCCAGCGATCTTGGCATGCGAGAGGGGATCTTCTGCGAGCCGACGGCCGCCGTTGCGATTGCCGCGCTTTGCCAACTCAAGCGCAATGCGGAGTACCGGGCGGAACACACCGTGGTGTGTGTCTTGACCGGTCATGGCCTGAAGCAGGTTCAGGCATTTGAAGGAGCAGTCTCGTTGCCGCCGCCAATTCAGCCTACATTGGCGGCGCTGTCGTCGTTCCTGTCCGGTCGCGCGTAGCATATGACGTGGCTCGAGGAGATGGTGGAATGAAATGGATTGACGTGACCCTGCCCATGCTCCCTGCGACTGTCCACTGGCCAGGCCATCCGCGCTTCACAGTGACTGAGATGAGCTCAATGGACAAGGGCGAGGTAATGAACGTGACCGCCGTCTCAATGTGCTCGCACTTCGGAACTCATATCGATGCCCCGAGGCACTATGTGAAGACGGGCGCGCCCGTGGATGCACTCCCTGCTGATCTACTGATCGGGCCTTGCCGTGTCGTGCGCTACACCGGGACCGAACACATCCCCTCGCGGTTTGTCGAGAGCCTGCACCTGCGTGACGTGAGCCGGCTGCTAATCAGGACGGACAACAGTGAGTTTATTGGGAAGCCGGAGTTCCATGAGGACTATGTCGCCCTCACGTTGGAGTGCTGCGAAGGCGCTGGTCCTTGCGGGTGTGAAACTGTTAGGCGTCGATGGCTACTCGATTGGTCCCTATGATCCTTTGTTGGGCATGCCGGTACACCAAGCGTTTCTGGGCGCGGGTCCCAGCCAGGCGGGCATCGAGGAGTTGGATCTGTCGGCAGTGGATCCGGGGGAGTATCAACTGGTCGCGCTGCCGTTGCGGTTGACAGGCTTAGAAGCGGCACCCATGAGAGTATTCCTGGGTCAGGAGTAATCGAGGACCCGGATAGTGGCCAACGTGGCGAGGAGGAAGTTGTGGAGCATCAAGCCATCTCTTCTAAGAAGGCGCCGGCTCCGGTGGGCCCATACTCCCCTGCGATCGTATGGGACAAGCTGGTGTTCGTGTCTGGCCAGGGTCCGCTTGACCCCGGTAGCGGGAATGCGGTTGATGGCGATATTGCCGCGCAAACCGCAAGGTCGCTCGCGAACATTGAAGCGCTCCTGAAAGAGGCTGGCAGCTCGCGGGAGAAGGTCCTGAAGGTGAACGTCTACTTGGCCCATATCGAAGACTTCGGAGCGCAATGAACGCGGTCTACCAAGGGTTCTTTGGGTCAGCCCCTTACCCCGCCCGAACAACAATCCAAGCAGGCGCACTGCCGGGCGGAATCGGGGTGGAAATCGACGTGATCGCGTACCGGGGCGAAGAGCGGTAGGTGGGACAAGGAGCTCTCATGGCAACAGCGACGAAGCCTGACGATCTGCTAGAGATGATCGCGCAGCATGAAGATTGTGGACTTGGCGCAGACCGTGGAGGAGGGTATGCCGGTCTACCCGACCCCATCCGCAGTTCTTCCACATGCGATGGCATACTGGCGATCCTGCCGATATGTTTCAGCTGCTAATCGGTGAGCACGCCGGGACCCACTTGGACTGCCCGGCGCACTTCTACCCCGAGGCAGACAATTCAAGGCATCTCTCACTTGAGGCACTTTCCCTCGAGGCATGCATCGGTCCGGCGATCAAGCTCGACTTCCCGGGGCTTGATGGTCGTACGGAGCTTCAAGCCGATGACATTGTTCGTTGGGAGAAGGCGCATGAGCCCCTCCAGCCTGGCGTGGCCGCGATCTTCAGCTTTCGGCTGGGACCGCCTGTGGAAGAGACTGCCAGAAGGAAAGGCGTACCTTGAGAGCTGGCCGGGTATCACCAAGGACGCCGCCGCCTGTCTTGTAGAGAGGGGCGTTCGACTGGTAGGGACCGACTGCCTTGGGATTGATGGCTCAGCGACGAAGGATCTTGGTGCGCACTTCGCCTTGCTTGGGAGCGGGACCCTAATCGTCGAGAACCTCCGCGGGCTAGTGGATCTACCCTCGAGGTTTCTACTTCTCACGCTTCCTCTCAAGATCCGGGAGGGGACCGGAAGCCCCATTAGGGCGGCTGCCATGTTCATGGCCTAGGAGAGACAAGCCGCGCCACAGGGCGAACCTCGCACCCCCCCCCAGCTGACACCCATGGGATGCGCGCCGTGACAAGAACGCCAAGGCACGCGTCGCCCAAGGCCCTGCCGACAACAACGCTAATTGGGTTCGACCGCCCGGCAACTTGCGCCGGGGGTGCGAGCCAGGAGCCGTGAATGTCCCGCTTTGGTGACGTCTGCGTCCCACCAACAAGCCCTCGAACTCCCTAGACTGAAAGTGGCCCAACTTGACCGGGTGCCGGGAGGGCAGCGCCCGGAGGGGGAAGGGGTGCTGCCGGAGCCTGGCGATGCAGGTCTGCACCGCTACCTGACGTGAACCTTGTGCTGGAGCGTACTCCTGCGAGCGAGCCGTAAGGTCAGCGACGAGCGCGGGGGCCTGCGACGAGGCAAATGGCAGACCTCACGGCCTGCAACCATAAGGTCCGCGGTCGGCTGCGGACGAAATCCTCGAAGAAGGAGTTGTCCTCACGGTTCCCTCTGCGGGCTAACCATGAGGACGAGCGGTGTCGATCTGGTGGGCGCGAGAGGGCTCGAACCTCCGACCTCACGGATGTGAACCGTGCGCTCTAACCAGCTGAGCTACGCGCCCCAATCCTTTCCATTATAGCAGTCGGCCTCGCGCACGACAAGCAGCGACGGTCGCCGAGCCCTCGGCCGGTTGCCCGCCCTGACCCCGATGCTATAATCGCCGCGACAGCTGCCCGGAGACGACGATTCATGATCGAGCTCGACATCCCCGGGCGAGGGGTCCTTCGCCTCCAGCATCTGGTCACCGACGTCAACGGGACGCTGGCCGTCGACGGACAGCTGATCGACGGTGTCGCCAAGAGCCTGCTGGGGTTGCGTGATCGGCTGCAGATCCACCTTCTGACCGCCGACACGCACGGCCGACAGCAGTCGCTCGACCGCCAGCTCGGCCTGCAGGCAGTTCGGATTCAAACCGGGGGTGAGTCGCTTGCCAAGGCCGCATTCGTTCGAGATCTCGGGGCCGATCAGGTCATCGCCCTGGGACAGGGGGCCAACGATGTCGCCATGCTGCGTGATGCCGCGCTCGGGATCTGCGTCCTGGGCCCGGAAGGCACGGCGGTGGAGGCGCTGATGGCTGCCGATGTGCTTGCGTCAAATGTCCTGGACGCCCTCGATCTGCTCTACCAGCCACTGCGACTGGTAGCGACGCTCCGCCGATGACCAGCCAGAAGCCCGAGCCGTCGGCAGCCTCCGATCGATTGATGCGCGCTCGTCAGCGTCGCGCCAATCGCATGCTGACCCAGCTGCGCGCCGATGAACGCGAGGTCTTTCTGGAAGACCTGGCGCGACTGGTCACGCCGGGATTTGACCTGTATCTGCGCTTGCTTCTGGCTGGCGTGTTGGTCGGCGTAGGCTTCCGCCTGGACCAGCGCGCACTGCTGGCGGCGGCCGTCCTCGTGGCCCCGCTGATGGCGCCGGTCGTGGGGCTGGCGCTCGCCTCGGTCTCCGGCTCGGCGCGCTTCTTCCTCCGCGAGCTCGGCAGTCTGGCGGTCGGATTCGCGCTGCTGGCCGTCGCCGCCGGGCTGTCGGGCGGACTCGGTCTCCCTGCAGGCGAAAGCTCGATCCTGGCCGCCGGACATGTCAAGCTCAACCTGATCGACTTCGCCTTGCTGATGGGTGGAAGCATCGTGCTCGCCTTCGTGCTGGCCCGCCGGTCCCAGGTGAGCGCGCTGGCCAGCGTGGCCGTCGGGTATGAGCTCCTGCTGCCGCTGGGTGTGGCGGGCATCGGCCTCTTCAGCGGCGACCCGGACATGTGGCGTGGCGCGCTGCTTAACCTTCGGGCTGCACCTGACGTGGGCGATTCTCGCCGGCATGGGGACGCTGGTCGTGCTCGGCTTCCGACCGCTCGTCGGCGGCGGCCGCTCGCTGCCCGCGGCAGTGGTCCTCATCGGCGTCATGGGCCTGCTCAGTGCGATCGGTCTGGGCGCATCGGTGATCGCCGCTGCGCCGACGCCCACGCCCACCCCAACAGCCACGCCGACGGCCACCGCCACCGGCACCTCCACGATCACGCCGACCGCAACGCGCACCGCGACGGCGACGCGCACGCCAACTCCGACGGCCACCGAAACGGGAACTGCCACGCCGCTCCCGCCGCGCGCCATCGTCTTCGGCGGCGGGGATGCCGGGGTGATCCTGCGCGATGCGCCCAACGGAAACCTGGTCGCCGGCGTCTTCCACGGGATGGCCTTGGAGATCATCGGGGGACCCCAGCGCGAAGGCGAACAGGTTTGGTGGCAGGTGCGGACCGCGGACGGCCAGGAGGGCTGGCTGCTCGGGACGTACATGGCGACGGTCACGCCGACGCCCACGCCCGCAAGCTGACCCCGGCTGCCGACACACCGCAGATCGATGCGCCGGATGCCCCGCATCCGGCGCACGCCTTTCCGCCCGCGCTTGCTGCAACCCCGCCGCACGCGGTACAATCCTATTTGAAAGATTCTTTCACTAGGGGAGAGGCGTGACGATCGACATTCTGGGAGTGATGCAGACGGCGGGGGCGAGGCTGACGGCGCCGCGACGGGCCGTGGCGCGCGTGCTGGGCGAGTCGGACGGCTGGATGAGCGTCGAGGCGATCGCCGCCCGCGCCCGGCACTACTGCCCGTCTGTGGGACTGGTGACGGTCTACCGCACGCTGGAACTGCTCGAACGAGTGGGCGTGGCCCGCCGCGTCCACGGCCCCACCGGTTGCCACGGCTACGCACTGGCCTCGATCGACGACGGCCACTTTGTCGTCTGCCGCGAGTGCCATCAGGTGATCGAGTTCGCCGGTTGCGAGGTGGACCGCGTCGTCCGTCGTGTCGCCCGGCGCACCGGCTTCCAGGTCGAAACGCACATGCTTGAGCTGGTGGGGCTGTGCCGCGGAATGCGGAACGCGTCGACGGATCTCCCGGAGGAAGGCATGAGCGCCCGGTCCGTTGCGCCCGCCGCAGTGTGGCTCGCGGCCCTGCTCCTCGGCGTGACGGGCTGCGCGCCGGGTCCGGCGGACCTGCAGCCGACAGCCGACGTGCCGCAAACGCTGGCCGCCGTCGCTTTGGCCCCGGGAGATCGTCTGCGCGTGCTGGCGACGACGTCCATCGTCGCCGACGTGGTTGCGGCGGTGGGTGGATCGCGCCTCGATCTGACCTCCCTGGTGCCCGCCGGCGTCGACCCCCATGCCTTCGAGCCGACGCCCCAGGACGTGCGCCAGGTAGCCGATGCGCAGGTGATCTTCGAGAACGGGCTGGGACTGGAAGCGTTCCTGGGTGACCTGATCCAGAGCGCCGGGAGCGGCGCCCCGCGGATCAGCGTCTCGGCCGGGATCGACGCTCTTCCGGCAGGCGATCTTCCGGCGGCGAAATCCGACTCGGCTCATGCCGAGTGGGACCCGCATGTCTGGCTCGATCCACACAACGTGATCCTCTGGACTCATGCCATCGAGGATGCCCTTTCAGCGCTCGATCCTCAAGGCGCCCCCTTCTACGCCGAGGGCGCGCAGGCGTATCGCCGTGAACTCATGGCGCTGGACACCGAGGTCGAGGCCAGGCTGTCCGCAATCCCCGAGGGGCAACGCCGGTTGGTCACCGATCACGAAGAGCTGGCTTACTTCGCCCGCCGCTACGGTTTCGAGATCGTCGGTGCGGTGATCCCGGCGCCTAGCGCCGCAGCCGAACCGTCGGCACGCGAGCTGGCCGCCCTCGAGACCATCATCCGCACCACGGGTGTGCGGGCGGTCTTTGTGTCTTCGGTCATCAGCCCCACGCTTGCTCGCCAGGTCTCCGTCGATACCGGTGTCCGCCTGGTGACGCTGTATGCGCACTCGCTGAGCGACGCCGCCGGCCCCGCGCCGAGCTACCTGGAATTGATGCGCCTCAACGCGCGGTTGATCGCCGAGGCGCTGGGCGGCTGAGGCGGAAAGGACGAACCATGCCCGAGTTATTCACGCGTCCGGCGCCGCACGACCCCTCCGCGCCCTCCGGTGCAGGTCGACGGAGTCAGCCTGAGCTACGACGGGGTCACGGCGCTGCGCGACATCAGCTTCCACCTGGCGTCCGGAACGCGCGTTGCTGTCGTCGGGCCGAACGGCGCCGGCAAGTCCACGCTGTTCAAGGTCATGGTCGGCGTGCTGCGGCCGACGAGCGGCGCAGTGCGCATCTACGGGGGATCGCCCGACGGGCACGTGTGCATCGCTTACGTGCCCCAGCGCTCACAGGTGGACTGGTCGTTTCCGGTTTCAGTGGCCGACGTCGTCATGATGGGACGCATCCGGGCGATGGGGCTGTTCCGCTGGCCGGCGCCGGACGATTGGCGACGTGTGGATGCGGCCCTCCTTCGGGTGGGAATGCTCGAACTGCGCGGGCGCCAGATCGGCGAGCTCTCCGGCGGCCAGCAGCAGCGCGTCTTCCTCGCCCAGGCGCTGGCCCAGGGCGCCGAATTGGTGCTGCTGGATGAGCCGCTCTCCGGCCTGGATGTCCCCAGCCAGGAGGCGATCTTCTCGATCCTGGACGAACTGCGCGACTCGGGTGTCACCACGCTGGTCGCCACGCACGATCTCAACCTGGCAGCCGAACGGTTCGACCAGATCCTGCTGCTCAACCGCCGGCTGGTGGCCCTCGGCCCGCCGGCAGCCGTGTTCACGCGTCCGCTGCTGATGGAGGCCTACGGCGGACACATGCATCTGGTGCCCGAAGGCGATGGCGTGATCATCCTGACCGACACGTGCTGCGACGGGGAGGAGGCACTGCATGAGTGACCTGCTCTCCTGGCTGGCGGAGCCGCTGCAATACGCGTTCATGACCCGCGGGCTGCTGGCGGCGCTGATCGTCGGCGTCATCTGCCCGGTGCTGGGGGCCTACGTCGTGCTGCGGGGCATGGCCTTCTTCGGGGACGCGCTGGCCCACATCATCCTTCCCGGCGTGGTGATCGCCTACCTGCTCGGATGGCCGCTGGGGGTGGGAGCGCTGATCACCGGAGTCCTGGCGGCGATCGGTATCGGGGCGCTGTCGCAGCGCAAGGAGATCAAGGAAGACACGGCCATGGGCGTGATCTTCGCCGGGGCGTTCGCCCTGGGCATCGCGCTGCTCTCGACGCAGCGCTCGTATGCCGTCGACCTCTCGCACATCTTGTTCGGCAATCTGCTGGGCGTCTCGGTCGGCGATCTGTGGCTGATGGCCGGGCTGGCAGCGGTGGTCTTTCTCCTGGTGGTGGCGTTCTACAAGGAGTTCCTGGTGCTGTCATTCGACCCGGTGCTGGCCGTCACCCTGCGCCTGCCGGTGGTCTTCCTGAAGAACCTGCTCCTGGTGCTGATCGCCGTGGTGATCGTCACCTCGCTGCAGGCGGTCGGGGTGGCGCTGGTGCTTGCCATGCTCGTCACCCCGGCGGCTTCGGCTTACCTATTGACGCGGCGCTTGCCCACGATGATGGTGCTGGGCGCGGCGCTGGGCGCCGCCGGGTCGGTTGTCGGCCTGTACCTGTCGTTCTATGCCAACATCGCCTCCGGCCCGGCGATCGTGCTGACCGAGACGCTGCTGTTTCTTCTTGTGCTGTTCCTGGGACCGCGCCGTGGGCTCATCTGGCGCCGACGTGCGGCCGAGGCCTGATCGCCGCCGAACGGCACCGGCCAGGGAATCGCGGGAGAGGATGCCATTCGCATGAACGCGCCCCGGTAGGCGCGGGAGAGCTGCGGATGTCCGTCGAACTCCCTCCTCTCGCCCCTCTCGGCCACAGGAGTTCACGGAAGATGACGCTGTCTGCGGCGAGGGGGGAGGCGGGATGGGCTACTCCCGCGTGGCCTAGACCCCAGCGCCCATTGGCCCGATTTCGGCGGGATGTTACACTCGCTGTCGGAGTGAGGCGAAGATGTTGCCGGAGGAACTGCGGCAGGCTGGGAACCTGATCCGGGCCGGGAGGTCGGGCGAGGCGCGCCCGTTGCTCGCGCGCTACGTGCAGCTGCACCCGGACTCCGAACAAGGTTGGCTGTTGTTGAGCATGGTGCTGCATGACCGCGCGCAGCAGATCGACTGTCTGGAGCGAGTCCTCAAAATCAATCCCGGCAGCAGCCTGGCGCGCGAGCGACTGGCACAGTTTCGGGTCGCCGGGCAGGCGCCGCCTGCTTCACCTTCTGCACCGCCCTTCGAACCCCCGGCTCCTGCGCCGCAGTCAACGTTCTCCAAGTCGTCCACTCCCCCCGCGCCTGTCGCGCCAAGTTCGCCAGCGCAAGCGAAACCTGAGTGGCCGGCTCCGGGGGCCAAGCTCGAACGGCCGGCGAGGCCCGGCGTGCTCCCTGGCAAGCCCGGGACGGCTTCGCCCGCCGCCTCGTCGTCGGCCAAACCTCGTCGCGGCGCCCGCGGCCTGTGGATCGCGTTGCTCGTCCTCTTCGCCCTCGCCGCGCTGGGGGTAGTGGGCTTCGTCGGATTCTCCTTCCTGCAAACGCTCCAGCCACCACCCGCCGGGCCGGCCGGCGGAGGCACGCCTCTTGGTGGACAGCCGCTGCCGCCCTCATGGACGCCAACGCTCACCGCAACGGCCACGCCGGTACCCAGTGCGACCCCCACGCCAACGCTAACACCGTCGCCGACGCTCGTTCCGCCCGAGCCAACCATGGCGGCGTTGATGCAGAGGATCGAGACCGAGGTCTCGGACATCCGTGGGCTCGAATCGCAAGGTCCGGTGACGCACTACGTGGTGTCGCGCTCCGCCGTGCGACCGATCCTGGAGGGGAACTTCCTGGCCAACGGTGGGTCGCGGGAAGCGATCGACGATCAGGCGCGGGTGCTGAGCGCGCTGGGGTTGATCAAGCCGACATACGACATGTACACCAACGCACTCAACGGGCTGACCGACAGCCTGGGAGGCTTCTACTTCCCCTGGTCGAAGGAGTTGTACGTTATCGGCAGCCACTTCGGCGGTGTCGAGCATTTCATTTACTCTCACGAATACGCCCACGCGCTGGTTGACCAACACTACGATATCGGCGCACAGGGTGTGTATCCAGAGTGCCTGAGCAACGCCGACCGCTGCCAGGCGATCCAGGCGCTGGTGGAAGGGGACGCCACGCTCGTGATGGGCCTGTGGTGGCGCCAGTATGCCAGCCCGAGTGACTACCAGGACATTCAGAATTACGTTCCGCCGCAGACCACGCTGCCCGAGCAATTCCCGCCGCCGTATGCCCGGCTGGATAGCGAATTCCCTTACGTGCAAGGGTTCGACTTCGTGCTGAGCCTGCACGACCGCGGAAGCTGGGCGGAGGTCAACAGGGCCTACGTGCGCTGGCCGGAGAGCACCGAGCACATCCTGCATCCCGAGAAATACCGCGCCGGGGAGAAGCCACAGGAGATCGCCGCGCCGGCGCTGGACCAGGCACTGGGGGATGGATGGCGTAAGCTCGCCGAGGACACGCTGGGCGAGTGGACAACGTACCTGCTGCTCGGGTACGGGGCCGACGCGGAAGCCGCGCTGGAGGATTCCGTGGCGCAATCGGCGGCGCGCGGCTGGGGCGGGGATCGCTACCAGGTCTACTACCAGGATGAGGCAGAACGGACGGCGCTGGCGGCGGTCTGGGGCTGGGACTCGGCGCAGGACGCCGGCCAGTTCCAGCGGGCGTTGATCGAATACCTCGGGGCGCGATTCCGCGAAGCGAAGCTGAGCACTGCCACGGGAACCTGTTGGCAGGTCAACCAGCAGACCGCGTGCGTGTACCTGGCCGGCCGTCAGGTCTTGTGGCTCCTGGCGCCCGACCAGGGAACCCTGGACTTGATGCGCGCCGTGTATCCCTCCTTCTGATAAGAACCCGGAACGACTTCGGACGTCGGAAGGATTTCCGAAGCCGTTGGAGAGGTCGATGAGCTCGGGGACCGACCACGAAGTCCGCGGGATCGCCTTCCGACCGGTGGCTGTGCTGGTACGCAGCCTGTGGGTGGCGGCTGTGCCGGTGATGGCCGGCATCGGCTCGCGCATGGATCCGGCGCTGGCCGTAGCGCTGATCCTGTGGGCGGTGGTCGTCCTGGTCGTCAACTGGACCTGGCTCCGGCGCGGGTTGCCGCGGGCCCGGCTAGCCGTGCTGCTGGGTCTCGACCTGCTGTTGGCGGCGGTGATCGTCGGCCTTTCCGGCGGGCTGTTCAGCCTGTTGTGGAGCGCGCTGTTGGTGCCTGGCCTGACGGCAACCAGCGCGCTGGGCCGGCGCGCAGGAGGGTGGACGGCGCTGTCGAGCGCAGCCGCCGGGGGCGTAGCCGCCTTCGCCGCGAACCCAAATGTCCCGGGCGGCGCGGCGGCGATCGGGCTGACCTCGCTGGCGGTCCTGCTGTGCGCGCTGATCATGAACGAGCTCGTGGGCTGGGTGGAATCGAGGCTTCCGTACGACGGCACGCCGTCGTGGGCCGCCACGGAGCGCGATGCCGCGCGGCGCATGGCCGAGGTGTTGCGCTCGATCGCCAACCTGAGCGGGCAGACTGAGCCCGGGGCGATCCTCGATCGTGCCCTGGATGTCTGTGCCCAGGCGCTGAGGGCGGAGTCGGCGGGCGAGCGGCTGGTGAGCGCCGTCTTGCTGCCCGGCGCCGCCGGCCTGCAGGTCGCCGCGGCGCGACGACTCAGCCTGGCCGATCGCCGGGCGGTGCTGAATCCCGAAGCGGGCATCCTGGCGGACGTATTGCGCGGGCCGGCACGCCTTGCGCTGCGCAAGCCGCGCTCCGAGGACGATGTCGACCGCCTCGAAAGCCTGCGAGGCTGCGGCTCGGCGCTGGCCATTCCCCTCAACGCGCCGCAGGGCCGAGGGGCCATGCTCTTCGGGCATCCACGGCCGGCCTTCTTCGATGACGAACGCGCCGCCGTGCTGCAGGCGCGTCGGCCTGCAGCTCGAGGCGGTGCTGCGGACGGCCCTGCGCTGCCGCGACCTGGCGGCGGAGAAGGAGCGGCTGACCGACCTGGAGGAGGAGGCGCGCAAGCGCATGGCGCGCGACCTGCACGACGGCCCGACCCAGGTCATGGCCAGCATCGCCATGCGCGCCAATTTCGCACGGCGGCTGATGCAGCGCGACCGCAAGGGCGCGGCGGAGGAGCTCCTGCGCCTGGAGGAGATGGCGCGTCAGACGACCAAGGATATTCGCCATATGCTGTTCACGCTGCGGCCGCTGATCCTCGAGTCGCACGGGTTGGTGGCCGCCCTGGCGCAGCTGGCGGACAAAGTGCACGACACGCACGGCGCCAATGTCGTCCTCGAGGCAGCACCCGAGTCAGCCGATGGGGTCGACCCGTCGCTGCAAGGCGTGGCGTTCTACATTGCCGAGGAGGCGCTCAACAATGCCCGCAAGCACGCTGCTGCGGCGCACATCTGGATCCGGCTCGACCGACGGGGCGGTGTGCTGATCCTCGAGGTGCGCGACGACGGCGTTGGGTTCAACGTCGGAGCGGTCGACGCCACCTACGCGCAGCGCGGCAGCCTGGGGATGGTGAACATGCGCGAGCGTGCGGAGCTGGTGGGCGGAAACCTGCGGGTGGAATCGGCCGAAGGGCGCGGCACGCTGGTCACCCTCACGGTGCCTGTGCGTCCGACGCCGGTCCACAGCACCGCGGACAAAGCAGCGGCTGCCGAGCGCTGATCGCCGCGTCCCCGGTGAACCGCGGGGAGTGCGGTTCGCGCTCGAGGACGGAATCGGGAATCCCTCGCCCGTGACCCCTGACATCGTCTC
The DNA here is from genome assembly GCA_963743255.1 of uncultured Chloroflexia bacterium. Classification (GTDB taxonomy): domain Bacteria; phylum Chloroflexota; class Anaerolineae; order Anaerolineales; family E44-bin32; genus DYJB01. The sequence goes on from CAVUPD010000013.1 coordinate 366,342, forward strand.
CCCGCAAGTCCCTTGGCTGCGCAGGGGGATGCGCTTTGCCTGGGGCCTGAGCGGATTGGGTTGCGCGGCCTGGTTCGCCTATGAGGACCGCGGGCTGACAGCGGTCGTACTGTTGGCCGCCGGCCTGTGTCTGGCGGCGGGACTGACCGGGTGGTCCAGGCTGCAGTGCGCGCCCGTGCGGCGTCTGGGCCGGCGCTCGACCGGGGCATTAGCCGGCCTGATCGCCGGAGCGGCTGTCGGGCCGAGCGCGGCGCTCCTGATCCTGATCAAGACCGGGCTGCACGCGCACCCGCAGCCGGATTTCACAGCCGCCGATCTTGCCGCGGCGCTCTCGGTTTGGCGCGCATGGACGGTGGCCGGGCTGGCTGCCGGGTGGGCGATGGGATGGCTGGCGCAGGAGGGTGTGGAGAGCCCGCCGAACGATTCCATTGCCCCTCCTGCACGCCTGCCTTACAATCGCCACGCGGGTGGAGGGGACGACATGACGGGACCATACGATATGGAAGTATTCCTGTGCCCACGGTGTCTGGATGCGCAGCCCGGGGCCGGTACGTGCCCGCGGTGCGGGGTCGAGCGCATCGGGTGTCGCCCAGGCGATGCCGACGACCCGTGCCGCAGGCCGCTGGTCGACGCCGCCGGGCAGATACGCACGCGGGCGCCCCTGTGGTGGCTGCGCCAGACGGTGGGCCCCCTGACGCGCTTCATCGATCCTCGAACGGAGAGACGGGCATGACGAAAGAGAAGGTCATCATCATCGGCTCGGGGCCGGCGGGGTTGACGGCGGCGCTGTACGCCGCTCGCGCCGATCTGCGGCCGCTGGTCATCTCCGGCAATCAGCTCGGCGGCCAGGTTTCGATCACGAGCGAGGTGGAGAACTATCCCGGTTTCCCCAACGGGACGACGGGACCGGCATTGGTCGAGGAGATGCAGAAGCAGGCGGAACGCTTCGGGGCCCGGATGCTGATCGACGAGGTGACCGAGGCTGATCTCCGCAGCGGGCCGCCGTTTCACCTGAAGACCCACGGCGAGAGCTTCGAGGCCGAGGGGGTGATTATCGCCTCCGGTTCGTCGCCGCGCCGGCTCGGCGTTCCCGGCGAGGATCAGCTCATCGGTCGCGGGGTGTCGTTCTGCGCCACGTGCGACGGTTTCTTCTTCCGCGGCAAGGATGTCGTCGTGGTCGGTGGCGGCGACAGCGCGCTGGAAGAGGGGTTGTTCCTGACCAAATTCGCCACGCGAGTGCGGCTGATCCACCGCCGCAGCGAGCTGCGCGCCGGTGAGACGCTCAAGAAGCGCGCGGCGGCCAATGAGAAGGTCGGCTACATCTGGGACAGCGTGGTGGAAGAAGTGCGCGGCAACGGCAAGGTCGAGGGCGTGCGCATCAGGAATCTCAAGTCCGGCGAGCAGGCCGAGCTGGCGACCGACGGCGTGTTCATCTTCATCGGCCACTACCCGAACTCCGATCTGTTCAAGGCCCAACTGACGATGGACGATCACGGCTACCTGATCGCCGACAAGTTGATGATGACGAACGTGCCCGGGGTGTTTGCGGCCGGGGAGATCCAGGACCCGGTCTACCGGCAGGTCGCTACGTCGGTGGGGCAGGGGTGCGCGGCGGCCATCAGCCTGGAGCGCTGGTTGGCGTCGCGAGAGTGATGCGTGCCTGACGCTGCCGGCGTAGGCTACAAGCTCCATCCTGGCGGGACCTCGGAGGCGGGGCGTCCGCCGCTGGTTCTGATTCATGGCGCCGGCGGCACACGCCTGCACTGGCCACCGACGCTCCGGCGGCTGTCCGATACCGACGTGTATGCGGTCGATCTGCCCGGGCACGGTGAGGCGCCAGGCGCGGGACAGGCGACGATCGCTGGCTATCGGCAGGCGATGGAAGCATGGATGCAGGCGCTCGCACTCCCGCCGGCTGTAATCATGGGGCATTCGATGGGCGGAGCGCTCGCCCTGTCGCTGGAGCTGGATGCTCCGGGGCGCGTTGCCGGCCTGGTGCTGGTCGGGACCGGGGCACGTTTGCGCGTCCACCCGCTGTTGCTGGAGGCGGCGCGCGCCGGCGGCGTCCCGGTCGAGACGCTCGCCACGCTTGTCTCGTGGTGGTACTCGCCGGATGCCTCCCCTCGCCTTCGGCAGTTGGCGGCTCGCGGTCTGGCGGCCACCAATGCCTCCGTCCTGCACGGCGATTTCCTGGCCTGCGACGGCTTCGATGTGATGGACCGGCTGGGCGCCATCGACCGGCCGGCGCTCGTCATCGTCGGCGAGGATGACCACATGACGCCGGTCAAGTACGCCCGCTTCCTGTCCGAGCACCTGCCGCGAGCGCGGCTCGAGGTCATTCCGGCCGCCGGCCATATGGTGATGCTCGAACAGCCGGCGGCGGTCGAAGCTGCGCTTCGAGTGTGGCTCGACGCCACATTCCCGGCCCCCCTACTCTAACCCCTCCATCGAAGCTCACTCCGCCAGCCTCGAGCCCGTGTAGGGCGATCACACCTTTGCCTGGTCAACATGGACTACAATGACCGGCCATGACGTATTTGCCCGGTCACCGCGTGAGGCGAACATGATTCAGATCTGGATCTGGGAAGTACCGCTGCCGCCGGCGCTGCTGCCGCTGGCGGGTCCGTGGGGGTCTGCACTGGGGACGCTGCTTTTTTGGCTCGTGGTGGCGCTGGTAGTGCAGTTCATCGTATTCGGGGTCCTCAAGGTGGTGGCCTTGCGGACCGAAAGTGACTGGGAAGACGTCGTGGTCGAAGTCAGCCGGCGGCCGTTGGTGCTCGTCCTGGTCCTGCTCGGGATGGTCAATTCGCTCGACCACCTCGGCCTGCACGACGCGCTGACGGACACCCTCCGGCGCTGGACGATCGCCGTCGTGATCGCCGTCGTCACCTACTGGGCCTGGCGGCTGGTCAAGGAGGTCGTCCTGCACTACGGGCAGGAATTCGCCCGGCGCAGCGAAACGCGCGTCGATGATGTCCTGCTCCCGATCGTCAACCAGTTCGCCCCCCTGGCTTTCGCGCTGATCGGGGGCACGATCATCCTGCAGCACCTGGGGGTGCGCCTCGACGCGCTGCTCGTCGCCATCGGCGGTGCGGCCTTCATCCTGGCGTTCGCCCTGCAGGACATCCTGTCGAACGTCTTCGGCGGGCTGTCACTGCTGGTGGACACGCCGTTCAAGTACGGCGACCTGGTGATGCTCGAGGATGAGAAGGTCTGTCAGGTGGTGCGCATCGGCGTGCGCGTCACGCAGCTGTACGACATCTATGCCCACGCGCTGATCTACATGCCCAACAGCAAGCTGGCCAACGAGCGCCTGATCAACCTGATGCAGCCGACGCCCGAGCTGGTGTCCACGGTGACCGTCGACTTGCACGGCGACGAGGATGTCGAACAGGCGCGGCAGCTCTTGCTGGATGTACTCGACGGGCATCCCGATCTGGTCGGGGACATCGAGCGCAAGCTGCAGATGATCGAGCGATTCGAAGTGCTGCCGGCCGAGAAGCGCGCCTACGGTGTAGGGCGGCTGCGCGCCGAAGCGGAGCTCAACCGCGCCGTGCACGCCAGTGCCCGGTCGCTGCGGGACTTTGCTTTCCGGGTGCGCGAGCTGGAGCGGGGGGGGCTGCGGCGCGGGGAGCGCGACGAGCTGGTCAGCGGGTTTGGTCCCCTGGCGTCGTCGTTGGGATCGATCGACCGGGTCGACCGCCGGCTGGACGCCCATCGCGGCGGCCTGGAGGATTTCATCGATGCCTGCGTAACGGAGCTGCCGCCGGATTCGCTCGCCGCGCAAACCTGGGCGTGGGTTGGACTGTGGGCTGGTGATCCGGACTTGCAGGAGGGCGATGACGCGAGCCGGCTTCGGGCGCGCTGGGCGGGGCGAGTGCTGGCGCTGCTGCGTCGCGTGGACGGCATGCGCCGGCGTTTGGCGCGTGCCGATAGCCTGGATCAGCGCCTGGACGACGCGCTCTTTGAACTGGCAGGCTGGATTCCCGAAGAATTCAAGCAGCCGGCGCCGGGCTGGAAGCACTCCGCGGTGAGCTTTCGCGGGGTGAGCGACGGCGTCCAGCACTACGCACTGTTCTTCTATGTGGACGACATCGAGCTCGAGCACTTCTTCCGTCAGAGCCGGGTGGAAGGCCAGGTGCGGCGCGAGATCATGCGCCGGCTGCCACAGGCCGGGCTGCGCATCGGGACCCCACGGCGCGAGGTGCGCTTGGCAGGCGTCGCCGATGGGGAGGCTTCCCGCGGAACGGTGCCGGCCTCGTAGAGCCACGGATCGGAGTCTTGCGGCCCGGTGGCAAATCGAGTCAGAGTGAGGAATGGACCCGAGCGCTCCGCGTTTCGGATTGTCGGGACCGCGGGCCTAGACACACGGTCGGGAGGCGGGTCCGCCATGCGACTCCGCAAAGAGGATGGCGGTGTGCACACTTGCTGGCGAGCATTGTCCGAGACCGGTCTCTGGAGTAGCAGCTTCGGCGCGTTCGGGGAGAGGCATCCCAAGTGCGGAGGGACGTGAGCGGGCCTCGGCGGCCCCTATGAAATCCCTGATGAGGGCTCCAATCCCAGGCGTTGACGGAGGATGGGGAGAAGTGCCTGGACGGCACGAGCCCGGTGGCTGATCAGGTTCTTCTCCACCTCGAGTAGTTCGGCCATGGTCTGGGTCCGGCCGGCGACCAGGAAGAGTGGGTCGTAGCCGAACCCTCCTGAGCCGCGCTCCGCCGGGACGATCTCCCCCTCACATACGCCTCCGGCCATGTCGAGGCTGCCCTCGGGACCGGCCAGGGCCATCGTGCAGCGAAAGCGGGCAAGCCACGGGCGGGGGAAGGGCTGAAGCAGCTCGAGGAGCATGCGGCGCCGATCGGCATCGGAAGCCCGGGGCCTGGCGAGCCGGGCGGAGTGCGGCCCGGGCGCGCCACCCAAGGCGTCGACCTCGAGCCCACTGTCGTCGGCGACGGTCCAGAAGCCGGTGCGGACGGCGAAGGTCGCCGCCTTGCGCCGGGCGTTCTCGGCGTAGTCGGAGCCTTCCTCGACCTCCTGCAAGATTCTCAGATCTGCGAGTGATTTCAGCGCCAGCCCGGTTGAGTCGAGCAATGCACGCATTTCCCGGAGCTTGCCGGCGTTGGCCGTGGCGATCAAGAGCATCTTACCGGTCATCATCGATGGCTACTCGAACAGGACCCGGACCCCATATGTTTGGGCAAGGCAGGGCCATCTACACAGATGTTGGGGGTCGTCGATTGCACTGGATGGTTATGTCAACGTCTGACGGCCCAACTTGACGGTCGATTCTATCTATGTTATACTCCAAGGGCTTTGCTGGAAACTGGATTGCCAGGTGGCGGTGTGAACCTGAACAACCGGCACCCGTTGCGACTCAATGTTGGTTTCCTTCTGCACGAGAGCGTCGGGTACAGCCGCACATTCGACTTCGATCTACCCACCGTCCAGGTAAGTGAAGACCTGGACGTTTCGCATGTGCAAGGCGAGCTGCGCCTGACGCGGACGGCGCAGGGGTTATATGGGCTGGGGAGCCTTCAAGCGACCACGCCGCTGGAATGCGTCCGCTGTCTGGCCCCGTTCAATCAAGAGATCAGCGCCCGGGTCAACGACCTGTTCGTCCACCCGCCGGGCGGCACCAGCGAACCCCTGCTGGCCATCCCGGAGACGGCGATTCTAGATCTGAGCCCGCTCCTGCGGGAGTACTTCCTGCTGGATCTTCCCCTGCAGCCGGTGTGCCGGCCCGACTGCAAGGGATTGTGCCCGGAATGCGGGAACAACCTCAACGAGAGCACGTGCAGTCACCCGGTGTCCGAGATTGACCCGCGTCTGGCGGGCCTGCAGTCCCTGCTGTCCGAGGACTGATCCGGCCGGACGGCGCACCACCACCCTGCCGCAGGATCGGTTTCTGCGGCGCCACCAGGAGGGCATGGATGGGCGTTGCCAAGGAGCGCTGGCAGAAGCGGGAGGCCTTTGCCGCTCTGCTTGAAAAGGGCGACTATCAGGGCTACATCACGACCGAAGACATCGTGACGGTCTTCCCCGATGTCGAGGAAGCCGCCGAGCGTCTCGAGCGCATGCTGGCCTTCTTTCGCGGCGCCGGCATCGAAGTCTACGACGACCCGCTGCAAATCCCGGCTCACCTTCAACCCGAAGCCCGGCACCCCGAAGGACCGGATGCCTTCGACCTGAGCGCCATCTCCTCCGACGACACCGTCGGGCTGTACCTCAAAGAGATGGCGCGTGTCCCGCTGCTGACCACGGAGGAAGAGGTCGACCTGGCGACGCGCATCGAACGCGGCCACGCCGCCGAGGTCAAGCTGGCGCGTATGAACGGCAACTGCCCGCCCAAGAAGCGCGCCGAGCTGCAGGGCCAGATCCAGGACGCACGCACCGCACGGGATCACCTGATCAAGGCCAACACCCGCCTGGTGGTCAGCATCGCCAAGAAGTACATGGGCCGCGGTGTGCCGTTCCTCGACCTGATCCAGGAGGGCAACCTGGGGCTGATGAAGGCGGTGGAGAAGTTCGACTACCACCGCGGCTTCCGCTTCAGCACCTACGCCACCTGGTGGATCCGCCAGACGATCACGCGTGCCATTGCCGACCAGGGGCGAACCATCCGCGTCCCGGTGCACATGTCCGACCGCATCCGCCGGCTGTACAAGGTCGCCCGAGAGCTGGAACAGAGCCAGGGGCGTAAAGCTACGCCGGAGGAGATCGCCGACGAGATGGAGGTCGAACTCGCGCAAGGTGCAGTGGATGATGCGCGTGTCGTGGCGACCGCTGTCGCTCGAGACGCCGGTGGGTGAGGAAGAGGACTCGGAGCTGGGGGCGTTCGTCGAGGACGAGACCACCCCCACGCCGACGCAGTCGGCCTATCAGAACCTGCTGCGCGAGAAGATCGAGGACGTGCTCGCCACCCTCAGCCCGCGCGAGGCGCGCATCCTGCGCTTGCGCTTCGGGCTGCACAACGGCCGGTCGTATACCCTCGAGGAGGTCGGCCAGAAGTTCGGGCTCACCCGCGAGCGCATCCGCCAGATCGAGGGCAAGGCGCTCCGCCGGCTGCGTCACCCGCGCCGGGCGCGCCAGCTGCGCGATTACCTCGGATAGCGGGACAACCTCTCCTTAGACTCAGCGAGGCGGCCGTCAAGGCCGCCTCGTCGCGTTTCGCCCCCTCCCTGCGCGGGGAACGCGGATCGCCTTCTACCCCCTCACCCCCACCCTCTTCCCCTCGAAGTCAGGGGACCTGCGGCCCGATGGGAGAGGGCGCAGACGCCTTCGGTGCCATCACCTGTCCGCTGCCGTGGGCTGGGATGGGTATGCAGTGAGAACGCGATCGCTCCCTCCCCCGTAGGGCCGAAGGTGCCCCGTTCTTGGGGGCAAGAGGGTTGGGGTGAGGGGACGACAATCGACTGGTGGATCAGATGAGGATGGGTGGGGCCAGCCGCACGGCATCGTCGGTGGCGTCTGTCCCGGTGCAGGTGACCCGCACGCGGCTGTCATCCTTCAAATCGCCCGGGGCAAGGCTTACGATCAGGTCGCTCAGCTCGAGGAAGCGCTCGTTGGTGAAGGCATGTGCCGGGTAGAACGAGAAATGCTGTGCCTACTCGTGCATCGCCTAGGCGATCTCGGCCACGCGATGGCCGATCGAGGTGACGACGGATGACCCCCCCCGAGCCGTCGATATGCCGACGGTCGTCCGCGTCGAACAGGTAGATGCTTTCGGCGCGCACGATGATCGGGAACGGCCGATCCCAATCGCAATGTACGGCGTGGACGTTCGGTTGTGTCATCGTGCCTCCCCTGCGGAATCCGTCCGCATGCTGGCTGACCAGCGGCGTGACCCAAGCCTGCGGCCAGTCAGCACGATTTGTGAGAACGCTTGGATCTACTGAGACCAGTAAGGCGTTGAGGCGAAGCCAACAGCAACAGCCCGTTCCCCGAATGCTCCCCCTGCGGCTAGTCTCCGAGAACCAGCCTCATGATCTCTGAGAGAGATCTTCCTCGGAGGCCCAGCTTCTCCGCGGTGATCCCCACGCGCCAGTAGTCCTTGCGGTCGATAGCCCCAAAGATATCCACCATTGCCCGGATCGTTGGCATCCGAACCCCAACTAGGTCTGCGAGCGACGCGGTCGGGACCAACCCAAACGACAGGTCCTCTGCGAGGTACTGGTTGGATCCGTTGATGTACTCATACCCAAACGTGGAGAACTGCACAGACGTCTGAAAGGCCTCATACACCGACTTGCAGCCGGATGAGTATCCCCACAGGTCAAGCATCTCCAGAATCGACATCACTTTGACGCCTAGGGCTTTGCCCAGCGCGAGTCTCTCTTGGTCAGCACTCTCCATCAGGAACCCCACGGATGGCGTAACTGCATCGCGCACCGAGATGACGAACGGGGAGGTCCGCTCAACGAGTGCACGGTTCAGCAAGGTGATCGGGACGTGCCCCATCAGATTCAGGTTGTTGAGGCTTGTCTCGAGGACACTTTCCGCTGCCTTGAGTCCCGGATAGGCGGGGATCAGTCGGTCCAGAACCTCGCCGGTGCGGGTCGCGGGCAAAGCCGCCAGAGCAAGATGCTTCTTCTTACCATCGACGTGCACTTGGGCTGGGCCGATCACCCGTCCGGTGTAGGGAAGGATCATCGTTTCGGCCAGCAATACGTTTGATTTGCCCGCGCTCCTCAGGAGTTCGCGAAACCGCAGCGAGGCATAGTATCCCGTGTTGAATACCAGAATCTGGCCATCTTGGAGGTAGGGCAGGCATTGCCTGACGAATGCCTCATGGCCGAAAGCGGGGACGGCCACCATGATTACTTCGGCCTGCGGGATGATCTCGGCTGGATCGCAGCTCGCGCGCGCCAAGTGTGCATGTCCTTGGACAGCGCCCGTGACGTCAATGCCCCCGCGTTGCTTGATCGCCTGGACATTGCCCGCGAATTCGGGCAGTTCATAGAGGCCGACATCGAAGCCGGACAGTGTCATATCAGCGGCCATGGCCAAACCGCCCGCTCCACCCCCCAGGACTGCGAAAGAGAGCTTCTTCATGTGAGATCCCTCCAGAGGTTGCTGAGAGATTCGTGCAGGACATCCTCTGTCCGCCCAAGCCGGGTCGTGTCGTGCGGAGTCAGCTCACGCCGCGTGGTCGGGCCGCGGGTGGCGATGATCAAACCCGGCTCAGAATCCAGTGGTTGTGCCGGAGCTTCAGGTGGAGCGCGTCGAGTCAGACATCAGGACACTGGCACTCCAGCGGCTGGCTGCGAAACGTCTCCACCACCGCGTCGAGTTTCTTGCAGATCCTGAAGACGCGGCTCTTGTCAATCCCCGTCAGGCCCAGGGCTTGGAGCAGATTGTCGGCCCGGCGAGTGTTGACCCCTTCCACGGAGGCTTGCTGAGTCACTGCCAGAGCAAGGCCTCCTCGCTCCGCCAGCGGGGCTGGATTACGGCTGTTCTGAGAGAACACGCAGGATCAACTCGAGCGCCGCGTCGGCGGCGCTCGCCTTGATGGTCGTTCGGTCTCCCTTCCACTGATAATGCTCGGCTAGGTCGCCGCTGCGAGTGCTGACGGCGATCCACGTCAGCCCCACCGGTTTGTCGGGCATGCCGCCGCCCGGCCCGGCAATGCCGGTCACCGCCACACCCAGATCGGCGCCGAAGGCGACCCGGGCGCCGTGCGCCATCTCGGCCGCCGTCTCCCCACTGACCGCACCATGGTCATACAGCGTTTGGTGGCGCACACCCAGCAGGCGCTCCTTGGCGTCGTAGGCATAGGCGACGACACCCCCCAGGAAGTAATCGGACGAACCCGGGACCTGCGTCAGACGATGGCCGACCAGGCCGCCGGTGCAGGAACTCGCCCAGCGCTACGGTCCAGCCGCGCGCACGGAGCGCCTGTCCCACCCGGATCTCGAGCGTCTCGTCCATGTCTGCCTCCCACCCTGGGCACCTGGCACCTGAGGGTGCAGACGCCAATCCGCCGCGATTATACCCGCCGGTTGACAGTCGCTGGGCCGGACGGTATGCTTCGCGGCGATGGCCCAGCTGAGCCTCTTCGGCCTGACTTCTCCTGTGTTGAGCGTTTCCGATCTGACCCGGCGCGTCCGCGAGCTGCTGGATACCGATTATCGCCTGCAGGACGTGTGGGTCAGCGGCGAGGCCTCCAACGTGTCTCGCCCGGCCTCCGGTCATCTGTACTTCACCCTCAAGGACGCCCAGGCATCCCTGCGCTGCGTGATGTGGCGCCCGGACGCCGCCCGCCTGCTGACCACGCCGCGCGAGGGCGAAGCCGTGGAGGTGCACGGGCGGGTGAGCGTGTATGAAACGGCCGGACAGTACCAGTTGTACGCCGACACGCTTCGTCCTGCCGGAGAGGGACTGCTCTTCCAGCGGTTCCTGCGCCTGAAGGCACAGCTGGAAGCTGAGGGCCTGTTCGCCGCCGAGCGTAAGCGACCGCTGCCGGCCTGGCCGGCGCGCATCGGGCTGGTGACTTCGCCCAGCGGAGCGGCGCTGCGCGATGTCATCCACGTCTTTCGCCGGCGGTTCCCCTTGGCGGAGGTGACGCTGGCGCCGACGCCCGTCCAGGGCGACGAGGCGCCGACCGGGATCATCGCCGCGCTGCAGGCGCTCAACCGTCACGTGCACCCGGACGTGATTCTGCTGGTGCGGGGTGGGGGATCGATCGAGGACCTGGCGGCGTTCAACGACGAGGGCGTGGCACGTGCGATCGCCGCCTCGCAAGCGCCGGTGGTGAGCGGCGTTGGGCACGAGACCGACTTCACCATCGCCGACTTCGTCGCCGACCGGCGCGCGCCGACGCCTTCGGCCGCGGCCGAGATCGTCACCCCGGACGTCATTGTGTTGTCCGAGGATGTGCGCTTGGCCCGGGGGCGCCTGGCGGAGGCGCTGGCCGAACTGCTGCGCTCGCAACGTTGGGCACTGGACGAACGTCGGTTCAAACTCCGGCTTGCATCCCCGCGCGCTCAAGTCGCCGGCGCGCGTCAACGGCTGGACGACTTGGGTGCCCGCGCGCTGGCGGCGATCGGGGCCAGCGTCCGGCTCCGGCGTGCAGCCGTCGGCGGGATGGCGCAGACGCTGCGCGCCGTGGGCCCGTCCGCCGTCCTTGAGCGCGGCTACGCGGTCGTCAGGTTGAAGGACGGCGGGCAGGTGGTTCGCTCGCGAAAGCTGGCGCCGCCCGGGACGGCACTGGAAGTGCGCGTGGCCGACGGCACCTTCCCGGCCCGGGCCGAGTGAGTTCGAGGGCGGGAGCGGCCTCCCACGAAAGGATGCGAGCATGGCCAAACGCGCGGTAAAGGCTCCTGCGGACCTGACGTATGAACAGGCCTTCCAGGAACTGGAAGCGACTGTGGGTCAGCTGGAGGCGGGGAACCTGCCGCTGGAGGAGGCCCTGGCACTGTTCGAACGCGGGCAGCTCCTGGCCGCTCGCTGCACCGAGTTGCTGGAGGTCGCCGAGCTCAAACTTCAGCAACTGACCTCCGCCGCCGGCGGAGGCGCACGCCCCGTCGATCTCGAAGAAGAGGACTAAATGGACCTCACCGGCATTTTTCGCAATCCGGTCCTGATCGGTGCCCTGATCGCCTGGTCGCTGGCGCAAGGCGCCAAGCTGCCGATCGAGTATGTCCGCTTCCGCCGGTGGAACTGGTCCCTGCTCCTATCCACCGGCGGGATGCCATCGTCGCACACGACTCTGGTCACGGCCATCGCGCACGGGACGGGGATGGTGCAGGGTTTCGAACTCGCCGGCGTTCGCCATCGCTGTGGCGTTGGCCATGGTCGTGATGTACGACGCCACCGGGATCCGCCGTCAGGCAGGGCTGCACGCGGAGATGATCAACGCCATGGTCCAGGACTTGATGGAAGGGCATCCGCTGAAGCAAGAGAAGCTGGCCGAGGTGCTGGGGCACTCGCCGGCGGAGGCGTTCGTCGGGCTGATCCTCGGGCTGGTGGCGTCGACGATTACAGTGCTGGTGATGCGCGGCTAGCTCGCCCGCTTCCATCGGCGGCGGGCGGCGAGGACCAGTTGTCGGGCCTCGGGCGCACCCAGCGCCCAGGCCGCAAACAGGTACACACCGGCGCCCAGCAGCACGCCTCCCCCTCCGCTGACCCACGGCGAAAGCCCGGCGGTCAACCGCAGCCAACCCCAGAGGCTCAAACCCATGGCAAGCGTTGCGCCGAGCGTGGCCTGCAGGCCAGGCCGCAGGCGCGCAGCCTCCAACCCTCCCGTCCGCCGTCGCAAGAGCACCAGAAGCAAGAAGCATTCGAGGGCCGTCGCCAGCGAGTTTGCCAGCGCCAGCCCGCCGTGAGGCATCCATCCCCGGCGCGAGAACGCCCACGCCAGGCCGAGGCTCAGGCCGACGTTCAGGGCCATCGCACCTGCGCCGACGACCACCGGCGTGCGCGTGTCTTGCAGCGCGTAGAACGCGCGGGCGGCGATCTCCAAGAGTGAGTGACCCACCAGCCCGGCGGCGTACCACAACAGCGCCCAGGCGACCATCTTTGTCGACTCGGCCGTGAAGGCGCCGCGCTCGAGGAGCAGTGCGACGATCGGTTCGCGCAGCAGAACCAGGCCGAGGCTGGCCGGCAGCGAGAGGAAGACCAGGCCCCGTAATGTGTCCGCCACCGCAGTTCGGAAGGCGATCCCCTCACCGCGCGCCACCTGGGCCGAGAAGGTCGGCAGTGCGGCGATGCCGGTGGACTGCGCCAGGACCGCCTGCGGCATGATCATCAGTGCGAAGGCAATGGTGATCGCCGCCAGGCTGCCCTCGGGCATCCCGGAAGCCAGGATGGTGTTGACCAGGAAGTTGATCTGCACGACGCCGACGCCCACCAGCCGTGGCAGCATCAGCGCGCCGACGAGCCGGGTGGAAGCGTCCTGCAGGCCGAGCGTGAGCCGATAGCGCGCCGGGAAGCGCGCCAGCGCCGGAAGCTGGACGGCCAGATGCAGGACCGAGCCCAACACCACGCCCCACGCCAGGCCGAGGATGCCCCAACGCGGGACGAGGATCACGAGCCCGATGATTTGGCCCAGGCGGTAGCATGCCGGCGCCAGAGCCGGCAGCGCGAAGTGCTGCTGCGCGTTGAGGATGCCCATCAGCAGGCCGCTCAGCGCGAAGACCACCGGGGAGAGGAGCATGACGCGCAAAAGCCGGACCGTGAGCAGGATCTGACCTGTGTCCCGGAACCCAGGCGCCAGGACATGCTCCACCAGCCACGGTGCAAAGGCTGCCGCCAGGAGCGAGGCCAGGCCGAGCACGAGGAAGATTAAATTGGCGATGGACGATGCCAGTCGCCAACCGCCGGGTCGGTCGCCGCGCGCCAGGAAACCGGTGAAGGTCGGGACGAAGGCGGAGGCGAGCGCCCCGCCGGCCATCAGGTTGAACAGGATCTCGGTCAGGCGATTGGCGGCAGAGAAGGCGTCCAGCAGTGAGCTGGTGCCGAAGGCGTGGGAGATCAGGATGGTGGCCGCCAGGCCGGTCAGGCTGGAGAGCGCCATCCCGACCATGACCACGCTGGCGGCGCGAGCGATGCGCCGGCTTCCGGTCTCGGGGGCGGTCATGCGCCGGGGATTATAGCAGTCGGGGAGTCTCAGCGGCGGAGGATGCCGCCGAGTAGCCCGCCGCCCGAATCGGCTCGGGCAAGCCCGGCGAGGACGGCAGGCAGGCTGGCCGCGCCAGGATAGATCAGGTAGCGCGGGGACCAGCGCGGGTTGAACTTGGCCTTGAAGCCGTGCAGCCCCTTGAAATTATAGAAGGAATTGACATGCTCGTAGATGAAGTGGAGCGCCTTCTCGAGTGCAGGATCGTGAGGCTCCTCTCCCACACCGGCCAGTGAGCTCAAGCCCAGATTGAAGGAGTCGTAGCCCTGGGTGCGGGCCCACTCGATGAGCGAAACAAACAGGAAGTCCATGGTTCCCGGAGGTGCGTCCCGGCGGTGGCGCATCAGGTCGATACTGGCTTCGTTCAACTGGTACTCGGGAACGATGTTGGCGAAGGCGCTCACCCTGCGCCCCGGCGAGGAGACGAGCATGATCGGGGAGTCGCGTAGGTAGCCGTCATCGAACCAGCCCAGGGAGAATCGCTTCTCTGTCCCGTGCACCAGTGTTAGCCACTCGTCGCTCACCTGGCGGATCTCGCCGAGGAGGGCGGCTGGCACGGGAGGAGCCTGAACGTCCGCTCGGTAGCCCAGCCGCGCAAGCCGGTTGATCGCGGAGCGCAGATCCTTGCGTTCGTGACCTTCGAGGCTGAAACCGGGAAGATCGATGGTCGCTTCCTGTCCGACGCACAAACTCGCAAACCCTGCCCGCTGGTAGACATCCAGGTGATCGGGGAGCACCTGATAGAAGACTGGAACCCAGTCGTTCCCCGAGCACAGCCTCTGGAACCCATCGACGGCGGCTTCGACGTCCTCCGGCGGGCCGATCGGGTCTCCCAAAGCCAGCGCGGCGCGTCCCTTTGCCACATAGGCAACCATCGACCCGCCGGGGCTGAAGTAGTAAGCCTTGTCGTCGAAAAGCGTCATGCGCGCCAGGGACGAACGGCCGTGAGCCCCGACAATACCGGCAGCACGCAGGCGAGCCTCGGCGGAGGCGGGCCGACGCACGAGCACCGGGCTCAGAAGCATCACCAGCGAATACCCGGTCGTGACGAGGGCTACCAGGTAGATGGAGTCGGCGAAGAAGCGCGAAAAGGCCGTGGTCGGTTCGAGGCCCGGGTCGTAGTACTGGGTGAACAGGACGACGGTCTGCCGCACGGCAGGACCCAACGCATAGTTGATTCGGAAATGGTGATCCAGCAGATAGAACCCGGCGGTGCCGTACACGAGGGTAAAACCGAAGGCGGCCAGGAGCGTCGCCAGCCCGCGCCACACGGAAGGCGAATCGGAACGCGCATGGAACAGAGGCCGGTAGGCCAGGAGCGGGACGACCAGGATCAGAGCCAGGGTCGCTTCCTCGTAATCGAGGCCCTTGATCATGTGCGTGAGTGCCGACACCAGCAGGGTCACGATCGCCAGCGCCCAGGCGAGCCGCTTGCGTCGCCACAGCCCGTCGGCGATCAGGAGAAGCGCGAATCCGGCCAGGGCGGTAGCGAGATGACTGCCGTGCCGGACGACGAGGGGGAAAAGGCGGCGCAACGGTTCGACGCGGGCGGGAAGGGATGGCGTGACGGCTGAAACCACATTGATCACACCCATGAGGGCTACCAGCAGGGCGAGAGCGTGGACCTTCCATTCGTCCGAGTGCCCTGCCAATCGAGCCGTGCCTTGCGCGAACCGCCGGAGGGTGAGGGCGCCGATCCCGAGCGGGATCCAGAACGTGAGGGCACGAAAGGAGAGTGCGATCACAGTCGCCTGAGGTGCGGGGACTCCCAGGCTAACAAACACCAACGCCATGGCCCCTTCGACGACACCAATCCCCTGTGGCGTGATCGAGACGATCCAGAAGAGCACGCCGATGGCGAAGCCGGCGATAAGGCCTCCGAGGCTGATCTCCTGGCGGAAGGCGAGAAAGAGCATCCACAGGCTGAGCAGATCCAGCCCGTGCGCGCCGAGGGCGACGCCCAGCGTATTCAGAAGACGGAGGGGATGAGCTTTCACCGCCGCTCCGGCCTGCTCCAGGTCCCCGGTGTTGCGCGCGGCCCAGTCGTCCTGAAGAATGACACCACGATGGAGGCTCGCCCCGAGACGGTTGAGGTTGCGTTGCAGACCCTGCAGCAGGCGGCGCACCAGATCCACCCTCGTCATCGCCAACACCAGGGCCGCGGCGAGTGCGCCGACGAGGCCCAGCAGCAACCCGGTGGCGATCAGTTCGTAGGGCTTGAGGTCGTGGCGGGCAACCAGATAGGTCAGGCCTGCAAGCAGGACCAACAGGAAGCCGGCAAAGTCGCACAGGAGGGTCAGGAACGTCCCGGCGGCGGCACGGGCCGCGGGCTGACCGCGGCGAGTGAGATCGTCCACGAACACGGCCGCGCCGGTCACGCCTCCGGCGGGGGCAACGACGTTCACGAACAGGGAGGTGAACACAAGTGGCAGAATCGTGCCCAGTCGAGCCGAGACATCCACCGTGCGAAAGGCCGAGACATACAGCCAGGCGTAGACGATGTAGTACACAACCTGGATCAGAGCGGCCGCGAGGATCCATTGGATCTGGCCATGGAGCAGCGTTGCGGCCACGCGCTCCACTTCGGTCATGTGGGTGAAGACCAAGACAAGGAAGGCCAGGACCAGCAGCCAGACAATCCATCGCCGACGCATGCAGGCTACCCTTGAGGACAGGCGGACGGCGACGCGTCAGCGGGCAGCGGCGTACAGCCCGGCCGTCCCGAGCGATCGATCTGCGAGACATGGGCGGCAAGCGGTCGGGGTGTTCCTTGACGGAGATGCGAGCCCCCGCGAGTCACAGGCGGCAGAGGCTGGCGGCTGCATTCCGAGGTACCCCGGCGACGAGACAAGGATGCTCCTTCGCCAAGATTGTAGTCCCTATCCAGTTGCAAGGCGCCGGACGCGAGGGGGGTTCCGAGTCAGGACGGCGTCGCCGGTGCATTGACATTCCCTTCCATCCAGCGGAAGATACCCGCGGGTTTGACATTCCCGACGAGTCGACCAGAACGGGGCCCCATGGACTCTCTTGAAAGCTATTGGAGCCGTCCAGCGGAGGAGATCTCGCGTGCGCTGGCGAGCGGGCCGGAAGGCCTGACACAAGCCGAGGCTACTCGTCGGCTGGGACAATACGGACCCAACACGCTGGAGGTCCGACGCCGCGGCTCCGCCTTGGCGCTCTTCTTGGGCCAGTTCAAGAGCCCGATCGTCCTGATCCTGATCTTCGCCTCGATCTTGTCGGCGTTCCTCCGCGATTGGACGGACAGCCTGATCGTGCTGGGAATCGTCGTGGCCAGTGCCACGCTGAGCTTCTACCAGGAATACAACGCGGGCCAGGCTGCGGAACGCCTGCGCGCCCAGGTGCAGGTCAACGCCAGGCTGCTGCGCGATGGTGCGGCGCAGCCGGTGCCGATCGCAGACCTCGTCCCGGGCGATGTGGCACTCCTCTCGGCCGGAAGCCTCGTTCCCGGCGATGGGGTGATCCTGGAAGCCCACGACTTCTTTGTGAATCAGGCAGTGCTCACGGGCGAAAGCATCCCCGTAGAGAGATCGCCCGGCGTGGCGGGGGCCACGGCGTCGCTCAACGACCGCTTGAATGTTGTGTTCTTCGGCACGAACGTTCGCAGCGGGACGGCAAGCGTATTGATCGTGCATACGGCCCGCGCCACGGAGTTCGGGCAGATCGCACACCGACTGTCGCTGCGGCCGCCGGAGACGGAGTTTGAGCGCGGCCTGCGCAGGTTCGGATACCTGTTGAGCGAAGTCATGCTGGTCCTCGTTCTGCTGGTCTTCGGCATCAACGTCTTCTTCCATAAGCCGGTTCTCGAGACGCTGCTCTTCTCCCTGGCTCTGGCCGTCGGTCTGACGCCCCAGCTGCTGCCCGCCATCATCAATGTCAACCTGGCCAAAGGCTCACAGGCCATGGCGGCCAAGGGAGTGATCGTGCGCCGGCTGGCGGCGATCGAGAACTTCGGAAGTATGGACGTGTTGTGTACCGACAAGACCGGCACACTCACCGAAGGAACGGTGAGGTTGGAGGCGGCGCTGGATGCCGGCGGCCAGCCTTCGGAGGCCGTCTTGCGGGCCGGCGGGCTGAACGCGCGTCTCCAGACTGGACTGGCGAATCCACTCGACGAAGCTGTGGTCGCGGCCGCAACGGAGAAAGGGCTGCTGGACGAGAAGGCACGCAAGGTCGACGAGATCCCGTACGACTTCTTGCGCAAGCGCCTGGCCGTTGTGGTCGAGGAAGCGGGCCAGCGCAGGCTGATCGTGAAGGGCGCTTTGGAGAGCGTGCTGCAAGTCTGTGATCGGATGCGCCGGGGAGAGGAGGCGGTCGCCCTGGAAGAGACCCGCAGAACCGATCTGCACGCCCTGTACGCAGCCTGGAGTGCGCAGGGCTACCGGGTGCTGGGCGTGGCGGGACGCGAGGTCGAAGTGCAGCCGGCGTACCACCGTGCCGACGAAAGCGGGCTGACCTTCGAGGGCTTCCTGCTGTTCCTGGATCCCCCGAAGGCTGATGCGATGGAGACAGTGCGGGATCTGGCGGCACTGGGCGTGACGCTCAAGATCATCACCGGCGACAACCGACTGGTGTCCCTGCACACCGCGCAGGCCATCGGCATGACCTCCGTGCGCGTGGTGACGGGAGTTGAGCTCGAAGCGGCCGGGGATGAGGGCATCAGACAGGTGGCGGATCAGGCCGACATCTTCGCCGAAGTGGCCCCCCATCAGAAAGAGCTCTTGATCCTGGCTCTCAAGAAATCCGGACACGTGGTCGGCTACATGGGCGACGGGATCAATGACGCCAGCGCGCTGCATGCCGCCGATGTCGGGATTTCCGTGGAGTCGGCGGTGGACGTCGCTAAGGAGGCGGCGGAGTTCGTGTTGCTGCGCAAGGATCTGGCCGTGCTCCACCAGGGAATCGTGGAGGGCCGGCGGACCTTCGCCAACACGCTTAAGTACGTCTTCATGGCCACCAGCGCCAATTTCGGCAACATGTTCAGCGTCGCCGGTGCGTCGCTCTTCTTGCCGTTCCTGCCGATGCTGCCGAAGCAGATCCTGCTGATCAACTTCCTGACCGACCTCCCGGAAATGGCCATTGCGACCGACAACGTAGATCGTTCCTGGATCGAGCGTCCCCATCGCTGGGACGTAACCTTCATTCGGCGCTTCATGCTGACCTTTGGCCCGCTCAGTTCGGTGTTCGACTATCTGGCCTTTGGTGGGTTGCTGCTCGTTGGCGCCAGGCCTGAGCTCTTTCGAAGCGCATGGTTTGTGGAATCGGTGCTCTCGGCCAGCCTGGTCGTGTTCGCTTTCCGTACCCGAGAGAGTTCTGTTGCGCAACCGGCCGAGCCGGTTGATGCTGGTCTTGACGGCGGCGGCCGGTCTGCTTGCGGTGCTCCTGCCATACACACCGGTTGCCCACATCTTCGAGTTTGTACCCGTGCCTGCCCCGGTCTTGGCGATGATGCTGGGGCTGGTGGTGTGCTACGTTATCACCGCGGAGCTGGTCAAGCGGCGCTTCTTCCGAAGGCAGGAGCAAGCCGGAGCCGAAGGGCAGACCTCATCACCCTAATGCTGCTAGGGCTCGTCATCGTCCCGGGGATCTGGAGGAGACACGCATGATCCGCATCCTGCACCGCTCGGCTGACGGCCAGTTGCGCACCGACCTGACCCTGGCGGAACTGCCTTCCGTGTTCGCCGATACGAAGGGGCTGCTGTGGGTTGACTTCGAAGGCGAGCCTCCGGAGGTCTGCCAGCCGCTGCTGATCGACATCTTCGGCTTCCACCCCCTGGCGGTCGACGATGCGTTGGTCGAGACGCACGTGCCCAAGGTCGACGACTGGGGCACCTACCTGTACATCGCCCTGCACGCCGTGCACATCGACCTGAAGAACGGTACCCCGCTGAATACGCACGAGTTGGACTTCTTCCTCGGCGAGCACTACCTGGTGAGCCACCACGACGAGCCGGTAGCGGCGGTCAGCCGGGTGTGGGACCGGTGCCAGCGGGACCAACGGCATGTCGACTCGGATGCCGATCACCTGACGTATCTGATCGCCGACGAGCTGGCCGCCGGCTACATGCACGTCTTCGAGGACATGGACGATGCGCTCGACCGGCTGGAGGACGAGATCTTCGAGGGCGCCCGCCGCGGGACGATGGAGCGCATCTTTGTTCTCAAGCGAGCCATCCTCAATCTGCGGCGCGTCCTGGCCCCGCAGCGCGAGGTGCTCAACCGGCTGGCGCGCGACGACTACGCCGTGATCGACCCGCGCGACCGGGTGTACTTCCGCGACGTCTACGACCACATGGTGCGCCTGTACGACATCAACGAGAGCATGCGCGACCAGGCCAGCGGGGCGGTGGATACCTACCTCTCGGTGATCAACAACCGTATGAATGACATCATGAAAACGCTGACTGTGATCACGGCGATCTTCGCACCGATCACCTTCGTCACCGGTTTCTACGGGATGAACTTCTTCGGTCCCACCCTACCGCTCTCGGATTGGACCGATTGGCTTCCGTTTGGGATCGTGCTGGGCGTGGTGGCCTGCCTGCCGGTGGCCATGTGGCTGTGGATCCGGCGCAAGGGCTGGCTCTAGGCCGGTGGGCGGTATGTTCCACGAGTCGGCGCGCTTCTACGACGCCATCTACTCCTTCAAGGATTACGCTGCCGAAGCCGGCTGGCTGCGCTACCTGCTGACCGATCACGGCCATCCTGCCGGGACGATGCTCGACGTGGCCTGCGGCACCGGGGCGCACCTTGTTCACCTGCGCGCCCACTACCAGGTGGAAGGCCTGGACCTCGATCCGGGGATGCTGGATGTCGCCCGCACCAAGCTGCCGGGCGTGCCTTTCCACCAGGGAGACATATCGGACTTCGACCTGGGTCGGCGCTTCGACGTGGTGGTATCCCTGTTCAGTTCGATCGGTTATGTGCGGACGGTTCCACAGTTGACGGAAGCCGTGGCCAACCTGGCTCGGCACGTTACCCCCGGCGGGCTGCTGGCGATCGAGCCGTGGTTCTCCCCGGCGCAATGGAAGCCCGGAATGCTGCACGCCTTGCTGGTCGACGAGAAGGATCTGAAGGTCGCCCGCATGAGTCTGAGCGAGCCGGCGGTCGGCAATCTGTCGGTGCTCGAGTTCCACTACCTGGTGGGAGACGAGACAGGCGTGCACCACGTCACCGAACGGCACGAGCTGGGGCTGTTCGAGGATCACGAGTATCGGCGGGCATTCGAACAGGCCGGCCTGACCCCGCACCGCGATGAAGAAGGGCCGTCCGGGCGCGGACTGTACTTCGCCGTTCGCGGGGCGGACGCATGAACCCAGCGTCGAAAACGCGCCCCCTGCTGGTTCGCCTGACCTTCCAGGCGCACACATACGACATCGACTTCGCCGGCATCGTCAGCAACATCGTCTACATCCGCTGGCTCGAGGACCTACGGGGCCAGATGCTAAGCGGGATCTACCCCGTCGAGAAGATGCTGGCAACGGGGGTGGGCCCGGTCCTGCTGGGGACCGAGATCCACTACCGGCGCGCCCTCAAGCTCGGCGATCGCACTGTGGGGGAGATGTGGGTGGCGGAAGCGCACGCCGCCCGCTGGATCCTGCAGGCGGAATTCGTGCTCGACGGCACGCGCGTGTGTGAAGCGCGGCAGACCGGCGCCTTTGTCCAGTACGCGAGCATGCAGCTCGTCCGTGTGCCGGAGGAACTGCGCCGGGCGCTCGAGGCAGCCGGCACAGACTGACGCTTCCCGCCCTGGCCAGGGAAACGCTCCGGGCGCCGCATGCGGCGCCCGGAGTTGTCTACCTGGAGTCGATCGGACTACTTCAACGCGTACGACACCGTGAGGTCGATACGCACGTCGAACGTCCCCGGGGCGATCGGCACCGCACCGCTGCTGCCCGTGGACATCACGGCAGCTTCGACGTAACTGACCGTGCCGTAGGACGACGAGCCGGTGTAGATCGAGGTGATCTCCCCGAGCCTGGCGCCGGCCGCCGCGGCCAGTCGCGTGGCCCGCTGTTGGGCATCTTCCATCGCCGCCTGCCGGGCTTGCGCTTCGGCCTGCGCCTTGTCCGCCACGTCGAAGGATACGCCGTTGATATTATTCGCTCCGGCATCGACCGTTGCCTGGAGCAACGTGCCGAGCTGGTCGAGCTGGCGCAGCGTGACGACCAGCGTGTTGTTCACCCAGTAGATCGTCTGGCCGGTCGGCATGCCGCTCTGATCATACTGGGGCTGCGGCGAGACATTGAAGTAGGCTGTGCGCACGTCTTCCGGCGCCACGCCAAGCTTCTTGACCGCATCGGTGATGGCCTGTGCCGTCAGGTTGTTGGCCGCCACAGCCTGGGCGACGTCGGTGTCCTGGGTTACCACCCCCAGGTTGATGGTGGCCATGTCGGGCGTGAGCCGGACGATGCCGGTGCCGCTCACCGTCATCTGCGGCCGGGCCTGAGGGGTGGCTGATCCGGCACAGCCGGCGAGCAGCAGCCCGGTGAGGGTCAGCAGGATCAATGCTTTTCGTGCGTTCATGACAGTCTCTCTTCCGTCGCCTATTTCAGGATGTAGGTCAGCGTGATCTGGGCCGGGAATTCCAGCGTGCCCGATTCAACCGGGACGCCGCCGCCCCCGCCGCCCTTGCCAAAGGCCGGCGCCTCGTAGTAGGTCGGGACGACGTTGCCGCCCTCACCGATCGACAGCACATCACCCAGCGAGGCGCCCGCCGCGGAAGCTACCTGCTGAGCCTGGCGCTGCGCATCGGCGACGGCCAGCTGGCGGGCCTCGTCCATCGGAACGCTCGGATCGGCCACGCTGAAGCTCACGCTCTGCACGCTGTTCGAGCCGACGCGCAGGGCGACTTGCAGGACGGCGCCCAGCTTCTCCGGCGCCCGCAGCGTGAACAGGATGGTGTTGTCCACTGTGTAGCTCGTCTCGCCGGTCGGGAGCCCCATCGGGTCGAACAGCTGCTGGCTGGAGACGTAGAAGTTGACCGTGCGCATGTCTTCGGCGGCGACGCCCTGTTCGAGCAGAGCGTCCGTCACCGCCTGCGCGCGCCGGTTGTTCTCCTGGACCGCCGCGCCGACGTCGGCTCCCTGTGTTTGGACACCCAGGCTGACCACGGCGATGTCCGGACTGACACGGGTCGTCCCCGTGCCGGTGACGGTGATCGTTCGCTGCTCCGGCTGCGGGGTTGTGCCAACGCACGCTCCCAGCACGAGCCCGGCGAGCAGCAGGATGGGAAGAGCCTTTCGCATGTTGCCTCTCCTTCGGATGGTATTCCGCCTGACAGGGGCAGACAGTCAGTATAAAACGGACCTCGGCGGTGGGAAACCCTTGATCCAGACCCCGCGCAATCGTCCGCAGAATGGAGAGACGCCGGATGGCTCCTGGAAGTTCCAGGGGATCGAGAGGCGGGGGGCTGAATCGTGAGAGCCGGGGACGCCGACCCCGGCTCTCGTGTAAGGAGGAGAAGAAGAGATTCCGCCCTTCCACCGATATCCTAGGGCGGGTGGGGCAGGAGCCGCTGGACTGCTGCCTGACGGAATCCCTACGCCCGCCCTACGCTAGTGCCGATGCTATACTCCCGGCCGCCGATGACCGTGCTCTGGCTCCTGGCCGCCTCCCCGATCCTGCTGGTCGTCCTGCTCATGACCGTGGTCCGTTGGCCCGCCGCGCGAGCGGGGTTGGCCGGGCTTGCCGCGGCGTTGGTGGTGGCGGGCGGGTGGTTTGGTGCCGGTCTGCCGGTGCAGCGCTTGGCACTGATCCGTGGCGCGCTGATGGCGCTCGACGTCCTGCCGATCATCTGGGGGGCCTACGTGTTCTACCGCGTAACGGCGGAAGCCGGGGCCATCGACGCCTTGAGCGAGGTGCTGCCTGCATTGACGCCGACACGCGGTCTGCAGGCCCTGGTCATCGGATGGGCGTTCGCCAGTTTCCTGCAAGGCGTGGGCGGTTTCGGCGTCCCCGTTGCCGTGACCGCACCGATCCTCGCCGGTCTCGGTTTTCCCCCGCTGACTGCCGTGCTGGTCCCGTCGATTGGTCACGCGTGGGCGGTGACCTTCGGGTCGCTGGCCTCGGCGTTTCAGGCGATGGCGGCGGCGACGGGGCAGCCGGCGGCGCTGCTTGCGCCCGCCTCGGCCCTGGCGTTGGGGATCGTGTGCCTGGCCTGCGGGATCGGCGCCGCGCAGGCAGCCGCCGGTTGGAGGGAGACGGCGCGGCTCGGTCTGGTGATCGCGGTCATGGGGTCTGCAATGGGCGCGTGCCAGTATGGCCTGGCCCGCCTCGGCTTGTGGCCGATCGCCTCGGTCGGTGCAGCGCTGGTGGGAATGGGCATTGGGCTCGTCGCTGCGCGGCGCAGGTTTTCAGACGGCGTATCGCTGCGACGGCTCGGCTTTGGCCTGCAAGGATACGTCGTGCTGGTGGGGTTGATTTCGCTCGTGCAGTTCGTGCCGCTGCTCCGGGAGGCTCTGCACCGCTGGACGGTGAGTGTATCGCTGGGCCCGACCACCACGCTGCTCGGGTACAGCATGCCTGCCATGACCTACCGTTACGATCCGTTGGGGCATACCGGAACCTTGTTGGCCTATGCCGCGCTGCTGGCCTATGCGCTGTACCGATGGCAGGGGAGTGCAATTGGCCGCGGGGCGCTGCGGCGCATTGCGGCGGCAACCCTACGACCGATGCTGCCGGTGACGCTGGGAGTGTTGGCTATGGTCGCGATGGCGTCGGTGATGGAGCAGGCCGGGATGATCCAGGCGCTGGCGGCGGCTCTTGCGGCTTCCGCGGGCGGTGGCTTCGCCCTCGTCTCCCCGTGGATTGGCGCGCTGGGCGCCTTCGTCACCGGATCCAACACGAGTTCGAACCTGATTCTCGGTGCGCTCCAGGCGCGAGCCGCCGGTCTGCTGGGGCTCAATCTTCCGCTAGTGATGGCGCTGCAAAACGTGGGGGGCGCTCTCGGTTCGGTGGTCTCGCCCGCCAAGGTGATCGTGGCGGTCAGCACGCTGGGGATGATCGGACAGGAGGGGCGGGTGATGAGGCCGCTGGCCGTGACGGTAGCACTCCTTCTCTTGTTGACCAGCCTGGCAGCCGGCCTGGCCCTGCTGCTCGCTGTTGTACAATCGACCTGATGTCCGAAATCCTTGTCTTGATCACGCTGAACTTCCCCGAGCCCCTGGTGGAGCGGCTGCGGGCGCTCTCGCCCCGGCTGCAGATCCGCGTGCACCCGGCGCGGAGCGGGCAGGACCTGCCGGGGGATCTCTTGGCGGACGTAGAGGTGCTCTACACGCTTCACGCACTGCCCGAACCGGCGAGCGTCCCGAACCTGCGCTGGGTACAGTTCCACCTGTCGGGCGTCGATGCGATCGTCGATCATCCGCTGCTGCACACCGATGTGCTCGTCACGTCGCTGAGCGGCGCTTCAGCACCGCAGCTGGCAGAGTACGCGCTGATGGGCATCCTGGCGCTGGGCCGGCGCGTGCCGCGCATGGTGGCCGACAAAACGGCCAAGCGCTGGGCGGATGACCGCTTCGAGCGCTTCCGGCCGGTCGAGTTGCGCGGGGCGACGGTGGGAATCGTAGGCTACGGGAGCGCCGGGCGCGAGGTCGCCCGCCTATGCCGGGCGTTCGGGGCGACGATCCTGGCGGTCAAGCGCGACCTGCGCTCGCTCGACGATCGCGGCTACCGTCTGAAGGAGCTGGGTGACCCGAACGCCGACCTGGCCGAGCGCCTGTACCCGCCGCAAGCCGTGGCGTCGATGGCGGCGCTGTGTGACTTTCTGGTTATCGCCGCGCCGCTGACGCCCGAGACGCGCGGCATGATCGACCGACGCGTGTTCGAGGCGCTCAAACCGACCGCCTTCCTGGTCGATCTGTCGCGCGGCGGGTTGGTGGATCATGCCGCCCTGGTCGATGCGCTGTCGGAGAAGAAACTCGCCGGCGCCATGCTGGACGTCTTCCCGGTGGAGCCGCTACCGGACGGCAGCCCGCTGTGGGACATGCCCAACGTGCTGCTTTCGCCGCACATCGCCGGTGCGTCCGGCGACTACTTCGAACGGGCCACAGAGTTGTTCGGCGAGAACCTGCGCCGCTACCTCTCGGATCAGCCTCTGCTGAACCTGTACGACCCACAGCTCGGCTACTAGGGGGCGTGTGATCGCTGGTGTGATCTTCGACCTGGGATCGACCCTGATCCACTTCGAGGGCGACTGGGTGTCGGTCTTCGAGGAGAGCCTGCACGCCCTGGCGCGACAGCTGGCCGTCGATGGACTGACGATCGACCTCGAGGCCTTTCGCAGCGCATTCCGTCTTGAGGTCGAATCGTCCCAGCGAACGCGACAGCAGGATCACCTGGAGCGGACCTCAGACTCGGTGCTGCGCCAAACGCTCGAAGGCATGGGGATTCGCGCAGCGGAGGATTCGCTGATCGCCCGGGCCTTGGAGGCGATGTTCGCCGTGAGCGAGGCGCGCTGGGAGCCGATGCCTGGGCTGCATCCCATGCTTGACGAACTGCGCGACCGGGGCTACCGGCTGGGGCTGATCTCCAACGCCAGCGACGTGGCGAACGTCCTCCGCTTGCTTAAGTTTGCAGGACTGGAGGGGATATTCGACCCGCAGCTGATCTCGGCGGCGGAAGGAGTGCGCAAGCCGGATCCGAGCCTCTTCCACCGCGTCCTTTCGGCCTGGAAGCTGCCGCCCGAGGCAGTGATCATGGTTGGAGACACCCTGGGAGAAGACATCCTGGGCGCCCAGGGGGTCGGGCTGCGATCGATCTGGTTCACGCGCGACGCCGATACGGCAGCCAACCGAGCGCTCCAGGGCAGCCTGCGGCCGGAGGCGACGGCGTCTGACCTGCTGGCCCTGCCCAACCTGATCCGCAGCCTGGACGGCGCCGGCCCGCTGCCCTAGCCATGCCCGACTTCGTCCCCGTCACGGCGCACATCGGCCGCCTGGAAGTCCCCTGGCGCTGGGTGGGAATGATCCCCGCCTCGGTCTGCGTCTGGCTGATTCGGGTCGGCGATCGCTGGACGCTGGTCGACAGCGGGCCGCCCGAGGCGGCCGACATGGTGGTGTCAGCCGTGGCGCGCGCCACGCGCGGCCGTGGACCACAAACCATCCTCCTCACGCACGCGCACGCCGACCACGCCGGGGGTTTGACCGCCCTGCGGGCAGCCTGGGACCCGGCCATCCTGTGCCACCGGGACGAAGTCGGGTTCGTCACCGGCCAGTCCGACTACCGGAGCCTGCCGTCGGGCTCGCTGGCGTTCCGGATCGGACGACACATGCAGGGTCCGGCGCGTTGGGAACTCCCAGTCGCCCGTGATCTCGAACGCGGGCAGTCGGTAGAGGGCATGGCGATCATTCATCTGCCGGGCCACACGCCCGGGCATGTGGGCTTCCTGCACCCGGAGGACCGGGCGATGATCTGCGGGGATGCGATCATGAATCTTGGGGGTCGGCTCTCGCCCCCCGCTGCGCTGGCGACACAGGATCCGCAGGCGGCCCGCGTGGCGCTGGCCCGGTTGAGTGACCTCGATTACGAATATCTGCTGCCTTCGCATGGCCGGCCGATCCTCGGCGGAGGGCGCTCGGCGGTAACGCGGTGGCTGGGACGATCGCACGCCGAACCGTCGCCGCCGCGTTGGTAGGACGGCGGTGATAGAATGACCGCGGCGCCCGGCCGCACACGGCCGGGCGCCGATTGCTTGTGAGGGAGGGCGGGAGCCGGATCGGGGCCCTCTCCCTCGGAAGGCCCGGCGATGTTCAGGCGCCTGCGCGAGACCTCAGCCAGCTACCCGCGGCAGTTCTGGCTGCTGTTCTGGGGCGTGCTGGTCAACAGCTCCGGGGCCAGCATGGTCTGGCCCTTCCTGACCATCTACCTGCGTCAGCGGCTGGGCGTGCCGCTGACGACGATCGCTCTCCTGCTGACCCTCAACGCGCTGGCCGGGCTGGCCTCCACCTCGATCACCGGACCGGCGGTCGACCGCTTCGGCCGCAAGGGTGCGATGGTCATCAGCCTGGGCGCCGGTTGCGTCTTCATGCTGGCACTGGCGCGGGTCGAACTCGCTTGGTTCGGCTGCCCTGCTGATGCTGGTCAAGGGGCTGACCGACCCGCTCTACCGCGTCGGGTCCGATGCAATGGTCGCCGATCTGATTCCCCCGGCCCGGCGGGCCGGCGCGTACGCCCTGTTGCGCATGATCGCCAATCTGGGCGTGGCGATTGGGCCGTCGATTGGGGGCTTCATCACCGCGGTCTCCTATCCGCTGGCCTTCTCGATTGCCGCCGGGACCACGCTTCATCTACGCCCTGCTGGTGGGCTTCTTCATGCGTGAGACCATCCCGCAGTGGCCGGCCGAGGAGCGGGCGCGACAGGCGAAGGGCTACGGACCGGTGCTGCGCGACCGGCCGTTCATGGCATTCTGCGTGGCGTACTCCTTTGCCGGGATGGCCTACTCGCTGATGATGGTGCTGCTGCCGGTGTACGTGAAGGAGAATTTCGGGGTCCCGGAAAGCAGCTACGGCTTCATCATGGCCACCAACGCCGCCATGGTCGTGCTCTTCCAATACAGCGTGACGCGCCTCACCCAGCGCTACTATCACCTGCCCGTCCTGGCCGCGGGATCGCTGTTCTATGCCGTGGGCGTGGGCAGCGTTGCCTGGGGCGCCGGGTTCACCGGATTCTTGTTGAGCATGGTGATCCTGACCATCGGCGAGATGATCATGATCCCGACTTCGACGGCGCTGACGGCCAACCTGGCGCCGCCGGACATGCGCGGGCGCTACATGGGTATGTACGGGCTGACGTGGGGCGTTGCGATGGGCATCGGCCCGGTGCTGGGCGGGACGCTCAACGACCAGGTGGCGCCCGTCGCCATCTGGTATGCCGGGCTGGTGTTCGGGGCCATTGCCATGATCGGGTTCGTTGTGCTGGGATGGCTGCTGCCGCGCCGCGACCCCTCGCCGCCGCCAAAGCCCACAGCGCCCGGCTGATCCCAGCCCGCCGCCCCCCGATCTTCGACCTCACATCCAGCCCTGTTCGGGGTTTCATTGAGTGAAGGGACGACGCGAGGACCCATCCGTGACCTATCCGGCATTCGAAGCGCTGGTGGAGCGACACAGTGGAGAGATCTACGCCTACTTGTGGCGCATGCTGCGCGACCCTGATCGGGCGTCCGACTGCCTGCAGGAGACCTTCCTGCGGGCGCTGAGGGCCTTCCCTCGGCTGCAGCACCGCGACCATCTGCGCGCCTGGCTCTACACCATCGCCACCCATCAGGCGCGAACCCTTCAGCGGCAGGACGCAAGGCATCAGGCGAGACGCTCGGAGCTGAGCGAGGAGTTGGTGGACCCGCGGCCTTCGGTCGGCAGACAGGTCGTGGATCGTGAAACACTGCGACGCGTGCTGCAAGCCGTTCAGCGCCTCCCGCACAAGCAGAGGCAGGCACTGATCCTTCGCCGCTACCAGGGGCTGGACTATGCGGAGATCGCCTCGGTCCTGGGAGGGAGCTCGGCGGCGGCGCGAACCAACGTTCACCTGGCACAGGAGAAATTGAAGGCCTGGCTGGTGGACGAAAGCCTGGAGAGCCGCATCCCGCGGCGGAGGGGCAAGTCATGAGTCGGAGAGTGGGTAGCCGCGCCAGCGAGGCGATGCCGATGGTGGATGCGGTGTATGGCGCCGAGCCGAAGGCGGAATGGGTAGCGGCGGCGCAAGCGCGCCTGCGCGGGACACTGGCCGCCGAGGTCCCGCAGGTGTTCTACGATGTTCTTCGGCGGTCTCCGATCGGGCGCGTGTGTGTTGCCGCCAGCGAGCGCGGCGTGATTGCCCTGGAGTTCGGGCCGGGCGAGCGGGATTTCGTGGCGCGGTTGGAGCGCCGAACGCGTGCGGGCGTTCGCCGATCGGCCGGCCACGTCGGGCAGGCCATGCGTCAGCTGGAGGAATATCTGACCGGGGCGCGCACCCGATTCGATCTACCGATCGATTTGAGCTGGACTAGTGCCTTTCAACGCCAGGTCTTGCAGGCGGCGCTGGCGATCCCACGCGGGCAGACCCGCACCTATCACCAGGTCGCCCGCGGGATCGGCCGGCCGACGGCCGCCCGAGCGGTCGGGCAAGCCCTGGGGCACAACCCGCTGCCGATCATCATCCCTTGCCACCGCGTCCTGGGCGCCGACGGCTCGCTGCACGGCTACTCGGGCGGGAAGGGTCTCACCACCAAGGCCTGGCTGCTCCGCCTGGAGGGCGCCCACCTTACCGCGCTTGCATAACAAAATTAGAGAAACAACGCACAAAGCCTAATACCCGTTGACAATTACATCAAAACGCCTTATGCTGTTGTGCGAGAGGAAGTTATCTCCTGAGGAGGAATGGTATGCGTAACGGATCAGCAAACACGGGTTTTCTGCGCTTGATGTTGGTGAAGCGCGAGGCCTTCCGAGTTGGGGCGAGCTTCCGGGGCCTGCGGGTCCGCTCAGGGCGGGCGTGGGTGACGCTCGGCGGCCGCGATCTGACGCTCCCGCGCGGCCAGACGATGGCGCTGGATTCGAAGGCCGGCCCGGCCGTTGTCTCATCGCTGGGCCAGGTGCCGCTGGTCATCGAGCTCCTGGGCGACGTGCCGGCTGGCGTGGCGGGCGACACCGAATGACCCTCGTGCTCGACGACACCGACCGGCAAATCCTGGACCTGCTGCAGCGCGACGCGCGCATGACCAACGCCGCCATCGCCGCCCAAGTCGGCCTGGCGGGGCCGTCGGTGTTCGAGCGCATTCGCAAGCTTGAGCAGCGAGGCGTGATCCGGAACTACACCGTGACCCTCGATCCGGCGGCACTCGGGAGACCGATGACCGCCTTCATCCGCATCACGGCGGCGTTCGACGACCGTTACGAGACCGGGCTCGAGGCGATCAGCCAGGACCCGGAGGTGCTCGAGTGCTACAACGTCGCCGGCGAGGACTGCTTCATCTTGAAGACGCAGTGCGGCAGCCCGAGCGATCTGGAAGCCCTGCTGGGGCGCATCCGCAGCCGGATGACGGTCCTGCGCAGCGTCACGATGATCGCACTGTCGGCGCTCAAGGAGCATGGACCGATCCAGGTCGCGGCGAGTTCAATGCAGAGCCCGGCTCGGCCGGCGCGCGAGCGGAAAGCCCGCTGACGCGGGCGGGGCAGGAGAGGTATGAAGCCGAGAGAGTGGGTGGTCTTCTTCGCGCTGGGGTTGATCTGGGGGTCGTCGTTCCTGTGGATCAAGATCGCCGTCCAGGAAGTCGATCCGTTTACGTTGGTGAGTTGGCGCCTGCTGTTCGGAACGCTGGGGATGGTGGCGGTGATTGCGCTGCGGCGGCCTTCGTTTCCGCGCGGCTGGCGAAGTTGGGCGGCGCTGGCGACGCTCGGGATCATCAACACGGCTCTGCCGTTCGTGTTGATCTCCTGGGGCGAGAAGAGCATCGACTCGGCCGTGGCCGCGGTGCTGAACAGCACTGTACCGTTATTCACGCTGGTCATCGCCCACCTGTTTCTGCACGATGAGCCGATCACTGCCCGCAAGGCGGTGGGATTGTTGATCGGGTTTGCAGGCGTGCTGGTCCTGATGGCGCGTGACCTCGGGATCGGGAGCCTGCGCGTCGGCGTGCTCGGGCAGGCGGCGGTACTGCTGGCGGCGGTTTCATACGCCTCGGCCTCGGTGTTTGCCCGACGGACGATGCGGGAAGTGTCGCCGCTGGTCCAGGCGTTCGTGCCGATGGCCTTCGCCGACGCGGTCGTGTGGTCGATCGCCACACAGGTCGGAGAGCCCGGGCGGCTTCCGGCGCTGCCGATCACGTGGGTGGCACTGCTATGGCTCGGGCTCCTCGGATCGTGCGTCGCCTACCTTCTGTATTACCACTTGCTGCACTCCGTTGGAGCCACGCGGGCCGTGATGGTCACCTACGTATTCCCAGTGGTCGGCGTGGGGCTCGGTGTCTTGTTCCTGAATGAACTAACGGACTGGCACTTGCTGGCGGGTGCGGTGCTGGTGATCGCAAGCATTGCCGTGGTCAACTGGAAGCCGAAGGTGGCGCTGGCCCCCGCGCCGGCCGATTGACGACCCGGGCGGACCGGTGGCCAGCCTACCTGTTGGTCGTTCCTACAGACACGGCATTGACAACCCCGTCCGGCGGCAGGATAATGCGGCCACAAGTGCATAGCGGCGACGACGGAGGAAAGTAGGTGGGTGGAGCTCGCCAGGGAGGCCGGGGCCTGACTGCAACCCCGGCTCGAAGGAAGCCCGTCGAAGTTCCCTCCTGAGCCGCCCGGGTGAACGCCCACTCCAGGGCCAGTAGTCCGGGCCGGTCCCCAACCGTTAGCTTGGGAGCCGATCGCAACACGATGTCGGCGCCGAGTGGTCCCCTTACGGGGACTAACGAGGGTGGTACCACGGGCTGGCTCCCGTCCCTTGCTGGGCGGGAGCATTTGTTTGCCGGGAAGGAGTGGCTGATGCTGGACCGCTTGCACGATCTGGAACGCGAAGGGCTGCGGGACCTGGAGCAGGCAACGGACGACGAGGGGCTGCAGGCCTGGAAGGTGAAGTACCTCGGCCGCTCGGCGGAGCTCGGCAGGATCCTGGACGGGCTGCGCAACGTCTCCAAGGAAGAACGCCCGGCGCTGGGCAAGCGGGCCAACGAGGTGAAGCAGGCGTTCGAGGCGGCGCTGGAGGATCGGCAGCAGCGGCAGGCCTCGGCGCGTCTGACACAGGTGCTCCAAACCGAACGCATCGACATGACCCTCCCCGGCCGGCGGCTAGCCTGCGGCCGGCTGCACCCGGCGACGCAGACGCTGCGGCAGATCGTCGCCATCTGGGCCGAGATGGGGTTCCAGGTCTACCGCTCACGCGATGTCGAGACCGAGGCCTACAACTTCGAACTGCTCAACATCCCGGCGCATCATCCGGCGCGCGATATGTGGGATACCTTCTACACGACCACGCCGGGTGTCGTGCTGCGAACGCACACCTCCCCGGGCCAGATCCATGTCATGCGTGCGCGGTCGCCGGAGCCGATCCGCGTCGTCCTGCCGGGCATGTGCTATCGCTACGAGCAAGTCTCGGCGCGCTCGGAGATCCAGTTCAACCAGATCGAGGGGCTGGCCGTCGGGCGCAACATCACATTCGGAGACCTGAAGGGCACGCTGACCGCGTTCGCCCGACGGATGTTCGGCCAGCAAGTCCGGACGCGATTCCGCGCCTCGCACTTTCCGTTCACCGAGCCCTCGGCGGAGATGGACGTCGAGTGCTTCGTGTGTTCCGGCACCGGCTGTCCGGTGTGCAAGATGACCGGCTGGCTGGAGATCCTGGGCAGCGGGATGGTGCACCCGACGGTGCTGGCCAACGGAGGGTACGACCCCGAGGAGTTCTCCGGCTTCGCCTTCGGCATGGGGCCGGAGCGCATCACGATGCTCAAACACCGGATCGAGGACATTCGCGCCTTCTGGGCCAATGACCTGCGGTTCCTTGAGCAATTCTAGGCGGAGGCCATGATGAGTGAACCGCGTTCCACCCCCGATGAGTTGGGCGATGAACTGCGCGCCCTGGGCGCCAACCTGCGGGATATGCTGCAGGCCGCCTGGGAAAGCGACGAGCGCAAGCGCGCATTGCAGGAGATCGAGACCGGCCTCGAGGATCTGGCGCGTACCCTTCGGTCGGCAGGACAGGAATTCTCGGCCAGCGCAACCGGGCAGCGGTTGAAGGCCGACGCGCACGACCTGCATGAGCGATTGCGGTCGCGCCAGGTGGACATGCGGGTGCGCGACGAAGTCCTGGCCGCGCTGCGGCGTGTGAACGACGAGTTGGGCAAAGCCGCCAAGGCGTGGTCGTCCGAGCGCGGGGAGGCCTCGAAACCCGAACCGGACGCCGGCGCGTCGGGGGAGGGGGCGCCATGAAAGTACCACTCTCCTGGCTCAAGGACTTCGTCGACCTGACGCTCGACATCCCCGAGCTGGCCCATCGGCTGACGCTGGCCGGATTGGAGGTCGAGGAGATTCGCTTCGTCGGCCTGCCGATCCCGCCGGGGCGCGCGCACGGACTGCACGAGACCAAGGTGACCGGCCTGAGCTGGGATCCGGAGACGATCGTGGTGGGCGAGGTGCTGGAGGTGATGCCCCACCCGAATGCCGACCGCCTGGTGCTCTGCCGCCTGAACGACGGCGTGCGTGAGCATACCGTGCTGACCGGCGCGCCGAATCTCTTTCCGTTCAAGGGGCAGGGCCCGCTCTCGACGCCGCTCAAGGTGGCCTACGCGCGGGAGGGTGCACGCCTGTACGACGGGCACAAGCCGGGCTCCGAACTGATGACGCTCAAGCGCAGCAAGATCCGGGGCGTGGAGTCCTACTCGATGGCCTGCTCCGAGAAAGAGCTGGGCATCTCCGACGAGCATGAGGGCATCATCCTGCTGGATGCCGAGGCGCCGGTGGGCACGCCGCTGGCCGACTACATGGGCGACGCGGTTTTCGAGATCAACATCACGCCGAACATGGCGCGCAACGCCAACATCCTGGGCATGGCGCGCGAGGCGGCCGCGCTCACCGGCGCGGCGCTCAAGCCGCCCTCGTACGACGTCGTCTGGACGGGCGCCCCGATCGCCGGCCGCGTGACGCTCGCCATCCAGGACCCCGAGCTGAACCCGCGCTTCGTCCTGGGGCTGATCGAGGGCGTGACGATCGGCGACAGCCCGTACTGGCTACAGCGCCGGCTGCGGCTGGCGGGCATGCGGCCGATCAACGCCGTCGTCGACGCCACCAACTACGTGATGCTCGAGATCGGCGAGCCGCTACACGCCTTCGATTTCGATGTCCTGCGGCGACGGGCGGGCGGCAAGGCGCCGGCGCTGCTCACGCGGCTGCCGGCGCCGGGCGAACGACTGACAACGCTCGATGGCATCGATCGAACTCTGAACGATTTCAATGTGCTGGTGGCCGACTCGGCCGGCGCGCTGTCGATCGCCGGGGTGATGGGAGGCGCCGAGTCGGAGGTCAGCGCGGCGACGCGCAACGTGCTTCTCGAAGGCGCCGCCTGGAACTTCATCAACATCCGGCGCACGCTGGCGGCGCACGGCCTGGCGTCTGAGGCGGGCTACCGCTTCTCGCGTGGGGTCCACCCGGCGATGGCCGAACGCGGCGTCCGCCGCGGGCTGGCCCTGATGCAGCGCCTGGCGGGAGGCACGGTGGCCGAGGGGCTCGTGGACGTCTACCCGCAGCCAGTCGAAGCCGCCATGGTCGAGATCACATCGCGTGACACGCTGCACTGGCTGGGGATCAGCCTCGCGCCTGAGGTGATCGCCGACCTGCTGCGCAAGCTCGAGTTCGGCGTGACCGTCGACGGCGGGTCGGTGCGTGCGCGCGTGCCCGATCACCGGCTCGATATCGGCACGGGCATCGTCGGCAAGGCCGACCTGATGGAGGAGATCGCCAGACTGTACGGCTACGACCGCATCCCGGAGACGATGATCAACGATCCGCTGCCTCCGCAGCATGGAAACGCGGCCCTCGAACGCGAGGAGCTGGTGCGGGACGTGCTGGTCCGGCTCGGGCTGCAGGAGGTGATCACCTACCGCCTGACGTCGGCCGAGCGCGAGGCGCGCCGCCTGCCCGGCGGGACACCGGCGGATCCGATGCCGTATCTGCGGCTGGCCAATCCGATGGTCAGCGACCGTGTTGTGATGCGTCACAGCCTGCTGGCCAGTGTCCTGGAAGTTGTCGAACGCAACGCCCGGGTTCGCGATCGGCTGGCGGTCTTTGAGATCGGCCCGATCTTCCTGGCGGCCGAGGACGAGCCGTTGCCGCGCGAGGCCTCCCGCCTGGCGATGGTGCTCTCCGGGAGACGCGAGGCGGCATGGTGGCAGGCCGGCCAGTCGTCGATGATCGACGTCTACGACCTGAAGGGCGTAGTGGAGACTCTGCTCCAGGCGCTGCATGTCCCCGCGGCGCGGTTCGAGGCTGGCGAGCATCCTTCCTTTCACCCGGGGAAATGCGCACGGGTGGTCGTGGCGGGCGTGGCGCTCGGAGTTCTGGGAGAGCTGCACCCCAGCCTGCGCCAAACCTACGATCTGCCCGAGGCGCCGGTCGTCGCCGCGGATCTCGATCTGGAAGCGTTGCTCGGACTGGTGCCGGCGCGGCACGCCGTGACGCCGACTCCAGGGTTCCCACCGGTGCTCGAGGACTTAGCGATCGTGGTGGAGGAAGCCGTGCCGGCGGAGAGCGTCGAGGCGGTCGTGCGCCAGGCCGGCGGTGCGCTGCTGTCGGAGGTGCGGCTGTTCGACCTGTATCGCGGCGAAGCCATCGGTGCGGGCAGGAAGAGCCTGGCGTACGCGCTCACCTACCAGGCGGCGGACCGGACGCTAACCGACGCGGAGGTCGCCGCGCAGCGCAAGGCCATCGTGCGCGCCCTGGCGGAGAAGCTCGGCGCGCAACTGCGCGCCGAGGTGGGTTCGCAGAACAGCAACGGGGCGCACAGGTTGCGCCCCGCTTGCGTAGGAAGGACGAGACTCAGGCCGCGCTGTGGTCGTCTGCGGTCGCTTCGGCACGGCGCAGAGCGACCGAGGCGAGCAGGGCGACGACCATAAGCAGGTCATGATCCTGCGGCAGGAACCCGCGGGCGCTCGCCTTGTTCAGCGCCTCGATGACCCCTAGGACGCGGTTTCCGTCCAGCAGCGGCACGCAGGCCAGGGTATGGGTCTCGAAGCCGAAAGTCTCATCGACGTCGGGAAAGAAGCGCGGGTCGGCATGCACGTCGTGGACGACCTGCGCCTGGCGATTGGCAGCGACCCAGCCGGCGATGCCGCGGCCGGGGGGCAGGCGGTAGCCGCGCAAACGCTCGCGCGCCTGCCCGCGGACGACGGCGAACACCAGCTCGTTCGTCTCCTCATCGAGCAGCAGGAGTGAGCCATCGCTGGCGCCGACGACGTCCAGGGCGGAGGCCAGCAGATCATCCATGAGCTGCAGAATGTCGGCCCCGGGGTGAATGCGCTGGATGACATCGTGCAACCCATCCAACCCGCGGACCGCGCCGCGCAGGGAGGCCAGCTCGTCCTTCAGGGCGCGGTTCTCGTCGCGCAGGCGAGCGGCCTCGAGCTGCAGGCTTCGCACGGCGTCCTGGGCGTCCATAGGTCCTCCCGTGCCGAATCGATCGCCGGCGTGTCTGATGCTAGCATGACTCCGGAAGGCAGGCCAATGTTCCCCCGGCTCCCATACGCTGCCTCAGCGACGGCAGCGGCAGGCCGGGTGGACGACTGTGCTGCGAGTGGTCCAGCGAGCAAGCTCAGGGGAAAAAGGACGGCGCCCCGCTGACAGCGGGGCGCCGGCTCGCAGTCGGGGTCGTGGACCTTAGACCGGCACGACGTTCGATGCCTGCAAGCCCTTGGGGCCGGACTCGACGCTGAACTCGACGGCCTGGCCCTCCTCGAGCTTGCGGTAGCCTTCGGCCTGGATGGCGGAGAAGTGGACAAACACGTCCTCCCCGTCGTCCCGGCCGATGAAGCCGTAGCCCTTGGTAGCATTGAACCACTTCACGGTGCCCTTAAACCTCTCGGTCATGCTTGCTCGCCTCCTGCGGATGTCTTCGGCAGGCGTCGGTCAGCCGGGGAACGCAAACACCGCCTGGGAATTGCACCGGGCGGCGTATGTGGACAACCGTACTGTGACCACGTCCTGCACGGGGCGCATGGTATCATGCGCCGACGGCGACGTCAAGAAGTACCCTCGCCCACCGAGGACCCCGGATGAAGATCTACTTCTCCTGCTCCCTGACCGGGGGCCGCAAAGATGAAGCGATCTACGGCGCGATCGTGGACCACCTGTTGTCGCAAGGACACGATGTCCTGACCGCGCACCTCGCCCGGCCGGAGGTCATGTCACTGGAGCAGGTGGTGGTGCCGCGCGAGGTCTACCGGCGGGATCTGGAGTGGATCCGGGAATGCGACGCTCTGGTCGCGGAGGTCAGCACGCCGTCACACGGTGTGGGGTACGAGATCGCCTATGCCCTGGAGCGCGCCAAGCCGGTGCTGTGCTGCGCGCGTCGTGACGCCAGGGTTTCCAAGATGCTCACGGGCAACGACTCCCCGGGGCTGCGCCTGATCGTCTACGAAGGGCAGGACGAGGTGCGAAGCGCGGTGGATGCGTTCCTTCGATCGGAGGTGCGGAGGTGACGAGCGGCGCCAGGCCGAGTGAGTCCAAGGTCGTGATTCGTCCGGTCACCCCGGACCGCTGGGGCGACGTCGTGGCGCTGTTTGGGCCGCGGGGCGTGTGCGCCGGATGCTGGTGCATGTACTTCCGCCAGAGCCGGTCGGAGTTCGAGCGCAAGAGTGGCGCCGGCAATCGGCGCGCGCTGCGGCGGCTGATCGCAGGCGGGACCGAGCCCGGGCTGCTGGCCTACGTCGACGGTGTACCGGCGGGCTGGATGGCGCTGGCGCCGCGGGAGGAATACACGCTGCTGAGCCGCTCCCGAATCCTTCAGCCGGTCGACGACAAACCGGTCTGGTCGGTGGTGTGCTTCTTCGTCGCCCGGGCCCACCGCGGGCGCGGCCTGACGGTTGCCCTGCTGCGCAAGGCAGCCGCCTACGCGCGGAGACGAGGGCGCGGAGGCTCGAAGGCTACCCGGTTGACCCGATCAAGGGAAAGATGCCGGATACGTTCGCCTACTACGGGCTGGCGGCGGCCTTTCGTCAGGCGGGCTTTCGTGAGGTGGCGCGCCGCTCAGCGACGCGCCCGATCATGAGGCTGGAATTGAAGTGAAGCGAACGGCTTCGGAAGCCGGAAGGGTTTCCGAAGCCGAGGCCGGTCGTCTCAGACAGCCTCGACGCGCTGGATGTCGGGGAAGAACTGCCGCACGGTCCCTTCCACCCACCCATGCAGCGTGGTCTCGGTCAGCGGGCAGCCGGAGCAAGCGCCTCCCAGTTCGACCTTCAACACCTTGCCATCGAAGGACACCAGGCGAACCCAGCCTCCGTGATAGTGCTCGATGTAGGAGCTGATCACTTCCAGGAGCGCTTGCACACGCTCCGACGGTGGAACGTCGGTGGCGTGGTTGTGGGTCTCAGCTTTGGTCATCCCGATTCTCTCCCTCGGCGGCGGTTGATCCGGGCTACCCGGGAGGTTGCGTGCGCATCCCCATCCGGAGCAGGTCCACGACCTGTTCGTGAGTGCTCTTCAGGCGCTCGGCAATCACCTCCGCCAGCCGCTCTAGTATAACCACACCGGTCTCGGGCTGCGTCTCGCACAGGCGCCGCAGGTCCGCCCCTCGCAACCCGAGGGCCTCGCCGGCCTCCAGGCAGACGGCGCTGGAGGTGTACGATCGGCGGCCGAGCGCCGCAGACCAGCCAAACACCCCACCCGGGGCGATCTCGGTCACGGTTAGCGTCTCCCCGTCGTGAGGCTTGAATCGGATCGCTACCCGGCCGCTGAGCAGGACATACAGCCGGTCGGCGGGGTCATCCTGGGCGAAAACGGTCTCGCCCGCCTGCAGATGCTCGCCTTCGAATAGTTCAGCCAGAGCTTGCAGCTGGGTGTCGCTGAAGCCACTGAAGAGCGAGCTGCTCCTTCAATGCGTCTATGGACATGGTGGGCCCAAATCAGGCGGAATACCTTGTAGTGTAGGAGCGCCCTCTGGGATGGGCTCAGTGCCTTCCTTCCTGTTCGGCGAGATTTCCGTCACGTGGCCGATTGATCATGCGGGGAAGCGGCCAAAGGTGGGGGCGGCCGGACGGGCGCAGGTGGCGGCCACGAGTTCGGGCTCGGGCTTGAGCGATTCGGACATGCGCTGGCCGATCCTCACGGCGATGGCCGGAAGAAGCCCGCCGGATCGGTCGGGTAGGGCGGCCTCGGCTGCGGACGTGAAAGCCTGCCCACTTGATTCCTCGGCAGGATGTGGAACTGGTCTGAAAATCCTTGCGCGTGACCAGCCAACCTGACATGCTCATGGCGCCGGTCGGTACCTCGAATCTGCATATAGGACTTTGGTCCGCGGTCCGAAGCACGAGGTTTGGCGGCTCGAGAGGGGCATCCGTCTTGACGCCTCCTGCCTTTGCCGCTATACTACGGTCGCTGGCAGACGTCTGGGTGCCCCCCTCACCTAGATGTCTGCCTGCGCGTTGAGCACCAGCTCACCCGACGATCCGTCGCAGCGCCGTCCCCAGTCGTTCGATCTCCTGGGATGTGTTGTAGTGCGCCAGCCCGACGCGCACCATTCCACCGGTTCCCTCCAACCCGAGCCGTTCGGTCACCGCCAGCGCGTAGTAGTTGCCGTCCCACACGTAGATCCCCTCGCGCCCGAGGGCTTCGGCCACGGCGCGCGGCTCTCGGCCGGCAAGGGTAAACGAAACAGTCGGAGCGCGCTGGTCAAGGCGGTGCGGATCAGTGAGACCGTAGATCGTCAGGCCGGCGATGGAATTAAGTTCGGCGAGCAGGGTGCCGCCCATTTCGATCTCGTGTGCGCGGATGGCGCTCATCGCCTGCTTGAGGAGCAGGCGGCGGCCGTCGAAGGTGGGGCGGTAGCGTTCGGCGTGTTCCCCGCCGAAGGTCTCACCGACCCAAGTCAGGTAGTCCAGCGCGCCGAGCACGCCCGCCAGGCCTTCGAAGTTGCCGGTGCCGGTCTCGAACTTGCCCGGGGGCAGGCTAGGAGCCGGCCGGATGCGGTAGGCCGGGAGCGCTTCGAGGAGGTCGTGGCGCCCGTACAGCACGCCGACGTGCGGTCCGAAAAACTTGTAGGCCGAGGCGACCAGGAAGTCGCACCCCAGCGCCTGAACATCGATTGGCGCGTGAGGCGCATAGTGGACGGCATCGATGTAGGTCAGGGCTCCTGCCTGTCGGGCGCGGGCGATGATGTGCGCCACCGGGTTGATCGTCCCCAGTGCGTTCGAGGCGTAGCCGCAAGCCACCAGCCGGGTGCGCGCTGTGAGCAGCGCGTCGAGCTGGTCGAGGCGCAGCGTCCCGTCCTCAACGTCGAAGTCCAGCCAGCGCACGACGCAGCCGCGGTCCTCCGCCACGCGCAACCAGGGCGAGATGTTGGCGTCGTGGTCGAGGTGCGTGACCACGATCTCATCGCCGGGCTGCAAGCCCAGCGCCAGCGAGCGGCTCAGGTGAAACGTCAGCGTCGTCATGTTGGCGCCGAAGACGATCTCCTCGGGCCGGGCGGCGTTGAAGAAATCGGCGGCAGCACGCCGTGCTTCGTCCATCAGGGCGTCGGAGACGCGGCTGGTGGCGAACGCACCCTCGTGGTTGGCGTTCTTGGTCACCAGGTAATCGACCATCCGGTCGATCACGTGATGCGGCACCTGGGTCCCTCCGGGATTGTCCAGATAGACGTCCGGTGAGGTCAGCGCCGGAAAACAGGCGCGGATGCGTGCGGGATCGAGCGTCATCGGTCCTCCGGAAGTACCTGCGCGGGGGGAACCCCGGCGGCCAGGATGCGTTCGGCAGTCTGTAGGTCGTCGGGCGTGTTGACGTTGAAGAAAGTCAGCCCCTGCGGGTCGTAGGTGGCCACCTGGTCCTCTTCGACCACGGTCAGGCGGACGGCGGGGAAGAAGCTGATCATCCGCTGGCGGCCCTCGGCCAGCGACCGATCGATCGCCGTCAGACAGCTGCGCCGATATACGGCATGCAGCGGCTCGAACTCGCCGCGCCAGCGAGGCACGACGGCGTCGGCCTGGGGCGCGAGCTTGAGCATGTGCTCAAGGAGCGGGAGGCAGACGAACGGAAGATCACAGGCCAGGACGAGGACGGTCTCGTGGCTGGCGGCGCGCAGTGCGGTGCGCAGCCCTGCCAGCGCGCCGGCTCCGGGTTGTTCGTCGGATGACAGGCGGACGCCGAGGAAAGCTAAGCGTTCCGGGGCGTTGGTGGTCACCAGAACCTCGGCCCCCAGGCGGGCCACCCGGTCGAGGACATGCGTGATCAACGGCCGGCCGGCGAGCAGGACGCGCGCCTTGTCGCGGCCCATGCGCTCCGACCTGCCCCCGGCCTGAATCGCAACCGTCAGCATGCCTGGATTCTACTTCCCCGGGGGCCGGAGGGGCGCTTGGTATAATGCGCGACGGAGGCAGGATGTCGACTGTGGCCGAAGCCCTCGACGGCCTGACGGTACCGGGCTCGCTGGTCGAGAGCCTGCCCGGTGGCGACGTGCGCTGCCTGGCCTGCGGGCACCGCTGCCTGATCCACCCCGGACGGCGTGGCATCTGTCGGGTGCGCTTCAATCAGGACGGCGTGCTGCGCGTGCCTTGGGGGTACGTCGCCGGCCTGCAGTGCGACCCGACCGAGAAGAAACCCTTCTACCACTTGCTACCAGGTTCCGAAACGCTGACCTTCGGCATGTTGGGCTGCGACTTCCACTGCGGCTACTGCCAGAACTGGCTCAGCTCGCAGGCGCTGCGCGATCCGGCCAGCGACGTGGCGATCGGAGCCGTGCGGCGGATCACGCCTGAGGCGATGGTCGACCAGGGCCTGCGCCTGGGCGCCCAGGTGATCGCCTCCTCCTACAACGAACCTCTCATCACCACCGAATGGGCCCTGTCGGTGTTCGA
Organism: uncultured Chloroflexia bacterium; assembly: GCA_963743255.1. Taxonomy (GTDB): domain Bacteria; phylum Chloroflexota; class Anaerolineae; order Anaerolineales; family E44-bin32; genus DYJB01. Next base: position 408,489 of record CAVUPD010000013.1, read on the forward strand.
GCGCGCCGCTGCCGCGGGCCTGCGCTGTGCGTACGTCTCCAACGGAAACGCGACGCCCGAGGCATTGGAGGCGCTGCGCCCGTACCTGACAGCCTACAAGGTGGACCTGAAGACGATGCAGGACCGACACTACCGCCAGCTGGGCGGGGTCCTGGCCAACGTGCTCGACACGATTCGCGGCGCGAAGGCGATGGGGTTCTGGGTGGAGGTGGTGACGCTGGTCGTGCCGGGGTTCAACGACAGCACGGATGAACTGATGGATGCGGCGCGCTTCCTGGCGGGCGTCTCGCCGGACATCCCCTGGCACGTGACGGCCTTCCATCCCGACTACCACATGACCGGGGAGCCTCCCACGTCGCCGGCGACGTTGATCCGCGCGGCGGAGATCGGTCAGGAAGCTGGACTTAAGTTTGTGTATGCCGGGAACCTGCCGGGGCGCGCCGGGACCTATGAGCACACCCACTGTCCCGGGTGCGGCACGCGCCTGATCGAGCGGCTGGGGTTCGCGGTCCTCAACTACCATCTGACGGATGCCGGCACGTGCCCTTCGTGTGGGCTGAGCATCCCGGGCGTGTGGGCGGCTTCGGCCGGGCAGGTTCGGACGAGCTCGGCCAGCGCGGCTTTCGACCGGCGGCCGAGGCTGGTCCGCTGAGCATGGCGAGTGAATCGGCCGCCTGGGACGGAGTGGGCCCGGTGAAGATGCTGCTCACCTTTGATCCGCTGCCAGGACGTCGCGAGGAATACTTCCACTACATGCTGGGCGAGTTCGTTCCGGCACTCGAGAGCCTCGGCCTGACGATGGCGGAAACCTGGCACACGGCCTACGGCGCCTACCCGCTGCGGCTGACGGCCTTTGTCGCACCCGACGCCTCGACGATGGACACGGTGATTGGATCCGACGCCTTCGCCCGACTGGAAATGCGCCTCCAGGACTTCGTGGAGAACTACCATCGCCGGGTAGTCCCAGCGGACCGTCGCTTCCAGTTCTAACTAGTGAGGCATCCGGCCGGATGTCTCTCGGCCCCCATCCCTGAATCCTGCGTCCTCTTTAGCATTCGGCGGCGTCTTTCAGCGCAGGCGTGCCAGGCGTGAGGCGGGAGGAAGGGGGCTTCCGCATGCCCCAGGCGGGCAGCGGAGATGCCGGGTGATGGCAGGGCCGGGGTGTTCTCGGGCACAGTGGAAGTCGCCCCATTCAGAGGTGAGTCGTCGGCTTTCGGGGTGACAGTCGGCACTTGGGATGGCCGGGCCGTCCCGCTAGAGTCGTGTTGTCAGGCGACGAGCGGAGGAGGTTGCGATGAGCATGCTGATGTGGGAACCGGTGCGCGAACAGTACTGCGATCGGGTGGAGCGTCAGGTGGCGCTGGAGGCCGAACTGATCTATCCGGCTGAGCTGCTGCCGGATCAGCCCCCGCGCGTGATCGCCCACCGGTGCTCGCTGGGAATGGTCTGCAACCTGTTCGACATGCCCACTTGCTGCTGGGCGGGTACGCAGCCGGGATACGATCCCCTGGCCTGATATGTTTGGCAGCGGCACGCACTTGCGAGTAGAGACTGCGCCCGTGCCATCGGCACGGGCGCAACGCGTCTTGGTCCTTGCGGCTGCGTACGATCAAGAGCTTCCGGCGGCTTGCACCAGCCGCCCATGGACGGTGCTGCGGCTAACGGCGCGCTGCCGGCCCGGATGAGGATCGTGGGCAAGGCACCGCCCCAGTGCCACCGGCACGCGTAGCGGGACTACCCCCTGAGCACGGCGTGGCAGCTTTGGCAGATGGCGACCGTGGTCAACTCGGTGAGGAAGGAAGTGTTGACCAGCCCGCCGGTGACGTGCGACTGGTGACAATCGACGCAGGTCGCGGCGTCCTTCGATGCCCTCGACTGCCACGTCCGCAAGAAGACATGGAAGTGGTTGTTGAAGTCCCTCCGGTTGACGACATCGCGGTGGCACTTGAGACAGTGGTCGTCGCCGATGGCCGTGGTGATCGTCGCCGGGCTCCGATACTTCCCAGATCTGAAGGCGATGAGGTCCGGCAAGGCCACCGCGGCAATGGCGCTCACGCGCCCGACAGCGCCTTGCCCACTATGGCACTGAATGCAATCGATGCTCTTCACGGCATGGGCTGAGGCCAGGTCCACCGGTTGCGCCAGAGACCGTTGAACGAACTGACTCTCCGGCTGAGTGTGGCATGAGGCACAGAAGGCGTCGTTGTTCTCAACGTGCGCAGCGTAGGCGAGGCCCGTAGCCGCTGACGCGCCACCCACGGCGAGTACGATTGCCGCCACGAGCCACAAGCGGCCCCGGCCCTTCTGCCTTTGCGTGTGACGTCTGGAGCTTGCCACCGTCCACCTCTGTCCGCACGAACGTAGCCAACGATACCCCTCCTCTCGCGAGACCCAGTTAGGAATCCAATGAGTGATCGGCAGGGCCGCTGCGGGGTGGCGGACCGGCAGGCATGGCTTTGAGAAGGGAAAACGGGGGCCGCAGGGCTTTCGCGGGGCTTTGCAGTGCACCTCTAGTCGAGCCGGGGGATGCACCGCGCCCGTCCGAGTCGTGGACTGGCGCCGAAGACACCGCCCCGTCGAGGCAGGGTACAGGTTCAGGCCCTCTCGAGATCGGGCGCGGCTCTAGATCACGCCGAGCTGTCTGCCGACCTTCTCGAAGGCGCTCAAGCCGCGGTCGAGATCCTCAGAGGCGTGCGCGGCCGAGATCATCACCCGCAGGCGCGCCTTGCCGCGTGGCACCGTCGGGAACCCGATGGCCATGGCGAAGACGCCGGCCTCGAATAGCTTACGGGAGAAGTCTTGCGCCAGCGGGGCCTCGCCGAGCATGATCGGGGTGATCGGGGTCGTGCTGGCGCCGGTATCAAATCCCAACCCCTGCATCTCGCGCTTGAAGTACTCGGTATTGGCCCACAAGCGATCGACCAATTCGGTCGAGCCTTCCAGGAGATCGAGCCCCGCCAGGCAGGCGGCAACATCCGGGACGGTCATGGCGGAGGAGAACAGGAACGGCCGGCCGCGCTGGCGCAGCCAGTCGACGATACGCTGCGATCCGGCGACCACCCCGCCGACCACGCCGAAGGCCTTCGACAGCGTGCCGACCTCGACGTCGACCTGACCGTGCAGACCGAAGTGATCGACGATACCTCGGCCGCCACGGCCGAGCACACCCTCCCCATGAGCGTCATCAACCATCAACAGGCAGTCATGCTCGCGGGCGACGGCCAGGATGTCATCCAACGGCGCCATGTCGCCGTCCATGCTGAACACGCCGTCGGTGACGATCAGCGCCCGACGGTATCCGGCTTTCTTGCTGGTCTCGATCTGCTTCCGGAGATCGGCCGGATCGCGATGCGCGTAGCGCACGATGGCGGCGCCGGACAGTCGTGAGCCATCGATGATGCTGGCATGATTGAGCTCATCGGAGAAAATCAGATCTTCCTTGCCGACCAGAGCCGGGAGCGTCCCGAGGTTGGCGGTGAAGCCGGACTGGAAAGTAATGGCGGCTTCGACACCCTTGAAGGCCGCCAGCCGGCGCTCGAGCTCGAGGTGCAGCCCCATGGTGCCGGCAATCGTTCGCACGGCAGCGGGGCCGATCCCATAGCGATCGATGGCTTGCTTGGCGGCCTCGACCAGGTGCGGGTGGCTGGCGAGTCCCAGGTAGTTGTTCGAGCAGAAGTTCAACACCTCCTGGCCGTCGACGATCAGCCATGCGCCCTGAGGCGAGGTCAGCGTGCGGATGTGCGTGAACAAGCCCGACTGCCGCAGCGCATCGAGCTCGTCGGCGATCCACTGGGTCCTGGCCGGGTCAGGCATGGGCCTCCTCATCGAGTTCGGGTCCGGCGCCGGTCTGCTGGCGGCGGATGAGGGCCAGCTTGCGTTCGCGCGGCAGGGCCTTGAGGGCTCGCTCGCGGCGCATGGCGGTGCGCAGGTCCGGGTGATCTTCGACGACCGCCAGGCTGACCGGCGGGTGGGCACGGGTGTAGCGCGCCCCGCGACCGGAGGTGTGCTGATGCAAGCGGCGTTCGGGGTCGGTGGTCAGCCCGGTGTACAGGCTCCCGTCAGTGCATTCGAGGATGTAACAGTAGTAGTGTCGCATCGGCGGCATTATACGCCCCGGCTGCGGGCCGACCAAATGGCGGCGACGAAACGACGATCGTTTCGCGAGGGAGCGGACGCTCAGCTGCGGATGAAGTGACCGACCTCGTACAGCGCGCCCGTCAGTCCAAGCGGGCCGCGCAGTGCGCGCACGCGCACGCGCCGGAAGGTGCGGTCGGCCGCGGCGGCGATCTGCGCTTGGGTGGAGAAGTGGTGCTGGTGGATGTCGTAGCCGAGGGCGCGGAACGCCAGGACCATCAGGGGACGTTCCACCGGAGCGCCGTAGACCACTTGCCCGCCGGGCCTCAGGACGCGGCGGACTTCCTCGAACGCCACCCGAAGGTCCGCCGGCCGCAAGTGCTCCAGGATGCTGATCATCAGCACGCTGTCGAAGAAACCGTCGGCATACGGCAGGCTGCGAACGTCGCCCTGTCGCAGGTGGGTCTCGACGCCGCGCTCCCGATAGAAGCGGGTGATCTCGTCGATCGAGGCCGTCAGGTCTAGGCCGTGGATCTCCGCGTACGTATCGTGCAGGTTGAAGAAAGTCAGACCGGTGCCGAAGCCGATCTCCAGTACGCGCTTCCCGCCCGTCAGCTCTTCGAGACACATCTCGACCCGACGCCGGTACAGTTCCCCCAGGCCGGGCACGCCGTAGAAGCGGATCGGGTCGTCGCGGTTGACGCCGACGTACTCAGAGGGAGGGAGCAGTCTCAGTCGGACTCGCGGCGGGGGTTGGCCTGAGGAGTGGGCAGGTGTCGACTGGCCGGACGGGTTCATGGAACTAGGCCCCTCCCAACTGTGCCCGCGGGCTGGGCGGGAGGAGGCACTCGGTGGCCACGCGGGAGGCAGACAGCGTTACTTGGGCGCGTGACGACTACGTCTCCCGGCCTCATGTTCATCCGCGTCCTGTCTTGCCCCTTCTCCCCAGCCCGAACATTCGCTCCAGCGGACTCGGGCCTTCGACGGGCGGGGCCGGGCGCATCTCCTCCGCCTCCCAGTCTCCCTTGCGCCGGGCATGGATCCAGGCGGCGCGAGCCTGCGCCGCATCCGAGATCCGGCGTGTGAGCACTTTGTCCTCGCCGGACTCCAGTGCGGCTCGCCACTCGCCGAGTTCGGAGAGTCAGCGCGTCGAGTTTGGCGGACAGGCTGGCTCGGTTGAGGTTGAGCGAATCGGCGACCTGCTGCGGGTCGAGGTCGGCCAGGAGTGCCGTGCCCCGGGTGAAGGCCGATCCGGTCAACCGGCGCGCGTCCCTCCAGCCAGGTTGACGGGTGGACATATTCATCAGGGCGGCGGCGAGCAGAATCGGCAGCCCGTCGGTCGCCGCCGTGGCGGCGTCAAGTTCGGCTGGATCGAGGAAGAATGCGCGGGCTCCCATGATGCGCGCCGAACTCGCGGCGACGTCGATCGCCGATTGCGGCGTCCCGCGCGGCATGACCAGGGCCATGACCCCGCCGGCAAATCCTACGGGCTCGGAAGCCGCCTCAGGCTCTGCGGCGACGACGGAGCCCCCCTCCACAGGGACGGCGCCGACGTAGGAACGTCCCGCAGGCAGATGCTCCGCGCACCACGCCATGATCGGGGATTGCACCGGACTCGTGCTGAGGACGAGCACGCCCTCACCCAGCCGCGGGGCTAGCCTCTCGAGTGCGGGGATCATCTCCCCCGGTGGAAGCGACAAGATGCTCAGGTCGCACTCGGCGGGGAGTTCGTCCAGGTCTCCGATCAGTCGATCCACGACCAGGGCCTTGAGTGCCGCGCGCGCCACCTTCGGCTGTGGGTCGTACCCCACCAGGCCGACGGCGAGTTTAGCGTGCCTGAGGGATCGCGCGATGGAGCTGCCGACGGTGCCCAGGCCTGCGATCAGGATCTCGTCCGGCATGCGAACCTCCTAATGGCTTCCGTCCGCAGCCTGGAGCACGGCGAGCAGGTCATCGAGCTCGGTGGTGCGAGACAGCGGCGTTTCATGGTGCCTGCGGATGATCGCTTCCAGGCGCTCCGAGCCGCCCGCGCCTGCGACCATTTCGCCCTCCCCAGCCGGCATGCTGTGCGGCTACGACCCACGGTCGCCGCCACCCCGACGGCGCGCCAGCGCTCCAGGTGCGGGCGGCAGCCGACAACAGGGAATGACTGAGGACGACCAGGACGCGGTCGAACAATCGCAGCGGGGCCCGCGTCTTGCCGACGTCGTGCAGCAGGGCTGCGGCCATCAGGTCGGGATCGGTATAGCCCTGGCGCTTCAACGCGCGCAGAACGGCCAGGGAATGCGCCTGTTCCGCGCGGCGCATGCTGTCGAACAGGAGTCGCAGCGCAGGCGGCAGGTGGGCTGCCGCCAGTCCGGCGTCGTCCGCGGCAGGGTTGGCGAACAGGGCATGGACGAACTGCGACGCCCGGTAACCGGCGCGCGTCATGAGATCAGCAAGCTGAGGATGCGCAGAGCGGGCCCGCTCACCAGGGTGCCGAGCACGTCGAACGAAGCGAAACTCCCGAGGAAGAACAGCCCGAACAGGATCATCGGCCCGTACGGGCGCAGCCGTTCAAGGCCGGACTGGAGATTGGCGGGCAGGAAGTAGGAGAAGACCTTCTCGCCGTCCAGGGGAAAGATCGGGATCAGGTTGAAGAAGAGCAGAATCAGGTTGATGTAGATGAACTCGAGGAGGAAGGCGCCCGGCGAGGGAAACAGCCCCTGCGCCGGGACAAAGGTTGTCACCAGGCCGGCACGGAAGGGGATGGCGGCCAGGATGGCCATCACCAGGTTGGAGAACGGTCCCGCGGCAGAGACGAGCATCATGCCCGCCGGTGTGCGCGAGCGAACGGCATACGGGTTCACCGGGACGGGCTTGGCCCAGCCGAATCCGGCCACGATCAGCAGCAGCGAGCCCAGCGGGTCCAGATGAGCCAGCGGATTGAGAGTCAGCCGGCCGCTGAGCCGCGGCGTGTCGTCGCCCAACTGGGTCGCCGTCCATGCATGGGCAAACTCATGCACGGTGAAGGCGATGACCAGGGTGAGCAGCCGGGTGATGAGCAGGGAAGCGGACAGGCCTAACATTCAAGCGCGGATTCTACCATGCGGCCGGATGCTATAATCCTCCGCCTCGGAGTGGAGCGCATGCTTCCCGATCTTCGCATGGCTGATGTCCTTCGGCTGCGCAAGGCCCACCCGTGTGGAAGCCTGGACTGGGTCGTCGTGCGCATGGGCGCGGACATCGGCCTCAAGTGCACGGGTTGCGGGCGGCGCATTCTACTCTCGCGGCGCGAGGTCGCCCGCCGACTGAAAGCCACTGTCCGACGCGGCGAGGAGCCTACCGAGCGTGCCTGACCGCCCGCGAGTGCTGTTCCTCTTCTCGGACACCGGCGGCGGCCATCGCAGCGCGGCCGAGGCGATCATCGAAGCCCTGGAATTCGAATTCCCCGGCAGCTTCGACATCCAACTGATCGACGTCTTCAAGCAGTACGCTCCCCTGCCGTTGAACCTGGCGCCGGCGGCGTACCCCGGCATGGTGCGCGTCCCGCAGATGTGGGGATTCGGCTACCGGGTGACGGACGGGCATCGGCGCGTGCGGGCCATCACCGGCGCCGCCTGGCCCTACGTCAGGCGCGCGGCGCGGCGCCTGGCGCGAGAACAGCACGCCGACCTGATCGTTTCGGTTCACCCGGTCCTGGTCACCTCGGTGATCAAGGGCTACGGCTCGCATCGCCCGCCCTTCTTCACTGTGGTCACCGACCTGGTGACCACCCACGCACTGTGGTACGACCGCAGGGTCGATCAGTACATGGTGCCAACCGAGGAGGCGCGCCAGCGTGCCCTGGCGTGCGGACTGGACGGAGCGCGCCTGCATGTGGTCGGGCTGCCGGTGGCCCGGCGCTTCTGCCAGCCGGTCGGCGACCGAGCCGCGTTGCGCGCCGAACTGGACTGGCCTGACGATCGACCGGTGGTGCTGGTGATGGGCGGCGGGGAAGGCATGGGCCCACTGTTCGATACGGCGACGGCGATTGCGATGCCGGGAGGCGCGTTCGCCCTGGCGGTGATCTGCGGCCGGAACCATAGACTTAAGGAGCAGCTCGAGGCCCAGGACTGGCCGATCCCGGTCCGGCTCTACGGGTTTGAGCGCCGAATCCCGCAGATGATGCAGGCGGCCGACCTGCTGGTGACCAAGGCCGGGCCGGGGACGATCACCGAGGCGATCAACGCCGGACTGCCGATGGTGCTCTACAGCCGGCTTCCGGGGCAGGAAGACGGCAATGTCACCTACGTCGTCACAGAGCGCGTGGGGACATGGGCTCCGGGCCCCGATAGGGCTGCCGCTTCGGTTCACCGCTGGCTGGAGGACCCGCAGGCGATGCAGCAAGCCGCCGCGGCATGCCGGCGCCTTGCACGGCCATCCGCGGCGACTGAGATCGCCCATGTGATCGCGGCCCAGCTCAGGACGGGTCAGCCGACGACGCCGCTCCGAGCCGGATCCGCCTAGAAATTGTTGATCACCGTGCTGAACATATTGCCGACGGCTGTGCCGAAGAGCGCCACGAGCACGATGACCACGACCCCCACGAGCAGGATGATCAAGGCATACTCGACCAGGCCCTGACCGCGGGGCGGACAATGAAACATGAGTGCCCCCACGACGGGAAGAATGAGGATCTCAATGACAGACCCAAGGGTATGGGACCTTCTTCCTACGCGCAATAGGCCCTTAGAGTCAGGCGCCACAAGCGACCCCTGCCAGGGGTGCGCATTGCCCCGCACTGGAGCGCCAAGTCCCCGGATCGAGGGCGGATCGACCACCTTACAATCACCTTTCCGGAGGGACGGCCGCGGCGTGCACAAGCTAATCATCATCTTCCGACCCCCGCACGATCCGACGATCTTCGAGCGCCGCTGGAGCGACGAGTTCGTGCCGCTGGCCGAACGGATGCCCGGATTGCGGCGTGTCTCGCTAGCGCGAGCCTATGGCGGGCCGACGGGCCCGACCGACGTCTACCTGGTGCACGAGTTCTACTTCGATGATTCAATGGCGCTGCAGCAGGCGATGGTGTCGGCCGAAGGCCAGCAGGCCGGCCGTGCGCTGATGGGATTCGCCGCCCGACAGGTGAGCCTGACGTTCGCCGAGCACCTCGAAGAGGAGCGGCCCCTAATCGCCTCCAACGCCTGACCGATGCACGCCCCATCTCCTCCACTCGTTCCGCTGCATCAATGACCCTCCGCCTCCGTCCCTCCCGCGGAGTCCGCCCATCTTCCCGGACGCTCGTGTTGCTCGGCCTTTTGGTTGCAGCTGCGGCAGCTGCAGCGTTCCTGGCCTTCCACGCACTGCGGCCCTCGGCCAATCGGCTCGCCAGGCTGCGCCAATACTGGGCGGATCCTGCGCGCTACGCGGACTGGTCGATCCACGCCGGGGCGCAATGCGGGTCGGCTCCCTTCCTCATGCCGACCGATGGCCTGATCGGTTTCCTGTGGGGCGAACTCGTTCTATCCCGGACATCAGCATCAGGGGCTGGATATCTTCGGGCCCACAGGCCCCGACGGCCTGGGTCAGACGCCGGTGGTGGCGGTCGCCGATGGATACTTGACCCGGCTTGCGGAGTGGAAGTCGGCGGTCATCCTTCGAATCCCGGAGGATCCATTGATGCCGGGACGCCGGATCTGGGTCTACTACGCCCACATGGCCGACGCCGACGGGCGCTCGTACATCGTGGATGCGTTTCCTCCGGGCACCGCCGACGCCTTCGTGACCGCGGGGACACTCCTCGGATATCAGGGCAACTACTCGGCTGATCCAGATAACCCGACCGGCATGCACCTGCACTTCTCGATTGTCGAGGATGACGGGCAGGGGAGATTCCGGAGCGAGCTGCAGATCGAGAACACCCTGGATCCCGGGCCGTACCTGGGCCTGCAGGTGAACGCCTCGCGCGCGGGAGACGAACCGCCGGCCTGCCCGGCCGACGGATGATTGCTTTCCAGGCGGCGTGAGGCTTTGGAGGCCCCCGGCACGTATAATTACGGCGCCGGAGGACGCGGGGCGATGCGGGCGCGCGACAGCCTGAGGGTTGCTGCGCCTGGTGCTTTTGCCCGCCACCTCGCCCAACACTCAGCGAAGGACCGTCATGGCCTACATCGTCTGCGCCGAAGAGATGGACGGCCGCTGGATCGCCCATGTCCCTGATCTACCGGGCTGCTTCAGCGCACACAAAGACCGGGATGTGGCGATCAAAGGCATCCCGGCCGCCCTGGAGTCCTACGTGCAGTGGTGCACGCGCCACGGAATGCGCATCTCCGGCCTCGCCGGCCCGATGATGGTCAGCGAAGTGATTCGCGCCTGGACCTATGAAGACGACTACGAGGTCAATGCCTTCTTCGCCAGTGACCGGCCTCCGGTGACCGGCGGGGAAGTGGAGGAGTTCCGCCGCTTGTTAGAGATGGCCGGGCGAGATCTTATGGCGGCGGTCGAAGGTCTGGCGCCGCAGGACCTGGCCAAGGAGTTCAGCGGGGAGCGCTGGTCGATCCTCGGCATCTTGCGGCACGTGGCCAACTCCGACCTGTGGTACCTCGATCGCCTGGGATTGGCGCTGCCGCAGGCAGACCTGCCGGATGAAGTCATGCCGCGCCTGGAGCGCGTGCGAGCCCACACGCTGGCGAGCCTGCCGGCGCTGTCGTTGCGGACGGGGGTCGTGGCGCTGTCGGCGGAATTGTGGTCGGCGCGCAAGGTGCTTCGCCGCACGTTGTGGCATGAACGCGATCACACCGACCATATTCTCAAGCTGCGGGCCGTGTTGCGCTAGGACGGGACGTGGAAGAGCTCTGGGCCTACCGTCAGCGATTGCTCGAGCGACACGCCGCCCAGGTGGGTGAGCTGCGCCAGCGGCTGAACGGATGGCCGGAGGACCGGCTTCGGACGGTCCCTCGCCATGGAGGTTGGTCGGCGCATCAGATGGCGGCTCACCTCCGCGACGTGGAGATCCAGGCCTATGTGCCTCGCGTGCATCGCATGCTGGCCGAGGCCAGGCCGTGGCTGGCGGACTTCGACGCCGAAGCGTTCATGGCCGGGCAATACGATCCAACCGAGCCAATCGAGCAGATCGTGGCGGACATCGAGCAAGCTCGCATGGGGCTGCGCCGCGCGCTGGCATTCGACGACGGACGGGCCTGGTCGAGGACCGGCCGTCACCCTGCACTGGGCAGCCGCACGGTGCAGACCTGGGTCGAGCGCGCCGTAAGCCACTTTGACGAGCACCTGCAAGCGCTCGCCACTGCATCTGCTGCTGGAGGGCCTGAGCCCCGGGGGAAGCGATGAGCAATACGACGGTCCTGGTGGAGACCCGCGAACGCGTCGGGCTGGTGCGCCTGAACCGGCCGGAGGCGCACAACGCGTTGAACGCCGCACTGCTGGCCGATCTGATGGGCGCCCTGAAGACGTTTGAAGATGATTCATCCGTGGGCGCTATGGTCGTCACCGGAAGCGAACGTGCCTTCTCGGTCGGGGCAGATATCAAGGAGCTCGCCGGGTTGAGCCCCGGAGAAATGGTCCGCGCCGACCGGATCGCAGCTTTTGACCGGCTGCAGTCCTTCCACAAGCCCGTGGTGGCGGCGGTCTCCGGCTGGTGCCTGGGTGGAGGCTTCGAACTGGCGTTGGGCTGTGACCTGATCGTCGCCGCGGACACGGCGCGCTTCGGCCTTCCGGAGGTCACCATCGGCGTCATCCCTGGCGCCGGAGGGACCCAGAGACTCACCCGAGTCGTGGGCAAAGCCCTGGCGATGGAAATCGTGCTCAACAACCGCACGCTGACCGCCGGCGGAAGCGATGGCGCGCGGGCTGGTCAACCAGGTGCACCCGGTGGTGGCCTTTCTGGATGCAGCCATCAAACTGGGGAGTGAACTCGCCGGGCGCGCTCCGCTGGCCGTCCGCTTCGGGAAGGACATGGTCCGGCATGCACAGGAGAGCTTCCTGACGCAAGGCGTGGCCGACGAGCGCCAGGCATTCCACCTGCTGTTCGCCACCGAGGATCGGCAGGAGGGCATGAGCGCCTTTCTGGAGAAGCGCCCCGCACGCTGGAAGGGGACCTGACGCCCGTTTGCACCGGCGAAACCGAAGATCATGCGAACGGAACAGCTCTCGTACCGCGATCTGATTACCGTCTTCCGTGCCCTGGGGCTGCGACGGACGAACCGTTTGTTGGTGCATGTCTCCATGTCGGCGCTCGGTTCGGTGGCTGGAGGGGCCGATACGCTGGTCGGCGCGCTGCTCAACACGTGCGAGACGGTCATCCTGCCTTCCTTCACCGAGCAATCGATGTTGACCCCGGTCATCGGACCGCCGGAGAATGGACTGGCCTACGGGGGAGCCGCAGAGGACAACCTGACGGCTGAGTTCTATCACCCGGACCTGCCGACCGCCGACGTGGTCGCCGAACGGTTGCGGCACGATCGGCGGGCGCAGCGCTCGATGCACCCGTTGTATTCTTTCGTGGGCGTCAACGCCGACGAGGCCCTGCAATCACAGAGCATCGATGACCCCCTGGCACCGGTGGGCTGGCTGGCGGACTTCGACGGTGACGTACTCCTGCTCGGCGCCAACCACAAGGACAACCTCGCGCTGCACTACGCCGAACACGCTGCCGGGCGAAAACAATTCATCCGCTGGGCGCTCACGCCCGAAGGTGTTGTCATCTGCCCGAATTGTCCCGGCTGCTCGGAAGGCTTCCCGGCGATCAGCGAGCGGCTGGCCGGGGTGGTGCGGCGGGCGCGCCTGGGGGCCGCCCGGGTCGAACTGATCCCGGTGCGCGATTTGATCCACATTGCCGTAGGCTGGATCCGTCAGGACCCGCGGGCGCTTCTGTGTGTGCAGCCGGGGTGCTCGCGCTGCCAGGCGGTGCGCGCCTCGGTGCGCGTCAGCCTGTAGTCGTTCGAGCGCCGGCTCCCGTTCTCTCCTCCTCTCCTACACGAGCACGCTGCGGGCGCCATCACGGCCTACTAGGTGTGACACAGGCCTCCGGGCACACGACTACCCTGTTGCCCGCCCATGCGGTGTGCGAGATGCAGGTGCGATAGGTCCAGCGGGTGGCTTGCGCCGGACTTCGGGTACCCGTATCATTCGGCGAAACGGTCTGAGGAGGGTATGGTGGAAAAGCGGACGCTCGGAATTATCCTGACCATTGTGACGGTGTTGTTCTGCGGTTGCCCGGGCCTGTTCATCTGTCTCCTGGGTGGGCTCTCGGCCGCCGGGCTGGGGACCTACACCACCGACGTCCTGGGGACGACCGGGTCGGGCAACCTGCCGACCGGTTACGGATTCGGGATGCTGTGTGTAGGCCTGGTCCTGGTGGTTATCCCGATCGTGGTCGGTGTGGTGATGCTGCGCAAGCCAAAGACGACCACACCCGTGGACGTCGTTCCGCCGGCTTCCTGATCCCCACTCGATCGCAGTCTCCTCCGGCGGCCAGCCGGCGCGGACCCCGCGTCAGGTTGGCCGCCCTCGCGTGAGGGCACGGTTGACGACCGCACTGGTCCTGGGCGCCACAGGGTTCATCGGCGGCCACATCGGGCTGGCCGCTGTGCAGCGCGGCTGGGCGGTCCGCGGACTGAGGCGAGATCCTCGTGCAGCGGGACTCCTGGTTTCCGAACCTGTGGCATGGTTCCCTGGCGCAGTGGAAGACCCGGCCGCCTTGGACGATGCGCTGCGCGGCGTGGACATCGTGTTCCACGCCGCCGCGTTCTACCCGCGCGACGGGCGACACGTCTCGCGCCAGGTGGGCACTGCCGTCCGGCAGACGCGGGGGGTGCTCGACGCCGTCCGCCGGGCTGGGTCTCCGCCGCTCGTCTACACGTCCAGCCTTTCGACGATTGGGCGGCCGCCGGCAGGTGAGGGGCGCATGGCCGATGAGCGCGACGTGTATGTGCCCGGTGCGCTCCCGCGTTCGGCTTATTACGAATGCAAGTACGCCATGGAAAGCGAGGTGCTGCATGCCGCAGCCGCCGGCGCCTCGATCGTGGTCGTCAACCCAACGCTCGTTCTTGGGCCCGGGGACGCCCGGCCGACGACCGGCGCGCTGTTGCTGGCTCTGGCCCGCGGCTATGGGATCGTCAGCCTGCCGGGGTGGGTCAATATGGTCGACGTTCGCGACGTCGCCGAGGGACACCTGCGAGCGGCGGAGGTCGGCATGCGCGGGGAGCGCTACCTGCTCGGAGGCGCCAACCTCAGAACTGGCGAGCTCATCCGACAGGTGGCGCGCCTGGCGCACGTTCTGCCGCCGCGCGCCGAGATCCCATTGGCACTCCTGCGGGTGCTGGTGCGCATCGGGGAGCGCCTGCCGGGAGCCAGCATCCTGGGAAACCACCTGGGCGCTTTCGAGTACTGGCAGCCGCTCAACTGCAGCCGAGCGGAGCGCGAGCTCGGAATGCATGCGCGGCCGCCGGCCGCCACACTGCAGGATGCTCTGCGGTGGTACGCCGACCACGGTGCCCTGAAGCGCACGATGCCTGTGGTATGATGGCCGCGGCCGGAGGGCCCGCCCACCCATGGACGAGCAGGCGAAGATCACGATCATCGAAGGTCCCCCGCCTACCTTCGAGGCGGCGACGGAAGCCTGGCTCCTGGGCCTGACCGAAGGCTTGGTGCTGTCCCACGTGGCCGTGTGCCGCGTGCGCACCGCCAACGGACCGGAGCTGGTGGAGCGCTGCTATCGCGCCTGGCGCGATAGTCAGTCGATCGCCCTGGAGTACCGGGCCGAGGATGGCACGGCGCAGCAGGCGCCGATCGTGGCGGCGCGCTGGACCGAAGTCCCCGATGGGCACATGCTTCTGCTCTGGGTCCGGCTGGAGGAGGGTGAAATCGAGGTCGATCTCGATTTCGGCGCGGAGGACCTGGACGATGACCTGGAGGACGGGCCCGAGGGCGCCGACCTCGAAGACGGATAAGCCTCACGCACCGGGCGGAAACGCCCGGTGATGTTTTCCTGCACCCATCCCGGAGGTGAGCATGGCCGAGGAGTTGCCCGGACTTCGCGCGCAACGCAGCGGCGCCGTCTTGCGGATCACGCTTGACCGCCCCCCAGCCAACGCTTTCGACGTCCCAATGGCCCGAGCGTTGCGCGCGGCTTTGCAGGGCGCGGCCGAAGATGCGGCCGTGCGTTGTGTGTGGCTGACCGGGGCAGGCCGCTTCTTCAGCGCCGGCCAGGACGTGGGGACGATCGCCGGCGCACCGCCAGAGATGGTCCGGCAGGCTCTGCACGAGATCTATAACCCGTGCATTCTCCTGTTGCGAACAATGCCCAAGCCGGTCCTGGCGGCCGTGAACGGTCCGGCGGCCGGTATGGGGTTGGGATTGGTGCTGGCCGCCGATCAGCGCCTGGCGGCGCGCAGCGCCCGATTCGTCTTCGGCTTCACGGCGCTCGGCCTGACGGCGGATTGCGGGGTTTCGGCCCTGCTCCCGGCGTGGGTTGGCCCCGGCCGCGCCTTCCAGATGGCCTACCAGGAGGACCCACTAACCGCGGAGCAGGCCCTGGGTCACGGCCTGGTAGCCGAAGTGTGTGACGATGCCGGTCTGGAGAGGCAGGCGGCGGCGTGGGCGGAACGCCTGGCCGCCGGCCCCACGCTCGCCTTGGCCCAGACCAAGCAGGCGCTGAACCAGGCATCCTTCCCTGATCTCGAGCGGCGGCTGGAGGACGAGGCTTCTCGCCAGGCGACTGCCGCGGCGACCGCCGATGCGCGTGAGGGCGTGGGAGCCTTCCTGGAGAAACGCCGCGCCGTTTTCCGGGGGACTTGAACCCGGGGGCCCGATCGGCGCATGATTGGGTGTCAGCGCATCACGGCGCGCCTCAGGAGGTGGAGCATGCCGATCACCGAAGGCGTCGTGTACTGCGATGGGTGTGGGGTAGAGGTGGATGGGGCTCCCATGGTGAAGCAGGGATTGAGGTACTGCTGCACTGCCTGCGCCGAAGGCGGAGAGTGCGACTGCGGGGCGGAGGATGAAGATCAGCGCTCCGCAGGTACGCCGGAGGCCGCCGTGGCCTGAGCGTGCCGCGGACTTGACGGCGAAGAGAAATGCAGGGGCGGGGCGGCCGAGAGGCCGCCCCGCCCAGTTCTCACCCTAGTCTGACGGCCGGCCGAGGGCGGCGCGCTCCTGCTCTACGATCGAATCGTCAAGCTTCTTATACAGGGGCACAGGCGGCTGCAGTCGCTGCCCGGCCGCCAGCGTGCTCGGCTCCCAGCGGCCCGTGGCGCGCGCGCCGTCATAGGCAAGCACTTCGTGCTCGCGCGTCGCTTCGGCCCGCACGACGATCTTCAACTCCCCGAAGAGCGGCTCCTGGTATCCCAGCAAGGCGTGCAGTTTCTCGCTGCTGAAGGGCAGGAAAGGCGCCAGCAGCACCTTGAGCGAGTCGATCGCCCGCAGCGCGGTGTAGACGGTGGTGGCCGCGGCGGCCTTGTCCTGTTTGACGACGCTGAACCACGGGGCGCGGTCCAGGTAGCCGTTGACGGCGCGTGCCAGCCCCATCGCCTCGCCCAGCGCGGCGCGCAGCCGCACCGCCTCCAGGTGTTCCCCGACGCTGGCGAAGCCGCCCTCGATCTGCTCGAGGAGCTGCCGATCGATCGGTCGCAGCTCGCCCGGATCGGGCACCTGCCCGTCCCAGTGCCGGTAGGCGAAGGAAAGCACCCGGTTGGCGAGGTTGCCCCACGTGGCGACGAGCTCGTCGTTGTTGCGCCGCACGAAGTCCGCCCACGAGAAATCGCTGTCGTGCGACTCCGGCATCACCGAGGCCACGTAGTAGCGGATCGGGTCGGGATCGTAGCGCGACAGGATGTCCGGCAGCCAGACGGCCCAGTTGCGGCTCTTGCTGAACTTCTGCCCTTCGACGTTCATGAATTCGTTGGCCGGGACGTCGTAGGGCAGGTTGAGATGGCGCGACGGATCGTCGTCGTAGATCCGGTCGACGCCGAGCAGCTCGGCCTGCCAGATGACGGTGTGGAACGGGATGTTGTCCTTGCCGATGAAGTTGTAGATGCGTGCCTCGGGTTCGTACCACCAGTCCTTCCAGGCCTCCGGCTGCCCGATGGTCTGCGCCCATTCGACCGTGGCGGTGAAGTAGCCCATCACGGCCTCGAACCACACGTACAGCCGCTTGTGTTCCCAGCCCTCCAGCGGAACAGGGATGCCCCACTCGATGTCGCGGGTGACCGGGCGGCCCTTGAGGCCGGCGTCGACGTAGTTGCGGGTGAACTTGACGACGTTCGGCCGCCAGTGGCCGGCATGCGCCTCCAGATAAGGAAGCAGACGATCGGTGAAGGCGCCCAGGTCGAGGAAGAAGTGCTCGGTGTCGCGCAGGACGGGCTGGCTGCCGTCGCCTTTGCTGCGCGGGTTGATCAGGTCGACGGCGTCGAGCAGGCTGCCGCAGTTGTCGCACTGGTCGCCGCGCGCCTCGGCATAGCCGCAGATCGGGCAGGTGCCCTCGACGTAGCGGTCCGGCAGGAAGCGTTTCTCCGACTCCGAGTACAGCTGGCGCTGGGTTTGGCGGAAGATGAACTCGCCGGCGTAGAGCTTGAGGAAGAAGTCGCTGGGCGATGCGGTGGTGGTTCTCGGTGTCGGTATGGGTGAACAGGTCGTAGCTGATCCCGATCGCCTGCTGCGTTTCCAGGAAGCGGCGGTGGTAGTGCTCGAAGACCTGGCGCGGGGTTTGGCCGCGCTTGTCGGCCTCGACGGTGATCGGCGTGCCGTGCGAGTCCGAGCCGGAGACCATCAGGACGCGGTTGCCCTTCAGCCGGTGATAGCGGGCAAAGATATCGGCCGGCAGGTAGGCGCCGGCCAGGTGGCCGACGTGCAGATCGCCGTTGGCATACGGCCAGGCGACGGAAACGTGGATCGTGTCGGTCATCGTGGTCCTCGGTGGGCCGGGCACGTCGGCACCTTCGGTGGGCCGGCGAGCGCGGCGATTCTAGCATGCGGAGGGACGCCGAAAGGAAACCGCCAGCCTCGGGCTGGCGGCGGAAGGGCTGCCGGGTGCGGCCGTCGTCAGGTGCGGCCGGACCACGCCGATGGGCCCCGCTCCATCGGCGACGGCAGCCTGCGAATGGACATCGTTACCTGGATCCTCATTCGTCTGCCCACTAGCATATGCCTGGACATTCTACCGCGGCGCCGGCCCGCGGAAAAGCCGCGCCCCCCCGGCAGGGTCGGTCCGGTCGCCCTGGCGGTGCTGCCGGGCGGAGTGAATGCGGCAAGGAACGTGCAACCCGAGCGGATGGAAGCCAGATGCAAGGGTGCCAGCCCTGTCTGCGAGGAGCGGCATCGACCCACATATCGGGGGTCAAGGGGCTTTGTGAGGTTCCGCCCGCACCAATTCACGGGCATCTGCGGGGAGGCAGGATAGCTGACTGAAAGGCTCATCCGGACGAGCCTGGGCTAGGATGAGTTCGGCGCAACCAGCGCCACATCCGAGACATGCTTGCCCTGCCTGTGCAGGTGCAGGCAGGTACAAATCAGGAGGCTGAAATGATCCGTTTCCTTCGTCCGAGGACCCTGGTAGCCGTGCTGCTGGTCCTCATCCTGTCGGTGGCAGTGTACGGTTTTGCCGCCGCCAACGTCGTCCCGGGCTCGTCCGCCGGTGACGGCTCCGGCGCCATCAGCGGGTACACGATCAGCAACATCCACTACGCGCTGAACGCCGGCAATCCGGGCAACATCCAGACCGTGACGTTCACCATCGCACCGGCAGCCGCCAGCGATGTGCGCATCACGATGGATGGGGCGACCTGGTACACGTGCACCAACACCGCCGGTGCGGTGAGCTGCTCGGTGACCCAGGCCGCACTAACGGCCTTGAACCTGCGCGTCGTGGCCGCCGAGTAGTAGAGCGGGAGCTTGTCTTCGGATGAGACGGCGAGACCCGGCTCTACGACAGGGCAGGGTCTCGCCGCCCGCCGGAGGACAGGATGGCACGCAACCCTTGGCGCTCAGGTCTCTGGACGGCGATGCTCGTCGTGTTGATGGGCGGCGTGTGGTTGACCTTTCGCGCCGACCGTCGCCGGCGGCCGCTCGGCCTATGTGATCGTCGCCGGGGCATCGATGGAGCCGACGCTGCGCCGCGGCGACCTGGTGATTGCCCGACAATCCGCGAGCTACCAGGTCGGCGACATCGTCACCTACCTGCACCCGACGGTTGGGCCGGTGATCCACCGGGTGATCGCCGTCGACGACGGGACGTATACCCTCCAGGGCGACGCCAACGCGTGGACCGACTCCTACCATCCGACAGGACGACGAAGTCCTTGGAGAAGCATGGATCCATCTGCCGCGCGTCGGTTCGCTGCTGACCTGGCTGCGACTGCCGCCCGTGATGGGTCTCCTGGCGCTGGTGATCAGCGTCCTGGTGGTGAGCATGATCTGGCCGCGAAGGAATGAGACGCCCGTCGACCGGGAAAAGACCGGGCGCTTCGAAGCCTGGCTCTCCGGATGGGCCGAAAGCGCCTCGACGCTGCAGTTCGTCGTCTTCATCCTTGGGCTGCTGGTGCTGCTCGGGATCCTGCTTGCGATCCCGGCGTGGAGCCGGCCGATCACGCGGGCCGCCGAGCGCGTCTTCCCCTATACCGCAGGCCGGATCGTTCTCCTACACGGCGCGGGTGCCGAAAGCCATCTACGGCGCGGAGAGGCTGCAGACCGGCCAGCCGGCCTACCTCAAGCTCACCCAGCGAGTCAACTTCACCTTCGAGTACCGGTTTGCCTCGGACTCGCCGCATGCCCTCACCGGTAGTGCCGGGCTGGCGGCCGAGGTCAGCGACATCAACGGCTGGAAGCGCGGTCTGGTCCTGCAGGCCCCGAAGGCCTTTGAAGGCGACACGGTCGTGGTCGAAGGGACGCTCGACCTGAACGTCTTCAATGGCTACCTCCTGGACCTGGAGGAGCAGACCGGTGTGACGCGGCCGTACTACACGCTGTCGGTCGGCCCGATCCTTGAGGTCAACGGCACACTGGCCGGGCTGCCGCTGAGCGAGACCTACTCGCCGCAATTGACATTTCTGATCGACAGCCTGCAGCTCCAGCTCGCACCGCAGGACCCGATCGACCTGGATGCGGATCCGCTGCGGCCCGAGCAGGACGCGGCGCTGGAATCCACTGCTCCGGCCCCCAATCGGTTGACCATCCTGGGGGTGTCGGTGACGGTGGAGGCGGCACGCTGGGCGTCCGGGATTGCCCTGGCCCTCGGGATCCTCGGGCTGGCGTTCCTGGCCTGGGGATATCGGCGGATGCTGCGCAGCAATCCGTTGGCCGCCATCCAGCTCAGGTACGGCGCCCACCTGGTGGCGATGGGGCCGGGGGCCTTCGAACTGGGGGGCGCGACGGTGGAACTGGCCAGCCTGGACGATCTGGCGCGGGTGGCCGAGAAGCATGGCCGCCTGATCTTCTGGGTCGTTCAGGACGGGGGCTACGACTTCTTCGTGAACACCGGCGAGGGGCTGTACACCTTCCGGCAGACGGGCCGAGAGGCACAGCCGGCCGGTTCGGCTGAAAGCGAGCTGCTGCAGGTATGACCAAGATGCGGCGGTCGTGGACGGTGCGGATGATGGCGGCGATGCTGGCGAGCCTCGCCGTGCTCGGCGCGGTGACCGCACTGGCGGCCGCCAACACCGTGCCGGCGACGCGCGTCGGGCAGTCGAACCACCCGGTGCTCCTGCAGCAACTGGTGCCCTCCGAATGCGTCGGGCATCTCGGGAGGCCTGTCCAACCTGGTCGTCGGCAGCGGAACTTTGACGGGACGAACTCCGGCGACCTGATCCTGGGCAGCGCCGGCCGGACGACATCACCGGCCGCCAGGGCAACGACTGTATCGTCGGCGGGGACGGCAACGACGCCATGAATGGCAACCAGGGCAACGACGTGCTGGTGGGCGGGGGCGGCGACGATGACCTGGATGGCGGCGCCGGCGCCAACGACTGGTGCTACGGCGGTTCTGGGACGGACACGGAACGGCGCTGCGAGACGGTCTTCGGCGTGCCGTAACGCCCATCGGTCAATGCCGCACGGGCTGTACGCCCGCACGCGCCGCAAGTTCCCCGGAGCCTGATCCCCACCTCCTCCACCTGGTCTACAGTCATCGGCAGGTCCATGCGCTTCCGGTAAACCCCGGAGCATCTCCGGACTCTCCCAAAAGCACGGCGAAATCACTCTCGCAGCGCATCGACTTTGGCGGCGAAGACGAAGTCCGCCTCGTGCAACCCTCCGATCTTGTGCGTCCAGACGACCACCTTCACCTTCCCCCACGCCAGGTGCAGATCGGGATGATGTCCGACAGCCTCGGCTAGCTCACCGACGCGGTTGGTGAACTCCAGCGCCTGCCGGAAGTCCTTGAAGCGGAACTCCTTCTCCAGTTGGTGTTGGTCGACCACCTGCCATTGGCCGCCGAGCCTCTCAAGAAACTGAGAGAGCTCCGGCTCCGTCATCGGGGGGACCCCTCCCCGGCACGGTTTGCACTCCATGCTTGCCAGATCGCTGGTCATGCTCGCCTCCGCATCAGACGCCGGCAGCGGGGGCCCGGCGTCAGGTTCTATCGTAGTTCAGGCCACGGGCAAGACGGCCTTGATCGAACTCGATGATCTCGGCCACCAAGTCGTAGCGGCCGAAGGGTGGCATCAAGTAGAGCCCGTCGACCAGGTCGCGGAACTCGTGGGCCCATTCCACGGCCAGGCGCAGACCTTCCGCCTGGGCGTGCTCGCCGTCGCCGCGCAGCCGATGGACGACGGCGGCGGGGATGTGGACGCCGGGGACCTCGTTGGCCAGGAATGCGGCATGGCGCTCGCCCACCAGAGGCAGCAGCCCCGCCAGGACGGGCACCGGCAGGGGGCCATGGGCACGGCGATAGCGATCGAGGAATTCGCGCAGGCGGCTCGGCTCGAAAGTCGGTTGCGTGAGCAGGAAATCCGCTCCGGCATCGAGCTTGCGCCGCAGGATGCTGATTTCGCGGTCTGGATCCTCGGCGAAGGGGTTCAAGGCGCAGCCGGCGAAGAACGATGTCGGATCGCCGATGGCGGCGCCGGCCTGGTCGAACCCGGCGTTCAGCCTATGCTTGATGATGCGCACCAGTCCGCTGGGGACGATGTCGTAGGCCGCGCTGGCCTGCGGGTAGTCGCCGATCACGGTCGGATCGCCCATGACGACAAACACGTTGCGGATGCCGAGGGCGTGCGCCGCCAGCAAGTCGCCTTGGACGCGGAGCAGGTTGCGGCCGCGGGTGGGGAAATGCAGCACGGTATCGATGCCGACCTGCTGCTGCAGCACGTGACACACTGCCCAGGGACTCATGCGCATGCGTGCCATCGGGCTGTCGGCAACGTTGAGTACGTCGGCGCCGGATTCGGCCAGCAGCCTGCCGCCGGCCACCAGTTTCTGCGTCGAGAATGACCGCGGGGGATCCATCTCCACTGCCAGGACGAATTCCCGGCGTGCGAGCTTGGCGGCGAGCGGGGAGGGCTGCCGAGGGGTGGCGGCAGGCTCGGCGTGCTCCTCTCGAAGCGGGATGATCGTCGGGGTGCGGGCGGGCGCTGAGTCGAAGGGCCTGACGCATGGCGGCGATGTGAGCCGGCGTCGTGCCGCAGCAACCGCCGAGGATCGAAGCGCCTGCGGCGGAGTAAGCCGCGGCGTAGCCGGCGAAGTACTCCGGCGTGGCCGGATAAAGGATGCGGCCGGCGGCGCGCTCCGGCCAGCCGGCATTCGGCATCACCGAGAGGCGCGCAGCGGGCGCGGCGGCGCGCATCGCTTCCAGGATGCGCAGGAGTTGGGAGGGGCCCTCGGAGCAGTTGGCGCCGACGACGTCGGCGCCGGCAGCGATGCAACTCGCGTGCGGCAGTGGCCGGCGAATCACCGTTCAGCGTGCGATCGTCTCGCGTGAAGGTCAGGCTGGTGAAGATCGGGATCGAGGTCAGTTCCCGGGCGGTGCGCAGCGCCAGGAGCAGCTCGGCCAGATCGAGGTGGGTCTCGAACAGCAGCGCGTCGACGCCGGCGGAGCACAGCGCCTCGACCTGTTCGGCGGTTTCCCCTTCGGCGCGGTGCGGGGCGAGCCGGCCATAGGGCGCCAGGCGTGCACCGAGCGGCCCGAGGCTTCCTAGGACGGACGCCGTGCGCCCGCTGGACTCGACGGCTTGCCGGGCGAGGCGTGCGGCGGCCAGGTTGAAGGCGTGCACTTGGTCCGCCAGGCCGTAGGCGGCCAGCCGGGTGCGGCTGGCACCGAACGAGTTGGTCTTGATCAGCTGTGCGCCGGCCTGCAAGTAAGCGGTGTGGATCCCGGCGACGACGTCGGGATGGGTGAGGTTGAGCGCCTCGAAGCACGGCTGCCCCGTCAGGCCGAGGGTCGTGTACAGCAAGGTGCCCATGGCACCATCGGCGAGGATCGGGGTTGACTGGTTCAGGTCCATCGTGTTCCTGCGGCGAGGCGCACGTGGGTGGACGGCGGAGAGCGGATGGTTCCGGCGGCTGGCAGATGCGGCCCCATACGATGATAGCAGGGAGGCTTCGGTCCAGGCGGGGCCTTCCAATTGGGAATATACCATAACGGGCCCAAGAAGGCCGATTGACGGGCATAGCCAGTTGTGCTACGCTGACGGCCACGCATGACGTACGGAAAGGGCCCCTCTCGTCTCTAAGAGCCATCACCGCAGCGGGGGTTGCGGGTGGCTCTTTGCATTTGCGGGGAGGCTCAGGAGCCATCGGAGGATCGAATGGACGGCGCTCGTAGAGCAGGATCTGTGAAGTGGTTCAGCCGGGTGAAGGGGTATGGCTTCATTGCCCCGGATGACCAGGAGAAGGAAATCTTCGTGCACTTCTCCGGCATCGAGGCAGAAGGGTATCGCAACCTGGAGCAGGGCCAGCGGGTGACCTTCGAGGTGGAGGATACCCCCAAGGGGCCTCAGGCCATTCATGTGACCATCGTCGCCTCCGAAGGCGAGGCCGCCTCCGACAGCCAGGTCGCCTCCGACAGCGAGGCCGCCTCCGGCAGCCAGGTCGCCTCCGACAACGAAGCGACTGTGTAAGCTCGGCAGGTCTTGCGCGGGCGCGGCCCCCGCCCCGCGCCTGTAAGCCATCCCGGCCCCGGACTCCTCGCGGGTCTCGGGCTCCGTCTGCTACAATAGCCGCGTGGGCACGCTCTTCCTGGTCGCGACCGCCGATCGGCAACCTGGAAGACATCACGCTGCGGGCGTTGCGGATCCTGGGCGAGGCGAGCTGCATCGCCGCCGAGGATACGCGACAGACGCGCAAGCTCCTCGAGCGCTACCAGATCCGCGTTCCCCTGATCAGTTATCACGAGCACAACAAGCGGGCGCGCCTGGGGGATGTCCTCGGGCGGCTGGCGCGCGGCGACGTCGCCCTGGTCTCGGATGCCGGCACCCCGGGACTTTCAGATCCCGGCTATGAACTGGTATGCGCGGCGCTCGAGTCCGGCCATCTCGTCCAGCCCATCCCCGGGCCATCGGCACCGATCGCCGCTTTGGTGGCATCCGGTCTCCCGACGGATGCCTTCGTGTTTATCGGCTATCTGCCGCGACGCGCGGCCGAGCGGCAGGCCGGCTTGCAGGCCCTGATCGATGAGCGTCGGACGGCGCTGGCCTTCGAGGTCCCCCACCGGCTGCCGCAAGCGCTGGCGGATCTGGAGGCCGTGCTTGGGCCGGACCGTCGGCTGGCGGTGGCGCGCGAGCTGACCAAGCTGCATGAGGAGATCTTCCGCGGCACGGTGAGCTCGGCGCGGGCGCGGTTTTCAGCCGAGCCGGTCCGGGGTGAGATCACGCTGGTGATCGGCGGCGCAACCGATGCGCCCGCCTGGGATGAGGCGCGTGTCCGCGCCGCGCTGCGGGAGAAAGAACGCCTTGGCACGCCGCCGTCGGAGGCGGCGCGTCACGTGGCGGAGGCCAGCGGCTGGCCGCGGCGTCAGGTGTACCGTCTGGCCATGGAGCGCGAATGACCGACAGCGAACGCTTCGCTCAGCTCGACCCCCAGGACATGCGCGGCCACATCGACGGCCTGCCTGCACAGCTCGAACAGGGCTGGGAGCTCGGGATGCGCCAACCGTTGCCCGGGGGGCCCCGGCCGCCGCTGGTGATCCTGGCCGGCATGGGAGGTTCGGCGATCGGCGCCGACCTGGTTTCGGCGTACCTCGCCCCGACCTGCCCTGTCCCGCTCGTCGTGTGGCGCGGCTACGACCTGCCGGCCAGCGCCGGGCGGGAAGCGTTGGTCGTTCTCTCGTCTCACTCGGGCAATACGGAAGAAACCCTCTCCGCGTACGACGCCGCCCGCCGCGGCGCCTGCCGCCTGCTGGCGATCACCACCGGAGGGGAGCTGGCGCATCGCTGCGACCAGGGGGGCATGCCGGTGTGGCGCTTCGAGAACCGCGGGCAGCCGCGGTCCGCGGTCGGATTCTCGTTTGCATTGATCCTGGCGGCGCTAAATCGCCTTGGCCTGGCACCGGAGGCGGCCGGGGACATTCACACCGCGGCGGAAGCGATGCGCCTCCAGCAGCAGGATCTGCGAGCTGAGATGCCCGTTACGCGTAACCCCGCCAGGCGCATGGCCGGCCAGCTCATCGACCGTCTTCCGTTGATCATCGCCGGCGGTCTGCTGGCGCCGGTGGCGCGTCGTTGGCGGACGCAGATCGCCGAGGTGGCGAAGGCTATGGCGCAGTTCGAGGAACTGCCGGAGGCAGACCACAACATGGTCGCCGGCGTGGGTCATCCGGAATCGCTGATCACGCGTACGATGGCGATCTTCCTGCGCGCCTCGCTCGACCTCCCGCGCCTGGCCGCACGCGTGGAAGCCACACGCCAGGTCCTGATGGTGGAAGGGTTCAATACCGACGTGATCGAGGCGGCGGGCGACACACGCCTGGCGCAGCAGTGGACCTGCCTACACTACGGCGACTACGTTGCCTACTACCTAGCCATGATGTACGGGGTCGACCCGACGCCCGTGGCGGCCATCGAAGACCTCAAGCTCCGCCTGCGCGGCTGAGACAGGCTGCCCTTGCTGCGACAACTCCCTGCATGGGCTTGGCTGCCGATCGGTCTAGCGTTTGGGCTGGCGGCTGCTTGGATGAGCCTGGCACCACGCGCCCTCGGACGCTGGCCGGCGTCGGGCGCGTCCGTGCCGGCGAGCAGCGAGATTCGTATCGACTTCAGTCAGGCGATGGATGAAGCCTCCGTGGCTGAACGATTACACGTCGAACCAACTCAGGGGGGCGAGTTCCTGTGGCGGGGGTCGACGCTGATCTACCAACCATCGCAAATGTGGCCCTCCGGAGGCACGATCGAAGTCCGGCTGGACTCGGGCGCCCGGTCGCGGCGCGGGCTGAGCACCTGGACTACGACACACTGGAGCTTCTCCATTGCCCCACCGCGCCTCGTCTACTTGTGGCCGGCCGACGGGCCGGCGCAGGTGTATGCGCGCCTGGCGAATGAGGCGGAGTCGGTGCCGCTGACGGCGGCGCCACACGGCGTGATCGATTTCACGCTCGGAGCTCGCGGCACACGGTTGGCCTACACCGCCGAACGCAGTGCGGGGGCGACCGAGCTGCGCGAACTCGATTTGATCCGAAACCGGGATCGGCTGCTCTTCGCCTGTCCCGAAAGCGAGCGATGCACTTCGCCGGCGCTCTCGCCCGATGGTAACAGCCTAGCCTTCGTGCGCGGCCCCGCGCCACCTGAAACGGGGGGACCCTTCGAGTCGGGGTCGACGCGTGTCTGGCTGCAGACGGAGGGCAGTGACGCACCCTTCCCGGTCAGCCCCGAAGGTGACGTCGCCTCGGCGCCATCCTGGTCCCCGCAAGGCTGGCTTGCCTTCGTTGATTCGACCCGCAGCGCGATTCTGATCGTGGACACGTCACGGGGAGTGCCGTTCGCCCCGCTGGCGGTGCTGCCCTCCCGGCAGGGAGAACGCGGCAGCTGGGCTCCGGATGGAAGCTCCCTGATCTATCCGGATCTGCTGCTGCCGCAAGAACAGCCGTTGGCAGACCCCGATTCCGAGGCAGAGCTTTCGACGCTGGAGGCGCACCTTTTCCGATGGGACGTCTCGAGCGGGAACCTGACCGACCTGAGCGAGTCCGTAGGCTTGGGAGTCGAAGATGCCTCGCCGACGTTCACCCTCCAAGGCGACTGGGTCTACTTCAGCCGGCGCGTGCTCTCCCAGGGCAGAAGCACCCCGGGCAAACAGCTGTGGCGAATGCGCCCGGACGGTTCGCAGGGCGCCGCGTTGACCGCCGAGCCGTTCATCAACCATGGCGCTCCCTCCGTCGGGCCGGCGGGTACCCCGCTGGTCTACCTGCGCTTTGACCTCGAAGCGCCGCTGAAGCCGGCGGAGCTGTGGTGGTTCGACTTAGGGACGCTCCGCGAAAGCCGCGTAGTGGAGGGAGGATACCTGCCGGCATGGATCCCCTAGCCCCCGTCGGCGAATCTGCCCCGGACTTCGCCCTGCCTGATCTGGAGGGACGCCTCTGGCGCCTGGCCGATGAGCGCGGGCGGATCGTGGTGCTCAATTTCTGGTCCGCGGAGTGCCCGCATTCCGAGCGGACCGATTTGATCCTGTCCAGCCTCCGTCCGGCATGGGGGGGTCGGGTGACCGTGTGGTGGCTGGCACCGAATGCCAACGAGCCCGACGAGCTGCTCAAGCAGATGGCGCATCAACGGCAGATCGGGCCGGTGCTGCTTGATGAGGGGCAGGTGATCGCCGATCGCTACGGCACGCAGACGACGCCTCAAGTCTTTGTCGTGGATGCGGCCGGGGTGCTGCGCTACTCCGGTGCGCTGGACGACGTAGGCTTCCGGCAGCGGGTGCCCACGCGCCGCTTCCTGGCGGATGCCGTCCAGGCGCTGCTGGAAGGCCGCGCGCCTGAGCCAGAGTCAACCGCGCCCTTCGGTTGTGCGCTGGTGCGGATGCGCGGCGTGCCAGGTCCGCTCGTCAATCCGTGACGTCAGTCCACTCGAGCGGCAGGCTGCGCGCCAGATCAGCGCGCGCCAGCAGAACTCCGGCGTGGGGGATGCCGGCTCCGATCGAGAGCATGTCATGGGCCAGCAGGCCGCGGTCGGCCAGGATGCGAATCACCTGACGCATGCCAAAGGGGGAGACGGCGCCCGGCTCATACCCGGTGATCTCGAGCACCTCTTCGGGGGTGGCGGTTGTGATGCGCGACACCCCCAGCAGGCGTCGGAGCCTGGGCCAGGAGACCCGGGCGGGGCCGGCGACCAGGACCAGGATGAACCCTCCGTCCTCCAATCGGAAGAGCAGCGAGCGTACGATCTGACCTGGGGCCAGCCCACGCTCGCGGGCAGCCTGTTCCAAGGAGCGCACAGGTGCGGCGTGCACGTGCAGCTGATGGGGCACCCCGAGGGCCTCGAGGGCCTGCGTAACCGGAGTGGAGGGCATGCCGGGATTGTAGCCTCGACCCGCCGACGACGACCTGACCTGCTATTGCCCCGCCTCTCGGGAGGGGTGTGTTGTTTGCAGACCCGGGATGCGCTATCATCTTCCGTAGATACGCGGGGCCCCGATCCGACCGACGGGCCGGCCCTGCGATCCAGCCTCAGGGAGGGACTATGACCGACGCGCCAACCCCGCCACAAGCCGTTCCGCCTGCGCCGAAGTACGACGAGAAGCACGACGAGAAGCAAGAAGAGAAGACCGAAGAGAAGAGCGGCGACGAGAAGTGGCGCCGCGATCCGCTGGGATCGATGGTCTGGGCCGGGATTCTGATCTGGGCCGGCTTGGTGTTGCTGGCCGATAACCTCGGCTGGCTGGTTGGGATCCGCCGCAGCCTGGCCGGGCTGCCGAACTTCGATGAAACCAACCTGGGTGCCTGGTCGTTCATCCTGATCGGCGCCGGGATCCTCGTCCTGGCCGAGGCGCTGATCCGGGTGAGCGTGCCGGCCTACCGCCGGCCCATCACGGGCAGCGTGATCTTCGGCGGCCTGCTGATCGCCGGAGGTCTCGGCGGCGCGGTCAACTGGACGCTGCTGGGGCCGATCTTCCTGATCACCGTCGGCGTGATCCTGCTGCTGCAGAGCCTGTTGCGACGCAAGTAGGCACCCGAGGTTCTACCCC
This sequence comes from uncultured Chloroflexia bacterium, assembly GCA_963743255.1. Taxonomy (GTDB): domain Bacteria; phylum Chloroflexota; class Anaerolineae; order Anaerolineales; family E44-bin32; genus DYJB01. Next base: position 437,637 of record CAVUPD010000013.1, read on the forward strand.
CACCCCTGCCCTCCCCCTAGAAGAGGGAGGGGGAAACTACTCCGGGGCGTATCCGCGCCCCGGTGTTTGCTTAACGCATGAGTCGATCATCGCAGGGTGCGCGCTGGGATTCCCCTACAGTCGACCCAGGTTTCCGGTCATGAACTCATCCCACGCGTAGCGCACCGGAGTCCACCACTCATCCCGCCCGATGCATCGGAAGTAGGGCGGGCGCAGGGCCAGGATCCGATCGCCGATCCGATAGCGCGGCAGGATCGGGGTGGAGACGACCAGGCTGCCCATCTCCCCCGGCTTCATCTCGTGCAGCATGCACGTGCCGCGGGCGGTCTCGACCTCGAACAGGAATAGATCGTAATTGGGCACCCAGGCGCGCTGCTCGTCGCGCTGCTGCCCGAACATGCCTTCGGTGGCGCCGTAGATCTCGCGGATCGCCGCCGGGCCGTAGAGCGCAGCCAGCGCCGGGGCGTAGCGCGTGTTGATCCCCGGCACGCTCCCCAGCGTCATCAGCAGCGGCTTCCACAGGTCCTTCGGGTAGACCTTGTGCACGTGGTGCAGATACCGGCCAAATGACACTGCGGTCGGTGCCACGCCTCCCACCAGGGTGACGGTCTCCTTCTTACACTTCTCATAGGCCAGCTCGAAGCGCGCATCCCAGTCGCGCCGCGTCTTGCCGCCTCCCAGGGCGTCGATCTCATCCTGGGTCGGCGCCGAGCGCAGCGGTGTCATCGTGGAGACATACTTGGTGTAGATGCCGGAGCTGTAGCCGTAGGTGACCTCGCGTTCGCCGACCTTCACCGTTCCCACCACCGAAGGGAAGTTCAGGTTGAGGTTGACGCCGGCAAACAGGTCGAAGCGGGCGTGCTCAGCGATGTAGATCATCATCGCCCGCCCGGCGCTCACCCGCATGCGCAGGTCGGTCGGGGTCATCGGGATGAACTTCGACTCGCCCTTGGTCGTCCCGCGGGTGATCGCCCACCCGATTGGATCTTCCCACAACAGCAAATTGACCTCGCCGGCCATGACCCGCCGGATGAGCGGTTTGAAGTCCTCGTAGGTGGATGCCGGGAATTGGCTGCGGTACTCGCCAATCGAGTCGATTCCTTGTGCGCGGTGTTGGCGCCCGAATTCGGTCTTGGCGTAGTCGGCGAGCAGAGTGTGCAGGATGGCCTGCTGCGCGGCGGTGGGGTCCTCCACCGAGTCACGCCAGGGCTGGAGCATGGCGTTGAGCATGGCGACGGGTAAATCGGCGGCCATGGAGAGCCTCCTCAATGATGTGTCTGCCGAGGAGTGTAGCCCGAACTCGGTGTGCAGGGCACGCGGCTTCATCCCAGGGGAATGCTATAATCCCCGTGCCGCTTGGATCGGGCGCCGACCGAGACGGCTGGACAGGTGGTCTGCTTTTCCGCCCCTCCGGCCTGGAGGGGCGGACGTACTTTGGGCGCCCAGCCACTGCAAGGAGGGAAGGGTGTCCGCCTCGCCGCAAGCGTCCGGCTCTTCCAAGAAAGTCACCCCGCTCACATTCCGCGAGAAGAAGGCCGCCGGCCAGCCGATCAGCGTGCTGACGGCCTACGACGTGTCCATGGCGCAGGCCGTGGACGAAGCCGGCCTGGACGCCGTCCTGGTGGGCAACTCGCTCGGTATGGTGGTGCTCGGATACGAGAACACGCTGCCGGTGACGATGGACGAGATGCTGCACCATTGCCGAGCGGTCGCCCGCGGGGCGCGTCGGGCACTGCGCATCGGCGACATGCCTTTCCTGTCCTATCAGGTCAGCGTGGAGGAAGCGGTGCGCAACGCGGGCCGCTTCCTGCAGGAAGGCGGGATGGAGGCGGTCAAGCTGGAGGGCGGGAGGGAACGCCTGCCGGCCGTGGCGGCCATTGTCGGCGCCGGAATCCCCGTCATGGGCCACCTTGGACTGACGCCTCAGTCCGTTCATCTTCTGGGAGGCTTCCGGCCCCAGGGTCGGACGGCGGCGGCGGCGCGCCGGCTGGTGGAAGACGCGCTCGCCCTGCAGGACGCCGGCTGCTTCTCGATGGTGCTCGAATCGATCCCGGCGCGCCTGGCCGCCTTCGTCTCGAAACGCCTGTCGATCCCGACCATCGGCATCGGAGCGGGCGTCGGGTGCGACGGACAGGTGCTGGTGACCCATGACCTGCTGGGGATGTTTCCGCGCTTCACGCCGCGCTTCGTCCGGCAGTACGCCGACCTGCATGCCGAGATGGTCAAGGCCTTCGGCGCCTATCGGTCGGAGGTCGAAGCACGCGCTTTCCCGATGGACGAGCACAGCCTCACGATGACGGACGATGAATGGGGCGAAATGCTGCATTCCCTGCCCGAGGGATAGCGGCATCGACTGGGTACACCAGCGGCGAGGCTTTGGGACTGTGATGACGCGTGAGCGGGTCTTGATCATGGGCACGGGGGCGATGGCCTGCTGGTTTGCTGCGCGCCTGGCGCCGAGGCTCGATGTCACCATGGCCGGCACGTGGCGGGCCGGCCTAGAGGCGCTGGCCAGGGGCGGTGTGATCCTGGAAGACGGTGGGGCACCCGCGTCGCATCGGGTGGAGGCGGCGGACTACTCCGCCGGGCTGCCGCCCTTTCGGTTCGCGTTGGTTCTGGTCAAAGCATTTCAGACCCAAGCTGCCGGGCAGGTGCTCCGCCGATGGCTGGCTCCGGACGGCGTAGCCGTGTCGCTGCAGAACGGCCTAGGGAACCTGGAGTATCTCGTCGAGGCGCTGGGCGAGGAGAGGGCGGCGTTGGGAGTGACGACCGTCGGCGCGACGCTGGTGCAGCCCGGGCACGTGCGGGCGGGCGGGGATGGTCCAACGCGAGTCGCCCGGCATCCGCGCACACCGACTCTAGTCGACCTGTTGCGCACGGCGGGGTTGGACGCCGAACTTGCGGACGATGCGCTCGGGCTGGCGTGGGGGAAGCTGGTCGTCAACTGCGCGGTGAATCCGATCACCGCCTTGATGCGGATCCCGAACGGAGGGCTTCTTCTGCCCGAGGCGAACTCTGCCTGGGGCGTGGCCTGCGACGCGGCAGCCGAGGCAGCCCGGGTGGCGCGTGCGGTCGGAATTCGATTGCCGTACGACGAGCCTCGCGCCGAACTCGAGCGGGTCCTCCAGCGCACCGCCGGCAACCGGTCCTCGATGTTGCAGGATGTCGAAGGCGCCCGGCCAACGGAAGTCGAGGCGATTACCGGTGCCGTCGTTGCCCGGGCCGAGGAGCACGGCGTACCGGTGCCGGTCAATCGTGTGCTCCTAGCGCTGGTGCGCGGTCTGACGCATTCCTTGGAACGAGGTGGGGCGTGAGGGTTGTCCAACGGTTGGAAGAACTGCGCGCGTTGCGCGCCGGGCTGGCGCGACCCCTGGGGCTCGTGCCGACGATGGGCGCGCTGCACGCAGGCCACCTTTCGCTGGTGCGGCGGGCCCGGGTGGAATGCGCCAGCCTGGCCGTGAGCATCTTCGTCAATCCAACGCAGTTCGGCCCCCAGGAAGATCTACAGTCGTATCCGCGCGACCTGGAACAGGACCTGGAGCTGCTGAGGCCCGAGGGCGTCGACCTGGTCTGGGCGCCCGAGGTGGAGGACCTGTACCCGCCGGGAGACCGATGCTGGGTCACCGTCGAGGGGCTGACGCGAGGGCTGGAGGGTGAGCGCCGCCCCGGCCACTTCCGCGGCGTGGCGACCGTCGTGACCAAGGTGTTCCACGCGTTTGAACCCCAGCGGGCGTACTTTGGACAGAAAGACGCCCAGCAGGCGACGGTCATCCGGCGAATGGCGCGTGATCTGCTCTTCCCGATTGAAGTCGTTGTGTGCCCCACGCTGCGCGAGCCGGATGGGCTGGCGCTTTCGAGCCGCAACCGCTCTCTTTCGGCTGAGGAGCGCAGGGCGGCGACCGTGCTGTCCCGGGCGCTGCGCGCCGCCTCGGAGGCCTTCGCCGCCGGAGAGCGGGATGCCGAACGACTGCGGCAGACGATGCGAGCCGTGCTCGCCTCCGAGCCGCGGGCGCGCCCGCATTACGTCTCGGCGGCGGACGTGGAGACGCTCGAGGAACTGGAGGGGGACGTGGACCGCGCCCTGCTGTCGATGGCGGTCGCCATCGGCTCGACGACACTGATCGACAACGTGATCGTGGAATCCAGCGGGCAACTAGCAGCTGGCAACTAGCAACGAGCGATTAGCTACTAGCAGCTAGCAACTAGCAACTAGCCGTTAGCTCCTGGCAAACAGCTTGCGATGGTCAGCTTAAGGGCGACGGTCTTGACAGGGGGGCGATGATGGTGCTCGAGGGAAATGGATCCTGATTGCCGTCGCCCAATCGCTAGTTGCAGATCGCTAGTAGCTGACTGCTAATTGCCAATTGCTCATAGCTGACCGCAGTTGCTGATCGCTGCACGTACTGGAGGCTTCCCATGCTTCTTGCCATCGACATCGGAAACACCAATCTGACTCTCGGCCTGTATCGCGGCGACGAACGGGTGGCGGCCTGGCGGCTGGCGACGGCCCACGAGCGTATGCCCGACGAGTACGGGCTGCAGATTCTTGGGCTGCTCGAGCATGCCGGCTGCGCGCCGGGCGACATTGACGGGATCATCCTTGCCTCGGTGGTGCCGCCGCTCACCGGAGTGCTGGTCCAGGCGTGTGACACGTACCTTGGTCGCCGGCCGCTGGTCGTGGATGCCGGCGTGAAGACCGGGGTCCGGATCCGCTACGAGGATGCGAAGGGAGTCGGGGCCGATCGCGTGGTGGATGCCGCCGCCGTTCAGAAGATGTACGGCGGGCCGGCGTGTGTGGTTGACTTCGGCACGGCAACGACGTTCGACGCCATCACCGCCGAGGGCGACTACCTGGGCGGCGCCATCGCCCCAGGGATCGGCATTGCCGCCGAGGCACTGTTCCAGCGCACGGCGAAACTGATGCGCGTCGATCTGGCTCGACCGCCGGCGGCGATCGGTCGGAACACGGTGCACGCCATCCAGTCCGGGCTGCTGTTTGGTTACGTCGGGCTGGTGGAGGGGATGGTGGCGCGGTTTCGGAAGGAACTGGGCCCCGACATGAAGGTGATCGGAACCGGGGGCCTGGTGGATCTGATCGCTGCCGAGACCGATGTGATCCAGATCAAGGCGCCCTGGCTGACGCTGGATGGGTTGAGGCTGGTTTGGGAGTTGAACCGGGCTTGAAAGCGGCCAGCAGGCATGCCCGCCACTGACGCCCGGCGATCCACGGGTTCGGACACGTGTCGAAGGCCTAAGTCCAGGGACCGAGGCCGGGCCTCTGGTCGGCGTTCGCCGTTGCGCTCTGCACACGGTACGCTACCACTTGACAAGCGGTCCCACCGAGTACCATGTGGCGGCGCCCGAACCCCTGGCTGCAGAACGGTCACTCAACAAGGAGAATTTGATCCGACAAGGCCGAGAAAACCCTCCAGCAAACTGGCCCGACCTCTTTCTTCCCCCATCTGTCAACCAACCTGCCGCCATCCAGGCTCAGGCCGCCCGATCAGGCTGGGCCGCCGCCCTGATCGGCCCCGGATTGCGTGAACGATCTGAGTCGAGACGAAAATCACGTTGACATCCTGCAATCGTTCTCCTATAGTGAAGAAGCTGGTATCTGAAATGTTACATGTAACCGTGCTTCGGAGCGACGGTTAGACGAGACTGTCGTTCGTTGTGCAGGCTTCCAAGGCGCTAAGGCAAGTGAATTCCGGGCCGCGCGGCTGCTGGTGCGGGTGAGGCGACGGGTCGTGAGAGCGACCGTCATCACGTGTGGTTGTCCGTCTGTGGAGATGGGATTGCCGTGATGCTGCAAAACCGCGAGTCGCTGGTGGAGCCCTACTTCCCCCTCGACCGCACCGATCTGACCGAACGTACCTATGCCGTGCTGAAGGACCGCATCCTGACGCGGCGGCTGGAGCCGGGATCGCGCATTTCGGTGCCGGAGATCTCGGCTGCCCTGGGCGTCAGCCGCACCCCGGTCAACGATGCCCTGAAACGGCTGGCGACCGAGGGCCTGGTGGAAATCATCCCGCGCCGCGGCACCTTTGTCACCGGGCTGAACGCCTCCGATGTGTGCGAGTTGTTCGATATTCGCCTGCTGATCGAGGCGCACGCCGTGGAGGGCATTGTCGCCGGCGGGCGGTCGGCCGAGTACCTGCAGGCGGTCAGCGAACCGATGGCGCGCATGCGCCGCGCCATGATCGATGACGACTACGGCGACTACGAGACCTTCGTCTCCGGCGATCGCGAGCTGCACATGACGATCGTCGAAATGACGCGCAACCAGCGCCTGCTGGAGATCTACACCGACCTCAACGTGCACATCCAGGTCACGCGGGCGCACTACCTCGAGAGCGTCGAGAACGCCCGGCAGGCTTATCAGGAGCACGAGGCCATCCTGGCCGGGTTCCGAGCCGAGAGCGCAGAACAGGTCATCGCGGCTCTGCGCTCTCATGTTTCCAACGTCAAGAACCGCATGCTCGACCTGCTGTCGCAGCAGGGAGGGTCGCTCTAAATGGCTGAGCCGCCCGAGGCCGTGGGCGACGTGATGGCATCCTTCCGGCTGGATGGCCGGACCTGCCTGGTGACCGGCGCCGGCCGCGGGCTGGGGCGCGCTGTGGCGCTGGGTCTGGCGCAGGCCGGAGGCCAGCTGATGCTGGTGGATGTCAACCCGGAGGACCTGGCCGGCGTCGAAGCGGAAATGCGGAGCGCCGGGAGCCAGGTGGCGACGGCGGTGGTCGATGTCGGGGACGAGGGCCAGGTGCAGGCCTGCATCGCCGGGACGTTGCGCCGCTTCGGCGGGCTGCAGGTTCTGGTCAACAACGCCGGCGTGACCAGCCGGGCTCCGTTGGAGGACCTGCCCCTGGAGGATTGGGAACGCGTCTTGCGCGTCAACCTGACAGGCACGTACCTGTGCTCGAAGCACGCCGTTCGCCCGATGATCGCGCAGAAGGCAGGCTCGATCATCAACATCGCTTCGATGTCGGGGCTGGTGGGAAACCGGGGTGGCGACAACAGCCACTACTGTGCCAGCAAGGGCGGCGTGATCGCGCTGACGCGTTCGCTGGCCGTCGAGTGGGCACAGCATGGAATCCGCGTCAACGCCGTTGCCCCGGGCTACTGCGTGACGCCGATGACCGACCGGCTGAAGCAGCGCGACCCGGACTTCTATGAGGAGTTGCTCGGCCGCGTCCCGCTGGGGCGGTTCGGCACCGGCCAGGATCTGGCGGCAGCGGTCGTCTACCTGGCGAGTGACGCCTCGGCCTACGTGTCGGGGAGCGTGCTGGTGGTCGATGGGGCTTACACGGCATGGTGAGGAGGACGACGGATGAGCCAGACGTTTGTGCCTGAACCGGCCGCTGGAACTCCGAGGGAGGCGACGCTGAGCCGGATCGATTCCCGGCGCCGCATGCTCTCGGCCGCCGCGATCTGGATCGTGCTGATCGGCCTGGTCTTCATCGCCTCGCGCGTCTCGGACGTGTTTCTGACACAGCGCAACCTGACCGTGATCCTGAAGCAGGCGGCTCCGCTGGGGATCCTGGCCGTCGGTGAAACCATCGTGCTGCTCACCGGAGGGATCGACCTGTCGGTGGCGTCGGTGATGGCGACGGCCTCCATCTTCGCCGCGGGAATCTCAAACGGGAGCGACCGGTACATCTGGCCCGTAATCCTGCTGTGCCTGACCTTCTCGGTGTTAGTGGGTTTCTTCAACGGCCTGTTGGTGACGAAGCTCAAGATCCCTCCCTTCATCGCCACCCTGGGCATGATCCTGGTTGTGCAAGGCGTCCGCTTTGTCTATTCCAAGGGGACGCCCAAGTCGCTCGTCCCGCCGACCCTGCGCGCCTGGGGCCAGGGTTCGACCGGCCCGATTCCCAATGCGGTGATCATATGGGCCGCGATCGTGATCGTAGCGGTGTTCGTCCTGTCGCGCACGACCTTCGGCCGGCGGTTGTACGCCGTGGGGGGCAACGCGCGAGCGGCGTTCCTGTCCGGCGTCAATGTGGATTGGATCAAGATCGCCGCCTACACCATCTGCAGCCTGCTGGCCGGCATTGCCGGGCTGGTGCTGGTGGGGTACGTCGGGGCGGCCGACAACTGGCTGGGGAACGGGTACGAGTTGAATGCGATTGCGGCGGTGGTTATCGGAGGAACGGCATTCGAAGGCGGCAAGGGATCTCAGATCGGTACCGTTGCCGGCGTGCTGATCCTGACGGTGCTGTTCATGCTGGTGCTCATGCTCCAATTCGACGAATCGGTGAGGCGGATCATCAAGGGCCTGGCCATCCTGCTGGCCGCCGGCCTGTATGCCCGCCTGCGCACTCGAACCTGACGGAGTGGTCGGGGGGGAACACGCACGGCGCGACCGCGAAAGGAGGTGCTTCAAGTTGTAGCGTGGTTGCCTGCCCGGTCTATTGGGCCCTGTTCGACCCAATCCTCAAGGAGGACAAGAAAGATGTCTGGCCGTAAGCTTTCGTGGATCGTCTCGATCTTGATTCTGGCCTCGATCGTCCTGGGTGCCTGCGCACAGGCGACCCCGGCGCCCGAGGAACCGGCGGCGACCGAAGCCCCGGTGGCAACCGAAGCTCCGGCGGAGCCCGTGGTGGCCGGCCCGGTGACCTACACCGTCGGCGCGGATGGCATGGTCGACACCACCGCCTTCAAGAAGGACCCGCCGTACACGCTGTGCTTCTCCAACGCCTCGGTCGCCAATGACTGGCGCGTCGCCATGGTCGGCCACGTCGACTATGCGATTGAAGAGGCGAGGGGCAAGGGGCTGATCAAGGACTACTTCTACGCGGACGCCAACAACGACCCCAACAAGCAGATCTCGGACATCGAGGACCTGCTGACCAAGGGCTGCGACGTGATGCTGATCAGCGCCGCTGCCCAGGACGTGGTCGACCCGGGTGCCAAGCAGGCGATGGAAGCCGGCGTCCCGGTCATCACCGTCGACCGCGACATTCTGAATCCCGAGAACCGCGTCTCCTACACCGACGGCGACTCGTGCCTGATGGGCAAGGGGCAGGCGGAGTGGCTGGTGAAGGAGCTGGGCGGCAAGGGTGACATCGTCCTGCTGTCCGGCATCGCCGGCGCCAGCCCGGCCGAAGAGCGGCTGCGCTGCGCCCGCGAGGTCTTCGCCCAGTATCCAGACATCAAGGAACTGGCGCAGGCCTACACCGACTGGTCGCCGACCGGTGGCCAGAAGCAGATGGAAGCCTGGATCACGCAGTTCGGTGACAAGATCCAGGGCATCTGGTCCGACAGTGCTCTGCAGTCGGTCGGCGTCGTCAACGCCCTGCTGGCCGCCGGGATGAAAGTCCCGCCGATCACCGGCGAAGACTGGGCGCTGTTCTTGCACCAGGCCGTGGACAACGGCTTTGCGTTCGCGGGCGTGACCTTCCCGAACCGCTTGGGCTACTTCGCGGTCACGGACGCGCTCGACCTGCTGGCGGGAGTGCCGATCCCGTTCCATCACCAGATCGCGCCGATCACCATCACCAAGGACAACCTGGCCACGTACTACAACACGACCATGTCGGACGCGCTCTGGCTGGACATGCTGCCTGAAGTTCGGATGAAGCTGTACGGGCAGTAGAACGACGGGTCGATCATAGACCCGGAAGGTCTTGCGCCTGCTGGCCGAGGCGGTCACGCCCCGGCCAGCAGGCCTGGCAACTCGATCACCCTGAGGGCGAGGTTGGAATGGCGGACACCCTCGTAGAGATGAAGAAGATCACCAAGACATTCCCCGGCGTGGTGGCGCTGGACGACGTGAGCTTCGAGTGCCTTGGCGGTGAGGTCCACGCCGTGGTCGGCGAGAACGGTGCCGGGAAGTCGACCCTGATGAAGATCCTGGCCGGCGTGTACGTCCCGGACGGCGGCGAGATCGTCCTGGGCGGGGAGAGCGTCCGCATTCCCAGCCCGCACGCCGCGCAGCAGCTGGGGATCAGCATCATCTACCAGGAGCTCAATCTGCTGCCGGATCTGAACGTCGCTCAGAACGTCTTCCTGGGCCGCGAGCCCCGCGGGCCGATGGGCCTGGTGGATACCCGAGAGCAGGAAGCCAGGGCGCAGGCGATCCTGCACCGGCTGGGCGTCGACATCGATCCTCGGGAGCGGCTGGGTCGACTGAGCGTGGCCCAGCAGCAAATGGTCGAAATCGCCAAAGCCCTGTCGCTGAACGCGCGGATCGTCATCATGGACGAGCCTTCGGCGGCGCTGGGCGGCAAGGATCTGGAGCACCTGTTCGAGGTGATCAAGGCCCTCAAGCAAGAGGGCGTGGCGGTGATCTACATTTCCCACCGCATCTCGGAGGTCTTCCAGATCGCCGATCGGGTGACCGTGTTCAAGGACGGCAAGGTCGTCGGCACGTTCAAGGTGTCCGAGATCGACCGTCCTTCGCTGGTGCGCATGATGATCGGGCGGGCGCTTTCGGAGACCTTCCCGCGCCGCGCCGAACGGATGGGCGAAGAGGTGCTTCGGATCGAAGGGTTATGTGTCGGGGACCGGTTGAAGGAGATCAACCTGACGGTGCAGGCCGGCGAGATTGTCGGGATCTCCGGGTTGGTCGGGGCCGGCCGGACGGAACTTGCACAGGCCATCTTCGGCACCCGGCGCATCGACGCCGGGACCGTAATGTTGAAGGGGGAGAAGGTCACCATCGGCAATCCGCAGCGCGCCTTGCGGCACCGCGTCGCCTACCTGACCGAGGACCGCAATGTCGAAGGGCTGGTGATGGGCCAGAGCGTGAAGGAAAACGCCGCGCTGCCGAGCCTTGACCGGCGCCAGCGTTGGGGGATCGTGAACCGCAAGGCGGAGCACGACGCCGTCGCCACGACCTCCGAGAGTTTGCGCCTGCGGGCGCCCAGCCTGGCGACGGACGTCGAGAATTTGAGTGGCGGGAACCGGCAGAAGGTCGTCCTGGCCAAGTGGCTGATCAGCGGACCGGAACTGCTGATGTTCGATGAGCCCACCCGGGGAATCGACGTCGGCGCCAAAGCCGAGATCTGGCAGTTGATGCGCGACCTGGCCGACCAGGGCAAGGCGGTGCTGATGATTTCATCGGAGCTGCCGGAGGTGATCGGGATGAGCGACCGGGTGGTTGTAATGCATCGCGGTCGGATCGTGGGGGAGATGGCCGGTGGAGTGGCCACCGAGGAGGCGGTCATGATGCTGGCGACCTACGGTGGATCACATGACAGCTGAACCCGCACCGCAGACCCGGCGGAGGAGCACGTGGCGCCGCGTGGTGGATGAGCAGCGGGATGTCCTGATCATTGTCGGCATCCTGCTGGGGATTGTGATCCTGGCTGGGATCTTCATCCCGGACTTCCGCACCTCGAAAAACCTGATCAATGTTCTGCGGCAGGGCGTCGGCCTGGGGATTGTCAGCGTCGGCCAAACCCTGGCCATCCTGGTGGGCGGGATCGATCTGTCGGTCGGCGCCGCGATCAGCCTGGTGGATGTGTATGCCACCGGCTTCATGGCCAATTACACGGCCCCGTTGATGGTGGCGGGGATGGTGATTGTGCTCCTGTCCCTGGGAATGATCATCGGCTTCATCAACGCCAATATCATCACCCGCTTCAAGCTGGCGCCGTTCATCGCCACGATGGGCGTGGGCGCCATCCTGCAAGGCCTGGTGCTGCAGTTTGCCAAGAAACCAGGAGGAAAGATCGCCCCCGGCTGGGAATACTTCGCCGAAGGCAAATTCGGCCCGATTCCCTTCCCGGTCGTCTTCTTGCTTACCCTGGTGGCAATCACCTGGGTGCTGCTCAGCCGTACCGTCTGGGGACGCCACATCAAAGCCACCGGCGGCAGCGAGCTCACGGCGCGGCTTTCGGGCATCCGCACCCGGCGTGTGACCATCTACGCCTACATGTTCTGCAGCCTGATGGCAGCCGTCACCGGGCTGTACCTGACGTCGCGTATGGGGGCGGGGGACCCGCGCGTTGGCGGCCTGGAGTACGAACGCTTCGATCTGGACTCCATCGCGGCGGTGCTCATCGGCGGCACGCGCCTGGGCGGGGGCAAGGGCAGCATCGTCGGGACGCTGGCAGGCGTCATGATCGTGTCGTATCTGAACAACATCTTCAACCTCGTCGGCGTCAACACCTATCTGCAGTGGATTATCAAGGGACTGATCTTGCTCAGCGCGGTGGCGATCTATTCGGTGCGGCGGAACAACGAGTCCTGACTGGATTGGTGGAACGGGACGTATGCTGGGTTATGCACCCAATGTCAGTTGGCTTTTCCCGGAGCTCCCCTTCGCCCTGAGGCCCAGGGCGGTGGCCGACCTGGGCTTCGAGACGCTCGAATTCGGCTTCCCTTCGCATGCCGACCTCGAAGCGCTGGACGCCTGCCGTCGAGAGGCCGGACTGCGCATTGTGCTCTTCAACCAGGATGTGCCCGTCTGGGATGCGGCCAACCGCGGCTACCTGGTGGACCCGAAGCGCCGGCCCGAGTTTGATCGTACGCTCGACCAGGCCCTGGACATCGCCCGGCGTCTGGAGGTCGAGAAGGTCATGCTCCCGGCGGGAGTACGGGTTCCGGGAATGGCACGCAACGCCCAGCGCGAGTGCATGCTGGAGAATCTGCGGGCCGCCGCGCCGCGGGCGGCACAGGCCAATGTCCTGCTGACGATCGAGGTCCTGAACCCGGTCGATAACCCCGGCTACTATCTCACGTCGTGGCGCGAGGCGGTCGAGATCGTGCGAGAGATCGATCACCCGAACGTGCGCTTCCAGATGGACACCTACCATCTGAAACGAATGGGGGAGGATCTGCTGGAGCCGCTGCGTGAGGCCGGCGACTGGATCGGGCACATCCAGTATGCCGACGAGCCGGGCCGTCACGAGCCGGGGACCGGTGCAATCGACTTCGCCGCGCTGGAAACGGCGATCGAAGCTGCCGGCTATCAGGGAAGCATCGGATTGGAATACATCCCGCAGGCCGAAGGGGCGGCAGCGCTGGCGTGGGTTCCCACCGCACGGCGCGCCCCGCGGCGCGGGCGCATGACACCGACATCATGACGAAGGAGTCATCAGGATGAGCCTCATGCTCAGGGTGGGCCCGCAGAGCGGGCATCAGAAGGTCGTCGAGCGCGGCAAGAACGGCATTCACTGGCTCGGGCTGGACGTCGTGCGGTTGGCGACGGGCGAGACCTGGAAGACGAAACTGGCCGAGGAGGAAGCCGCCCTGGTGGTGATGAGCGGCAAATGCAGCGTTCGCGTCGGCCAGGAGATCTTCGAAGGCGTCGGCGGCCGGGCGGACATGTTCGGCGGCCCCACCAGCCTGGTGTATGCGCCCCGCCGGACCGAAGTCGAGGTCAAAGCGGAGACCAATCTCGAGCTGGCGTTCGCGCACGTCCCGTGCGAGAAGGATCTGCCGGTCAAGCTGATCACGCCGGATCAGGTGAAGCTGGTCTCGGCCGGGATGGCCAACTGGCGTCGCGATCTCCGGCTGTATCTGCCGCCCGGATCGTCCATCGGGCAGCGCATGATCATCGGCGAGACGATCAACCCGCCCTCCAACTGGAGCGGAATCCCGCCGCACAAGCACGATGAGCACTCAGCCGCCGAGAACGTACTGGAGGAGTTCTACTTCTTCAAGGTCAAACCGACCACCGGCGATGGCGTGCAGCTGCTGATGCAGAACGGCCAGTCGACGGCGCACGTCGTACACAACGACGACGTGGCGGTTCTGCTCGACGGGTACCACCCGACCGGCGCGCTGCCGGGGACGACCGTAGGCTACCTGTGGCTGCTCTCGGGCGACAGCAAGGCCTACGACATCACCACCGACCCGCGCTACTCGTGGGTCGCGGCGACGGAAGCGGTGTTGAAGGAAATGAAAGCCTAGCGATCAGCGTTCAGCGATCAGCCTTCAGCCAGAGCAGCCTCCCTGATGGATGGTTGCTGAAAGCTGACTGCTGACAGCTGGCTGCTGACAGCTTTACGAGGAGCGCTCCATGCTGAACAAACCTCCATCCGGGATCATCCCGGCGATGGTGACGCCGCTGACGGCGGATGAAGAGATCAACGAGAAGGCTCTCCGGCGCCTGACGAACCATCTGATTGACGGCAAGGTACACGGCGTGTTCGCCGTCGGCAGCCAGGGCGAGTTCTGGGCGCTCACCCCCGACGAGAAACGCCGCGTGTGGGAGACGGTGGTGGAGGAGACGCACGGCCGTGTGCCGGTCTATGCCGGGACGGTCGGGGTGACGACGCGTGAGACGATCGAGCTGACGCGCATGGCCGAGAAGATCGGCATCGATGCTGTCTCGATTCTGACGCCGTACTTCATCGGCCCGAACGACGATCAGCTCTTCGATCACTACAAGGCGGTGGCCGAGTCCACCAGCCTGCCAATCCTGGTCTACACCAACCCGGCGCGCACCAATGTGAAGATCTCGCCCGGCCTGCTGGCGCGGCTCTCCCAGGTGAAGGGCATCGTGGGGATCAAGGACTCGAGCGGCGACCTGGAGCTGACGGCCGAGTACATCCGCGTCGTGCCGCCGGACTTCTCGGTCTTGATGGGTCGGGACACGCTGATCTACGCCGGTCTGTCCTACGGGACCAGAGGCGGGATCGCCGCCACGGCCAACGTTAAACCGGCGCTGGTGGCGTCGATCTACGACCAGTACATGGCCGGAGACTTGCCGGGCGCGCTGAAGGCTCAGCGCGAGCTGGCCCCGCTGCGGCTGGCGTTTGCCTGGGGCACCTTCCCGGTGGTCATCAAGGAAGCCCTGAACCTGATGGGCATGGACGTCGGGCCGTGCCGGGCGCCGGTCGGGCCGCTGACCGCCGATCAGCGCGAGAAGCTGAAGAAAGTGCTTCTGGAGATGAAGGTCATCTGAGGCGACGACCGCCGCATGCGGCAGGTCGGTTGCCTGGGCCGGTAGCCGATGGGTGATCCCGACAGCCAGGGGTGCGAGGAGGAGACGGCATGAAAGGGATGATGAAGGCGGCGCGGAAGGTGCGGCGGGAGCCGGGCATGGATCTGGTGGACACGGAGATCCCGGCGATCCGGCCGAATGAGGTCCTGGTCAAAGTGGGCGCCACCGCCATCTGCGGCTCGGACATCCACTTCTACACCTGGGACGAGTACGCCCAGAACCGGCTCAAGCCGCCGATCACACTCGGACACGAGTTCGCCGGAGAAGTGGTCGAGGTCGGCGCGGCGGTGACCGATTACAAACTGGGCGACCATGTCACCGCTGACAGCCACATCGTGTGCGGCAAGTGCGACGTGTGCAAGATGGGGCTCCAGCACATTTGCGCCAACCTGAAGATCTTCGGCAATGAGGTGGACGGTTCCTTTGCCGAGTACGTCGCCGTGCCCGAGACATCGCTGTGGCTGCTGCCCAAGGACCTCTCCTGGGAGGTCGGCGCCATCATGGAGCCGCTGGGCGGCGCGGTGCAGGCGGTGCTGATCGAGCCGGTGACGGCCCAGTCGGTGGTGATCTTCGGCGACGGGCCGATCGCCCTGTTCGCCGCCGGCGTGGCGCGCGCCTCGGGTGCTCGCAAGGTTTACCTGGTCGGGATGGTGCCGGAGCGTCTCGAGATCGCCCGGCGCATG
The DNA here is from genome assembly GCA_963743255.1 of uncultured Chloroflexia bacterium. Taxonomy (GTDB): domain Bacteria; phylum Chloroflexota; class Anaerolineae; order Anaerolineales; family E44-bin32; genus DYJB01. Next base: position 453,216 of record CAVUPD010000013.1, read on the forward strand.
GGCGCCGACCAGGTGTTCAACATCAGCGACCCGATCGATCCGGTGAAGGCGATCGTCGACGAAACGCGGGTGGGGGCCGACGTCGTGGTGGAGATGGCCGGCGCAGCGGCTTCAATCAAGAACGCCTTCGCCACTGTGCGCAAGGGCGGCCGGGTGACGACCTTTGGCCTGACGTCCAAGCCGATCGAGTTCGACATCAACTACGCCATCACGCTGCGCCAAGTGCGCGTGCGCGGCGTCGCCGGGCGGCACATGTGGGACACCTGGCGTCTGGCGGACGGCCTGCTGCAGTCCGGCCAGTTCGATCCGAGACCGGTGATCACGCACACGCTGCCGCTGGCGGACTTCGACCAGGGATTCAAGCTGATCACGACGGGGAGCCGCGCCACGGGCAAGGTTCTCCTGCTGCCGTTCGCGTAACCGGTCCAGACGATTGACAAGGAGAGTCGACCATGACGAAGAGGGCAAACGGCAAGCCGAAGTCGGGTAACGGCGCGTCGCCGAAGGCCGCTGCGGCGGCGATCGACTATCAGAGCATCGAGGTGGTGGGCGACGGGCGCGGCACGATGCAGGGCGACTACCTGCTGAACAAAGACCGCCCGATGGACAAGATCCGCTGGCTGATCGAGTGCTTCCCCGAGTGGGGGCAGTTCCTCAACAACCAGATCGAGAAGGCCAAGGTCCCCAAGGGCAACTACAGTTTCTGGTGGACGGGCGGGATGGGCTTCGTGCTCAAATCGCCGGGAGGCGCCGTGCTGCTGGTGGACAACTACGCCGGCCCGGCACACTACACCGAGTACGCCTACTGCGGGGTGTGCCGCACGACCGGCTCGCCGACGATCGACTGGATGCGACTCAATCCACAGGTCATCGACATCTTCGGTTTCAAGACACTTGACGGCGTGTTCTGCTCGCACCAGCATGCCGATCACACCGACATCTACACGCTGAAGGCGGCGACGCAAACCAGCCAGGCCCTGTTCTACGGACCGCTCTCGGCGGTCGAGCGCATGCGCAACTTCCAGGTCCCCGAGGAACGCATCCGGGTCGTGCGCCCCGGCCAGAAGTACAAGATCAAGGACGTGGTGATCGAAATCCTGCCGAACTTCGACCGGATCGCCACGATGACCGGCGGGCCGGGGGTCAGGGTCGAGCCGGGAGTGCGCCGGCCGTTCGACGACGTGGCGGCGACGTTCTTCTTCAAGATCGGCGGCTACAACTTCTGCCACCTGGCTGACTCGCTCTTCCAGAACGCCTACGTCACGTTCAAGAAGTACAAGATCGATGTGCTGAGCGTCAACATCGGCTACAACGCGCCGGGCGGCACCGACAAGATGACCCCCTACGACGCCGTGCGCCTGGCGGAAGCCAGCGGCACCAAGGTGTTGATGCCGATGCACTGGGACAACTGGGGGAACACGACGGTCGATCCGGAAGAGGTGAATTGGATTGCACGGCGCCACGTGCCGGATCTGAAAGTCATTATCCCGCAGTGGGGCGTGCGGTGGCAGTTCCCGCTGGAGAAGGACCTGGGAAAGATGGTCTTCGACGACTGGCGCGATCGCTATCGGCCGGAGATGTCTTGGGAGTATGGCGAGCCGGCAAAGCAGGCGGCAGCCAAGCGCGGCGAGTTCGTCCCGTATTAGGCATCGAGGGCGGATCCTTCCGCCTCGGGAGATCGGCGCGGATGAAACGAGTCGGGTTCGTGGGACTGGGGTTGATGGGCGGGCCGATGGCGGCCAATGTGGCACGCGCCGGCTATCCACTCACGGCATTCAACCGTTCGTCGGCCAAGGGCGAGGCGCTGCGCACGCTGGGTGCCAAGCTGGCCGTCACCCCGCGCGACGTCGCCGCGGCAAGCGACGTGGTGATCTGCATGCTCACCGACGCGGCGGCCGTCTACGACGTGCTGAGCGGAGAGTATGGCTTGCTGGCCGGCGGCCGCAAGGGCATGACGCTGATCGATATGAGCACCGTCGCCCCGGAGGAGTTCGCGTGAGACGGCGGCCGGGATCGCCGGCCACGGCTGGGCGATGCTCGATGCCCCGGTGTTCGGTTCGACGGGGCCGGCGAAGGAAGGCAAGCTGGGGATCATGGTCGGCGGGGAGGCGGATCTGTTCGATGAGCAGCGCGACCTGCTGGCGACGATGGGGTCCTTCATCCTGCACGTGGGCCCGCAGGGCAGCGGAGCGCTGGCCAAACTGTGCTTCAACCTGATGGTGGCGGCGCAGGTTGGCTCGCTGGCGGAAGCCATGACCCTGGCGGCCAAGGGAGGGATTCCGCTGGAGGCGATGGGCACGATCATCAAGTCGAGCGGCATCGTCTCCAATCTGATCGAACGCAAGATCGGCAACATCATTGCCGGCGACTACGCCCCGGCGTTTCCGCTCAAGCATCTGCACAAGGACCTGGGGCTGATGACCGACACCGCACGCCATGTCGGGGCGCGGCTGCCGGCGACGGAGGCCTACTACGAGCTGTTCGCGCAGGCCAAGGCAGCCGGACTGGGAGAGCAGGACGCCGTGGCGCTCTACCGACAATTGGCGGCGATGGCAGGGATCGAGTGACAGGCGAGTTGGGTCGGCGCTTGTCGAGTGACGGTGCGCCGCGCCCAAGAACCAAAAGGGAGGCAAACCCGTGAAAGATGTGCAGTACTTCGCCCCCGACACGTTGCGGCAGGCGCTGCAACTGTTGGGCAAGCACGGGACCCGCATCAGTGTGCTGGCAGGCGGCACGGATCTGGTGCGCGATATGAACCTTGAGTTCAAGGTCCCGGACAATATCCTGTGGATCGGGAAGCTCGGCCTGGAGTACATCAAGCTCCAGGACGGCGTGATCCACATCGGCGCCGCCACACGCATGCAGACGGCGGGAGCTTCCCGGGTGCTGCAGGACAAGGCGGCGGCGCTGGCCCAGGCGGCCGGCAAGCTCGCCGCGCCGCCGGTCCGCTCGCTGGCCACGCTGGGCGGCAACATCTGCACCGCCTCGCCGGCGGGCGACACGATCTGCGCCATGATTGGCCTGGGGGCGGAGATCGTGCTGACCAGCAGCAAGGGCAAGCGCGTGCTTCCACTGGAGAAGTTCTTCACCGGGCCGGGGAAGACGGTGATTAAGCCCGGCGAGCTGTTGACCGAGATCCGCATTCGGCCGACGGGCAAGAACGAAGGCTCGGCCTACCGTAAGGTAGGCCGGCGCCAGGCGCTGACGTTGGCAGTCCTCAACGCCGCAGCGCGTGTCCAGCTGGATGCCAAGGGCACCTGTGTCGATGTGCACCTGGCCATCGGATCGGCGGCTCCCACGCCGGTGCGGGCGGTGAAGGCCGAGGCGCTGCTGCGCGGCAAGAAACTCACGCCCGAGGCGGTCGCCGCAGCCGCGGAGAAGGCCGTGACCGAGATCAACCCCATCGACGACGTCCACGGGACCGCCTGGTACCGGCGGCAGCTCGCCCAGGTGCTGACGGCGCGGGTGCTGCGCAGCGCCGGCGGCCTGGGCGAGGAGGGCTAGCCCCATGAGCAAGATCATCATTCACTTCAAACTCAACGGGAAAAAGGTCAGCGGCGAGGTTCTGGTTCAGACGAACCTGCTGATGTTCCTACGCGAGACGATGAACGTCACCAGCCCCAAGTTCGGCTGCGAGCAGGGCAATTGTGGCGCGTGCACCGTATGGTTGGACGGAGAACCGGTGAACTCGTGCATGGTGCTGGCGGCGACGGTCGAAGGCCGGGAGGTGACGACGGTCGAAGGGCTGGGGACGCTCCAGGCTCCGCACCCGCTGCAGAAAGCGATCACCGAGCACTACGGCGCCCAGTGCGGGTACTGCACGCCGGGCATGATCATGTCGGCGGCGGCGCTGCTGAAGAAGAACCAGGCGCCCACGCGCGACGAGGTCGTCAACGCTATTGTCGGCAACGTCTGCCGCTGCACCGGCTACAGCAAGATCGTCGAGTCGGTGCTGGCAGCGGCCGAAGAGATGCGGTAGGAGGGTATGAAGATGACGGACACCAACTACGTCGGGAAACGCCTACCGCGCTATGACGGCATGCAGCATGCGACCGGCAAGACGCGCTACGTGGGCGATATCAAGCTTCCGAACATGCTGCACGTCAAGGCCTGGCGTTCGCCGGTGGCGTCGGCGCTGATCAAGAGCATCGACGTCAGCCGGGCAATGAAGATGCCGGGGGTCGTGGCGGTCATCACCGGGAAGGATGTTCCGGTCAACGTCTTCGGCGGGGAACAGCCGGTGCTGGCCGACAAAGAGATCCGCTATCCGGGGCAGGAGGTCGTGGTCGTGGCGGCCGAGAGCATCGACCTGGCCCGGGAGGCGATCGCCCGGGTGAAGGTCGAGCTGGAGGAACGTGCGCCGGTCTTCGATCCGCTGGAGGCGATGAAGCCCGGGGCGCGCAAGATGCGCCCGGACGGCAACCTGATGACATTCGGCGAACGCGACCACCTGCAGATCCGCAAGGGCGATGTGGACGCCGGCTTTGCCATGGCCGATTTCATCGTCGAGAACTACTTCCGCACCGCGGCCCAGGAGCACTCGCCGATCGAGACCCAGGCGTCCATCGCTCACACCGACTCGATGGGCCGGACCCACATCTACACCGTGACCCAGGCCGTGTTCTTCAACCAGGGCACGATCGCCGCGATCCTCAACAAGCCGCAGGCGTCGGTGCACATGATCGGCGGGATCCTCGGCGGAGGGTTCGGCTCGAAGAATGACCCGCATGCCGACCACATCTGCGCCGTCCTGTCGCTGTACACCGACGGCCGGCCGGTCCGCTGGGTATGGACACGCGAGGAGGAATTCATCGGTTCGACCCATCGCGGTGCGACCCATCTGTGGTTCAAGGACGGGGTCACGAAGAACGGACTCCTCCTGGCGCGCAAGATCAAGATGGTGCGCGACGGCGGGGCCTACCCGTCGACCAACGACTACGTCATCCGCAAGGCGTCCTACGGCGTGGCCGGCCCGTACAACATCCCAAACGTGGCCGTCGATAGCTACTCCGTCTTTACCAACAAACGGCCGACGTCTTCGATGCGCGGCTTCGGGCTGTACCAAGCGTCCTTCGCCTGGGATGTGCAGATGGAGAAGATCGCCGAGGCGATCGGGATCGACTCATTGCGGCTGCGGTTCCTGAATGCCATCCGCGACGGGGACACCTCGGCCACGCGGGCCGTGCAGCACAACTGCGGGCTCGTGGAAGTCATGCAGACAGCCGCCAAGCGGGCGGGGATCAAGCTGGACGACGACCTGCTGGCCATGTCGTCAGCGAAGCGATAGGACGGAGGCGCAGCATGGCAAAGAAACGCGGAACAGGCACGGCCGCCGTGTGGTACTCCACCGGGATGAGCGGCGGCGGCGACCCGAGCCAGGTCGTGATCAAGATGCGCCCCGACGGCAGCGTGGATGTCCTCATCGGCAGCGTCGACATCGGCCAGGGCGCCCGCACGGTCATGCGCCAGATTGCCGCCCAAGAGCTGGGCGTGCCGATCGATAAGGTCAACGTGACGGCAGTCGACAGCGACAGCAGCCCGCTCGACACCGGGACGTTCGCCAGCCGGGTGACGCACCAGACGGGCAATGCCACGATCCTGGCAGCGCGCGAGGCGCGGGACGTGATGTTCGAGGTCGCCGGTGCCCAGCTGGGCGTGACGCCAGACAAACTGGTGGCGGAGGGTGATCGGATCGTCGTGCGCGATGCGCCGGAGCAGGCGATCCCGATCGCCGATGTAGCCGGGCACGCAACCTGGGTGGATCGCAAGATCATCGCCGGGCGTGGGTCGTACGGCTGGCCGGTGGCGGAGGTCGATCCGGACACGGGCGAAGGAGAGCCGCTGCACAACATGGCCTACGGCGCCACGGTGGCGGAGGTCGAAGTCGACACGGACACCGGCGAAGTCAAGGTACTCAAGATGGCGTCGGCGTATGACTGCGGCAAGGCGATCAATCCGCTCCTGGTCGAAGGGCAGATCGATGGCGGTGCGGCCGGCGGCCTGGGCTCGGCGCTGATGGAAGAGCTGCACCCGTACTACCCGACGCTGGATCACCACCCGACCGGGTTCTTCTCTTATATGGTCCCGACGGCCAAGGACGTGCCTGAGCTCGATGCGGTCATCGTCGAGATGGGCTCGCGCAGCGGGCCGTACGGCGCCAAGGGCATCGGCGAAATGACGGCCAACTCGCAAGCGCCGGCGATCATCAATGCTATCCACGACGCCGTCGGCGTGTGGATCACCGACCTGCCGGCGACGTCCGAGAAGGTGCTGCGGGCGCTGCAGGGCAAGCCGCCGCGCGGCTGACGGGCAACGCGGACTCGGGAGGGGCGGCGTCAGCCGCCCCTCCCATGTGAGCGACGGAATGCCACGAATGGGGAAGACCGAACCTGCGATCCAGATCGGGACGGTGGCGGTGCCGGTGAATGCCGGCAGCACCAGCGGCTTCATCCCGCCGTCGCAGGTGTACGTGCCGCCCTCCCAGGGCTATCTGGAGAAGCTGGCCTACGGCGTCGCCAAGGGCCTGCCGGTGCTGCTGATCGGCGAGACCGGCGTGGGCAAGACGCAGGCCGTGCGCTACCTGGCCTGGAAGACACACAACGGGCTGCGCCGGGTGAATCTGAACGGGGCGACGACGGTTGACGAGTTCCTGGGCAAGATGTTGATCAACGAGCAGGGAACCTATTGGGTCGACGGCGTGCTGGTCAGCGCCATGCAGGCCGGCGACTGGATCCTGCTCGACGAGATCAACGCCTGCCTGCCCGAGATCGCTTTCTGCCTGCACTCGCTGTTGGACGACGACCGCATGGTCGTGCTGATGGAGTACGACGGGCGCATCGTGCGGCCGCATCCGGACTTCCGGCTGTTCGCCAGCATGAACCCGAGCGAGGAAGGCCGCTACAGCGGGACCAAGACGCTTAACGAGGCGCTGCTCGACCGGTTCCCGATCGTCATTCGCATGGATTACCTGAATGAGGAGGAGGAAGTGCAGGCCGTGATTGCCCAAAGCGGCAATCCGGACGAGGACGTGGTGCGGCGGATGGTGCGGGCGGCGAACGACGTCCGGGCGGCCATCCGCAGCGAGAAGATCTTCGGCTCGTTCTCGACCCGTCGGGTGATCGACTGGGCGCGCATGTCGCTCAGCTTCCCGGTGCGCGAGGCGGCGCGCTTTGCGGTGGTCAGCAAGCAGAGCGCATACGACGCCGACACGGTGCAGGACATTGTCGACAACTACTTCGAAAGCTGAGGCCGACGAGCGGCTGGCCGAAGCGCGGCGCCTGCGCCTGGAGCGGCTGCTCCAGTGCACGGCGCGCGACTACCAACTGCGCTTCGCTTTCAGCGACGGCGATCGCCTAGGTCGCGGCCGGATCCTGTCGAAAGCCGAAATCGCCGGCACAGGGCTCGATCCTGCCGCTGAAGGCCAACGCCTTGCGCCTGTTGGGGCACCTGCAGGCCGAGAGTGCCGAGGTCCTGCGCCAGGCGCGCGAAGAAGAGCAGGGCGACCACCCGGGGTTCGCCTCGTTGTGGCACGCACTGGAGAACGCCCGCATCGAGAACCGGATGGTGGAGCGCTGGCCCGGGATGCGGACGGCCTTCGCTTCTCGGCTGCTCCCGAATCTGGGCGGCTCGCTTGTCCGGGTGATGCGCTGGAGCGACCAAGTGCGTCTGGGGTTGTATCTCGAAGGCCGCGGGTATCACGGGGCGCAATACGTCGAGCGCGTGCGCCAGGTGCTGGAGACCGTGGCCGACGACATCCGCCAGGGCGCCGGCGGCGCGAGCGCACAGGTATCGCTGGAGGCGATGCGGCACATTTATCCCGCCCTGATCCCTTTGCTTCGCCTCGGCGGGTCGGGCGGCGCGGCGGTCGAGTCGGAAGCAGGCGAGGCGCAAGCCGAAACCCGGGACGACCCTCCGGACCTCCAGATGAGCGATGAGTTGTACGAGGTTGAACTCAAGGGAACGCCCCGCGAGAGTCCGGATTGGGTGCGTCCCGGAAGTGCGCCCTGGTTTGAACGCGGGCTGGGGGGAAAGAAGATCCATCCCTCCGCCCTGCGGCCGGACCGCCAAACGCTGGTGGCGCCCCCCACCGGCGACCTGAATGCCTACCGCGCATTGTGGGGCGAAGTGCGCCGGGAGGTCGGCTTCCTGGTCACGCGCATGACCAACCTGTTGCGCGAGGACACTTACCTGCGCTACGGAGGCCAATACCGCAGCGGCTACCTGCACACCTCGAAGCTGTACAAGCAGCGGCTGGGCAACTTCCGTTTGTTCGAACGCCCGACTGCCGCGGAACGGTCGATTGTCTTTCAATTGCTGGTTGACGAGAGCGCCAGCATGCAGGGCGGCGACAAGGTGCGCCTGGCGACCAAGGCGGCGATCCTGATCGGGGAAACGCTCGATCAGATGGGGCTGCCGCTCGAGATCCTGGGCTTCACCACGGCCGAGTACGAGGCGAAGGCGGCGATGAAACTCGGCCTGCGCCCGGCGCATGCCTACCGGACGACGCGCTGCAGCCCGCTCGAGCATCGGATCTACAAGCGGTTCGACGAGCCGTATCCGATCGTGCGACGCCGCCTGACCGGGATCGAGCCGCGGCACAACAACTGGGATGAAGAACACCTGCTGTTTGCGTATCGGCGGCTGCAGGCGCGCCAGGAGCGCAGCAAGGTGATGATCGTGATCTCGGACGGGCAGCCCAACGGCGATGCCGATCACGTGATTGCCACGGTGGCGGCGCTGGAAGGCCAGGGCTGCAAGGTCGTCGGGGTGGGCATCGGCGCCGACTTCGTGCGCCAGGTCTATCGGCGGGCGCTGGTGGTGGACGACTTCCGCCGGCTGGCGGAGGAGCTGCTGGCGGTGCTGGCCGCCGAGCTCGGACGCGCCGCTCGGGCGGCGAGCGGCGCATGGCCGGCAGATAGGGCCGCAGCCTGAGGCTGACCACGAGCAAAGCGGAATGCACGGGTGAGGGCCCGAAGGTGGGACGGACCCGGGGTAGGGGTGCAGGTCTCTCGGACGAAGACGACACCTGCTGTTAAGGAGAGTGCTATGGCAAGCGAAGTCAAGGTTACCCCGATGTTCATCGGCGGCAAGGAGGTTGCGGGGTCGTCGGGCAAGACCGTCGACGTCTACAATCCCTCGACCGAGGAACTGATCGGGCGCGTCCCGGAGGCCAGCCCGGAGGAGATCGACCTGGCGGTGCGCACCGCGCAGGAGGCCTTCCTGACGTGGCGTGATACACCGGCGGCAGACCGCGGGGCGGCGATGATGAAACTCGTCAACGCCGTGCGCGCCAACGTCGAATTCGATCGGCAAGATCCTGACCAGCGAGCAGGGCAAGCCCTTCCCGCAGGCCAAGGGCGAGATCAACGGCTTTTGCACCGTACTCGAATACTACGCCCAGGAGGCGCGTCGCATCCACGGCATGGTGCTGGAGAGCGACATGCGCGACAAGTTCACCTACGTCCTGCGGCAGCCGATGGGCGTGATCGCCGCCATCCCGCCGTGGAACGACCCCCTGCACCTGCTGAGCCGGATGATCGGCCCGGCCTTCGCCGCCGGTTGCACGGCGGTTGCCAAGCCGTCGTCGGATACGCCCCTCTCGGCGCTGGCCATGGTCCGGGTGGCGCACGAGGCCGGCTTCCCGGCGGGTGTGCTGAACGTGATCACCGGGCCGGGTGGGCGCACGGGCGATGCGTTGGTGCGCCATCCGATGGTGCGCAAGGCGGCGATCACAGGCTCGGTCGAGGGCGGCAAACAGGTCATGCGCGCCGCGGCCGACAGCATCAAGCGCGTCACGCTCGAGCTTGGAGGCCAGTGTCCGTGCATCGTCTGGGAGGATGCGGATCTCGACAAGGCCGTCGATGCGATCACCTTCCAGGCGTTCCGGGGATGCGGCCAGGTATGCAACCGGGTCAACCGCGTCTACGCGCACGAGGCGATCTACGACGCGCTGGTGTCGCGCATTGCCGCCCTGGCCGACCGGATCGTCGCCGGCGACGGGTTCCAGGACGGCGTGGACATCGGACCGCTGGTGAATAAGAAGCAGCTTGAGTGGGTGAGCGGTCAGGTGGACAAGGCCGTCAAGGAAGGCGCCAGGGTGCTGGCCGGCGGCAAGCGTGTCGGCGACAAGGGCTACTTCTACCGCCCGACAGTGCTCGGCGACTGCAAGCACAGCATGGAGATCATGCGCGAGGAGACCTTCGGACCGGTGCTGGCCTTCATGAAGGTCGGCGACGACCTCGATAAGGTCATCGACATGTCGAACGACACGGTCTTCGGGCTGAGCGCCTACTTCTTCAGCCGTGATGCGCGCAACTGCTGGCAGGCTGCGCGGCGAATGGACGCCGGCTCGGTGTGGGTCAACGACATCCACGGGTCGTTCGTCCAGGCGCCGTACGGGGGCATGAAGCAGAGCGGCATCGGCCGCGAACAGGGTTCGCTCGCCATCGACGACTATCTGGAATGGAAGACGGTCTACTGGGAGATGTCCTATGAGTCGCGTGGCGCACGCCTGTGCGTCCACCCGAAGTAAGGCCGGGCCGCCGGGGGAGACGGTGGGCTTTACTGCCTACATCGCTGCCCGCTCACCGTCTCCACCGCCGGCGGGGCGGATTACCGAGGGAGAGAAAGACGAACCGGAATGAGTAAGCCTGTCGTGCTCCTGTACGAACCGATCCATGAAAAGGCGCTGACGCTCCTGAAGGAGAAGGCCGAGGTGCGCATGGCGGCGAGCCTCGAGCCGGGCTGGCTGCTCTCGGCCGCCGGCGACGTCGAAGGGATCATCATCCGGGCCAATGGGAAAGTGACGCGCGAGCTGATGGCCGCCGCGCCGCGGCTCAAGGTGGTGGCGCGGCATGGCGTCGGGGTGGAGGCGATCGACCGGGAGGCTGCGGCCGAGCGGGGGATCACCGTCGTCAACACGCCGTACGCCAACGACGAGTCGGTCGCCGAACAGTGCATGGGGATGATCGTCGCCCTGGCCAAGCGGATGATCGAGGGCGACCGGGCGATCCGCGCCGGCGACTGGGACTTCGCGCTACAGGCTGATCGGGATCGAGGTTCAGGGGAAGACCCTGGGCCTGGTGGGTTTCGGTAAGATTGGACAGCGCCTCGGGCACATGGCGCACTTCGGTTTCGACATGCCGGTCGTCTACCATGACGTCGTGGCGTATCCCGAGCAGGAGGAACGCCTGGGGGCGCGCCGCATGCCGCTGCCGGACCTGCTGGCCCAGTCGGACTTCGTCTCGCTGCACACCCCGCTGCTGCCGGAGACGAAGGGCATGATCAACGAAACGGCACTGCGCTCGATGAAGCGCTCGGCTTACCTGATCAACTCGGCCCGCGGCCCGGTGGTCGATCAGGCGGCACTGGTGCGGGCGCTGCGCGAGGGCTGGATTGCCGGCGCCGGCCTGGACGTGTACGATCCGGAGCCGCTGCCGAAGGACAGCCCGCTGCTGTCGATGGACAACGTCGTGCTCTCGCCTCACATGGCGGCGCACACCGATGAAGCTTTGCTGCGCATGGCGATGGTCGTGACGGACGTGCTGGCGGTGATCGAAGGGCGCCCGCCGGACTATCCCGTCCCTGCGCCGCGCTAACTGGAGTGGAGGAGAACCGCATGGACAAGCACTGGAGCCACTACTGCACGATGAGCATCGTGCACTTCATGGCCTTTCCGACGACGATCACGGGCGACGGCCCGATCGCCGCCACGGTGAGCAAGATCGCCGAGGACCCGTTCTTCGGGGCGGTCGAGATCACGCACATCAACGACCCGGCCGAACGGCAGGCGACGCGGGACGTCCTCGACGCGGCGCACATCAAGGTCGGATACGGCGGACAGCCGCTGGTGCTGCGCGGCAAGCTGAACCCCAACAGCCTGGACGAGGCCGAGCGCAAGGCTGCCGTGCAGGGACTGAAGGCCGGGATCGACGAGGCAGCCGAGGTGGGCGCCAAGCGGATGGCGTTTCTCTCCGGCAAGGACCCGGGCGACAAGGACCGGCCGGCGGCGCTCAAGGCGCTGATCCAGTCCACCAGCGAGCTGTGCGCCTACGGTAAGGAGAAGGGCATCGGCCTGACGTGCGAGACCTTCGACCGCGTCATCGACAAGAAGGCGCTGATCGGCCCGAGCGAATTCGCCGCCGAGTACGCCGCGGCAGTGCGCAAGGACTACCCGGATTTCGGTTTGATGTACGACCTGAGCCACCAACCGCTGCTGTTCGAGGAGTCCGAGAAGGCGCTGAGGCTGCTCAAGCCGCACCTGGTGCACATCCACGTGGGCAACGGCGTGCGCGACGAGGGCAAGCCCGGCTACGGCGACCTGCACCCGCGCTTCGGCTGGCCGGGCGGCTGCAACGATGTCGACGAACTGGCGACGTTCATCCGGGCGCTGTTCAAGGTCGGCTACCTGGCGGAGGGAAAGAAGGAGAAGCCGTGGGTGGGCTTCGAGGTCAAGCCGCAGACCGACCGGGAGACGCCGGAGCAGGTGATCGCCGGGACCAAGCGCGTGTGGGAAGAGGCCTGGGCGCTGGCCTGAGCGGCCACCCGCAGCCTATCGTGCCGAGGACGCCTGGCCACATCGCCGGGCACAAGCTGAGGAGTGAAGCATGGATCGCGCCGCAGAAGAGCGCATCGGTCAGACTTATCACCAGTTGACCCGGGAGTTCGATCACTGGGAGAAGACCAAGGACCTGGTCGACCAACTCCTGGACGTCATGCTCAACTACCGCCAGAGCGGGCATCCCGGGGGCTCACGCTCGAAGGTGCACGCCCTGCTGGTGACGCTGCTCAGCGGCGTGATGCGCTGGGACATTCGCCATCCGGAGAAGCGCTTCGGCGACCGCTTCGTGCTGGTGGGCGGGCACACCATCCCGCTGATCTACCGCACGCTGGCAGTGTTCAACGAGGCGCTGCGGGTGAAGTACGCGCAGACGGGGGACAAGCGCTACCTGGTGCCGAAGGCGGACGAGCGCGCCCTGGTCTGGGAGGACCTGCTGCGCTTCCGGCACCGCGGCGGGCTCTCGGGCCACGCCGAGATGGAAGGCAAGACGCTGTTCCTGAAGTTCAACACCGGCCCGTCGGGGCACGGCGGGCCGGCGGCCGCCGGGCGAGGCGCTGGCGCTCAAGCGCGCCGGCGCCGAAGGCGTCAAGGTCTTCGTCTTCGAGGGCGAGGGCGGCCTGACGCCCGGTGCGGCGCACGAGACGATGAACTCGGCCTGGGGCCTGGCGCTCGACAACCTGTACTTCGTCATCGACTGGAACGACTACGGCATCGACGATCACCCGGTCAGCACGCGTCGTCTACGGCACGCCGACCGACTGGTTCGCGCCGCACGGCTGGCGCGTGTTCGGCACCGAGCTCGGCAGCGAGTGGGGGCCGGTGACGCAGGCGATGGTCTGCGCATGGTCTACGGCGACAACCCGACGCAGCGCGCCGAGCGTGGCCTGGTTGCAAGACGCGCAAGGGCCGCGGCTACCTGCAAGTACGACAACCCGTCGCACGGCGCGCCGCACAAGATGAACAGCGAGATCTTCTGGGAGACCAAGAAGCCGTTCGCCGAGAAGTACGGCGCCAAGTTCGCCAACTTCGGCGGGCCGGCGCCGGCCGATCCCGCCGGCGCTGCAGGCGGAGTTCGAGGCCAACCTGCAAGGCCGTGATCGACGTGCTGCACCGCGACCAGGCGCTGGTCGACTACCTGGCCGACCGGCTGGTGGCGCTGGGCGACAGCGTGCCGGAGGAGATCCCCGGCTTCCGCCTGGCAAGCGAAGGGCAATCCCGTGGAAGGACGAGCGGCTGTTCGACTTCGCCAACTACCCGGCGGACCTGTACGCCAAGCCGGGCACGTCGATCGCCAACCGCGCCGCGCTGGCCAAGTGGGGCGCGTGGGTCAACGCCTTCGGCGCGAAGGAGTACGGCCGGCCGCTCTTCATCGCCGCCTCGGCCGACCTGGCCGACTCGACCAACATCAGCGGCTTCGCCGCAGGCTACGGCGACTTCACGGGCTACGGCTGGTACGAGCGCTACGGCACGCACGAAGGCGCGCTGCTGCCGCAGGAGATCACCGAGTTCGCCAACGCCGGCATCATGGCCGGCATGGCGACGGTCAACTTCTCCACGGACCCGGAGAAGGAGTTCGACGGCTTCTGGGGCGCCTGCTCGACCTACGGCTCGTTCTCGTATCTGCAAGTACGGCATGATGCGCCTGTTCAGCCAGCTGGCGCAGGACTGCGAGCTGAAGGTCGGCAAGGTGCTCTGGGTCGCCGGGCACTCCGGGCCGGAGACGGCCGACGACAGCCGCACGCACTTCGGCATCTTCGCGCCGGCGGTGACGCAGCTCTTCCCGCGACGGCCAGATCATCAACCTGCACCCGTGGGAGTACAACGAGGTGCCGGTGCTGCTGGGCGCGGCGCTCAAGACGGACGTGCCGATCGTCGCGCTGCACCTGACCCGGCCGCCGATCGTCATCCCCGACCGCGCGACGCTGGGCATCCCGTCGCACTTCGAGGCGGCCCGCGGCGCGTACGTCGTGCGCGACTACACGCCGGGCCAGCCGCGCGGCGGGCACGATCATCGTGCAGGGCACGAGCGCCATGGCCAGCATCGTCAAGCTGCTGCCCGAGCTGGACGACGCGCGGGCTGAACGTCAAGATCGTCTGCGGCGCCCAGCCCGAGCTCTTCGCCCTGCAGCCGGAGGCGTACCGCCGACAGGTGCTCGGCACCGGCCGACCGGATGGACTCGACCGTCATCACCACCCAGGCGCGCGGCGTCGATGCACGACTGGTCTGTTCAACACGGTGGCCGAGCGAGTACGCCCTGTCCGCCGACTGGGACGACCGCTGGCGCACGGGCGGCACGTTGGACGAGGTGCTCGACGAGGCGCACCTCTCGCCGGAGTGGCTGCTCAAGGGCATCGAGCGCTTCGTCAAGGACCGATCGAAGCGGCTCGAGCGGTTGAAGGCAGACGTCGAGGCCGCGCGCGCCGGCTAGGCAGCACAACCTGGTTGGCAAGTCCGACCGACCTGACCCGCGGCGCCACGCCTGGTCAGGTCGGTCTGCATCTTCCCCGGCGATCGAGGGGTAGAATCGAAATCGGTGGGGGGGCAGATGTGGCGGACCACAGACCGTGCGTCCGCAGAGATGCGAGGACACGATGCGCGATATCTTGCCGGATGTGGAGCGATGGCTCGGAGAAGGCAAGTCCGTGGCCGTGGCCACGATCACCCGGACGTGGGGCTCGGCGCCGCGCGCAGCCGGATCGAAAATGGCGGTCAACAACGACGGGGCAATGGCTGGTTCGGTGAGCGGCGGATGTGTGGAATTCGCCGTCGTGCAGGAGGCGCTTGGCGTCCTCAAGGCCGGCAAGCCGAAGCGGCTGCACTACGGCGTGACGGACGAAGCCGCCTGGGACGTGGGCCTGGCGTGCGGCGGGCAGATTGACCTTTGGGTCGAACCGCTGGCCGCATGGAGGGTCAGCCAGCCGGGCACACCCAGTCCGTATGACGTGATGGTCAAGGCGCTGCGCGACGAACGGCCGGTCGTGAGAGCGATCATGCTGCGCCGAGGCGAAGTGGCCGGCGGGCCATCCGCGGTGTTCCCGTGGGATGCGGAGCCGGTGGGCTCGCTTCCACCCGGGCTGTGGGAGAAGGCGTCCGCGGATGCCGAGCGGCTGCTAAGCGGCGGCGTAGCGGGGACGCACTTGCACACGCTGGAAGGTGACGAGGTCGAGATGTTCTACGACCTCGAGCTCCCGCCGCCCACGCTGGTGATCATCGGCGGCGTGCACATTGGAATCGAACTCGCCCGGCAGGCCAAGCTCCTCGGATACCGGGTGATCGTCGTCGACCCTCGCCGCGCGTTTGGCACCACCGACCGTTTCCCGATGGCCGACACGATTTCGCACGAATGGCCCGAGCAAGCGCTGGCATCGATCGGGCTGAGCCCTTCGGCTGCGGTGGCGGCCGTCTCGCACGATCCCAAGATCGACGACCCCGGCTTGATCGCCGCCCTGCGCAGCCCGGCCTTCTACGTCGGCGCGCTGGGCAGCGCAGAGACCAACCGGCAACGCTTGGCCCGGCTCAAGGAAGCCGGGCTCACAGAGAAGGAGCTAGCGCGCCTGCGGGCGCCCATCGGGCTTGACCTGGGAGGCCGAGGTCCGACGGAAATCGCTCTGGCGGTGATGGCGGAGATTGTCGCCGTCAGATCCGCCTCGCCGCTCGCCATCCGTCGCTAGTCAAGGTTGCGGCACGGCAGCAACTATCCGGGTGGTGCCATCGGGCACCCCCGGTTTGATTCAGCTCGAGGAAGCAGCGAGGTGCAGTTCGAGGAGCAACGCCTGATCCTCGAAACCGTGCCGCAGGTAGAACCGAAGTGCGGCCTGGTTTGACTTCATGACGCCCAGGGAGACCTCGGCGCAGGCTCCTTCGCGGGCGAGACGGATGACCTCGTTCAGGAGAAGCGTGCCGTCCCCGCGATTGCGTTCGGCTGGCTGCACGATCAACTCGTCCACCAGGCAGGAGTCGGCGGCATGGTATAGGCCCGGGCGGAAGGAATAGCTGAGCAGGCCGAGCACCACCGAGGGGCGCACGGCAAGCAGGACGTGGCAACCAGGACGATGAAGGTAGTCGGCGACATAGGCGGGTGTGACCGGTGTCGGATCCCCAAGTTTCGCAGCGAGCATCGTCAGGAGACCGGCGATCTCAACGGCGTCATCGTCCTGGGCACGTCGCACGGGAACGGGTCTAGGGTCGGACTTCCCACGCCCTCGCGAATCGAGTTCGTCCTGGGGATGAAGCGCAGGAGGGGGCGCCGCGCCCCCTCCGGTCCTTCGACAATGGCAATTCCCCGGCCTAAGAGACGGCGCGGACGAAGTACTTGGGGTTGAGCGCTTCGCCGGTGGCGGACCGGACGTGGCCGGCCCAATCCTCTTTCGCCCCGGGCTTGAATACGCGTTCGAGCAGCCAGCGGCCGGCCTTCTTCTGACCGACGATGCCTCCGGCCGTGCGCTTTAGCCGGTCTTCGAACTGATGTGCCACCAGAAAACCGAGTTCGTAGTTCTGATAGTACACGGGCGCCAGGGCGATGTGGATCTTGGCCGCCCAGTCGGGCTGCCGGCGGACTTCGGGGCGACGGACCATCTGATAGCGTTCAACCAGATCCCACCACAGCGTGTCCAGGTCGCGCTCCGGATCGGCATACATCGCCAGCTCGAAGTAGGTCATCACCAGGCACCAACGGGTGAAGATCAGCCGGGCAGCGCGCTCGTGGTCGCGCGCCTGGGCAGACAGCCGGTTGGCCTGCTGTTTGGACAGCCCGAGGATCCCGGAGAGCCAGGCGGGTTCGGAGGTCAATCCACCCATCAACTGGGCGATGGCCTCGGTCGACAGCGTGTGCGCCGGCTGGCGCAGCATCCACGGCAGGTCACGGTCGATGTACTTGTCATACACGCCGTGGCCGAGCTCGTGCAATATCGTGGAAGCCCAGCGCTTATTGGGCACCAGATTGTTCAGTGTGCGCACGTCGCCTTCGCGGTCGATGTGGATACAGAAGGCGTGCTGGTTTTTTCCCGGTCGTGGCATACAGGTCGGAGCGGGCCAGGATGTCGCGCACTTCCAGGCCGAGGCCGTCGTAGGTGGCGGTGGCCAGCGCCACCAGGTCCTTGCCTTCGAACAACCCGTCCATGTCCACTTCGCCAAGCTGCGGGACCTCCTGGAAGAAGCGGTCGCCGTAGTGCCAGGGGCGCAGGTCGCCGCGATCGACGCCGAAATGCGCCGCCCGCAGCCTGTCGATGCGCAGCTTGAGCTCCTGGTACGGCTTGCGCGTGGCGAACTCGAGCTCGGCGAACAAACTGAGCAGCTCGTTCTCGTCGATCTCGTCCAGCGTCAGCGAGCGCTGGAAGTGGTCGCGGAAGCCCTGGGCGCGGGCGGCGGCGTTGCGCACACGCGCCAGCTGGCGGACCGACTCCGCCACCTGCCCGCCGACCTGCTTGCTGGCTTCCCAGGCCTCACGCACCTCGACCGAGTCCTTGCTCTTGTGCAGGATCGCTTCGATCTCGTTGTCGTTCAGTTCCTTGCCGCCGACGCGGCCGCGGAAGTTGACGTACTTGGCGCGCACGTCGGCTTCCAGGCGTGTCAGCTCGTCGATCGTGGCGTCATCCTGCTGGTTGCGCGCCGACGACAGGTAGACCAGCTTGAGCTGTCGCGCAAGCAGCGGGTCCTTGGCGGCCCGGCCGTCGTGCAGACGCCTGGCCTGGGCGTACAAGTTCCGATCGGCCCAGAAGCGCATCCAGGCTGCTTGGGCCTCTTGATTGCGCTGATTGGCTTCGGGGGTTCCGCTGACGGCCGAGTCCCACTCCGCCAGTTGGTAGGCCTTGTCGAGGGGACGGACGGCCTCAACGGTCTCACGCACAAGGGCTTCCACAGACTGAGTCACCGGTCTTCCTCCTGCACCGAACAGTCTCCATGGGGTCGGGGAACGAAAGTATAGCACCCGGTCGTGCCCGGCGGTCCTCCGGCTCGCCTGCCCGGAGCATCCCAGGATCGGGACCGACGTATCGCCCTACGGCGTCTCCAGGCGTGCGATAATGTGCATGACCGGCCGCCCCCGTGGCTGGGAAAGGACGAACCTGGCGATGACCGACGCCCTCGAGATCATCCCGATCCTCAAGGATCGTCGCTTGCTGCTCGGCGTATGCGGATCGATCGCCGCCTACAAAGCCGCCGAGCTGGCCTCGAAATTGACACAGGCCGGCGCGCAGGTCGACGTTCTGTTGACTGAGGCGGCCACACGTTTCGTCACGCCCCTGACTTTCCAGTCGGTGACTGGACGACGCGCATGGACCGACGCCGATCTGTGGGGGTCAGAAGCTCACGTGTTGCACGTGGGGCTTGGGCAGGCGGCCGACCTGCTCGTGATCGCCCCCGCAACGGCGACAACGATGGCGCGCATGGCCCACGGCCTGGCCGACAACCTGCTGGCGCTCACGGCACTGGCGGTCCGCTGCCCGGTGCTGGTGGCGCCGGCGATGGACGCCGGCATGTTCGAGCACCCGACGACGCAGGCGAACCTGCAAACCTTGCTGCAACGGGGAGTACAAGTCGCCGGGCCCGGCGAGGGACGGATGGCGTCCGGCCTGGTTGGTCGCGGGCGGATGCTCGAGCCGGTTGAGCTGATGGGGCACATCCGGAAAGTCCTCGGCGCCGCAGGCTCGCTCAGAGGGCGCACAGTCCTGGTGACGGCCGGAGGAACTCAGGAACCCCTTGGATCCGGTACGCGTGCTCGCCAACCGGTCGTCCGGTAAGCAGGGCTACGCCCTGGCTCAAGCGGCGATCGATCACGGCGCGGACGTCGTCCTGATCAGCGGACCGAGCGGGCTGTCGACGCCTGTCGGGGCTCAGCGCATCGATGTGCAGACTGCGGCCGAGATGCGCGCGGCCACGCTCGAGGTCGCCGGAAGGGCGGACGCGCTGGTGATGGCCGCCGCCGTTGCCGACTTCCGTCCCGCCTCGGCCTCGACCCACAAGATCAAACGCGCTGGCAGCTCGCTGGTGCTGACGCTCGAGCCGACGGACGACATCCTGCGCGCCGTCGCTGAAGTCCGGTCGAAAGGCGGCCGCCCCTTCGTGGTGGTGGGCTTCGCCGCGGAGAGTCAGGACCTGGTGGCCAACGCTTCGGCCAAGATGAAGGCGAAGGATCTGTCGTTGATCGTCGCCAACGATATCACCGCACCCGGCGCCGGTTTCAGTGTGGACACCAATCGGGTGACGCTCATCGGCGCGGACGGGTCCGTGCAGGCTCTGCCGATGATGAGCAAGGCCGAGGTGGCCGAGGTGGTGATGGACAGGGTGGTGCAGCTGCTCTCTAGCGGGGCGTAACGGTGCCCGGCATGGCCCCGCAGACAGGAACGCTGCATCTCGGCACGCAAGGTTTCGCGTTCGACGACTGGGTCGGCCCGTTCTACCCGCCGGGGACGGCGAAGTCCGCCTACCTGGAAGCGTATGCCCAGGCGTTCTCGACGGTCGAGATCGACTCGACCTTCTACGCCACCCCGCGGGCCTCGGTGGTCGAAGGCTGGGCCCGGCGGACCCCGGACGGCTTCCGGTTCGCGGCCAAGTTCCCGAAGCTGATCACGCATGACAGGAAGCTCGACGGAGCGCGCGGCGATGCCGAGGCCTTCGTGGGCACGATGCAGGCGCTGGGCGAGAAGCTCGGCGTGCTGACGCTGCAGTTCGCCTACGACTTCACCCCCGATCTGTTCGGCCGTTTGGAAGCCTTCTTACGCGACCTCCCGAAGGGGCCGCGCTACGCGGTGGAGATCCGCAATCGTCAGTGGCTGACGGCCGATCTGGGGGAGATGCTCTCCGGCCTGGGCGTGGCGCTCGTGCTGCAGGACCTGTACTACATGCCGAAGATGACGTGGATCACGAGCGATTTCACCGTCATCCGCTGGCTGGGGCGCCGAAGCGACATCGAGCGCTTCGATCGCATCCAGATCGACCGCACCAAGGAGCTCACGGCCTGGGCCGAGCGCGTGCGCGGGTTCCTGGATGACGGGATCGAGGTCTACGGCTACTTCAACAACCACTTCGCCGGCCACAGCCCGGCATCCCTGCGACAGTTCGTGGAGATCTTAAGTCAGGTCTCTGCCCGGCCTGGCGAGGGGTGAGCCGAAAGTACGGATTGGCCCGGACGCGCCTGCCGCCTACACTGAGACGAGATTGAAGCCGAGCCGGAGGTGGCGCATGGGTCGGAGGGAACTGGGGCGGGGATGGAGCATGACGGCGTGGTTGCTGGCCGCCGGGGGGATGCTGGCGGGCTGCATCCGGCCGGTGCAGGTGGCGGCCATCCCGCAGGCCGCGGTCACCGACACTCCGCCGGGGGTGGTGGAGGTGGCGCTGGAACCGGTCCTCCCGTCCGGGTCCGGTGCCTCGGCAAGTGACCCGGCCCCGACGGAGAGCGCCCCCACGCCTACGCCATCCGTCATCGGACCGGAGTATGCCCCCGGGATCAACCCGTTGACCGGCCAGCCCGTCGGTGACCCGACCGTCCTCAACTGCAAGCCATTGATGGTTGCCATCTCGCTCTTCCCGGTCAGCGCCCGCGCCCATCAGGCCGGGCTGCCGTTGGCGGCATTTGTGTTCGAGATCTACGACCATGACGGGATGACGCGCAACCTGGTGGGCTTCTATGGGGACTACGTCCACGAGTTGGCCGAGATCCTGGACAATCAGCTGGCGGAGGCGCAGCCCGGGTTCTCGATCGGGCCCATTCGTTCCGGCCGGCTGGCGTTCGAAGACATCAAGACGCTCTTTCCCGGCGCGGTGCTGATCACCGCCGGGGCGTCGGCCGAGGTGGCGGCGCAGCTGACCAATCGTCAGAACGTCTACGGTTCCGACGCCGGCGACATCAACAGCGCCGGTCTGGATCTGTCCGGGCTGCAGGGCCTGGTCCCGTGCAACGCAGACCCGGCCGAGTATGCCGGGTTGACGTTCGACTCGGCACCGCCGGCTGGCGGGCGCGAAGCGCCTTCGTTCCAGGTCATCTTCAATGACCTGAACCGAGTGCGCTGGGACTTCGCCCCTGAAGATGGGGCCTACCAGCAATCCACGCGACAAGGCCGATGCCAGCGGTGAATACTACCCATCGATCGACCAGCTGACGGGCGAGCAGCTCGCCTTCCCGAATGTGCTCGTCCTGTTTGCGCAGCACCGGTTCGTCAACAGCACGGCGACGATTGTGGAGGTCGAAACGCTGTTCGTCGAAGGCCGCAAGGGTCTGCTGTTCCGTGACGGCCGCCAGTACGACATCACCTGGTCGACGCGCAAAGGCGAACTGCAGCTGTACGGGCGCGGAGGGCGACCCGATCGCCCTCAAGCCCGGGCCAACCTACTTCGAGGTGGTGAGCTACCAGTCGAGCTGGAATCCCGAGACGATGATCGTGCGCTTCCACTCGCCGCCGATGCCCTAGGGAGGGCCAGCGAACACCGAAGGACCGCACGTCCAAATTCTGACCAGTTCTCGGCCCCCGTCGATCTATGGGGGCCGAGCTGAGTTCTGACTCCGGCTGGGCGCGCCCGTCTCGGGCATCCTCAAGTGACTGCGGGCCGCACAGGGGCTCGGGCCGGGGAGAATCGCGAGACGAGAATGCGGTAGATCGTCAGGAAGACCAGCAGGCCGGCGGTCGCCCAGTAGAAGGCTCGTACCCATGGACTCCCGCTGTCCGTCCCGCTCAATACGCCGTGAGCCAGCGCCGACAGGTACACGCCGAAACTCAGCAGGTGGATCGTCCTCCATGCCCGATTGGAAAGCCACGGGCGAAGGTAGAAGCTCAAGGCGACGATCGCAAGGGCGTAGAAAGCGAGTTGGCCGATGCCGACCCACAGAGGCCGGTAGGCCGCGGTGGTGAAGGGAATCAGGATCTGAGTCAACCGGTAGTTCGCGTACCGGTCGCCGAGCAAGATCAGGCCATGAAACATCCCGAACGCCAGCCCGAGCAGGCTGACGTGCTGGTGGACATCCCCGGCCGACACCACGCCGGGCCATCGGCGAGCGGCGCGGCTGGTCAGCGAGACGCCCCAGACCATCGACAACCAGACCAATCCGAAGGCTACCAGGCCAGACGCCCTGGAGAGGTACCAGTAGGCCTTCGGTTCCGGGCCAAGCAGGGATTCGCTCAATCCGGGAAGCCACGCCGGCAGCACGAAGGCGGCCGCCAGGACGCCTGCCGCGATCGCCAGCCCGGTGATCAGAATAATGCGCGGCGCTGGCGGCGGGGGGATCAACTCCTCGTCCGACGGGCGGGTCGTTTCTCCAGACATGACGGTCTACCTCCAGATGAATCGGGACAGCCGCCGGCTGCGCCGGACGGAGCCGTCCTCGAGAACCAGCAGCCCGGCGAGGGGCGGGTGGGCTTCCAGCCAGGCCAGGGCGGCATCGCTGCCCAGGATCAGGGCCACCTTCGCCGCAGCCTCGGCCTCCACCGTGCTCGGCGCAATAACGGTGGCCGTCAGGATGTCGGTGGCGGCCGGCAGGCCGGTGCGCGGGTCGATGATGTGGTGCTGCGATGCGCCCTGCCGAATCCAGCGGTGGTAGTCGCGGCCGGAGGTCGCCACGCCTCCGCGGGTGAGGCACAGGAGCTCGATCGACGTCTCCGGCCGGTCCGGGATCGGAGATCCCGACCGGCCAACCGCTCCCGTCGAGACGCGGACCTTGAACGGCAATGTCGCCGCCGGCGTCCACCAGGCATGGCCCGAGAGAACGCAGGCGATGGACGGCGCGATCGGCTGCCCATCCTTTGGCAGTGCCGCCTAGATCGAGCCGGCAGTCTTCCGGCAGCGTCACGCTGTGGGCACGCGCTTCAAGAAGGATCTCGGCACCCGCACGGGCAGGCGGTGCAAGCACGATCGCAGGTGATCCACCAAGATCGGCAACGGCCTCGAAGCTGCGGTCGTACCCCGCGGCTTCCAGCCAGGGCGTCAGCGTAGGTGTCACCAGTCCGTCTGAGTACCGTGCGGCCTGGAGTGCCGCCTGCAATGCATGCCACAGGACATCGCTTACCGGGAACGGCGCCCCGGACGCCCGGTTCAAAGCCGAAAGCTCGCTGTCGGGCTGAAACCGGCTGAGGCGCGATTCCCAGACCTCAAACCATCGCGGTACGCTATTCAGGCGCTCCGCCGCCGCGGCCGTATCGCTATCCGTTACCGCCAGCATGCGGGAGCCCATGGCGTGGAACTCGAGGCTGCGCATGCGTCACGGCCTCGAAGACCGCGTCACCGTCACCGACACCGGAGCGGGCGGCCGACTGACGCTGCGAAGCACCGGCTGTTGGACGCTGGGTAGCGGCAAGGGGCCGTTCCCCACAGGCAGGTTTGTCGGCGCCGCCATCAGCGTGGGCAGGGGCTCAAGCGTGATCCCGGCGGCAGCCAGCTGAGCCTCCGCCGATTGAAGGCCGGGCGCCGCAGCGGCCGCGTGCGCCGCCTCCTTCCAGGTGAGGGCCGCCCAGCCGCCAAACGTGGCGGCCAGCGCGCTGGCGGTGAGCAGGATCTTGGCCCCGGGGACGCGGGACGGCCGCCTGGTCGTTGTGCTGGTTGGCATCAGATACCCTCGCTTGTAGAACCGGACCCGCTGGCTGGAAAGCCCCGGCTAGTCATCAGACTCGTGGTCCTCCCCTTCGTGGAAGGCGGAGGCGACGTGCACCTGGGCCGCGCCGTTGTACAGGATGGCCCCGTTCATGGCACCGATGTACAGCATGCCGTGAGTGGTCGACACTTCGTAGGCCGGGGTCCCCAGATACGAAACAAGCTCGGGCGCGCGCTTCAGACGGGCGCCCGGCGCCGCTTCCAGAGCCAGGTACACGGCCAGATCTGGCGAGACGCTGGCAACGAAGGCCTGGGTCTCAGCCGCGGATGTCTGCGCATTCAACCCGGGGGCAGTCACCGACTGCAGGCGCTGGTTGGCCTGTTGGATGAGCTCGCGGTAGGCCGCCTCACGCTGGTTCCACAGCTCGGCCACCGCCGGATTGACCGCCGCCGGGGCGTCGGGGGCGGCGCTTGCCCCGCTGACGCGTGCGAACACACCGCCGGCCATCACCAGGACAAAGGCCGTAAGGCAAACGGCCAGAGCGATCATCAACTTCTGTGACATTTCATTCCTCCACGGGTTCGAGATCCTCATCAAGCTCACTCTATCGAAGCCGCCTTAGCCAAACATGGGGGCGGCGACCAGGTCTTCCAATCCGTTTCCAATCCTGGCGGGCTATACTTCGAAGGAGACGGGGTGAGGACCTTCCAGCGGGGCAGCCAATGAAAGTGCTGATCATCGAAGACGACGCAAGGCTGGCACGCCTGATCGAGAGTGTGCTTCGTGAGGAGCACTTCACGGTCGACGTCGCCCTGGATGGCGAGGCCGGGCTGGAGATGGCACTTGCCGGAGGCTATGATCTTGCGATCGTCGATTGGATGCTGCCCCGGCGGGATGGGCCGAGCATCCTGCGGGCGATGCGTTCCGCAGGCGTCTCCACCGCGACGTTGATGCTGACCGCGCGCGGACAGATGGAGGATCGTGTCGTCGGGCTGGACAGCGGCGCCGATGACTACCTGGGCAAGCCGTTCGCCTTCGAAGAGCTGCTCGCCCGGCTGCGTGCCCTCGGAAGGCGTTCCGCCGTCCCGGCGCCGGAGCACTGGGAACTCCGCAGCGGCGACCTGGTCCTCGACCTTGCCACGCACACTGCGCGGCGAGGAAGCGCCCCTCTGGACCTGACGACCACGGAATGGAACCTGCTTGAGTGCTTCCTCCGGCACCCTGGCCAGGTGATGCTCCGCCAACAGATACTGGACTACGTGTGGTCCTATGCGCGTGAGGTCCAGCCGACGATGGTCGATGTCTACGTCTCTTACCTCCGGCGAAAACTCGAAGTTCCGGACCGTGCGGACCCCATCGACACCGTGCGCGGCGTCGGCTACCGGCTGAACCCAGACCATGTTTAGACGACTCAGGTTGCGGCTCACGCTTTTGTACCTGCTCGCCGCCATGTTTCTCACGGCGCTCATCAACGGCGGCGTGTATGCACTCTTGCAGGTTTCCTTCCAGGCGGCGACTGATCAGGCGCTCGAACGAAAAGTCACGCTGGGTGCCCAAGCCCTGGTCCTCGCCAACACGATCCCGCGCGCACAGGGACCCAACGGAAGCGAAGAGAGCGATGACGAACAGGGCGCATCGGGTTCGCCCCAAGTCGAGGGCGGGGAGGGCGAAGAGCGCTACGATGCCGAGCTTGCTCCCGTGTTCCTCGTCCCGCTTGACGCCGAAGGCAAGCCGGTGTCGGTGAGTGCGGGCGCCCCTGCGCCCGTCGCACCGGACGAGGAGGCGTTGCGTGCTGCGGTCGGCTCCGGGCGCGACCTGCGCACGGTCAAGTTGCTGGACGGCAGGCGGTATCGCCTGCTGACGACTCGATCCTCACGCCGTCAGGCGACGTTTACTTGCAGGCCGGACGATCGCTGGCGGATCAAGAGGCCATCCTGAGGCGTTCCCTGCTCGGGATGTTGACGCTTTCCTCCGTCAGCGTCCTGCTCCTTGGTTGGGGAAGCTGGCTGCTCGCCGGCCGCTCGCTGGTACCGGCACAAGTGGCGTGGGATCGACAGCAGGCGTTTGTCGCCAATGCAAGCCATGAGCTGCGCACCCCTCTGACCCTGCTGCGAGCAAGTGCCGAGGTCGCGCAGCGGAAGCTCGACCCTTCCAGCCCGAGCCGTTCGCTCCTTGAGGACGTCTTGCGCGAGGCCGATCACATGGCCGGTCTGGTGGAGGACTTACTCTTGCTCTCTCGACTTGATGCCGGATCCGTTCGGCTGGAGGTCGGGCCGGTGAGTGTGGATGATCTCCTGAAGGAGGTTGTTGCTCCGGTCGCGCGATTGGCGGAGGACCGAAACCTCGAAATGGAATTGACGGTGAGGCCGACGAGCGCGCGGGGAGATCGGGCGCGTCTACGCCAGGTCGTGCTGATCCTGCTCGACAACGCGCTGACGGCATGTCCCGGCGGGCGGCTGGATACGCGTGGCGTGTCACCAGGAAGGCCATACCGCGACCCTGAGCGTGGCCGACAACGGAATTGGCATTGCCCCCGAAAACCTGCCGCGTGTCTTCGAACGGTTCTACACTGGCGACAGGGAATTGGCGGGAAGCGGCCTGGGGCTTTCGATTGCCCGCTCCCTCGTCCAGGCGATGCACGGGGAGATTCGTCTCGAGAGCCGTCCGGGGGAGGGCACACGCGTGACCGTAGTTCTCCCTGGGGCAGTGGTCGCGCGGACTGCCTGAGTTCCACCCCGTCCAGAGCGAAGGCGCGCCTGGCCGCGCACTCCGGCCCCATTGCCGCTTAGTGCAATGACTGCACTCGCACGTGGACTACAATGAGCGGGCGCGCAGCTTCCCATCGGAGATGAGGCGATGCAAACTCTTACGATCGGCATCGACAAGCCCGAATCGGTCAACGTCATCCTGGGGCAATCGCACTTCATCAAGACGGTCGAGGACTTGCACGAGGTGCTGGCGGGCGCCGTGCCTGGCCTGCAGTTCGGGCTGGCGTTCTGCGAGGCGTCGGGCCCTTGCCTGGTTCGTGCCAGCGGGACCTCCCCTGAGCTGGTCGAACTGGCCAAGAAGAACGCGCTGGCGCTCTCCGCCGGTCATGCCTTCATCATCTTCCTGGGCAATGCCTTCCCCATCAACGTCCTCAATGCCATCAAGGCCGTCCCGGAGGTCTGTCACATCTACTGCGCGACGGCCAATCCGGTCGAGGTCATCCTGGCCGAATCGGAGCAGGGCCGCGGCATCCTCGGCGTGATCGATGGCGAGAGATGCAAGGGCGTCGAGACGGTGCAGGAAATCGCCGAGCGCAAGGCGCTGCTGCGGCGCTTCGGGTACAAGGCCGACGGAGGTTGATGTGGGAGTCCGCTCGTGCGCCTGCCTCCGCCCGCTTCCGATCCTTGCACTGGTGCTGTTGCTTGCTGCCTGCGGCAGTGCGCCGCCCGCGGAAACCGGCGTGGAGGGCGTGGTAACGATCGGCCCGACTTGCCCGGTGGTTCAGATCGGGCAGGATTGCCCGGATCAGCCCTATGCGGCCGATCTCACCGTGGCCAACCCGCACGGCAAGATCATCGCCCGCGCCTCGGCGGACGCCGACGGACAGTTCCGCATCGCGCTGGCCCCGGGCGACTACATGCTGGAGGCGCGAGCGGCCAATGATTCGCCGTTCCCGGCGGGGGCGACGTTTCCCTTCGCTGTAAAGGAAGGCATGTGGACCCACCTCGATCTGACCCTGGACAGCGGGATACGCTAGGAGGCCGGTCATGATGAAGCCGACGAATGCCATCACGGACGTGCCAGGCATCAAGGTCGGCCACGCGGACGACCCGGAAGCCCTGACGGGATGCACGGTGGTCCTGTGTGAACATGGCGCCGTGGGGGGCGTCGATCAGCGCGGCGGAGCTCCGGGGACGCGCGAGACCGACCTG
This sequence comes from uncultured Chloroflexia bacterium, assembly GCA_963743255.1. Classification (GTDB taxonomy): domain Bacteria; phylum Chloroflexota; class Anaerolineae; order Anaerolineales; family E44-bin32; genus DYJB01. The sequence goes on from CAVUPD010000013.1 coordinate 481,211, forward strand.
CTCAGGCCGATGCACCTGGTGCAGAAGGCCCATGCCGTGGTGCTGGCCGGAGGCTCAGCCTTCGGGCTGGATGCCGCGGCCGGGGTGATGCATTATCTGGAAGGGCGCAAGATTGGATACGACGCCGGCGTGGCGCGGGTGCCGATCGTGCCGGCGGCCATCCTGTTCGACCTGGCGCTCGGCCGCGCCGATGTCCGGCCGGATGCCGCCATGGGCTTGCGCGCTTGCGAGGCCGCCACGCAGGACCCTCCGGCCGAGGGGAACGCCGGTGCCGGGATGGGCGCCAGTGTGGGGAAGGTGTTGGGGATGGGGGGAGCGATGAAGTCCGGCATCGGCACCGCCAGCGTGGACCTGGGGGGCGGGTGCGTCGTCGGAGCGCTGGTGGCGGTGAACGCGTTGGGAGACGTGGTCGACCCGAACACGGGGCGTATCCTGGCCGGCACCCGGCCGACGAAACTGGGGCCGGTGCGAGTGGGCGGCGGTGGCCCATTCGCCGACACGCTGTCGGTGATGAAGGGCTTTGTCGGCAAGACCGCCATGCGCTTTGCCTCGCGCGCCAACACCGTCATCGGGGTAGTGGCCACCAACGCCGCGCTGACGAAGGACGAAGCCAACAAGGTGGCCCAGATGGCCCACGACGGCCTGGCGCGCACTGTGCGGCCGGCGCACACGCTGTTCGATGGCGACACGATCTTCGCCCTGTCGACCGGCGAGAAGAACGTGGACGTCAACATCGTGGGGGCCTTCGCTGCCGAGGCGATGGCGCAGGCGATTGTGCGCGCCGTGCTGCAGGCGAAGGCGGCAGGCGGGCTGCCAGCGGCCACCGATTTCCCTCCCAGCTTCGGGAGTTCGTAGGACTTCCGAACTTGGCTTGAACCCGGAATTGACACCGCGACCACCGCCGGGTATGCTGGCGAGCGGAGGCCGAATGTTCCGTCGACCGAACGAGAAGACCCAGCCTGTCACCGAACCGGTCGAGCGTGTCGACTCGGTCCTGGGGGCGGGCATCGCCTGGCAGGGCGCCATTAGCGGCAGCGGCGGCGTGCGCATCGACGGGGCCTTCGACGGCGACATCCACCTGCGCGGCCTGGTGGTGATCGGCGAACAGGGGCGCGTGACCTGCAAGCAGATCCGCGCCGCAACGGTCGTCGTCGCCGGGTCGGTCAAGGGCGATATCACCGCCCAGCGCGTCGAGATCACGCGCAGCGGCCGGGTGTGGGGCGATGTGGTCACCACGTCGTTCTCCACCGAGGAAGGCGCCTTCCTGCGCGGCCAGATCCGGATGGAGGAACACCTCGACCTGGGTTTGAACCAGCCGGAGGAGCCGTCCGCGGCGCCGACGGTCAAGCGCTAACCCAGCCCAGGGAATCACAAGGGCCCGGTTCGGACTCGAACCGGGCCCTTGGCGTTGGATCGCAGATAGGTTGGTTGAATGCGCATGACACTAAGTGCCGTTCCAACCCCCACCCCTTGCCCCTCCCCCTGCCTGGGCTGACTCTCGCGGCCATCGGAAATCTGCAGGGGGAGGGAGGGTGTTTCTTGGGGGATGGGGGAAGCTTTGCTTCCCCCATCCCCCAAGTAATCCACCCCCTCTCCGCCCAATGGCCTTCTATTTCAAAGGCCGCGTTAGGCGGAGAGGGGGTTAGGGGGTGAGGTGGGAGGAGCGTATCTCCGCAAGCTCCTAGGGCTGGATCGTGTACACACGCCCGGCGGAGTGGCCGTAGGTTTCCGGGAAGTAGAAGTCCCACGCCCGGGTGGGCAGGACACGGTATTCACCCGGCAGGGCGGCGGTCAGCAGGTAGGTGTACTGATACGTGCCCGCGGGCAGGGTATCGGCGAAGAGCACCAGCCGATCATCGCGCATCTCAGCGCGGGTGAAATACCACCACCTCCAACCCACGCGGTCCGTCTGCGCCTGAGGCAGCAGTTCCGGCGGCATGCCGGAGGGGGCGGTCAGCAGGGATCCGTCGATCGGCTCCATGCCGGCCGGGAACGGGTCCTCGACGACGACATAGTACTGGTCGGACGGCACGCTGACGGTCAGGCGCGCCAGCAGCGCATCGCCGGCGCGGGCCGAGGGCGCCGGCGCGCACGGCTTCTCCAGGCTGCCGCAGGCGCCGTCGTAGTGGAAGTACTCGCGGGCGACCGTCAGCCCGCGCGAGGTGGCGGCGATGTCCTCTACCGGGCGATAGGCGCTCAGGTGCACGGTGTAGAATAGTGCGCCCTCCCCGGGGCCGCGGGTGACGAGCAGTTGATTCGGGCGATCGCCGAAAAGCTGATCCATCGGTGTGAAGGAGCTCTGTGCCTCGGCGGGGGCCGAGCCGGCGAGCAGCGCCTGCGCGTTCAGCGTGGCGCCATAGCCGAAGCTGCCCTCCAGAGAATGGCTCACGCCGGCCCACTCAGATAATGCCAGGAGGGCCCAGGCGGTGTCGTGCGTCGAGGCCCAGGCACCATCGCGCTGGCGCGCCGCCAGCAGCCAGCGCACGGCGTCGGGATTGAGCGGATCGTCCGGCTGCAGCTCGAGCATCGCCTGCAGCACCTGAGCCGTCGTGCGCACGGAGGCGCCCATGTTCCACAGGTCGGGCGTCTTGTCTTCCCAGTGAACGCCGGTGGCCGAACGCACCGCGGAACCCTTCAGGTCCGAGAGCAGCGTGGCCACGGCCGGATCGTCCGGCAGCGAGGCATGGAACGCCAGGGCGAGCGAGGCACGCGCCCACTGGGACATCCCGGACCGCGCCTCGACCAACTCCTGCAGTCTGTCCACATCCGGAGCACCGGCGCGGGCCAGGACCCACAACACGAACGCCTGGCGATTGCGGATCGGAGCATCGGAGAGCGAGTCGATGACGCCCACCTGACCCTGCAGGTATCCGACGGCCGAGTCGATCACGTAGTCGTTGACCGTCCAACCGCTGTGGCGGGCTTCCAGCAGCGCGTACAGTACGTACGACGTCAGGTACGGATCGGTCGGGCCGCTGCTCCACCATCCCCAGCCGCCGTCGTACTGCTGGCGGGCGCGCAGTGTCTGCAGTCCGGCCGTCAGCGTCCGCGTCAGTCGATCCTCCAGCCCGGGGATTTCGGTGTTGAGAGCCTGCGCCGCGCTGTAAGCCGCCAGGTTGGGCAGGAAGCGCGACACGACCTGTTCGGTGCACTCGTATGGAAAAGCGTCCAACACTTCGAGCGCCGACTGCATGGCCGCCCCGAGCGACGGCTCAAGGGTGACGGTCAACCCGCCCTGGGTGGCGTCGAAGCGGCGCGGCAGGCTGACAGCCTCCAGGCGCTCGCCCGGAGCGGTGAGCCCGCCCGACGTGGCAAACGTGTCCGAGGCGGTGTAACGCAGAATCGGAATGCGCCCGTCGACGGCTGAACCGATCGTCGGCGTGGAGGCATCCTCGAGCCCGCCTCCCTTGGCGTAGAAGGTCAGGCCGACGGACTCGGCCTCCAGGATCTGCAGCGACCATTCGACCCTGACCTGTCCCCTCGACGGAACCTCGATCTTCTGGCGGGCGTCCGACTCCACTTTGGCCCCCTCGGCCTCCAGACGGACCTCGACCTCGATCGATTGAGCCGTGTTGTTGTGGACGATCGCCGCCACCGTAGCGGCGTCTCCGGCGGTGAAGAATCGCGGCGTCACCGGACGAATCAGCAGCGACTTGCTCGTGACCAGATCAGAGGTAGCACTTCCGGCACGGGTATCTGCGGTGATGCCGCGCGCATCCATCCGCCATGTAGTGAGCGAGTCGGGCAGCGTCAGAGTGATGTCGGCCTTGCCTTGAGCATCTGTGAGGATCGAGGCGTTCCAGTAGGCCGTGTCGGGAAACTCGGTCCGCACGCTGGGCTCGAGGCTGCCATCGCCTCCTCCGCCGCCCATGCCGTCGGCGGCCGAGATCCCTCGGCCGCCCTCGCCGCTGACGGCCAGGGCGGAGCCGGTGCGCACGCTGAGTGGTGCCGGAGAGTAGAAGGCCGTGACGGGATCCGTGCTGTTAGGCTCGGCGAGCGCCAGCGCGGCGACGTCGGCCAGCGCCAACGAGAACTCAGCCTGCACCGGCTTCCCCTGCGCGTCGGTGGCGCGCAGCGCGTAGGTCACCTTTTCGCCCGGGCCGGCCTGCGGCCGGTCCGGCGACACGCTGACCTGCAGGGCGCGGCTCTCGGCGCTGACCCGCAGTTCGATCAGGCCAACGGCCAACGCCGCGGGAGCGGATTCGCCGGACGGTCGGACGAGGACGGCCGAGACGAAGACGTTCGGCACGTGGGACTCGTCCAGAGGCAGATCGATCGTCGTCTGCCCGGCGGCGACTTCCACCACTTTGCTGGTGAGTACCCGGCCGCGCTCAAGCGTCACCAGCGCCTGCACAGGCTGGTCGAAAGGAGAGGGGATCAAGATGCGCGCCGTCTCCCCGGGTTTGTATTCGCCGCGGTCGGCGACCAGGGCGATTCGGTTGGTCCCCGCGGATCGCCAGGTGAAGGCTTCGGCACCGTAGGCCCACAGCGTCAGGCTGCTGACGGCGGAGCGTCCGGAGCGGTCCTTGCCTTCGACGCGAAGCCGATACGAGCCGGGACGCTCGGGGCGGAAGGTCACCGTAGCCTTGCCGTCGGCGCTCGACGTGAGGTCGGCTTCGTTGACGCGCTCCGCCTGCTCTTCCCAGTCGAGCGTGCCGTCCGTGCCGACGGCCTGCGTCCAGGTAATGCGATCGAGGGTCATGTGGATCGCCTGGCCGGCGACGGGTGCGCCCTCCCAGTCGACAGCGGTGACGGCGACCCGGCTCTGGCTGCCGCTCGCCACGGCATACGACTCAGGATCCAGGCCGAGGTAGACGCTGGCCGGGTGCAGGCGGACGATCGACTCCCCCTGCACGGGCATGCCGGCGCTGTCGGTCAGGACCGCTGCGATCGTGATCTGGAGGGGACGGGAGACCTCGGGCGTCGTGGGAAGGTCGATTCGCAGCCGGCCCTCGGAGTCGGTCTCGCCCTGTCCCTCGGCGAGCATTTGACTGTAGTCGTACTGCGGGCCGTCGACATACGCGAACCAGTCGATGGGTTGCGGCAGGTTGGGCGGGAAGTACTCGGTGGCCCAGGCGGACCACTGCACCTGTGCGCCGGCAACCGGGCCTCCGAAGTAGTACTCGCCCTGGATCACGGCCTGCAGCGGATCGCCATAGCCGACGTCGGTGAGCGAGGTCTCGACGGTGACGTCAAACTCGGGCTTGCGATAGGCGGCGACGGTGAACGACACCCCGCCGTTCGAAGTGTTGATGCTGTAGAAGCCGAGCGCAGACGTGGGCGGCAGCTCGAACTCGCCGCTGAACGCGCCGAAGGCGCCGAGGGGTGCCTCCAGCTTGCCCGCCGACTCGCCGAACCCGTCGAGCAGCGTCACCTCCAGCGACTTCTCGGACGGGAGGGAGTACTGCGCGTCATCGACGTCGCGCAGGACGCCGCGAAAACGAACGGTCTGTCCCGGGCGGTAGATCGGCCGGTCGGTGTACAGGTACACGCGTGACGTGGAGGAAGCCGGGTCGAAGTTCACCCCGAAGGACCACGGGGTGATCTCGTCCATCCAAAGTGTCGATGCCACGCCGAAGGGTTTCTCCCCTGGCTCACCGACGAGCGCCAGGACCGGCGCATAGACGTCTTGCGCCGGAACGAAGTCGAGAGACACGGTGCCGTCGGTGCCGGAGCTCCCGGTGGCCAGCGTGTTGCCGGACGCATTGACGATCTGGACGGCAAGTCCGGCGGCGGGTTGCCCGCTGTGCAGGTCGACCGCCCAGGTGAGCGCCGAATCCTGTGCCGCCTTGAGCACCAGCTCCGTATCGCGGACGACGATCACCCGCGCGTATGTGCGAGTACCCTCGAAGTCCGGGCCGGTCATCCTCAGCAAGTAGGTGCCGGTCGCCAGGGACTCGTCCTGCAGGCTGACGTCCAGGGTTTGCATGACGTTGCGTTTGGCGGGCACGGCCATCGACCACTGCCGCAGCAAGTCACCTTGCGGAGCATTTTCGGCGGTATATACGCCGTCGCGCATCAGCCGGAAGAACTGCGGCAGCGAGAGTCGATACAGGGCGAAGTCCAGCGAGACCGCGTTGCGCGCCTGCACCTGGAGCACGGGTTTGCTGGAGGCATCCAGGCTGAGGACATCCGTGTAGCGCATGAAGCCGGACAGCGGCGAGAGATCGAGGGTGGAGAAGCGCAGGCTGAAGGGCGCCGCCAGAGTGGCGCCGAACGGGTCGGCAGCGGAGGCGGCCAGCGTCAGTGTGTAGCTGCGCGACGGGTCGAAATCGCCATACACCGAGAATGTGTAGCTGGTCTCGTCCCACCATGTTCCGAGGTTCTCGATCGCCGGCGTCATGGTCACCGCCCGCCGCAGGCTGGGCAGATCCATCGGGCCGGCGAAGCTCAACTGAATAGAATCCCACTCACCCTTCTGCCCTCCTTCGGACGGCAGGGTCGACAGGATGGCCGGCCGACCGGCGGTGCGGAAGGGAAGCGAAAGCGAGGAGCCGAGACTCGATCCGCTCGGCGCCGAGGCGCTCGCAGCCAGACGAATCTCATACTCCGTGTCGTACTCCAAGCGGACGGATGGTTTGAAGGTGAACTCGGACGCGGCATCGTTCCAGGTGAAGGTTCCGGACAGAGAGGCGCCGCCGGGGCCGGAGAGGGTGAAGGCGCGCTCGACACTGGCGCGGTCCATGCCCTGGTTGAAAACGAACTTGACCGGCACGTCGAGCGGCAGCGGCCGGCCGTCGTATGCCGGCGCGGCGGACACGACTTGTGGGAGCGCCGTGACGAAGGACCACTCGTACGGCTCTTCAAGCGGCGCGCCGGTCAGATCCTGGAGACCGGCCTCAACCCGGGCCGTGATGCGTTGGCCCCCGGGCAGAGACGGCGAGGGGCGGAAGAGGTAGATCCCCGTGTCGACCCACTCGCCCTCGCCTTGCACGGCCGGGTCGAGGGTCAGCGGCACAGGCAGCCTCCCTTCAACCTGGAGAGGGACCACCGGGCGATTGAAGACCACCGTGATCGGGCTGCCGGGATCGACCTCGTTGGTGTCGGGATCCGGCATCACCTGGACGACCCGCAGGGGTGCGGCAACTCGCAAGTCAAGGACCAGGGGCTCGGCCAGAGCCAGGCCTGCGGCGGAACGAGCCGAGGCGGCGATGGTCAACCGAAAGGCCGACTCGCGCGGCAAGGCGGTGACGGGACGCAATTCGAGGGTCTGGTCATCGACCCACGTCGGGAGGGCCTCGACCGCCGGATCGAAGCTCAGGGCGGCCTCGACCGAGGCGCGATCCATCGGCTGATCGAAGTATAGAGTCAGCGGGCCCGCTGGAGCCAGTTCCTCGCCGCGAGCCGGGTCACTCTCGGCGAGCGTCGGCGGCAGCGGAGGCAGGCGCGTCGGCGTGGGGGTCGAGCGCCCGAACGGCAGGGAGAGGCCAGGGAGCGAGCAGGCCAATGAGAGCAGGAGAACGGCGGCTACCGCCGTGGTCAGAATTCGCCGAGGGGTCATCGTACCTCCAAGCCGTCGCCGGGTACGCGGGGTACTGTCACTCTAAAGCAGGATGCAAGGCAGGACAAGGGAGGGATTGGGAGGCGTCCCTATGGAGGTCGTGCCTTGTGGCGGAACAGGGGCGAGTGCGAGTGGGAAGCCGTCATGCGGCCCGCAGTTTCTCGATGACCGCCGGCAGGCCGGTGATCGAGGCGATCTCGATCCAGCCCGAGGCTGGCAGGTTCTCAGAATCGACGTGTTCGTGAGACCACGTCAGCGCTTGAGGGACGAACACGGCGCGGGCACCGATGGCAAGCGCCGGAAGCACATCCGAGCGCAGCGAGTTGCCGACCATCAGGAAGTCCTCCGGCGGCAACCCGGCGTCGCGCAGGACCTGACGGTAGACCTCCGGTGTCTTCTCAGGCAGCACGCGGACAAGCGCGAACCGGTCGGCGATGCCGGAGCGCCTGATCTTGGCTTCCTGTTCGAACAGATCGCCTTTGGTCAGGAGGATCAGGCGATAGCGCGGGGCGAGCCGGTCCAGCACCTCGACCACCCCGTCGATCAGTTGCACCGGCGCTCGCAGCATGTCCTTGGCGATGTCGAGCAGTGCCGCCAGGAGCGTCGGCTCGAGCGGGCGTGACGCCAACCGGGCGGCCGCCTCGAGCATCGACAGGCTGTAGCTCTTGATGCCGTAGCCGTAGACCTCGACATTGCGTACTTCGATCTCATCCAAGACGGCCAGGGCGTGGGCTTCGGGGTGCTGGTCGGAGAGGAGCGAAGCGAATCGCCGCTTGGCGGCATGGTAGTGGGTTTCGTTCTCCCACAACGTGTCGTCGGCATCGAAGCCGATGGTCGTCAGGCGCGGCATGGAGGAAGAGCTATGAGCATGAGGCGGGGCTGTCCGAGGCGGCCATCGGCGCTAGCGCTCCGGCTGCTGGAAGCGCAGCAACCACGATCCGGCGTAGTGCGTCCCATCGGCCGCCGTGCATTCGCCGGGGGTCAGCCCGGTCACCGGCTGATCGGAGTCGACCAGCTGCACGGTGTAGGTGACACCCGGGGACATCTCGAAGTCCCCGAATCCGACGCCGAGGTCCGGCTTGAGGCCGGTAAAGAAATGGTCCTGTCCGGTGTCCCACACGACGCGCACCTCGGAGCCGGGCACGGGCTGGCTGGCGGCGTCGACGACCTCAACTTGCAGCAGTGGCCGGCCGAGGGTTTCGTCACACACCGGTTCGCGTTCAAGCAGGCGGAAGGGTGCGCCAGGGGTCGAGGTCGGAGTTCGCGTGGGCGCCGGACTGGGAACGGGGGTCACGGTGCGCGTTGGCGTGGCCGAACCGGCAAGCGTTGGCGTCGAAGCTTGCACGCCGGGGGTCAAAGGCGAGGCAACCTGTAGATCGGCGGCCAGCCGGGCGAGGGCGCGGGCTTCAGCTTCCGGCCAGCCCTGCGCCAGCCGCTGCTGGGCGAGGGCCGCCAGGACAGGGCCCGGATCGGCGTAGGCAAACAGGGCCACCCGGGCGCGCGCCCGCTGGATGTCGCCGGTCGCATCGTAGGCCGAGGCGATGAGCGTCAAGTAGTCGGTGCGGAAGTCGTCGCGCAGCGAGGCGGGCGAGGTGTCGGTGTAGCTGACCGGGTTGACGCCCCATGCGTAATAGAGACCTGCCGCGATGCCCAACGCCAGTGCAGCCAGGAGCAGGAGCACACCCTTCATGGCGACTGGATCTCCGCCGTCGGTGCGGCTTCGCGCAATGCGATCGCCAACAGGTTGAGCGTATCCAGGTCGTAGCGGCTGAACTCGTGGTCGACGGCATAGGTCAAGGCCTGGGTGACCAATTCGGCGGAAGGTTGAGGGCCGAGGCTGGCCAGGCGAACCTGCGCCGTCTGCAGATCCTGGCTCGAGGCGTAGGCCTGGGCCACCATCAGCACGTAATCCGTGCGGTAGTCTGAGCGCAGGTTGCCGGGGGCGGTATCCACATAGTGCACCGGCTGGACCACCCAGCCGTAGGCGAGGCCCAGCCCGACTCCAACAAGCAGCGCGGCCAGCAGCCGCACGATCGTCTTCATCCTGACCGCCTCATGCAGACGATTGTGACACAGGCTGGCGGCGACGGCAACCGGCGGCACACGCGCAGCCCCGGCCGATGCGGCCGGGGCGGATGCCGGTATGCTACAATCTCGCAGGTGCCGAAGGAGGGACTCGAACCCTCAATCCCGAAGGAACGCGATTTTGAGTCGCGCGCGTCTGCCAGTTCCGCCACTTCGGCGCACGCGTAGTATAGCCAAACGATTCCGGCCGGTCAAGCAGCCTGTCCCTATGCGGCGCACTTGCCGGCTGATTTCTCCAGGACTTGCGGCATGCGACTGGGCATCATCGGCCTCCCTTCCTGCGGTAAGACGACTATCTTCAACGCGCTGACCGGCGGTAGCCTGCCGACCGGCGTGCGCGGCGATCGGCTCCAGGTGCACACCGCCGTCTCCGACGTCCCCGACCGGCGGGTCGACGACCTGAGCCAGCTGTTCAAGCCGCGCAAGACGATCTACGCCAAGGTCACCTACGCCGACATCGGCGGGCTGAAGGCCGAGGCCGGTCGGGAAGGTTTGCCGGGCCAGCTGCTCAATCAGCTCTCGCAGATGGACGGCTTCGTACACGTCGTGCGCGCCTTCGAAAGCGAACTGTCCCCGCATCCTTCTGGGCGCGTGGACCCGTCCCGCGACCTGGCGGGGATGGAAGCCGAGCTGCTGCTCAACGACATGCTGACCGTCGAGCGGCGTCTGGAGAAGCTGCGCGAGGAACGCCAGAAGGGCGGCGGGCGCGAGAAAGCGGTCATCGAGAGAGAGCTGGCCCTGTTCGAGCGTCTGGCGGAAGTCCTGGCGACGGACCAGCCGCTGCGCCAGGCGACGTTCCCGCCCGAAGACGAACGAGCCATGGCGGTCTTCGGCTTCCTGACCTGCAAGCCGATGCTGGTCGTGGTCAACCTGGCGGAGGGCCAGCCGGATCCAGGGTTGGCGTCGCCCGGGGCCGGCGTGCAGGTGCTGGCGCTGCAGGGTGAGATCGAGATGGAGATCGCCCAGCTGGCGCCGGACGAAGCCCGCTCCTTCCTGCAGGAGTACGGCATCGCCGAGGCCGGACGCGACCGCGTGCTGCGCGCCTCGTACGATCTGCTCGGCCTGCAGTCGTTCTTCACCGTCGGCGAAGACGAGGTGCGGGCCTGGACGGTGGCCCGCGGCGCCACGGCCCTCGAGGCCGCCGGCGCCATCCACACCGACCTGTCGCGCGGCTTCATTCGGGCCGAGGTCATCGGCTGGGAGGAACTACTCGACCTGGGCGGCCTGGCCCAGGCGCGGGCCGTCGGCAAGCTGCGCGTCGAGGGGCGCGATTACGTCGTCCTCGACGGCGAGGTGGTCCACGTCCGTTTCAACGCCTAGCCTGCGCCAGCCCACTGGCGTTCGATTCGATCCCCGGCATAGAGGTCAAGGATGACGAACACGAGCTACGTGCAAGGGCCGTGGAGCCTGCGAGAGCTGTTCTCCGGCCTGGACGCACCCGAGATTCAGAAGGAGATCGGCGAGCTGGAACAGCAGATCCAGGCCTTCGAGGCGCTCAGGCCCGGGCTGTCGCCGGCGCTGGCGGAGAAGGACTTCGCCGCCGCCGTGGGCGCGTACGACGCGCTGCTGCGCAAGTTGTCGCGGCTCGACGGCTTCGCCGAGTTGTCCTTCGCCGAGAACACGCAGGATCCGAAGGTGCAGTCACTGCAAGCGCGGATGCAGCAGCTGGGGGCGGAGACCGCCAACCGAACGCTGTTCTTCCAGTTGTGGTGGAAGGCGCTGGACGACGCCGCCGCGGCGCGGTTGCTGGCGGCGGCGGGCGACTTCCGCTACTGGCTCGAGGCGCTGCGGCTGCAGAAACCCTATACGCTCTCCGAAGCGGAAGAGAAGGTCATCAACCTGAAGGACGTGAACGGCTCGGCGGCGCTGGTGACGCTCTACGATTCGATCACCAACCGCTACACGTTCACCCTGGTCGTCGATGGGGAGAAGCGCGAGTTGATGCGCGAGGAGCTGCAGGTGCACTTCCGGAGCCCGCGGCCGGAGATGCGCGCCGCGGCTTATCAGGAGCTGTACCGGGTCTACGCCCAGGACGCCGGTGTCCTGAGCCAGCTCTACCAGTACCGGGTGCGCGATTGGCGCAGCGAGAACGTCCGGCTGCGCGGCTTCGCTTCCCCTATCGCCGTCCGCAATCTGGCCAACAACATCCCCGACGACGTGATCGACACGCTGCTCGAGTTGTGCCGCTCCAACGCCGGGATCTTCCAGCGCTACTTCACGCTGAAGGCCAAGACCATCGGGGTGGACCGTCTGCGGCGCTATGACCTGTACGCCCCGGTGGCCGGTACGGAGAAGACCTACGCTTACGGCGAGGCGGTCGAGCTGGTGCTGGAGAGCTTCCGGCGCTTCGTACCGAAAGTCGCCGACCTGGCAAAGAAGGTCTTCGACGAAAACCACATCGACAGCGAGAGCCGCCGCGGAAAGCGCAGCGGTGCGTTCTGTGCCACGGTCGGCCCCGACTACACGCCCTGGCTGTCGCAGACCTTCAAGGGCAAGCCGGAAGACGTGGCGACGCTGGCGCATGAGCTCGGCCATGCTGTCCACAGCCTGATGGCGGATGAGCACAGCCTGCTCACCCAGCATGCAGCGCTGCCCCTGGCGGAAACCGCCTCGACCTTCGGGGAGATGCTGCTGGTCGATCGATTGTTGGAGCTCGATCCGGCGAGCAGACGTGCGTCGGACACTCCTGTTCCGCGAGATGGACAACCACTACGCCACGATCCTGCGCCAGGCCTACTTCGCGCTCTTCGAACGGCAGGCGGCGGAGATCATCGACCAGGGCGGGACGGTGGAAGACCTGAGCACGGCCTACCTGGCGAACCTGCGGGAGCAATTTGGCGCGTCGATCGAGCTGAGTGACGACTTCCGCCACGAATGGCTGGCCATCCCGCACTTCCATCACGCGCCGTTCTACGTCTACGCCTATACCTTCGGCGAGCTGCTGGTGCTGTCGCTCTACCAGCAGTATCAGCGCGAGGGCGAGGCATTCAAGCCTCGCTATCTGCAGATTCTGGCGGCCGGGGGCTCGGACTCGCCGGAGAACATCCTGCGGCGCGCCGGTATCGACATGCGCTCGGCGGCGTTCTGGCAAGGCGGGTTTGACGTGGTCGAGGCGTCGCTGGGCAAACTGCAGGCGCTCGAAGCCGCGCGCTAGGGCGGGCGAATGCCAGACACGAAACCGGGGCGGGGAAGATTCCCGCCCCGATCGATTCGCTGGTCAAGCGCACTCCGCCGGCTGCCGCCCTCGGCCAGCCTGGTCAGGCCGGTGCGGTGGCGGGGACAGGCAGGCTCTGACTGCCGTAAGCGGGCTGGGCGAGGTGGGCATCCATGGCGGCGTCGCCGGCATCGACGATCGGCGCCATTCGCTCCGGCGTCAGGTCGAATTCCAGGAGGCCGTATCCCTTGGCGGGGAGCC